>JAMHXF010000107.1:0-3001 GCA_035910535.1 Archangium sp. | reverse complement strand
GGTGACGAGCCCTACGTGAACCCGCGCAACACGGCGGCCGGCTCGCTGCGTCAGCTCGACACGAAGATGACCGCGTCGCGACCGTTGAGCGTGTACCTGTACGAAATCGGCATGGTGGACGGCGTCACGTTCGCCACGCACGCCGAGAAGCTCTCGTACTTCGAGGCGCTCGGGCTGCCCGTGAACCCGCGGCGCAAAGTCGTGCAGGGCAAAGACGGCGTGATGGCCGAATACGCGGCGATGCTCGAGGGCCGTCATCAACTTCCGTACGAGATCGACGGCATGGTGGTGAAGGTCGACTCGGCCGACGCGCGCTTGCGGCTGGGTCAGGTCTCGAAGACGCCGCGCTGGGCGACCGCGTTCAAGTTTCCTCCGGAAGAAATGGAGGCCTTCGTCGAGAACATCGGCATTCAGGTCGGCCGCACCGGCGCCATCACGCCGGTCGCGCACCTGAGGCCCGTGTTCGTCGGCGGCGTCACCGTCAGCCGCGCGACGCTGCACAACGAATCAGAGCTGCGTCGCAAGGACGTGCGCGTCGGTGACTGGGTCTTTCTGCGGCGCGCCGGCGACGTGATTCCGGAGATCGTCAAGGTCATCACCAGCAAGCGCGAAGGCGAGCTCGCGGAGTTCGTCTTTCCCACCGCGTGCCCCGTCTGCCAGAGCGAGGTGAAGCGCGAAGAAGAAGGCATCATCGCGCGCTGCACCAACCGCGCGTGCCCCGCGAAGCTGGCCGGCCGGCTGCGCCACTTCGCCACGCGCACCGCGATGGACATCGACGGTCTCGGAGAAAAACTCTGCGAGGCGATGGTCGAGACGGGGCTTGTCACTTCGGTCGTCGGCCTCTATTCGCTCACGCAAGAACAGCTCGTCGGCCTCGAGCGGCTCGGCGAGAAGTCGGCGCAGAACCTCGTCGCCGCCATCGAGCGCAGCAAGAAGACCACGCTGCGTCGCTTCATCTACGCGCTGGGAATACCCGACGTGGGTGAAGCCACCGGCAAGGCGCTGGCTGAACACTTCCGCGAAGTGCCGGCGTTGATGGCGGCGAGCATCGACGCACTGCAAGGCGTCAAAGACATCGGCCCCGAAATGGCGAAGTCGATCCACGGCTGGTTCGAAGACGAAGAGAACCGCGCGTTGGTGAACGCGCTGCTGGCGAAGGGCGTGTCGCCCGAACCTCCCGAAGCAAAAGCTGAAGGTGGCTCGTTCGCGGGGAAAACAGTGGTGCTCACAGGCACGCTGACGATGCCGCGCGAGCAGGCGAAAGAAGAAATCGAGCGGCGCGGCGGCAAGGTCTCGGGCTCGATTTCGCGCAAGACCGACCTCCTCGTGGCCGGTGAAGAAGCGGGCTCGAAGCTGAAGAAGGCCCAGGAGCTCGGCGTGAAGGTGCTCACCGAAGCGGAGTTCGTCGCACTGCTCGGTTGAAACAGCACCGGCAACTTTGAGAACCGTTCTCAAAATTGAATAAGTCGATTTTTAGACGACGTCCAGAACGAGACTCGGTATCTTCCCGGCGCTTTTCGACCTGCCAAGGAGGTTCTCGTGCGCTCCGTTTCTCTGCTCGCTGCCCTGACGCTCACCGCGTCACCTGTTCTGGCGCAGGAGGCACCGCCGCTGGGCCTGCCTCCCGTGCCGGTGCCGCTCGACAACCCGCAGACCCCGGCGAAGGTGAAGCTGGGCGACAAGCTGTTCCACGACGTGCGCTTCAGCTCGACCGGCGACGTGAGCTGCGCGACCTGTCACGAGCGCGCCAAGGCCTTCACCGACTCGCCGCTGCTGGTCTCGGAGGGCATCAAGAAACAGAAGGGCACGCGCAACGCGCCCTCGGTGCTGAACGCCGCGTACTTCGAGCTCATGTTCTGGGACGGCCGCGAGCCGACGCTCGAGACGCAGTCGGCGCAGCCGTTCTTGAACCCCATCGAAATGGGTCTGCCGAACCACGAGCCCATCTTGAAGATCGTCCGCAGCGACGCCGCGTACCAGCCGCTCTTCAAGGACGCGTTCGACAAGACCGGTGACGCCATCACCATGACGGAGGTCACCCGGGCCATCGCGGCCTTCGAGCGCACCGTCATCTCGGGCAATTCACCGTTCGACCGCTGGTACTTCGGCGGCGACGAGAAGGCCGTCACCGAGCCCGTAAAGCGAGGCTTCAAGGTGTTCCTCGAGCAGGGCCGCTGCGTGTCGTGTCACACCGTCTCGCAGAACTACGCGACGTTCACCGACAGCCGCTTTCACAACATCAACATCGGCTTTCCGCGCATCGAGAAGGACACGGCCGACATGGCCAACGCGTTCGCCGAGGCCAAGCGCAAAGGCACCGACGTCGACGTCGCGGTGTTGACCAACAAGAACACCTCGGAGCTCGGCCGCTTCGCCGTGAACAACACCTGGAGCGACCTGGGCTCGTTCAAGACGCCCACGCTGCGCAACGTCGAGCTGACCGCGCCGTTCATGCACGACGGCTCGCTCAAGACGCTCGAAGACGTGGTCGAGCACTACAACAACGGCGGCAAGCTCAAGGCCACCGACCCGGAGCCTGCGGGCTTCCTGTCGGGCGGCATTCGCCCGCTGAACCTGAGCGAGCAGCAGAAGAAGGATCTCGTCGCGTTCCTGAAGTCACTCAACAGCCCTGAAGTCGCGCAGGCCGTCGCCGCCGCGAAGCCGCAGCCGAAGACCAAGTGAAGGAGCCTGCACCCATGACCCCGACCAACTTGAAGCGCCGCGATTTCCTCAAGGCCTCCGGCACGATGCTCGCCGGCTCCGTGTTGCCCATTTCGCTCGTCGAACTGCAGGGCGCGACGCCGGCCGAGAACTTCACCTTCGCGTACATCTCCGATTCACACATTCAGCACATCAAGGGCGCCCAGTTCGTTCGCAACTGGGACCGTGGCCTGCAGCGCGCCGTCGCCGAGTGCAACCTCATGAACCCGCGCCCCGACTTCGTGATGTACGGCGGAGACCTGGCGCAGATGGCGTTGCCCGCAGAGCTCGATCACGGCTC
>JAMHXF010000106.1:0-133939 GCA_035910535.1 Archangium sp. | reverse complement strand
CGCCAACGGGAACTCCGCCACCACCTCCGACAGGAGCGCCGCCACCAACGGGAACTCCGCCACCACCTCCGACAGGAGCGCCGCCACCAACGGGAACTCCGCCACCACCTCCGACAGGAGCGCCGCCACCACCACCAGTTGCTGAACCGCCACCCGTGGCGCCACCTCCGCCGAAGCCGCCATCAGGTTCAGCGACCGGCTCGAGGCACCCGGCCATGACCGCCAAGGCAGCCGAGAGAATGACCCGCGATGCGAACCCCGATGAACGGCTGATCATGTCGGCAGCATGGTCTCGCGCGGGGTGGCACCGCAAGAACGCGACCTGCACAGTGAGCTAACCTCGTCACATGCGCGTTCTCCTCGCTGCGGTGTCGGCGTTGATTCTCGGGGTGGCCCTCGTCGCCCACACAGGCTTCGCCGAACCTCCACCCGCGATGGAGCCGCGGCCCATCGAGAAGGTCATCGAATCGCTCAAGGGAGAGAAAGACCGCCGCTCCGACCTCGCCGCGCTGCGCTTCTACGCAGACGTATTCGGAGGAAAGACCGTGAGCGCGCCGGTCGGAAGCGCGCTCAATCGTCTCGGCGCATGGGGCGACAACACGGCGCTTATGTCGGCCGAGAACTCGCTCAACGGCTGCAGACCGCTCGAGCCAGAAGCGCAGAAGAAGGCCTCGGCGCTCGCGAAGGAGTTCGGTGACGACCTCCCGGTGCTGCTGCGCGCGTACGCCATCGCGGGCGAAGGAAAACAGAAGGAGGCCGCGGCAATGTTCGTCTCGACGCTCGAGGGCATGCGCGTCAGCAAGGAATGCCCCGGCGAGCACCCGATGTATTCGTATCGCCGCACGGGTCGCATGGAGCTCATCCTCGCGTGCGTGAAGACGCTCGAACCGAAGCGCGACGTGAAGGCGCTCGAAGCGCTGATCAACCAGGCGCGGACGTGCGCGCTCAACAATCACGCCGTCGGCTGATCAGCGAAGCGCGCTGATCCACTCAGTCAGACCTTCGTCATCGGCAAACCACACGCGCAGACCTTCTCTCATGCTCTCGAGAATCGTCGCGTCGTCATCGAGCCGCGCTTGCTCGAGCGAGCCGTACATGGCGAGGAGCACGTCTTCGAACTCCGGGTGCGCCAACGACTTCGGGAACGACGGCAGCGGAAGCTGCTCGGTCGTCTCAGCGACGACCTCTCCACCTGGTCCGAGGCTTCGAAGGCGCAGCGTCTGTCCAGCGACGGTGGCCAGGCGCTGCCCCGCGAGGTCGAACGCGGCTCCGTCGACCGCTTCGTCAGTCGACCACACGCGCGTCAGGTCCTGGAAAAACTGACCGTGCGCAAACAATCGCAACGGGCCCGAAGGCAGCTGCGTGAAGGCGCGTGGAAATACTTCCGCTGAAAACTCCACGCCGAAGCGCGACAGGTCGACGTGCACCGAACCGTCGTCGACTCGCAGAATGCCGTCGCCTGGCCACTCGACGAGCCACACCAGGCGCCCGTCGGGGCTCGACACGTGATGACCGTAGTCTTCGTCGTACGAACGCCGCAGCAGTCGCTCGCGCCGCTGCGCCCGGTCTCGAATCAGCAACGACCGTTCGGCCCAGTGCCCGGAGACGAACCGCTGCGGCATCGTCTCCGGCCACGAATCGATGAAGTCATTGAGCTGCGCGTCGAACATCAACGCGCACGGCCGGTAGTCTCCTCGCGGGTTGGGGCCCAGGAACGCCACGTGTCGACCATCGGTCGCGATGGGTCGAAGCGGGCCGCACAACACCAGCGGTAACCACTGGCCGTCGTTGGCTCGCGACAGAATGCCGTAGCGGGTGACCACCAACGTGTGCGCGTCCAACAGAATCGGCGCGAGGGCCACCGCGTCGGCCCGCGCCCACGGGTTCTCGCGAAACGCCCCCAGCTCACTGACCGCGCTCCTTCGCGTCGCGGTCGATGCCCAGGTCCAGAGCGCCTCGTCGTCGAGGTCTTTGCCTTCATCGAGCCGAAGAATCCTCGCCAGCTCACGCGGGTTCGTTTCAATCCACTGAGGGAAAGGCGGCTCGTGGCCACAGACCCGGGCGACGAGGTTCTCGAAACCGCCCTGCATCACCGCCCAACCGGCGCTCACCAGCGTCAAAGGCGCCTTCACCCGCTGCAACGCCTGCATTCGCTCCAGCGCGCTCTGCACGGTTCGCAGCTCGAGCTCGATGGGGTGAATTCCAAGCGGAGAGTCGGGCAGCGGCGGCGAAGCGGGTGGCCTCGGCAGCCGATGCGTGAAGAGCTCGTCGACGTGGTGGCCCGTCAGGTGTCGCCGGGCGAGCGTCATGAGGCCTTCGACGCCCTCCAGATCGTCATCATTCGCAGAGCCGTTGCCGATGGCCTTGAGCGCATCGACCGTCATGCGAGCCGCGTTCCCGAGCGCCTCGTAGAGCACCGGGTGCACGAGCGGCATCGGCAGCTCCATCGCGTCGACCGTTCGCAGCGCACGCTGCACGACTGCCAGCTCGTCGATGGTCTTCGCGGTGTAGAAATCGAGCGCGGTCATTGCTCGAGGATTTACCGAAAAGAGCGGTCATGTCGCACTTCGTGCTCTCGTCGCCGCCATGACGCCGCGCCCACCGCTCAACGGAGCTCCTCCACAACACGGCGCAGCAGGCGCACGCGAGGCGCTCAACGTTCCCGGGCTGCTGTTCATCGTCTTCGGCGCGCTGCAGGTGCTCCTGGCCATCGCCGCCGGAGCGCTCGTCATCTTCATGCAGGACCGCGGGCGCTCGTTCGGCGAAATCCTCTCCGACCCGACCCTCGACGACCAGGCGCGCGCGCTGCAGCTCTACACGGGGCCCGGGCGGCTGTTCACCAACCTGCTCTCGTTGCTCGTGGGCGCACTGATGGTCTTCGGCGGCGCGAACATGCGCGTGCTGCGCAGCCACGGCTTCGCGCTCTTCACCTGCGCGCTCGGGCTCCTGCCGTGCGCGAGCTGCTGGTGTTTGACGGTGCCGCTGTCGGTGTGGGCCGCGACCATTCTCGTGCGGCCCGAAATCAAAGCTGAATTCAGCCGCGCGCCTTGACCGCCGCGAACGCCAGGCCCTGCGCGTTCAGCTCGACGTCGAAGTGCATCAACTTCCGGTCGGCCTCGGTCGGCGTGAAGCCCACACGAACCGCGGCTTCGACGAGCTCCTTCTCGAGCTCCCACTTGAAGCGCTGCTCGAGCGTGCCCTGCTCGTCGCCGCTCTGCTTTCCCTGCTCGAACAAGCGCGTCGAGAACTCGAGCCAGCGCAGCAGCTGCGCGCCGATGACCTCGACGTCTTCGAACATGCCGAAGTGCGTGAGCGCCACAGCGCGCGGCTTGAGCGCCATGACGCGCTTCACCGAGTCGATGGCCGCCAGCCCGTCGAAGTCGGTCGGCGACGTGCTCGGGTACGCGAAGCGCCCTGCCCGCTGCAGCGCCGGGTACACGAGGCCGAAGGTGTCACCGGTGAACACCACGTTCTGTGCTTCGTCGTGCACCACGAAGTGGTGGTTCGCGTGGCCACGGGTGTGAATGAAGTTCAACTTCGCGCCGCCGAGCTCGACGCTCGCGCCGTCTTCGAGGGACTTCACGCGCGCCGCGTCGATGGGCTCGATGACGCCGTAGAGCTGGTCGAACAGCTCTGCGCCGTAGACCTGTCGCGCGCTCGCCACCAACTTCGAGGGGTCGATGAGGTGCCGCGCCGCGCGCGGGTGCGCCAACACCGTCGCGTTCGGGCAGGCCTTCATCAACGCCGACGTGCCGCCTGCGTGGTCGAGGTGCACGTGCGTGACGATGACGTACTTCACCGCCTCGGGCGCGAGCCCCGCGTCACGGAGCGCCGCCAACAGGTGCGGCAACGCGTGCGCGGTGTTGACCTCGATGAAGGCGACCTCGCCGTGCTCTTCACGCAGGTACGCGGCCGCGAGCTGCGGCATCACGTATTGGCAGTCGATGGTGACGAGGCGTGACGACATGACTCAGTCGTCCTCGTGCTTCTTGTTCTTCTTCTTCTTGGCCTTCTTCTTGTCGGCCTGCTCGTGCGCGCCGGGGAACTCGCCGTGCGCGTGGTGCACGCCGACGTCGCGCAGCATCTTGCGCACCTCGAGGCCGTGCATTTCTTCCTGGGCGATCTGCGTGCGCGCGAACTCTTCGAGGTACACGGAGCGGTCTTCGACGACGTCGAGCAGCAGCTTGTAGATGTCGAGGGCCGCGCGCTCGTGGTTGAGCGACTCCTCGAGGATGTCCTTCACCGAGTGTTTGTACGTCTCGGGGATCTCCGCGATGGACAAGGTCGGGTGGCCGCCGAGGCCCACGAGAATTTCACCGGCGGTCTGCGCGTGCAGCAGCGACTCGGTGGCCTGGGCCTTCATGAACTGAACGATGGGGATGCGGTTGGGGCCCGCAATCATCAGCGAGTAGTGCGTGTAGCGAACGACCCCCGCGAGTTCGAACTCCATGATGCGGTTGAGCAGCTTCAGCGTGGCGTCGACGTCGAGCTCTTTCATGAGGCGCGTTGTAGCGAGGTGCACGCGAGCACGCACCGACCTTGAGCGAAGGCGATGTGCGCTGAGAACGCTTCGCAACGCCGCTCGCGGAGTCGCGCTTACTTGCCGGCCTTCTCGAACAGCTGCTTCTTCTCGCGCTCCGTGGCGACGCGCACGCCCAACAGGTCTGCGTGCACCAGCCGGCCTGCGCCCCAGTCTTCGACGCCGCCGCCGAAGCTCAGCGACTCACCTTCGGCCTTCGTCGCGACCTTCGAGGTGCGCTTGCTCTTCTTGTCGACCTCCACCTTGCCGAGGCCAAAGCCCACGCGCGCCGACAGGCCGAAGCGGTTCTTGTCGTTGAACTCTTTGGCCTCGGTGAGCGACTTGATGAGCAGCTCGAACTTCACGGGCTGCGCGGTCCACACGTTCTGCGTCACTTCAGCGCCCTGCTTCGCGGCCGAGGCGCCAGGGTCACCGGCGGTCGCGTCAGTCCACGCGATGGCGATGCGACCAATTGAATCGGTGCAGTCGATGGTGCCGTGCACGTCGATGGTGAACTTGCCGCTGGGCGCGTCGTACGGCGAGAGCACCACCTGCGCCGGCGCCCGCAACTTCACGATGTACTTCTTGCTGCGCGCCGCCTCGACGAGCTCCTTGCGGCGCGCGGCGTTGGCCTTCTTTTCGGCCGCGTCGGCGCCGGGCACGTCGCCCTGAAACAGCGCCCAGAAGCCTTCAGGGCACGGGCCGTCGGGCACAATCACCGTCGCCTGCGAGTCGTCGTACGGCGGGTCGAGCTTCACGACCTCCACCGCGATGGGCTCGAGCTTGTCTTCTTTCTTCGCCTTCGCCTCTGCTTCTTTCTTCTTCTGAAGCGCCGCGAGTTGGTCTGCCGTGCGCGAGCTGCCACCGCTGCAGGCGCTCAGCCCCACGACCAGCGAGAGAACGAGGAGTCGTCGCATGACCGCACACTCTCGCGCACCTCGCCACGCGTTGCGACCTCGATGAACTCTTTCGCCGGAATGGACGAGAGTGACCTCACACCGCGCGCTGGTGTTTGCTGCGCCGCCGATGCCCGCCGCACGCAGCGTCTTTCTGTTGTTGCTCGCCGCGTGTGCCGCGCCGCAGGTGACGCCCACCAGAAACACCGAGCCCGTCAGCGAAGCAGTCACCGCGCCGGCCGACGGCTCGAATGAAGAGCTCGCGCGCGCGTGGGAGCCGGAGCCCGGAAAGCCCGTGACCGCGCCGCAACGCCCGCCATCGGAGCCCGCCGCCGCCGACCGCGCGCTGGCCTTCAAAGACGCGCTCGCACAGGGCAACGCCGCGCTCAAGAGCAAGCGCCTCGACGACGCACGCGCTGCCGCCTCGCTCGCCGTGAAGGAAGCGACGACGCTCGACGGTGCCGCGCGCGCGCAGGCGGGCCAGCTCTCCTTTCGCGTCGAGAACACCGCCGACGCCGCGCTGGCGTGGCGCGCCTCGTGTGGTCCTGAAAAGGCCGAGAGCTGCCGCGCCTCGGCGCTCGCCGCGCTGAAGTCGCTGGGCAGGCAGGACAAAAACACCGCCCGGCTGGCGCGCGAGCTCGCCGACGACGAGACGTGCGCCGCGAAGACCGAACGCGCACCGAAGCCACAACCGTGTGAGGCCACCGCGTCACGTCGCGCGGAAAAACGTGACGACCTCTGGCTCGTGCAGAAGCTCGCGCTGGGTCGTGCGCTCCGCGAAGACGACGCCAATCGACAAGCCGCGTTGCTCGAGAAAGCCGAAACCAGATGCGACCTGCCGCAATGCGCGACGCTGCGACGCAAGGCCCTCTCGAAGCTGCTTCAACACGCGCGCACGAAACCAGACGCTGACGCCGCGCTCGGCTACGCGCTGCGGGAAATCGCCGTCATCAACGCCGCGCTGCCGGAACATGAGCGCCGCTGGCAACGCACCACCACGCTCGAGCAGACGTGCGCGGCCTACGACAAGGCGCACGGCGTCGGCGCGTGTCGCGCTCACGAAAAGAAGACGCTCGGCTACTGGACCTTTCGCGACTGGAGCCGTGAAGCGGCGGGCACGGGCCTCTCGACAGAGCAGGTGCGCGCGGTGAACGAGCACTTCTCGCCGCTGCTTCAAGAATGTCTGGGCGAGCAGGCGCGCCGCATGACGCCTCCCGACGCGGCGAAGTTCGACGTGCGCTGGGTGGTCTTCAACGACGGCCGCGTGGGCGAGGCGCACCTGCGCCGCGACCTCGACGACTCGCTGCTGGCGAAGTGCCTGCGCACCCAATTCTCGGGCTGGCGCTACCCGCGCTACGACGGCGAGTTTCAGAACGTTGAACAGAGCTTCACGGTGACAGCTGTCGAACGCCGCACGCGCTGAAAAGCCGCGTAGGGTCGCGTCGCCGTGGGTCTTCTTCCCGATGACGATGATGAGTTGGTGCGGCTGGCGCTCGACGCGACCGGCGTCGGCCTGTGGCTGTACGAGCTGAACACCGACGAGACGACGTGGAACCGGCGCATGTTCGAGCTCACCGGGCTCGAGCACCCCGTCTCGCCCGAGCGCTACGGCGTGTACGTGCACCCCGATGACCGCCTCGTCGTCGAGCAGGCCACGCGCACCACAATAGCCAGCGGCGCGTTTCACAGCCTCCCGCATCGCTTCGTGCGCCCTGACGGCGAGGTGCGGTGGATGCAGGTGTTCGGCAAGGTGCTCAGCGACGCCAACGGCAAGGCGGTGCGCATCATCGGCGGCAACGTCGACGTCACAGACCAACGCCACCTCGAAGAGCGCTTTCGCGCCTCGCACCGGCTCGAGACCGTGGGCCAGCTCGCCGCCGGCATCTCGCACAACTTCAACAACCTGCTGGCCACCATGCTGCCGGCCCTCGAGCTGGCGCGCACCGTGACCCGCGGCGACGTGCAGGCCGCGCTCGATGAAGCCGTGGTCGCCGGCACGCGCGCCGCCGAGCTCGTTCGTCAGGTCACCACGTGGAGCCGCAAAGACGCGACGCTGAGCACCACCGTCGAGCCCATCGACGAGCTGGTCGAGCGCGTGGCGGGCATGTGCCGCCGCTTCTTCGAGCCACACTTCGCCATCGACGTGCAGGTCAAGAGCAACGTCGGCGTGCGCTGTCACTTAGCGGAGCTCGAGCAGGCGGTGATGAACCTGCTGGTGAATGCGCGCGACGCGCTGCGAGACGCGGGCAGCCCGTTGCCGCGCATCGCCGTGGGGTGTGAGCGCGCTTCAGAGACGACGGTGCGGGTGCGCGTCACCGACAACGGGCCCGGCATCGACCCCGCGCTTCAAGCGCGCATCTTCGAGCCCTTCTTCACGACCAAGCCCGTCGGCAGCGGCACCGGGCTGGGCCTCGCGACGGTGCTGGCGTGCGCGCGGCACATGGGCGGCTCGGTGCGCTGCGACTCGACGCTCGGCCACGGCAGCACGTTCGAGCTCTTCTTACCCATTGCGCGAGAGGCCGCGTCGCCGCCGCCGCCACAGGTGCTCCAGACGGGCACCGGTGAAGTGGTGTTGGTGGTCGACGACGAAGCGCCGGTGCGGCGCGCCATCGCGCGGTTGCTGACGCGTCACGGGTATCGCGTGGTGCAAGCCGAAGACGGGCGCGCTGCCGTGACCGCATTGCGCGAAGAAGCCGATGTGACGGTGGTGTTGCTCGACCAGTCGATGCCCTCAGGGCTCGGCGCGCTCGCGGTGCCGGAGCTGCGCCGCGTGCGGCCGGGCCTCCCGATTCTCTTTCACACCGGGCAGGACGTGTCTGAAGAGCACCGCGCGCTGGTCGACGAGGTGTTGCTCAAGCCGGTGCCCGCCGACGTGTTGCTGCGCGCGCTGACGAGGCATCGGCTCAAGCCCGCGTCGTAGCCACAAGGGGTGCGCAGCACCGCGCGAACGGTGTAGAGCCACGCTCGTGCGTTGGTTGCCGCTCGCCGTGTGTTGCCTGACCCTCGTGTCCTGCAAGAAGGACGACGCCCCTGCGCACCTCGCGCGCGCACGTGAGGCGCTCTTTCACCAGAAGCCCGACGTCGCGCTCGCCGAATACAAGCTGACGCTCGACGTGCTCGACCGCGACACCACGCCGCAGGCTGCGCTGTACCGGGCCCGCGCGCTGCGTGGCGCCGCCGACGTGTACGCCTTCGAAATGAAAGACCCGCGCCGCGCCGTGGAGGTCTACCGCGAGCTGACCACCACGTGCCCCGAAGCGCCGGAGACGCTCGAGGGTCGGCTGCACCTCGCGGGGCTCCTGTGGCACGAGTTCCGAGACCTGCGCGGCGCCATCGCCGAGTACACCGCCGCGCTCGCGCGCAACCCGCCGCAGTCGGCCGAGCTCTCATTCACCGTCGCCAAGCTGTACTTCGAGCTGCAGGACTACTCGCAGTGCGAGCTCGAGGCCGACAAGGTGGTGCGCAAGTACGAGACGAGCACCTTCGTCGACGACGCGCTGTACCTGCGCGGCCAGGCCCTGGCGATGATGGACGGCCGCAAGCCCGAGGCGCAGCGCGTCTTCCTCGACCTCGTCGACCGCTTCCCCGAGTCAGACCTGGCGACGCACACGCTGGTCGAGCTGGGCCGGCTCAAGGCCGACGCAGGCGACCCCGAAGGCGCGATTGAGCTGTGGGTGCAGGCGCTGCGCACGCACCCCACGCCGGTCGCCGTGCAGCAGCAGATTGCGCTCGTGCGGGGGCGGCTGCGCGCGACGACGCCGGGCCGCGTGGGTGACGCGACGTCGGCCTTCGATTGGGACAAGTACCCCGTGTACGAGCGGCGCGGCGGCGGTGAAGGCGGGCCCGTGCAGGCGGCGCCGAAGACGTCGGCTGAGGCAGTCGGTGGCAGCGCCGACGAAGCGCGCGCCGAAGAGTCGATGCCGGCCGAGACCGCGCCCGCGCCCTGAAACCGATTCCACACGCGCGCCGCCCGCGCAGTGCGGCGGCGCTAAGGTTCGCGCCCATGCGAACCCAACTCCTGCTGTTGATGGCGCTGTCGGTGTCTGGTTGCGCGGGCTTCAAGGCCGTCGAGCGCGGTGAGTGGCGCCTCGTGTTTGCCGACGGTGCGCAGCGCGGGCCCGACAGCAAACGTGAGGTCATCACGCGCGAAGACTCGGAAAAAGAAATCACCGAGGGCAACCGCCGCACGTGGGAAGCGCCTCCCGGCTACACCTTCCCGAAGCTGCAAGAGACCGACGCTGTCGGCCTGAAGGTCGGTGAGGTCGCCGGCTTCGTCATCGAAGAGGCCACCGACGCGCAGCTCTACGCCGACGGCAACGCGGTGAGCCTCTTCTGGGGCCCGCTCGAAAAGAAAGACGGCTGGAAGGGCGACACCGACGTGACGGTGCGCGAGTCGACGCTCTACGTGCAGGGCAAGAGCGCGGGCACGGCGGTGTTGCGCGTGGTGCGCGGGCAGAACTCGAAGGACGTCCCGGTGACCGTGAAGTGACGCGCCTGGCGCTGTGTGCGCTGTGCGTGACCTTGTGGAGCTGTAACCGCACCCGAACCGACCCGCGCGTCGGCGAGCTCAAAGGCCCGCTGCACGTGGTGGTACGCGTCATCGACGTCCCCGCGCAGCTCGACTGCGCGAGCGTCGACGACTGGAAAGAACAGCTCACGTGTCGCGTCACGCGCGGGCCGCGCACGGGCTGTACGTACGTCGAGTTCGGCGCCGACGCCGACGCGCCGCTGCAACGCACCAGCGTGACAGCCGACGACTGCAGCGCGCTGCCGGGGTCACGGACGCGCGTGGCGCAGCAGCCGCTCAAGAAGGTCGCGTTGTTCACCGACGCCGCCGGGCAGCGCGTGGTGTTGAGCGCCGGCCCGCAGGTGTGGGCGTTCTTCGTGAAAGACGGCGCGGTGCTCGACGTGCGCGAGCTCGGCGACGACGAAGACCGCGCCAGCGACGTGTCGGTGAAGGTTCCGTTGATGCGCGCGGGCCAGCCCGACTGGGCCATGGTGCCCTCGATGCTGTGGCTCGCGCCGCGGCACCCCGAGCACTTCACAGACGCCGAGCTCGACGCGCTCGTGGCGGCCACGCCTGATGGAGTCCGGGTCTTCAACGACGCGGTGGGCAGCGCGCTGCGCACGCGCCAGCTGGTGCCGTCGTCGCTGGAGTGGGCGCGCTATGCGAAGCGCCTCGACGCGACGGGTCGCGAGCGCGTGCGTGACGCGCTGCTCGAGCTGGTGCGCAACGGAGACGAAGAGGCGGCGGCCTGGGCTGCGGGCAACGAAGACGTGCCGCGCGCACAGCTGGTCGAAGCGCTCGTCGGCGCGCTCGATGGGGTCGAATACGGCTCGGCGATGTTGATGGAGGCGCTCGTGCGGCTCGCTCCGGAGCACGCGGCGCTGCTGGCCTGCAGTCAGCTCGAGACGCTGTGGCTCAATGAAGAGGCGTACGAAGACCTCACCTTCTCGGCGGCGGCGCTGGCGCTCATCGCGCGCGAGAAGTTGAAGTGCCCGTGGGTGACGCCGTGGCTCGAGCGCCTGTCGTGCAGCTGGCAGCTTCGTGAAGACGTCGACGACAATGACGACGCCAACGAGCCGCTGCTCTCGGCGGCGCACAAGGCGAAGGTGCTCGCCTCCATGTTCGTCCCCGACGCTGACGCGTACGAAGATGATGAGCGCTGGGCTGCGGCGCTGCTACTCGCGGCCGAAGCCCAGGGCCCGTTGCCGCCGGAGTTTCTCAAGCGGAACCTCCGCCGCACGTACCGACACGTCTACACGTTCAAAGGCGCCAAAGAAGACGACGCATGCCGCCACACCGCGCAGCCGCCGTCTGAATGGGCGTGCCGAATTCCGCTCGGCATCACGCAGGTGTACCGCGACGGCTGCGCCATGAAGCTCGACGACGCGTCGCAGACGATGACGTTGACCGGCGACGCGCTGCTCGCCGACGAATAGTCAGCCCGGCGTGAGCAGCCGTTTCAATTCGCGCTCATGCAGCCACGTGAAGCCCACCAGCCCCACCGTCGCGCCGATGCCTGCGTAGAGCATGTCGCTCTGTGCGTCCCACACGTAGCCCTGCGTGCCCAGAAACGCGTCGCCGCCGGCGGGGTCGAGCGCCAGCGCCGCGCCCCACTCGAAGAGCTCGTACAGCGCCGCGAAGCCGAAGATGACGTTGATGAGGATGAACACCAGCCAGCCCCCACGCTCGAGCTTCGTCTTGCGCAGCAAGACCTCGCGCACGATGAACACCGGGAAGAGGCCGAACGCGAAGTGCCCAATCTTGTCGTAGTTGTTGCGAGACCAACCGAAGGCCTCACGCGCCCACTCGCCCAGCGGCGCCTTCGCGTACGTGTAGTAGCCGCCGTACACGAGAATCAGAATGTGCACGAAGACGCTCACGTACACGAAGCGCGTCATCGGGAACTTCTTCCACGTCACCGCCAGCGCGATGAGCCCCACGAGCCCCGGCCCGACCTCCAACAACCAGTTCAGCTTGCCTTCCGGCGACGTGAAGAACGTGAAGGTGAAGATGACGAGGAGCACCGCACAGAGCGTCAGTGGGAGGCGTGGTTCGTGGCGCATGAAAGGGAACTGTGTAGCAGTCCGTTTCTCAAACCCGAGCGAAACGACCTCCGGTGCAGGAAAGTCTTCATATTTCAAAGACCTGGGCCGTACGAAAACGCGATTCACGTGAGCTGGCGTGCCGCGGGTACTGCCAGTGCCATGCGCCCCACCACCGGTTTCGAAGATGCCAGCCATTGAGCTGGACTCGCTGCGCGACGTCGTCGACGCGGCAGCGTTCGCGGCCCTGCCTGAAGCGCTCGCGCGCGGCACCAACGACGAGGTCGAGCGCGAAGTCGTCCTCGAAGACATCGACGGGGTCGCCCTGGAGGAGTTCGTCGAGCGCCTCGAGGCAGACGCCGCCGACCTCTACCTCCCGACCGCGCGCGCGCCCGTCTTGAAGCTCGGTCACCTCCGCTTCGGCTCTGTACGCTCGCTGCTGGAGCGTCTGGGCTCGCTGCGTGAAGCGCTCGAGCTCGACGCGCCGGCCGACGAGCGCACGCGCGCCCTTTCCCGACAACGCGCCATCTGGAAGGCGCTGTCGAAGGCAGCCCACGCGAGCCTGAAGACCGGGCAAGTCGTCGTACTCACGGATTTCTGATGCGCACCCAACATCGAGTTCAGTTCATCTCCCTGCTGCTCAGCACCTCGCTCGCGCTCGCCGCGCCGCCAGCGCCGAAAGACGAGCAGGTCGCTGCGGCACTCGCGGTGATCGTCGCGCACGGGTCCACGCTGTCTGAGTTTCATGCCGACACTATCGTCAAACTCCTGAAGCAGACCGGCCTCGAGGCCTCGGTGCCACTCGACGTTCGGCCGTTGCGGCGTCGCGCGGCGTGCTTCATGGGCAACTCGAAAGTCCTGTGGGCGCTCACTGCCGTGCGCGACGCCCAGCAAGCCCGCTATCGCGAGTACCGCGAGTTCGCGCCGTCGCTCGCCGAGCTCAAGAACTCCGACGACCGGCAGTTGCTGCAAACGCGCGAATACTTCGAGCTCACCGTGGCGGAGGCGGACTTCAAGGGCTTTCGCATCGTCGCCACGGGCGTCGGAGACCTCGAAGGAGAAGAATGGAGCATCACCGGCATCGGGCCGGCGACGCACACGAGGACCGTCTGCGACGCGCCCCCCGAGCCGACCACGCCTGTGCGGGAGGACGACCTCGCGCACGCGCTCGCGACGTTGAGCAGGAGCCCGCGCGTGAATAGACCCGGCCAGCTGTTCGCGAGCGTCGTCTCTGACATCGTGGGCCGAGGCACCGACGGCGCGCTCGACGAGGCCCGACTTTTGATGCTGGTGGCGCGCGTCAAGGCCGCTGGCGGCGACCTCAGGCCGGTCATGCAACCCGTGCTCGACCGCATCGAACGATCGCGTTGCCTCGGCCTGCAAGATGCTGCGGTGTCCGAGCTCGACCTGCTGGCGCGCCTCTACCGCAAGAGAGGGATCGTCCACGCCACCCCTGCCCCTCTGCACTACGTCTTCTCGAAGCGCGTGGAGGGCGCAAGGTTCACCTACACCGCGACGGGCACCGGCCCGATGAAGGGCGACGTGATGACGGTGTCGGTCGAGGACATCGTGACGCGCGACTTCGAATACTGCGCGAACAAGAAGGCGCCACCGCTCGCGAAATAAGCGCACGTTCTGCGCTGCGCAGCAGCCCGACGTGAGGGCAGTTGACCTGTGCGCCGGGGGTAGGCCAGAAGGCCGACGACATGCTCCGCTTCGCTGCCGACTGGCGCACCATCTTCTTTCTGTGCCTCTTCGCCGCGCTCGCTACGGGCGGCTGGTTGCTCGACCCGTCGGGGCCGGTGCTGGTGGCGTGGGTCGTCGTCACCGCGGTCAGCTCGTGGATCTGCGCCGTCATCGCCCACAACACGGTGCACACGCCGGTCTTCAAGAGCCGCAAGCTGAACAAGCTGTTTCAGGTGTGGGTGAGCCTCTCGTACGGCTTCCCGGTGAGCGAATACGTGCCGGGCCACAACCTCTCGCACCACAAGTTCACGCAGGAGCGCGAAGACGTCATGCGCACCACGAAGGTGAACTTCAGGTGGAATCTGCTCAACTTTCTCTTCTTCTTCTTCGCGGTGGGCCCCGGCGTGACCAGGGGCAACTACGAATACAAGAAGGTGATGAAGCAGAAGCTGCCGCAGTGGAACCGGCAGTTGCTGTACGAAATCATCGCCGTGTGGAGCGTGAAGGCGCTTCTCACGCTGCTCGATTGGCGCAAGGCCATCTGCTTCGTGTGGATCCCGCACCTCTTCGCGGTGTGGGGCATCACCACGGTGAACTTTCTGCAGCACGACGGCTGCGACAAAGACCACCCGGTGAACCACTCCCGCAACTTCGTGGGGCCGCTGTTCAACTGGTTCACGTTGAACAACGGGTACCACGGCATTCACCACCAGACGCCGGGCCTGCACTGGAGCCTCACGCCGCAGGTGCACGCCGAAAAGTACGCCCCGACGATTCACCCCGAGTTGGATCAACGGTCGCTGGCCGTCTACATGTTCAAGGCCTTCATCTACCCGGGCAAGCGCGTCACCTTCGACGGCAAGCCGTTGTCGGTGGAGCGCGCGCCGGACATCGACTGGGTGGTGGCCTCGAAAGACACCGCCGCCGCCGAGCTCGGAGCCGTGGGCTCCGGGAGCTGAGCGGCGGCGAAGAAGCTCAGCTGCGCGTCGCCGCGACGATGGCGGCCACGAGGTTGCGCATCCACTTCTCGTAGTCGGCCGACTGGCCCGTGCTGCTCAACGACAAGCCCTGGCTGTCGACGTAGGTGATGGTCGCGCGCTCGCCGGTCGACTCGATGCGCACGCGCACCAGGCCCTTGCGGTGCGCCAGGCGCGCCACGAAGACGTCGCCCTTCGCGTCTTCAATCACCCAGCTGTGCTGGCCCAGCGCGCGCTGCAACGCGACCCGCGCCTTCTCGGGTGTCTGCGGCACTCCGAAGATGGCGATGACTGGAGCCGGCGTCGCGCTCGCCGCCGGTGCGGGAGCAGGCGCCGGCGCGGGCTCGACCACCGCCGACTTCGTGCCGCCCACGATGGCCGCCACGAGGTTCCGCATCCACTTCTCGTAGTCATCGGAGTGGCCGGAGGGCTCGATGTCGAGGTCGGTGCTGGTGACGTACGAGATGGTGACCTTCTCGGTGTCGTAGTCGAGGCGCACGCGCACCAGCCCCTTGCGGTTGTTGAGGCGCGCAAGCAACGACGTGGGCGAGGTCTCTTCTTCGATGACCCAGCCGTGCTGCGAGAGCCCGCGCTGCAACGCCGACTTCGCGCTCGCGGCCGTCTGCTGCGTGCCGAACACCGCGAGCGTCGGGGGCGGCGTGCCACCGCCGAACGCCGGGGCCGCAGCGGCGACCACCGGGCGCGCGAGGCCGTCACGAATGCCGCTCTCGAGGCCGGCGAGCCACTTGTCGTACTGACGCTGCTCGGTGTTCGTCTCGAGGCCACGAATCGAGAGGCGGTCTGCCGCGTAGCTCAGCTCGATGCGCGCGGTGTTACCGCGGTGCGCGAGCCGCGCGGTGACGGTGTCAGCGGTTTCACCTTCCGTGGTCCACCCGCGCGCCTGCAGCGCCGCGATGATGGCCGAACGCACCTGCGTCAGCTCCTGCGGCTGCGCGAACAACACCAGCCGGGGCGTCTCGGCGGCGAGGTCCACTCCAGGCGCCTTCTTCGCGCACCCCGCGACGGCGAGGCTCACCAGCACGACACTCATCAACCACAGCTGCTTCACGGGACACCTTTCGAAAGAGGAGCCCGTGTGTTGATCGATTCGTGCGTCGCGATCAAAAGAAACGACACCCGCCACGAAACACTCGCTGCGCTTTGTTCTACGGACAGCCGGGGTTGAGTTCGAACGCCGGGTTGCCGGCATTGCCCGCGGTGCGTTGCCACTTGGGCCACGCGGCCGTCGCGTCGAGCTTGAGCGAATCACTCACCACAGCCACCACCTCACCGTCGCTCGAGACGACGTAGAGCGTGCCGGGTCGGCCGACCTTCGCGAGGTTGCGGCTGCAGTCGAGCGTGGGGTGCGCGTACACCGTCGCGCCCGACGCGAAGAGCGCGCCTTGCCACACCGGCGCCTGCCCGGCGATGGAGCCAGTGACGTTGCGCGCGTAGACGAGCAACCGACCGTCGCGCTGCACGACGTAGGTGCGCGCCGAGTCGCCGAGCACCGGCGTGGTGAAGGAGCCATTGCTGCCCGCAGGCACGACCGCCGGCGCCGCGGTGATGGGCATACCAGCGGCGACGGACAGCAGCCAATTGCCGGTGCCAGAACGCGCGCTGGTCAACGAGTTGCCGGACAACGACGGCGCGAACAAGTCGGCGACGTAGTCGGCGTCGGCGTCGGTCTCGACAGCGAAGTGTGACGGCCCGAACCACCGCGCGAGCGGCACGGTGGCGCCGGTGTACGTGCCGTAGACCGCGGTGGCGTCCATCGCGAGGCCGCTGCCGATGGCGCTGTTTCCAACGCCGGGCGCCGCCGAAGAGCTGATGGACAAGGGCGCGTTCGTCGCCGACTGATTCAGCCGCAACGACGCGCCGACCCACAGCACCTTGTCGCCGCCGGCGATGAGGTTGGTCGCCGACTGCACACCCGTCGCGCTGCTGCCGGGTTGGGGCTGCTCGATGTCGCCAACAGCGACACCAGCAGTCGCGCGCTCCGCGCCGGCTGGCCCGCCGACGCACAGCTCTGCGGGGGTGAGGTCGACGACGAGGGTCGCCGGGCTGAACACCAACGCGCCCGAGACCACCGGTGTCGCCGTGCCCGCATCCCGCGCCACCAACGCGAGCGCGGACCACGTCGACTGCACTGAAGAACACTCGCTGGGCGGCGAGAGCGCTGCGCCACCGTCGGTCGGGTACAGGGCCAGACCACCTGGGAGCAGCGGCCTGTTCGACGCGACGTACACGTATTCCCCCGAGCCGCCGTCACTCAGGCTCGTCTTC
This sequence comes from Archangium sp., assembly GCA_035910535.1. Taxonomy (GTDB): domain Bacteria; phylum Myxococcota; class Myxococcia; order Myxococcales; family Myxococcaceae; genus Archangium_A. The sequence continues at coordinate 117,026 of JAMHXF010000106.1, read as the reverse complement.
GCCACGCTCAGGCTTTGCACCGAGCCCGCCGACGTGCGCGTCGTCGACGTGGCGAGCACCCCTTCGGGCGAAATCGTCAGCACGCGGCCGCTCGCGTTGTCTTGCGTGCCGACGTAGAGATTGCCAACGCTGTCGAGCGCCGGCGCAGCGCGCACCGTGAGCCCCAGGCCGCTCTGGAGAATCTGCCTGCGCCAACGAATGCGCGTCACGTTCACCGGGGCCGCGAGCGTCGTGCTGTTGCCGTACAAGTCAGTCGCCGTCACCGACACCGTGAAGCCACCATCGAGCCCCGGCAACGGAGGCTCCGCGAAGTCGAGCATCGCGCAGCGGTCGAACGCGCCGGCGTCGCAGTTCTCGTTCGCGGTGAACACCTGCGGCAGGCCCTCGAGCGTCACCGTGGGCGCCGCGCTGAGCTGCTCATTGGAGCGGATGCGCACCGCGATGAACTCGTCACGCACGTAGCCTCCGTCACGCGCGTCGACGTTCAACACCGGCCCTACGCGGTCGACGGCGAAGACGAGCTGCGCCTGCACCTCCGTCCACCCGGCGATGGCCTGATACGAGTCGCTCACCGCCGGCAACGCGAGCGCCGCCGCGAAGAAGCCCGAGCCGCCATCGCGCACCAGCGGCGGCAACGAAGCCACGAGCGTCGGTGAAATCGACCACGGCACCTCGGTCAGCGACGCGGCGGGCACACCACCGTCTTCGCGCGTCAGCTCCACCGTGAAGAGCACCGTGTTGTTGGCGGCGCCGAACTTCTGCATGTCGGGAGGCGTGACGAAGGCGATGCGGTACGCGGGCTCGCAGCCGCCGTCGGGCGCGCACTCGTACGGCTCATTGCACCCGCACGCTGAAGTGCCACCACCAGCGCCGCCGCCGACGCCGCTGTCGACTTCACCGCCACCACCGCCCACACCGCTGTCGACCTCGCCGCCGCCGCCCGTGCCTCCGCCGACACCGCTGTCTGCATCACCACCACCTGTGGCACCTCCGCCGCCTGAGCCACCACCTGTGGCACCACCACCTGTGCCACCACCCACCACCGCGCCGCCGTCGGGGTCGAACACACAGAACCCGCGCGGGTCACACACACCGCCGCCTGCGCAGTCACCATCGGTGTTGCACAGCTTCACGTTGAGGCACGCCGAAGCGCTGACCCACAACGACGCAACGAGCAGTACGCGACGCATCAGAACTTTCCTCCTACGGCGAACATCGCGCCGTCAGCGCTCGGGGCGACGGCCGCCGTCACCGGAGCATTCGGCGCCAACGCGAACATCAACACGCCGGTGATGGCCAACGCGCCACCCGCCGTCAGCACACCGAGCGCAGCGCTCTGCTGTGAACGAATGCCGGGCACGCGGTCGGCATCACCAATCGCCACGTTGCCCGACGCGTCTTGCTGCACGGTGCCCGCGGTGACGATGAGCCCCACGCCCGTCGCGAGGGTCGCCACACCGACGCCACCGAGCACCACGCCCGCAATGCGCAGCGGCGTACCGGGGTTCGCGCGCTCTTCAGGCGGCGCCATCACCAACGGCGGCGCCTCAGGTCGTACGTCAGCAACGGGAGCCGGCGGCGCGAGGCCGTTGAGCTGGTCAAAGAACTTCTCTGCAGCCGAAGTCACGACGTCGAGCAACGGCTCAGTGCCGCGCGGAACCGAAATGTTCGCCGCCTTCTCGAGCTTGCCGTCGGCCCCGACGATGCGGCCCTGCAGCGACACGGCACCACCCTCGAGTGACAACGCCACGTAGCCCGCGTGCTGCACCTTCGCGGCGACGGCCACCTTCGCCAGCGCGTCGTTCGACGTCGCGTAGTCGCTCACCTTCGCGGTGGCGATGGCGCCTTCGACTTCCTTGCGCAGCGACAGCGCATAGCCCGACTTGTCGAGCGCCACCGACGCGAAGCGCTTCTGCAACGCCTCGGGCGTCGTGCCCACGAGGCCGGTGGAAGGAACCCCGAGCGGGCAGAACAACCCCGACTCAGGCGCCGCCCACGCCGCAGTAGCCAACACCAACGACACCAGAGTTGCGCGCATCGGGAGACGACTCCTTGTTTCGACGTGACTACTTCGGCGCGACGACCTGCCGCATGCGCCCCAACACGCCGTCCGCCCGCTTACAGTCTGAAGCCACGAGCGCCTCACCAAGCTCGTCTGACAAGTCGCTCAAGGTGTCTTTCTGCTCGCGCGTCGCTCCCCGCGCGAGCTCCGCGTAGGTCCCGCGCGCCTTCGCGGCGAACGCGTCGTTGAACTGGCAGCCCACGGGCTTCGGTACGGGCGCCACCACCACGGCGGATTTCGGCTTCGGTACAGGCTTGATGCCCGGCAGCGCGCTCAACTCCTCCACCACCGCGACTCCTGCATCGACGACCGCGACGGGCGCAGGTGGCGTGACGACCTCGACAACAGGAGGCGTCGGCTCCGGCGCAGCGGGCGGCGGGGCGTCACCGGGCACCAACAGCAACACCGCGCTGCCGAGCAACCCAATCAACACCAGCAGCGCCAGCACCAGGCCCTGATTGCCGCGCCTCGGTCGCTCGGCGCCCTGCGTGACCTGACTCCACGGCTGCAGCGCATCGGAGGAACGTGACGAAGGCACAGGCTGCGCTTCAGGCGCGGTCGCGTCGGTCGACGTGGCGCGCTTGAGCACCGAGGTCGAGCTGCGACCTCGCTTCGCCGGCACCGTCTCCACGAGCGCGCGCGGCGGCTTCACGGCGCCGACGAACGTGCCTGCATCGGCGAAGCTGCTCTCGAGCCGAATGAGCCGGCTGGCGACCTCACTCGCGGTCGGCCGCTCTTCGACGGTCTTCGCCAACATGGCCTGCAGCAGGTCGTCGAGGTCTTCCAACAACGCCAGCGTGCGCGGCTCGAGCGCGTCGCGACCGACGGTGGCCACCAACGTGTCGACGAGGTTCGGTACCGGCGCGTTCGCGTGCAGGTGTGGCAACTGCTCGAAGGGCCCGTCGAACGGAAAGCGCCCCGTCATCATCAAGAAGATGGTGACGCCCAGCGCGTACACGTCGTTGGCCGGGTGCGCGGCGGCGTCGGCATAGAACTGCTCGGGCCCGCAATACTCGGGCGTACCGAGCAGCACTGGCGGCGTGCGGCCCGCCTTCAACGCGAGCCCGAAGTCGATGAGCTTGAGCCAGTCGACGAGCCGACCTCCGCCCATGTTGAGCGCCAGCATCACGTTCTCGGGCTTGATGTCGCGATGCACGAGGCCGCGGCGATGCACGGCGGCGAGCGCCTCGGCCACCGCGAGCGCGACGCGGAGCGCATTCACACGGTCGATGCCCTTCTCGAGCAACGTCGAGAGCGAGGCCCCGTCGAGGAACTCCATGACGATGCAGTCGAGCTGCGGGTCGTGCGCGTAGACGGTGACGACGTTCGGGTGCTGGAGGTTCGCCAGCATCTGCGCTTCTTCCTGACCTGCGCCGGCTTGCCCTCCGCGCAACACCTTGACCACCACGCGCTGATTCAGCGTGACGTTGTCGGCCAGGTACACCGTACCCATACCGCCCGCGCCCAGCCGCGAGGTGACGCGGTAGTTGTTGGCGATGATGGTGCCCGGCTCGAGCGGGCGCTCGTCACTCACGCAGTCCGACCCGTCTTTCGTGAGGCGCGCACGCAGCCGAAATTGTGCACGGTTCTCGCCGCGCTCGTCACGCGAAGTTGAGGAGCACGGGTGTGGAATTTTCCTGCACGGAGAAGTCGCTGCGCGCGCGCTCGCGAACGAAGACACTCGTCACCGAATGCGAAAGCTGCGCGCGGTTGCGCTGGTGCTGCTCTCTCTCGTGGTGTTGGTGGCCGCGTTCGCCGCGTGGCGGTGGCACCAGTTTCGTGAAGACCGCGCGCTCCGCGTCGCCGATGCCGAGCGCGCACCCCTCGTCGCTCGAGCGCGCCCCGTGACGCCGCCGCCGACCGCGCCGGGCAGCGCGTGCATCGCCGGCCGCGTGGTGGACGGCGAGGTGCCGCTCGCGGGCGCGCAGGTCTCACTCTCGAGCGCGCCGCCTTCAACAAGCGCTGACTGCCCGTGCGTCGGGGTGAACGCGAGTGCGTGCGCCTGCGCCGACGGCCTCGAGCGCATCGAGCAGAACCCACGCGTTGGAATGCTCGAGGCCGTGCAGAGCGTCATCAGCGCGAGCGACGGCTCGTTCTCGCTCTGTGGCCTGAGCGACTTGAAGCCGCGCCTCGTGTGGGCCGAACACAGCGATGGCCGCGTCGCGCTGCGCACCGACGGGCCTGGCGAGGTGCGCGCCGGCGCGAGCGTCGTGCTGCGCGTGCAACACACGGTGCCCGTCGATGGTGTCGTCGTCAGCGACGACGGCCCGGTGCGTGGCGCGCGCATCACCGCGTTCCCGGTGCCGCAGGTCACCACCGTCTCCATCACCCCCGACGAACGTGGCCGCTTTCGCGCGCCGTTGCTCAACGGCACGCACCTCTTCGTCGTCAGCGCGCCGGGCTTCGCAGCTCAAGAGTTTCGTCGCCGCGTGCCCGAGGGCGCGTTGGTTCTCAAGCTGGCGCGCCTCGTCGAGGTCACCGTGCGCGTCGAACATGAAGGTCGCCCCGCCGCCGACGCGAGCGTGTGGAGCGCCCGCGAAGCGCCGACCCAGACGGACGCGCAGGGCCTCGCCAGGCTGAGCGTTCGCCGGGACCTCCGCTCGACGCTGTCGGCGCGCAAGGGCCTGCTCGTGGCTTCGGCGAAGTTGAACGTGCAGCGCGACCCGCCGCCCGTCGTCGTGCTCGCGCTCGAGCAGGGCGAAGCGCTGCGCGGCACCGTCGTCGACGAGCGAGGCGCACCGGTCGCAGACGCGACGGTCGAAGTCGAAGACCTCGACGACGCGCTGACGACCGACGCCGAGGGCCGCTTCTCAACACCGCCGCTCTCGCGCCGACAAATCGGGCTCTCGGTGAAGCGTGACGGCTGCTCGCAGCACCGCCGCTTCGTGCGGCCCGGCGTCGAGAACGACCTGAAGGTCGAGCTGCGCTGCGCACCGAGCGCGAGTGGTCACGTCGTCGACGCAGCGGGCAACGCCATCGAAGGCGCGAAGCTCACGCTGTCTCTCGCCGACGACAGCATCACGGCCATGAGCGGCGCTGACGGGCGCTTCGACTTCTTCGGCACCGGGCCCGGCCTCGTCACCGTCACACACGAGCGCTACCAGAAGACCCAGCAACCCCTCACGCTCCCCAAGCACGAGGAGACGACCATCGTGCTCGACGCTGCGGCCAGCATCAGCGGCCACGTCCTCGACGAGGCGGGCAAGCCGGTGCCCCACGCGAAGGTCGGCACGTTTCCAGTCTTCAGCGCGGAGGCCAACCCCGACGACGTGCTCTCGACGTACACCGACGCCGACGGCCGCTTCGAGCTGCACGGCGCGCGTGCGGGTCGCTTCGTATTGACGACGGCGGTCGACGGGCGCGGCGAGTCGACGACCGAGCCCTTCACGCTGCAGCCCGGTGAACAACGCGACGGCTTCGTGATTCACCTCGACGCGAAGGTCGACCTGCGCGGCGTGGTGCTCGACGAGCGCCGCCAACCGATTCCCGGCGCGTCCATCAACCGGGGTCGCCCCGAGAAAGACGACGACTTCGGGCCCATCGTCGCGCGCTACATCGCAGGTGACTTCTCGGCCATGACGGCGCTCAGCCCGGTGAGCGCCACCACCGACGCCGACGGGCGCTTCGAGCTGCGCAACCTCAGCGGCGACTCGTCGCTACTCACGGTGCACGCCATGGGCTTCAAGTCGCTCACCAAGGTGCCCGCCAGGCGCGGCGACACCGTGGAGCTCGTCATGAAACGAAACGGCACGGTGCGCGGCCGCGTCGTCGACGAAGCGTCTCACCCGCTACGCACCTTCGAGGTCGACGGCTCGACGTTCTCCGACGGCGCCTTCGAGCTGCAGGCCTCGTCGCGCATCCGCGTCACCGCGAAGGGCTTTCTACCGCGCTCGGTCGACCTCGAAGGTGACGGCGACGTCGACCTCCACGACATCACGTTGACCCGCGCGGGCACGCTGCGCGTCACCGTGAAGAGCGACACCGACAAGCCCTTCATCGCGGTCGTCAACGCAGGCAACTCGGTCTGTCGCACGAGCGAAGTGCCGTGGTGCGACCTCGAGGGGCTGCGCGACGGCCCGCTCGAAGTACACGTGAAGGCGCGCCTTCACCTCGCCGTGCAGCGCGCGGTGAAGGTCGAAGAGCGCGCGAAGGGCCTCGAGGTGACGCTGCAGCTCGCGAAGGGTCAGCTCGTGGGCACGGCGTCGGCGAAGCCCGGCGCTCCGGCGGCAGGCGCAGAGCTGAAGGTCAGCGGCGCCAGCAGCACCACCGCCATCACCGACGCGACCGGCGCGTTCTCGGTCGTCGGCCTCGAAGAAGGGCCCGCGTGCCTCATGCTCTCGCTGCCCGGAAACCTGGTGAGCGAATGGTCGACGCCGGCCCTCGCCGCCACGCCACCACAGCCCGTGGCCGTCGGGCCCGTGAGCGGCGGCGCGACCGTCGAGGTGAGCAAGCTGATGACCTCCGTCAGGCTCGTACAGGGCGCCCACACCGCCGAGGTGCTCGCCAGCCTCGCCCGCAACGAGCCGTGTCTCGCGCTGAAGACCACCACGGTGATGAGCGGAAACTTTGGTGCGGTGCGCGTCGAAGGGCTGCCTCCGGGCACGTGGACACTGCAGAGCTGGAACCCGCTCGACGAAGAGGGCACCAGGACCCTTCAGGTCATCGAGCTCGCGCCGGGCGAAACCCGACGGTTCTGAATCAACCGAACGACCACCACTTCTTCTTCTTCGGCTCCGGCGGCGTGGCCGTGCCGAGCGCCTCGAGAATCTCCATGCCGTTGCGGTAGCGGTCTTCGTCTTTCTTCTCGAGGCACTTGCGCAACACCAGCTCGAGCGCCGCCAACGACGGGTCCGTCGGCTTGAATGGCGGCAGCTTGTCCTGCAGGTGCATCTGCAGCGTCGCGAAGTCGCTCGCGCCGGCGAACGGCACCGCGCCCGTCACCAGGCGCCAGCCGAGAATTCCATACGAGTACACGTCGCCGCGCGCGTCGGGGGCTTCACCACGAATCTGCTCGGGCGCGAGAATCGACGGGGTCCCCGCAACCTGCCCCAACATGCTCACGAAGCCCCCGGGCGGCGCCTCGGTCTCGAAGCGCGCGATGCCGAAGTCGAGCAGCCGCGCGTGCACTGTTTCCTTTCGCTGAACAATCACGTTCTCGTGCTTCAAGTCGCGGTGCACGACGCCCGCCGCGTGAATGGTGGCCAGCGCGCTCGCCAGCTGCACCAGCACCAGGCGCACCTCGTCAGGCGACAACGTGATGGCGTCGAGGCGCTCGCCCTCGGCCCACTCCATCACCAGCACCAACCCCTGCGGCGATTCGGTCAGCTCGATGAGCTTGACGATGTTGGGGTGCGCGACCTGCCGCAGCGTGTCCGCTTCACGACGAAACCGACCGAGCATGTCCTGCTGCTCGGCCATCGACTTCTTGAGCACCTTCACGGCGACCTGCGTGCCGTCGGCCGTCGACTCTGCGAGGTACACGTTGGCCGTGCCGCCGGTGCCCGCAGCGCGAATCAGCCGGTAACGCCCGTCGAGAATCAGTGACATGCGGTCAGCGGTAGTCGACCTGGTACTCCATCATCGGGAACAGCTTCTCGTCGCCCTTCACCACTTCACGCGCGAAGCCCGAGAGCCCCGGAATGCGCTTGAACAGCGGGCGCAACCCCGACGCTTCGATGGTCTTCGAGAGCAGCGTCACCGAGAGCTCCGGCGACTCGTCGTCTTCGTCGTCGCGCTGCAGCAGCTGCTCGAGGAAAGAGCGCTTCTTGTCGAAGAGCTTGAGCGAGACGGTCTCGGAGTCGGGAATGTTGGCCTTGCTGCGCGCCAGCTTGATGGCCGCCGGGAACCCGCCGAGCTCGTCGACCAGCCCGTTCTCTTTCGCCTGCGAGCCGTACCAGGTGCGGCCCTGCGCGAGTTCCTGCATCTTCTCGTCTTCCATGTGGCGGCCCGCCGCGGCGAGCGCGACGAAGCGGTTGTACGAAGCGAAGAGGTCCGTGTCCCACTGCTTGGCCTCTTCATCGCTGAACGCGCGCGCCCCGATGAGCGCGTCGGCATGCGCGCCCACCTTGAAGATTTCATTGTTGAGCCCGAGCTTCTCGTAGAGCCCGCCGAGGTTCGGAATCACGGTGTAGATGCCGATGGAGCCGGTGGCGGTGGTCGGCTGCGCGACGATGGCGGTCGCGTCCATCGAGACCCAGTAGCCGCCCGAAGCGGCGACGTCGCTCATGCTGACGATGACGGGCTTCTTTTCGCGCGCGAGCGCGATTTCACGGCGCACGTAGTCGCAGCCCAACCCTGCACCACCGGGCGAATCGACGCGGAAGATGATGGCCTTGATGTCGTCGTCTTCGACGGCGCGGCGAATCGCCTTGATCAACGGGTCGCTGCCCTGCGTCGAGTCGCCACCGAACGGGTCGTCGCTGCCCTTGCCCGCCACGATGAGGCCCGTCGAATAGATGAGCGCGAAGTCGTGCTTGCCGTCGGGGATGCCGGCCTCCGACGGTGAGACGTTGCGGTAGCGGCTGGCCGAGATGAAGTTGAGCTTGTTCTTCGCTTCGGTGCCGGTCTTGTCGCGCAGCAGCGCTTCGACCTCGTCCCAGTACGCGAGTTGATCAATCAGCTTCTGCTCGAAGGCCCAGTCAGACTTGGTGCGACCTTCTTCGACGAGCATCGTCACCTTCTCGACGTCGAGCTTCCGGTGCAGCGCCACCGCGTCGACGATGTGTTTGAAGGTGAGGTTCATGTTCTCGCGAATCATCTCCTTCACGGGCTCGGTGAACGCCTTGCGGCCCGTCTGCTCGCCCGAGACCGACTTGTACTTGCCGTAGCGGAAGTACTGCACCTCGATGCCGAGCTTCTCGAGCAACCCGGGGTAGTGGCTGATGTCGCTGGCCAGGCCGTTGAACTCGAACCACGAGTCCTTCGGCATGATGATGCTGTCGGCGCCGAGCGCGAGCGCGTACTCGCGTTCGGACAGGTGCTCGGAGAACACGATGACGAACTTGCCGGACTTCTTGAAGTCGAGCAGCGCGTCGCGGAGCTCTTCGACCTTCGCCCAGCCGGTGCCTTCGAGCGAATCGAGCTCGAGCAACACGCCCTTGATGCGCTTGTCCTTGGCGGCCTTCTCGAGGTTGAAGACGTGCTGACGCACGGTGACGGGCGCGTTGCCGAAGAGCTCGTCGAGGCCGCTGGAGCGCACATATTCGGGAATGGGGCCGGCGAGCTTCATGCGCAGCACCGACGAATCTTCGACCGTGCCTGACGAGCCGCCGTCACCGCTGCCGAGCGCCGCCATGATGACGATGCCCGCGAAGCCCAACACCAGGAAGCCGAAGCACCCCAGCGCGAGAATGAGGCCAGCGCCGAGCCCACCAGACTTCTTCGGCGGCGGAGCGGGAGGCACGTACGGCGTCGGAGGCGGAGCGGCGTTCGGATCCATCATGGGGGAGCAGGAACTAACCCAACTCCCTCACGAAGGCTCATGGAACGCGCAGTCGCCAGGTCAACGCAGCGCGGTCTCGACGAACCGCTCGATGGTGACGAGCCCACGGCGCGGCGCGCTCTCGTACGTCATCAGCCCGTGCTCGGCGGCGGCGTTCATCTCGGCGTAGGCCTTCGCCCACGTCTCGGGCAACCCGACGCCCTTGAGCACGTCGACCTGCGCCTCGAGCGGCACCGGCGCCAGGTTGATGGTCTTGCCCAGCTTCTTGCCGAACACCGGCGCAACCTCCGCCAACGTCAGCGCCGCAGGCCCTGACAGCTCGACCAACTTCGGCGCCTTCACGCCCTCACGCAGCAGCCCCGCCGCCGTCGCGCCGATGTCGGCCGTCGCCACCATCTCGAGCGGCTTGCTGAACATCGCCGGCAACACGCCCTGCTCCTTCATCGGGTGCAGGTTCGCGAGCAGGTTCTCCATGAAGTACCCCGCGCGCAAGAACGTGAAGTGCGTGCCCGCGACGGCGCCCAGCTTCTTCTCGACGTGGTGCACCGACACGATGGGCCCCGTGCCCGTCTCGCGCTGCGCCGCGATGGACGAGAGGAACACCACGTGCGGAACCTTGTTGGCCTTCACCGCGACCTCGATGGCCTCGGCCACCGAGCGCGCGGTCTTCACGATGTCGGTGCTCGAGAAGTCAGGCGGGTTGAGCAGATACACACCCTGCGCGCCCTTCAACGCCTCGGTCAGCGCCTTCGCGTCGTGCAGGTTCGCGACCGCCACCTCGGCGCCCTTCTTCTTCCAGCTCTCGCCCTTCGCCGCGTCACGCACGATGACGCGCACCGCGAGGCCCTGCGCCAGCAACGTCTCAGCGACGACTTTCCCCGTGTTTCCAGTGACTCCAGCGACGACGAACATGTGCGGCTCCTTGAGTGAGTTTCGTTTCGACAGCGCCAGAAGTACGGCGCGCGTCGACATTCGTCCAATCGATGCCGAGAATGACCAACATGCACACGGTTGATGTTGACCTGAACCTCCTCAAGACGCTCGACGCGCTGCTCGAGACCCGCAGCGTCACGCGCGCCGCGAAGGTGTTGGGGCTCACGCAGCCGGCCACCAGCCACGCCGTCGCGCGCTTGCGTCTCGTGCTCAACGACCCGCTGCTGGTGCGTGAAGGCTCAGGTCACGTGCTCACCGAGCGCGCCGAAGCGCTGCGCGAGCCCACGCGTGAAGCGCTCGCGAAAGTCGAAGGCGTGTTGACCGGTGGCCGCCCGCCGCCGCTCCACGAGCTGCGCCGCGAATTCAAGCTCACGCACGCCGACTACACCGAGCTGCTGCTGCTCCCGCCGTTGATGGAGCGCCTGCACCGCGAAGCGCCGAACGTGACGCTGACTTCGCGCCCCGGTGAGGCCGACGCGCTCGACGCGCTGCAGTCCGGCTCCGACATCTGGATTGGGCCCACCATCGAAGATCGCCCCGGCGTCTTCGCCCAGAAGCTGTGGAGCGACACGTACCTCTGTGCGGTGCGTCGCGGCCACCCGGTGTCGAAGGGCAGGATGACGCTCGAGCGCTTCGCGGCGCTCAAGCACGTTCAAATCGCCCCTGGCGGCAAGCCCGGCGGCCCGCTCGACGACGCGCTGCTCGAGCGCGGCTACGTGCGGCACGTGTCGATTCGGGTGCCACACTTCGTGGTCGCGCCGTTGATGGTCGAGCGCAGCGACCTCGTGCTCGCCGCCCCACGGCGGCTGCTCGAGACGTTCTCGAGCCTCACCCGGAGCCTGCACATCTTCGAGTCGCCGATTCCCATTCGTGGCTTCACGCTGCACCAGGCCTGGCTCGCGCGGAACCACGACGACCCGGTGCACCGCTGGCTGCGCTCAGAAATTCGTCGGTGCTCACCACATGGTGCCGATGTGCAGCGCGTCGGAGGTCGCTGACGTCGACGAGCCGCCGAACGTGTAGATGACGCCGTCGCGAATGGGCGCCTGGCGCACGTGCGCGCGCGGCACCGGCAACGACGCGATGACCTCGAACGCGCCGAGCGTGCCGTCAGCATTCACGCGCGCGCGCCGCACGTCACCCTGCAGCCGCAGCGCGCCGTCGAAGCCGCCCATCACGTAGACCCAGCCGTCGGCCTCGGCCACGCTGAACGACGACGCCTCGAAGTCGACGAGCACGCTCGTCCACGCGCTCAACACGCCGGTGGCCGGGTCGACGGTCGCGGTGAGCACGTCGCGGTGGTTCACCTGACTCGAGCTGAAGCTGGTCGCCGCGAACCCGCCGACCAGGAACACGCGCGTGCCGACCACGAAGGCGCCGCCGTGCGTGCGGGCCTCGGGCAGCGGCACGAGCACCGTCCAGCTCCCCAACACGCCGTCAGCGCCGACCTGCGAGCGCCACACGGTCGCGAGCGCGGTGCCGCCGCCGCTGCGACCTCCGAAGACGAAGAGCCAGTCTCCGACGCGCGCAGCGGCCGGGTAGAAAGCGGCCTCCGGCAACGCGAGCTCTTCGCGCCAATCATCGGGCGTGCCGTCAGCGAGCGGGCCGATGGACTGCACGGTGGCCGTCGCCACGACGCCGCCGCCACCGAGCGTCATGCCGCCGATGGAGTACGCGCGGCTGCCGCTGGCCTCGAGCGCCATGCCCGTCTGCCAGACGGCCATCTCAGGCCCGGGCACCCACGGTTGAACGATGCCGGCCGCGTCGATGCGCGCGAAGAACGAGTCGTTGAAGGCGAGGCCCTGCCACTTGTCGATGCCGCCGGCGACGACCAGCACCGCGCCGCCGTCAGACCCCGGCCACACCCACGTCGCGTGGTGGTCGCGACCATCGGGCCCGAAGCGCCCTCGCACCCACGTCACTTCGGTCACGCAGCCGCCGTCGACGAGATGACTCTGCGCGCCGCACATCAAGCCCGCATCGGGCACGCCGGCGTCTACGACGACGACACCGGCGTCGAGAACGCCCGCGTCATCATCGACGCTGACATTCGGCTGGCACCCGACCATCAGAAAACCAAGACCTGCCACGAGAAGTGTTCGCATTCGCCGTCAGCCAGCAGACGACGTGCCGGAAAGCCTCCTGAAATCAGGAATCAAATTCTCATTTTCAGGAACGAATACTCCGTCGCTCCGGCGCGCGGGCGTGGTGCGCTAGGTTCGCCGCATGGCCGATGAGGGTGGCGCCAGGGAGTGGTTCGTCTACGAGCACACGGTTGAAGCGCTCTTCTTCAAGGCGCTCCACGCGCGCGTCGGCCCCGGCCTGAAAGACAAGCTCAAGCCGTTGGGCATCGACCTCGACGGAAAACCGAAGAACGTGCCGCAACCCGAGTGGGTGCTCGCGCTTCGGCTCGCCGCCGACGAGCTCTTCACCGGGCCGCTCGACGAGCGCTACCGCTCGTTGGGGCGCGCGGTGTTGCAACGCTTCGAAGACACGTTGATGGGAAAGGCCATCATGTCGGTGATGCGGGTGATGGGCCCGGCGCGCGCGCTCAAGCGCATCGAGTCGAACCTGCGCGGCGGCAACAACTTCATTCGCGCGTCACTCGACCAGAAGGGCCCCAACGAGTTCGTCAGCGAAGTGAACGAGTGCAACGGCAACCCGCACTACATCGCCGGCGTCATCGAAGGCGCGCTGCACATCACCGGGGCGAAGGAGGTCTCGGTGAAGGTGCTCGAGTTCGACGGCCACGCCGCGAAGTACGCCATCACCTGGCGTTGAAATGGCCCGGCGGCCCCTCGGGGGAAAAGACCGCCGGACCAGACCTTCATGCGCCACGTTGGCGCGCCGTGCAGTTCAGCAAGAGTCGCGCCGCCGCCGTCCCGAGCGCGCGACGCTGGAATGTTGCGGCAATCAGCGACACCGTCGCGAAATGCGTCAGGCGACGCGCGACTTCCTGGTGACCCTCGCGCGAATGCGGCTGAGCGCCACCGGCGTGATGCCGATGTACGAGGCCACCTGGTGCTGCGGGATGTGCGCGAGGTGTTCAGGGCGCTCGGCGCAGAAGCGGCGGTACCGCTCTTCTGCGCTGAGCTGCAGAAACTCATACTCGCGCTGCTCTTTGTTCACGAAGTGCAGCTCGACGAAGCGGCGCGCGAGCGTCTGCAGCTCCAACGAGCCTTCCGCCAGCGCGTTGAACTTCGCGACCTCGAAGGTCATCAAGTCAGTCGGCATGAGCGCTTGAATGAACGTGCGTGACGGGTGCTGCTGAATCAACTCGGCGTACGGCGCGCTGAACTCACCGGGGCCGCGAAACGCCTTCACCGACTCGCGGCCCTTCGCGTCGACGTAGTAGTGCCGCACGAGCCCGCTCTGAACGATGGCGAAGTGCGCCACCTTCTCACCCGGCCGAGACCAGAACGCGTGCTTGCCCAGCTGCAGCGGCGCGGCCAGCGACATCAACCTGCCGAACGTCGCCTTCGAGAGCGGGCCCAGCGCCGACAGCTTGCCGTAGAGGTCCACCCCGCACTTCTTAACCCGGGTTAACGCGCGGCAGGTCGCGGTGGGCCAGAACGCGAGGCATGGACATCAACGTCTACGCCATCGTGACGCCCTTCGTGCTGCTGCTGATTCTCGCGGAGATCGCCTGGTGCGCGTGGCGCAAGAATGGGTACTACGAATTTCAGGACTCCATCGCGAGCCTGGGCACAGCCATCATCAACCAGTGCGTCAACGTGGCGGTGTCGGCCCTGTGGCTGCCGGTGTTGGCGTGGCTGTACTCGGTCTCGCCGTGGAAGCTCGAGGCGACGCCGCTCAACGCGGTGCTCTTGTTCTTCGGCGTCGACTTCCTCTTCTATTGGTTTCACCGCTTCGGCCACCGCACCAACATCGGCTGGGCCGCGCACATGCCGCATCACTCGACCGAAGAGATGAACTACGCGGTCGCGCTGCGCGCGTCGGTCACGCAGCGCTTCTTCTCGTTCTTCTTCTACTGGCCCCTCGCGCTCGTGGGCTTCGCGCCGGAGTGGGTGGTGGCGATGGTGGCCTTCCACCTCGTGCTGCAGTTGCTGCCGCACACGCGCGTGGTCACGAAGCTGCCGCACTTCCTCGAGTCGTGGATGAACACGCCCTCGCACCACCGCGTGCACCACGCGCGCAACGAGCGCTACCTCGACAAGAACTACGGCGGCTTCCTCATCATCTGGGACAAGTTGTTCGGCACCTTCGAGCCCGAGACCGAGACGTGCAGCTACGGCGTGACTTCACCGCCCAACACGTGGGACCCCACGTTCATCAACTTCCAGGTGTGGAAGCAGGTCGCCGCCGACGCGTGGCGCGCGCCGAAGTGGTTCGACAAGGTTCGCGTGTGGTTCATGCCCACCGGCTGGCGGCCGCAAGGTGTGCCGGAGCTCCCCGCGTCGGCGTGGAAGCGCGACGGACAGGAGCTCAAGTTTCAGTCGAACGCGCTGCCCGGCAGCAAGGCGTACCTGGTGTTTCAAGTCGCGCTCGGCTTCCCGGCGATGCTGCTCGTCATTCGTGCCGACTCTGCGGTGCCGCTGCTCGACAAGGTGCTGCTCTCGCTGGTGCTGTGGGCCGCGGCCACGTCGTGGAGCGCGATTCTCGAGAGCAAGCCGTGGGCGCTGCGCATCGAGGTCGCGCGGCTCGTGGCTGAACTCGTGTTGCTCGCGTCGTTCGCGGCGCGCGGCTTCATGCCGGTGCAGCTCGGCGGCGCGGCCGTCGCGTTGGGAATGATCAGCCTCGGCTGGGTCGCGCTGCTGTCGACGCGCCGCGTTTCTGCGCAAGTCGCCAATTGACGTTGATTTGCAACATCACGTAGAGCGCCATGGTGCGCTCTCTCGTTCTCTTCGCCCTCGTCGTCGCAACCGGCTGCGCCACGCCGTACTCGTCTCGCAAAGAGACGTTGGAGCGCGCCGTCACCCGCAGCGCGATGCCGTGCGGCGCTGAAGGCGGCTTCGCGTGCGACCGCAAAGCCATTCTGGCCATGGCGGGCAACTACAAGGTCACCTTCCACTTCGACGAGACCGTCTTGCTCGCCGCCGGGTATTCACCGAAGGCCGCGAAAGACACCGCCGCCGTCGAGGCCGTCATCGTGCTGACCGACGAAGAGCAGCGCATCGAGCTGCAGCACCTCCTCGTGATTCCCGGAGGCATCGTCATCAAGCACTGGCGCCAGGTGTGGCTGTACGAAACGCCGTCGCACTGGGCCTTCGTCGGCGCGCAGAAGTTCGACCCGCGTGAGCGCACCGAAGCCGAGCGCGCCGGCACGTGGACGCAGCTCGTGTACGAAGTGAGCGACGCGCCCCGCTACGCCGGCCTCGGCAAGTGGAACCATAAATACGGCGTGTCGACGTGGACCTCCGAGCGCACGTGGCGCCCGTTGCCGCGCCGCGAGTACACGACGCGCAGCGACTACGACCTCATCAACGCCGAGAACCGCCACACCATCACGCCCTTCGGGTGGACCCACGAGCAGGACAACACCAAGGTCGTGCGTCGCAACGGCGGCGCTGACTCCACGCTCACGCGCGAGTTCGGCTTCAACGAGTACACGCTCACCAACGACGGCCTCGAGCCCGCGCAGAAGTACTGGCAGCAGACCGCGCCGTTCTGGGCCGCCGTGCGCGCGCGCTGGGACGCGCTGCTCGACAAGGGCGGCGTGCAGCTCACCTACCCGGTGAGCGAAGAGAAGCTGGTGCTCGACTCGCTGCGCCGCGCGGAAGAGTTCAAGAAGAACCCCGACCTCGCGGCGACCAACGCGTGGCTCGACGAACACTTCAAGAAGACCGTGGCGCAGTAGCGGCCGACGAAGCGTGGTAGCGCGCGGCGCATGACACCTGCTCCGCTGGCCAAACGCGCCGTCGCGGGCGCCATCGACGGGTTCATCATCGTCGTGCTGTGCGGCCTCACGTTCTTCGTGCCGCTGTTCACGCGTGGGTTCGTCATTCCCATGTGGGGCGTGTTGGTGGTGTTGGTCGGCTATTCGGTGCTGCCGCTGGCCGGGCTCAAGCGCACGTTCGGCATGCAGGTGATGGACCTCGAGCTCGTGCGGCCTTCCGGGCACGCGGTCGACCCGGGCAACGTGTTGTTCCGCGAACTCATCGGGCGTGGGTTGTTCCCCGCGGCGTACTTGTTCACCGTCGCAGGGGGGCTCATCGCCAGCGTCACCGGGGTCGGCGACAACCTCGCGCCGCTGTTGCTGACCGGCGTGATGACGCTCGCGTGCTCGGCCGCGCTGGTGCTGGCGGCCGTGGGCAGCCTCATCGCCCTCGAGCGCAGTGACAAACGCACGCTGGCGGATCTCCTCGCGGGCTCGATGGTGGTCGACGGTGTCGCGAAGCCCCCGCCGACAGACCCCGACGAGCTGCGCGAGTTCAAGGCGCACCGCCGCACGGTGCTGATTCGCATCGTCGTGGTGCAGGTGCTGTTGCTGGGCTCGGTGTTGGCGCTGCCGTGGTTGCTGACGCAGAAGACCAGCGAGTCGTCGCGCGAGAAGATTGCGCGGCTCAAGCTCGAGACGTTGGAGTCGAAGTTTCGCGCCGCACCCGACAGCAACGCGCTGACTGAAGACTTGAAGCGCGAGTACTGGAAGCTCGGCCGCGAAGACGACGTGAAGCGCGTCGACGAGCTGCACACCAAAGCCATCAGCGGCCGCGAAGCGCAGCGCGAGCTCATGCTGCGTGACGCCTTCGAGCAGGCCCCGAGTCGCGACCGCGCCGAAGCGCTCATCGCGTTGTTGGAAGAGCAGGGCCGCGTCGACGAGGCCGAAGTCGTGTACCGACAATTTCTGGGCGCACAGCCCGAGGCGAGCGCGTTGGCAGGCTTCGGTAACTGGCTGGCCGCGAATGGCAAGACCGACACCGCGATTGCCGAGCTGACGCGCGCGACGTCGCTGGAGCCGCTGGTGCCCTACGGGCAGACGTTGCTCGGCGTGGCGTTGCAGCGCGCGGGGCGCCTCGAGGAAGCGCGTGAACACCTCGTGCTGGCGTTGCTCGACGACGGCGAAGACGAGACCGCGAGCGACGCGCTGCACGAAGTTGAAGGCGAAATCGGCGCGCTCGACGCGAAGGCGCGCAAGGCGCTGGAGCTGAAGTTTCAGAGCTGGGTGCGCGACGCCGGGCGCTGACTCAGACGTCGATGACCGTCACCGGCAGCTCGCACTCGGCGGTGGTGCAGTTCACGAGGCGCGTTGGCCCGCGGTGCCACTCGCCGCGGTCTTCGTGAATGTGCCCGAAGAAGTGCAGCTTCGGCTTCACGCGGTCGAGGTGCCTCGTGAGGTCTTCGCAGCCGACGCGGTCTCCGCTGGAGATGACGTCTCCGTAGCCGTGCGGCGGGCCGTGGGTGACGAGCACGTCGACGCCTTGGGGAATCAGGCGCCACTTCGCGTCGATGTCGTGGCCGCGGCGCAGGTTGAACGCCCAGTCGTGAAACCACGGCTGCCACGGTGCGCCCCAGATGCGCAGGCCCGCACACGTGACCTCCGCGTCTTCGAGAAACGTGAGCCCGTGAAAGAGCGCCTTCGCCGCGCGCGCGTTTCGCTGCAACGCGAAGTCGTGGTTCCCGGCGATGACGATTTTGTATTCGTGCGGCTGTGCGCGGAGCCAGTCAGCGACGGCCTCCAGCTCCGGCAGCGAGCCGCGACCGGTGAGGTCGCCGGCGTGAATCAACACGTCGCCTTCAGGCACCTCGAGGCGAGCGTGTCGGTTGTGCGTGTCAGCGAGCGCGACGATGCGGGGCACTGCCGCTGAACCTACTCCGCTGCGGGCGCGGGCTCGTCGGTCGGCGCCTGGCCCGGCGTCGAATGCTCGAAGGACCACTGGTACGTCTTCTTCTCACCGGCCTTGAGCGCGATTTCTTCTTCGTGCGAGTCGCCCTTGAACGACAGCCGGACGACGTGGCGACCCGGCTTCACCTTCACCGTGATGGGGCCTCCCTTGGTCGACTTCTTCTGGCCGTCGAGCACGACCTGCACGTCTGAAGGCTTCACGTCGATGGTGAGCTCCGCGGGGGTGGCGGTGAGAACAAGTGAGAGCGTGAGCGCGAGCATCGAAATCTCCGGGTTGAAGTTTCAGAAGAATACTCCAATGACACGGGAAGCCGTAACGGACCTCCCCATGATGCTGATCAACCCGGCGTCCGATTTTCGCAACGCACCGAAACGACGGACGTTTCGAAGAACTTTGCACGCGGTTCTGCGCGCGGGGTCAATCACCTCCTGTGCTCCAGACCGCCTGCAGCTCGTTGCTCCCGAAGGCACACACCCCCGTCAGCGCTGAGCGCGTCGCGACGCTGTACCGAAAGTTCGGCGGCCTCATCTACGCGCGGGCGCGCCGACAACTCGGCGATGACGCGAGCGCCGAAACCGCGACCGTCGAAATCTTCGCGCGCATCGTCAGGGAGCTCGAGGCCGCGCCCGACGACAAGGCCGCGCTCGCGTGCGTGTACCGGGCTACTTCTTGACGGCCGCGTACCAGAAGTTCGGCGCGCAGCCCTTCGTGCGGTCGGCGAGCGCTTCTCGCCAGCTCGCCTCGCGCGGCTGACCTTCACACACCAAGCCCAGCGGCACGCGCAGCCGCGCCTTCGTCGACGGCAAGTCGTGCAGCACCGGCAACAACGCGGCGTTCTTCGCGCGCAGCGCAGCGGCGTCTTTGACCTGCCACACGCGCATCACCGCTGACTCGACGAGCAACACCGCGCCAGCTTCGGGGGCGACTTTCTCGGCGCTGCGCGTGGCGACCAGCGTGGGGCTCTCCCAGGCCTTGCGCGTGCGCGCACCGTCGAACCACTCGAGCGGCGGAGCAAACGACTGCGACAACACGACGAGCAGGAGCGCGTGCATGGTTCAGTTCCCGTAGAGGCGCAGCGCCCACGACGCGAGCGTGCCGATGTTGTTCGCGCGTCTATCGCGCACGGTGAGGGTCCACGTGCCGTCAGCGGCTTCGTCGAGGTTGCGCACGGTGGTGAAGACGTAGCCGTCGATGTCGCTGCAGACCTCCTGGCCACGGTCGCGCTCGCAGCGGTGCGCGGAATGCAGAATCGAGCTCGCGCCTCCGCCGCTGCGGCTCAGCTCGATTTCGAGGTCGGCGGTGCGCGCGTGCGGCAGGCGCACTTCAATCTCGACGACCTCCACGCGGTTGATGTTGCTGCCGGTGATGACGACGCTCGAGCTGACGCCGGTGCTGTTGTTGTCGGGCACCGCCAGGTTCGGCGTCGCCGTCGCGCTCGCCGTCACTTCGGGGCCCACGAGCGAGATGGTGCGCGCCAACGCCACGGCCGCGTTCGCGTCGACCACACCGAACCCGAAGTCGTGATTCACGTGGAGCCCCGCGCCGTTGTTGACCCAGCCCGTCGCCGTCGGGTCGACCTTGCGCGCCGACTGCGCCAACACGCGGCGCACGTCGCGGTACGAGAGCTCAGGCCGCACCTGCAGCACCAGCGCGCCGACCCCTGCTGCCACCGGCGTCGAGCCTGACGTGCCGCTCATCGTCGCTGAGTAGCTCACGTTGGCGTGTTCGCCCCGCTCGCGGCCGGAGTTGTAACCGTCGTTGCCGGTGACATCGGTGGTCGTGGTGCCGAGGCCGTCGTCACCTTCCGTCGGCGCGACGACGAGCACGTTCGCGCCACCTTCTGCATACGCGGGCTTCTTGCCGTCTTTGCCCACGCCACCGACGGCGATGACGAAGCGAGAGTTCGCCTGAGAGTCGTAGTTCGAATCGTCGACGTACTGGCCCGCAGGGTCGGCGCCATTGCCCGACGCCCAGAAGTACACGACGCCCTTGCCGTTGCGCCCCGTCGTCGCGCCTTCACGCACGCCGCGCAGCCACTCGGTGTCTGCGAACGTGAGCTGACCTGTCTGGTCATACGCGTCGCCCCACGAGTTGTTGCTGATGCCGACGATGGCCTTCTGTCGCGTCATCGCGTCGTATTCATTCTGTGAAGTGACGTCGTCGAGCAGCGAGAAGGCCATCAACGAAGCGCGCGGCGCGACCCCGCGAACACCGACGTCGTTCAAGTCGCGCGCGCCGAGCAACCCACTGACACACGTGCCGTGCCACATGTATTCCGGCGCGTGCGGCGTCATGTAGTCATGCGAGAGGCCCGTCGCGACGTTCTGCCGCAGGTCTTCGTGAAGCAGGTCCATACCGTCGTCGACGATGGCCACGTACACACCTTCACCTTTCACGCCGCTGGCCCACGTGCTCGCCACGTTCACGCCTTCGAGCGAAGCGTCAGCGAGGTGCCACTGCTGCACGAAGTACGGGTCACTGCCGGTGGCGACCATGCCGACCGGCGTCGCGCTCTGTTCATCAGTCAGCGCGCTCTCGAGCGCACCAGAGACCGCCGAGAGCCGCAGGTAATACAGACGACCGTTCACGAGGCCCGAGATGACGAAGGGGCTGGTGACGCGACGATGCACGACGCCGCCCTGCAACGTCTCGACGTTGGCGGCGGTGATGCCGGCGACTTGCGCGAGGTAGAGGTTCGCGCTGCCGGCGGTCTGTTGCCACGCCACGCGCAGCGCCCCGTCTTGTGCGGTGACGACGACGTTGGTGGGCGCGTCGATGGTGGAGCCGGGAACCACGGTGACGACGACGGTGGCCGACGCGGTGTCGCACTGCAGTGTGTACGTGGTGGTCTGCGCCGGCTGCACCGTCTGCGTGCCCGTCGCCACGACAGCGCCGGGCCCGGGCGTCAGCGCGCATGACGAGACACCTTCAGAAGCCCACGAGAGCTCCACCGGCGCGTCGGGCGTCGTCATCGTCGGTGACGCGGTGAAGCTGATGACGCGCGGCGTGGTTCGCACCCGCACGGTGACGTCGACCGTCGCCACCGCGCCTTCGCAGTCGAGCGTGTAGCGCGTGCTCGCGGTCGGGTTCACGAGCAGCGCGCCGTCGGGCGCAGCGGCGCCGATGCCCGGCGTCAACGTGCAGCCTTGTGCGTCGCTCGACTCCCACGCCAGCTGCACCGACTGGCCGGGGTCGATGTCGGCGGGCAGCGCGCGAAAGAAGAGAATCACGGGCTTCGCAGCCGGCGGGCACGCACAGAGAGCAGCGACGCTGAGCAACACCAGCCGTCGGAATGCGGGAGCAGCCATGGAGCGGCTCGTTACTCGCTGCACGCCGCCGCGCGCAATTCACAGACGTTTCGCGAAAATTAAGGTGCTACGCCGCAGCCCATGGCCGTTGGACCCTGGTGGGCGCAGCGGGCAGCACAGCTCTTGAACCCTCGCAGTCTCGACGCGCTCTCGCTGGGTGCGCTGTGGCGCCTCAGCGAGAACCTCCACTTCGTGCGCGACAACGTCGACCCGGCGCTGCTCGCCGTCGACTGTGAACGTGCGCCGACGTTGCGCGCGGCGTGGGCTGCGTTTCAGGCGCGTGAATTCGAGGTACGCGCAGCGCTGAGCACCTCGAATGCGCGCGCGACGGGGTTGTTCAGCGCACTCGGGCCGAGTGCGTTTCGCGCCGCGTGGGAGCACCTGGGCTTCGCAACGAACGCCAACGACTCCGGCACGCCGGCCGACGACTACCTCGAAGGGCTCTTCAACAGCCCGCGCCCCGTCGAACACGCGGAGCTGCCGACGCTGGGCTCACCCAACATGGGCTCGCGCGCGCGAAAGACGGCCGACTTCTTGAGCGTGACGGAGCCCAACGTGAGCGACGTGGTCTTCGACCTCGGCTCTGGCAGCGGCAAGCTGGCGTTGACGGTCTCTGCGAGCACCACGAGCCGCGTGGTGGGCGTCGAGTGCTGCGCGCCCTACGTCGACGCGTCGCGCGTCTCAGCCAGCGCGCTCTCGCTGAAGAACCTGCGCTTCGACCACGCCGACGTGCGCGACGTCGACCTGTCGGAGGGCTCCATCTTCTATTTGTACTTTCCGTTTCGCGGTGAGCTCGCGCGCACGGTGGCCGAGCGCCTCGGCGCACTCGCGACGCAGAAGCCCATTCGCGTCTACAGCTCGGGGCCACTGGGCGAGTTCGGCGAATACTTCCTGCGCGAGGTCGACAAGGGCACGTTGTCACTCACCGCACGGCGCGGTGAGTTCAACGAGGTGCTGTTTCTGCAGAGTCAGACCCTGCTGAGCACCAGCGACGCGTTGGTGCCGCCGAAGCCGAAGGAGTTCGACAACGCGTATTGAAACTCACGCTTCCTGGGCGTGAGCGGCACGAGGTCGAGGCTCGCGTCTTCGGGCTCGTGGAGGTTCAACGTGGCCGGCAACACCTGGTCGCGCAGCGCGAGCACCGTGAAGATGGCCTCGACCGCGCCGGCCGCGCCGAGCAGATGCCCGGTGGACGACTTCGTCGACGAAATCGAGACTGACGGCGCCGAGGCGCCGAGCAGCTTGCGCAGCGCCTTGAGCTCCACCGGGTCACCGACGGGCGTCGAGGTGGCGTGCGCGTTCACGTAACCCAGCTTCGAGGCGTCGAGCTTCGCGTGCCCCAGCGCGGTCTTCATCGCGCGCAGCGCACCGGCGCCTTCGGGCTCGGGCGCGCTCATGTGGTACGCGTCGCCCGAAATGCCGTAGCCGCTGACCTCGGCGTAGATGCGCGCGCCGCGCTTGAGCGCATGCTCACGCTCTTCAAGCACCACCACGCCAGCGCCTTCACCGAGGATGAAGCCGTCGCGCGCCTTGTCCCACGGGCGTGAAGCTTCAGCCGGGCGGTCGTTGTAGCCGGTGGTCATCGCGCGCATCGCCGAGAAGCCCGCGAGCGTCAGCCGGCACGTCGCCGACTCGGTGCCGCCGGCAATCATCACGTCGGCGTCGCCGTACTGAATCAGTCGCGCGGCATCACCGATGGCGTTGGCGCCCGTGGCGCAGGCCGTGACGACCGCGTGGCACGGCCCGCGAAAGCCGTAGCGCATCGACACCAGGCCCGAGGCCTCGTTGATGAGCGACATGGGAATGAAGAATGGCGAGACGCGGCGCGGGCCCTTCTCGTGAAGAATGAGCGCGTTGTCGGCGATGCGCTCGAGCCCACCGATGCCAGAGCCGATGAGCACGCCGGTGCGGTCGCCTTCTTCTTCCGACGGCTTTTCCCAACCCGCGTCTTTCACCGCTTCGATGGCGGCGACGATGGCGTACTGAAGAAAGCGCTCGAGGCGGCGGCGCTCCTGCACGTCGAAGTGCTGCTCGACGTCGAGCTCGCCTTCACCTTTTCCGTGCGGCACCTGGCCGGCGATTTTCGTGGGCAGGTCGCTGACGTCGAAGTCGGCGACGGCGCGCACGCCGCTCTTGCCCGCGAGGAGCTGCTTCCAGACGTGCTCGACACCCACGCCCAGCGGAGTGACGAGGCCCATGCCGGTGATGACGACGCGCTTCATGTGTTTCTCCCTGTTGAGAACGTTCTCGTTTTGCCCGTCAGCGCGCGACGCAACGCCTTCGGAGCTCCGGGCCCTGCGACGAGCCCCACTTCTTCGATTCGCAGCGGTTGCCGCGTCTTTGCATCGACCAGCACCGGCGTCACCACGCGCCCCGTGCGCACTGAAACCGGCAAGAGCGGCTCACCTTGCGGTGCGAGCCAGCGATTGCCGAACGCCGCCAACGACAAGAGCAGCGGCAAGACGTCGGCGCCCTTCTCGGTCAGCACGTACTCATGACGAAGCGGCTTCTTCGAGTACGCGTTGGTCGCCAGAAAGCCGTCGTGTACGAGCTCGTCGAGGCGGCGCTTGAGCATGTTGGGCGCGATGCCGAGGCTCACCTCGAGCTCAGCGAAGCGCCGCACACCCACGAAGACGTCGCGCAGAATCACCAACCGCCAGGTATCGCCGAGCTGGTCAGCCGCGCGGGCGATGGGGCACGGCCGACGAGCGAGCGAGACGCGTTCCATGGTTCGACGCGCGACGTACGAAGGTCACTTGCATGATGCAAGCATCAAATAAACGCCTACCAGTCAGCTCGACGACCAGTTTCCATGGAAACCAAGTGGCAACCCCACCTGCACCTCTGCGCGCGCCAGCCGCTCGAGCGTGCGCCCGTCGAGCATCGAGAGTGACGTGCGACCTCCTCCGCGATGCACGCCGACGGTCAGCACCACGCCGTCATCTTCTTCCGTCGCGCCGGGGCGCGAGACGAACACGCCTTCGCCATTGAGCCACTCCGCGTCTTCGAAGCGGCACACGTCGCCGGTGTGCACGTCGACCTTCACCAGCGTCGAGCGGCGGTCGGCACCTCCGCGTGGCGCCGAGACCCCCCAGGTAAACCGGTACGGCCGCCCGTTGTGCGCGCCGTAGTTGATGGTGGGCAACTCGAAGCGCGTCGCGCCGAGCGGCTCTCGCACCGCGGTCTTCTGGCCCGGCTCGAGTCGATAGCGGACGAGCGTCGCGCCGAGTTCGGGTTGGTCGACCGCCAGGTTCGCCGTGCGCAGCGCGTCGACGATTTCCGCGTCGGGGTACTCGATGACGTCGAGCACCAGCGAGTCACCCACCTCGAACTGGTTGACGACGTGGAACACGAACATCGGCGGCGCGTTCCACGAGCGCCACGTGCCGTCGTTTCGGTTCAGCGCCCACAGCTTCGTGCCGCGCGCGGGTCTCCAATCGAACGTGTCGACGACGGAGCGCTCGGTGAAGACGAACTTGATGGGGTTCAAGTGCAGCGGGTGCTCGAGGAGCGTGACGAAGCGCGCCGAGAGCCCGAAGTGATGCACGTACGGAGGCCGCTCGAGCGTGAGCCGCCCTTCCTCAACGCGCGTGCCGTCTCCGGTTTCGCGGAACACCACGAGCTGCGCGCGCGGCCCGAAGAGCCCGCCGACGTTCACCATCGCGCGACGAGACGCGTCCCACTGAGGGTGCGCGGTGAGCACGTCGAAGCTGGGCGACTTACCGTGCGTGGCGAGGCCGCGCGTCGCCAGCGTCACCGGGTCGATGAGGTGTTGATGCGGTGCCTCGGTCATCGCCAGCCAACCATCGCGCCACGGCACCACGTTCACGTTCGCGTTGTCGGTGGCTTGACCGATGGGCTGAAGGAGCCGCTTCCACCAGGGGCGCTGCATGCGCGTGGCGAAGTTCACGCGGTGCCTGCGCCCGCGCTCGGCTTCTTGCTGCGCCTGCGAGGCGAGCAGCTGCTGACGAAACGTGACGCGGCCGTCGTCGACTCCGAAGCCGTAGAGCAACGAGAGCCCGTCGAACCAGTGCGCCGCGTGCCAGCCGTTTCGCTCGAACACTGCGGGCGCCGTACGCACGAGGTTGCCGCGCAACCACGCAGGCACCGCGCCTTCCACCGTCACGTCACTCGCACCAGCACCGCCCGTCCACACGAAGGGGACAGGGAGCACCGTCACCGCTTCACCGTCGCGAACGCGGTCGTCACCACCGGCACGCGAGACAACTTCACGTCGAACAGGCGGTCGGCGACTTCGACCAACGCGTCGGCGTACATGACGTTCTTCTTGAGCCGAGGCGGAATGGCGTCGAGCCCGAGGTGCGCACCAGCGACCGCCGCGGTGACGCCCGCCGCCACGTCGACCTCGCCGCCGCTCTTGAGCACCAGCTGCATCGCCTGACGGAAATCGGTCGGCGCCTTGAGGAAACAGAACAAGCCCGTGAGCAGCACCGGCGTGACGTGCGCAGGCACGCCCATGTCGAAGTCGTAGTGCGTCGGAGGCACGCCCACGCGACGCAGCGCCACGAGCGCCTGGTTGGCGTCCCACACGAGCGCGCGCGGCAAGTAGAAGAGCTCGTCAGCGAGGTCTGCGCTGTGGGGCCGCGCGGCATCAGCCAGCTGCGCGCAGAACTCTTCGGCCGACATCGCCTCGCCCGACAGACCCAGCTGAATCGCGCGCGCGAACGCCGAGACCGCCCCGGAGCACAGCGGGTCTTTGTGCGTCATCACCGTCAGCACCTGCGCGTCGTGCGCGAGGCGCGTGGGCATGGGCTCGCTCGACAAGCCGACGACGACCCCGCGCGAGAGCGACGACGGGTCACACACTCCCATCGGTGCGCCGGCGCTCATCCACGGGGTGCCGGCGAGCAACTTCTCGGCGGCCTGCGTGGCCGACGCCGGCGGCTGCAGCACGGTGCCTTCTTGCCAGAGCCACGAGAGGTGCTGCGCGGCCGTGCGCCCGTCGATGCGCTTCTCGCGCACCACGGCGTCGGCGACGGCCATCATCATCTGCGTGTCGTCGCTGAACTGACCGCGCGGAAAACCACCACGAGGCCGCGCCGCGAAGTCGTCACCGGGCAGCGCTCCACGCAACAACGCCGAGGCAGGGAGCCCTCGCAGCGGAAAGCCGAGCGCGTCGCCGATGGCGAAGCCCATCACCGCGGCGCGAAAGCGATCCTGAAGAACTGCAACGTGAAGCGGCATGGAGGGAGCGTGCGGAAGATACGCCGTCCGCGTCGAAAGGGGCCATCGCGATGTGCGTCGTCCCGTGGCCATTGCAGCTCAAACCTTGTGGTACGGCTCGCCCCGAAGAATCGAGAACGCGCGGTAGACCTGCTCGAGCAACACCAACCGCGCGAGGCGGTGCGGCAACGTCATCGCAGAGAGCGACATCACCAAGGCGGCTTTGTTTCGCACGTCGTCGGAGAGCCCTTCGTCTCCGCCGATGACGAACGCGACGTCGCGCCCTGAGTCCTGTTGACGGCCGAGCCACTTTGCGAAGTCGACGCTGCTCAACGACTTGCCGCGTTCGTCGAGCGCTACCAACGAGTCACGCGGCGTGAGCTTCTTGAGCAGCTGCGCGCCCTCCTCTTCTTTCGCCTTCACGCCTGAAGCGCGCGACTCGGGCAGCTCGACGAGCTGCACCTTGTGGGTGTGCGTCAACCGCTTCGCGTACTCGTCGACGCCGGGCGCAAAGAGGCCCGAGCGGTCTTTGCCGACCGAAAGAAACGTGAGCTTCACAGCGGGCCCTTCGAGGAAGTTTCAGAGCGAAACGCGGGGAGCGTCGCGCCAAAGCTCTTCGAGGTCCATCTGGTCGCGGCGATCAGGCGTGAAGAAGTGCGCCACGACGCCTTCGTCGTAGTTCGCGCACACCCAATCAGGCGACGCCTCGACCGAGTTCGCGCGCTTGCCTTGAGGCTTGAGCAGCGCGTCGACACCTTCCTGAATCGCGGCGATCTGCCGGTCGGAATCGCCGGACGCGAGCACCACGTAGTCGTAGCCGACAGATGAAGAGCGAGCGCGCGTGTCGATGATGAGCACGTTCTCGGCCTTCTTCTCTACCGCCACACCCGCGATGGTGCGCGCGAGCGCGAGCGCGAGGGGCGCCTCGGGGAGCTTGGAGGCGGGCGCCTTGACGACCTTCTTCTTGGGCGCTGCAGCCTTGCGCTTGAGCGCGGGGCGCTTGCTGGCGCGAACCGGGCGACGCGCGCCCTTCTTGCCGGTGAGCTTCCTGGCCGAGGCGGAGGTCTTCTTCGACGAGGTCGTCTTGCGCGCTGACGTCTTCTTCGCGGCGGGCTTCTTCGCAGGCGCCTTCGACTTCACGGCGGGCTTCTTCTTCGGAGCGGCCTTCTTCGCGGGGGTCTTCTTCTTCGCTGCCATGAGCGCGCGCTTAACCCTCACGATGAGGCAGGTAAAGCGTCGCAGTCGCGTGGAGGAGGCGTTTCCCGTCGGGAACGACAGGTCGGCGTCGCACTGAGTCAGTGTTGAGCGCGCCGCGCACCTCGTCAGCGAACCTGGCCGTCGCCTTCGACCACGTACTTCTGCGCGGTCAGCTCACGCAGGCCCATGGGCCCGAACGCGTGCAGTCGACTCGTGGAGATGCCGACCTCAGCGCCCAACCCGAGCTCGCCACCATCATTGAAGCGCGTCGACGCATTCACCATCACCGCTGACGCGGTCACTTCACGCGTGAAGCGCCGCGCGAGCGACTCGTCTTTCGTGACGATGGCCTCGGTGTGTTCGCTGCCGTACTGCGCGATGTGCTCCAGCGCCGCGTCGAAGCCGTCGACGACCTTCACCGCGAGAATCAGCTCCAGAAACTCGTGACCCCAGTCGTCTGCCTTCGCGGGCACCGCGTCGATGAACTCACGCGAGCGCTCGTCACCGCGCAGCTCGACGCCCTTCTCTTTGAGCGCCTTCGCAGCACCGGGGAGAAACTGCGCCGCGATGGCCGCGTCGACCAGCAGACACTCGGCCGCGTTGCACACGCCGGGTCGTGACGCCTTGGCGTTGACGATGATCCGCTCGGCCATGGCGAGGTCGGCCGTGCGCTCGACGAACACGTGGCACACGCCCTGGTAGTGCTTCACCACGGGGATGCGCGCGTGTTCGACGACGAAGCGAATGAGCCCCTCACCGCCGCGCGGAATGCAGAGGTCGATGAGGCCGTCGAGCTTGAGCAGCTCGAGCATCGACTCGCGGTCGGCGGTGGGCACGAGCTGAATGCACTCAGGCGGCAGCGCCACATCAGCGAGCCCCTGCTGCAGCGCGCGCTCGATGGCGCGGTTCGAACGAAATGACTCGGAACCTCCGCGCAACATCGCCGCGTTGCCTGACTTGAGACACAGCGCCGCCGCGTCGCTCGTCACGTTGGGGCGCGCTTCGTAAATCATCAGCACCACGCCCAGCGGCAGGCGCTCCTTGCGCACGCGCAACCCATTGGGTCGCGTCCACCGCTCGGTGACTTCGCCGACAGGGTCGGGCAACGCGCGCACGGCGTCGACCGCGGCGGCCATCGCTTCGACGCGCGCCGGGTCGAGCTTCAACCGGTCGATGAACGCCGCGTTCTTGCCAGAACGTTCAGCGTCTTGAAGGTCGAGCGCGTTCTGGGCGCAGATGTTCTGGCTCGACGCGCGCAGCGCCTTCGCCATCGCGCTCAACGCGGCGTCTTTCTGTTCTGTCGAAGCACTCACCAGCGCGCGCGCAGCACCACGGGAAGCCAACGCGAAGCCACGCGCATCGAACGAAGCCATGCGCTGGTGTTACCGCATCACACGGCGCTTACGGAGTGACTTCCCAGCCGTTCGCGCCGCGCCGTACGCCCTTCGGAGCCTGCGCCGCTTCGAAGACCCGCTCGAGGGAGCCGTCTTTCGCCGAGGCACGGAACACCTGCGCGCCGCCGCAGCAGCTGGCGACGAGCTCGAGCTGCGTGGGCGAGAGCCACCGTACGTCGCCGTGAACGAGCGACTCTTTTTCACCGAGCGCCTGCACGACCGTCGGCTTGATTCGCCCTTCGAGGTAGCCGCGGAGCTCGTCGACCGGCACGACGTGAATCGGGCCGTAGTGGTCCACCTGCAGCGCGACGCTCGAGCAATCGGGCGAGAAGATTCCGAAGATCCAGTCGCTGAAGAACAGCTGGCCGGTCGGCGCGAAGCCCTTCGTGGTGCCGTCGACGAAGCGAAACGCGAGCGACTCGGTGCCGAACGACTTCGGCGCGCCGGGTTGTTGTTGGAGCGCGTCCGGGTCGCCGCTCCAGACCGCGGTGACGCCACCGCACGACACCGCGTGGAACGTGCCGTCGAGCTTCACCTCGACCGGCGTGACGGCCGGCGCCTTGATGACGGGCTGTTCTTTTTTGCAGGCCAACAGCGACGCGCAGCACACCAGCGACACGAAGAGGCGCATGCATCGGGTAGATAGCGCAGCCGTGAGCGACCGCGAGGCGATGTTCAAGCAGATGACGCAGCAGTTCCCCGACAGCCCCATGGGGTTCTTTTCGCTCGGCCGGTTGTACGTCGACGAGAAGCGCTGGGCCGAGGCGGCGGTGGCGCTCGGAGCTGCGGTGCGGCTCGACCCGAACTACGCGGCGGCCTTCGTGGCGCTCGGTGATGCGCACGCCGGCGCGGGGAAGAAGGACGACGCGAAGGCCGCCTGGCAGAGCGCGCTCGACACGCCGCACGGTCGCCGCGACGCGAGCCTGCAGGCCGACCTCGAGCAGCGCATTCGCGACATCGACGACTTCTGACTCACGGCAGCTTGAAGCGCGCGAGCCCTTCACGCGCGAAGCTGCCGAGGTAGAGCCAACCGTCGGCCTCCGTCACGCACGCGATGGGTGAATAGCTGTCGTCGCTTTCGTCTTGAAACGACTCCACAGGCTTCCCGTTCACGTCGACCAGCAGCACGTACGCGTGCCGGTCTGCCTTCGGTTGAAACGCCTTCGGCAACGCCGAGACGATGCGACGCACCTGCGGCCACGCGGCGAGCCCGTCGACCATCTTCTTGCGAGGGCTCCCGATGGCGACCCAGAAACCGTTGCGCGTCGGAGACCACCGCACGTTGTCGGGAAAGCCCGGCAGTGAATCGGTGAACAGCTCCTTCGTGCCCGCGCGCGAACCGGTCAGCCACACGCGCCACAGTCGATACGCGCCCGTCTCTGCGACGACGAGGAACGCTTCATCAGGCGAGAGCGCGACGCCGTTGGTGAAGGAAAAACCGTCGGCGAGCTCCGTGAGCTCCTTCGTCGACGGCACGTACTTGAGCAACCGACCCGACGACTGGTGCTCCAACAGGTCCAACGTGAAGCCTTCGATGGAGTGCCGCGACGACGCGTCGGTGAAATAGATGTCTCCGTTCTTCGCGATGGCGAGGTCGTCGACGAAGCGGAACGGAACGTTGTTGTGCACCTTCGCGAGCGTCTCGATGGTGCCGTCCGCGTTGAGCGCGAGCAGCCCTTCGTGCGCGTCGCAGATGATCAACCGACCATCGGGGTGCCGCTCGATGGCGAGCGGGCGACCGTGCGTGTCGGCGATGACTTCGGGCTCGTCTTTGCCGACGTGAAGCCGAACGACGCGGCCGTCTTTGAGGCCGGCGATGAGCGAGCCGTCGGGCTCCGGGGTGATGGCTTCAGGGCCGACGAGTTGTTTCGCCCACCACTCCACGGGCTTGAGGCGCGCGTTCGGAGCGTAGGGCCCTTCGAGCGGAGAGAGCGCAGGCGGCACCCACGCGACGGGCTCCACGGGTGAAATCACCCACAGCAGCCCGAGCGTGAACGCGAGCGACAGCAGAACGACGGCGGAGATTTGTCGAACGCGAAGCATGGAGCCGCACCTTGCTCCTTCTTGCGTGCGACTTCATGAACTACGGGCAGCGGCCCGCAGCCCAGTACGCGCCGTCGGAGCTCTTCACCCAGCTCCGGTAGAACGTGTTCCACAACCCCAGCTGCTCGCCGGAGCCCTTCGCGCACACGTAGCTGTTGAACGAGCCACAGCGCACCGCGCGACCGGCGACGACCTGGTTGTAGTTGGAGTCTTCGAACTCCACGCAGCTCGACGGCGTGCCCGCGTCAATCTCCGGCGTGCCCGCGTCAATCACCGGAACGCCCGCGTCAATCACCGGAACGCCCGCGTCAATCACCGGCACGCCTGCGTCAATCACCGGCACGCCTGCGTCAATCACCGGCACGCCTGCGTCAATCACCGGAACGCCTGCGTCAATCACCGGTGCAACCGCGTCATCGAGCCCGAAGAACTTCACGCTCCATTCGGTCGAACACAGGCCAACGTTGAGAATGAACCCCCCCGTGCTCCCGCAGCCTTCATTCGGAGCGACCGCCGTGCCGTGGCCCATCGCCGACACCGTCCACGTCTCGACCACGGTACGCCCCGTACCATCGCGGTACTCACGTCGCGTCGCGCGGCCCACCGTCGACGTCGCGTCGACCGACTGATCAACCCCGCGCACCTGCGTCCACTGCTCCATCAGCTCATTCAGGTTCTTCACGTTCACCGTGTAGTCGGCGTCACCATTCCAGATGCTCACGCGCGGCCACCGCGTCGTGCCCGCCGGCGCCGCCGACGTCACCAACGCCGCCCACTGCGCCGCCGTCTTCTCAGGGCCCTGCTGGCACGACGACGAACCGCCGATGCTGCTCGCACACCCGGCCGGCAACCCCGCCATCGGAGCGCCCGCAACGAACACGTCGGGGTACGCCGCCAACATCGAAGCCGTCATGCCGCCACCTGCCGACAACCCGGTCACGAACACCCGCTCTGCATCAATCGGGTAGCGCGCCTTCATCCACTCCACGGCTTGCGCAATCGACGCCGCCTGCCCTGAGCCGCGCCGCGTGTTCGCTGTCTCGTACCAGCCGAAGCACTTCAGGCCGCTCGTGACCTCCGGGTACAAAACATAGAACCCGTAGCGCTCGGCGAAGGTGTCCCAGCCGGCCTTGCGGTACTCGGTCGCGGTCTGCGTGCAGCCGTGCATCGCAACCACCAGGCCCGCGCGCGCCGCCGGTGCCGAAGGAATCGTCGCGTACATCTTCAAGCCGCCCGGGTTCGAGCCGAAGCCCGTCACCTCGAGGCTGCTTTCGTGCTGCGCGAGTTCGTCCTGCTCGAGCTCCGGACCGCACGCACTCACCACCAGCACAACGCACGTCACGAGCAGCTTCCGCATGGTCGTCCTCCCCGGGTCAAAAACGCATCCATACTGAATGACCGGGTTTTTCCAATCTGCGAGCCCGCAACATGAAACATGCAACGTTCATGACAACATCTTGTAACCATTTCTGAATTCACATGAACCTGACGTCATGTTCATGTTTAGTGGCATACCAACTTGAAACATGAGTCAACTTTCAACTCACCCGAAGAAGAAGCTGACGGTTCGCGGCCAGAAGACGCGAATGGAGCTGCTCGAGGCGGCTGAGCTGGTCTTCGGCGAGCGCGGCTTTGAGCACAGCAGCATCTCGGAAATCACGCGGCGGGCCGGGGTCGCGCTGGGCACGTTCTACGTCTACTTCCCGCACAAGCAGGCCATCTTCGTGGAGCTGGTCGACGAGCTCGGCGAGCGGCTCCGCGAGGCGCTGCACACGGCGGTCGAAGGGCAGACGACGCGGCTGGGCAAAGAGCGCGCAGGCTTCCGCGCCTTCTTCGGGTTCGCGGGCAAGCACCGCAACCTGTACCGCATCGTTCGGCAGGCGGAGTTCGTCGATGAAGCGGTGTACCTGCGGTACTACCGGCGCCTCGCGGTGGCCTACGCGCGCGGGCTCTCACGCGCCATGGAGTCGCAGGACATCGGCCGCTACGACCCTGAAGTTCTCGCGTACGCGTTGATGGGCATCGCCGATTTCCTCGGTATGCGCTTCGTCGTCTGGGAAGACCCCAACGAGCTCGAGCGCGTGACGGACGAGGTCGTGCACTTCATTCAGCACGGGCTGTTGTCGCCGGCGCGGCTCGGGGCGAAATGAGGAGGCACGCGCGCATCACCGGGACTGGCCGCGCCGTAGCGCCGGTGTTGGTCTCGAACGCCAGCATGGACGCGCGCTTCGGCGAAGGCGTCGCCGAATGGGTCGAGGCGAACGTCGGCATCAAGCAGCGCTTTCACATGGCGGCTGATCAAGTCACCAGCGACCTCGCAACTGCTGCCGCACGAGAAGCACTGAGCCGCGCGAAGCTCGACATCTCGCAGATTGATCTCCTCATCGTCTCCACGGACACGCCGGATCAACTGAGCCCGTCGACCGCCGCCGTGGTGCTGCACAAGCTCGGCGCGTCGCACGTCGGCGCGTTCGACTTGAACGCCGCGTGCTCGGGCTGGGTGGTGGCGCTCGACACGGCGGCCAAGCACCTGCGCGCCGACGAGACCAAGCGGCACATTCTGGTCGTCGGCGCGTACGGCATGAGCCGGTTCCTCGACTGGTCTGACAAGCACACCGCCACGCTGTTCGCCGACGGAGCGGGCGCGGTGGTGCTGTCTGCGAGTGAGCGGCCCGGGTTTCTGGCCTCCACGCTCTGGAGCGACGGCTCGATGTGGGACGCGCTCGGCATCTACCAGGGCGGCACGGCGATGCCGGCCGGCGGCGACGTGCGCGGCTTCGTGAAGTTCGTGCGCAAGTTCCCCAGGACGTACAACACCGAGCACTGGCCGAAGCTGTTGAGCGCGACGTCTGAGCGCTGCGGCGTGCCGTTGAGTGACGTGAAGGCCTTCTTCTTCACGCAGCTCAACCTGCGCAGCATCGAAGCGGTGATGGACGGGCTCGGCCTGCCCCGCGAGCGCGCGCCGTACATCGGCGACAAGTGGGGCTACACGGGCAACGCCTGCATCCCCATGACGCTCGACGACGCGGTCGAGCGCGGGGTGCTCAATCGCGGCGACGTCATCGCGCTGTGCGCCTCTGGCGGCGGCGTGTCGATGGCCTCGGCTTTCTTGAGGTGGGACCCATGACGACGCAGGCCTGGTGGAGAGAGCCGACGAAGGATCAATGGACCGCGTTCACCGCCGCGTGGTTCGGCTGGGTGCTCGACGCGTTCGACTTCACCGTCTTCCTGCTCGTGATGCCCGACATCATGAAGGAGTTCGGCGTGTCGGCGACGACCACGTCGCTCTCCATCGCGCTGACGTTGTTGCTGCGATTGGCCGGCGGCATGGCGGCAGGTTGGGCGGCAGATCGCTGGGGCCGTCGCTTGCCGTTGTTGATCAGCATCGTCTGGTTCGCGGTGTGTGACGGCGCCATCGCCTTCGCGCCGTCCTTCACCGTGGTGCTCGTGCTGCGCACGTTGTTCGGCTTCGGCATGGGCGCCGAGTGGACCGCCGGCGCCACGCTGGCGATGGAGAGCTGGCCCGCCCGCAGCCGAGGCATCGCGTCGGGCATTCTTCAGGGCAGCTGGGCCGTCGGGTACCTGCTCGCGGCCATCGCGGCGGCGTACGTGGTGCCCATCTGGGGTTGGCGTGGGTTGTTCATCACCGCTGCGTTGCCGGCGCTGCTCATCTTCCCGTTGATGTGGTTCGTCAAAGAGCCGCCGCACATCAAGGCCGCGGCGTCGACGCACGACACGTCGTTCATGGCCATTTTCAGGACGCCCGGCGTGCTGGGCCGCATTCTGTGGGGCTCGGCCGCGATGGCCGCTGGGTTGGCTGCGTACTACGGGCTCACCGGCCTCTACTCGACGCTGCTCAAGGGCCAGGGGCAAGACATCGCCGGCGTCTCGTTTCACGTCGCGCTCTTCAACGTGGGCATGATGATTGGCGCCATCGGCTGCGGGTACATCGCGATGCGTCGCGGCGTCGCGCCGGCCATCCTGATTCCCACGCTGGCGATGGCGGTGTGCGTGCCGCTCTACGTCGGCGCGGTGCCGGGGCTGCTCGCGTTGGGCGCGTTCCTCGGAGGGCTCTTCGGCGCCGGCTACTCGGGCACCACGCCGCTGCTGCTGACCTCGCTCTTCCCGGACCACCTGCGCGCGAAGGCCGTCGGCATCGTCTACCACCTGGGTGCGGTGCCGGCCGCGTTCGTGCCCATGAGCATCGCGGCGATGTCTGAAAAAGCCGGCCTCTCGCTGGGCCTGTCGATTTCGTTGGTGGTGGTGGCCAGCGTGCTGGGCCTCGCGGCGCTCGTCGCGTTGGGGCCCGCAGAAGTTCGAGCCAAACCGCCGTCAGACGCCGTCGCGCATTGATCAATTTCCCAAACCCCGCAGCACCCGAAAGAGAGCAACCCATGAAGAAGACCCTCACGATGTGTGCGCTGTTGGCCGTTGGTGGTTTCGTCGCCTGTGGCAGTCCCCCGACGACGCCTGACTCGGGCACAGGCACGGTCGACGCCGGCCCGCCGGACTACTCGACGCCCACGCGCATCTCCGCGCACCTCGAAGGCAAGACGATGGTGATGGAGGGCGCCGACATTCCCACCTCGCCCAACGGCTTCAACGAGAACATCGACTTCGGCGCGAGCACGCAGTGCTACCAGAAGGTCGCCATCGCCTCGCTCGCCAGCCAGTTCACGGTGACCAGCGACCTCGGCACGCTCAACCGCAACGGTGACGGCGGCGTGGTCGGCATGTGTGACCGCACCACAAAGTCGAACGTCGCCAGCTTCACGTCGACGGCGGTGCTCATCGAGAACGTGCGCGACAACGGCGAGTGCTTCGACATCACCATCACCTTCACGGGCTTCAAGCAGGAAGGTCGCGGCAGCATCTCGGCCGACGGCAAGACGGTCACGCTCGAGCTCTTCTTCGCGGCCACGGGTCACCGCTGCGCTGACGGCGCGGTGGGCGCGACGGGCGTGCAGTTGGCGACGCAGGCCGGCCCGGTGCCGTTCACGGGCAACGCCAAGCAGATCTACCGCCTCCCGTAATCGGACCCCGCCATGCGCCCACTCTGGTTGCTCATCACGCTGACCTCCGTGTCAGCGCTCGCTGCGGGGCCGACGGCTCCGTTTGATCCGCTGCCCGAGTGGCGCGACGAGCGGAGCCGTGACAACGACGGCCCGCTCGCCGACTTCCGCTTCATCTCGTACTTCTTCACCCGCGCGACCTTCACCAACGTCATCGGTGACCCGAGCGGCTTGAAGGGCGTCTCGCTGGGGCCCATCGGTTCTCCGACGGGCTCGTCGGCGCTCACCGGCAACTCCACCGCGTTCTTCGTCGACCAGCGGTGGATCCCCGTCATCGAGTACACGCCGTTCTTCTTCGACGGCTTCGCCACGCTGCGCCTGCAGGTTGAAATCGACTTCATGTGGGGGCTGGCGGCCAACGCCGTGCAGCCCAACCAGGGCGGCGGCTTCAACGCTGATCAGATCAACCTGCAGACGAAGAACATCAACGTCGCCATCTACCCGTTCAAGAAACAGAAGCCGCTCGCCATCGTCATCGGCACGCAGACCGTCTACGACTCGATTCTCGACCCGGCGACGCACTCGCTCTTCGACGTCATCAAGCAGGGCTACAAGCTGAGCTACCTCGCGTCTGACGCCACCGGCGCCAGCGTGTACGGGCAGCTGGGCCAGCACCGCTTCAAGGCGTCGTTCGTGCCGCTCGCGGCCTCGCAGCCCGAGCGCGTGCTGGCCAACAACCCGGCGCTCTTCTTTTCGCTGCTCGGCACGTTGGACTATTCGTTTTCACCCATGCCCGGCACGCACATCGGTGTGTCGGCGTGGCACCTGCGCGACGACACGCGCGGTCAGGCCTTCGCGTTCGAAGGGTTGGTCTTCAACGGCCCCGGCAGCCCCGGCCTCGCGGGCTTCACCGGCGCGCCGCGCTTCGCCATCGACGCGCCCAACGGCGGCGTGTCGTTCTTCGGTTTGAACTTCAACCACAACTTGAACTTCTTCCACGGGCCCTTCGCGTTGTCGGGCTTCGTGATGACGAACTTCGGCCGCTACGAGTCGACGCGCGAGAACACCACCAACCCGCGCGTGCTGGAAATCGCCGGCGTCGGCGCGAACCTCGAGGTGGTGTGGAACTACGGGCGCTCGAGCAACGACGTCATCTCGCTCGAGGGCTTCTACACGTCGGGCGACTCGAACCCCGGCGACGGCAAGTACTCGGGCGTCTTCACGTTGAACACCTACGGCCTGCCTGGCGCGGTGTGGTTCAACCACAAGACGCTGCTGCTCTTTCCCTTCACGCAGACGGTGAACAACTACACCGGCGCGGTGACGGACATCTCGAACCAGGGCTACGGCATGAGCACCGGCATTCTGTCGGCGGGCTACGACCTGATTCCGCAGACGTTGTGGGTGAAGTTGGGCACCGCGGCGGCGTGGAGCAACTCAGTGCCCGGCGACGCGCTCGGCGGCACCGGTCGCGGCACGTTCATCGGCGCGGAGGTGAACGCAGAAATCAAATGGGCGATTCGCTACCTGATGACGGTCGGCCTCCACGGCGCGTACCTGTTCAAGGGCGACTTCTACAACAACGTGGCGCGCGTCGCGGCGAGCCCGTGGGCGATGTTCACCACCTTCACCTGGTACGGGTTCTGATCATGCGCGCGACGATGGTGCTGTTGGCGTTGATCAGTGTGGGCTGCGTGAAGCGCTACGACGCAGAGCCGAAGCTCGAGTTTCAAGACGTGCCCTACGTGGGCAACGCAGGCAACGCGTGGCCGCTGAAGTCGGTGGAGCTCAAGGGCGCCGCCGAGCGCTACAAGCTCTCGCACGCGCCGAAGCTCTCGTACGTGGAGCTGAACCCTGAAGGAAAGCAGACGGTGCTCTTCCTCCACGGGCTCGGGAGCTACCTCAAGTTCTGGCGCGCCCAGTTGGACGAGACGGCCGCGCAGGGCTACCGCGTCATCGCGATTGATCAACTGGGCTTCGGCAAGTCAGAGAAGCCCGCGGGCTTTCCGTACTCGACCGAAGCGTTCGCCGAGAACGTCGACGAATTGCTCGCGCTGTTGAACATCGAGAAGGCCATCGTGGTGGGGCACTCGATGGGCGGGCAGACCGCGCTGTCGACGGCCATTCGGTTTCCCCGCCGCGTCGAGGCGCTGGTGTTGGTGAGCCCCGCCGGCTTCGAGTACTTCAGCGGCCGCGAGAAGCAGTGGTTCAAGAACGTGTACGGCCGCGTGCTCATCAAAGACGCCGACGAAGAGGCCATCTGGGGCGCGATTCGGTACCAGAACTTCCGTCACTGGGAGCCGGCCTACGAATGGCTGGTCGAAGAGCGCGTGCGCCTGGCGAAGAACTCCGAGTTCGACGCGTACGCCTACGCGCAGGTGCGCACCGTCGAGGGCCTCACGAAAGACGACTTCGTACGGGAGTCGCTCAGCAAAATCGTCGCGCCGACGGTCATCATCTACGGCACGGCAGACCGGCTGATCCCCAACGGGTTCATGCACGGCGGCTTCACGAAGACCCTCATGGAAGAAGGTCACTCGAAGATTGCCGGCAGCGAGCTGGTGGCGCTCGACGACTGCGGCCACACGCTCCAGCTGGACTGCAGCAAGGCGTTCAACGAGGCCTTCTTCACGTTCTTGAAGAAGCAGCCCGCACCGGTGGAGCCCGAAGCCGAGACGACGACGACGATTTCGCAGCCCGACAGCGAGCCCGCGCCGCAGCGCTGATTCACAGAGTTGCCGCGTGGCCCTTTGGTAGCCATGAAGACGAGGTGCTCAAATCTGTCCTCGTCGCCGTCGACCTGTCGCCCCACTGTGACCGTGTGTGGGCCCGTGTAGCTCGTCTCCCTCTGGCCCCCGGCGCGAAGGTGACGCTGATGCACGTGGTGCCGCCGGAGCTTCAAGGTTCGGCCCGGCTCCGCGCGCTGAATGACGCGAAAGAAGGCCTCGAGGCCATCACTACGCGCGGCGTAGCGAAGCTGGAGGGCCGTGTCTCGCTGCGGCTCGAGGTGCGCTGTGGTCCAGCGGCCAAAGAAATCAGCGCGCGCGCGAAGGCGAACGGCGCGGAGCTCGTGGTGCTGGGTCGCGGCCCGGGCCGGGCGCTGAAAGACCTGACCCTGGGCTCCACCGCCGAGCGCGTGTTGAGGACCGGGCGCCTGCCGGTGCTGTTGGTGCGCCGTGCGGCTCGCGCGCCCTACGAGCTGCCCATTGCGGCGCTCGACGTCGACGCGGCGGCGCCTGAGGTCATCCGCTTCGCGAAGACGCTCTTCGACCCGGTGCCGACGCTCGACGTGGTGCACGCCACGTCGGCTCCGTTCAACGGCATGGTCTACCCGCACGTGGGTCGTGAGTGGGTCAACGACTACGAAACGCGGCACCAGCGCGAGCGCCTCGCGGAGCTCAAGAAGCTCATCAAACGTGCGCGCCCCGGCGTGTCGGTGCGGCTGCATGGTCGCAACGGTCTGGCGCGCGTGGTGGTGCCTGAAGCGGTGAGCTGGTTTCGGGCCGACCTGTTGATGCTCGGCACCCGCGCGGGCTCGGCCATCGGCAACGTCGTGTTGGGCACCGTCGCGGGAGATCTGCTGCGCGAAGTGCCCTGCGACGTGGTCGTCGTTCCGGCCCGCTGATCATCTTTCTGCGGGGAGGGACTGGCGGTGCGGATCAAGGTGTGACAAAGAGCGCTCCTCGGTCGGTGCGACGCATGTCTGCTTGTCGCAGCGAGGAGCGCGGGGGGATTCTCAGCGTTCTCTGTGTCGACACCGCACCGTGAATGACTTCACTCACCTGTAAAGCGCGCGGGCCTCCGCTCGGCCGCTGCTTTCAGGCCTTCTTTGAAGTCTGCGCTGCCGTAGTTCTGCGCCTGCGCGCGCGCCTCATGAGCCAGCGCCGCTTCGAGCGCCGCTCTGTCGACGCGCAACGCCTGCTTGAGCGCTCGCACTGCCAGCGGCCCACCCGACGCCCACTGCGCTGCCAGGGCTTTGGCCCGCGGCAGCACCTCGCCTGCGGGGAACGCCTCGAGCGCCAGACCCATCGACTTCGCCTCGCGGCCGTCGAAGCGGCGCCCGGTGAAGAGCAGCTCGGCGGCGCGCTGCGTGCCGACTTTGCGTGGCACGAGGTGCGTCGCGCCCATGCCGGGGTGCAACCCGAGCTGCACGAAGTTGAGCGCCAGCTTCGCGTCTTCAGCCACGTAGACGACGTCACAGGCCAGCGCGACGCAGAGCCCGGCGCCGATGGCGGGCCCTTCGATGGCCGCAATGACGGGGACTTGCAGGTCGAGCACAGACAAGTAGCGGCCGTAGAAGTCGTGCATGAAGAGGCGCGCTTCTTCGAAGGGCAGCTGCTGGAGCCGCTCGAGCATCGCCAGGTCGCCGCCCGCTGAGAACGAGCCGCCGGCACCGGTGAGCACCACCGCCCGGAGCTCCGCCGACGCGTTGAGCTCGCTGACGCGCGCCTTCAGGGCGTCACCCAGCTCCGGCGACATGGCGTTCTTCCGCGCCACGTCGTCGAGCGTCACCACCGCCACGCCACCTTCACGCTGCACCGTCACTGCAGGAGCCGTCATGCGGGCCACCTTGCACACTTCGCGCGCCAGGTGTGTTCAGGCGTTGGACTTCACATTTCGAACGTGCTTCAGGGGCACACCTCCATGACGACATCCAAGTGGCTGATCATCGGTCTCATCTTTGGTTTCACCGCAGCGCTCGGCGTGTCGTGTGGAAAGCCGGGAGCGTGTGCACCGTCGAACTGTCAGTTCGGCTGTTGTGATTCAGCCGGCACGTGCCAGATGAACAGCTCGCAGTCGCAGTGTGGAACCGGCGGCGCGATGTGTTCGGCGTGCCAGCTCGGCCAGACCTGCCAGCTCGGGCTCTGCGTGGCGTCGTCGTCGCAGGGCGGCGGCTCGGCGCAGGGTGGTGGCACGGCGACGGGCGGCGGCTCAGCGACGGGCGGCGGCACGAGCACCGGTGGTGGCGGCGGTACGACTGACTCCATCTGCAGCAACCTCGCTGACGCGCAAGACACGTTCTTCGATGGCCGCTCGTCGTGCGGCCCCGTCTCTCGCTCGAGCAACCTCGAGACCGAGTGCAACGGCGCCCTCGCCGCGTGCTCGTCGACGGACCGCGCCACGCTCGAAGGCTGGACGAACTGCATCGAGAACGCGCCCGTCTGCAGCACCGGCAACGAGTCGGCGGCGACCAACGCCTTCGGCACGTGTGCCCAGCAGTACTTCAATCAGCTCTCGTCACCCTGCCGTGCGGCGCTGACCAACACGAGCACGGGTGGCGGCTCCGCCACGGGCGGCGGCTCGGCGACCGGCGGTGGCCCTCCGGTGGGTGGCGGCTCGGCGACGGGTGGCGGCTCGGCAACGGGCGGCGGTTCGGCGACGGGCGGCGGCTCGGCGACGGGCGGCGGCTCGGCGACGGGTGGCGGCACCGGCGGTGGTTCGGGTGGCCTGTGCAGCACGCTCAATACGGCCTTCACGACGTTCTTCGCGGGCCGCACGTCGTGTGGCACCAACATCACGACGGCGATGACGGCGCCTTTCACCGCCAACAATTGCGCGACGCTCCTCGCGTACTGCGGCTCGAGCAATGATCAGTCGTTGCTCAACACGTTCGCCGGTTGCATCGACAACGTCCCCTGTACC
This sequence comes from Archangium sp., assembly GCA_035910535.1. GTDB lineage: Bacteria > Myxococcota > Myxococcia > Myxococcales > Myxococcaceae > Archangium_A. The sequence continues at coordinate 75,004 of JAMHXF010000106.1, read as the reverse complement.
CAGGCGAACCAGTCCAACGCCGAGAGCAACTTCCTCAGCTGCACGTCGTCGTTCGAGCAGCTGACCCCGGCGTGCCTGCAGGCGCTCTTCGGTGGCAGCACGGGCGGTGGCAGCGGGACCGGCGGCGGCACGGGAGGTGGCGGTGGCGGCGTGCCGAGCGGGTGGACGTGCGACTCCGCGTACTACTCCGACAACTACTGCGACTGTGGCTGCGGCGTGCGCGACCCCGTTTGCTCGAGCGGTTCTTCGTCGGCGTGCCAGTACTGCGACGACGGCTGCGCGATGGCCACGTCGTGCGCCGGCGCCAACATCAACCCCACGAACAACGCGCTCTGCACGCCGTAAAAGGCAGCCGCGCTGATCAGCACGCCTGAGACCACTTCGAGTCTCAGCGCCGTGAGGCGTTGGACTTCATGATTCGAACGTGCTTCACGGCACGACCTCATGACGACATCCAAGTGGCTGATCATCGGTCTCATCTTCGGGTTCACCGCAGCGCTCGGCGTGTCGTGTGGAAAGCCGGGAGCGTGTGCCCCGTCGAACTGTCAGTTCGGCTGCTGCGATGCGGCCGGCACGTGCCAGATGAACGGCTCGCAGTCGCAGTGTGGAACCAGCGGCGCGATGTGTTCAGCGTGTCAGCTCGGCCAGACCTGCCAGCTCGGGCTCTGCGTGGCGTCGTCGGGTCAGGGCGGCGGCTCGGGTCAGGGCGGCGGCACGGCGATGGGTGGTGGTTCAGCGACGGGCGGCGGCACGGCCGTTCTGTGCACCACGCTGACCAGCAGCTTGACGACCTTCTTCGGGGGCCAGACGACGTGCGGTGGTTTGACGAACGGCTTCATCGACAGCATCAACACCAACTGCTCCGCCATCGTCGCGAGCTGCAGCGCCACCGCCGACACGACGCTCCTCAATGAGTTCTCAGACTGCGTCGACAACATGGTCTGCACCGCTGGCAACCAGGTCACCGCGCAACAGCACTACGACGACTGCAGCGTTCCGATGAACCAGCTGAGCGCGCCGTGTATCAACGCGTTCAGCGGCTCGGCGACGGGCGGAGGCTCGGCGACGGGCGGCGGTTCAGCGACGGGCGGCGGCTCAGCGACGGGCGGCGGTTCGGCGACGGGCGGCGGCTCGGCGACGGGCGGCGGTTCGGCGACGGGCGGCGGCTCGGCGACGGGCGGCGGCTCGGCGACGGGCGGCGGCTCTGGCACCGGTGGAGGCTCTGGCGTGTGCGCGACGCTCACCAACGGCATCAACACGTTCTTCGCCGGCCGCACGCAGTGCGGTCAGATCACCACCGCCATGACGTCGCAGCTCACCGCCAACTGCGCGACGGCGCTTCCGTCGTGCACGTCGGGCGACCAGACGCAGCTCACCAGCTTCGCCAACTGCGTCGACAACGTGCCTTGCACCACCAGCAACGAAACTGCGGCGCAGAACAACTTCGCCACCTGCTCGAACGCGACCTCCTCGCTGACCCCGAATTGCCAGGCAGCGTTCGGCGGCACCGGCACGGGTGGCGGCTCAGGGACCGGCGGTGGGAGTGGCACGGGCGGCGGCGGCGGTGGCGTGCCGAGCGGCTGGACGTGCATGCCGTCGTACTACCAGGACATGGACTGCGACTGCGGCTGCGGCGTGCGCGACCCGGCCTGTGAAAGCGGGCTCATCGCAGCCTGCGACTACTGCAGCGGCACGTGCAACGGCGTGGTGAACAACACCTCGTGCCCGGGCAACATCAACCCCACCAACAACGCGGTCTGCACGCCGTAACGAGGCCGTCTCTGGCAGCCCGCGCGTTGGACTTCACGATTTGAACGTGCTTCACGGCACGACCTCAATGACGACAACCAAGTGGCTGCTCATCGGTCTCATCTTCGGTTTCAGCGCAGCGCTCGGTGTGGCGTGTGGAAAGCCGAACACGTGCTCGTCGGCCACCTGTCAGTTCGGCTGCTGCGATTCAGCCGGTACCTGCCAGACGAACAACGCGCAGTCGCAGTGTGGAACCGGCGGCGCGATGTGCTCGACGTGTCAGCTCAACCAGACCTGCCAGCTCGGCGTGTGCGTGACGCCCTCCGGCAACGGCGGCGGTTCAGGCCAGGGCGGCGGCACGGCGACCGGCGGAGGCACGGCGACAGGCGGTGGCTCGAGCACCGGCGGCGGCGGCGGCACGACGGACCCCATCTGCAGCAGCCTCGCGAACGCGCAAAACACGTTCTTCAACGGCCGCAGCAGCTGCAGCTACACGACCAGCGGTCAGACCATCAACATCGCCCGGCCGGCGAACCTCCAGGCCGACTGCAATGCGGGTGTCGCGTCGTGCACGGCCGACGACCGCACCAGGCTCGACGGCTGGACGAACTGCATCGAGAGCGCACCGGTGTGCAGCACCGGCAATGAAATGACCGCCGTGGCCGGCTTCGGCCAGTGTGCGCAGCAGTACTACTCGCTGCTCACGCAGAACTGCCGCGACGCCATCACGCGCACCGGCACTGACGGCGGCACGGGCAACTGCACTGTCGCGACGAGCAACCACGGCAGCAAAGGCACCCTGACCGGGCAGAGCGTGCTCGTCCTGAATGACAGCGGCGAAGACGATGACTCCGTCTATTTCCGTGGCCCACTCGGCGCGCTCCCCAACGACCTGATCTCGGTCGAGCTGTTCGCCGGCTTCCAGCCGTTCAGCGGCGCCATCACCGCCGGCACGTACGCGCTCACCGGCGACCAGCTGAACTATTCGACGTGCGGCATCTGCGTGCTGCTCAAGACGAAGTTCGACGGCCAGAGCTCGACGCACACCTACTTCGCGACCGGCGGCTCGGTGACCGTCACCGCAGTGCCCACGGCCGACGGCCAGACCTTCGCCGCGTCATTGAGCAACGTGCAGTTCGAGCACGTCACCATCGACATGGCGACCCAGCAGTCGACGCCGGTCAATGACGGCTGCGTCACCGCGATTACCAGCGCCAACTTCAGCACGGCCGTCTCAGTCGAATGACTGTCGAATAGGCTGCACCCCACCCGTCGTGTCACTCGAATCCGGAACCAGAGTCGGCCGCTACACCATCACCCGCCTCGTGGCGCAGGGTGGCATGGCCGAGGTGTACCGCGCTGAGCAAGACCTCACCGGCGGCATCACGCGCCCGGTGGCGGTGAAGGTCATCCGCCCCGAGTATTCCGAGTCGGACGACTTCCGCGAAATGTTCCTCGACGAAGCGCGCACGGCCTGCACGCTCTCGCACCCCAACATCGTCCACATCTACGAGGTCGGTGAGAGCGACGACGGGCTGCTCTACATGGCGATGGAGCTCGTCGCCGGTGAGACGCTCGCCACCGTCAACCGCACGCTGCGCGAATACGAAGAGCGCTTCAGCGACGAGGCGCTCTTCACCATCGGCATTCACTGCTGCTCGGCGCTGGAGGCCGTGCACGCGCTCAAAGTCGAAGGCGGCGTCGCCAACCTGGTGCACCGCGACGTCTCGCCGCACAACCTGCTGCTCTCGACCAGCGGCACGCTCAAGCTCATCGACTTCGGCATCGCCAAGGCCGCCACCAACCGCAACCTCACCATGCCCGGCGTCACCAAGGGCAAGGCCGGCTACTTCTCGCCCGAGCAGGCCATGGGCAAGAAGCTCGACGGTCGCAGCGACCTCTTCTCGCTCGGCGTCACGCTCTACAAACTCGCCTCGGGCGGCACGCCCTTCGACGAACACAAGAACCACGCCGAACGCCACGCAGCGCTGGTGCGCGGCCAGTGGAGAGACCTCGACGAGACGTACCCCGGTCTGCCCAGCGGCTTCTACGACGTGGTGCGCCGCTCGCTGGGCGTGAGGCCTGAAGACCGCTACCAGACCGCGCGCGCCATGCGTGAAGCGCTCGAAAAGGCGGCGTTCGACGCGCACATTCGCGTGAGCCAGAGCTCGCTCGAGGGCTACCTCGACGAAGACGGTGAAGTGACGGCCGACGGCGGGTCGCGCAGCTCGGCGGCGCCGGGCATGTCGATGACGGCGCTCGAGCCCGTCAACGCGGTGCCGGTGCCCGCGCCCAATGAAGCCTCCGTGCGCGCGCTCAACCCGCTCCTCCGCGCCACGCCGCACCGCACCGAGCGCCTCGAGTCTGCACCTCCGACGAAAGAAGCGCCGAAGAAGGGCCTGCTCGTCGGTGCGTTCGTGATGGCGGTGTTGATTGGCGTGGGCGCGACGTTCGCCGTCGTCAACGCGCAGACCCCGCCGCCGCCAGCGCCCACCACGGTGAAGCTCACGCAGCCGCCGCTCGTCGCGAAGGTCGAAGTGCAGAAGCCCGCGCCGGAAGTCGTCGAACCAGTCGAGCCCGCCCGCGTCATCGACGCCGGTGAATCGACGCTCGTGTTCGACGAGCCGGCGCCTCCGAAGCCCACGCCCTCGCCGAAGCTGCCCAAACCCAAAGTCGTCGCCACCGCGCGCGTGCCCACCGAAAAACCCGCGCGCGCCGACCCGCCGCCTTCGCAGCGCGACGAGCCGATTCCCGAAGGCGTGGGGAAGCTCTCCATCGCCGTGGGTGGGAGCCCCGGGCGCGTCAGCCTCACCGTGCAGGGCGAGCCGTGGGACGAGCCTCCCGTGCAGCGCAAGGTCGCCAGCGGGCAGTACCGCGTTTTGATTAAGTTGGCCGACGGCACGCAGGCCAGCACCAGAACTTCGGTGATGCCTGACAAGACGACGGTGTTGACGCTCGACGCGTCGAACCTGAAGTGGACGACGCAGAGCAAGTAAGGCCGGGGGCGGTCAAAGGGAGCGACGCATATGTCGAGCGGGTTCGGAGCCGTCGTCACCTACGCCGTGCTCGCGCTGCTCTGGAGTGCGGTCGTGTTGGTGTACGCACGCCAGTGGCCTGCGACGAAGGGTGACCGCGCGCTGCGGTTGTTGCTCGCGTTTCTCATCGCCGAGGCGCTGCGCACCGTCGTCGAGAGCGCGTACTTCGGGCTGCTCTGGGGCGCGAACTACGGCCTGCTGCCTGACGGCCTCAAGGTGCTGGGCCAGCCCGTCTTCCTGACCGCCGCGAAGTTGATGACGTTCGTGCTGGGCATCGTGGTGCTGGTCGGCGTCGCCCGCGTGTGGATTCCCACCGAGCTTCAACGACGGCAGCAGCGCCGCGACGCCGAGCAGGAGCTGCGCCGTCAACTCGAAGAGAGCCTGCGCGCCGCGCGAGAACGTGAAGAGCAATTCTCGCTCGCGGCGACGGCCTCACGCGACGGCCTGTGGGACGAGAACCTGCGCACCGGGGAGCGCTCGCTGTCGCTGCGGTTCTGGCAGGTGCTCGGCTACGACGAGCTCCCGCCCGACACGGCCGCGAAGTGGCTGAGCCTCATTCACCCTGACGACAAGCAGCGCGTCATCGACGAGTACCGCGCGTTCCTCACCTCGGGCGAGACGAACTACGAGGTTCGCTACCGCATCTTTCATCGCGACGGCAGCGTGGTGCACCTGCACGGGCGCGGCATGCTGGTGAAAGACGAGCACGGCAAACCCATTCGGCTCGTGGGCTTCACGCGCGACGTGACCGAAGACTTCGAAGCCGAGGCGCATCGCGTGCAGACGCAGAAGATGGAGGGTCTCGGGCTGCTCGCCGGCGGCATCGCGCACGACTTCAACAACCTGCTGACCGTGGTGAGCTCGAGCCTCTCGTTGGCGGAGCGGCAGTCAGAGCGCGGCGTGCCGGTGCATGAAGCGCTGCAGACCGCGGGGCAGGCCGTGCAACGCGCGACGGCGCTGACGCGACAGCTGCTCGCCTACGCGGGGCGCACGAACCTCTCGCAGCACCCGTTGGACTTGAACCAGGTCGTGCAGGGCATCGGTGAGCTGCTGAGTGTCTCGATGCCGCGCAAGGTGAAGCTGGTGCAGTCGCTGGCGCCCGACTTGCCCGGCGTGCTGGGTGACGACGGGCAGCTGCAGCAGGTGGTGATGAACCTCATCACCAACGCAGCCGAAGCGATTGGAGACGCCGACGGCACCGTCACGCTGCGCACTGAAGTGGTGACCATCGACGATGAGCCGGCCGATGCGCGCACGGAGACGCCACGGGGTCGCGTGGTGTGCCTGACCGTCGAAGACACGGGCTGCGGCATGACGGCTCCGCAGATGGCGCGCATCTTCGACCCGTTCTTCACCACCAAGGGCACGGGCCGGGGCCTGGGGCTCGCGGCCATGGTGGGCATCTTGCGCAAGCACGGCGGCGGCGTGGGCGTGCACAGCGAGCTCGAGAAGGGCACGCGCTTCAGGGTGTTCTTCCCGGCGCTCGCCGTCGCGCCCGCCGCTCCGCAACTGGTGGCGCAGCGCGCGGCGAGCTCGAAGATCAACGCGCGCGTGTTGCTGGTCGACGACGAGCCGTTGCTGCGACGGAGCGCCACGCGCTTGCTGGTGATGCTCGGCTGCTCAGTGAGCGAAGCCTCGACGGGCGCCGAGGCGGTGAAGCTGGTGACCGCCACGCCCGACGCGTTTGACGTGGTGTTGATGGACCTGACGATGCCGGAGATGGACGGCTTCGAGGCCACGCAGCGCATCGCGAAGGTCGCGCCGAACCTCGCCGTGGTGGTCTCGAGTGGCTACACGGCCGTCGAGCTGCCACCGCAGCTGCCTCCGAGTACGCGCGCGCTGGCCAAGCCGTACGACGTGAACCGGCTCGAGGCGATTCTCCGTGAGGTGACGAGTGCCCACGCCGGTTGAAGCCGCGCGGGTGGCGCTCTTTCAGGTCTCACACGGCGCCTTCGTCGCGGAGCGCAAGCGGCTCGCCGCCGAGCTGAAGGCGCACGACAAGCCAGCCGCCGCGCAGCTCGCGAAGCAGGCGCGACCATCGGTGTCGGCGTGGGCCGTCAACCAACTGTGGTGGCAGGCGCGTGACGACTTCGAGGCGTTGATGGCGACGGCGACGCGCGCGCGGAGTGGCGAGCCCGAAGCGCTCACGGCGCATCGGGAAGCAGTGCAGCGCCTGGTGACGCGCGCGGGAGCGCTGCTGCGCGCCGACGACAACGCCGCGGCCGACGCCACGCTGCGCAAGGTCGAGTTCACGTTGCTCAACGTGGCGATGAAAGGCTTCGAGCCCGACGCGCCGGGCATGCTGACCGACGAGCGCGAGCCTCCGGGGTTCGATGCGTTGAGCGGTATTCCGATGAAGGCGCCGCCGGTGCTCAAGCTGGTGCCGCCGCTGCCTCCGGAGCCGGACAAGCTCGCCGCAGAGCAAGCGCGCGAGGCCGCAGCGCGACGCGACGCTCGCGAAAAAGCGACGGTGGCGATGGAGGCCGCGCAGCTCGACGTCGCACGGAGTCGCGAAGACATGGAGCGGGCCGAGGCGATGCTGCACCACGCGCGCACGAAGTTGGAACACGCCGAACGTCGCCACGAAGCGCTGAAGGCGGCGCTCGACGACTTGCCGGAATGAGCCGCGGGAGTGGGATGCGATGCGCGGCCCGGTGGGTTACACACCGCGCGCCGCATGTTGCTCGACCCCGCCACGCTGTCTCGAATCGCCGGCCTCAAGCTGCGCGCCCGCGCGGTCGTCGAAGGCGTGCTCTCAGGGCTGCACAAGTCGCCGCACCAGGGCCAGAGCGTCGAGTTCGCCGAGCACAAGGAATACGCGCCCGGCGACGAGCTGCGCCACCTCGACTGGAAGGCCTTCGGCAAGTTCGACAAGTACTACGTCAAGCGCTTCGAGCATGAGACCAACCTCCGCGCGGTGATGGTGGTCGACACGTCGGGCTCCATGGGCTTCGGCACCACGGGGCTCTCGAAGCTCGACGTGGGTCGCGTGCTGGCGGCGACGCTCTCTCACCTGCTCGTGCGACAACAAGACGCGACGGGCGTGGCGTTGGTGGCGCAGGGTCGCTTCGCCGAGGTGCCGCCGCGCTCGAACGCCACGCACCTGGCCGCGGTGCTCGACGCGCTCGAGACGGCGACCGCAAAAGGTGAGACCGACCTCGGCGCTGCCGCCGACGCGCTGGCCGAAAAACTGCCGCGCCGCTCGCTGGTGTGCGTGTTCTCAGACTTCTTCGACCCCAACGACGAAGCGCTCAAGCGCATGTTGGCGTTGCGCAGCCGCAAGCACGACGTGGCGATTTTTCACCTCGTCGACCCGGCCGAGCTGACGTTTCCCTTCGATGACCCGACGCTCTTCACGTCGATGGAAGACGAACGCCGCGTCGAGGTGAACCCGCGCGAAATCAAGGCCAGCTACCTCGAAGAATTTCAGCGCTTCCTCGCGGCGACGCGTGACGCGTGTCGCGCGGCCGACTGCGACTACGAGCTGGTGAAGACCGACGAGCCGTTGGACCAGGTGCTGCTGCGCTTCCTCGCGCGTCGCGGAGGCAAGCTGTGAGCTTCGCGCAGCCCTGGTTCCTGCTCGGCGCGCTCGCGGCCTTCATCCCCCTGCTGGTGCACCTCTTCGACCGTCGTCGCCCGCGTGAGGTGCCCTTCGCCGCGCTCGACTTCGTGCTGCGCAGCCAGAAGCGCACGGCCTCGCGGCTCAAGCTCAAGCGGCTGCTGCTCTACATTCTTCGCACGCTCTTCTTCCTCGCGATTCCCCTCGCGCTGGCGCGGCCGTCCTTCACGTCAACCGACACGCTCACCACGCCGCGTGGCCTCGCGGCGACGGCCATCGTGCTCGACACCTCCTTCGTGCTCCGTTGGAGCGACGGCACGCGGCTCTTCGACCTCGCCCGTGACGACGCCCGCGCCGCGCTGCGCGAGCTCTCGGGCGAAGAGCCGGCGACGCTCGTGGTGTGCACGCCCAACCCCGTCGCCGTCGCGCCGGTCGGCTTCGAGCGCGCGCGCCTGCTCGCCGCCATCGACGACGCGCAGCCCGGCTACGAGGCCATCGACCTGAACCGCTGCCTCGAGGCAGCCGCGCGCTCGCTCGACGACTCACCGCTGCCCAACCGCCGCCTCGTGCTCGTCAGCGCGCTCACGCAGGGCTCGCTCAACCTCGAGGCCGAGCCGCCCGCCGCGGCAAACACGAAGGGCGAGAAGCTCAAGCCCGAGGTCGTCATTCGTGACGTGGCCCGGGGCCGCGCGCTCCCCAACCGCGCCATCGTCGACGTGCGCGCCGAAGCCGCCCCACAGCTCGGCGCGCGCGCGTGGCAGTTCACCTTCGCGGTGCGCAACTTCTCGAGCACGCCCGCCAACGACGTCGAGCTCCGCCTCGAGGTCGATGGTGAAGTCGTGGCCAAGGGTTTCGTCGACGTCGCCGCCGACGGCACCGCACAGAAGACGCTCGCGTGGCGCTTCGACACAGGCGGCGTGGCGACGGTGACGGGCCGCCTCGAGGCCGACGCGCTGCCCGACGACGACGCGCGCAGCCTCGTGCTCACGGTGCCGCGAGCGCTGACCGCGCTCATCGTCAACGGCAGCCCGTCTCCGCAGAAATACAAAGACGAAGCGTTCTTCACCGAGGCCGCGCTCACCGCGTCTGGCAGCCCGGTACGCGCCGTGCTGCGCGACGCCGACGCTGCGTGGCGCGAGAAGCTCAGTGACTACGACGTGGTGTTGCTGCTCAACGTCGAAGCGCCGACGCCAGAGGTCGCGCGCGCGCTGCGTGAATTCGTGCTCGCCGGTGGAGGCCTCTTCGTGAGCGTCGGCGACCGCGTCGACCCGGACGCCTGGAACGCGACGATGGCCGACGTGCTGCCGCGCCGCCTGCGCGTGGTGAAGACCGCCGTCGAACCCGGAGCGCCCGACGCCGCGACGCGTGCCGCGCGCCTCACGCAGGTCGCCATGAATCACCCCGTGCTGATTCCCTTCACCGGCCGCGCGCGCGAAGGGCTGCTCTCGACGCGCTTCTACCGCTACGCGCTCTTCGAAGGAGACGCGCAAGGCGTGCAGACCGACGTGCTCGGCACGATGGACGACGGCGCCCCCGTATTCCTCGCCGCGCGGCGCGGGCAGGGCCGCGTGTTCGTCTACGCGTCGACTGTCGACCGCGACTGGAGCGACCTGCCCATTCGCACCTCATTCCTTCCGCTCGTACAGCGCGTCACCGCGTGGCTCACGGGCACGCTCGATGAGCGCGAAGAGGTGCGGGCGCTCGTGGGCGGCACGGTGGCGCTCACGCCTGAAGCGGGTCAGTCGCCGGTGTCGGCCAGAGCTCCGTCAGGCCTCGAAGTGGCGCTCACGCCGCTGCCGTCGGGCGCAGGCGTGACAGGCGGGCCGCTGCCGGAGCCCGGCGCGTACGTGGTGGTCGACGCCAACGGCGCTGCGCTTCCCAGGCTCGGCTTCGCGGCGGGCATCGACGCGGCGGCCAGCAACCTCTCGCGCCACGAGCTCGACGCGCTGAGCAACTGGCTGGGTGAAGAGAGCGTGCGCACCGTCGGCTCCACCGGCCCGCAGAGCGCGACACCTTTGTGGACGTGGCTCATCGTCATCGCGGTGCTGGCCTTCTTCCTCGAAGGCGCGCTGCTGCGGAAGTAGCGCCGCCGTGAAGCGACTGCTGCGCGGCGTAGGGCAGATTTTTCTGCAGCGCTCGGCGCTGGCGGGCGGGTTGTTTCTTTTGGCGCTGGCGCTTGCAGACCCCTGGTGGGCTGCCGCTGCGTTCATCGGCAGCGCGCTGGGCACAGAATTTCCATTCACAGACAAGACATCAAGAGACGACGGCCTGTATGGCTTCAATGCTGCGTTGGTCGCGCTCGCGGTCGTCGTCTTCTTTCCTCACACCACCAGCATGTTGCTCATCGGCGTCGCGGCGTGTGTGTTCAGCACGGCGCTCTTTCACTTCGCGCACCGCCGCGGGCTGCGGATCTTCACCGCGCCCTTCGTCGTCACCACGTGGTTGTTGTTCGCGCTCATCACGCCGACGCCTGGGGCCGCCGCGTCTGCACCGACACACGTCGTCGAGGTCATCGTGAGGCACTTCGGCGAGGTCATCTTCCTCGGCGGCACGTGGCCCGGCCTGCTCTGTGCCATTGGTGTCTTCGTTGGCTCACGAAAGAGCGGCCTCGTCGCGCTCGCAGCTTCGACGTTGGTGCTGCTGCTCGCGGTCGCGGATGACGCGCGGGACGCGGGGCTCTACGGCTTCAACGCCGTGCTGGCCGCCATCGCGCTGCAGCAGCAACGCCACAACGTCGTCGTCGCGCTCGCCGGAGCCGTGCTCGCTGGGGCGCTCGCAGGGTTGACACTTGAATGGAGGCCCTTGACCGCGCCATTCGTGCTCGTCGCGTGGCTCGGCACGCTACGTTCACGACCATGAGCACCGCCCGTTGGGAAGTGAGCTCGACGTACGTCACTGCGTTAATCAGCAGCATGAAGCACTTCGGTCACTTCGAAGCTGTCCACGCGAAGAGCGACGACGCGGCACGCACGCTCATCGACACGCCCTCGGCGCAGCGGTGGTGGCCGGCGACACCGTTCGCTTCGCTGCTCGCGACCTACGACGTCACGCACGGCCGCGCGGCGCTCATCCAGAGCAACATTCACGCGTCACACTCACGCATGGGCCCGCTGGTGAAGCCGCTCGCCTCGGTGCTGCTCGCGCTGGCGAAGTCACCCGCCGCCGCGCTGATGGCGCGCCTGCCCACGTTCCTCGAGGCAGGCGTGAAAGGCGTGCAGGGCCACTTCGAGCCCGCGCCCACCGGCCACGGCGGCCACGTGCGCTTCATCTTTCCTGAGCCGGTCCCCGAGGCGGTGAGCAGCGTGTGGCACGGCCTGTTCGACTTCGGGTTCTCGCTCGCGAAGCAGGGCCGCATCGTGACGGAACGGCTGGAGCCCGCCGTGCATCACTACGACGTCGACTGGTGACCACCATGAAACTCGCGCTTCTTCTCGTCGTCGTTGCGGTGCCGGCCGCCGCGAAGTGCATGGCGTCGTCGTGGGACGTGTGGCCGCCCCTCGAGACGCAACTGCCGTTGAACGGGCAGCTCGTCATCGGAGGCTCCGGCGCCGCGCAGGGCGAGGTCGAGAAGCTCGCGAGCTACGGCCCTTCGTTGGTGGCGACCGGGCACCGCGTCGCGCTCACCGTGAAGCAAACCAACGTCGGCGAAATGAAGGTCGCGCAGGCGATTCTGGCGCCGAGCGAGTCGCTCAAGTCGGGGCTGAACTACCGCCTCACGTGGGCAAAGCGGCCGCCGGGCTTCACGCTGCCCGCCAACTGGACCACCGGAAAAGCCCGCGACGACGCAGCGCCGGAGTGGCTCTCACCTCCATTTCCGCAGCCCGGAGCGCGCGAAGAGCTCGGCTGCGGCCCGGCGGTCAACGCGCTGGTCGACATCGCGCCGCGCGACGACTCGCCCTTCTTGATTCGCGCGCGCGTCACGCGTGGAGCGCAACGCACCGAGTACCTGTTGAAGTGGACGAAGGGCGAGTCGCTCGCCGTCGGTCACGGCATGTGCAGCGGCGCGTTCGTGCTGCAAGACAGCACATGGACCCTCGAGCTGAGCGTCGTCGACGTCGCCGGCAACGAGTCACCGACGTGCGCTGCGCTTCGCTTCAAGCATCTCGACGCGGCGATGTGACACGCATGCGCTAGCGTGACCCGCGAATGGTCCTGCGAGCGCTTGCGCTGATGTGTCTGGGGGCGGTGGCGGCGGGTTGCAACAACGAGCAGTCGGTCTCTCCTCTCGAGCCACCTCCCGGCGTCGGCCTCGGCGCCTCGTGTGAGAGCGAAAAATGCCGCGCGGGGCTGGCGTGCACGGACGCGAAAATCTGCGAAGGCCACGGCGTCACGCCCGACGGGCAGCAGTGCATTCTGGGCGTTGAATGCGGCTCCGGGTACTGCGCGCCCAACGGCAACCGCGGCAAGTGCGCACCCACGGGCACGCTGACGGCCGGCGCGACATGCGAAGGCGACGGCGACTGCGCAGCGCCGCTTCGTTGCGGCTTCGATGGCGTCAGCCTCTTCCCCCGCTGCCTGACGGCGGGCCGCAAAGACATTGGCGCGGTGTGCACGTTGGCCAGCGAATGCGCGCAGGGCCTGATGTGCGTGAACGGCGCGTGCGGCATCTCACCCTTCACCAGCACCACCGCGCCGCGCGGTCAGCCTCCCGCGCTCCCGAAGATTCCGAACCAGAGCTGGGCCGGCGCAAGCTGCGAGACACCGAAGACGTCGGCAGAAAGAGCGCTCTTCGCGCTGCCCCGTGAAGCAGACGCTGCGGCGCTCCGCGAAGACTTCTACCGCCTGCCCTGGCCCAACGACGCGCGGCGCGGCGCAGACGGGCGCGTCGACTTCTCGCGACACCCACGTGACCCGGCGCCCCTCGTCGGCTTCGACCTGCTCGCGCGGTACCTCGAGGTGCTCGCGCCTGAGCCGTTCAGCAACACCCCCACGGTGCTGCTGCGCTTCGACGGCGCGGTCGACTTCACGAGCATCGACGTGCGCAGCGCGACGCCCAACGTCCGCCTCGTGAAGCTTGAGGTTGGCCAGGGCTACGCGCGCGGCCTCAACATTCATCTCAACGGCTCTCGCAACCGCTACATCTGCGAGAACTGGCTCGCGGTGCGGCCGTACGACGGCGACTCGCTCTCTCCCGGCACGTGGGCCGTCGTCGTGCTGCGCGGCATCAAGGGCGCGAGCGGCGGCGAGGTGCAGCCTTCTGACGACTTCATCGCCATGATGCGCGAGACCACGTCACCCGACGCGACGCAGGCCGCAGCGTGGCCGAAGTTCGCGAAGCTGCGCGCGTGGGCCACGAGTGAAGGCATCGCAGCGAGCGACGTGCTGTCGGCCGCGGTCTTCACCGTGGAAGACCCGCAGCGCTTGATGAAGCAGCTCGCGGCGACCATCGCGGCGAGCCCCACACCAACGGCGAGCACGTGGGTGAAGTGTGGCAGCGGCACCGCGTCGCCCTGCAGTGACGTCACCGGAGTCCGCGCGTGCGGCGCGAGCAACGCGAACTTCGAAGAGTGGCACGCGCTCGTCGAGATGCCCGTGTACCAACGCGGCACTGCGCCGTACCTGACGCCTGCACAAGGTGGCGACGTCGACGTCAGCGCGCCCACGCGACGTGAACAGGTCTGCGCGAGCCTGACGGTGCCGACCGGCGCGGCGCCTGCTGCGGGCTGGCCGGTGGTGCTCTACGCGCACGGCACGGGCGGCAACTTCCGCGGCCACGCGGTTGACGGCGCGAGCGCGATGTTGAGCGCGGCGGTGCTCGGCTTCGACCAGGTCGGCCACGGCCCACGTCGCGGGCCCGCAGGTCAAAACGTCTCGCCTGACGACATCGTCTTCAACTTCGGCAACCCGGCGTCAGCGCGCGGCACGATGGCGCAAGGCGCGGCCGACCTGCACTCCATGACGAAGTACCTCGAGAGCCTCGCGACGAATGCACCCGCTGAGCTCCCGGCGCTCGACGTGTCGCGGCTCGTCTTCTGGGGCCACTCACAAGGCGCAACTGAAGGCGCGCTGTTCCTCGCGCAAGACAGCGCCATCGACGGCACAGTCTTGTCCGGCGCGTCAGCGACGCTGGTGCACGCGCTCACCTCGAAGAAGGCGCCGGTCGACATCGCGGGCACGCTCTGGGCCGGGCTCGGTGAGTCGACGCCGCTGGCCGTCACCGTGAATCACCCGGTGCTGGGCCTGCTGCAGTCGTGGAGCGACGTCGTCGACCCGCTGCACTTCGCCGCGCAGAGCACGACGTCGCGGCACGTCTTTCAGGTCTGGGGGAAAGACGACACATTCACCGCGCGGCCGGTGCAGTCGGCCTTCGCGTTGGCGGCGCGGCTGCGCTTCGTGGGCCCCGCCGTCGACGACTTCATTCAGACGCCGACCGCGAGCGCCTCGGGCAACGTGGTGCGGCAGTACGCGCCCGCCGGTTACGACGGGCACTTCGTCGCCTTTCAGAACGCGACGGCGCGGCGTGACGTCTCGAACTTCATCGCGCGGGTGTTGCGCGGCGAAGTGCCGACGGTGCCGGAGCCGTGAGTCGCTTCACTTCTTCGTCGCGGTCACGACGCTCCAGTAACCAAACGTCGGCGTGACTTGAATCGCTCCGAAGCCCGCCTGCGCGAGCACCGCAGACAGCTCGCGGCCTGAATACTGTTTGCCGTGCGTGCCGAAGAGCATCGACACGCTGAAGGCCGCCACCGCGCCGGGGCCTGACTTGTCGTCGTCGAGCAGCATCTCGTGGAGCACGATGCGACCGCCCGAGGGCAACGCGTCGAAGCTGCGCTTGGCGAGCGCCAGACACTTCGCTTCGGGCCAGTCGTGAAAAATCGAGCCGTAGAAGTGCACGTCAGCCGCAGGCAGCGCGCTCTTCCACAAATCACCGGCGAGCGTGGTGACGCGCGACTGCAGGCCCGCAGCGGCGATGAACTCGTCGGCCACAGTGCAGACGGGCGCGAGGTCGAGCACCACCGCGCCGAGCTGCGGCCAGCGCTTCGCAGCCGCGATGCTGTGCACACCTGAACCACCGCCGAGGTCGAGCAACGTCTTCGCGCCGCTCAGGTCGAGCCGCGAGGGCCACACGCTCGCCGGCGCGACGCTCATGCCCTGCATGGCACGCGTCACCGCGACGGCCATGGCCGCCTGCTGCGCCGAGAGCTCGAAGACGTCGCCACCTTCAGACGCCCCCATCACCGGCGCGCCGGTCGACGCGACACCCTTCAGGCTTTCAAACGAATACATCGGAAAAATTGCAGCGGCCATCGACAGAAAGCCGCCGAAATACATCGGGCTCGAAGGCAACAAATACGTCGCCGCGACTGACGTGAGTGCGTACGTGCCCTTGGCGTCGACAGACACCAGCTTCTGCGCAGCGAGCAACCCGAGAATCGCCTCGGTGGGGCGCACTTGCAGCTTCGTCGCCTCGCAGAACTCAGCCAGCGTGCGCGGGCGCTCGGCCAGCAGCGGGAAGAACCCGAGGTCGTGCGCGACGAGCAGCGCCGGGCCACCGAGCGTGCCCAGCATCGCCATGTCCCACAGCGTTTTGTCGTCGGGAGGTGAAGCGTCGGCCATGATGATTCTCCTTGGGTTGCACGTTGTGGGAAAAAGCGACAAGCGCGTCACTCAACCCACAGTCGCGCGAAAGTTCAAACCCGAGTGTTCGGGCCACACCGTTTTCTTCACTCGACTGCCTGCTTCTGAAATCAACACTCCATGCTTCTCTCTTTGCTGCTCGCCGCTGCGCCCCTCACCATCACCCCTGACTTCGAAGGCTTCGAGCAGCGGTTCTCTGCACCGACCGACACCACGCTGAGCAAGCTGGGCCTCGGCTCGTGCGGCTCCAACAAGACGACCTCGCAGCCGTCGCTCACGTTCATCGTTCCGCCCGGAGGGCGCGTGGTGCTGCGGCTCGCCGATGCGCCCGATGGAGCGGTGCTCACCTTCGGCGACCGGCTCCAGTGCCTGACGACCTCCGTCACCAACTTCGAGAAGCCCGGCACGTATTCGCTGCACCTGCTCGACACGCGCGAGCGACCGTCGGTGGCCGTGGCGACCGTGAACCTCATCTCCATCGCGGGGCAGAACCGAAAGATCCTGGCGACGCACCGCCTCACGCTCGAGGCCACCGGAGAGAACCCGGTGCGCTTCACGTCACCTCCTGCGGTGCTCTCGACGCCTGCCGAAGCCGGTGTGCGCTGCAGCCGCAACCCGCTGCGTCCGCTCGCGACGCTGGAGGTCAAGGCCGCGTCGAGCTTCACGGTTCGCCCGCAGCCCGAGAACACCTACGTGCTGATGAGCAATGGCACGTGCGCGCCCGCGAACCACGTCGAGCTGCAGCCGGGCCTCCATACGCTGTGGCGCGCAGAGACGACGGGCGCGGTCGATTTCTCAGTGCGCGACGACGAGCGCGCGATCGACTTCGGCAGCGCGCCGCGCTTCTCGACGAAGACGCTGCCCGCGGCGATCCGCGTGAAGGCGAGCGGCGGCAGCGGGTCGAACTGTCCGAAGGCCGGGCGCGCGCCCAGCGCATACGTCGAGCGCGTCGCCAACGAGCCCGCGCATACCTGGCCGAAGGTGATGGCCGGAGACACCGCCGTCACCTTCGACTTCGTCAGCGACACCAGCACGTGGTGCGACCACCCGGAGTTTCCGACTGCCTCGGGCTGGATCTTCGTCAACACGAAGTCGGGCCGCGACGCCGACGTGCTGCTGGTCGCCGCGACCGAGGAAGACTGGCCGCGCCGGTGGAGCAGCGGTCAGCCGACGACAGACCTCTCCGTCAGCGACCGCGCGACGGCGTGGCATTTTCCGCTCTGGCCAGCGTCGCGCAAAGACGTCAGCTCGCTCTTCGAAGTCGCGCCGCCGGGGCTGTTCGTGTTTCTCAACAAGCCCATCAAAGAAGTGCCGACCACCGAGCCCCTGCTGGTGCGCAGCGTGACTGACGACAAAGCAGTGTTGTTGCGTCTCGACGGTTCGACGCTCGAGGTGCGCCTCTCGGTCGTCGCCACCACGAAGCCAGCCGAGCTCACCTTCCCCGCGCTGCCGAAGTACGAGCCCGCCAAGACCTTCGACGAAGCCCTCGAAGAGGCCGACGAGGCAGATGCCGCCGTCACCGGGCCGTGGCTCGAGCAGCGCACGACGCACATCAAGTGCGTGCAGCGCTTCATGGAGAAGAACGACCCGTCGTGGAAGACGAGCTACACGTTGATTTACGTGAACAGCGGTCGCACCACGACGGAGGTGCAGCTCAAGCGCGCCAAGGCCAGCTGCAACGCGCCGAAGTTCGACAAGCTGACCGCCTCGATGATTGCGAGCGTCAACACGGCGCACGCGCGACGACGTGCGGCGCTGGTCGACGTGCTGAATCGCAAGTTCAAGGAATGAAGCGGACGTTCGTGCGTGACCTGCCGGCGCAGGTGCTCGCGGTGCCCGAAACAGCGGGCCTCGCGGCGTAGGGGACGTGTGCGGTGATTGAGACGCCGCACTTCACGGGAGTGGCGACTCGGCTGCGCGACGCGCTCGCATCGAACGAATCGCAGCAGCGCTGCGGTCGTAAACACGGAGTAATCGTTCGACCCATGCGTAGTTTCTCAAGGGGAGGGCCGCGCTCGCGTACGTAGTTCGGAATGTTCTCCACGTTGAACTTCTTCGGGCGTCGCAGCCAGTGAGCAACGCCGACAGCCCCCACTTCGCGACACGCGTGCTGCTGACGCTTTGCTGGCTTCTCGTGGCGCTCTCAGTGCTGGTCGTCGCCGTTGGCGTGTACGGCATCGTGACGACGATTGATCAACTCCACGACGACAACCCTGGCGCTTTGATTGGCATGGTCCTCGTTTCGGTCGGCAGCTTCTTCGCTCTATTGCTGGCGTGGGCCGGGTTCTGTGGCCGTCGCATTTTCTTTCGTCGTTGAGAACGCGACGCGATTCGTCATCTTCCCGGCGTGCGCGTTCGCGTCGAAGCCTCCAGCTCCATGCCTGCGGCGTTGGCGTTGGCGCGAGCGCTCCACCTCACGCCACGCGAAGCGCTCTTCCTGCTGCGTGAATCACGCGCCCTGCCTGCAGAGCTCGACGCGAACACAGCACAAGCGCTCGCCACGTCGCTCAACGCAGCTGGCGTCGACGCCACGCCCATCGACGTGCCACCCAGCAGCAGCCGCTGCGCTTCACACCCCTCGCTCACCGGTGAATCTCCGTGCGACGACTGCCGCACGCTCGTCTGTCCGCTGTGCGCGCCGCTTTGCCGAAGCTGCACCGCGCGGCGAGCCACGGCGGCCCGGTGGAAGCGACTCCGCGTGGTGGTGTTGTTGACCGTGCTGTTCGCCGTCGCGAGTTGGGGTGTGTGGAAGCAGCGCTCGCTGAACCGACGCAACGCGTGGCTGCGGCCGCTGCGGGTCTCGCTGGTGCTGGTCACCACGCACACGCTCACCAACGACGAGCTGCTGACGTGGCACGACGGCGCGAAGAGCCTCGAGCGCTGGTTCGCCGACGAAGCCGAGCGCCTCGGCTTTCGTTTCGAGCAGCCGTTTTCGATTCAGCTCGCCCCGAACGTGGTCAACGAGAACGCGCCCTCGCCTCCCGAGACCTCGGGAGAATGGGTGAACGATTCACGCGCAGCGCTCGGCCTGCGCAACCAGCTCGAGGCCCTCGCCACGCGCGGCGGCGGCAGCGAGAGCGACCTGCGCATCGTCATCGCGCTGCGTGAACGTGGGAGCTCAGCGCATCGCGTGGAAGGCGTGGGCGAAGCCGGCGGCTCGGTCGGCCTCGTCGAGGGCACGGCGGGCGACGTCAAGCTCACGCTCGAGCTGCTCGCCATCGCGCACGAGCTGCTGCACCTCGTCGGCGCGCAAGACGCCTACGACGCCGAAGGTCACGCCATCGCGCCGCGCGGGCTGGCCGAACCGGAGCTCGGCACTTCGCAGCGCTCCGCAGAGGTCATGGTCGGCGAAGTACCCACGGGCCCTCGTGAAGGTCGCCTGCCGACGTCGCTGAGCGAAGTGCGAATCGGCGAGGTGACCGCGCGTGAAATCGGCTGGCGCTGACTAACGCGAGCAGCTCACGACAACCTGCAGTTGCTGCGGCGTGGCGATGGCCCGCGTGCAGTGTGCGCCGCGCAGCACCAGCTCGCCGTTGTTCCGGTCAGTCCACAACCAGCCCGACACGCCGCTCGGGTCGTAGGGCACGGGCTGCCCGCCGTACGTCACCGCGATGCCGCCATCGAGGTCTGGCACCGATTCAGTGATGAACGAGCACGCCGCCACCTGGTCACGAATCGACCTGAACGCCTCGGTCAACGCGCCGGCTGACGTCGCTGGGAAATACGGCACGCCCGCATCGATGCGCGGTCGGCCACCGGCGTTCGCCATCGACACCAGCACCTGCGTCAGAGCCGGCGCCGCCACTGTTTCAATGCCCACCACCCACGTCGGCACGCCCGCGTCGAGCGCGGTGCGGAGGTCATTCAACACGACGTTGGCCGACACGCACGTGGGCTCGCCGTCGGTCGCCAGCACCATGCCGCGCGCCGTGCTGCCCGTGCGCCGCGACTGCAGAATGTCGTAGGCGACGCGCAGCGCCGCGGAGGTCGGCGTCGCGCCGCGAGGCTCCGTCGAGCTCAGCGTGTTCAAGATGATGTCGGCGTGGCCGAAGCCGGGGCGCAACGCGCTGATGGCCGGCACGTCGCAGTCATTCGCCGCGCCGTCGATGGGGAAGAAGACGACCCCGAGCTGCACCGTGTCGTCGATGGTGGGCAACGTCTGATTCAGCGCGTTGCGCAGCGCGTTCCACTTCGAGGTGGTGCCGTCGGGGAAGTAGTCGAGCATCGAACACGAGCGGTCGATGACCAGCATCACCAACGGCTCGGCGGCGCTCAGCGAGAACCGGCCGTCGACGCACGGCTTGATGCCCGCATCGGAGCCACCGTCGCTCTGCCCCGCGTCGGCGAAGCCTGCGTCGCTGCCACCTTCGACGAAGCCGCCGTCGAGACCACCGTCAGGCACCACGGGAGACCAGCGCACCACCTCGGTGCGGCCACAGCCGATGACCGCCACCACGCTCACCGCGAGCCAGAGTGCACGCACACGCTCTCTATACTGCAAAGCCAGACAATCTCTTTTTCCAGCCCCGCGACGCGTGGCGCGAGCTCGCAACAAACTCGTCACAGCGCGCAGAGCGTGTTGCGAAGAATCGCGGCGTCGTGAGTACAGCGACGATGCTCTCGCCGTTGCTGCTGCTCGCCCTCGCTGGCGCTCCGGAGTCACCCACCTCGATGAGCCTGAGCTTCGGCTTCGAGCCGCGCTTCGGCACCTACGCCGCGCTCGACCAGAGGCTCACGTCGTACGGCTACGCGCCTGTCGGCTCGGCGTTTCTGCCGACCTGGGGGCTTCGGGGCCGCGCGTTCTTCACGCCCAACTTCTTCGGTCAGCTGTCGATGAGCTACGGGCTCCGCGTCGCGCCGGGGAGTCCCGCGCCGACGACCTCGACGCTCACCGAGACCATGGCGGGAGTCGGCTACCACTTCGGCCTCGGCTTCTTCGCGTCACTCGACGCTGGGTTCTCGGCGTTCACCCAGAGCGTCTCGAGCAGCGTGGACGGCGGCGCGCTCGTCTACATGGGCCCGTCGTTGCACCCGCGCGTTGGCTGGCTGATTCAGCTCACGCGGCCGTGGGGGCAGTTTCTCGCGGTGACGGCGGGCTTCAACGCGAACTTCCCGGTCGCCGCGGCGCACTCGAACCCGCTGTGGGAAGACCCCTTCACGCGCACCACCATCAGCGCCTTCACCATCGGCATCGAAGCGGGCCTCGGCTACGCGGGGTCACCATGAAGTACGCGGTGCTGATTTCGCTGCTCACGCTCGCCGCGTGCAGCGCGCCGTGTGAGCCGGTACCACCGGGAGCGCTCGGCGAACTCACGCAGTGGGAGCAGACCTTCCTGCGTGAACGTCGCCTGCCGCCTGTCGCCTCGCGCGCGGCGGTGCTCGCCGAAGACGGCCTCGCGCTCTCCTTCACGGACTGGAGGGCGACGACGCCGGCTGGGCCGGTGGTGTTGCTCGTGCACGGGTCTTCTGCACACGGCGCGCTCTACGCGACGCTCGGCAAGGGCCTGGCCGAAGCCGGAGTGCACGCGCGATTGGTCGACCTGCGCGGCCATGGGCATTCGCGTTGCGTGCGAGCCGATGACTGCGCACCTCAAGCCGTGACCGCCTACATCGACGACGGGGCGACCTGGCCGGGCCGCCCCGGAGACAGCGCCGACGCGCATCAGCTCACGCGAGACGTGCAGGCGCACCTCCAAGCGCTGCGCGCAGACTTCCCCGACGCGCCGCTCTTCCTCGTCGGGCACAGCTCGGGAGCGGGCCTGGTGACCCGCTATGTCGAGATGAATGGAATGTCGCAGCTCGGTGGCGTCGCGTTGCTCGCGCCGTTTCTTCACGCAGACCAACCACAGAACACCCTTCAGACCTGGGAATGTGGCCGCGTCGTCGGCTCAAGCTACGCGCGCGTGAACCTTGGAGCGCTCGGCGATGCGCGCCGCGGCAACCCACATCGCTACGTGCTGTCGCTCGACAAGCCCGCGTCGCTCGTCGATGCGCTCGACACGCTTCAGTACACGTACACGACGATGAATGGCATGCACGTGGCCGACCTCGACACGGCGATGAACGCGTTGACCGGGCCCACGCTGTGGGTCTCCGCCGACAAAGACGCGCTGCTCGACCTCACGGTGTCGCGACGTGTCGCCGAGCGGGCTCCGGGCCTCACGACGTTCGTCACCGCGCTCGACACCAGTCACGTCGGCATCATCTGGTCGATGAACGTGGCCAACCTGCTCGCCGAGTTCGCGAAGAACCCGGGCCTGAGACCCGCCCAGACCCTCGCGCCGGGGCCGTGACGCGCCGCCGCCAACGAAACCAGGAGAAGAACCGAATCGTCAGGGGCTGACCGCGACGCTCTTTCCACCCACCGCGACCATCTTCGTCGGGCTCGCGGCCATGCGAGCCAAACGCGTCCCTGGTTCGGCGAAACGCAGCACCTCCGTCCACGCGCCGCCGTGGTCAACGCTCCTGTACACCCCGGAAACGATGTCTGTACTCGAGGTGCCCACTGCGTAGACGGCGCCGCTCGAAGCAGTCAAACCATACAAAGGCAGTGACGGCGAACTGACCAACGACCACGACGTCCCCCCGTCGCTCACCACGATTTGATTTCCGACAGCGATGTAGCCGACGCCGTCGAACAGCCCGGCGCGGAGCGATCGGTCGCCAGCGCTCGTGACGCGTGACCAGCTCTCGCCGTCGTCTCCGCTAACCAACACAACCCCCTCTTCTCCAACGGCAACCAACTGCTGCCCTGCCCTGAAGACGTCGTTCAATGTCAAACGAACAGGAATACCTGCATCGCGCGCCTGCCAATCAACCCCATCAGGACTTGTATAGAGATTGTTCGACCATACGCCCCCAACCCAGAATCGCGCGCCGTCCCACGACACGGACGAGATGTTGGGCTCGACGGCGCCGAGCGCGCGGCCAGTCCAGCTGACGCCGTCGAGGCTCGACCACACAGACACGCCGCCCATGCTGACCCCGACCGCGACGTACCGCGCGCCGTCCCAACGCACGTCAAAGAGCGGCGGCAGCGTGAGCTGATGAAACAGCCAGTGTTCTCCGTCGGCGCTGACCGCAGTCACGGCTCTATTGGTCGAGGTGTTGCTGCCGACCGCGAAGAACTCGGTGCCGTTCCAGACGACGCCAGAGAGGCTGACGTTGACCGCTCCGCCGTCGAGCAACACGATTCGCCAGTCGAGGCCTGCCGTACCGGCATCGACGACACCGGCGTCGACACCTGCGTCCACAACACCTGCGTCGACGACGTCGACACCTGCATCGACAACACCTGCGTCAACGACGTCGACACCTGCATCCACAACGCCCGCGTCGACAACGTCGACACCTGCATCGACAACGCCCGCGTCGACATCGCTCGCACCACCGCAGGAAAAGACCAGCAAACACAGAAGGGGCACTCGAGAGGTCATCGTGAGTCCAAGAGAAAGAAGCGCCCTTTGACCCACGAACGTCGGAGGTATTCAAGACCGTCGGCGAACCTCACGAAGAAGCCGGGGCGTCGAGCGCTGCGCTGACCTCGCGCGGTCGCCTGGCGCGCGCAAAGGCCAGGTAGAGCGCCGGCATCAGGAAGAGGTTCAACACCGTCGAGGTGAAGAGGCCCCCGACGATGACCATCGCGAGCGGGCGCTCGATTTCGGTGCCAGGTCGCACGCCGCCCAGAATCGTCGGCACCAGCGCGAGGCCGGTGGCGAGCGCGGTCATCAGAATGGGGCGCAGTCGCTCTTCGGCGCCGCGCAAGACGAGCTCGAGGCCGAACGGCACGCCCTCTTCCCGCTCGAGGTGCCGGTAGTGGCTGACCAGCAGAATGCCGTTTCGTGCGGCGATGCCGATGACGGTGACGAAGCCGACGAGCGCGCCCAACGACAGCACGCGGTCGCTCAACAACACCGCCGCCACGCCGCCCACCAGCGCGAAGGGAAGACTCACGAAGACCAGCGACGCCAACCGGGCATCACCGAAGTCGCTGTAGAGCACCAGGAAGATGCCGAGGAGCGAGAGCACCGCGAAGACAGCCAGCCGCGTCTGAGAGCGTTGGCGCTCTGCGTACTCGCCCAGCAGCTCTGCGTGGTAGCCGTTGGGCAACGAATGCGCCCGCAGCGCCGCCTCGACGTCGCGCGCCACGCTACCGAGGTCGCGGCCCTTCGCGTTGCATGAGATGTCGATGCGCCGTGACGCGGCCTCGCGCTGAATGATGTTGGGCGTCGGCGCCACACGAAGTTCAGCGACGGTATCGAGCGGCACCTGCGCGCCGTTGGGGAGCTCGAGGCGCAATTCACGCAGTCGCTGCAGGTCGGCGCGCAGCGCTGGTTCGCCCCACACCGTCACGTCGAAGCGCGCCTGCCCTTCGAAGATTTCACCCGCGCGCGTGCCGCGCAGCACCGTGCCGACCGCACGTCGCACATCAGCCGCTGACACGCCGAGCGCGCCGGCCACTTCGCCACGGAGCCGAAGCTCGAGCTGCGGCACCAGCACCTGCGGTTCAACCTTCAGGTCACTGACGCCCTCGATGTCGTGCAGCGCGTGCGAGATGCGTTGCGCTTCTTCGCGCAGCACGCCGAGGTCGCTCCCGTAGAGCCGCACCACGAGAGCGCCATGGCCGCCGCTCAAGACCTCCTTGATGCGCTCGCGCAGGTACGTGAGCACGTCGCGGTACAGGCCCGGGTAACCGTCGACGACCTCCTGCACTTTGGCGACGGTCGCGTCGTAGTCGACGCTCGGGTCGACGGAGATCCACAGCTCCGCGAAGTTGGGGCCGACGACCTCGTCAGCGACCTCCGCGCGACCGATGTGCGCGCCGAAGTTGCGCACGCCTTCAACGCTGCGCAGCTCGCGACTCGCGGCGAGCGTGATGCGATTCATCGCCTCCAGCGAGGTGCCGGGCTTCTCGACCCAATGCATGAGGAAGTCGTACTCGCGGAAGTGCGGCAGAAAATCTTCACCGAGAAACGGCACCGCGGCGCCAGTCAGCGCGAGCAACGCCACCAGCACCAGCGGCGCGCGGCGCGGCTTCGCCATCAGGCGCTCGAGTACGGCGCGGTACTTCGTGCGGAGCCCGCGCATCAACGGCGACTCCTTCTCTTCGTGCTTCAGCGCGCGCGGCAGCAACAGCAGCGACAACGCCGGCGTCACGACGAGCGCCACCAACAGCGACGCGCCCACGGCCAACAGGTACGACAACGCGAGCGGCCGAAAGAACGCGCCCGCGAGCCCGTCGAGCATGAAGACGGGCAAGAACACGAGCGCGACAATCAACGTCGCGTAGACGACGGCGCTGCGCACCTCGAGCGAGCCTTCGAGCACCACCTGAAACGCGCTCTTCGGCTCGGGCAGCGCCGCGTTGAGTCGCAAGCGCCGCACGATGTTCTCGACGTCGATGATGGCGTCGTCGACGACCTCACCCAGCGCGATGACGAGGCCCGCGAGCACCATGGTGTTCAACGTGCCGCCGCGCGCGTGCAGCACCAACCCCGCCGCCACCAGAGAAAGAGGAATGGCGGTGACGCTGATGAGCGCGGTGCGCCACTCCCAGAGGAAGAGCGCGAGAATCACGATGACCAGCAGGCAGCCAATGAGCAACGCGTGCTGCAGGTTGCCGAGCGACTGCTCGATGTAGGTCGCGGGCCGAAAGATGGTCGAGTCGAGCTCAACGCCTTGAAGGCCGGGCCGCAGCGCCTCGAGCGCCGCTTCGACCTCGCGCGTGAGTGACAGCGTGTTGCCCCACGGCTGCTTCTCGACAATCAGCAGCAGCCCCGGCGCGTCGTTGATGATGGCGTCACCGATGGGCGGTTGATGCCCTTCGACAAGCGTCGCCAGCTCTTCGAGCTGCAGCGGGGTTCCACGGCGGGTCGGCACTGGCACGCGCGCGAGTGACTCGAGCGACTGCACGTTGCCGGTGTGCATGACTGGCAGCCGTTGATTGGGCGTGTCGATGAAGCCACCAGCCACGGGCTGCGTCGCGTCGGTGACGGCGCGGGTGAGCTGGTCGAGCGTGACTTGATTCGCCGCGAGGCGCTCGGGGTCGACCAGCACCTGAAGCTGTCGGTCACGCTGGCCCCAGATGGCGACGTTGGCCACGCCGGCGACCGCCATCAAGCGCGGGCGAATCGTCCACCGAGCGAGCGTCGTCAGCTCGACCTGCGAGAGCGTCTTCGACGACACGCCGATTTTCATGGCGCGGCTCGTCGACGACAGCGGCGGCATCATCACCGGCGCGCGCGCGACGGACGGCAACGTGGCGGCGGTCACCGAGAGGCGCTCTCCGACGAGCTGCCGGGCGCGCAGCAGGTCGGTGCCGTCTTCGAAGAACAACACCACTGACGACAACCCCAGCACCGACCTCGAGCGAATCGTCTTCACCCACGGCGTGCCGTTGAGCGCGTTCTCGAGCGGCATGCTGACGAGCGCTTCGACTTCAGTCGTCGAGAGGCCGGGCGCTTCGGTCTGAATCTCGACGAGCGGCGGCGCGAACTCCGGGAAGACGTCGAGCGGTGTCTTCGAGAGCACGTCGTAGCCGGCGACCAGCAACACGACTGAGAGACACAGCACGGCCACGCGCAGCTTGAGCGCGCTCTGAATGAGCGACGAAATCAATGGCCTGCTCCAAACTCGACGCCGAACAGCTCGGTCGCGCCGGTGATGACGATGGAGGTGCCGACCACCGGCGCCGACGCGAGCACCACGTCGCCACCGAGCGTCGAGCGCACCTGCACGCGGCGCCGCGCGAAGCGGTTTTCGCCGAGCGCCTCGTAGACCCACTCACCGCCGTGCAGGTCGAGCATCACCGCCGAGGCCGCGATGACGGGGCTCGGTGTTTCTCCACCGAGCGCAAAAGACACCAGCACGCGCTGCCCCGGGCGGAACGCACCGTCGTGGTTGTCGAGCAGGAAGAAGCGGTCGACCGTCGCGGCGAGCGGGTCGGCCGACGGCGGCGCGTCGAGGGCCGTCACCGGGCGCGTCACAGCTGCGCCCAGGCTGCGCACCGACGTGGCGCTCGTCGCGGTCGCGAGGCTCGAAGGCACCGGCGCGCGCACCCAGAGCTGCGCGAGAGAATCGAGCTGAAAGAGCGGCACGCCCGCGGCCACCGTTTGACCGTCGGCCACGCGCAGGTCGCGCAAGACGCCGTCACGCGACGCGAACAACGGAATCGACGCACGGCCGCTCGCACCGGGCCGAGACGCCGCGAGGTTTGCTTCAGCCAGCGCGAGCTCGAGCTGCGCGTCTTCATTCGAGCGCTCGGCGACCGCGCCTTCTTTCACCAGCTCCGCGTTTCGTTGCGCGCGCTTCTTCGCGATGTCGAGGCGCGCTTCGGCGGCGTTCAACTCAGCAGGCGTCGGCAGCGGCGCCAGGCGCAGCAACAGTTGGCCGCGCTTCACGCGCGCGCCCGGCACCAGCGAGCCCGGCACGATGGCGACGCCCGACATCGGCGCGCTCACCAGCAATGACTGGCCCGGAGGCACCAGCAGCTCAGCGGCGATGACGCGCTCACGCGCAGCTTCACGGTGCTGCAACGGCGCCGTCTTCAGGCCGAGCCGCTCGACGGCACGCGCCGTCAACGTCACGGTGGTGAGCGCTTCTTCGTTGACGGGGTTCTTCAGCGTTGCCGCCGGCGTGGGCTTCGCGACGTCGCTGGCTTTCGCGCACGACAGCAGCAGGCAACAGACGAGCGCTTCAGTTCGCATGGACGTGCTTTCTCCCGATGCCCCGGTCGAGCTCGGCGGCGGCGCGACGGAGCTCCGCGATGAATTCGATTTCACGCGCGCGGGCGTCGAGCTGTTGCTGCGTGGTCTGCAGCACGAAGAGGTACGACGCCTCACCTGCGGCGAACGCCTGTGCGGCGCGTGACGACGCGGTTTCGAGCTCGCCCAGCACGTCGGCGCGGAGGCCCTGCAAGGCCTCGTCGGCCGTCATGTAGCGCGCGTGCGCCTGCCGCACCTCCAGCGCGATGCGCTGTTGCGTGGCGACGTAGTTCCACCGCGTGCGCTCGACGTCGGCGCTCGCGCGGCTTCGTGGGCCCTGGTTCTGGTTGAAAACCGGGAGCTCGAGCTGCAGCGCAGGCCCCAGCTCGAAGCCGTTGCTGCCCGCGCCGTTCGCGTCGGCGATGACGCTCATCGGCGGCACGATGCCCGCATTCGCGGCGTCACCTCGCGCGCGCGCCGCGTCGATGGCGAGCTCGGCGGCGCGGAGGTCGGGGCGCAGCGCGAGCGCCTCTTTCACCGCGTCGCCCGGTGTCCCCGGAGTTCGCGCCTCGGGCTCTGCGATGGCGAGCTCGACGTGGGTACCGTCGGCGAGCCCGAGCATGGCGGTGAGGCGGTCTCTGGCGGCCGCTTCATCGCGCGCGAAGCGGCGGGCGTCCTGCTCGGCGCGGCTGGCGTCGACGCGCGCGGTGATGAATTCGACCTCGCTGATGTCGCCCGCGCGACGACGTGCCTCTGCGATGCGCAACAGGCGAGCGCGCAGCTCGATGGACGCCTTGCCCAGCGTGGTGCGGTCTTGCGCGAGCGCGACGTCAGCCCACGCGAGCTTCACGTTGCGCACGAAGTCGAGGCCGGTCTGCACGAGGCTGGTGGCGACGCGCTCGACTTCACGTTGCGCTGCTTCGACGCGCCGCGGCCGCTGCCAGATGGCTTCGATGGGGAAGAACGCCGTGAACTC
Organism: Archangium sp.; assembly: GCA_035910535.1. GTDB lineage: Bacteria > Myxococcota > Myxococcia > Myxococcales > Myxococcaceae > Archangium_A. The sequence continues at coordinate 46,405 of JAMHXF010000106.1, read as the reverse complement.
CAGCTGCTTGGGCCCGAGCGGAAAGAAGAGGTTGAAGATGGGGTTGCGGATCATTCCCGCGTCGACGAGGTCGGCGCGGCTCAGGCTCAGCGCGGCGAGGTCGGCTTGAAACTGGCCGTTGTTCCACAGCGCGATGGCGACGGCGTCGTCTTCGGTGAGCGGCTTCGTCAGCGCGAGGCCCGGTGGCAGGCGTTGCGCGGTGTCGTCGCCGTCACGCAGCCCGGTGCCCACACGTTCTTTCATCGCGCGTGAGAGCGCCGCGCGGTCATGCGCCGAGTACGGCACGCACGCCGTCATCGTCAGCGCGAGCAACGCCCACTTCACGACACGCTCCGCAGGGTGACTTCGAGCCGCGCGCCGCGCGACGAGTCGAGGAACTGCGCGGTGCCGCCGTGGCGACGGGCGAGGTGGGCGATGAGCGCGAGGCCCAGCCCGTGACCTCCCGCTTCGAGGCGATGAAACGGCTCGAAGACGCGCGCTCTCTCGCTCACTGGCACGCCGGGGCCGTCGTCTTCGAAGCACAGGCGCGCGAGGCCGTCGCCCTGGCTCAAGCGCACCGTGACGCGCGCACCGAACTTGAGCGCGTTCGACAGCGCGTTCGAAATCATGGTGTGCACCAGCGCAACGTCGGCACGCACCACCGCGTCTTCGGTGACGAGCAGCTCCACGCGCGCGCGCTCGTCGAAGGTCTGCGTCACGTCTTCGAGCGCATCACGCAGCGACACCATTTCGAGCGACGGCTGCGGCGCGTCGTGCGGCGTGGCGAGCACCAGCAAGCGCTCCACGAGCAGCTCGAGCCGCGCCACCGTCTTGCGCGTAGCCGCGAGCGTCTGCGCCGCGTGCTCGGGTTGCTCGTCGAGCAGCTCGAGCTGCCCACGAATGGAGGTCAACGGCGTTCGAAGCTCGTGTGCCGCGTTGGCCGAGAAGCGCTCGGCCTGCTGCAGCGCGCCGCCCAGCCGATGCAGCAGCGTCGAGAGCGCGTCGCGCAGCTGGTCAATCTCTTCGACGCCTTCACGCGCGCCGAGGTCCACGTTCGCCACGCGCGCGAGGTCCAGCCCCTCGAGGCGCGCGCGCAGCCGCGACAACGGCGCCACCAGCGCCCGCGCCACCGGGCGGCTCGCGAGCACCGCGCCCAGCGCCGCCAACGCCGTCGAGAGCAGCGCGGCGACGAATAACCAACCGGTCAACGACGCATGTGCGCCAGCGACGACGACCCGTTGCCCGGAAGGCGTGTCGACCGCACAGCTGCGGAGGCCCTGTACAGACGCGCATGAAGCAGCGTCGATTCGTGCCAGCCGCGCGTCACCCGCGGCGAGCGACGACGCGTCGAACACCGCGAAGAGCAGGCCCATGTGGCTCGTCTCACGGAGCTCGTCGTCGACCGTCTCCTGTGCGGTGCCGTGTGTACCGGCGTGGAGCTCATCGGCCAGCACCACCGCCGCGTCGTGCAGCCGTCTGTCTTCGGCGCGCTGCACCAACCACGCAGCGAACGCGCTCGTGGCGCCTGCCGTCACCAACGCCGCGACGCTGGCCGAGAGCACCGTGCCCCGCGTCACCCGAGCGAGCAGCGAGCTCATCGGTCGCTCCTTTCGAGGGCGTAGCCTTCGCCGCGCAGCGTGCGAATGAGGCCGTTGCCCAGCTTTCTACGCAGCCGCGCAATCAACACCTCGAGGCTGCTCGCTGCGGCTTCGTCGTCGTCGCCCCAGACACCTTCGAGCAGCTCGACGCGAGAGACGACGCGCCCGGCGCGACGTGAGAGCAGCTCGAGAATCGCCCACTCGCGCGGGGTGATGGGCGTCTCCGTGCCGGCCTTCGTCGCTCTGCGTGCGGTGAAGTCGAGCCACACGTCTTCGAAGCGGTGCGTGAAGCCCGACGGCAGGTGGCCGCGTCGCCCGAGCGCACGCACGCGCGCGCGCAGCTCCGCCACGGCGAAGGGCTTGGGCAGAAAATCGTCAGCGCCGGCGTCGAGCCCTTCGACGCGCGTGGCGACCTGCGAGAGCGCGGTCAGCACCAGCACCGGCAACGTCGAACCCGCAGCGCGCAGCTCGCGGCACAGCTCGAGGCCGAAGCCGTCAGGCAGGCGGAGGTCCAACACCAGCAAGTCGACTCCGTCACCGACGGCGTCGCGCGCGCTGCGCAGGTCGACCGCGCCGCGCACCACGTGCCCGTCGAGCTCCAGCGCACGGGTGATGACCTCGCGCACCTCCGGTTCGTCGTCGATGACCAGCACTCGCATGGGGCACACCGTGCCACGTGCGCCTGAACGCGAGCTGAACGAAGCGCGCTACTCGGAGTGCGCGGAGAACGACGCGGCGAGCGCCTCCATCAACGCGACGATGCGCGGCACCTTGCGCTGGTCCGGGTGCGTCAGCAGCCACACCATGCGCGTCAACGACTCGACCGACTTCGTGAACTCCGGCAGCTCGACGAGTGACGGGTGCCTCGTCGCCAGCAGCCGAGGCATCAACCCCAGGCCCAGGCCGCGCGCCACCAGCGGCACCGTGGCGAAGAACGGCGCACGCGCGGCGACTTCAGTCGCGTGCTCTCGCTCCCAGGCCGATTCGGTCGACGTCGCTTCATTCAACGCGCGCACCACCCAGCGGCGCGGCGTGCGGGCGGCGGCTTCTTTCGTGGCGAACACGCCGTACGGCAGCCGCGTCACCTTGCGGCCCCAGCAGCCCTGCGGAGGCCGCCGCATCACCGCCAGCGCCACGTCGACTTCACGCTCGCGCACCGACGGGCCGTCGTCGCCGAGGTGCACGGTGACGTGGAGCCCCGGGTGCGCGGCGTTCAACTGCGCGAGCGGCGCTTCGATGAAGGGCAGCAGCGACACCACGGTGGTGAGGCTCACCTCGCCTTCGACCTTCGTGGCCTGCGCGCGCAGCTGCGAGAGCACCTCGTCGACCGACTTGCGCGTGCGGCGCCCGACCAACGCCAGCGCGTGCCCGGTCTCGGTCAACGTGCCGCCCGACGGGCCCCGGTGCAGACACAGCTGGCCGATGACGGCCTCCAGCTCGCTCACGCGGCGGTACAGCGTCGACAACGAGACGCCCAGCTCACGCGCGGCCGAAGCCACCTTGCCGGTGCGCTCGACGGCCTCGAGGTACCGCAGGTCTTCCCACTGCAGGTTCACGTCGACCCCTTTGCGAAGAAGTTCATCAACGCCGTCACCAGCACCGAGTTCGCGAAGTCGATGAGGAACGCGCCCACCAACGGCACGATGAACCACGAGCGCGGCGCGGGCCCGTGTTTCTGCGTCAGCTCGCTCATGCACGCCATGGCGTTGGCCGTCGTCCCCAACATGAAGCCGCTGTAGCCGCCCGCAGTCACCGCGGCTTCATAGTCACGACCCATGACGCGGAAGACGAGCGCACACAGCGCGGCGACCAGCGCCACCTGCGCCAGCAGCATGACGAGGCCGGGCAGCGCGAGGTGCCACAGCGTCCACAGCTGCAGCGTGAGCAACGCCATGACGATGAACAGCTGCAGCGCGCCGTCGCCGAGCGTCTCGAGAATCGGCTCCGACACGAAGGGCTTCGCGCGCAGGTCGTCGAGGTTGCGCAGCACAGCCGCCACCAACATCGCGCCGACGTACGCGGGCAGCACCACGCCCGTCTTCGAGATGAGCGACGACACCACGCTGCCCAGGCCCATGGCGACGGCGAGCAGCCCCAGCATCGGCAAGACGCGCGCTGAGTCGAGCAGCGGCGGCGCTTCTTCGACGTGCCCCGCCCCCTTCACGTCGCGCGCGTGCGCGGCCTTCACGAAGCGCGCGCCAAGAAAGCCGCCGAGCAACCCACCCGCGGTGATGCCGAACATCGCGCTGGCCACGCCCATGGCGGCCGCGCCTTCCACGCCGAACTTCTCGAACTCCGCGCCGAAGGCGAGCGCCGTGGCGGGCCCGCCAGTCAGCGCCACGCTGCCCGACGCCAGCCCCAGCAACGGGTGCAGCCCGAAGACGTGCGCGAGCGCGAGGCCCAGCACGTTCTGCGCGACGGCGCCGAAGAGCGCGAGGCCGAAGAAGAGCAGCACCGGCACGCCGCCTTTCTTGAGCAGCTGCAGCCGCGCTCCGAAGCCGATGGTGGTGAAGAAGGCCACCATCAACAGGTCACGCAGCCACAGCTCCATGGTGAAGTTCACCACGCGGTCGCGCAGCGCGAGCTGCAGCAGCGCCAGCACCAGCCCGCCCACGATGGCGGTGGGAAGGTTGAAGCGGCTCAAGACGGGCAGCAGGCGCTTGAGCCACGCACCACAGCCCAGCCCCAGCGCGGCGATAGCGGCGACCTGAATGGAGGACAGCTCGACGGAAGGCACCACGGGCGCGCGATGCTATGGTCGAGGCATGCGCTTCGTCCTCCTCTTCTCGCTGCTGGCGGCAACTCTCGCGGTGGCTCAGCAGGGCCCGGGCCAGCAGTGTCAGACCAAATGCAACGTGCAGGCCTCCGACTGCATGAAGACCTGCATCGGCGACCCGAAAGACGCGCAGCGCCCCGAGTCGATGAACCGCCTGATGAACTGCATGAAGTCCTGCGAGTCGCAGAACAACCAGTGCAAAGAGGGCTGCGGCAAGTAGCCGTCAGCTCTTCGGCTTCATCGCCTTCGCGTCGAGCGCGTACTTCTTCACCAACCGCTCGATGCTCTTGCGGTGCAGGCCCGACTCGCGCGCCGCGCGGCTGATGTTGCCGTCACAGCGCTTGAGCACCTGGCCGATGTATTCGCGCTCGAAGTTCTCGAGCAGCTGCTCCTTCGCGTCTTTGAATGAGAGGTGCTCGTTGAAGGGCAGCGGCTGCTCTTGATGCTGGCCCTGCACGCGCGCCGGCAGATGCGAGAGGTCGATTTCTTCGCCGTCGCTGAAGGTCAGCACGTGCGAAATCACGTTCATCAACTCGCGAATGTTGCCGGGCCACGAGTACTGCATGAGCACGCTCATGGCCTGCGCGCTGACGTGCTTCTTGCCGTGCCGCGCGACGATTTCGGGGTCGCCGAGCTCCTTCTTGATGATGTGTGGAATGTCTTCGCGGCGCTGCCGCAGCGGAGGCAACTGAATGTTGATGACCGACAGGCGGAAGTAGAGGTCTTCACGGAAGTTGCCCGTCTGAATCTCTTTGACGAGGTCGCGGTTGGTCGCGGCGATGACGCGCACGTCGACTTCCTGCACCTCGTTGCCACCCACGCGCCGCACCTCGCGGTTCTCGAGCACGCGCAGCAGCTTGGGTTGCAGGTCGGTGCGGAGCTCACCCAATTCGTCGAGGAAGATGGTGCCGCCGTTGGCGCGCTCGAAGGCGCCGGGCCGCGCGGCGACGGCGCCGGTGAAGGCGCCTTTCTCGTGGCCGAACAACTCGCTCTCGATGAGGTTGGGAGGAATGGCGCCACAGTCGAGCACCACCATGGGCCCGCGCTTGCGACCCGAGAGCTCGTGAATGGCGCGCGCCACGAGCTCTTTACCGGTGCCGGTTTCGCCCTGAATGACGACCGAGACATCCATCGGCGCGATTTTGCGGATGAGGCCGAAGATCTGCCGCATCTTCACCGACTGCCCAATCATCCCGCACAGCTCGCCGTCGCGGTCGGGCTCGACGGTCAGCTCTTCGTCGATGGGCGAAAACGACAGCGTGGTCTGCCCGGCGCGCACCTGACTGCCGGGTGAAAGGTACGCGCGCTCGATGCGGCGCCCGTCGAGCCAGGTGCCGTTGGTCGAGTTCAAGTCGATGACGAGGTAGCCGCGCTCGGTGTACTGAATTTCGAAGTGATGACGGCTCGCGGTGCGGTCTTCGACGAGCACCAGGTCGTTGGTCGAGTGCGCGCCGACGCGCAGCCGCTCTTTGTCGCTGACGACCTCTTTGCCGAGGTCAGGCCCGCCGCTCACCGACAGCCGACACTTGCGAACCTTGAGCGTGGTGCGGTTCTCGACCACCAGCGTGTGCGTGGTGGTGATGTGACCTTCTTCGAACGGGTCCAGGTACGCGGCGTCGCCGGGGCTGGTGAGAATTTCGTCCTGCACCGGCGGCTTCGAGTGGTTCGGCATGGCGCGCGGAAGCTATTCGCCCGGGCGCAGCGAGTCGACGACGCAGGCCGTCACTTCACGGCGAGGCAATAGACCCAACGCGGCGCGGCGCACTGGCCGTAGCTCCACCAGTCGTCGACGGAGAGCGGATCTCCGAGCCAGTACGAGCCACTCCCTGACACGCGCCGCCCGACGCCGACTGCGCTCGACTCGTGCCGCCGTTGCCTGTGACGCGCACCCGCGCCACGCGCACACCGCCGTCGAGGTACCCGAAGAGGGGCGCCACGCCTGCGTCCCAGTCGTTGGTAATCACGCGCCAGTTGTTGGCTATTCGTTGACCGTCGAGTCGGTAGAGCGGCCCGGGCTCGCCGCCGTCGGCCAGCGTGATGGGAGCCGTGTTCACGTTGGGCAGACCACTGACGCTCACGCCAGCCGACGCCGCCTTGAATGGTGTAGCGGCTGCGACGACAGCAACGACGACCTCGACGAACATGTTGAGCCCGCGAAAGAGAGCCGCCGTACCGGGCGTCGCGCGGTTTCGAACGACGCCGCAACCAATGACCATGCGGCGCTGTAGAAGCCGCCGCGAGGTCTCGTGAAGAAGCCGCTGTCAGCTCCTGCCGCCCACGCGTTGATGCACTTGACGGTCTTCGTCTGGGGCTTCACCGCGATTCTGGGAAAGCTCATCTCCATCTCGGCGGTGCCGTTGGTCTGGTACCGGCTGCTGGTCGTCGTGGTGGTGATGCCGGTGGTGCTGTGGTGGCGCAAGTTGCCGTGGCGCGTGTCGGGCGCGCAGCTGCGCCGCTTCGCCACCGTGGGCGCGCTGGTGGCACTGCACTGGCTGCTCTTCTACGGCTGCATCAAATATGCGGGCGTGCCGGTGGCGGTGCTGTGCCTGTCGACGACCACGTTCTTCACCGCGCTCATGGAGCCCGTCGTCTTCTCGCGGCGCTTCAACGAAGGTGAGCTGCTGGTGGGCTTCGGCGTGATGGCCGGCGTGAGCTTTCTGGTGAAGGTCGAGACACACACCGACACGCTGGGCCTCGCCATGGGCCTGGGCAGCGCGCTGTTCTCGGCGGCCTTCGGTACGTTGAACGGCAAGCTGGCGCGCGAGACGCCGGGCGAGGTGATGACCTTCTGGGAGCTGCTGTGCGCGCTCGGCGTCACCACGTTGTTCTTCGCGCTGTGGCCGCACGACTTCGTGGAGCCGCTCGCGTTGTCGCCGCGCGACGTGGGGCTGCTGCTGGTGCTGGGCGTGGGCTGCACGGCGTTGCCGTGGCTGTGGAGCCTGCGCGTACTGCAGACGCTGCAGCCATACGCGTTGGCGCTCGCGGTGTCGCTGGAGCCCGTCTACGCGATGGGCCTCGCGCTGCTGTTGTTCACCGACGCCGAGGCGCTGACGTGGCGCTTCTATGCGGGCACGGCGGTGTTGCTGGTGCTGGTCGCGCTCAACACGTGGCGGCGGAAGAAGTCGGCCTAAAGGGGTTCGGTGCGCAGCCGTCGAGCGCGAGCGAACTGACACCTCGACTGCGAGCTGCCGCATCGCGAGAACCCCGGTGCGCCCCGCACTCCCAGAGCCGTCTACGCGCGCGACAATGACAACGCGTGCGCGACGATGGCGCCGGCGATGTCTTTCTTCGTCGCCTTCTCGAGCCCCTCGAAGCCCGGGGACGAGTTGAGCTCCATCACCTTGGGGCCGTCTCGGCCCTCGAGCATGTCGACGCCGCACACCGTCAGCCCCACGGCGCGCGCGGCCTTCACGGCGACCGCCTGGTACTCGCGGCTCAACTTCAACGCCTTACCTTCACCACCTCGATGCAGGTTGCTGCGGAACTCACCCGACTTCGCCTGCCGTCGCATCGCGCCCACCACCTCATCGCCCACCACCAGCGCGCGCACATCGCGGCCGCGCGACTCACGAATGAACTCCTGCAGGCACACGTCTTGAGCGAGGCCCCAGAACGTCTGCACGATGGTCTCTGCTTCTTGCAGCGTGTCGGCCAGCATCACGCCGACGCCCTGCGTGCCGCGCAGCAGCTTGATGATGCACGGCAACCCACCCACCGCGCCGAGCAGCCGCTTCACGTTCGCGCCGTCAGTGGCCATCACCGTGCGTGGCACGTCGAGCCCGTGCTGCGCCAACAACTGCAGGCACCGCAGCTTGTCGCGGCTGCGCGCAATCGCCGGAGCCGGGTTCACCACCGGCACGCCCATGGTCTCGAGGTGGTTGACCACCGCCATGCCGTAGCTGGTGATGCTCGCGCCGATGCGGGGGATGACGGCCGACAGGCCTTTCACTTCCGCGCCTCGGTACAGCAGCGTGTTGCCGCCGGGCGCCACCACCATCGTGCAACGCAGCGTGTCCATCACCAGCGGGCGCGCGCCCTGCGCCCGGGCTGCTTCGATGAGCCGGGCCGTGGAGTAGAGCGACTTCTTCCGCGAGAGAATGCACAACCGCTGGCGCGCCATGAGGGGCGGCGACCGTAGCAGGGAGCCTCGCGTCACGAGCGCGTCACGCGACGGTGAACACTCTGCGACGCGAACCTTCCGTCACCTGAACGACACCGGCGCAGCAGTACACGGCCGCGCACATGCGACGCGCGCTGTTCACGATGCTGTGCCTCGGTGCCTGTGCGCCGCCAGCCGTCGACGGTCGTGAAGCGCGCGTGGTGCAGTCGCTGGTGAAGGCCGACGAGGTGCTGCTGCGCACGCGCCCGGAGTTGATGGCCGGCAAGTACGCGCGCATGGCCGGCACGCCGTTCGACTTCTTTCGTGGCGCGCTGCCGCTGGCCGTCGCCGACTGGGAGGCCGGGCGCACGTCGCAGAGCGGCTTCGGGCTCGACACGCTGCCGGTGCTGGGGCTCGGCGACCCGCACCCCGAAAACTTCGGCCTGCTGACCGACCGCGACGGCGTGCAGGCGCTCGAGCCCAACGACTTCGACAGCGCCAGCCGGTTGCCGTTTCTCTTCGACGTGCGGCGCCTGCTGACGGGCCTGGCGCTCGGCGCGCGGGTTCGAAGCCCAGAAGCGCGGCTCGAGGTCATCACGCGCGCGGCGGCCAGCTCGTACGCGACGCACCTGTTGTCTGACGAGGCCCCGACGCGGGTCGTCGATGCGGGTGACTCGGCGGTGCTGCAAGACCTCTTTCGGCGCGGCGCACGCGACCTCGCCGCGCGTGAAGAGCTGAGCGCGTTGACGGTGGTCGAAGACGGGCGGCGACGTTTCCTGCGCGGAGCTCCCGACGCGACGGAGCCCACGGCGGTGCTCGCGACGCCGCCCGGAGACCTCGCGGCGACGCTGCCGCAAGCGCTGCAGCGACTGTCGGCCGGAGGCGCGGTGCTCGACGTGGTGCGCCAGTTCGGCTCGGGGGTCGCCAGTTGGCCGCGCCTGCGCTTTCTGGTGTTGCTGGCCGGCCCGACCGACGCGCTCGACGACGACGTCATCGTCGAAATCAAAGAGCTGGCCGAAGCGCCGAACGCCGCGTGGTACCGGCCCTTCGCCGTCGCCACCGACACGCCACAGCGGGTTGAAGCGGCGCTGCGGCGCGCGTGGTTCGTGCCCGACGCCGACCCGCGCTGGTACACGACGGCGTGGCGCGGGCTGCCGCTGCAGGTGCGCACCGAGTCAGAGGCGAACAAGGGCCTCAACACCTCGCGCTGGGTCGGCGCGCGCGCGACCGAAGAAGAGCTGACGAAGCTCGGCGTGGTGCTGGGGGCGCTGCTGGCGCGCGTGCACCGAATGAGCGAGGCCGAGGTGGTCGAAGGCGTGCGCACACAACTGCGCCGTGACCCCGAGTCATTCGCCATCGAGCAGTCGAACTTCGCCGTCGTCGAGAGCGCGCAGGTGCTGGGCGACTACGACACGTTCCTTCACGCGCTCGAAGCGCTGGGGCCCTCGCTCGGCGTGCAGCACGACGCGCGGGAGCTCCCGCAGGGCTTCACCCGCGAAGTCTTCGGAGGTCCTCCATGAGCTGGTTGCTTCTCTCGCTCGTCCTCGCGCAGCCCGACGCGGGAAGCCCTGAACCGGCGCCGCTGCCCCTGCCCACGTTCGCGCCGCGCGCTGACGCCTTCGGCGAATTCTCGGGCCGCTTCCCCACCGACGGCCCGGCGCTGCCCGTGTTTTCTGTGCCCCGCGTGCAGCTCGGCCTCGACGCGAACTGGCTCGACGCCACCGGCCGGGTGCTCGTCGAAGGCGCCTACGCCACCAACGGCGGTGCGCTCATCGGCGTGCAGGGAGACAGCGTCGTGCTGCGCGTGCGCGAGGCCTGGGGCGGCTACCGCTGGCAATTCCTCGAAGCGCGCTTCGGCCTCATCCCCACGCTGCTCATTCCCGAGCTCGAGCGCGGCTTCCGCTTTCGGGAGCTCACCGCCGACGGGCTCGAGTCGAACCGGCTGCTCGCGCCCGCCGACTTCGGAGGCAGCTTGCGCGGCTACCTCCCCAGAGACCTCGGCTGGGTCGGCGTGGCCGTCACCAACGGCGAGGGCTACACCTCCCGCGAGCTCAACCCCGGCAAGAACGTCGACCTCACCGCGCTCGTGCGCCCGCTGCAGACGCTGGGGCTCCCGCTCGAGGTGCTGCTGCTCGGCGCGTTCGGCTCGTCGGGGCTGCCGGAGGTGCCCACCACGCGCGTCGGCGGCGGCGTGCAGTGGAGCGGCCCTGTGCTCGGCGCCGGCGCGAGCGGCTTCTGGGCCAAAGGGCTGCTCGCCGACCCCGCACGCGAAGGCGCGCTCTTTCAGGGCTTCGTGCGCGTCACGCTCTTCGAGCACCTCCACCTCACCGCGCGCGGGCAGTGGTTTCAGCGCTCCTTCACCACCGACGACGCGCTCTTCGAGGGCTTCGCCGGCGTCGGAGGCAGCGCCGCCTTCGTCGAAGGGCTGGTCGCCTACGTGCGCACCCTCACGCTCGGCGCGGCGCGCGCGTCCCTGCCCGGCGTCGACGCTCACGAAGTGCGCGTCGTCGTTCGCTTTCGCTGGCCGGTGTGGGCGCCATGACTTCATTTCGTTTCAACAAGGAGCAACACATGACGATGCAGCGCGCAGGTTTCTTCGGGCTCCTCGCGGGGCTCTCGCTGTCGGGCTTCGTGAGCTGCGGCCCGGCGGCGAAGTGTGACGCCACCACGTGCAGCACCGGCTGCTGCGACGCGAGCGGCCAGTGTCGCCCCGGCGGCGAGGTCGACGCGTGCGGCGCCGGAGGTCGGGTGTGCATCGCGTGTCAGGGCACGCAGCGCTGCGAAGTCGGCGCGTGTACCGGCACCGGCGTGACGGGCGGCGGCACCGGAGGTGGCGGCGGCGCGCTGAACTTCGAGGTGACGCTCAACGAAATCGCCACCAGCGACGGCGACTTCTTCGAGTTGATGAACACCAGCGACGCCACCGTCGACCTCTCGGGCTTCAAGGTGGCCGACCTCGACGGCGCCACCAACGGGCCGAAGCTGACCGGCGCGCTGACGCTGCCTGCGGGCACCACGCTGGCGCCGGGCGCGCTGCTGCTCTTCACCGAAGGCATGACGGCGGGCCCGTCGACCTCCTGCGGCAGCGCGCAGGTGACCTCGTGCTTCACCGTGACGTTCGGCCTGTCGGCGGGCAACGGAGACTCCGTCTTCCTCGTCGACTCAAGCGGCGCCACGGTGATGCGCGGCGACGCGCCGCCCAACGCCCACCCGGGCATGGCCAGCTACGGCCGACTCCCTGACGGCACCGGCAGCTTTCAAGTCACCGCGCGCACGCCGGGCCTGCCGAACCAACCCTTCGCGCCCGTCGACGCCGGTACGCAAGACGCTGGCCTGCCCGACGCCGGCGTCATCGACGGTGGCATGACGCTGCCCGACGGTGGCGCGCCGTCGGTGGTCTTCAACGAAGTGGCGGTGAGCAACGGAGACTTCTTCGAGCTGCTCAACGTGAGCGGCCAGAGCGTCGACCTGTCGGGCTTCAAGGTGGCCGACCTCGATGGCGCGACGGGCGGGCCGAAGCTGGCCGAGGCCGTGACGCTGCCCGCAGGCACCACGCTGGCGCCGGGCGCGTTTCTGCTCTTCTACGAAGGCACCACGTGCGGCCCCGCGAGCAGCTGCATCAACATTCCCTTCGGGCTCTCGGGCAATGGTGAAGCGCTCTTCCTGCTCTCGGCGGGCGACGCGGTGGAGCTGCGCTTCGACATTCCCGCCACGCCGCACGGCGCGAACCTGAGCCGCGGCCGCATGCCCGACGGCACCGGGCCCTTTGTCGAAACGGCGCGCACGCCGGGCGCCCCCAACGCGCTCGTCGCGGCGCCTGATGCGGGCGTTGAAGTCGACGCAGGTGTGGCCCTCGCGGTGACGTTCAACGAAGTAGCCGTCAGCAACGGCGACTTCTTCGAGCTGCTGAACCTCGGCGCGGCCGTCGACCTGTCGGGCTTCAAGGTGGCCGACCTCGACGGCACCACCAACGGCCCGAAGCTGAGCGACGCGGTGACGTTGCCTGCGGGCACCACGTTGGCCGGCGGCGCGCGACTGCTGTTCTACGAAGGCGCCACGTGCGGCCCTGCGAGCAGCTGTCTCAACTTCGGCTTCGGGCTCTCGGGCAACGGTGAAGCGCTCTTCCTGCTCTCGGCGAATGACGCGGTGGTGCTGCGCCTCGACGTGCCGGCGTCGTCGCACGCGGCGAACCGCAGCTGGGGCCGCATTCCCGACGGCACCGGCGCCTTCGTCGAAACGGCGCGCACGCCCGGTGACGTGAACGCGCTCTTCGTGACGCCCGACGCCGGCACGTCGACTGACGCAGGGGTCGACGCGCGCTTCGTGGTGGTGCGCATCGGGCCCGCAGCTGACGGCGGCGCGCTGAGCGGCGCTTCGGCCGCGGTGACGCTCGAGTGGCGCTCGTTGACGACGGGCGCGGTGGTGAGCTCGGTCGCGCTGCCGACGGTGACGAATGGAGCACAGCGGGCCTTCGCGTTGTCGGGCTCGGCGAGCTCCGATGGGTTGTTGGCGCGCGGCGCCGCTTCATGGACGCTCGCCGGCTACGGCGTGACGCCGGGGACCTCGGGCGTCGTCTCGGCGGCGGGCCTGGAGCGCGTGGTGGCGTGGGTCGGAGACGACGGCGGGCTCGACACGTCGACGGCCTTCACCAACGCGTACGAAGGCAACAACGTGCGCGCGGCGGTCACCACCGACGGCACCGGCTTCTGGACAGCGGGCACCTCGAGCCTGAATGGCGGCGTGCGCTACGCGGGGCGCGGCGCGCCGACGTCGGTGGAGGTCTACAGCGGCGTGACGAACCTGCGCGCGGTGAAGGTCTTCGAAGGCCAGCTCTACGCGTCGACGGCGAGCGACGCCGGCGCCGGGGTGCCGCGCATCTTCTCGGTGGGCGCGGGTCTGCCGCAGGCGACCACGGCGATGACCGGGCCGCTGACCGGCGTGACGATGCAGAACGCGTCTGACTTCGTGTTGCTCGACCGCCAGGCGCCGACGGGCCCCGACACGCTCTACGTGGCCGACACGGCGAGCGGCGTGGGCGTGCGCGGCTTCGCCTTCAACGGCGCTGCGTGGGTCGAGACGTCGTCGCTGCGGCCGCCGAGCGGCACGTGCTTGTCAGTCGCGGCACAGGCGACGGCGACGGGCGCGGTCGTCATCTGCGCGACGACCGGCGCCATCTACCGGTGGAACGACGACGGGCTGCTGGCCGACGGCGGCTCGCCGGAGCCGCAGCTCGTCACCAACAGCGCTGCGGGTACGACCTTCCGCGGCGTGGGCTTCGAATAGTCAGCGCAACACCTCGGCGAAGAACGCGTCCATCAGGGCGTAGGCGCGCGTCGCCGAGGTGGCGTTGTAATCGGCCTGGCCGGCCTGCTTCGCGTCGACGTCGGTGAAGCTGTGCACGGTGTTGCCGAACGAGACGAGCTGCCAGTCGACCTTCGCGGCGCGCATCTCGGCCTCGAAGGCGGCGACGTCGGCGGCGGGCACGTAGGGGTCGTCGGCGCCGTGCAGCGCGAGCACGTGCGCGGTGATGTTCTTGCCGTCGGCGGGCGTGGGTGAATCGAGCCCGCCGTGGAACGAGACGACCGCGCCCAGCTTCGCGCCGGTGCGGGCGAGCTCGAGCGCGGTGGTGCCGCCGAAGCAGAAGCCGATGGCGGCCCACTTCTTGTCGTCGACGGGGAGGTTCTTCTGCGCGCGGAAGACCTCGAGGGCCTTCGTCACGCGCTTGCGCAGCACCGCGCGGTCATTCTTCAGCGCGCCCGACACCTTGCCTGCCTCGGCGAGCGTGGGCCGCACCGCCGCGCCGTAGACGTCGGCGACGAAGACCACGTAGCCGCGCGATGCGACGAGCTCGGCCTGCTTCAGGTTGGCGGCGTTGACGCCGAGCCAGTTGGGCACGAGCAGCACGCCGGGCTTCGGCGCCTTCTGGGCCGCGTCGTAGACGAGCACGCTCTCGAACTTCGTACCGTCGAGCTCATACGAGACCTTCTTCTGAGTGACGGCGGCCAGGGTGTGGGTTGCGAGCAGCGAAAGGATGAGCGCGATCTTCATGCGGGCGATGTAGCGCAAGCGCGCAGCATTGGCCCAGCGCGCGAACAACACGGCGGGCGCGCGCTTTCCCGTAAACTCCCCTGATGCTGCGACGCGTCTTCGGGGTGCTCGTCGTCTCGTTCCTCTTCTGCGCGTGTCCACCTGAAGAAGAGGAAGCACCGCGCTGCGAGCAGGCGGGCCTCGACACCGGCTTCGGGCTCCGGGTCGACTTTCTGGGCCGCGTCGACGGAGACGGCGGCACCGCGACCGGCGGCGCCACGCTCTTCACCGCGCCTCCTGCCGACGTCACCGTGCCGCTCGCTGTCCGTGAACAATTCGAAGTCACGCCCACCTCACTCACCTTCACGCCCGAGAACTGGAACGCGCCACAGACCATCACCGTGCGCGCGAAGCCCGGCGTGCGCACCGACGAGCTCACCGAAGGCACCACCACCAGCCTCATCGTCGGGCCCACGCAGAGCAGCGAGCCGTCTCTCGACTGTCAGTTCGGCTTCACCGGCTTCATTCCACTGCCGCGCTGTGGCGACGGCGTCGTCGACACGCACCGCAACGAGACCTGCGAGCCGCCGCTCACGCGCCCCATCTGCGCGCAAGGCGAAGCCAGCTGCCTGCGCTGCGGCCCCGAGTGCACGCTGGTGCCCGGAGCGCCCAATGTCTGCGGCGACGGGCAGGTCACCGCCGACGAAGAGTGCGACGGCCCCACGACACGTACATGCACGGAGCTCGGCTTCGACCTGGGCGTCGTCAGTTGCCGCGCCGACACCTGCGCCTTCGACACCACGAACTGCGTGAAGCTCGCCTGCGACGGCGGCGTCGGCTGCGACCCGCGCTTCCCCGAGACGCCCGCTGCCGACAGCGCGGCCTGCCTGCTCGGCGGCGATGCCCGCGCGCGCTGCTGGGGTGCCTCGGGCGTCGGCCACCAGCGCCCGCCCGCCCTCGCGCTGCGACAACTCGCCGACGGGCTCGCGCACGCGTGCGGCCTCGGCGCGCTGGGCGACGTGCACTGCTGGGGCAACGACACGCGCGGCCAGTCGACGCCACCCATCGCCGGAGGCCCGTACACGAAGGTCGTCGTCGGAGACCTGCACAGCTGCGCGTTGACCGTCGAAGGCGAAGTGCAGTGCTGGGGCGACGACGCGCATCGCATCACCCGCGCGCCGCCGGGGCCCTTCATCGACCTCGCCAGCGGCAGCAACCACGCGTGCGCGCTGACGCCCAACGGAGCAGCGACGTGCTGGGGCCGCCGCGCCGAAGGGCAGACCTTCTCCACCGGCACCTTCACGAAGCTCGCCGCCGGCGCGAACCAGTCATGCGGGCTGACCGCGCTGGGCGCCATCACGTGTTGGGGCAACTTCGAGGCGGGCCGACGACCGCTGGAGTTCACCTGGCCGTGGCCCTTCGTCGACCTCGTGGTGCTGCGACAAGACGTGTGCGCGCTCTCTGCTGACGGGCGCGTGGTCTGCCCAGACATCAACCTGGGAGACCTCGCGCTGCCCGATGGCTTCGTGCCCGTCTCGTTGGGCGACGCGTCTTCAGGGCTCTGCGCGCTCGACGCACAAGGCCACGCCGTCTGCTGGGGCCGCCCCGAAGCGCACCGGCCGCTCGTCGGCGCCTTCACGCGCGTCGACACCGGCAGCGCGTTCTGCGGCACGCGCGCCGACGGCACCGCGAGCTGTGGCGACGCAACCGTCACCAGCGAGCCGCTCCGCCAGCTCATCCAGGCCGACCGCGACACCTCGTGCGCCGTGACGCTCGACGGAGGCACCGCCTGCACCATGCGCTGGAGCTCCGGCGGCGTCGACCGCTCTGCCGCTGCGCCGGCGGTCCCCTTCACGCGGCTCGTCGTCTTCGACGAGGTGGCGTGCGGCCAACGCCCCAACGGCGCGGTGCTGTGCTGGGGCAACGTGGCCAACGGCGGCACCGGCGTGCCCGTGGAGCCGCTCGCTGACTTCGCGCACAACGGCGTCACCGGCTGCGGCGTGCTGAGCAGCGACGGCCAGCTCGCGTGCTGGGGCGCTGACCCGTTCGGCATTCGCACGCCGCCATCGGGCAGCTTCAGGCAGGTGCGCATGAACCGGCTCTGGGCGTGCGCGCTGCGCGTCGACGGGCGCCTCACGTGTTGGGGCGAGGGCCCGCCAGCCACACCCGACAGCGCTGACTTCACCGCGCTGGCCATGAATGAAAACGGCGGCCACTGCGCGCTGCACGCCGACGCGGGCCTCGAATGTTGGGGCACCAACCACCAGACGCGCGTGCCTCGTGAGTCTTTCGTGAGCCTGCAGGGCACCGCCGTCAACGCCGCCGGCCGCACGCGCGACGGAGGGCTCCACCACTTCGACGACGCGACCTTCGAGCCCGACCGCGTGGCGCTCGTCGAGGCCCGCGTCGACGCGCTGGTGGTGGGCCGCGAGAGCTTCTGCGCGCGCCACGGCGCAGGCGTGCTGTGCCTTTCACCCAACAGCGAAATCGCGCGGCCGCTGCGAGACGTCGAAGGTGACGCGTTCAGCACCGACACGCCCGGCGACCAATGCTGGCTCGTCGACGGCGGCTACCCGCGCTGCAACTTCGGCGGAGCGCCGCTCCAGACGCCGATGTCGACACTGCGCGTGGGCGGCCGGCGCTTCATCGGCGTCACGCGCGACGGCGGAGAACTCGTCGTCAACACCTCGCGCGCCGCCGCCGGGCCGTACCTCACCGTCGAGGCCTCGGCCGGCACGTACTGCGCGCGGCGCGACGTCACCGGCGCGTGGGACTGTGTGGGCGTCGTCGACGCGGGCGTCACGCGCGTCACCCCGCCGCTCGAGCGCGTGACGATTGCGGCCACCGATGACCTCGCGTGCGGCGTGACGAGCGCCGGCGCTGCGACGTGCTGGGGGCGCGGCACCACGAGGCCGATGGCGTCAGTGCCCGCAGGCGAATGGGCTGACCTGCGCCTGGGTCGCACGCACGGCTGCGGCTTGCGGCCCGACGCGTCGGTGCAGTGCTGGGGCGAGGCCACCGAGCCGTCGTTGCTGCAGGCGCCATCGGGCGCGTTCGTCGAGGTCGGCAGCGGCGACGGCTTCTCGTGCGCTGTGCGCGCGGGCTCGCGTGAGCTGGTGTGCTGGGGCCGCTACGGCGTCAACACCACGCGCTGACGTCAGTTCGGCCGCGTGCGGAAGACGAGCTTCAGGTCTTCCGGCAGAAACTCGGTGCCGTCGAACGTGAGGATGCCCTCGGGGTAGCGCAGCTCGTACTTCGCGTCGCGCGCCAGTGACGTGCCCCACGTGAAGCGCGTGGTGCCCGACGACAGCACGTCTCCAGCCGCGTCAGTCACCCGGTTGCCCTGCGCGTCGTAGATGCTCGGCGGGCCCAGTGGCCGGGCCGCGAAGTTGTACCCAAAGCCGACGTCGTCGGTGATGCCCGTCACGCCGCGCACGAGGTCTGAGACTTCACAGATGCCGTCGACGCGCACGCCGGGGCACCGGAACGGCGTCGGCATCAAGCGCGGGTCGACCACACCGGGCGACTTCGCCGTGGTGAAGGTGGCCACCGGCGCCGCGCCGTCGAGGTACAGCCACTGCCCTTCACCATTGGCAGTCACCGACAGACCCACGCGGTACGTCGAGCCCGCCTTGAGCGCTTGCGGAAAGCGCACCGTCACCTGCGCGCCGTCGAGCTCCGGCACCACCTGCGTGTTCTCGACGCGGTTGACGTCGCTGAAGTGTGCGAACACGCGCTCGTCACTGCCGATGGCCCGCGAGAGCGTGAAGACCACGTGGTCCGTCTCCAGCGGCACCGGGCCTGACGCGGGCGCGCTGGCCACCAGCTTCGGCGTCGTCTCTTCGGGCAACGCGGCGGTCTTCAGCGGCGCCCAGCCGCCGTAGCAGATGCCCAGCTGCGTGCCCGCCGAGCAAACGCCGACTTCATACGGCCGCCGCCCATGCGCGAAGACCGGCACGGCGTCGAACTGCACTGGCTCCGGGCGCTGCACCGGCGCGCGCACGACACCCGGGCACGCGCCCGCAGAGTTGCGCGAAAACCGCACCGCGAGGTTCGTTCGTGTCGACCCGGAGCCGACTGCAGTGACGTCGCCGCACGGCTCGAAGGCGAGGTGCTCGAAGTCGCTGACGCGGCGCACCTCCGATGGGTCGACGATGAGCGTCATGCCGCCCGACGTGGTCTCGACGGCGCTGGCTGGCAGGTCGACGCGCCACGAAAACGCCGGCAGCGGCGAGGCCGAATCGAAGACGGGGTCGTGCGCGCGCAGCGAGACATTCACCAACGTGCCTCCGCGCCAGTCGACGTTGGGCCCGCTCACGAGGTAGCCCGCCGGGTGTCTGTCGAAGGAGAAGAAGCCGTTGTGCCACGCGTGCGGCTCGACCAGCGACGCCGCCGGCAGCGACGCGTTGGCGCTGCGTGAGAGCGCGCCGTTGGCCAGCATCACGTAGCCATTCATGCCGGTGAGCGGCGGCGTGCGCCCGACGAGCCCAATGGGGTGCTCGCCAGCGCGGCTCCACGCAGGGTCAGACGTGCCCGGCTGCATCGGGTCATACGGCTCGGGCGCCGTGGGTTTGCGCTGCCAGGTGCGCACCAGCGTGAGCAGCTGCGGAAAGCCGGAGTCGTCGAAGAGCACGCGGCTGACGCAGCCCAGGTCGTAGTGGACGCTGGCGTCGTACTCGAGCGGCGGCGTCTCGTGCGCGGTCCACACCGGTGCGCCGGGCTTTCGCCACGCGAGCGCGGTGTGCTTGCCCGCGTGGTACGCGAGCACCACGCCGCCGTTGGCCGACGCGTCGAGGCGCACGTCGGGGCAACGCGAGGTCGACCAGTGCTCCGAGGCGGGCGCGGCGACCGGCAGGTGCTCCTTCGTCACCACGCCGTCGGTGGTCCACCGGTAGAGCGCGAGCTGAAACGGCCTGCGCCGCACGGCGATGAGCACCGAGCCATCAGGCGCCGCGACCGCGTCGAGCGCGCCGACCTGCCAGCGCAACACGGGCGCGTCGACGTCGAGCGGCTGCGCTGACCACGGCCGATCGAGCCCGCCTTGAGCGATGGTCATGACGCCATCAGGCGCGGCGGCGAAGACGACGACCACGCGGTCAGGCAGCGCGGCGACGGCCACCAGCGAGTCGGGCACCAACGTGGTGAGGCCTCCGCCGTTCGACGTGAAGAGGCTCAGCCCAACCTGCGGGCCAACCTCGACGGAGCGCTCGTAGTTGAGGCGCGAGACACCGTCGGTGATGGGGAGGTCGTCAGCCAGCGCGAAAGGCAGCTTCCAGTCAGCGAGCCGCGGGCTGGCCGGTGCGTCGACCGGCGGCGTTGGCTCCGGTTTGGGAGCGAAGAGTTCGCACGAAAACAGACTGACGACGCAGACCACCCCGATGAGTCGACGCATGCCGGGCGAGCGTAGGTGGAAACGGTGGCGTGGCGTGTTGACTACATGCGCGCACTGAACGGGTGTCTGTACCGTATTACTCCGGGCGTGGCGCCGGCTTCAGCTCCAGGTCAGGTTGAGCGCATGGCTTTCTGTGTGCGGCTATTCCACGGGCGACGCGACCCCGACGAACTCATGCAGGACTGGGGCTTCGAGGGCCCGACGTTCGGGCCGTTCGAACTCATTTCAATCACATACGGAACCATCCACCTCACTCGCTGGGACGAACAAGGCAAGCCCGTCGAGTATGAAATACAATCAATCAACAACATGTATTTTTATGACGGCGCATTCTATGGCGACCTCGAGCTGTGCGAGGACGGCGCAACCGAAACACCCGTCGAAGCAAAACTCGTCGTTCCACGCAAATACCAGTCCGTACGTGACGAGCGGCCGGCCATTTTTCTGCCGAGGGAACACTTTAGACAATTCGCGCAAACGGCGGCGGTGTTCGTCGACGTCGTGCGCGAGACCTTGGGCGACCGGGTCGGCGACTCGCTCTCACGGGCGCTACAGACCGTCGTCGCGTTGCGAAGCCGGCGACCCCACGTCGTCATCGAGTTCAAGAACGACGACGGCAGCGTCAACGCACTGTTGTTGGAGGGATTCGTCGCGGAGGAGGACGTTCGCGCGCGCCTCGACGAGGGCAAGTACTTCGACCTGTTCTTCGCCGACGTCGGCAAACGCGGCGAGCTGCTCGCGGTGCGCAGGGCTACGGAGACGGACCAACTGACGATGCGCCGCGTTGGACACGTCGATGGCTTTCTGCGCTCGCTCCCTCTCGGCACCTCGTAGCGAGCGCCACAATGGGGGTCAGAAGTCCCTGCGTGCAGCGCTCGCAGAGGAATGCGACCCTGGCGAAATGGCATCGCCGTCGGTTTTGAATCTGCCCAACGAACGAAGAATGCTCGACGTCGTACGCGACGGGCTGCACTGGGCGAGCGAAGCGTCGTTCGCGGTGTCCTTCACTCGATGCAGTGGGCTTGGGCTGCTCATTGACCCGCTCCGCGAACTGGTCGACCGACGCGGCAAAGCAACGCTGCTCACCTCGACATACCAGTGCATCACGCAGCCCGAAGCCCTGCAGTCACTGCTGCGAGTCAAAGGGCTCGACGTCTTTCTTCAAGATGGCCCCACCGGCTTTCACAGCAAGTTCTGGCTGTTCAACAAAGCCAATGGTGGCGAGTGTTGGGCGGGCTCTTCGAACCTGTCGAAGGGCGGTCTGGCCGACAACCTCGAGTGGAACCTTCGCTCACAAGACGCCGCCGTCATCGCGCAGACGAAGAAGCAGTTTGACTCGCTGCTGCTGCGAGACGACGTGGCGCCGCTCTCACAGCACCTCATCGACGCGTACGCGCTTCGCTACGCCGAGCGGCCGACCACTCAACTGCCGATGGTCGCAGACCAACCCATCGCGCTCCCGAAACCGAACGCCGCACAACGCGAAGCACTGCAGCGACTATCGAACATGCGCGCTGCAGGCCTGAAGCGCGCGGCCGTCATCGCGGCGACCGGCATCGGCAAAACATTTCTCGCGGCGTTCGACTGCCAGCAGATGAACGCGCAGTCGGTGCTGTTCATCTCTCATCGAAAAGAGCACCTGACGCAGGCGCAACGCACCTTCGCGCGCGTCATCCCAAACTGTCGTGCGGAGTTCGTGACAGTGCAGAGCCTGAGGACCAACCCTCAGTTGTTGCGAGAAAAATGGGACTACCTCGTCATCGACGAGTTCCATCACGTCGAAGCCGACGGCTACCTGCCGCTCCGCAAGCTGCGCGACAACGGGCACACCTTCTTGCTCGGCCTCACCGCGACGCCAGAACGCCAAGACGGTCGCGACATTCTCGAATGGTGCGATTGGAACATCGCCTACGAGGTGCGGCTGCCCGAGGCCATCGAGCGACAGTGGCTGCTGCCGTTTCACTACTTCGCCATCGCCGACGAGACGATCGACTTCGCAAGCGTCCCCTGGAAGCGCGGCGTGCTCGACAACCCCACGCTCGAAAAGGAGTTGTCGATTCCTCAGCGCGTCGAGCTGATCATCGAACAAGCCATCGCCTACGGCTTCGATGGCCCGAAGCGCGCGACGGTTGGGTTCTGCGCCGGCATCGAACACGCGAAATACATGGCGAAGGCGCTCAATGAGCGCGGCCACGTCGCGACGGCAGTGTGGGGTCAGCACGACGTCGACGACCGCGAAGCCGTGTATGCGCGCCTCGCCAACCCGAGCGACCCGCTGGAGTGGCTCTTCGTCGCTGACGTGCTCAACGAAGGCGTCGACATTCCAGCCATCAACAGCCTGCTGTTTCTGCGGCCCACCGAATCGTCGTCGATTTTTCTGCAGCAATTGGGGCGCGGGCTTCGACTCAGTCCCGGTTGTGAAGTGCTGACGGTGCTCGACTTCGTCGGCCATCACCAACGCGCGTGGCTCGCGCTGCAGTCCATCAACGCGTTCACGAATACGGGCGCGCCGGTGCAAATCGGTGACTTCGTCGTGAAGCCGCCGAAGTCGTGCGAGGTCGTGCTGCAGCGCAAGACCCTCGAGATGTTGACGAAGATTCGCCGGCACACGAGCCGTCGCGACGCCTGCCACGAGACGTACGAAGCGCTCCGCTACGAAGTGAAGGGCCGCACGCCGTTGCCCATCGACCTGTGGCAACGAGAAGGCGGCGCAACGTTCAGCGATTTCCGCGCGGCGTACGGCGATTGGCTTGCTTGCCAGCGTGCGCACGACGACGCGCCCAACTGGTCCGAGGGCATTACCGACGACCACCTCGTTCGTCGATTTCTCAAGAGCCTCGAGACCGACTGGCAGGCCCAGCGCGTTCACGCTCACGCGGTCGTCTGGGGCCTCGCGAACGGCGCGACGTCACTCGACGCCGCATACGCACAGTTCTTCGAACGCTTTCCTCAGTGGCTGCCCGAGCGCGGTGACTTCGCGTCGACCTCCGCGATGGACACGCTCGACAAGAAGCTCGCCAGCGGCGCCATCACCAAGGCAGGTCAGCTCGCGCGGGCCATCACCGACACCATCGGCTCGACGTTGTTGACTGAAGTCGAAGGTCGAATTCTGCCGGTGCTCAACCGCTACTACGAAGAGCGTCATGGCGGCGTCTTGCGCACGCCCGACGAGCTGGAGCTGCACCGCTTCTATCGACGGCCCGAAATCATCAGGTACTTCGGTAGCCACTACGACCCCGCGAAGCACAACTCGGGCGTCATGCAGTTGATGCCCAACGAGCTGGTCATCATCACCAAGCTCGACACCAGTGGCGCGAAGCAATCGCACCAGTACGACAACGAGCTCGTCTCGACGAAGCGCTTCAACTGGATGAGCCAGAACGCGATGTCGCAGACCAACGAGCGCGGCCAGCGGGTCATCGAGCACGAAGCACGCGGCATCACGATTCGCTTGTTCGTTCAGGCGAGCTCACACGCCGAGAGCGCGTACCTCGGCGACGTAAAAGTGAAGTCGGTGAAGGGCAATTCACCGATGCGCGTCGAATTCGAACTCTCGGCGCCAGTGCCGAAAGCCGTCGCGGAAGAACTGGGTGTGACGCTGACCTGAGCGGCGCGACCTCGCCGAGCGACGACGTGAACGCAGCCCAGTTCGAACGCTTCGTGAAATCACCTCACCGCGCTCGCGAACGTCACGCGGCGAAGCGGTGCTCGCGATGCCACGCCAGCGCGTCCCGCGCCGGAGGTGAGCGCTCCGGGAGTCTCAAACCGGCGAAGCGCACAACGACCTCGCGTCACTGCCTCGTGAACGAGATGGCGTGCCCGTACACCACGTTCTGCGGGTTCCCGTCTTCCGAGGTTTCGACCTTCACCATGGGGAAATTGACGCTGCCCGAGACCTCGAAGGCCGCGCGCGACTCGAGGTCGTGCACGTCGAGCACCCACGGCGTCACCATCTCGAACGGCATCGACCCGAGGGTCGTCTGAAACGAGACGCCCGGAGGAAAGCGGTAGCGCTGCGAGGCGAAGATGAGCGCCCCACCGTCGACGGAGAAACGTGGGCCGTCGGCGCAACACGCACCGCCATCAACGAGCGCAAACGCGAGGCCATAACCGCCTGCGCCGTCGGCCTTGAACGTGACCGGGTGCTGAACCTCGACTCGAAGACCACCGTCGTTGGCGATGGAGAAGTCGCGCCCCATACCGCCGTCGAGGAGCACCGCCTCACGCGGGTACATCGTCAACACCAGCTGCCAATTGCCCGCCGCGTTGAACGTCGCGCCTGTCGAACCACCGCCACCACCCGTCGCGCCCCCGCCACCGCCCACGACGAAGCCGCTGTCAGGCTTGTTGTCGGAGCCAGAGCAACCACAAACAATCACAACCAAAAACACCGACAGAATCGTCTTCAATTTATCTCCTGAACATCAAACCTTGAGCGTCACGCCTTCGCGCGCGCCGAACACTTCCAGCTCCACACCGTGGCCTTCTGCGCGCTCGACACACTCGAGCACCATCATGTCGACGTCGCGATCACCATGCATGGGGTCGTGGTGCGTCAACGCCAACCGCCGCACGCCGCTCTGCGCCGCGAGGTCGACCACCGTGGTCGCGCGCGGGTGACCCCAGCCGACCTTCTGCACGTACTCGGCGTCGGTGTACTGGGCGTCGGCCACCAGCAGGTCAGCACCATGCACCGAGCTCACCAGGTCGTCAGGCAGCTCGCGCAGCGCGCTCGCGTCTCGCTGCACGATGTCGGGGTCGACGAGCAATTGGTCGAGCTCGCTGTCGGTGGCGAACACCACGCTCTTCTCTTCGTGGTCGACGCGGAAGCCCATGCTCCCGCCGGGGTGTTTCTGACCGAAGCAGGTGACCTTCACGTCATCAATCGACACCGACGACCCTGAGAAACTCCGCGAGACAATCTTCCCCCCGAGGTCAGAGAACCGGACGGGAAAGTATGCATTTGCCATTTGCCCAGACAACAACTGGTAATTCTTGTCATCACCCTTCGGGCCATACACATACAAAGTCGTATTCTTCGAATACGCGGGCCCAAAGAAGGGGAACCCCTGAATGTGGTCCCAATGCGGGTGCGACAAGAACAGGTGCACCGTCAGCGGCTTCGCGCCGCCGCGCATCAAGTGCACGCCCAGCTCGCGCAAGCCCGTGCCCGCGTCGAACACCAACAACGTGTCGTCGACGCGCACCTCGACGCACGACGTGTTGCCGCCGTAGCGCCGCGTTCTCGGGCCCGGCGTGGGAATGGAGCCACGTACGCCCCAGAAGCGCACGAACATGTCGCTCACGTCAGGTGCCCTCGCGGTAGGTCAACACCACGTCGCCCAGCTGCACCTCGTCACCGTCGCGCAGCACGGCCGCGTGAACGCGCAGGCCATTGAGCGTGATGCCGTTGCGGCTGCCGAGGTCTTCGATGGTGTACTCGCCGTCGACGCGGGTGATTTTCGCGTGCGCGCGGCTCACCTCTTCGCTGTCGAGCAGCAGCGTGGCCTTGTCACCGCGACCCAGCACGTACTCGTTGCCGTCGAGCGTGAACTTCTCTCTTCGCTTTCGGGCCTCGAGCATGTGCGGCCGCTGAACCACCGGCCGAAAGCCTTTCACCCTCACGGCGACCTGCGTGTGGAAGTCCTCGAACTCGGTGGTGTCGGAGGGCATGAGGAGCCAGCGTATACCGGCTCCAGTCTCCATGAGCGTCTTCCTCGCCGTCGACATCGATGACACCGCCCGCGCGCAGGCCGAGGCCTGCGCCACCCGTTCTCGCGCGCGCTTCGAAGCCAAATGGCTGCCGCCCGAGAAGCTGCACGTCACCGTGCTCTTCCTCGGCAACCCGACGCCCGAGCAGGTGCACGAATGGGCGCCGCTCGTCGACGCGCTGGCGCTCCGACACCGACCCTTCGAGCTCCGCCTCCACGGCGCGGGCACCTTCGTCACCACGCGCGCGCCGTCGGTGTTGTGGCTGGGCGTCGAAGGAGCGCTCGAGGCGCTGCGCGCGCTGCAGCTCGACGCCGTCACGACGCTGGGTCAACACGAGCCGCGCGAATACCGCCCGCACCTCACGCTCGCGCGCGCACACACCGACGCCTTCTTCGAGCCGCTGCGCGAGGAGCTGCGTGACTTCGCCGGCACACCGTGGCGCGTCGAGGGGCTCTCCCTCTACGAGAGCACGCACCACCGCTACCACGTGCTGCGCCGCGCACCGTTTCACGCGCCGTGACATCATCGCGAGCGCGACATGAAACGCGCGCTCGTCATCGTCACGTTGTTGCTCATCATCGGCGCGGCGGTCGCGATCCTCGTGCCCCTGCCCCGCACCGTCGTCAGTGACTTCGTGCTCGTGGCGCACGCGCGCGTCAACGTGCAGGCCCCGCGCGAAGGCGTCTTCACGGAGGTCACGCCCGCCGGTTACGTGAACAAGGGCGCCACGCTCGCGAGGTACGACCTCGCGCCGCTCGAAGCGAAGAAGGCGCAGCTCGAAAAGCAGATTGCGTCGCTGACGAAGCAACTGCACGCGCCGCCCAACCCCAACGCGGCCACCAACCTGCTCAAGGCCGAGGCCGCGTTGAAGGCCGCGAAGACGGCGCTCGGTAAAGCGCGCCCCGCGAAGAAGGCCGCGGCGACGAAGAAGGTGAAGGCCGCTGAAGCCGCGCTCGAGAAAGCGAAGGCCGCGCTGCCGAAGCCCGCCTTCGAGCTCGAGAAGCCGCTGGCCGAAGCGAACATGGTGCTCGAGTCGGTCACCTCACAGCTCGCAGCGCCGACCGTCACAGCGCCGTTGAGCGGCGTGTTCGCGCCCACCGCCGAGGTCGGCAAGCCCATCGCCGCGCACGACGTCATCGGCACGGTCGAAGACAGCTCGCGCCTCAAGGCGCAGGTGACGGTGCCCAAAGACGAGCCCCTCACGCATGGCCAGGTCGCGGTGCTGCTGTTGCCGAAGAGCCGCAAGCGCGTGTCTTTCGACGGCGACGCGAGCAGCGGCATCGCCGAAGCCGAGTTCGACAACGCGAAGGGCGAGCTGAAGGCCGGCCTCAAGGGCACCGCTGAAATCGAAGGCGCACCACGCACGCTCGTCGACGCATTCAAATGAGCGACGACGCGCAGCTCGAAGAAGACCTCTCGTTTTCGCCGCGCGAGACCTTCAGCGGCAAGGTGACGCGACCACCGCCGGGCGCCACCGCCATCACCGCGTTCAGCGTCATCTACGTCGCGATGCTGTGGGTCGCCTCGCTGGCGTTGATGGCGAACGTCTCGGCGCTGCGCGGGCCATCGAACGCCGTCGTGTCTCCGGGCGCGTGCCTCACGTTGGTGGTGCTGGGCGTCGAGCTGTGGCTGGCGAGCACGCTGGCCCGCGGTACGTGGCGCGCCATCGGGCCCACCGCGCGCTCACTGCTGCGGCCCTTCATGGTGCTGGGGCCGTGGCCGTTCATCTTCGTGGTGGGCTTTGCGGCGCTCATGCTCATCGCGATTCCGCGAATGAAGTTCGCGCCGGTGAAGGGCGAGAACTGGCGCATCTCACAGCTCAGTCACGCGGAGCGGCACGGCGTCACGTTCAAGCAGGCGCTGGTTCGATGTCTGGAGATGGGTGACGGCTGGGCGCCGCCGACGCGTGAAGAAGTCGCGCTGCTCACGCCTGCCTTCGGTGGCCGCGGCGACGAGAGGTTCTGGCTCGAAGAGACGCACATCGCGACAGGCAGCTGCTCCCAGGGCACGTGCCGCGTCACGCCGATGCGCATCGCCGGTGAGGGCCACGTGGCGCAGGTCGTGTGCTGGAAGAAGTAGCGCTCAGCGAAGCTGAGCTTCGCAGCGACCCTGCGTGCAGACCGCGACGCCGACGTACGGCGCACACGACCCACCGCCGAAGCACCTCGACCTCGCGCAGTACGCCGCCAACTCGCTCCCGATGTCCGCGGCGAACGTCTGCGTTCTCGTGGAGAGCACCGCGGGGCGAGGCTCGCAGAGCCCGTAGGTGACGCAGTTCGACTGGTACTCAGCGAGCACACAGTCTTCATTCTGAGAACAACCTGCCGCGCTGACCTGCCGAAGGCCCTCGAGCCTGCAGAGCACTCGATTCATGCCAGGGCAGTACGGCACGAACTCCTCGAGGCCCTCGCACTCGGGGAACTCAGCGCCCGCGTCTTCCGTGAAGCCACCGTCGCGTCCGGCATCGGGCAAGCCACTCGCAGCACTGCAGCTCCACAGCAGCGCAACCAGACAGAATGAAGACCGGTTCATGGAGTGACCTCGTGAACGTCAGTCGCGCGTGAGCACGGTCGCTTCACCTTGACCGACGCCCACACACAAGGCCGCGAGCCCGTGCGTCACGTCGCGGCGTTTCATTTCGTGCACCAACGTGGCGACGATGCGCGCGCCGGAGCACCCCAGCGGGTGGCCCAGCGCAATCGCGCCGCCATTCACGTTGGTGAGTTCTTCCGAGAGGTGCAGTTCACGCAAAACCGCGAGCGCCTGCACCGCGAAGGCCTCGTTCAGCTCCGCGAGCTTGACGTCGGCCACCGACAGCCCTGCTCTGCGCAGCACCTTGTGCGTCGCCTCCACCGGGCCCAGGCCCATGACACGCGGGTCGATGCCGCTGGTGGCTGACGCGCGCCACTTCGCGAGCGGCTCCACGCCCAGCGCCTTCGCGCGCTCGGCCGACATCAACACCAACGCCGCAGCGCCATCGTTGAGGCCGCTCGAGTTGCCCGCCGTCACCGTGCCGCCCGTGCGGAACGCAGCCTTCAATTTGCCAAGCTGCGCGAGGTCGCTGTCGGCGCGCGGGTGCTCGTCGACGGCCACGAAGTCGACCGCGCCCTTCTTGCCCGGCACCGGCACCGCCACCAACTCGTCGGCGAAGCGGCCTGCTTTCATCGCCGCCGCTGCGCGCGTCTGGCTCTGCAGCGCGAAGCGGTCCTGCTCGTCGCGCGTGATGCCGGTGCGCTCGGCGATGTTCTCAGCCGTCTCGCCCATGGCCTCGAGCGGAAAGAGCGCCGCGAGCTTCGGGTTCGGGTAACGCCAGCCCAGCGACGTGTCCCACGCGGTGTGGTTGCCCGGCGGCGCGTTCTTCGCGAGCGAGTACGGGGCGCGCGTCATGCTCTCGACGCCGCCGGCGACGTAGACGTCACCTTCACCGCAGCGAATGGCGCGCGCGGCCTGGTTGATGGCCGAGAGCCCGCTCGCGCAGAGCCGGTTGATGGTGACGGCCGCCACGGTGTTCGGCAGGCCCGCCAGCAGCGCCGCCATGCGCGCCACGTTGCGGTTGTCTTCACCTGCTTGATTCGCGCAACCGAAGAAGACCTCTTCGATTTCAGCAGGCGCGACCTTCGCCCGCTTCACCGCTTCGGAGATGGCGACAGCCGCGAGGTCATCGGGGCGCACCTGTGAGAGCCCTCCGTTGAAGCGACCGATGGGCGTGCGCACTGCGCTGACGATGACCACTTCCCGGAGCTGCGTCATGGCGCCGCTCCTTAGCTGTGTCAGCGCGAAGGGGGCAGCGCCATCGCGCCGGTGTCGGGGTTGAGCCAGACGGCGTCACCCACACGGGCGGTGCCGTTCGCGCTCAAGATGATTTCTGTCGAGCGCACGGCGGTGGGCGGGCCGTCGAGGTCGTCGACCCAGCGCGTGCGGACGCGCGTGCCGTCGAGCGCGGGGCGGAGCGTGACGTCGGCGATGAACGCGCTGTCGAAGTGGCCGTCGCGGTGAAAGTCGGTGAGGCCCGGCCCGGCGGCGACGGTGGCGTAGCCGTTGCTGCGGGGCCACGAGTCGGCGTGCGCGGTGCCTGCGGCGGTGCGGCTGGTGACGGTCCAATGGAACGACTCAGGCCCGCTGCGCGCGCTGCGAAAGTTCACCTCGTGCGAGTTCGGGAACGCGCCGTGAACGCGCAGCGCGGTGACCGCGGTGGCGAGCTCGACGCCCGAGAGCCCGGCGGCCGACGCGCGCACGTCTCCGGTGTCGGCGACCCGGTACACCACGTCTTGCAGGCGCGCCGCCTCGCGCGGCGTGAGGTGGCCTTCGCGCATCGACGTCAGCGCGCTCGCGTCAGCGTCGCTCAACGTCACCTGGCGCTGCGCGGCGAGGTGGGTGATGGCGTCGGCGTTGGCGCGGTGGTCTCCGTCGAGCAGCAGCGCGTTGAACATGGCCGCGCCTCCACAGCGCGTGGCGTCGCCGCCGGTCTCGCGCAGGTCATCGAGCTGCGGCGTGCGGGAAATGAGCCGCCCCACGTCGCCGCGGTCGCTCAGCGTGTGCGCGTCTTCACCATGTCGGCGGTACACCGAGGCACCGGCGCGCGCCGGTGAGAGCGTGGGCGCGCGCTGCCCTGCCCGCACGTCGGTGAAGGCGTCACCTGCGCGCGGCGCTTCGGGGGGCGGCGGCGCGCGCGGGCTCGGCGCGTCGGTGCGGCGCGGAAGAACGGGGTGCGAAGGCCGGGGGCCGATGCGAGGGCTCATGGTGACGTGAGGTACTGGGCGCGCCGCGCGGCTCTTTTTTCGCACTGGCGCGCGCGCCGCGTCGAGGCCATGAGGGCGACCCATGGCTTCGAGTCTGTTGCTGTTGCTGGACGACATCGCCTCTGCGCTCGACGACGTCGCGGTCTTGACCAAGGTGGCCGCCAAGAAGACGGCCGGCGTGTTGGGTGATGACCTCGCGCTCAACGCGCAGCAGGTGACGGGCCTTCAGGCCAACCGCGAGCTGCCGGTGGTATGGGCCGTGGCGAAAGGCTCGCTCGTCAACAAGGCGATTCTGGTGCCGGTGGCGTTGCTCATCAGCCAGTTCGCGCACTGGCTCGTGGGGCCGTTGATGATGCTGGGCGGCGCGTACCTCTGCTTCGAGGGCGTCGAGAAGGTGGTGCACGCGCTGTGGCCGTCGAAGAAGCACGAGACGGAGCGCGCAGCCGCCGCGCCGGTCGACCTGCTCGAGCTCGAAAAGCAGAAGGTGAAAGGCGCCATTCGCACCGACTTCATCTTGTCGGCGGAGATCATCGTCATCTCGCTGGGCACGGTGGCCGAAGAGCCCTTCACCAAGCAGCTGCTGACGTTGGTGGGCATCTCGCTGTTGATGACGGTGGGCGTGTACGGCCTGGTGGCGGGCATCGTGAAAATCGATGACCTCGGGCTGGCGCTGCGCACGCGGGCCAACAACGTGGCGAAGGCCATCGGCGCGGGGTTGCTGCGCCTGGCGCCGTTGCTCATGAAGTTCCTCTCGGTGGCCGGCACGGTGGCGATGTTCCTCGTCGGCGGCGGGCTGCTGGTGCACTACGTGGGGCCGCTGCACCACTTCATCGACGGGCTCGCGCCTGACGGTGGCTTCGGCGACGCGCTCGAGACGGCGATGCAGGCGGTGGTGGGCGTGCTCGCGGGCGGCGTGGTGCTGGCGGCCGTGGAGCTGGTACGCAAGGTCGCGCCGAAGCGCGCGAAGCCGGCGTGAAGCCGTTGTGGTGCGGTGCCAGGGGGTCACGACATGAGCGAGCAACTCAGCGCTGAAGAGCTGCGTGATTGCTGGAACGTGTTGTCGGCGCACGAGCGCGTCGAGGCCTTCGGGCAGATGGCGCGCGCAGACTCCGACGACTTCTTTCTCGGCGTGGAGCCGGCTGATCAAGCGAGCCTGTTGCTGGCCATGCCCGAAGGTGAGCGCCGGCTGTGGCTGCGGCTGCTCGCCCCTGACGACGCCGCCGACGTCTTGCAGTCGCTGCCTGACGCGACGCGCCCCGCGTTGCTCTCGATGCTCGACGACACCACGCGCCTCGAAGTGACGGCGCTGCTCGCGTACGCCGAAGATGCGGCCGGTGGGTTGATGAGCCCCCGCTTCGCCCGCCTGCGCCCCGACATGAGCGTCGACGAGGCCATTCGCTACCTGCAGCGCCAGGCGCGGGAGCGCCTCGAGACCATCTATTACGCCTACGTGTTGGACGCGGAGCAGCGGCTGCGCGGCGTCGTCAGCTTTCGTGACCTCTTCGCCGCGCCCGGCGACGAACCGCTGCGCGACGTGATGCACACCGACGTCATCTCGGTGCCCGACACGCTCGACCAGGAGTCGGTGGCGCGGGTGATTGCCAAGCACGACTTGAGCGCCTTGCCCGTCGTCGACGCGCAAGGCCGAATGAAAGGCATCGTCACCGTCGACGACGTGGTCGACGTGGTGCAGCGCGAGGCGACTGAAGACATTCAGAAGCTGGGCGGCATGGAGTCGCTCGACACGCCGTACCTGCAGACGCCGATGCTGGAGATGATTCGGAAGCGCGCAGGTTGGCTCTCGGCGCTCTTCGTAGGCGAGCTGTTGACCGCGAGCGCGATGGGTCGCTTCGAAGACGAAATCGCGAAGGCGGTGGTGCTCGCGTTGTTCGTACCGTTGATCATCTCGAGCGGCGGCAATTCAGGCAGCCAGGCCACGACGCTCATCATTCGCGCCATGGCGCTGGGCGAAGTGAAGCTCGGTGACTGGTGGCGAATCATGCGGCGTGAAGTGCTGGCCGGCGTCGCGCTCGGGTTGATTCTGGCCACGCTCGGCATGCTTCGCATTCTCGTGTGGCAGCAGGTGTTTCACACGTACGGCGCGCACCCCGTGCCGGTCGCCATCACCGTCGCCATCAGCCTCGTCGGCATCGTGACGTGGGGCACGGTGGCCGGCTCGATGTTGCCCTTCGTCATTCGGCGCGCGGGCTTCGACCCGGCGAGCGCATCGGCGCCCTTCGTCGCGACGCTCGTCGACGTGTCGGGGCTCGTCATCTACTTCAGCGTGGCGCAGGTCGTGCTGCGCGGCACGCTGCTGTGAGCGCGGCCAACGCGCCACATTCCGGGCACGCGTGAGTTCCTTTAGTTTGCGCGGCCTGTGACGCAGCGAACTGCACGCCTCGCGCTGACGCTGCTGCTGCTCGGCATTTATTCGACGCTGTACGTCGCGCGCCGCATCACCGAGACCATTCGTGAAGCGGGGCTGCTGCGCGCGATGGTGGCGACGGCGTTCGTGTTGGCGGGCCTCGCGGTGGTGACGTTGTTGGTGCGCAACCCGGCGTTGAGAAAGCCGCGCACGGTGGTGCTGACGCTGCTCGCCGTATGCATCTACGCGGCGGTCATCTGGCCCATGTCGAGCCCCGAAGAAAAGCTGCACTTCCTCGAGTACGGCGCCGTCGGCGTGTTGGCCTTCTTGTCGACACGGGCCGACTGGAAGACCTGGCAACGCTTCTGCTTCGCGGCGGTGTTCACGCTCGCGGCGGGCTGGCTCGACGAGGGCATTCAGGCGCTGCTGCCCAACCGCTACTACGACCTGCGCGACGTGGGCTTCAACGCGCTCGCGGGGGTGATGGCGTTGAGCGTGTTCGTCTCGCTGCGTGTGGCGGCGATGAAGGCCTGACGCGCGACTGTGGCGCCCGCGCACGCGGTCGCGCCGGCAAGCCGCCGAAACCACGCTGCGGCATCGCTGATGCTCTGTGCTGCGGCATGACGCCCAGAACCAGAGACCTCGCTCGTCAGCTCGCCAACGCGTTCATCATTCCCGCAGCCATCGTCATCAACCTCTGGCTCGGCAGGGAGGTCGGTGAAGTGTCGGTGGCCACCGAGCCGCTGCTCTCGGCCGCCGGGTGGACGTTCGCCGTGTGGAACCTGCTCTTCGTGGGAATGCTGGCGTACGCCGTGTACCAGGCGCTGCCTGCGCACCGCACCAGCGCGGCGCTGCGGCGCATTGGCCCTTTCACGGCGCTCGCGAGCGCGGCCACCGGCGCGTGGGTGCTCTTCTTCACCCACCGTCAGTTCACGGCGGCGTGGGTCACCATCGTGGTCTGCCTGGGCGCGCTCATCGCCGTCGAGGTGCTGCTGCGTGACTCGGCGCGCTCCGACAAGGCGCTGTGGTTCGTGCGCGTGCCCTTCGGGTTGCTGCTGGGGTGGATCAGCGCCGCGACGATGATCAACACCGCGCAGTGGCTGACGACGACGCTGCGGTGGAATGGCGCGCCGCTCACGCCGCTGAGCTGGTCGCTGGTGTTGGTCTTCTCAGCGCTGGTGTTGGGCTTCGTCATGGGCCTCGCGCGTCGCAACCTCTCATTCGTCGCGGCGCTGGCGTGGGCCCTGGCGGGCATCGCCGCGAAGACGAGCGACGCGTCAGCTGCGCTCTCGTACACGGCCGTCGCCGCCTTCGTTGCGCTCACGCTGCTCTTCTTCGGAGAAATCGTGGCCATGCGCACCGGCCGCTTGAGCCTCGACCTCCAGGGCCACCACCGCTGGGTCTGAGAAGGAACCGTTGGGTAACGCCCAACTTCGCTGTTTCAGAAGTCGGGTAAGTCGTTCGTACACAAATGAATACGACTGGTGCTTCACAGACGGTGCGGGAACTTCTGAAGCGTCAGACGGCCGACGCACATCACGCCCTCGAGGCGGCCATGCGGCTCACGGGCCCCAACGCCACGCGAGAGCGCTACGTGCGGTACCTCAAGACGCTCACCAGCGTGCACGAGGCCGTCGAGCCGCGGTTGCTCGAAGACCCTGCGTTGAACTCACTGCTCGATGACCTCCCGACTCGCGCGCGCGCGGCGGCGGGGAAGAAGGACCTCACCAGCCTCGGTGAAGAAGGCACGCGCCCGCCCTTCACCGCGAAGCTCCCGATGGCGACGTTGGCCAGCAAGCTGGGCGTGCTCTACGTATTGGAGGGCTCGACGCTCGGCGGCCAGCTGCTGCGCCGCGAGCTCAAGGCCTCGCTGGGGCTGGGCGACGAGTCGCTCCGCTACGTGAGCGGCTACGGCGAGCGCACCGGCCCCAAATGGAAACACTTTCTCGATGCACTCGAGCGCGGCGCGATGACTGACGACGCGCGAGAGCAGGCCGTCATCGCGGCCAGAGCCACGTTCGAACACCTGCAGACCTTCTTCGAAAGTCAGGCGCAGCCATGAGCATCGACACGGCGTTGACCCAGTGCGAGCGAGAGCCCATTCACCTTCCCGGCACGGTTCAGCCCCACGGCCTCCTGATGGCGCTGCACCCCACCTCGCTGCGCATCGAGCAGGTGTCGATGAACGCCGAAGCGCTGTGCGGCAGGTCGGCGGAGTCGCTCATCGGTCAGCCGTTCTCGGCGTTTCTCTCGGCGCCGTCGATGGAGCGCGTGCGGCGGCGGCTGCTCGAAGGCGTGACGGGCTCGGCGCGGCACCTGGGCACCGACATGCTCGGCACCGGCAGCAACTTCGACATGACGCTGCACCTCTTCGACGACGTGCTCATCTTCGAAGCCGAGCTCGAGCACGCCGAGGCCTGCTTGTCGGTGGAGCGCAGCGAGCACCTCCGCGAGAGCCTCGACCGCGCCGAGCGCACCACCACCATCGAAGCGCTGGCCATGTCTGTCGTCGACGACGTGCAGCGAATCTCCGGCTACGAGCGCGTCATGTTCTACCGCTTCGCGAAAGACGCGAGCGGTGAGGTCATCGCCGAGGCCATCGCGCCGGGCGTCGCGCTCGAGCCGTTCCTCGGGTTGCGGTACCCGGCCTCCGACATTCCCCGGCAGGCGCGCGCGGTGATGACGCAGAAGCGCTCCCGCAGCATCGTCGACGCGAAGGCCACCGCGGCGGTGCTGTTGCCCGTCATCAACCCGCGCACCCACCGGGCGCTCGACCTCACGCACGCAGGGCTGCGCTCGTCGTCGCCGGTGCACCTCCAGTACCTGGCGAACATGGGCGTGACGGCGTCGCTGACCATCTCCATCGTGGTCGACGGCAAGCTGTGGGGCCTCGTCGCCTGTCATCACTACTCGGGCCCGCGGCTGCTCTCGTACGACGCGGGGTTGTCGTGCGAGCACCTCTCGCGCGCGGTGTCGCTGCAGGTCGGCCGTCAGCTGGAGCTCCACGCAGCGCAGCTGCGCGACCGTGGGCAGACCGCGCGTGAAGCGTTCATCGCGTCGCTGCCTCCCGGTGAGGTGAAGAACGCCGCCGAGGTGCTCATGAAATCGGCGCCGTTGCTGCAGTCGGCCATCGACGCCGACGCCTTCGCCGTCGTCACCAGAGACAGCGTGCACACCAGCGGGCAGGCGCTCGATGAAGCGCAGCTGCGCGCGTTGACGGCGTGGCTCAACGAGCGTGGCGCGCTCGACGTGTGGGCCACCGATTCACTGCGGGAAGCGCACTACCCCGACGCCGAGGCCATCGCCGCGTCGTGCTCTGGCCTCGTCGCCGTGCCGGTGACGCGCGCGGGCGGCGAGTGGCTGCTGTGGCTGCGCGCTGAAGAGGCGACGCACGTCCGCTGGGCCGGCCGCCCCGAGAAAGACGCGGCGCTGACGCCACGAAGGTCATTCGCCGCGTGGCTCGAGACGGTGCGTTTTCATTCGGCGCCGTGGGAGCCCACCGAGTTGCAGGCCGCGCGCCGCGTGCGGGTGACGTTGGCGGAGCTCGTGTACCGCCACTCGGAGCAGATGGAGCGCACCAACCACCGGCTGCGGCAGCTCAACGAAGAGCTCGACGCGTTCGCGCACATCGCCTCGCACGACCTCAAGACCCCCATTCGGTCGATTCGGAACCTCGCGACGTGGATCATCGACGACGCGGGCGAGGTGCTGCCGACGACGGCGAAGACCAACCTGCAGCAGGTCATCGGCATCACCCACCGCATGCACGAGCTCATCGAGTCGCTCATGCGCTTCTCACGCACCGGGCGCCGCGAGCTGCGCATGGAATACGTGCCGCTCGAGCAGGTGGTGCGTGACGTGCTCGTTGAACAGAACGCGTCGGTCACCGCCGCCAACGCGCGCGTCGTGGTGTGCGACGGCCTGCCGTCGGTGAAGGGCGACCCCACGATGCTGCGTGAAATCGTCGGCAACCTCGTGGCCAACGCGCTCAAGTACACCGACCGCACCACGCCGAGCGTCGAGCTGGGCTGGCGTGACGGCCCGCAGCCCGGCACCGCGCAGCTGCTGGTGAAAGACGACGGCATCGGTATTCCGCGCGAGCGCCAGGCGGAGGTCTTTCAAATCTTCCGGCGGCTGCACCCTCAAGACGCGTACCAGGGCGGCTCCGGCGTGGGCCTGTCCATCGTGCAGAACCTCGTCACGCGGCACGGCGGCGCCATCGACCTCGAGTCGACGCCGGGTGAAGGCACCACGTTCTTCGTTACACTGCCCACCGCATGACAAACAGATGGCGTGGTGTATTGATTTGTTTGTGGGTCGCTTCCGGCTGCGGGCTGAGCCCGTCGAGCAGACGCGGTGAATTCCTCGACCTCTGCGACCTCGCGAGCGACCGCACCATCACGACCGTGCAGTCTGGAAAATTCGAGCGCTGGGGCGGCCGCGAGACCATCGTCCTCGTCCACGACATCAACGGGCAGCGCACCGAGACCAACTTCCCGGCGACGTCAGCCGAGCTTCGGGTCGACAGTGTGCTGACCGGCGGCGCGGAGGCACGCGTGTGGTTGGGCGACCGCGTGTTGCTCAACGGTGATTCCCACTACGGCAACCTGCACACGAGCCCGACCGGCGTGATTTTCGTTCGAACGTTCGGCGAAAAACTGCTCGTGCCGAGCGAAGGGTTCTTCGCCGTCGGGAGCGATGGCCTGTATCGGAATCAAGGTCGCTACGGTGCCGGCGTGACGTTCGCCGAGCTCGAGCTGGCGCTCACTTCGTACGCCAAAGGCAGCGCCTGCCCGCACGACGCCACGCAGCTGCGCTTCGACGAGCAGTTCGAGCCCTGACTGCCTACCGCGTGATAGCGGTGGCGCGGTGAAGACCAACTTCGTCGAAGAGCTCACGTGGCGCCGCATGCTCCACGACTCCATTCCCGGCACCGACAAGCTGCTCAACTCCGAGCGCGTCAGCGGCTACATCGGCTTCGACCCCACGGCTGACTCGCTCGGCGTCGGCAACCTCGTGCAGGTGATGACGCTGCTGCACTTCCAGGAAGCCGGCCACAAACCCTTCGTCTTGATGGGCGGCGCGACGGGGATGATTGGCGACCCGTCGATGAAGTCCGAAGAGCGCTCGCTGCTCTCGACCGACGCGCTCGAGGCCAACCTCGCGGGCCAGCGCAAGCAGCTCGCGCGCTTCCTCGACTTCTCGGGCGACGGCGCCGAGCTCGTCAACAACTACGACTGGTTCAAGGACATCGGCTTCCTCGAGTTCATTCGCGACGCGGGTAAGCACCTCACCGTCAACTACATGATGGCGAAGGACTCGGTGAAGAAGCGCATCTCCGGTGATGACCGTGAGGGCATGAGCTTCACCGAGTTCACCTACCAGCTCATTCAAGGCTGGGACTTCTACTGGCTGTGGAAGCACCGCGGCGTGAAGCTGCAGATGGGTGGGTCTGATCAATGGGGCAACATCACCACCGGCACCGAGCTCATTCGCCGCAAGGCGCAGGGCGAGGCGTTCGCGCTCACCACGCCGCTCATCAAGAAGGCCGACGGCGTGAAGTTCGGCAAGACCGAGAAGGGCAACATCTGGCTCGACGCGAAGCGCACCTCGCCGTACGAGTTCTTCCAGTTCTGGCTCAACGCCAGCGATGAAGACGTGAAGAACTACATCCGCGTCTTCACCCTGCTCGACCGCGCGTCAATCGAAGGGCTCGAGGCCGAGCACGACACCGCGCCGCAGAACCGCGTGCTGCAGAAGACGCTGGCCCGCGACATCACCACGCGCGTGCACGGCAAAGACGAGCTCGACGTAGCGCTCGCGGCGACTGAAGTGCTCTTCGGCAAAGGCACGATTGATCAACTGCGCGCGCTGTCGGCCGAGCGCTTCGAGCAGGTCTTCGTCGGCGCCGGAGTGCCCGTCGCCGACGTGCCCCGCGCCGCGTTGAGCACCGGCGTGAACCTCGTCGACCTCTTCACCGACACCTCGCAGCTCGTCGCCTCGAAGGGTGAAGCGCGCAAGTTGCTGCAGTCGAACGCGCTGTCGGTGAACAAGGTGAAGGTCAGCGACCCGAAGCAGAACGTCGGCCTCGAGGCGCTCATCAACGACCGCTACGTGCTGCTGCAGAAGGGCAAGAAAGACTACTGCCTCCTGCGCGCCGTCTGATTTTCAGGCCGGAATCGCCTGCGAGTACGCGCCGTCACCCGGCTGCGCAGGAACGAACCCGCCGGTCAGCACGCGCTTGATGACGACCTTCCCCGGCTCACTCGCGAGCTGCACCGCGAAATACGTGAACGGGTGCTCCGACTTGATGACCTTCTCAGAGAGCACGTCGCCGGGCTTCGGCGCGGGCTGGTCGAAGTGCAGCGAGCCCTTCTTCAACATCGCGTCGACGCGCGCCTCGAGCGGCTTCTTCTTGAACGAGTCGAGCGCCGCGCCCAGCGCCGCGAAGCGCTCGAAGCTGCGCACCTGCGCGCTCGAGAACTCCTTGCCCACGAAGCGCTGGCTCTTCGGCAGCGCCACCGGGCCACGGAAGGTGGTGCTGTTGTTGAAGCAGCCGCGGTTGTCGGTGCCGTAATACACCTCGTTGGTGCGCGGGTTCACGAGCGCGTACCGCGTGGTGCTGGTGCCCGGCGCGATGTCGGTGTGCGAGAGCGCCACGCGGACCAGCGGGTCTCCATTCGGCGCGACATAGCGGCCGTCTTTGCCTCGGCGGGGCGCTTCGGACGCGGGCAACGGCTCCAGCGCGGCGGCCTTCGACTCCAGCTTCGTCACCGTGTCTTTGAGGTGCAGCGCGACGCGCTGGTTGTGCTTGTTGAAGAGCGGCCCCGGGTGCAGCGGAATCACCGGCGCGCGCGGCTTGAGCCCGATGCCCTTGCCCAGCGACAGCTCGTCACGCTTGAACAGCTTCCGCGCGACGCCCGCCACGTCGATGACGGCCGCGGGCTTCACGGGCGTCGGCGCAGGCTTCACTGCGGTCAGCTTCTTCGACGGCTCGGCGATGCGGGTCATGGCGGGCTCCTTCAACAACGTTGAACTGCTGGAGTTCTCGCTCCGAGCGCGCGCCGCTGCCCGCCGTTCTCATGACAACCGCATTTACAAAGCGTGCGGGCGCGTCACGGTGAGCAGCAGTACGCCATGCACTCGAGGCTGTTGAAGCCGTTGTCGCGGCAGCGCAGGCCGTTCATGTACTCGCCGTCGTTGCAGAACGCGCCCGAGTAGCCGTTGGAGCCGCCGAACGGGCCGTAGACGTCACGGCAGTTGCGGCGCGTGAAGCCCGCGTTGAAGAGCGGCCTGGAGTTGAAGCTCGCCACGCCGTTGAAAGACGACGCGCCGTTGATGCCGAGGTTGCTCGACGACGAGAGGTTGCCGTCGACCTGCAGCGAGCCGCGCGCCGTCGCCGCGCCTCCGAACTCGGTGCTGGCGTTCACGCGCAAGTTGCCGTCGACCACAGTGCCGCCCTCAAAGGCGTTGCCCGAGTTGAGCGCCAGCACGTCGCCGCTCCGCATCGCGAAGACGGTGCCGCTGGCCGTGGCGTTGCCCATGTCGACCGACGCCGCGTTGAAGTTGAACGAGCCGTCGTCGGCGTACCAAATCGCCGTCGCCCGCTGCCGAATGTCCTGCGTGGAGTTGCTGCCGCCGATGGGGCCCGTGCGACCGATGAGGTTGTCGGCGAGGTACTTCAGGTTGGCGTTCATCTCCGAGGCCAGCGCGGGCTCGTCGGAGCAGAACGTCGCCAGCGGCGCCGGCAGCAGCGCAGCGCAGTTGCCGGCGCGCACCGTTGCGGGCACCAGCGCGGCGACCACCGCGAGCGCGCCCATCAACGCGAACCTCCAACGGCGCGGAGGTCGCTGCGACAGCGCCGCTTCGAGGCCCGCGAGGTACACGTCTTTCCACCCGTGCAGCGTGGCCGGGTCGAGGCCGTGCTGCGCCGCGTACGTCTCGACAGACTCGTCACTGCGAAGCAGCGCCACCACGTGCGCCGCGTTCTTCGACTGATTCATGGAGGAGGCCCCGGGAGTGGAGAGAAGGAGCGCAGCAGCATCTTCGGCCCGTCATGAGGCCTCAATGTGACGATGATCAGATGGCGCCAACCGGTCGAAATAGCGCGGCTGGCGACGTTGACGAGTAGGTTCGCGCGCCATGCGACTGCTTCTGCTCTCGGCCGTGGCGCTGTCTTCGTCTCTCGTCTTCGCGCAGCAACCGGCGACCATCGTCGGCGTGGTGGCCTCGACCAACCCCGAGGCGGCGAAGAAGCAGGCCGAGGCGCTCGCGTCCTTCGTCGGCGGCGCGCTCAAGGAGCAGGTGCTGCCGCGCGTCTACGCTGATCAAGAAGCGCTCGCCGTGGCGCTGGGCAAGGGTGAACTCGACCTCGCGTTGATGGGCCCGCTCGCCTACCTGCGCGTGCCGAAGAGCAGCAAAGCGCAGCTGCTGTTCCGCACCGTGCGCGCGGGTAAAGCGACGTACAAGTCAGCGCTCTTCGCGGGGCCCGGCAGCAAGTTGACCTCGCTCGACGCGCTCAAGAAGCACAAGGGCACGCTCAAGGTGGCGTGGGTCGAGACGTCGAGCGCGTCGGGCTACATCGTGCCCAAGGCGATGTTGCTCGGCGCCGGCATCAACCCGGTGCAGGCCTTCGACACGCAAGACTTTCTGGGCTCGCACGACGCCGTCTGTCAGGCGGTAGCCGACGGCAAGTACGACGTAGGCGCGACGTTCAGCGACCCGGCGGTCAGCGACACGAAGGTGACCGGCTGCATCAAGGTGCTGGGCAAGAAGGCCGACTCGCTCAAGGTCATCGCGCTCTCACAAGAAGTGCCCAACGACGTGCTGGTGGCCACGCGCGAGCTCTCGGCTGGGAAAGCTGCGGCCATCACCACGGCGGCGAAGGCGGCGACGAAAGACGTGCTGCTCCCCGCGTTCTTCGCCGAGCAGGTGACCGACGTGAAAGACGAAGACTTCGCGCCCATTCGCAAAGCGCTCGACGCGTTCGTTCCGTGAAGCGCGCGCTCATCGTCGTCGCGGTGCTGCTGGCCATCGGCGCACCGGCGTATTGGTGGCTCACCGGGCACAACGGTGAACCTGAAGGCGTCTACCCGCTCGACCTCACGGCGCTGCGCCGCCTCGCCAACGAGCTGCCCGGCGAGAAGCCCGTCGCCGTGCACGCTGAGCACGTGGCGACGCTCGACTTCCCGGAGCGCGCGGTGCTGGCGGGCGCGTCGTGGTCGCCGGTGAAGCTGACGGTGTACGCATTTCAGGTGAAGTACGCCGACGGCACCACGGGCCTCATCGACTCGGCGATGGACGAGGCGACCTCGAAGAGCGAGGGCGCGTCGTTCTTCGACGGTGACGCCTTCAAGCGCGTGCTGGCGGCGGCTGAAGCGGCGCGCTTCATCGTCGTCACGCACGAGCACTACGACCACATGGGCGGCGTCGCGGTGCACCCGAAGCTCGAGTCGCTCCAATTCCGCGTCACGCCGCAGCAGCTCGCCGTGCCCGAGAACCTGGCGCCCGTCGTCTTCCCTGAAGCGGCGAAGGCGAAGCTGCCGAAGCTGGAATACGAGCAGGGCGCGGCCATCGCGCCGGGCGTGGTGGTGTGGCGCGCGGCAGGGCACACCGTGGGCAGTCAGGTCGTGTTCGTGCAGCGCGCCGACGGTGAGGAGTTCCTCTTTCTGGGTGACGTCGCGTGGCACCGCGAGAACTACCTGCAGGTGCGCGAGCGCGCGAGGTTGGCCACGTTGATCATGAAAGAGAACCGTGGCGCGGTGCTCGCGCAGCTGGCCGCCGTCAAGGCGCTCGCCGAGGCGAACCCGAAGCTGCACGTGGTGCCCGGCCACGACCCGAAGGTCTACGCCGACGCCTTCGCCGCCGGTTGGTTGGTGCCGCGCTTCTGACGACGTGCGCCTCGCAATGCGCGTCGTTACGTGAGTGACGTCACTTCACGCACCGAGGAGAACGCACATGGCCGTCGATTTGAAAGCCGAGTTCGAGTCACTGCAGGCCGAGTTCCGTACGCTGCGCGACGACGCGAAGCTCAAAGCCGCGCTCGCGAAGATGGACATCAAGACCCAGTGGGAAGAGCTGTCGCCGAAGCTCGAGCGCGCGGTGAGCAGCACTGAAATCGTCACGCAGGAAGTGGTGAGCGACCTGAAGCGTCGCTTCACCGAGCTCAAGGCGCGCATCACCGCCGGTTGATCAGCGCACGTCGCCCAGGAAATACAGTCGGTCGTCCACCTTCTCGACCGACGCCTCGAAGCCGCACTCGCGCAGCCGTTTGTTGAAGCCCGGGTGCGTGCTCCGAGCCGCGACCGCCACGCGCCCGCCCGACGCCAGCGCCGCACGAATGCACGTGAGCCCGCCCAGGCTGTAGAGCGAGGTCTCGTCACGCACGTCCAGCTCGAAGGGGCCCGCGTCGAGGTCGAGCAACACCGCGTCGAAGGCCCCGCGGTGCGTCGCGAGGTACGCCAACACGTCACCGGTCTCGACCTTCACCCGGTCGTCGTCGAGCGCGTTGCCGTGCAACTCGGCGAGCGGCCCACGGTTCCACGCCAGCACCGCCTTCGAGGGCTCACTCACGGTGACGCGCGCCGCGTCTCCGACGTCGTCCAGCACCGCGCGCAGCAGAAACCCGAAGCCCAGCCCACCGACCAGCACCCGCGCCTCCGAGCGCAGCGCCCGCGCGAGGCCGAAGCGAACGAGGTCGCTCTCGTGCCCGTCACGCCGCGACGTGAGCACGATGCGACCCTCGTGCTGCACCATGAAGTCGTCACCGCGCTGCCGCAACGTCCACCCGTCGTGCGTGCCCAACGTCTTGAGCGGCTTCACTTGGGCTTCGGGTCGTTCTGC
The DNA here is from genome assembly GCA_035910535.1 of Archangium sp. Lineage (GTDB taxonomy): Bacteria > Myxococcota > Myxococcia > Myxococcales > Myxococcaceae > Archangium_A. Next base: position 2,876 of record JAMHXF010000106.1, on the reverse strand, counting down.
TTGAGGAGTCGGCGGAACAACAACCAGACGACAAGAATGATGATGCCCACCACGACCATGCCCAGGTTTTCCCGGGCCGCGTCGAACGCGTGCGGTGCGGAACTGTCGAGATTCATGTCGCTGACGTAACAGCGTCGACAACGCTTGCAAGCGTCAGCCTTTGGCTCCATTCAGCGCGGCCATGAGCCGCATCTACCGCCAGCTTCCTCCTCAAGGTTCCCGCGTCGGTCTCGCTTTTTCGGGCGGCCTCGACACCCGCGCCGCCGTCGCGTGGATGACGAGGAAAGGCGTCGAGGTGTTCGCCTACACCGCCGACCTCGCGCAGCCCGACGAGAAAGACGTCAACGACATCCCGCCCATCGCGCTCAAGCACGGCGCCAGGGTCGCGCGGCTCATCGACACGCGTGACTCGCTCGCGCGCGAAGGCCTCACGGCGATTCAGTGCGGCGCGTTTCACCTGCACGTGGGCGGCAAGAAGTACTTCAACACCACGCCGCTGGGCCGCGCGGTCACCGGCACCGCCATCGTGCGCGCCATGAAGGCCGACGACGTGCACGTGTTCGGCGACGGCAGCACGCACCGCGGCAACGACATTCAGCGCTTCTACCGCTACGGCATTCTCGTCGACCCCGACCTGCGCATCTACAAGCCGTGGCTCGACCAGCAGTTCGTCAATGAGCTCGGCGGCCGCAAGGAGATGAGCGAGTTCCTCAACTCCATCGGCCTGCCGCACACCATGAGCGTCGAGAAGGCGTACTCGACCGACTCGAACATGCTGGGCGCGACGCACGAGGCGAAAGACCTCGAGCACCTCGACTCGTCGATGAAGCTGGTCAACCCCATCATGGGCGTGGCGCACTGGCTGCCCGAGACGAAGATTGACGCCGAGAAGGTCACGGTGACGTGGGAGCACGGCGTGCCCGTGGCGCTCAACGGCAAGCGCTACGACGATTTGGTTCAGCTCTTCCTCGAGGCCAACCGCATCGGTGGGCGTCACGGCTTCGGCATGTCTGATCAGATTGAGAACCGCGTCATCGACGCCAAGTCGCGCGGCATCTACGAGGCGCCTGCCATGGCGCTGCTGCACCTCACCTACGAGCGCATCTTGTCGGCGGTGCACAACGAGAACACCACTGACCTGTACTGCACGCTGGGTCGCCGCCTGGGTCGCTTGCTGTACGAAGGCCGCTGGTACGACCCGGAAGCGATGCTGGTGAAGGAGTCGCTGGTGCGTTGGGTGTCGACGGCCATCACGGGTGAAGTGACGCTCGAGCTGCGTCGCGGCGACGACCTCACCATCATGAAGACCGAGGCCGCGCAGGCGTCGTACGCGCCCGAGAAGCTGTCGATGGAGAAGACGGTCGGCGCGTTCTCTCCGGAAGATCGCATCGGCGCGCTGGAGCTGCAGAACTTGAACGTGAGCGACAACCGCGCGCTGCTGCTGCACTACGCGCAGGCGTTGTCGTTGCCGCAGGGCGCGAACGCGCTCAAGGGCTTGCTGGAGGAATGATGATGAAACGGCTCGCGGCGTTGGTGGTCCTCGCGTCGGCGTGCGGGCCGACTCGTTTCGAGCCGTTCTGTGAGCAGTCTGCGGCGGCGGGTTGTCGGCAGTTGTTCCGCTGCGACCCCGACTCGGCGAAGACGGTGTTCGGCGACGTGTCGGGCTGTGTCTCGCAGCTCCAGCAACAAACGAAGTGCTCGTCGTTCGCCGACGCGGCTTGCGAGCTCGATGGTTCGAAGACCGCGACGTGCCTGCGCGACATCGAGAACGCGGCGTGTTCGACGCGGCCCGGTGACCTGCCGTCGTCGTGCAGCGAGTTGACGTGCGGTGGCTCGGGCAGCGCGGGCATCCGCTGCATGGACAGCAGCAGCACCTTCGTCGACACGGGCTGCAGCAACACGCGCTCGAACTGCAGCGACTCGAACACGTACGCCGTGCGGTGCTCGGGCGATACGTGCACGTGCGTCAAGAATGGACAAGAAGAGCGCAGCTTCGCGGGCTCGTGCGGGTCGAGCAGCGCCGAGAGGCGCAGCCAGTACAAGAGCGAATGCGGCTACGAGTTGGACTGATGATCAGCGCTTGAGTCGTTCGCGAACGAATTCGAGTTCGCGGGCGACTTGACGATCTTTCGGTCGCCCAAGTGTCTGCTTGCTGACGATGAGGTCATCAAGAGACATCACCGGACACTCGAAGTCGTCGATGCGCAGCAGCACCGCGTCACGCGCGATCCTCTCGTAGGCGCCGACGCCAGTGACTTCCCCCAGAAAGTCGACCACGCCTTCATCACACGCGATGTACAGGTTGCGATTACCGACGAATCGCAGAGGCTCGTCGCCGAGCGGCAACCGTTGAGGACTCATTCGTTGCTTTGGGTTCGTACCGTCGAGTGCTCGAAACAAGCCACGCACGGTCGCTTCGTCGAAGCGGATGCAGACATCGACGTCCTGAGTCACAGCAGCGCTGCCGTGCGCGATGGCAGCCATGCCACCGACGAGCACGAACTCAACCTTCTCCGTCTGCAGCCGACGCAACAGCGCGAGGGTCGAAGCCATAGTGTTCCTCTCCCGCTTTGCGGAGCGCTCGCACCAATTCAAGTGCGGCTTCGTGACGCTTCATCCGTTCAGCGACCGTGAGCGTCTGCAAGTAGTCGAGCAGATCGAGGTCGATGTTCTCGTCTTCGGGGTGTGTTCCGTACGGGGTCACGCGGCGCGAAGCAGATACCAGCAAACGCACACAGACAACCGCTACGCTCCGCGACCATGAACCCGTTGATGATGTTGCGAGAGGGCGGCATCGGAGCGTGGGCTGCGCTCGCGCTGGGGCTGCTCGCGTTGCTGTTGGCTGCGGTCTCGTTGCTCGCGGCGCTCGGCAAGAG
>JAMHXF010000105.1:0-24088 GCA_035910535.1 Archangium sp. | reverse complement strand
CGACGGCTGTGAGTCGAACGTCACCAACGACCCCAACAACTGCGGCGCCTGCAACAGCACGTGCACGCGGCCGAACAGCACCGCGAGCTGCGTGAACTCGACGTGTCAGTTCGTCTGCGCGCCGGGCTTCATCGACCTGAATCAGGACCCCAGCGACGGCTGCGAGTACGCCTGCACCGTGACGTCAGCGACCGACCTGCCCGACCTCGCCTTCACCGACGCGAACTGCGACGGCATCGACGGCGAGCTGACCAACGGCATCTTCGTTTCTTCGACGGGCGCCGACTCGGCGCCTGGCACGCGCGCGGCGCCGAAGCAGACCATCGCGGCGGCGCTCACGGCGGCGACCAGCGAAGGCAAGCGCGACATCTACGTGGCGCAGGGCACGTACACCGGGCCGCTGAACCTCACCGGCATCTTCTCGGCGCTCAACGTGGCTGGCGGCTACCACGCGACGACGTGGCAGCGCGCGCAGGCCAACGCCGTGCTGATTCAGGGCGGCAACCCTGCCTTGCTGATCGACAGCTCCGACAACATGCTCGTGCAGCTGATTCGCTTCGAGGGCACCAGCGGCACCGCGAGCAGCCCTACGGCCTACGGCGCGAAGATCATCGAGTCGAACGGCGTGAAGTTGGAGGGGCTTGAGCTGCGCGCAGGCAACGGCTTCACCGGAGTTGCTGGTGCGACGCCCGCGACGGCGGCGAGCGGCACCATCGGCACGACCGGGCAGCGCGGTTGCTACAACGACCCCCGTTGGAGCCCGTTCAGCACGTTGCCGGAGTGGACTGCCTGCAACACGGACCTGTGGCACGACTTCTGTTCCGGTGGGCGCGTGGGTGGCGCCGGTGGGGCGAGCACGTGCGGCGCGAACGGCGGCTCCGGCGGCGCACCGAGTCGCTACGCCACCCCCACGACGCCGAATGGCCAGGCGGGCGCTCAAGGGCTGCCGATGGGCGGCGCCGCGGGCTCCGGCGTGTCGGCTGGAGGTATGCCGACGCCTGGCGGCGTCAACTTCGGGAGCAATGGCAGCAATGGCGGCGACGGGACGAACGGCGCCGCGGCCGCCGTCGGAACCTTCAACAGCGCAGGCTTCGTCCTCACGGCAGCGGGCGCGGGCGGCGGCGGCACCAACGGCCGCGGTGGCGGCGGCGGCGGCGGCGGCGCGGGCGGCATCGGTTTCCTGATCCCCGGCTTCAATGAGCTGAACTGCTACTCGTATGGCTCCGCCGGCGGCGGCGGCGGCGGTGGCGGCTGCGGCGGCAACGGGGGCGGCGCAGGCCAGAGCGGCGGCGCGTCCATCGGCCTGTTCCTCTTCAACGCGCAGGTGACCGGGCAGAGCGTCACGCTTCGCCCCGGCAACGGCGGCGCTGGTGGCGCTGGCGGCCGAGGCGCCAATGGAGGCTCCGGCGCTGCCGGCGGCGCGTCTGACTACCACTCGAGGCAAGCGACCGCGACGCGCGGCGGCGGCGGCGGCAGTGGCGGCAACGGTGGCGCTGGCGGCCACGGCGGCGGCGGCGCGGGCGGCCCGGTGTACGGCATCGCCAAGAGCGCTAGTTCGACCTGGTCGACGACGGGCGGCGCGGTGATGCTCGGCACGCCCGGCGCTGGCGGTACGTCACCCGGCAACTCCGGCCCAGCGGGCGCGAGCGGCATTCAGACGACGTTCTGAAGCGCGCCGCACACAGCGCTCGACTTCGAACGTGCTACGGAGTCGCGCCGATGCACGACGACGAAACTCGGCCCGTACGCGCAGTTCAACGCCGCAAGCCCAGGCCCGCACTGCTGCCTGATGAAACGGCGACTTCACCGTCGATCAGCTGCATCGAGAACATGACGTGGTCGTCGTTCTTCGGCGTCGGCTCTGACTCGTACCACTTCGAACCCGGCGGGCTCGTCGCCACCGCGCCGTGGGCGTTGATCTTCAAGGGCTGGCACTACGAGTTCGTCGACGCCACCGGCGCGCTGCGCTTCTCAATGCGCCGTGGGTGGCGGCTGCTCTCTCACCGGCTGCGCGTGTTCGGCGATGACGGCCGACTGCTCGCCAGGTTGGAACAGCGCCCCTCGCTGATGGCGCTGCACTTCGACGTGTTCGACGCAGAAGGCAACCTGCGTCTCGAGCTGACGCAGCCAGCGAACATCTTCACGCGATTTCACGCGCTCAAAGACGGCCGCGAAGTCGCGCAGATCGAACGTGAGTACCGAACGTGGAGAGACGCGTGGAAGCACAAGCTCAGCGTGCGTGACGCGTTCAACATCGTGAGCATCGACCCGTCGCTCGACGAACTCGATCGCCTGTCGCTCATCGCAGCGGCGCTCTTCTTCGATCGGCTCTATTTCACCGACCAGGGCGAGTGAGCGTCAGGCAGAGGAACGATCGCCCGTCGAACCCGCGCTCCCGTGGTGCAAGTTGGCAGCACACCGGAAAACGTGAAATCGGCCCCGAGCAGGGCGCGTGGCGAGCTGCTACCGCGTCAAGACGAGCGGGTGTGGCGCTGAAGACACCGGTTGCGGATGCACCTGTCGGGGTTCGAGAGAGTTCCGAAGGGGAAGCGCGTTTCCCGAAAGGTCTTCTTCGCGCTGCGCGGTGCGGGTTCGAGCCCCGCCGGGAGCTTCAGTTCGTGACGGCGACGGGCGCTGCCCTGCCCGCGCGCAGCGCGATGACGACGCTCGCGAACTGAAAGATGCCCGCGGCGACGAACACCGCGACGTACGCCGGCCCGCGCTCCCAGCCCAGCGACAGCAGCGCGCTCGACAAGCCGCCCGCCAACGCGGAACCCAGGAACATGCCCAGCGTGCCGGCCGCGTTGAGCACCGCCATCGCCGACGCGCGCGCCGTGTCAGGCACCGCCATGGCCGCGAGGCCCAGGCTCGGCCCGTAGATCGCCGCCGACGCGAGCCCCGCGACCGAGACGACGACGACGATCAAGCTCACCGGCGTCACGCCCAACGCGACGTACGAGAACCCGTACAAGGCCGCGCCAAACGCGATCAGCTTCCAGCGATCGACCTTGTCTCCGAGCCGCGCCATCGGCCAGGTGCCCAACGCGAAGATCATCAAGAACGCCGAGAACCAGCCGTTCACCTTCGAGTCGGCCACGCCCAGCACGTGATGCCCATAGAGCTGCAGCGGCACGATGAACGCGCCCACCGCGAAGCGCTCGAGCGCCACCACCAACGTCGGCCCACGCAGCGCAGGCACGTCGAACACCAGCGACTTGAACGTCACCTGTGACTGCTGCGCGTCGGTCGTCTTCGGCAACACGAACAACGCGACGATGCCCGTCACCACCCCTGTCACGCCGCCCACCAGCAACGGCAACGACGGCGAGGTCTTCGACAGCACCGCGCCCAGCGGAATGCCGATGAGAATCGACAACACCACCGCGCAGCCCACCACGCCCATGGCCGCGGCCGACTTCGACTGCCGGCGAATGGTGCCCATGAGAATCGAGACCGCGGCGATGTAGACGGCGCCCTGCACGAAGCGCAGCGCCAGCAACACCACCATCGGCGGAGACCACGTCACCGCCAGCAACAGCGCGCCCGCCAGCATCGCCGAGACGCCCGCGACCAACCGGCGCCGGCCCATTCGCTCAGCGCGCACCGCGAGCAGCGGCCCGCCGACGACCGCGCCCAGCAGGTTCACCGCGAGAAAGGCGTGCATCAACCACTCGTGCCCGGGCCAGCCCGCAGTCACGAAGCTGCGCACCACCGGAATGACGATGGTCTCGGGCAGCATCGCGCCGAACACGAGGAGCGCGCCGAACCACAAACGCAGCGTGCTGCGACTCCAATGAACACTCACGGCGTCAGACACGGGGCTCACCTACCAGAAGTCGTTCCGCGCAAACGCTGCGCGATGAAAGTTGCTTGCTGCTCTAACGATTTTTCTTGTCGATTCTGAACGCGGGCGGCAAACGCGCGGTGGTCCCAAGCCGGGTCGCCGCATAAATAACGCCCAGGTCAGGCACCACCTTCCACCGGAGTGCAGAGATGGCAGAAGCGATGGAGCTGAAGCGCGAGACGACAGGTGAGAGCCTGTTGGGCTCGCTCGTGAAGTTCGGCAAGAGCGCGGTCGGCTCCAAAGTGATCATGGCAATCACAGGTCTGGGGTTGTGGCTCTTCGTCACCGGGCACGTGGCGGGCAACCTGTTGGCCTTCGCGGGCCGCGACATGTTCAACGCCTACGCCACGGCGCTCAAGAGCAACGCGCCGCTGTTGTGGGGCACGCGCATGGCGCTGCTCATCGGCTTCCCGCTGCACATCTTCACGGCCATTCGCACCGTGCAGTTGAACCGCGCCGCGCGCCCGCAGGCGTACGCGTACGACAACAAGGCTCCGGCGCGCACCGCCGCCAAGACGATGATGCTCAGCGGAGCTGTCGTCGCCGTGTATTTCCTCTACCACCTGGCGCACTTCACCTGGCACGTGACCGGGCCGCAGCCGGCCGCGCTGCTGCCTGACGGGCACTACGACGCGTACTCGATGCTGGTGATGGGCTTCCAGCAGCCGCTCATCGCGCTGCTCTACGTGGGTGCGCAGATCCTCCTCGCGGCGCACCTCTCGCACGGCATCTACAGCCTGTTTCAGCACCTCGGGTTCTGGGGCCCGAAGTGGACCCCCTTCCTCAAGAATGGCGCGCTGTTGGTCGGCTACGGCATCAGCGCGGCGTTCGCATCCATCCCCCTCGCGGTCCTCCTGGGGATCATCAAGCCATGAAGCTCGACGCACGAATTCCCGACGGCGCCATTGAAGACAAGTGGCGCAAGCACAAGCTGGCGCTCCCGCTCATCAACCCGGCGAACAAGCGCAAGTTCAAGATCATCGTGGTGGGCACGGGCCTCGCCGGTGGCTCCGCCGCCGCGACGCTCTCGGAGCTCGGCTACCAGGTCGACGCGTTCTGCTTTCAAGACTCGCCGCGCCGCGCACACTCCATCGCCGCGCAGGGCGGCATCAACGCCGCGAAGAACTACCAGAACGACGGCGACTCGGTTCGCCGCCTCGCCTACGACACCGTCAAAGGCGGCGACTTCCGCGCGCGTGAAGCCAACGTGTACCGGCTCGCCGAAGTGTCGGTGAACATCATCGACCAGTGCGTCGCGCAGGGCGTGCCCTTCGCGCGTGAATACGGCGGCCACCTCGCCAACCGCTCGTTCGGCGGCGCGCAGGTCTCACGCACGTTCTACGCCCGCGGCCAGACGGGGCAGCAGCTGCTCATCGGCGCGTACCAGGCGCTCGAGAAGCAGGTGAATGCGGGCGGCGTTCGCATGCACACCCGCCACGAGATGATGGAGCTCGTGCTCGTCAACGGCCACGCGCGCGGCATCGTCACGCGCGACATGGTGAGCGGCAAAGTCGAAGCCTGGGCGGCCGACGCGGTGGTGCTCGCCACGGGCGGCTACGGCAACGTCTTCTTCCTCTCGACCAACGCCAAGGGCTGCAACGTCACCGCCAACTGGCGCGCGGCGCGCAAGGGCGCCGGCTTCGCGAACCCCTGCTACACGCAGATTCACCCGACCTGCATTCCCGAGTCGGGCGACTACCAGTCGAAGCTCACGCTCATGTCTGAGTCGCTGCGCAACGACGGCCGCGTGTGGGTGCCCAAGAAGCAAGGCGACAACCGCGCGCCGCACCAGGTGCCCGAAGACGAGCGCGACTACTACCTCGAGCGCAAATACCCCTCGTTCGGCAACCTCGCGCCCCGCGACATCGCGTCACGCGCCGCGAAGGAGGCCTGCGACAAGGGCCTGGGCGTGGGCCCCGGTGGCCGCGGCGTGTACCTGGACTTCGCCGACAGCATCAAACGCCTCGGCAAGAAGGTGATCGCCGAGCGCTACGGCAACCTCTTCGACATGTACACGACCATCACGGGTGAAGACCCGTACAGCGTGCCCATGCGCATCTACCCCGCCGTGCACTACACGATGGGCGGCCTCTGGGTTGACTACAACCTGATGTCGAACCTGCCGGGCCTGCACGTCGTCGGAGAAGCGAACTTCAGCGATCACGGCGCCAACCGCCTCGGCGCGTCGGCGCTCATGCAGGGCCTCGCCGACGGCTACTTCGTGTTGCCGTACACCATCGGCGCGTACCTCGCGACGGCCAAGCAGGCGAAGGTCACCACCGACATGCCCGAGTTCCGGCAGGCGGTGGCCGACGTCAACGCGCGCACCGCGAAGTTCTTGAGCATCAAGGGCAAGCGCACCGTCGACAGCTTCCACCGTCAGCTCGGCCGCATGATGTGGGAAAAGTGCGGCATGGCGCGCAACGCGAAGGGCCTGGGCGAGCTGCTCCAGGAGATCCCCGCGCTGCGCGAAGAGTTCTGGAACAACGTGAACGTGCCGGGCTCGGCCGAGTCGCTCAACGTCGCGCTCGAGAAGGCAGGCCGCGTGGCCGACTTCTTCGAGTTCGCCGAGGTGCTGGCGCTCGACGCGTTGGAGCGCGACGAGTCGTGCGGTGGTCACTACCGCGAAGAGCACGACGACGAAGGTGAAGCCAAGCGCGACGACAGCAAGTTCATGCACGCCGCGGTCTGGGAGTGGCAAGGCGAAGGCAAGAAGCCGACGCGCCACGTCGAGCCGTTGGTGTTCGAGGCCTTCAAGCCCTCCATCCGGAGCTACAAGTAATGAGCAACGAGACGATGAAGCTGAAGGTGCACGTCTGGCGTCAGCCCTCGAAGGACCAGCCCGGCGCGATGAAGGCCTACGACGTCGAGAACGTCTCGCCGCACATGTCGTTCCTCGAGATGATGGACACGCTCAACGAGCAGATCGAAGCGAAGGGCGAAGAGCCCGTGGCGTTCGATCACGACTGTCGCGAAGGCATCTGCGGCATGTGCTCGATGGTCATCAACGGCATTCCGCATGGCGGCCACCGCGGCGTGACGACGTGTCAGCTGCACATGCGGCACTTCAACAACGGCGACGAGATCTTCGTGGAGCCGTGGCGCGCGAAGGCCTTCCCCGTACTGCGCGACCTGGTCGTCGATCGCAACGCGTTCGATCGCATCATCGCGAAGGGCGGCTACGTGTCGGTGAACACCGGCGGCGCTCCCGACGCGAACGCGCTGCCGATTTCGAAGAAAGAATCAGACCTCGCGATGGACGCGGCCCAGTGCATCGGCTGCGGCGCCTGCGTGGCGGCCTGTAAGAACGCCTCAGCCATGCTGTTCGTCGCGGCCAAGGCCTCGCACCTCTCGCACCTTCCGCAGGGGCAGCCGGAGCGCCTCGAGCGCGCGAAGAACATGGCCCTGCAGATGGACGCGGAGGGCTTCGGCACCTGCTCGAACCTCTCGCAGTGCGAAGCGGTGTGCCCCAAAGAGATCCCCGTGCGCGTCATCGCGGAGTTCAACGTGGATCTCATCAAGGGTCAGCTGAAGGGCAGCTGAGCAGCGCGCGTCGCAAAACACAGCGCCGCTTTCAGAGTTGAAAGCAGCCGTGGCTGGCACGCGTGGTGCTCTCTGGAGTCCGTCATGAACGACGGGCTCCTTGTTTTTTCCGATGCCGTCGACGGGCTTCTACGCTCCGTCGGGCCGCTCGATGCCAACGCCAGAGCACGATTTCGAGCGGTCGGCGTCGACCCTGACAAGCTTGAGCCCGCCTACCCGGTCGCGTTGTACGTCGACTTGCAGGTCGTCGCTGCGGAGCTGCTCGCCCCCGGGCTCCCGATTTCACTGGCGATGCAGACGCTGGGACGGCGCTTCCTCGACAGCTACGGCGAGACGTTGATTGGCCGAGGGCTGCTGTTGGGCATCAAGCTGCTTGGCCCCCGTCGTGCGCTGGCGCGCCTCGAGCGCTCACTGGGCACCGCCAGCAATTTTCTGCAGTCGACGTTGAAAGAAGCGTCGCCCGGCGTGTGGCACGTGTGGGTGAGTCACGTGACGTGGCCCGACTGGTACGTCGGCATCATCAGCCGTGGCTTGGAGATCGCCGGCGCGGACGAGCCCTCGGTGAAGATCTTCTCGCACGAGGGCCCCGGGCGCGGCCTCACGCTCGAGGTGACGTGGCGGTGAGGTGTCGCAAAACGACGCGGTGCTCTGCAGAATTGCAACCCCGCGGCGAGGCGCGCTTCGTGCACGAAGCGGCAACGTGAGCGACGCGGCGTTGGTGTTTGCACAGACGGTGGAGGGGTTGTTGCGTGCACTGGGCCCGATGGACGAGCCGGACCGCGCGCGCTTTCGAGCCATCGGCTTTGACCCCGCCCAACCGCTGGAGCCCGCCTACCCGGTCGAGCAATACGTGGCGATGCAGCGCGTGGCCGTGGAGGTCTTCGCGCCGGAGGTGCCCTTCGCGGTGGGCATCGAGGCGCTCGGGCGGCGCTTCGTCGACGGCTACGCCGAGACGTTCATGGGCAAGGCTGTGCTCGTAGGGCTGCGGCTCCTGGGCCCGAAGCGCGCGCTCGAGCGGCTCTCACGCACGCTCGCCACCGGCAGCACGTTCTTCCAGACGAAGTTGACCGAGCCCGGGCCCGGCGTCTGGAACCTGTGGATCAACCGCGTCACTTTTCCGGGCTGGTACATGGGGTTGATCCGCCGCGGGCTCGAACACGCAGGGGCCAAAGACATTCAGCTCAAGGTGATCGATCACCTCGGCCCGGGGCTCGGGCTCACGCTCGAAGTGCGCTGGAGCTGAAGGTCACGACACGCCGGGCAACACCGTCGACGAGGCGGACACAGGCTTTCGCTGGAGCCGCTGCAACGTGGTGATCGCTTCGTCGACGTGCTTGCCGATGCGCAGCTCGTGGTTCAGCACCGCGCGCACCACACCTTCGGGGTCGATGATGAACGTCACGCGGCGCACGAACTTGAGAAACGGCCAGAACACGTCGAACTGGCGCGCCACGCTGCCGTCGGCGTCGGCCACCATCGGGTACTGCGCGCCGACTGACTCGGCGAACTCACACTGAGTCTGGTGATCATCGGTCGACACGCCGATGACCTCGGCTCCGAGCGCCTTGAGCTCTGGGTACGCGTCGGCGAACTGCTTCGACTCGCGCGTGCAGCCCGGCGTGAAGGCCTTGGGGAAGAAGAACAGCACGACATACCTGCCGCGAAGCGCGCTCAGCTTCACCTGCTCGCCCTGCGTCGATGTGGCGACAAACTCCGGCGCCGCCTCGTTGAGCTGAATCATGCCGTGGGTCCTAACGGGGCGCGGCCCCGCTGACAAACACCGCGGCGGCCTGTGTCACGCGTTGGCGCCCACAGCGGCCTGAGATAGAGCGCGCCGGGTCGGCAACCCCTGCCTCCCAACCAAAGGAATCACCCGTGCGCATCATCGTCACCGGCTCGCTCGCTTACGACTACATCATGAACTTTCCGGGCAAGTTCTCGGACCACATCCTGCCGGACAAGGTGCACATGTTGACCGTGAGCTTCCTGGTCGACTCGATGAAGAAGATGCGCGGCGGCACCGCCGGCAACATCGCGTACACGCTGGCGCTGCTCGGCGCGAAGACCGCCGTCGTCTCGGCCGCCGGCCAGGACTTCCGCGAGTACCGCGACTTCATGCAGGGCCGCGGCATCGACACGCGCGGCATCAGGGAGGTCGACAACGAGTTCACCGCGTCGTGCTTCATCAACACCGACCAGGCCAACAACCAGATCGTCGCGTTCTACCCGGGCGCGGTGGTGCACGCGCGTGAGGTCACGCTCGCCTCGCTCGGCCTCGAGAAGGGCGACTGGGTCATCATCTCGCCCACCGACCCGGAGTCGATGGCCCGCCACACCGCCGAGTGCAAGAAGGCCGGCGTCTCGTACATCTTCGACCCGGGCAAGCAGGTGCCGCGCTTGTCGAAGGAGCAGATTCTCTCGGGCCTCGACGGCTGCGCCGCGTTCGTCGGCAACGACTACGAGTTCGGCATGATGGCCAAGGCCACCGGCCTCACCGAGCAGCAGCTCTTCGACATGGCGCCCATCACGGTGATGACGCGCGGCTCCGAAGGCTCGCGCATCCTCGTCAAGGGCCAGCCGACGATCGAAATCCCCATCGCCGCGCCGACGTCGGTCGTCGACCCCACAGGCGCTGGTGATGCGTACCTCGGCGCGCTCGCGCTCGGCTTCGCGAAGGGCCTGCCGCACACGGTGACGGGCCGCCTCGCCGCGCTCGCCGCGACGTACGCCATCGAGCTCAAGGGCTGCCAGGAGCACACGTACTCCATCGACGACTTCGCGCGCCGCTACCAGCAGGCGTTCGGCGAGAAGCTCGCGCTCTGAGCGCCCCGCGTGTCGATGCTCAACGCCCCGAGCATCGACACGCGCAGCTGATTTCGGGCCCACACGCGCGCACGCGTTCTGTTATTCGCGCCGCGACATGACTGCGCCCAATGCAACCCGGGTTGGTGGAGAGATCGACGCTCACTGCGGCAAGTGCGAGCTGAACCTGGCGCACACCATCATCGCCATGGTCGGCCCCAAGGTCGTCAAGGTGAAGTGCAACACGTGCGGCAATGAGCACCAGTACCGAGGCACCCAGCCGCTGGTGAAGGCGACCTCGTTCGCGGCGCCGCGCAAGCCGTCAGCCGCCGCGAAGCCCCGCTCTGCCGTCGTGAAGATGACGTGGGAAGATCAGTTCGCCGGCAAAGATCTCGCGCGCGCGAAGAAGTACTCGCCACGAGAGACCTTCGTGCTCGACGACGTGATCGATCACCCCACGTTCGGCATCGGGCTCGTCATCGGCGTTCGCGTCGACAAGGTCGACGTCTCGTTCAAGCAAGACACGAAGACGCTCGTGCACGGCAAGGCACCGCCGCCGCTCGCGAGCTGATCGCTACGCGCAGAACCGCGTCAGCTCGTCTGGCAGCGCAGCGCTGACGTCGACCCCGAGCGCCGCGATGCGCAGCTGCGCCGCATGAAGTGGCGTGCGGCTCAGCGTCACGCCATTCCGAAGCAGCGGCTCTTTGCGGCCGTACTGATGGTCGAACAGCAACGGGTGCCCCACCGACTTGAGGTGCACGCGGAGCTGGTGCTGGCGACCGGTCAACGGCTCGCACTCCACGAGCGTTCCTCCAGCGAAGTGCTTCAACGGTCGAACCAGCGTGCGCGCCGGCTTGCCGCCTTCTTCACCGGGAAAGACGACGCGCATCTTGCTCTTGCGCGCTTCAGTCATCGGGCGATCGATGTCGAGCGGCGCGGCGAGCTGGCCTTCAACCAGCGCAAGGTACGTCTTCTTCACCTCACCGTGCTCGAAGGCCATCGACGCGCGCCGGTGCGACTCGCCGTCGGTGGCGAACAACACGATGCCTGATGTGTCGCGATCGATGCGGTGGCAGACCCAGACCTGCTTGCCGAGCTGCTTGCCGAGCAGCTCTTTCGCGCACACCTGATCTTCCGGCGTGCGCCCGGGGATCACGAGGAGGCCCGGCGGCTTGTCGACAGCCACCAGGCCACCCCACTCGCCCAGCACGCGCAGGTCAGTCACTCGAACTGCGACGGCTTGAGCACCGTCACCGGGCCGTACTTCGCAACGCGCGCCTTGAGCTGCTCAGCGTTGCCCACCAACACGATGGAGCGCTCCTTGCCGAACAGGTGCTTCTTCGCCGCGGCGGCCGCTTCCTTCACGGTCACCGCCGCGATGCGCTCGCGGTACTGGGAGATCCACTCGTCGGACAAGCCGTAGTGCACCACGTCGGCGATCGCGCCTGACACGTTCTCGTTGGTCTCGAGGCGCCCCGGGTAGAGCCCTGAAATGTAGCGCTGCACGGTGGCGAGCTCGCTCTTCGAGGGGCCCTTCTCGCGCATCTTCTTCACCTCACCGAGCGCCACGTCGATGAGCGTGTTGATGCTCTCGGTGCGCGTGAATGACGAGACCGCGAAGGTGCCCGCAGCGCTCATCATGTCCCACGAGCTGCCGGCGCCGTATGACAGGCCGCGCTTCACGCGGATCTCCGTGACCAATCGCGACGTGAAGCCACCGCCGAGCACCGTGTTCATGGTGACGAGCGGGAAATGATCGTCGTGACCTCGCTTCACCCCACCACCGCCGATGCGCAGCTGCACCTGCGTCTGCTCGGGCTTATCGACGATCAGCACCTCGCCGGGCTTCGCCAGCCCGCCCCACGCGGGGATCTCGGGGATCGACGTCGGGCCGCCCGACCAGCCGCCCAGCGTGCGCTCGATGGTCTTCATGACCTCCTTCGCGTCGAACGCGCCGACGACGTAGAGGTGCGCGATCTTCGGGCCCAGGCGCTCCTTGTGGAAGCGCTTGAGGTCTTCAATCTTGTACGCCTCGATGTCTTTCTTCCCGGCCATCAGCTCGTGCGCGTAGGGGTGATCGCCCCACGTCGCGCGCGCCAACGCACGCTCTGCCAACGAGCCCGGGTCGTCGAGATCATTGGTCAACGCCGCCAGCATTCGGCGCCGCGCGAGCTCGACTTCACTCTCGGGGAACGTGGGCTCGAGCAACACCTTCGCCATCACCTCGAACATCGGCGTGAAGTGCTTCGAAGGCGTCGACAACGAGACGATCACGTTCTCTTCGTTCGCGAAGCCACCCACGCTCGCGCCGACGAACTCCACGGTCTCGGAGATCTCGTCGGCCGTCATGCCGGCCGCGCCGCGACGGAACAAGCGCGCCGCAAAGTCGCCCACGCCCAGCTTGCCGAGCGGGTCAGCGACGCTGCCGCCACGAATCACCAGCCGCACCGCCACCAACGGCAACGGGCCGCGCGGCACGAGGTGCACGGTGAGCCCGTTGGGCAACACGCGCACTTCGTGAACCGGCAACTTCAAGGGCCGCAGCGCGGGCACTCCAGTCGACTTCTTCACGCTGCCACCTCCGCCAGGGGCACGAGCGTGACGACCGCGCGCTTCTCGGCCGACAAGAACTTCGCCGCCGCCGCGCGCACCTGCTCACCGGTGATGGCTTCGTAACGCTCGGGCAGCCGCAGGCCGTCACGCCAGTCGCCCAACATCAGCTCGTAGGTGCCCAGCGCGTGCGCACGCCCGTTGTTGGTCGCCAACTCGCGCAGCAGGTGCGCCGAGAGGTTGTTCTTCGCCTTCTCGATCTCCCGCGGCTCGAGGCCCTTCTCAGCGACCTTCTGCAGCTCGGTGTAGAGCGCCGCCTCGGCCTTCTTCGGATCACCGTCGGGCTTGAGCTCCATCACCACGGTGAACGCGCCGGGGTCGAAGCGCCACGACCAGTCGACGGAGATGCCGACCGCGATCTCCTGCTCGAAGACCAACGCGCGCGTCAGCCGCGACGACTGCCCAACCGAAAGCGCGTACTGGAGAACGTCGAGCACCAGCGTGTCGTGCTCGGTGGCCGACGGGCCGCGCCAGGCGATCATCAACGACGGCGCCTGCGCTGGGTGCCGCACCTCGGCGCGACGTTCACCCTTCTGCTCGGGCTCGGCGTCGAGCACCGGCGGCGCGGCAGGACCGGGCTTGATGTTGCTGTAGTACTTCTTGATCAACGCCAGCGCCTGCCTGGGGTCGAAGTCGCCCGACACGTACAGCGTCGCGTTGTTCGGCGCGTAGAACGTGCGGAAGTACTCGAGGCAGTCTTCGCGCTTGATGTTCTCGATGTCTTTCATCCACCCGATGACGGGCCAGCGGTACGGGTGCGCCTTCCACACCAGCGTCGAGAGCTCTTCGTCCATCAGGCCGCCGATCTCGTTGTCGACGCGCAAGCGGCGCTCCTCCATCACCACCTGGCGCTCGCTCTCGAGCATCTTCGGCGTGACCTGCAGCGAGCGCATGCGATCGCTCTCGAGGTCGATCACCTTCTCGAGCGCCTCGGCCATGAAGTCTTCGTAATAAACGGTGACGTCGTTCGACGTGTACGCGTTCGACGAGCCGCCGTTCGACTCCAGCGTGCGATCGAACTGGCCGGGGCCGTACTTCTTCGCGCCGTTGAACATCATGTGCTCGAAGAGGTGGCTGATGCCGGTGATGCCGGGCCGCTCGTTGCGAGAGCCCACTTTGAAGAATGTGTAGAAGCTGCAGGTCGGCACTGCATCAGACGGCAGCAGGCGAATCTTGAGGCCGTTGGGCAGCTGCGTTTCGATGACTGAATCGGCGATTGCCTTGAGCGCAGGGGGCAGCGGAGCGCTGCTGCGCTTGGGGCGGGGAGACGAACGGGTTGCCATCAAGGCTCCTTGCGCGCGTGGCGGTCGAAGAAGTTGAGAACCTTCGACCAGACTTCACCGGCGGCGCGCTCACCGATGACGAGATCCATGTGACCGTACTCACCGCGGGTACCGTTGGCCCGGGTAATGAGCAACCACTCTTTGGGCCCGCCCAGCGCTCGGTACCCGTCTTTCACGGCAGGGGTCATGGCGATGCGATCGAGCCGCGCGGCGACCACCAGAATCGGCGTGGTGACCTTCGCCATGTCAGCCCGGTAGTCGATGGTCTTGTCGGTCGACGCGAACGCGCCGGTCTTCATCATGCTCGCGAGCTGCAGCGCGGTGCCGCCGGCGACGTCGGCCGTGCCGTAGATCATCAAGCGGCGAAACGCGTCGGGGCTGGTCGACTGCGGGTTGTAGAAAAAGCGCTGAAACGGGCCGTCGTTCATCGCGCCCTGCAGCGGCGCCGTCAGCCACGCCCCCAACGCCGACGGCACCGCGCCCGTGGGCGAGACGATGCGCACGCCGAAGTTCGTCATCAACGACTCGACCGACGAGCCGAAGTCGATGCGCGTGGGGCTCCCGAGCGTGGCGGCCGCGTCGATGCCCTGCCCGCCTTGCGAGAGGTACGCGTAGACGACCATGCCGCCCATGGAGTGCCCGACGTAGTGAAGGCCCGACGCGCCGCTGAGCTTCCGCACGTATTCGACGGCCGCGGGGAGATCATGCCGCCAGTAGTCGTCGAAGGACGTCGCGCCGGGCGGCTTGTCGGAGGTGCCGGTGCCGCGCAGCGACATCGTCCACGCCTCGCGACCTTGCGACGCGAACCAGCGCGCCATCGACAGGCGCTCGTCGAGATCCATGTTGCGCGCGTTGGCCGAGATGCCGTGACACAGCAGCACCGGCGGGCCCTTCACCTCACCGACGGCGAGGTAGCGCGTGAGCTCGAGCTCGACGCCGTCGTCGGTCTTCGCGCGGTGGAGCTGCGCTTCGGGAGGCAGGTCTTGCCCGTAGACGTGCGCGCAGCCCGAGAGCGCCACGACGAGCAGCACGCAGGCCCTCATCGGAGAAACGCCTCCACGTCTCCGAAGATGAGGCTCGGCGCGCTGGCGCCCTGCAACGCAGTGACGTGCGCGAAGTCTTCGCCGTCAGAGAAGCGACTGAAGCTGCGCAGCTGCACCGACGCACGTGAACGCTCACGCAGCAGCACGCACGCTTCACTCGGCGCCCACGCGTTGGCGAGCCCGAGGAACATGAGCGTCGGCGTGTCGTAGGCGTGGAGTCGCGCGAGCACCGAGGTGCCGTCGTCGAGCGGGAGATCTCCGGTCTGCAACCACGCGAGCAGCTCCGCCGCCATGGCGCGTGAGAGATCTCGCGTGCCGCCACGACGCAGCGCGCTGCCCATGGCGAAGAGCTGCGAGAAGATCTCCGCGCCTTCGGGTGACGCCGCGAGCGACGAGAAGCGCGCGCCGTCGGAGAGGAACCACGCCTGCAGCTCCGTCGGAGGCTCGGGCGACATCGGCGTCGAGAACGCGACGACTCGGCTCACCTGAAGTTCGTGGCCGACGGCAGCCATGGCCAGCGAGCCCGCGTAGCCGTGCGCGATGAGCTGAACGGGCTCGCCGATGACCTTCGTGATGGCGGGGAGATCGAGGTGGATCAGCGAACGAAGAGAATGACCCGACGCCGACGCGCCCTGCCCGCGCAGCTCGGCGACGAAGACCGTGCGACCACGTTCAGCCAGAAAGCGCGCGAGTGGATCAGCAAGCGAACGATCGAAGCCCAGGTCGACGATCACCAGCACCGGCGGCAGACGGGAAGCGGAGCTGCCGTACCGATACAGCGCCAACGCCGCGCCGTCTTCCGCGACGACCTTGCGGTGCGAGGTGACGACCGACGACGGAGCCGCAGCCAGAACGATCGCAGCGAACAACGCGATCACAACTCGACGATCCCCGCCTTCAGCGCGAGCACCACGGCGTCGACGTGCGAGTTGACGCCCATCTTCCGGTACACGTGCGAGAGGTGCGTACGCACCGTGCGGCGCTCGAGGTTCATCACCCCGCCTACCTCAGCGTTCGACAGCCCCTTCGCCACGTACTTGAGCACGTCGAACTCGAGCGGCGACAAGCCCCACGGGTTGTCGGGCTGCTCTTTCTTCGTCTGCAGCGAATGAAAGTAGTTCCAGAAGCGCCGCGCGATGATCGCCTCGAGCACCGTACCGCCCGCCATCACCTCATGAATGCCGTTGCGGATCTTCTCAGGACCCACGCGCTTGACGAGGTACCCCGACGCGCCTGCCTGAATCGCCTCGTA
Source organism: Archangium sp. (assembly GCA_035910535.1). Taxonomy (GTDB): domain Bacteria; phylum Myxococcota; class Myxococcia; order Myxococcales; family Myxococcaceae; genus Archangium_A. Next base: position 7,711 of record JAMHXF010000105.1, on the reverse strand, counting down.
GACCTTCTGTTCTTCATCGAACGACGTGAGGATCAGCACCTCCACCGACGGCGCGCGCTTCTTGAGCCGCTTCGTCACCTCGATGCCGTCGATGCCCGGCAGCTCGAGGTCGAGCAGCACCAGGTCTGGCAACGACTTCACCATCTGCTCGACGCCGTCTTCGCCTTCTTGCGCGGTGCCGACCACCTCGAGCTCAGGAAAGAGCGCGAGCGACTTGAGGAGGTTCTTGAGCAACAGCGGCTGGTCTTCGACGACGAAGACACGCACCTTCGAGAGCTCGCTCATCGGTTCGGGAAAATCGGAGTGATGGTCAAAGTCTTGCCCGCCTCGAAACGACTCGACGACACGTACTCACGCTTCGTCTTCACGTCGACGATCTCCACGCGATGCATGCCCGCCGTCACCGGAACTTTCGCGACTGCGGTGCACACGCGCTTGCCGTCGATCTCCACACGAACTGCACCCGGGCTCCGCACCGTCAATGCGGCGAGGCCCTTCGACTTCGGCGACTGGTAACAATCCCCCGCAGGCTTCGGCGCCGGCTTTTCAACGGGCGGAGTTGGCTTCACCACCTGCGGCGACGGATCTTTCTTGTCAGGCGCGTCGGGGTTGAACGCCTTGTCGGGGTGCAGCTTGTCGAAGTCGGCCAGCTTGAGCTTCGGCCCGCTGGCCGGTCGCATCTCCGGCGCCTTGTTGTCAGGCGCCACCACGCGCTCGATGGGGTCGGGCAGATACGAGATCAACGTCGCCTTCCAGTCGCTCGTCGACTTGAAGAACGCGTACGTCGAGCCCGCCACGGTGCTCATCAAGATCACCGCCGCGAAGAAGCTCACCACGCGCACCGTGCGCGAACCGCGACGGTTCATCTCTTCGTACGAGGGAATCGACGGGTCACCGGGCCGCTTGAAGGGCACCGCGAACGTCATGATCGTCTTCGCGGCCTTCTGGCGCTCCGGCGCTCTCGGAGCCGGCTTCGGCGCGTTCTCGAGCGTCGCGAAGTCTTCGACGACACGCACACGATTCTTGAGCGCATCAGAGACCTGCGGCGTCGGCCCAGCCTTCGCTTCAGGCGCGACGACCGCGGGAGGCGCTTCCCAGTCGGAGACCGCGCGGCGCTCGACGGCCTTCACGTCGGGCTGCGTCTTGAGCCCGTCAGTCGACACTTCAGCGACCGTCGGCGGCGCGGGATCTCCCGTGAAGACGGGCAAGCCGTCGCTGGTCGGCGTGCGATCGTCGACCTTCCCGCCCGAGAACGACGCGCGCTCGTCAGGCTCGACGGCGTCGGCCTCCACGCTGCCGACTCCTGAAATGTCGGTGAGCTCGAACGGGCGCTCAATGGGCACCGGCCCACTCGTGGAGATCTGCACCTCGTTGGGGAACAGCTCGGCGACGAACTTCTGCAGATCTTCGCGCGGAGGAATACCGCCGCTGGCGACCAGAAACTCACGCAGGCCTTCGGCGAAATCAGCGCACGACTTGTGTCGACGACCAGGCGCCGTCTCCAGCGATCGCATGATGACCGGGTCGACACGCGCATGAAGTCGCCGCACGAGCCGCGACGGCGGAGGCAGCCGCTCACCGCGCGTGCTCACCGCCGAATTTCCAAGCGACGCCTCACGCAGCGTCAGCAATTCGTAGGTGATCGCGCCCAGCGCATAGAGATCGCCGGCGATCGACGGAGGCGCGCCATTACCCAGCTCCGGCGCTCGGTAGCTGCTGCGGCCTCGTGAACCGAAGCTCTTCTTGAGCGGCTCGGAGGCCTGCAGCGCGGTCAACGCACCAAAGTCAGCGACGGAGATCCGCCCGTCTTCGCCGAGCAGAATGTTGCCCGGCGTCAACGCGCCGTGAATCACGCCCGCTGCGTGCGCCGAGCCCACCGCATCGAGCAGCTCGATGCACAACGCCAGCGCGAGGCTCGGCGGCAGATACACCTCACGGGTGTTGAGCCGCTGCAACGCGAGCCCGACCGAATATTTGCCGGTGTACTGACGAACGATCGCGAGGCGCCCGTCGACCATGCCCACGTCGAGCACGCGCGCCACGCCCGCATGCGCGACCGCCTGCAACTGCCGCGCGACGTCGGCGATCACCTTCGCGTACGCCGCGTCAGACGTCTTCAGGTGGAAGAGCTTGATGACGACGGCTTCGCCCGTCTCGACGCGCTCACCGCGGAACAGGTCCGCCAACTGGCTCTGCTCGAGGCGCCCGGTGAGCCGATACACGGCGTCGGTTATAGCCGCTCACCGCGGGCGCGACGGTCGAAACGGCTTCACCGCGCGGAAGTCGAACCCGCAGTAGATGCAGGTGCGATCTCGCTGGCCTTTGGGCACGTCGGCGAAGCAGCCCGGGCAGCGCGGACGAAGCGGCCCGGTGCGCACCACCACGGGCTTCACCTTCGTCGCCTTCTCAACCTTCTTGAGCTTGCGCTCGAGCCACTGCACGCGCGCTTCGAGCTCGGTGACGCGCACCCGAAGCTCCCGTCTCTCGTCGTCGTTGCTGCGACGGGCCGCCATCGTAGGTAGAAATGTGTCACGCGATTCTTGCGAAAGGAAAAACTTGGAATCGATTCACGGCAGCATCAGCGCTCCGTTCGACCGTGAGCGCGCCCTCGTCGCTCAAACGCGCGCGCAGCAGGTGTTGGACGACGCCGAGCTTCAACGCATCCTGAAGCAGCCACCGCAGAGCGACACGCCGGTGCCGCGTCAGGTCTTCGTCAACCGCAACCTGCACCTGACCAAGGTCGACATCATCGGCTTCGACATGGACTACACGCTGGCGATCTACCACCAGCGTCGGCTCGAGCAGCTCTCGTACGATCTCACCGTAGACCGCCTCGTCTCGCGCTACGGCTACCCCGAAGAGATCCGCGCCATTCCGTACGATCACTCGTTCGTGCTCCGCGGGCTCTTCGTCGACAAGCGCAACGGCAACCTCTTGAAGATCGATCGCTTCGGCTACGTGGGCCGCGCGTACCACGGCCGCCGCGCGCTCGAAGACGTCGAGATCAACCGGCTCTACCGCGAAGAACGCATTCGTATGAAGAGCACCGACTACGCGTGGATCGACACGCTCTTCGCGCTGCCCGAGGCGTGTCTGCTCGCCGGCATCATCGACCTCTACGAGACGAAGCTCTCGCGCACGGTCAACTACACCAAGCTCTACGACGACATTCGCGAGGCCATCGACATGGTGCACCGCGACAACTCGCTCAAGAAGATCGTCCGCGCCGACATCAGCAAGTACATCTTCAAAGACAGCGAGCTCGCGCCCGCGCTCCACAAGCTGCGCTCGGGCGGCAAGAAGCTCTTCGTGCTCACCAACTCGCTGTGGGACTACACGAGCGCGGTGATGTCGTACCTGCTCGACGGCGAGCTGCCCGAGTACCCGAGCTGGAAGAACTACTTCGACTTCATCATCACCGGCGGAGCGAAGCCGGGCTTCTTCAGCGAGCAGAAGCCCTTCCTCATCATCGACCCGGCGACCGAAGAGAACACCGTGCTGGGCGAAGCCACCGAGCTCGAGCGCGGCAAGATCTACCAGGGCGGCAACCTCGCCGACTTCGAGCGCATGACCGGCTACGGCGGCGACAAGGTGCTCTACGTGGGCGATCACATCTACGGCGACATTCTCAAGTCGAAGAAGACGTCGATGTGGCGCACCTGCATGATCGTTCAAGAAATCGAAGACGAGCTCGCGTACCTCGAAGAGCGCCGCCCAGAAGTCGAGCAGCTCACCGAGGTCGAGCAGCTCACCGTGCGCCTCGACGACGAGATCGGCCCGCGCAAGGCCAAGCTCAACCAGATCGAGCGCAGAATCGACAAAGAGAAGCCGCCACCGGAGGTCACCGCCGAGCTCGAAGACGAGTTCAAGCGCGTGAAGGCGGAGCTCGATCACCTGCGCCGCTCGCTGCGCGAGTGCGTCGAGGTGGCCAAGACGCTCGAGGCGAACCTCGAGACGGGCTTCAACCCGTTCTGGGGGTTTCACTTCAAGGAGGGCAACGAAAACTCGCGCTTCGGCGAGCAGGTCGAGCAGTACGCGTGCCTCTACACATCGCGCGTCTCGAACTTCGTCTTCTACTCGCCGCTCCACTACTACCGCAGCCAGCGCGAGCTGATGCCGCACGAGACGGCGACCACCTACAAGCTCGGCACGCTCGGCAGCGAAGGCCTCCCCAAGGGCGCCAACCGCGCCGCCGACATTCCTTAGGGCAGCGGCGCCACGCGCGCCCACACGAGCGGAGAAAAGCGCGTCAGCACGAGCGCTTCGAGCCCGAGCGACGCGAAGTCGTCGCCGAAGCGACCGCTCTTCACCACCACCCAGCGCTTCGCCACGCGGCGCGCTTCATTCAACGTCTGCAGATCGAGCGGCGTATGCACGGCGTAGCGGCGCAACACGTCGAACGCCGGCGACGAGCGCTTGGGCTTGTCGAACATCGGGTCGAACACCACGCAGTCGACGCTGTGCGAGGGCTGCTGCGACAAGAAGTCGAGCGCCGCGACGTGGTGCACCTCGATGTTCGCACCCATGGCCGCGAGGCCGGCTTCAGCGAGCGCCGACAAAGCTCGCGAGCCCTCGAGGCCGATCACCCTGCCCGTCGGCCCGACGATGTGCGCGCACACCAGCGCATCGGCGCCGAGCCCCAGCGTGCAGTCGAGCACCGAGTCGCCTGGCCCCAGCTCACAGAGCCGCACGAGCTGATCTGGCTGCTGCACGCCGTCGCGCAGCCGCTTGATGCGAACCCGCGCCATGCCCGGTGAAAACCAGAGCGAACCTGCGGCGTCGGTCAACGTCCACCCGTCGCCGCCGAGAATGAAGAAGGCCTGCGCGTCGCGACCGAGCATCGGCTCGATGGGCGCCTTGTGAATGCGCGGAACGAAGGGGAGGCCCCACGCGCGCGCCTTCGCTCTGGCTGGTTCGTCGTATCGACCGGGGTGTTTCGCGGTCACCGTGACCGCGAGCGGCGGAATCACTTCTTGAGCTCCGCCGCGACGACACGAATCTCGTCGTACGCGCGATCATTCGCGGGCTGAAAACCGTTGAGGCTCAACGGCCGCAGGATCTCGCGACCGGAGCGCTCACGCCCCGTCAGCGACAACAGCGCGCTGGTGATGGCCTGGGAGATCTCCGCCGGGAGGTCCGCGCGCGCGCAGAAGATGTCGCGCGGCGTTCGAGGCGTCTTGGCGATCACCCGAAACGTGAGCGGGTCGACGCCCTTCGAGCGCCGCAGCGCACCGAACGCGCCCTGGTACGTCGCCCCGGCGTCGACGCGGCCCTCCATCACCGCGAGCAACACCGCCTCGTGGTTGCCCAGGTATTCCTGCCGCGAGAGATCACGCTCGAGCTCGAAGCCTTTGTCTTTGAGCAGCTTCTTCGCGAACAGCGAGCCTGACGTCGACATGGGGTCGACGAAGCCGAACGCCGCGCCCTTGAGATCGTCGACGGTGCGGCGCGGGCTGTCGTCGCGCACGAAGATGTACCCGGACGCAGTGGCCGAGCCATCGGCGATGGTCTGCACGAGGCAGTTCAACTTCATGCGGCTGCTCGCCTCGGCGTAGGCCAACGGGCTCAGCTCAACGACGTCGAACTCGCCGCGCTCCATTCGATCGATCGCGTCGCCGTAGTCGTCGCCGACGGCGGTCTCCACCGGCACCGACAACGACTTGCTCAGGTAGTCAGCCAGCTTCTCGTGCGCCGCGCTGATGGTGTCCTTCGAGAGAAACGGCACCAGCCCCAGGCGCAGCTTCGTGAAGTCGGCAGGCGGCGAGAACACGAGCGGCGTACTGGTGGCCCGACGCGTGGGCGCCTGCGGCACGGGCTCCGGGTCCACACACGCGACGAGCAGCAGGCAGAGCATCGGCAGCGCGCGCCTCACACTGCACCTCCGCGCGCGCCGATGACGCGGTTTCGGCCCTGCCGCTTGGCGACGTACATCGCCTGGTCGGCGGCGCTCAGCACCGCCTCGGCCGTCTTCCCGTCTTCCGGGTACGTGGCGACGCCGATGCTGACCGTCACCGTCTGCGGCCACGCGGTGGAGCCATCGTTGATGCGCTCTTCAACGGCCTGCCGCATGCGCTCGGCGACCTGCATGGCCTCGTGCTTCGAGGTCTCCGGTAGCAGCACCGCGAACTCTTCGCCGCCATACCGCGCGATGAGATCGGTCTGGCGGAGATCGGCGCCCAGCACCTGCGCGAGCCGCCGCAACAGCTCGTCTCCCGCCGGGTGCCCCATGGCGTCGTTCACCTTCTTGAAGAAGTCGACGTCGATCATCAGCACGCCCATCGGCCGCTGGTGCCGCTCGGTGCGCAGCAGTTCGGCGTGCAGCGACTCCTGAAAGCGACGGTGATTGAAGACGCCGGTCAGCCCGTCGGTCACCGCCATTCGCTCGAGGCGCGCGTTGGCTTCTTGAAGCTCTTTGGTGCGCTCTTCAACCGAGCGCTCGAGGTTCTCGCGCTGTTGCTGCAGCGCCGACGCCATGCCGTTGATGGTGTCAGTCAACTCTCGAAGCTCAGAGCCCCGCAGCGGCGGCACGCGCGTCGACAAGTGGCCTTCGCCCATGCGCCGTACCGCCGTCTGCAGCGTACGCACCGGGCGCACCACGAGCCGATCGAGCCCGAAGAACAACAAGCCACCGAGCACCAGGAAGATGACGAACGAGGAGATCGCGAGGCGATTGAGCGTGCGCTCGTGGTTGGCCTCGAGGCGATGCAGGGAATACGTCGCCGTCACCGTGCCCCAGCGAATGCCGGAGATCGCCGGCACGGAGACGCGGTACTCGTGGCCCGCGTGCTCCCAGCGGGGCCCGTCGGTCAGAATCGCGTCGCGGCTGAACGCGTCGGTGACGACGGTGTTGAAGCGCTCGGCGTCGCTGTGCGCCAGCACGCGACCTTGATCATCGAGCACCGCCAGCTCGCGCAGATCTCGTTCACCCATCGACTCAGCGAGGTGCGCGATGAGCGTGTCGAGGCCGCCCATGTCGTTCTGCGCGATGTGTACGGCGGCAGTCAGGCCGATGGCCTGCAGCACCTTCACGTTGCGAAAGCGGAAGTCTTCGAGCGCGTCGTGTTGCTCGCGGCGACCTTCGGCGAGCGTCATTCCGGCCAATGCCACCGCCACGATTCCAGGAACCAGCAACGTGAGTTGGCCGCGAATGCCCATCGCTCGCGATGCTGACATCTCCGGGTGCGAATGCCTCTGAAAAACCAAGCTACGCGGTCTTCGGAGCCGCTTCGAGCGCGCGCGGCCCCTTCGCCTGCATCTGCGCGACGGTGACCGACTGGTTTCGACCGTGGCGCTTCGCGAAGTACAGGCACTGGTCGGCGAGATCGATCAACACCTGCTTCTCGGTCGACACCTCGGGGAAGGTCGAAATACCGAGCGACATGGTGACCTTGAGCGGGCCCTGATCGGTCTGGAAGACCTCCTTCATGATCCGCTCGCGAATGCGCTCCGCGATGATGTGGGCGCCCTTGGCGTCGGTCTCCGGCATGATGATCGCGAACTCTTCGCCGCCGTAGCGGGCCACGATGTCGGTGTCGCGCGCGGCGTCTTTGAGAATCTTCGCGACGCCCTTGAGCACCAGGTCGCCCATGGGGTGGCCGTAGGTGTCGTTGACCGACTTGAAGTGATCGATGTCGGTGAGAATGAACGACAACTTTCGCGAGTAGCGGCGCGCGGTGGCGAGCTGCTCGTCGAAGCGCCCCTGGAACGTGCG
>JAMHXF010000104.1:0-91273 GCA_035910535.1 Archangium sp. | reverse complement strand
GCGCGATCAACGCGTCGAACGCCCACACCAGGCCGACGAAGCCCATGAAGACGATGCCGCTGTCGAGGCCGCCGATCGTCGGCAGGTGCATCGAGTAATGGAGCTTGTAGAGAAACGGCAGCAGGTTCTCGCGACTGAGCGACACGCCGCCCCAGAACCGACGCGCCTGCTCTTCGCCCGTCACCGGGTCGAGCGAGAACTGATTGAAGACGAGCGGCTTGAGCTCACCGGTCGCGTCATCGACGCGCGCTTCGACGAAGACCAGCAACGTGTGCCCACGCTCGACCGACAGCGGCACGTAGCGAACGCGAACGTCAGGGTGTCGTTGCTCGACGAGGTCGGCGAGCTCGAGCGCCGAGCGCTGTTCAGACTGCGGGCGGTCGCCGCTGTGCGCGTCGTAGAAATCAGGGTTGAGCCACGCGTCGAGCTCGTGGTCCCACGAGATGAACGCGCCGGTGAGGCCCGAGACGAAGAGAAAGCCCGCCGTGAAGAGCCCGAGCCAACGATGCAACGCGACGGCGACGCGCATGGCTCAGCGCACGCGGAAGAGCTTGAAGCCCCACCCCTGCACGTCGAAGCGCTTCTCAGCTCCGGTGGGGAGGATTTCGTAGATCGTCGTCGTCGAGTAGTCGGGCGCGGGCATCGCCGCGTAGACACGATCGTCGATGCGGTACGCGCTGATCTGCCCGCCGCTGAAGTCGATGCCGGGCATCGGCTCGGCGTGAAGCGTGTCGAGATCGAGCAACCACAATCGGTAGTTCGGCGACATGTCGAGCGTCGCACGCGTGGCCTTCGTCATGTCTTCTCGCTCGTGGTGGAACACGTTGAAGAGCGCCTTGCCGTCGCCGATGTAGAAGATGCTGCTGCCCTCGCGGCCGTCGGTCAGGTCCTTGAAGTAGGTCGGCGCGCTGGGCGTCGACTCGCCGGCCTTCACCTTCACGAAGCAGTTTCTCGGCTGGGCTGGGTCGAGCACCGCGGCGGGAATGCTGCCCTGGCTGTTGCTGAACCAGAGCGTGCCGGCGCCGTCGTTCGACGAGACGTGAAAGTGCGGGCACGGCGCGTCGAACGAGCCCTTCACCGTCGCCGTCTCGGTGTCGATGATGCTGACCGTCGACGTCTCGGAGTAGCGCTCGAAGCCCTCCGTCGACCAGTAATACGCCTGAAAGAGCTCCTGACCGCGGAACTCGTACGCGTAGCCCTTGTTGACGATGAGCCCGTCGCGCTTGAGCGGCACGTCGGGTGACGCGCCGACCTCCGCGCCCAGCGTGAAGCTCACGGGGTCCCAGGTGACGAAGTTCACGGTGTCGAAGGGCACGAAGGCCTTCGTAGGCGACGCGTAGAGGCTCGCGACGAGCGGCTGCGTGGTGAAGTTCGCGAAGCTGATCGTCTTGCGCTCCGTCCACCGCTTGTTGCCCGAAATCGAGAAGCGCTTGAGCGTTGGCGCTTCACCGCTCCCCACGATGATGTCGCCTTCGTACGGGTCGGCCGGTGAGTAGCCGCCGAACTCGCGGGCTCCGGCGAAGGTCACCGTCGGCTGCGCGTCGAGGTGATCGATCAACGTGATGTAGCTGAACGGCCCGAACAGGCCCCACGTCAGCGATTCGACTGCGTAGACGGGCTTGAGTTCGCCATCGCCGGTTCCGTCGTCGGGCCCGCACGCAGAGAGAAGAAGACACCCGAGAAGTGCTGTGCGACGCATGAGGCCTCACTGATTTTGCGAACGGTTCGCAAGTACAGGAGTGCCACGCAGCGCGTCAAGACGTGGGCTTCGCGGAAGCCGTGAGCCGCGCCCAGAGCTCCGCGCGCAGCGACTGCGCTTTGAGCGAGCCCTCGTACGCTTCAGAGAACGTCACCGCGCTGTGCTGCTCTTCACCGCGCAAACGGAAGCACGTCTGCTCTGCGCGAATGAGACACGCGGCCCCGGCGCTCTTCAGCTCGGTCATCAGCGCGTGCGCGACCTGACGCGCCAATTCTTCCTGCAACACCAGGCGGTGCGCGAACACGTCGATGAGCGCCGACAGCCGCCCGAAGCCGACGACTTCTCGCGTCGGCACGTACGCCAGGTGCGCCACGCCGGAGTACGGCATCAGGTGATGCGGGCACATCGATCTGAAGTGGAGGTTCGTCACCACCACCAGCTCGCGATCAGCCTTTCGCGAAACGGGGAAGCGATCGGCCAACGCACCCGCCGCCGTCTGCCCGTAGCCGGCGAGAAACTCGTCGGCCCACGCCGCCGTCACGCGCTGCGGCGTCTCTTCGAGGTTCGCGTCTTTCAGATCGAGCCCCGCCGCGCGCAGAAAGTCGGCCACCGCGCGCTCCATCGCGGGGCGATCGACCTTCGACTGCGCGGGCGCTCGACGTTTCGTCACTTGCGGTAGGTGACGGCGTACTCCGGGGTCTCCCAGAGCTTGAGTTCTTCGAGGCCCGGCACGAGCGGCTCGAGGCGATCCCACATCCACACCACGAGGTTCTCGGCCGTGGGGTTCTCGACGATGTCGTTCAAGTAGTAGTGGTCGACCTTCGTCATCACCTGGTCCCACACCGTCTTCTTCACTTCGTCGAAGTCGCGGATCATTCCGTCTTTCGGCGAAGGGCGACCAGCGAGCGTGACCTGCAGGACGTAGTTGTGACCATGCAACCGCTTGCACGGCCCGTCGTAGAACGGGAGCTGGTGCGCGGCGCTGAAATGGAAGTCGACTGAGAGCAACATCTTCATGACGCGGTCGCCCCTAGCACCGCCGCGCGTCAGAAGAAACGAACTGGCTCCGGCCGGGTGAGCTGAACGGTCGGCACCTCGACCTCGACCTCGTCGGTCGGAATGAACGCGGGGCGATCGATGCACAGGAAGCTCTGCTCGATGTCGGTGACGTTCTCGTAGCGGTGCGCGAAGCCTTTGGGCCACGAGTGCGCGAGCCCGGCGACGGCGGGCTGACCCTGCAGCAACAAGCCGCTGCCGAGCACGAGCTCTGATTCGTCGAGCTGCTGATGCACGTGCGTAGGCAACACCGTGTGCGGGTGAATGCGCTCGCGGTACACGCCGCACTCTTTGGTCTCGAAGACGATGTCGACGAAGCCGAAGCTCTTCGTTTCAGAGCGCGGCGGAAAGTCGTCACGCGTGCGGTGAATTTCGAGCGACGGCACCGCGGCACCCGAGAGCGCGACGAGCTTCGAGATGCGCACGTCGACCTCTTCGACCTGCGGCCGCGGCACGTCGATCGACGGAGGCATGAGCATCCACGCGGCGAGCGCCTCGGCGGCCGACTCGATCAACCGAAAGCGCCCCGCCATCAACACGAAGCGCAGCTCACCGAGCAGCCGCGCGTAGTTCACGGTCTCGACCAACTTGCCCTGCCGCGCCGCTTCTCGCGTGTCGAAGTAGAGCGTGACGTCGAGCTCGACCGGCTGCGGCGTGTTCCGCTCGAAGTCGAAGAGTCCCACGATGCAGTCGAAGCGCATGCCGCGCAGAGAGAGCTTGTCGAGCTTCATGAAACGCTGAGTCCTCCGTCGACTCGAATGGTTTGACCCGTGATGTACGGCGCCGTCACGAGGAACACCACGGCTTGCGCGACGTCTTGCGGCGAACCCTCACGGCGCAAGGGAATGCGGGAAAGAATGTCGCTTCGTTGCTCGCCTGACGTCTCTGCGGCAATCGCGACGGGGCCGGGCGCGACCGCGTTCACGCGAATGTCAGGCCCGAGCTCCAACGCCCACGCGCGCGTGAGTTGCTCGAGCGCGGCCTTGGTCGCGAGGTAGTGCGAAAAGAAGTGCGTCGGGGTGTACGCGTGCGTCACGGCCATGTCGGTGATGTTGACGACGCAGCCGCCGCGCAAGGCGGGCACGAGCGCCTGCGTCAGCAGAAACGGCGCGCGCACGTTCACGGCGATCATGCGATCGAAGTCGGCCGCAGAGATGTCGGCGAAGTTCGCGTGCTCGTACGTCGCGGCGCTGTTCACCAACACGTCGAGCTTCGCGCCCACGCGTCGGGCGAGCTCAGGCGGGCCGTCGACGCTCGAGAGGTCGACCTGTTCGACGCGCGCGCTGCGACCGAGCTTCAAGAGCTCGGCCGCGAGTTCTTTCGCAGGCTCGACGGAGCGGTTCGCGTGCAGCACGAGATCGAACCCCGCGTGACCGAGCGCGAGGGCGATGGCGCGACCCACGCGAATTCCAGCACCGGTGACGAGCGCGAGCGGCATGGCGTACGAGTTAACCATGACAAAGTGCGCGGCCATGCGATCTCTCCTGCTCGTCGCGCTGCTCGCCCTGCCCGCGTTCGCCGGGCTCGACGTCGCCGCAGAAGAGACCGACGTTCAACTCGGAGAGGCGCTGCAGACGCTCGCCGACTTCGGCCGCATGAACCTCGTGCTGCTCGCGCCGGCCGAGCAGCGAATCCAGGCCCCCAGCGCCGACAAGCCGTGGAGCGAGGCGTTCAACGAGCTCGTCGCGCAAGCAGGTCTGTCGATGCGGCGCGAAGGCAACGTGCTCGTCGTCGGCGCGCCGGAGACGATGAAGAAACGCAGCGGCGCTCGCTACACGATGAAGCGGGTGCGCTTGAAGCTCGTCGACGCGAGCGCCGCCGACGCCGCCGAGTTGGTCGCCCGTGCGTGCCGCTGCGCGCCTGGCGGGCTCTCGGGCGGCGCGCCGATCACCGTCGCCGTCAACGACGCGCCGGCAGATCAGATCGTCGCGTTGCTCCGCGACCTGAGCGGCGCGACGCCGTCACCACGCCCCGTCGCGGCCAAGACCTGCGCCGCGCCGAACACGCCGGTGGCCGAGCTCACGCTGCGAGGCACGGCGATCGGCACTGCCACGCCGGCCGCGCTCTTCGGCGACAAAGCGCTCGTCGGCTTGAAGGGCTGCGTCGGCAAAGAGGAGGTCGTCGTGACGCACATTCGCCGCGATGCGCTCACCTTGAGCAACGGCGTCGATCTCCTTCTTGGCGGAGGGTCCTTCCCCAGCGATCGACCGCGCACGCGCGCGGTGCCCATCTCCGAGACGCTCGACTTCATCGACACGCTCGGCGCGAGCGCGTTTCGTGCGCACCGCAAGGCCATCGGGCGCAAGCGCGGGTTGCTCGTGTTTCTGCGTGACGCGCTGGGCTTCACCACGTTCGAAGAAGACCTCAGCCGCACCGCCGACGAACAACTCTGGAACATTCCGTACGCCCTCGCGGCACAGGTCGACGCGGCGATCATCGACGGCGCGCGCGCGTCAGAAGCGCAGCTGAAGAACGCCCCCGACGCGTCGCAGCTCCACTCCCCCGAGCTGTATGACGCGTGGCTCGCGCGTGAGCTGAAGAACTCCGCCGCGTTCGACGCGGCCGTCGAAGCGCTGCTGCCGCGCCTGGAAGACGAGCTCAAGCTTGAGCGGCTGCTGCAGGAGAAGAAGACGAAGACCGTGCCGAAGAACCCGCCACCAGCGCTCGCGTGGCTGCGCGCCGAGCTGGCGAACAAGCCGAAGCACCTCAAGCGCGTCGAGGCGATCGCGAAGGGCTACGGCGGCGAAGGCTGACGTCGACGGCCCCACACGCGACCGTTCTCTTCTTTCACTTCGAAGCACTCCACGCGCGCGCCCTGCGGGAAGAACGCCGCGCCATCGCGCACGTCAAAGCTCCACGCGTGCAGCGGGCAATACAGGTGGTAGCCCTGCAGATCGCCGCGGCCGAGCTCGCCGTTGCGATGCGGGCAGGTGTTGTCGATGGCGTAGGCGACGCCGTTGACGCGCACCACGGCGAGCTCACGGCCCTCCACGTGCACCACGGTGGGCTGGCCTTCCTTCAACTCGGCAGACGAGATCAGCTCGACGAACATCGCGGTCGCACCTTAGCGCCGAAGAAATTGCGTTGCCGATCGCCCGCCCGCCGGTGAGTAGTCTGGCCACATGAGCCTCACGGAGAAGGAACGGTCGGACCTCATTCACGCGCTGACGTGGGACGCCAAACGCTTCGGGCAGGAGCTCGCCGACACGGCGTACGCGCGCGGCCTCGCGGTCACCAATAAAGACGACGGCTCGACGAAGCCGATCCCCATCACCGCGACGCCCGTCATCGTCGACGCAGAAGAGCTCGCGCGGCGCCAGCAGCTCTCGGCGCGGCTCGCGTCGGCCACCCTGAAGATGGCGCGCGCGGTGTTGAAGTCGGAAGGTCGCCGCGAGCCGGTGCTCGGGGGTCTTTCTCCGCTCGAACAGACGCTCGCCCAGGCCACCTTCGAGCAGCTCGAGACGCTCGTCACCACGCGCGTCGACTTCTTCGTGGGTGACAAGGTCAACGCGCTCGAGGTCAACGCCACCATTCCCGCGATGCAGGGCTATTCAGACATCGCGGCGTCCACCTTCCTCGAAGTCGTGGGTCGCACGTGGGGCGCGCCCGATCACGTCATCGCCGGTTGGCAGGCGAAGAACGGCAGCAACGCGCTGGCGCTCTACCGTGCGCTGCTCAGCGGCTACTCGAAGGTGCGGCCCGGAAAGTCGCCCGATCGAATCGCCCTGCTCTCGCGCCGCAACGACGCGCAGCTGACGGAGCAGCAGTACCTGCTCGAGCGCTTCCGCGAATGGGGCGCCGAGGCCGACATCGTTCACCCCGATCAACTCAGCGGCACCGATTCGGTTCAAGCGCACGGCAAGACGTACGATCTCGTGTACCGACACCTCTTCGTGCGGCGGCTCGAAGAAGCGGGCATGGAGGGCGCCGACTACGTGAAGGCGCTGCTCGCCGAGCCCAACGGCACGCGCGCGGTGGTGCTGAACCCGCCCGCGTCGCAGGTCGAGGTGAAGGCCGTCTTCGCGTTGCTCTCGCAGGCGCTCGACGACTCGCGGCTGGTGCGCGAAGCGCGCCTCATCGACACCGAGCTCGACGCCATTCGTGAAACCGTGCCGTGGACACGACACTTCCGTGGGGAAGAGCTGCTCAAGAAGGTGCAGGCCGAGCCCGATCGCTACGTGCTCAAGCGCAGCTGGGACTACGGCGGGCGCGCGGTCTTCGTCGGTCGCACGCGCAACGAGCCGGGCTTCTCGGAGCGCACCAGGGTCGCGTACGGCGAAGCGCTGAGCTGGGAAGCGCTGTGCGCGCGCGCGGTCGTCGATGAAGTCGGCGGCGGCTTCGTGGTGCAGCAGGTCATCGACATCACGCCTGAAGAGCACCTGCTGTGCAGCGGGCCCGCACAGATCCCCACGCAGCTCTTCGTCGACTTCTCGGCGTACGCGTCGGTCGGGCTCGACACTCAACCGAAGTGGGGCGGCGTGTGTCGCGGCTCCATCTCGCACATCGTGAACATCGTGGGCGGCGGCGGCGTGCTGCCGCTCATCACCACCGACGTCGCGCGCTCGCTGTTGATGGCCTACCGCGCGTACGGCAAGTGACTCACGTGATGCGCAGGTAGCCCCACGGGTTGAAGAAGAAGTCTTCACCGTCGTAGTTCGTGCACGGCCGCGCCTGCAGCGTGCGCTTCGAGTCTTCGGAGCGCCGCGCGAACGTGTGGCCGTGGTGTACGCCGCGAGGCCGCTTCTCGACGACGAGGTAGCCGCCCAGCGCGTCGAGCCAGCTCAACGCTTCGAGCGGTGATTCTTCATTGGAGATCTCGACGTCGGGCTCGCCCAGCAGGTGCAGCCCGCACGAATAGTACGCGTCGTCACCGGCCAACGGCCGCCGCACCCACGCGCTGTAGAGCGCCCCGGCGTCACCGTCGCGAACGAAGGCGCCGAGCTCCAACCAGCGCGCGCGACCGTGCGCGATGCCCGCACTCTCGCTCTTCACCGCCAGCGCGCCGTGCTCGAAGAGCTCCGAAATCAACCCCAGCGCGCGCGTCGAGACTTCCTTCGCGTTCTGCAGCGTGATCGACCCCGACAGCAGGTACGCGACGGCCGTGTGCGAGGCGATGGCGAGGCGATCTTCTTCTTTGACCGACGGCGAAACGCGATCGAACGACACCTCGAATGCCGTCGTCATGCGCGCATCTGGCGCGAGCTCTGAAAACTCGAGGTCGAGCTCGAAATCGAACCGCTCCGCCAACGCCTCGAGCGCCTCAAATGACGCCCAGCTCCCCAGCACACACAGCACGTGCCGTGGCGAGACCTCCGAGTCGGTCGCCGCGTACTCGGGCCACACGTTCTCGGCGTCGAAGTCGGCGCCGTGCTCCACGGCCAACACGTCGGCATCTTCGGGCTTCAGCGGCATGCACACCGCGCGATCGCGCAGCTCCAACACCTCGCGTTCAGTCAGCCGGCCGCGCTTCTTCTGCTCGGCCTTCGCCAACACTTCACGCAGCGGAGGAATGAAGACCAATACGTTCTCGTTCGCCATGCAGGCGGGAACCTAACCGCGAGCGTGATGGCGCGGTGACACTCTGGAAGCTATGGAGAGCGCATGAACGAACCTGGCTACTCGTACTCACTGACTGGATCGGCCTCGTCGGTACTCGCGCAGGAGTCGGCCCGCGTCTTCATGAACCGCGTCTACGGGTGGATGGCCTTCGGCCTCTTCCTCACCGGCGGCATCGCGTGGACCGTGGCGTCGAGTGAAGCGCTCACCAACCTGGTGATGCCGTTCTTCATGCCGCTCCTCATTCTCGAGCTGGTGGTGGTCTTCGCGTTCTCGTTCCTGCAGGCGAAGGTCTCGGGCCCCGTCGCCGCGGCGCTCTTCATCGCCTACGCGGCGCTCAACGGGCTCACGTTCTCCGTCATCTTCCTCGCGTACCAGCTGGGTTCGGTGGGCATGGTGTTCGGCATCACTGCGGGCACCTTCGCGGCGATGAGCCTCTTCGCGACCTTCACGAAGCGAGACCTCTCGGGCTGGGGCTCGTTTCTCTTCATGGGCCTCATCGGTGTGCTCATCGCCGGCGTGGTGAACTTCTTCCTGCGCTCGCCCATGGTGACCTTCGTGAGCTCGTGCGTCGGCGTGCTCGTCTTCGCGGGCCTGACTGCGTACGACACCCAGAAGCTGCGCACGCACCACGCGAACTCCGGGTACTCGTCGTCGATGTCGCTGGCGATCTCCGGCGCGCTGATGCTGTACCTCGACTTCATCAACCTCTTCTTGATGCTGCTGAGGTTGCTCGGTCGTCGTCGCTGACGTTTCTTGAAGCGTCGGAGCCACGAATTTGCTCCGGTGCTTCTCGTGGACTCGAAACAACAGAAGACCCTCATCGGCGTCGTTCTCATTCTGATCTTCGCGGCGCTGATGTGCTGCGGAGGCACGCTGATGCTGGGCGCCTTCGCCGGCTACGACGAAGCGAAGCAGAAAGCCGCGAGCGGCACGGGCACCGTCGATCAGACCGACGTCATCGACGACGACCCGCTCACCACCGAAGACGGGCACGAAGCGCTCAAAGACGCCTTCGCGCAGGAGCTGCTGGCCGGCTTCGCCGACGCCGGGCACCCCGGGTACGTCTACGTGCCCGAGCGCTTCGAGCTCCGCGCCGACGGCGGCATGCAGATCAACCTCGGCAACGTGTACGACGAATACACGCGGCTCGACGAGACCGACCGCGATGGCTTCGTCGAACGCACGGTGCGCACCCTGCTCCCGCAAGACATCCCCGAGACGTGGGCCGAGGTGTCGTCACAGGTGAAGGTCACCGTGAGAGATCGCCTCTTCGTCGAGCTGCTGCGCGTGCGTGATCAAGACAATGGCCTGCTGGTGAACCCGCTCTCGGAAGAGCTCGTGGAGGTCGTGGTCTTCGACGGCCCCGAGACGATGTCGTACCTGAATGACGACCACGCGACGAAGTGGGGCAAGACCGCCGACGAGATCTTCGCGAAGGGCCGCGAGAACCTCGCCGCCGTCAGCACCGAGCGCTTCACCGCCATCGCGCCCGGCGTCTGGGAGTCACCGTGGGCCGACAACTTCGACACCGGCCGCGCCGCGCTCTTCGACGTCATTCGCAAGCTCAAGGTGAAGGGAGACCCGGTGCTGTTCCTGCCACAGCGCGATCACCTCATCGTCACCGGCAGCAACGACGCGCGCGGCCTCGAGCGCGCCATCGAAGCGGTCGACGAGCGCCTCGACCTGCCGCGCGCCAACACCGGCCGCGGGTGGAGGCTCACCAGCGCGGGGCTCGAGCCATGGGTACCTGAAGAGGGCTCACGCGGCGCGTTCCTCCGCTCCGACGCGGCTCGCAACGACGCCAACGAGCAGAAGACCGCGCTCGACGAGAAGTTCGAAGCCAGCGGTGCGGACGTCTTCGTGGCCACCGTGCTCGAGGTGGAAGACGACGCCGACGGCATGCACACCTATTGCGTGTGGACCAAGGGCGCCGAGTCGCTCCTCCCGCGCGCCGAGTACGTGGTGTTCGTCGACCTCGACAAGCCCGAAGGCAAGCGCGTGGTCGCCGCCGCGACCTGGGACGACGTGATGGCGCGCCTCGGCAGCAAGGTGACCGCCGAAGACGCGTGGTGGCCGCGCCGCTACCGCGTGTCGAGCTACCCCGACGTGAAGACGCTCAAGGCGCTCGGCACCGTCTCGTGGTTCACGCGCAACCGCGCCGAGTAGTCAGGCCTTCTTCGCGCGCTCGGTGATGGGCAGCTTCATCACCAGCCGCTCCACCGGGCGCCCGCCCTTGAGGTGCTCGGTGACGATGTCTTTGACGTCGTCCCTGGTGATTGGCCCGTACCAGACGTTGTCCGGGTAGACGACGACGGCCATGCCGCGCTCGCACGCGTCGAGGCAGCCGGCGCCGTTCGCGCGCACGCCCTTGACGCCCTGCGCGTCGAGCTCGTGCTTGAAGGCCAGGCGCAGCTCGTCGCCACCTTTGGTCGCGCAGCAGCCGCGCGGGCTGCCGTCAGGGCGGCGATTCGTGCAGATGAAGAGGTGTCGCTCGTACGGAGGAGCCATGGCCGCGTGAAATACCGCAGCCCACGTTTTGCTGCGCTCCCTCTCAGAAATTTCCTGATGGTGCGGCCTCGCAAAACGCCATGTTCCGAGCGTGTTCCGAGCGAAAACAGATCAGCGACGAATACGTACTTTCAGCAAACACAAAGATCGCCTGCGCGTCCCGACATGAAAAGTCATGGAGCACCGTGAACGCTCAAATCAGGCCAACTTCTCGACTCCTGCCCACGCGGCGCGCGGCGACTTGCGCGGCGGGCCGATTTACCGCCTCGAGAAGCGGTTTCATGCGAGTGCTACAGGCCTGCAACACCGCTAACTATTGGGTATCGGAAGATTATTTGACACTACATCTCGTGGGCCGATGCTTGACACATGGACCAGCCGGGGCGCATAAGCCGCACCTCCACGGCGCTTCGCGGCGCCGTGAATCGGAGCGGGAGGGGCTCCGATGTGCACGAAATATCTTACCTTTCGCGACTTTCGCACCCCAGGAGCTCCGGCTCGAGGGGCTGAGTAGTTTTCGGCTTTTACACGTACCAGCAGTCAATCAGTCAACGCGTTACAGAGGGGAAATGCGATGGAGAAAGTGGCTCCCATGAACGTGGCGGCGTCAGTCCTTCCGGTGGACTCGCGAGCGGTGCCGCGCAGCGGAAAGGCGCAGGGCCTGGACGTGCCGCGCTACTTCACGACGCCCGGGGTCGACCCGGCCGACGAGCTCGCCTGGGAGTACCGCTCGGCCTCCATCACCGGCGAAGACGGCAAGGTCGTCTTCGAGCAGAAGAACATCGAGATCCCCAAGTCGTGGTCGATGCTGGCGACCAACGTCGTGGCCTCGAAGTACTTCCGCGGCACGCCCGGCACGCCTGAGCGCGAGTCGTCGGTGCGCCAGCTGGTGGGCCGCGTCGTCAACACCATCACCAGCTGGGGTGAACAGGGCGGCTACTTCGCGAACGTCGAGGCGAAGAGCGCGTTCCACGCCGAGCTGACGCACCTGCTGCTGCGCCAGAAGGTCGCCTTCAACTCGCCGGTCTGGTTCAACGTGGGCGTCGAGGAGTACCCGCAGTGCAGCGCGTGCTTCATCAACTCCGTCGAAGACTCGATGGAGTCGATTCTCGGGCTGGCGCGCACCGAGGGCATGCTCTTCAAGTACGGCTCGGGCACCGGGTCGAACCTCTCGCCCATTCGCTCGTCGCGCGAAATGTTGAAGGGCGGCGGCACGGCGTCGGGCCCGGTGAGCTTCATGAAGGGCTTCGACGCGTTCGCGGGCGTCATCAAGTCGGGCGGCAAGACGCGCCGCGCCGCGAAGATGGTGATCCTCAACGCCGAGCACCCCGACATTCTCGAGTTCATCAAGTGCAAGGTGGGCGAAGAGAAGAAGGCGCACGCGCTCATCGACGCCGGCTACGACTCGTCGTTCAACGGTGAGGCGTACTCGTCGGTCTTCTTTCAGAACTCCAACAACTCGGTGCGCGTCACCGACGAGTTCATGAAGGCCGTCGAGAACAACCGGGAGTTCTCGACGAAGGCCGTGGTGGGCGGCGGCATCGTCGACACGTACCGGGCGCGCGATCTCTTCCGTGAGATCAGCCAGGCCGCGTGGCAGTGCGGCGACCCGGGCCTGCAGTTCGACACCACCATCAACGACTGGCACACCAGCGCGAAGACGGCGCGCATCAACGCCTCGAACCCGTGCTCCGAGTACATGTTCCTCGACGACACGGCCTGCAACCTGGCGTCGTTGAACCTGATGCACTTCCGCACCATCGACGGCGAGTTCGACGTCGAGTCGTTCAAGCACGCGGTCGACATCACCCTGCTCGGCCAGGAGATCATCGTCGGCTTCTCGAAGTACCCGACCGAGCGCATTCAGAAGAACTCCTACGACTTCCGCCCGCTGGGGCTGGGCTACGCGAACCTCGGCGCGCTGCTCATGGCGCAAGGCGTGGCGTACGACTCCGATGTGGGCCGGGCATACGCCGGCGCGGTGACGTCATTGATGGGCGGCCGCGCGTACTCGATGTCGGCGCGCATGGCCGAGAACCTCGGCACATTCCAGGGCTACGCCGTCAACCGCGAGCCGATGCTGGGTGTCATGCGCAAGCACCGCAAGGCGGCGTACCAGCTGCCGGTGACGGGCGACGCGCGGCTCTTCGAAGCGCAGAAGCAGGTGTGGGACGAAGCGCTGCAGCTGGGTGAAGCGCACGGCTACCGCAACTCGCAGGTCACCGTGTTGGCGCCCACGGGCACCATCGGCTTCATGATGGACTGCGACACCACGGGCATCGAGCCCGACATCGCGCTCATCAAGTACAAGAAGCTCGTCGGCGGCGGCATGTTGAAGATCGTCAACCAGACGGTGCCCTTCGCGCTGCAGAAGCTCGGCTACAGCAGCACCGAGGTCGAGAGCATCGTCAACTACCTCGACAAGAACGACACCATCGAGGGCGCGCCGGGCCTCAAGGCCGAGCACCTGCCGGTGTTCGACTGCGCGTTCAAGCCGGCGAAGGGCTCGCGTTCGATTCACTACATGGGCCACATCAAGATGATGGGCGCCGCGCAGCCGTTCCTCTCGGGCGCCATCTCGAAGACCGTCAACCTGCCGAACGACGCGACCATCGAAGACATCGAAAAGGCGTACCTCGAGTCGTGGCGCGCGGGCCTGAAGGCCGTGGCCGTGTACCGCGACGGGTGCAAGCGCAGCCAGCCGCTCAACACCAAGAAGGAAGAGGCGAAGGCCGTCGCGGCGCCGCAGGTCGAAGCGCGCCGCCGCCTGCCTGACGAGCGCCGCGCGCTGACGCACAAGTTCAGCATCGCGGGCCACGAGGGCTACCTCACGGTCGGCATGTACGAAGACGGCCAGCCGGGTGAGCTGTTCATCACCATGGCGAAGGAAGGCAGCACGGTCTCCGGGTTGATGGACTCGTTCGCCACCGCCATCTCGTTGTCGCTGCAGTACGGCGTGCCGCTCAAGGTGCTGGCCGACAAGTTCAGCCACACGCGCTTCGAGCCCTCGGGCTTCACCAACAACCGCGACCTGCCGATCGCCAAGTCGATCACCGACTACATCTTCCGTTGGCTCGCGCTGAAGTTCCTCCCGCAGGAAGGGCAGACGCAGAGCCTGATGGAGGTCGAAGCGAAGAAGGTCGCGGCGGTGCAGTTGCCGGTGATGTCGGCGGTGGAGGCGCCTGCTGCGCCTGGCGACGTGAAGTCGGCGTTCTTGAACCAGGCCGACGCGCCTCCGTGCCCGGTGTGCGGCACCATCACCGTGCGCAACGGCGCTTGCTACAAGTGCCACAACTGCGGCGCGACGACGGGCTGCAGCTGAACAGTTTGCAGTGCGCCTGATGTCTGACGGGGCGATCGCGAAGAGCGGCCCTGTCGAAAGATGTCGGGAGGGGGAAGCGGCTCTGGGAAACCGGAGCCGCTTTTTTTTATGGTTCGCGACATGCGCGCTCTGAGTGTGTTCGCCGTGGTGCTCGTCGGTTGCAGCGGAGTTCCCGGTGTCGATGGCGGGGCTGGTGGGGGAAGTGAAGTGACTGGCGGCGGCAACGCTGCGACCGGCGGCGGCAACGCAGCGACTGGCGGCGGCGCAGCGACTGGCGGCGGCGCCGGAGCGACCGGCGGCGGCACGGCGGTGCTTCCCGGTCTCTTCGAGACATCTGCTGGCTGGAACAAGGACGTCTCGGCGCTGTCGAAGTCGCCGCGCAGCGACGCCATCACCGCCGCGCTGCAAGGCTTCGGAGGTTGGGGCAACAGCAACCGCCTGCAGATCGACTTCTCGCTCGCCGTGCTCTTCGCCGATGGCAGCACGCCGCGTCGCACCATCACCTCGATTCCGGGCACGTACTGCTACGGCGGCACCGCCTGCGAGAGCGTGCCGATGCAGATGCCCATACCGACCAATGGCAACACCGAAGGCAGCGCGAACTACGAGTGCGACTACGCTGACGGCGACTGCCACGTGCTGGTCGTCGAGCGCGCCGAGAAGAAGCTGTACGAGCTCTACAACGCGAGCGGCACCACTTCAGACTTCGTCGCGCGTGGAGCCTTCGTGTGGGATCTCACGAAGCAATACGGCGAGGTGCTGCGCGGAGATCAATGCACGTCAGCCGACGCCGCGGGCCTGCCCATTGCCGCGCTGCTGCCCACCGCCGATGAGGTCGCGGCTGGCGACGTGCCGCACGCGCTGCGCTTCATCTTGCCCAACGCGCGTATGAAGGCCGGCGTGTACGTGCGCCCCGCGACGCATGCGGGCGGGCCGAGCAGCACCAACCCCGACGCGCCTCCGTACGGCGTTCGCTTTCGACTCAAGGCCGACTTCGACGAGACGCCCTACAACGCCAACGCGCGCGTGATCCTCAAGGCGCTCAAGAAGTACGGGATGATCTTGTCCGACGGCGGCAACATCGCGCTCACCTTCGCCGACGATCGCCTCTCGACGGCGAAGTGGGCGAACCTCGGCATCACCGCGCAGACGTTCAACGGCATCGGCGTGAGCAACTTCGAGGTGGTCGACCTCGGTTCAGAGATCACGCTCACCTACGACTGCGTTCGCGCGCCCTGACCGGCGTTACCGCCCGCCATCGAGGCGACCACGAATGGCCTTCTGCAGCTCGAGCGCGCCTTCGTGCTTCGGGTCGATGACGAGCAGCTTCTCGAGCATCGCCAGCGCGTTCTTTTCGTCGCCGTTCGCGCGCGCCTTCGCGGTCTCGAAGGGCTTCGTCACGTAGCGCTCGACGACCAGCTTCGTCAGCTTGCCCTGCGCGAGCGGGGCGATCTTCTTGTCGAGCTCGATGAACTCCCGCGCCTGTTCGGGCGTGAACTCGTCGACGCGTGACGCCAGAAACGCGTACTCGGCGAGCCACTTGTTGAGCGGCCCACACAGCTTCGGCTCACGCTTCAGGCACGCGCGCGCCCAGTCTTGCGCCTTCGGAATTTCGCCCGCGAGGAAGAAGAGCTTCGCGGTCTCCGACATCGACGGCGGCTTCTCGACCGCAGGCTTGGCACTCCATAACGCGAGCAACGAGAGCGTGAGCATCATCAGTACGCGTTCTTCGAGAGGAACCCACCGAACGCCGTGCGCACGAGGATCTTGAGGTCGAACAGCATCGACCAGTTCTCGATGTAATAGAGATCGTAGTCGATTCGGTCCTTGATGCTGGTGTTGCCGCGCAGCCCGTTGACCTGTGCCCAGCCGGTGATGCCCGACTTCACCATGTGCCGCAGGTGGTACCGGGGGATCTGCTTCTTGAACTCGTGAATGAAGACCGGGCGTTCCGGGCGAGGGCCGACGAGGCTCATGTCACCCACCAACACGTTCCAGAACTGGGGCAATTCATCGAGCGATGACTTGCGGAGGAACGTGCCGATGCTGGTACGGCGCGGGTCGTCGGCCGTCGCGAACTTCGCACCTTGCGACTCGGCGTCGGTCTTCATCGTGCGGAACTTGAACATGTGAAACAGCTGCCCATCCATCCCCATGCGTTCCTGCGCGTAGAACACAGGCCCGCGGCTGGTCAGCTTCACGGCGATGGCCAACACCAGCAGCAGCGGGGACAACAGCAAGAGCGCGAGCGACGAGACGAGAATGTCGAAGGCGCGCTTGGCGATGCGGCTCCACCCTTCGAGCGGCGCGCCTTGCATGCTGATGATCGGCAAGCCGCCGAACTCCTCGAGCCCGCCGCGCAGCGTGAAGTAGTTGAAGAGGTCGGGCACCATCTTCACGTCGACGGTGTGCAGCGCCAGCACCTCCATGATCTCGCGGAGCTGCGGCTGTTCTTCCAACGGCAGCGCGAGGATCACCTGATCGACGGGCTGTTTTTCGAGCTGCGCGGCGAGATCGCTGAATTGCCCCACGACTGGCACGCCCAGCACTTCGCTGCCCACCTTCTCTGAGCGCCGCGTCAGCAGCCCCGTCACCTTGAAGCCCAGCTCGCGGTGCAGCTCGATGGTCTCGACCACGCGCTGGCCCAACTGACCTGCGCCCACGACGAGGATCGTCTTCAGGTTCACGCCGCGCCGTCGCAGCTCGTTGAACGCTGCGCGGAACATGAGCCGCACCACCGAGAGCACCACGAAGGCGTACGCCGCGAAGAGCCCGACCGTGAGCCGGCTGTAGCGATCGCGCACGAAGTACGAAATGCCGACCAGCACCAGCGTCGAGAGCGCCGTCGCCTTGAAGATCTCGAAGACCTCCTGAATGTGCGAGCGGCCGCGGTTGGTCGTGTAGAGGTTCGAGCCGCGGAAGACGACGGGGAAGATGATGAGGATCAACCCCAGCGTCTCGTAGGTCTCTTCAGCCGTCGGCACCACCACCCACGGGAACACCGTGAAGCGCGTGTACCAGGCGAGCGCGAAGGCCAACGCCAGCGAGCCGAGGTCGGTCACCAGCTTGATCGAGTTGTAAAAGCGCTGAAAGCGGGTGAACACGGGCGCTTTGGCTGTAGCACGGCGAGCGCGTGCTGACGATTTGGCAGCGGCGCGGCGCACGTCGCTCGGCAGATCGCGAGGTTGACGCTGGCCTGCGCGTTGCTCTGCGCGTCGTCATGCACATGCTCGCGCTCGTCGTACTCACCTCGCAGTGTCTCGCCGCGCCGCTCGACGCGCAGCGCCTCGGCAAGCTGTTCGGCTTTCGCGGGTTGCCTCCTGCCGAAGCGCCGCGCACACCGTTGCCGCTGCGGCTGCTCGGCACGTTGAGCGGTGAAAACGCCCTGGCGGCGATCGCCACCAACACGCGCACCATCACGGTGGGCGTGGGCGACATCGTTCTCGGCGTGGAGATCGTCTCCATCGAGCAGGCGACGGTGATCGTCCGCAGAGACTCGCGCCTCGAGCGACTGAGCTTCGGCGTCTCGGCACCGACGCCGCGGCTCACCCGTGCGCTGATTCGAGAGGCGATGCTCAACCCGACGACGCTGATGCAAGACGTGCGAATGAGGCCCAGCTTCCTCGACGGAAGATGGAACGGCCTTCAAGCGCTGCACGTCGCCGATGGCTCCGTCGTGGCGTCGCTGGGCCTGAAGCAAGGCGACCTGCTGCGCGCCGTGAACGGAGTACCGCTCGACAACCTGGAGCGCGTAATGAGCCTCTACCAACAGCTCTCGACGACGCGCCGCTTCGAGGTGGAGCTCGAGAGAAACGGCCAGCGACTCGTTCAGTCCATCTCGCTCGACGAGTGAGCGGCGGTGAGCTCCTTGAGCAACTGCTCTTGAAACCGCTGCTTCGAGAAGCGCAGCGCCTGCTCTCGGGCTTGCGCGGGTGCGAACGTCGCCTCGAAGGCCTCGAAGCGGGCGAGCGCCACCATGAGCGACTCGACCGTCTGCGCAGCGAAGAAGAGCCCCGTGTGCGGCGTCACCGTCTCCAGCGCGCCGCCTTCACCGAACGCGATCACCGGGCGCCCACTCGCTTGCGCCTCGAGCGGCGTGATGCCGAAGTCTTCCACTCCGGGAAACACGAGAGCGCGCGCGTTGCGGTACAGCTCCGGCAAGTCGGCGTCGCGCACCTGCCCCAGCGCCTTCACGTTCGGCGGCAGCGCTCCCAGCCACTGCGACGACTGCCCACTCCCACCAATCCACAACTCCTGACCGGTGCGACGAAACGCTTCGATCGCGAGATCAATGCGCTTGTACGGAGCCAGCGCTCCAAGGCACAAAAAGTAACCGCCACGCCCGGAGCCAACGGGTTGCCGTGCGAAGCGCTCGAGCTCGACGGGAGGGTGAATGACGCGCGCGTGCCGGTGGTAGCGCTGCGAAATCTGCCGCGCGACGTGCGACGAATTGGCAACGAAGCGATCGACGCCGTTGGAGGTGACGACGTCCCACGCGCGAAACGCCGGCCGCAACGTGCGCGCCGCGACACGCACCGGCAGCGACGCCTTGCCGGCTCCGAAATAGTCGTCGAAGCGATCCCACATGTAGCGGAGCGGCGCGTGCACGTACGACACGTGCTTCGCGCCTTTCGGCACGCGCACACCCTTGGCAACACAGTGACTCGACGAAACGACGAGGTCGACGTCGCCCACGTCGAGCGAGCGAATCGCGCCAGGCATCAACGGAAGAAAATGACGATGCCGCGTCTTCGCGCCCGGCACGCGGTTGAGAAACGACGCAGTAATACGGTGTGACTCGAGCGCCGCCGACATGTCCTTCGCGTCGTGAAAGAGCGTGAAGATCGGCGCCGTCGGGAAGAGCTCGGCGATCGCCTCGAAGACCTTTTCGCCGCCGCGCCACGTCAGCAACCAATCGTGCACGAGGGCGACACGCGCGTTCTGAAGCGACGGGGGCAACACGGTTCCTTCCTCGCTAGCACAGGACGAAAGCGACTACGTTGCGCCGCCGTGGTGAAGGTACTCATCGACCTGCGCATGGTGCGAGGTCACCTGCATGGCATCGCACGCTACGCGCTCGAGCTCGCGCGACGACTCCCTGCCCTCGAGCCGGGCTGGCAATTCACGGGCCTCATCGCGCCTGCGGGGCTGCCCGATGATCTCGGCCCGCTGGCTCCGCGCATTCCGCTGGTGAAGGCGACGTCAGAATTCCTCGCGCCGCTCGAGCAGGCGACGCTCGTCACCGATCTGCTGCGGCAGCGCCCCGAGCTCTTTCACGCCACGTCGTTCTCGGTGCCGTCGCTGTGGCCCGGGAAGCTCGTGGCCACGCTGCACGACGCCAACCACCTCGCGTTGCCCGAGAGCGCGTCGCTCAGCCGCACCGCGTACTACCGGCTCGTCGTCACGCCGCGTTCACGCCGCGCCGAGGCGCTCATCACCGTCTCCGAGTTCAGCCGCCGCGAGCTCTCGACGCACCTCGGCTTGCCCGCTGAGCGCCTCCAGGTCATCGGCAACGGCGTCGACCCGTCGTTTCACGTACCGACGCCTGCCGACGTCGACGACTTCCGAGCGCGACGTGGGCTGCCGTCGCGCTACTTCGCCGCCATCGGCAACACGAAGCCGTTCAAGAACCTGCGCGTGCTGTTGCCGATCGCCGACGGGCTGCCCGCGCCGCTGGTGTTGCTGGCCGGGCGCGGCGCGCGCCGCACCCTCGGCTTCAGCGAGAAGGTCATCGAGCTCTCACCGTTGACTGACGACGAGCTCGTGCGCTTCTACGCCGGGGCGACCGCCGTGCTCGCGCCGTCGCGCTACGAAGGCTTCGGCCTGCCCGCGCTCGAGGCGATGGCGTGTGGCGCGCCGGTCATCGCGTCGTCGGCCGGCGCGCACGTCGAGATCATCGGAGGCGCAGGCCTGCTCGTCGCTCCCGAAAATCCCCTCGCGTGGCGTGAAGCGTGTCTGCGCCTTCATCGCGACGAGGTGCTGCGCCGCGAGCTGTCTCACGCCGGTCGTGAACGCGCCGCCCGAGCCTCGTGGGACGACTGCGCCCGCCAGACCATTCAGGTCTACCGCCGAGCGCTGGGCATCGCATGAAACCGCTTTCGATCTGCATCGCGGTGGCGCTGGTGCTGAGGGTGGTGATCGCGCTCGCCACCGACATCTACCCGGACGAGGCATATTACTGGACGTGGTCGAAGCAACTGCAGCTCGCGTACTTCGATCACCCAGCGCTCATCTCGTGGTCGATCGCGCTCTTCGGCATTCGCCTGGGCGCCTTCCTCTTCGGCGTCGCGACGCTCTTCGGGGTGTTTCAACTCGCGCGCGCGGCGGGCGGAAATAGTGAGCAGGCGTGGTGGGCGACGGCGCTCTTCGCGAGCACCCCGGCCGCCCATCTGCTCGGCACCATCGCGACGCCTGACGCGCCCTTGCTGTGTTTCTGGGTGTGGACCTTGTGGGCCCTGCTCCGCAAGCAGGCCGTGCTGACCGGCGTGCTGTGGGGCCTCGCGATGCTCTCGAAGTACAACGGCATTCTGCTGGGGCTCCCGGTGCTGCTCGCGTTCTGGAGAACGCCGGGCAAG
The DNA here is from genome assembly GCA_035910535.1 of Archangium sp. Classification (GTDB taxonomy): domain Bacteria; phylum Myxococcota; class Myxococcia; order Myxococcales; family Myxococcaceae; genus Archangium_A. The sequence goes on along the minus strand of JAMHXF010000104.1, from coordinate 70,554 downwards.
CTGTTCGCGCTAACGGCCATCGCGTTCGTCGTCACGTCACCGACGATCATCTGGAACGCGACGCACGACTGGGAAGGCTTCCGTTTTCAGTTCGCGCACGGCCTCGGCGGCGGCGGGTCGCTCAACACGTTCCTCGAGTTCATCGGCGGTCAGTTCGGCCTCGCCGGCCCCATCTTCCTGGGGCTGATGATCTTCTGGCTCGCCCGCGGCCCGAAGAACCCGGAGCTCAAGTGGGCCGCGGCGATCCCGATTCTCTTCTTCGGCTACGCGTCGCTCCGTGCGCGCGGCGAAGCGAACTGGTCGGCGGCCGCGTGGCTCAGCGCCAGCGTCGGCATCGCGTTGCTCCCCTTCGAGAAGTGGCGCCGCGCAGCGCTCGCGTTGAACCTCGCGATCATCACCTTCATCTCGACCTTCGTCGTCACACCGACGAGCCACACACGCGGCCTCCCAGCGCTGCAGAAGCTGCACGGGTGGTCTGCGCTCTCGGAGCTCTCGAAGTACCAACTGCCGGTGTTCACAGATCGGTACCAGCTCAGCGCGATGGTCACGTACTACTCGGCGTTGCCGTCATCGACCTTCGGTGGCCGCCGCAGTCAGTACGATCTCTGGCCGGCGCTCGACGTGCCCGTCGGCACCGACGCGTTGTGGATCAGTGAGTGGGGCGGCCCGCCGAACGAGCTGAGCGCCGACTTCGAGCGCATCGAACAGCTCGAGTGGGCGCACGACGAACAACAGCGCGCGCTCCACCCGTTCCAGGTGTGGCGCTTGTTCAAGCGTCACTGACAAGGCGAACCAGCGACCACGCCACCACCATCGAGCGGCATTCCTCCGATGGCGTCGCCACGCAGCGCCGCGTTGACGAACCGCGTACGACGGTTCTGCGCGCGCCCCTCAGCCGTGCGGTTGTCGGCGACGGGCATCGTCTCTCCGAAACCGACGGCGAGCAGCCGGTGACAATCGACGCCGAGCCGTACGAGCGCCGCGACGACCGCCGCCGCACGTTGCTCCGAGAGCTTCTGGTTCGCCGCGTCAGCCCCCTGCGCGTCGGTGTGAACTTCGACTCGCAACGTCGTGAGGTACGTCTTCGCCTCGAGGTACGCCTTCACGTGTGACAACGCCGCGTCACTCTCGGGCTTGAGCGTGGGCTTGCCGGTCTCGAAGACGATGGCGCTCGGAACCTTGAGCGAATGGCCGTCGAGCTCGAACGTGGGCTCTGCCGCCAGCGACAATGCCAACACGAAGGCGAAGCTCACGTCGCGCGCTCCTGAGACGAGAAGAACAACACCACCGCCGCGCCCGCGAGCACCGTCGGCACCAGCCACGCCGCAGCGAACGGAGGCAGTCGCGCGTTGATGGCGAGGCTGCGGGAGATCATCCCCGCGACGAAGAGCCCACCGTAGAGGCCTGCACCTTCGAGCAACGCGCGCGGAACCGAGGCGCGCACCTGCGTGCGTAAGCCCAACAAGCACGCGATGAAGGCCGCCAGCACCGCCGCAAACGGCGCCGCCCAGCGCTGATGTATCGCGAAGCGCGTGGCCTCCGTCGGCAGCTTGAGCGCGTTCATCAACGAGACCTGCTTCGAGAGCAACGTGAGCGGCATCCACTCTGGCCGGCCGACCGCGAGCTGCGTCACCTCAGGCTCCAGCGGCAACGCAAGCTCGAAGCTGCCGCGCTCCTCGCCGAGCACCTGCGCGCCCGCCAGCCGCACCGCGCGCGCGGCATCAGCTCGCCAACGCCCCTTCGAGACGAAGGTCAGCGCCTCGGCGTCGGTCCACGAGACGAGCTCGTGTGCCTCGCCGAGCTCGAAGATGCGTACGTTCTGCAGGCGCTCGGAGTTCGCTTCACCACGCACGTTCACCAGCGAATCGCCGGCCTTGAACCAACGACGCGGCGAATAGACGGTCACGAAGTCGCCCCAGCGATCGAAGCGCTCCACCATGATGCGATCGACCTTCGGGCCTGACTCGCTCACGACGAACTCTTCGAACACGATGAGTGAGAGCGCCGCCGCGCACGAGACGATGAGAATCGGCCGCAGCAGCGTGACAGGCGAGGCCCCGAGCGCGCGCAGCGCCGTCCACTCTCCGCGACGACGCACCACGGTGATGCTCAAGCCCGCCGCGAGCACGAGCGCCGCAGGCGCGAACTGCACCACCGCGAGGTGCGATCGATACCAGTACAGCGTCGCCACGTCGGCGACCGGCTTACCCGTGTAGATGCGCAGCCAGTCTCCAAAGTCGATGACGAGGAACAACGCGACGAGGCCGAAGGCCATGGCCACGAAGATGCCCAGCGTCAACGACGCCACGTAGCGCTCGAAGATCTTCAACGCGCCACACCCCGCTTCGCCGCGCGCCACAACAGAACCACGCCACCCGCCAACGCCAACATCGTCGGCAGGTGACCTGCGGCCAGCGGGCTCAACACGCCGCGCTCGCCCAGCTGAACGCCCATGCGCGTCGTGACGTAGAACAACAGGTACGTACCCAGGGCGAGCAACGCAGCCGTGCGCACCGCGCGACGTCGGCCGCCCATCGCCACCGCCGTCGCCAACACGCCCAACGCCAGCGGCGCCAACAGCTGCGAGAGCCGGAAATGAAACGCCGACCAGAGCGGCACCGATGACACGCCCGTCGCCTCGGCTTCACGCGCGCGCTCGTACAACTCGATGGGCCCGAGCTCTTCGTGGCCAAAGCGGAAGGTGTCGCGACGGTTGAGCGCGTCGGCCACGTTGAGCAGCAGCGTGCCGTTCTCGAAAGACGTCGTGGTCAACGAGTCAGAGCCGTCTCGCTGCACCAACACGCCGCGGGTGAAGGCGATGCCGACGCCGTGCTCGAAGGTCGCCTTCGCCAGCGGCGCCGACAACACCGACACGCGATCGGCTTCACGCTCGTCGACGAGCAGCGCCTCCTTCCACGTCGGCCCGGCGCTGACGTCCGCGGCGTGAAAGACGATGCCCGGGAGATCGGACCGCACGGTGCCAGGCTGCAAATCGCCCAGCACGTTGCGCTCGATGACGGCGCGCGCGGTTCGCCGCATCTGCGCAACGCCCCACGGCTTCCAGACGAACAGCGTCACCGAGAGCACCGCAGAGACCCCGAGACCAAGCACGAGCGCCGGCCGCACCAACGCCGCTGGCGAAACGCCGATCGCCGCGAGCGCCGTCAGCTCGCCGTCCTCACCGAGGCGCGCGAAGCCGATCATCACCCCCAACAACATGGCGATCGGCAACACCTGCGGCAGCAGCATGGGCAACATCGCGCCACCGAGCATCAACCAGTCGCCCACCTCGGCCGCGCTGCCGAGGAGAAAGTCGACGCCGCGCACCAACACCATCGCGTAGAACAGCGAGAGCAACACCGCCGTCGCCGCGAAGAAGGGGCCGGTCAGCTCGCGCAGCACATAGCGGTGCAGCACGCGATCACTCAAGGCGCGCCCGCTCCGATGTCGGTGCGGTAGTGACGCCCGGCCCATGAAATCGACGCCGCCAGGGCGTTCGCCTTCGCACGTGCTTCAGCCAGCGTGGCGCCGCGCGCGCACACGGTGAGAACCCGGCCGCCTGAAGTCACCAACGCCTCGCCGTGCTTCTTCGTGCCGGCGTGAAACACCGTGCCCGCACTCAGGTCGCCGGAGATGACGTCGCCGCTGCGCACAGACTCCGGGTAGCCCTGCGCGGCCAACACCACGCCAACCGAGTACCCGTCACGCTGCCGAAGCGCGCCCGACGTCAACGCGCCACGCGCACAGGCCTGCAGCACTGGCACGAGATCGTCTTCGAGCTGAAGCATCAATACCTGCGTCTCGGGGTCACCGAGCCGCGCGTTGAACTCCAGCACGCGGGGGCCGTCGGGCGTCAGCATCAAGCCTGCGTAGAGCGCGCCACGAAAATCGACTCCGCGCTGTCGCAGTTCCTTCAACGTGGGCGCGATCACCTGCGCACCGACCTCGTCGAGCGCCGCGTCAGACAGAAAACGCGCGGGCGCGTAGGCCCCCATGCCGCCGGTGTTCGGCCCCTGGTCTCCGTCGAACACGCGCTTGTGATCTTGCGAAGGCGCCAACAACGCGAAGCGCTCGCCGTCACACAGCGCCATCACCGACAGCTCAGGCCCGGTCAGCACCTCTTCGAGGAGAATCGTCTTGCCGGCCGGCAACGAACCGAGCGCGCGACACGCTTGAGCGGCTTCTTCGCCGCTGCGCGCGACGACGACGCCCTTCCCCGCGGCGAGCCCGTCAGCCTTCACCACGACTGCGCCCCACGACAGCGCACGCGCGGCGGCCTTCTCGACGTCATCGAAGAGCTCGAAGCGCGCCGTGGGCACACCAGCGGCCTGCATGACCTCCTTCGCGAAGGCCTTGCTGCCTTCGAGCCGTGCACCCGCAGCGCCGGGGCCAAACACGTCGACGCCGGCAGCGCGAAGTGCGTCGGCAACGCCCGCGACCAACGGCGCCTCGGGGCCCACGACGACGAGATCGATGCGGCGCGCCTTCGCCAGCGCCACCACGGCGGGAGCGTCGACGATGTCGAGCGCCACGCACTCGGCGATGGCCGCGATGCCCGGGTTGCCGGGGGCGACGAGCAACGAGCTGGCGAGCGGGCTCTGCGCGAGCTTCCACGCCAGCGCGTGCTCACGACCGCCCCCACCGAGGAGCAGGAGCTTCACAACTGGTGCTCGAAGAGAACGCGCTTGGCGTCGCGGTACTGTGGATCGTTCAGCAGCACGGCGGTCAACGTTCGACGCGCCTCGTCGCCGTTGCCACGCGCCGCTTCGACGTCACCAAGAATCACCTTCGCGCCCAACAGCTGCGGCGTGAACTTGAGCGCCGTCTGGCCGGCAACCTTCGCGAGGTCAGGCTTCTTCGCCGCCATCAACGAGAGGCCCTGCGCAAAGTGCGCATTGCCGTTGGTGCGCCCCGCATCGACCGCGCGCGCCGCGAACCTGGCAGCGCCCGCGACGTCACGCTTCTTGAGCGCATGAAACGCGCGGTAGGCGTAGGCGTCGGCGTTGCGCGGGTCGATGGAGATGACCTTCGTGAAGAAGCGATCAGCCGCGACCGCGTCTTCCGAGAACCACGCGACCAGGCCTTCGCACAGCGACGGGCTCGGGTCTTCATCGAGGTTCTTCACGAGCGCGCTGTACGCGCCCACCGCTGGCTTCAACAGATCTACGGGCCGCACGTAGAGCTGCGTCATCGACGCCACCGGCCGAGAGAACGGGTCAGCGCGCAAGCCGCGGCGCAGACAGAACTCCCATGCCTTGCCGTCTTTGCGCGCCTTCGCTGCCGCCGCGCCCGCCAGGAAAATCGCGTCGACGCGCCGCGGGTCGGCTTCGGCCGTCGCGGCCAACGACTGCATCGCCTCGTCGAGCCGCCCTTCACCGATCAACAGCCGACCTTCGAGCGTCGCCTCGAGGTACTTGTCGCCCAGTCGACCCTTGAGCCCGTCGAGCTCGAGCCGCGCCGACGACGTCACGCCCTTGTCGAGCAACACGAGGAACTTCTGCAGCCGGACCGGCACCGAGTCAGCGGTGAGCTCGAGTGCGCGATCGAGCGTCTCGCCGGCCTTCTCGGCATCGCCCTGCACGCGCTGAATGGTGCCGAGGTGCAGCAACGCGTCGAGCTTCACGGCTTTGGGTTGCTCGGCGTCGTCGACGATCGCCGTCAACTCCGCAGTCGCGCCCGTGAAGTCCCCCAGGTGCTGGTAGCCCAACACCGCGAGCCCCAACCGCGGCCGCGCCGAACGTGGTGCGGCCGCCTTCGCCGCTTCGAGCACCTTCTTCGCACGCGCGGGCTGGCCGACGTCGACCATCAGGCGCGCCAGCTCTTCGGCCGCTTCCCACTGATCTGCGTCGAGCTCGAGGCGCTTCTCGAGTGCCCTGGTCGCGTCTTTGTAACGGCCCTGAATCGCCGCGAGCTGCGCCTGAAAGAAGTACGCACGCTTGAGCTTCGGGTCGGTCGTCAGCGCGCTCTGAAAGTTCTCGGCCGCGAGCTGCGGGTTCTTGCTCAAGAACGTCTGGCCGATGGCCAACGCAGCGAGCGCCTTGTCGTGCGCGTCTTTGCTGCTCAGGCCGCGCTCAGCGAGCACCTTGATGTCGTTGGGGTTGCCGCCGCGCGCGATGAGAAAATGCGCGTGCGCCACGAAGACACGGAGGTCGCCGCTGCGCTGCTCTGCGGCCATCAACATCGACTCGGCGGCCTTCGCCGTCGGCTCGTCGATCTGCCCGGGGCGACCGAAGGCCACCGACAACACCCAGCCAGCGAGCGCGCGATCATCGTTGGGCGCGAGCACGAGCGCCTGCTCGAAAGACTCTTCGGCGTCGCGGTAGCGCTGCGTGGTGTCCTTCGCGAGGAACTCTTCGCCTTCATCAGCGAGCTGTGAGGCCGAGCGACCGTCGAGATCGGGGTACTTGAGCCGCCACTGCGCGACGAGCGAATCAGGCGCGACCCGACCACCGCCGCCAGCGCCCGACTTCACCACGAGCGGAGGCGCCTTCGTCTGCCACGGCTTCTTGACGATGAGCGCCCCGACCACCGCCACCAGCACGAGCGCGGCGATCGCGATGCCAACGGTCTTGCCCTTGCCGCCACCACCACCGCCGCCTTCGTTGCGCATCGCGCTTCGAACAGTCGACGTGTCTTGTGGGCTGGCCGACGTGCCGATCGGCGGGAACACCGGCGCAGGGGTCGCCACACGCGGCGCGGCAGCAGGCGGCGGAGGGAGTTGACCCACGTCGGGATCTGACGCCGTGTTGCGGCAGTCGTCACAGACGCCGAGCGCTTGATCGAACGCGTCGGTCAGCTCCTTGCCACACGTGCGGCACTTCACGCCGCTCGGTCGAACCTCTGCAACTGGTGCAGGAGGAGGCGGTGGCGCAGCTGGTCGCGTCGGCGGCGGGGGCACGTCACCCAGCTCGAGGCCCCCACCCGCACCTGAGAAATCGAACGGTGAAGCGCTCTGCGGAGCGGGCGCGGCGGGCGCACCGAAATCAAACGGAGCGGAAGGCTGCCCGGGAGGCGGCGCTCCGAAATCGAACGGGTTCGACTCCGCGCCGCCCATCGGGCCAGCGCCGGAAAAATCGAAGGGGCTCGACGCGGGCTCCGGAGGCTTCGGCGCAGGTGCCTTCGGCTTGCTGGGAAACGGCGGCGCTGCCGGCGCGGGCGACGCGAAATCGAAGGGGCCACCGACCGGGTGCGTCGGCGCGGCGAAATCAAACGGGCTGGGCGCCGGTGCTGCTGCGCCCGGCGCTGGAGCCGTCTGACCGAAGTGTACGCCCGAGCCACTCGAAGGCGGCGGCGGTGCAGGCGGTGGCGCGCCCATGTCGAACAAGAACGGCGACGGGCCACCCGGTGCGGCAGGCGCCGCGGCGGCTTCGGGAGGCGCGTCGTCCTTCTTCACGAGCTGAAGGTGACGACACCGGGGGCACTGCGCACGCACGCCCTTGGGCGTCACGAACTTGTCGTCGATGGCGTACGCGGCGGAGCACTTCTGACAGACGATGCGCATTGGAAGCTTTAGTGACGGAAGTGGCGGGTACCGGTGAAGACCATCGCGATGCCGTGTTCGTCGGCGGCGGCGATGACCTCTGCGTCACGCACCGAACCGCCCGGCTGCACCACACACCCTGCACCTGCGGCCGCGAGAGCGTCGAGCCCATCACGGAAGGGGAAAAATGCGTCTGAGGCCACCGCGCTCCCTTTCAGACGCGCGCCTCCGCGCATCGCCGCAATCTTCACTGAATCGACGCGGCTTGTCTGCCCTCCTGCCTGCGCCAACAACTCGGTGGGCGCGGCGAAGACGATCGCATTCGACTTGACGTGCTTGCACACCTTCCACGCGAAGCGCAGCGCCTCGAGCTCCTGCGCGGTGGGCTGCTTCTTCGTCACCACTTTCCACTCGCTGTCGGGCTCGACGGCGTCGCGGTCCATCACCAGCAGGCCACCTGACACGCTGCGGGCATCGAGCTGAGCGCGCGGCGCTGCGTCGGTGGCGCCCAGTTTTTCGCCCGCCGACAACAGCCGCAGGTTCTTTCTGGTCGCGAGGAGCTCGCGCGCGGCCGGTGAATACGACGGAGCGATCACCGCTTCGAGGAACGTCTCGGCGAGCGCTTTGGCCGTCGCTTCGTCGACCTCGCGGTTGAGCGCGATGATGCCGCCGAAGGCCGACGTCTCGTCGATGGCGCGCGCGCGGCGGTAGGCCTGCTCGAGCACCGCGTCGACGGCCACACCACACGGCGTGTTGTGTTTGATCACCACGGCCGCGGGCGTCGCCGAAAATTCGAGCACCAACCCGAGCGCCGCGTCGAGATCGAGCAGGTTGTTGTACGAGAGCTCTTTGCCCTGGAGCACTTCGCTGAAAGCCACGGTGGGCTCCGCCGGCTCCCGGTGCTCCCGGTAGAAAGCCGCGCGCTGGTGCGGGTTCTCGCCATACCGCAAGCCCTGCGCCTTCACGTACGGCAGCGCGAGCTCCTCCGAGAAGACCTCGCCTTCTTGCGCAGCCAACCACGTCGCGATCGCCGCGTCGTAGGCCGCCGTGTGCGCGAACGCTTTCTTCTGCAGCGCGCGGCGCGTCTTCTCGCTGACGGCCTTCGTGCTTTCGAGCTCAGCGAGCACCGCGTCATAGTCGCCGGGCTCGACCACCACGGTCACGTGCGCGGCGTTCTTCGCGGCAGCGCGCACCATGGCCGGGCCGCCGATGTCGATCTGCTCGATGGTCTCTTCGCGGCTCGCGCCCTTCGCGACGGTCTCGCGAAACGGGTAGAGGTTCACCGCCACGAGCGAAATCGCCTCGATGCCGTTCTCGGCCATCTCGCGCGCGTCGCTCTCGAGCGACGGTCGGCCGAGAATGCCGCCGTGAATTCTGGGGTGCAGCGTCTTCACGCGACCACCGAGAATTTCAGGACTGCCGGTGTGCGCAGAGACCTTGCGAGCAGGTACGCCCGCAGCCTTCAAGGTCTCCAACGTGCCGCCTGTAGAAAGAATGGTGTAGCCACAGCGGACGAGACCCTGAGCGAAGGGAACCAGTCCGCGCTTGTCAGACACAGAGAGCAGAGCGAGCACGGACGAGTCGAGTAGCAACCGCGTTCGGAGGGGTCAACGAAACGCGGTGCCACCATCAACTGTGTGCGCAGGTGCGCTGTGACTGCTTTTCTTCAGCGGGGGCGGCGCGGTTCTGCTTCCGTCGCCGTGCGCACTTTTTCGAGGCCGCGCGTCTCGACCTGACGAATGCGCTCGCGGGTGAGGTTCATGATCTCCCCGACCTCCTCGAGCGTGATGCCACCCTTCTCCGACACGTCGAGCGCACAGGTGTACTCGAGCTCCCAGAGCTCCTTGTCGGGGAAGTTCGTCTTGATGCTGCCCGTCTCGGGGTTCACGTCGAGGTACAAGTTGTACTTGCACGAGACGAACACGCAGGGGCGCGGGCTCGAGATGCAGTCGGCGCGGGTGCGCGGGCGGTTACCCGCGAGCTCCGTCAGCAGCGCCTGCTCTTCAGGGTCGACCTGACCCGTGAGGCGACGACGGCGCAGATCGCGCGCCATCTCCTTGCGAGACATGGTCTTCGAGCGCTTCCGATCGTCGGCGTCGTCCGACTTGAGCAAGTCGGGAGCGTCGTCCTGGGCTTCTGCGGTCATCATCTTTTTCCCCTCTCGAAAAAGTACGGCTCTCTCACTGCAAATCTGACTGCGACGGCTCGACACCCGGGCGAGCGGTCAGGCCGCTGCCGAAGCGAGTGATCTCCTGCAGCAGCTCGCGCGACTGCACGCGGAGCGCACGCAACTGCGAGGTCATTTCCTTCTTGTTGCGATCTCCGAGCGCCTTGCCGTCGAGGTGTCGCTCGTAGCCGTCGAACACCTGCCCCAGCTCGTGGCCCGCCAGCTCGATGTGGTTCTTGAAGACCACGAAGCTCGCCTTGATGTCTTCGAGCGTCAGGCCCTGCGCCATCATCTGCTTGATGGCGTTCATGCGACGCACCGCTGACGCCGGGTAGAGCCCCTGGCTGCCCTGGTGCTTGCCCTTCTTGCCCACCCGCTTGCTGCGCGGCAGCAACCCCGCCTGCACGTACTTCCGGAACGTCGCCTCGGTGAGCGGAATGCCCTTGTCGGCGAAGAGCCCGACGATCACGCGCGCGGGCAGGCCCTGCGCGTAGTCGCGCTCGATTCGCTCGATCTCATCAGGCCGAAGGAGCTCCACGAAGCGTGTTCCCTGCAAAACGTGTGAATGGTGCCATTGACAACACGCTACTCAATGGGCGCGCATGAATAGCAGCTACTCAAACGACCTGTCAACGCCGATCGTGACATTTTGATCGCGATCGCGTCCTGTTCCCGAGCGGAGAGGTGGCAGCCGTCTGAAATGGAGACAGGCAGATCGATCAGCCGACCGAATCCGCGACACACGTCGGCGCAGCCCGATCAACAGGCGCGCACAAACGATCGATTTCGTTCAGGAAAGCGGCTTCGCCGTGATCAGGCGGAGCGCGGTTTGGTCAACCAGGTGATGGCTGACGGCGGCGGCTCGTGCGTCAGCAACGCGTCGACCAGCGCTTGTGGCTCGTCGCGCACCACGAGCACCGTCTCCAGCACCGCGGGGATGAAGCCGCGCGCGAGCCCGGTCTTCACCCAGTCGATGATCGGCGCGTAGTACCCGTCTTGATTCAGCAGGCCGATGGGTTTGCGATGCAGCCCGACCTGCGCCTGGGTCAGCACATCGAAGAGCTCGTCCATCGTGCCGAAGCCGCCAGGCAGCGCGATGAACGCGTCGGCTTTTTCGATCATCAGCGCTTTGCGCTCGTGCATCGAATCGACACGAATCGCTTCAGAGAGCTGCGGGTGCGCCCATTCTTGCCGCTCGAGCCCGGAGGGGATCACGCCGATGACGTGACGACCTCCGAGCAACGTGGCGCTGGCGACCGCGCCCATCAACCCGTTCGCGGCGCCGCCGTAGACGAGGTCGAGCCCGCGCCGCGCCATGGCTGCGCCGAGCTGCGCGGCGGCCTCCATGAACATCGGGGAGTCGCCTTCTTTTGAACCGCAATAGACGGCAATACGACGAATCATGGCTCGCGTTGTACGACGGTATCGACGAGCCAGTTGTGGTCGTCTGCGTTGGGGTAATCGAGCGTGTAGTGCAGCCCGCGGCTCTCTTTGCGACGCGTGGCGCACTCGACGATCAGGTGCGCGACGTCGGCGATGTTGCGCAGCTCGATGACGTCTCGGGTGACCTGGTAGTCCCAGTAGTACTCGCGAATTTCTTCGCGCAGCACGTCGAGGCGGCGCCGCGCACGCGCCAGGCGTTTCCCGGTGCGCACGATGCCCACGAAGCTCCACATGAGCCGGCGAATTTCGTCCCAGTTCTGGCTCACCATGCCGCGCTCGTCTGATTCGACGGAGCGCCCTGCGTCCCAATCGGGAACGCTGACGTTCTTGAGGCTCTGCGAGCGCACGTCTTCGGCGCACAACTTCACCGCGCGGTGACCGAAGACCAGGCCCTCGAGCAGCGAGTTCGACGCGAGCCGATTCGCGCCGTGCAGCCCGGTGCAGCTGACCTCACCGATGGCGTACAGGCCGGGCACCGACGTGCGCCCGAACTCGTCGCTCACCACGCCGCCGCACATGAAGTGCGCCGCCGGCACGACGGGTATCGGCTGCACGGCCATGTCGATGCCGAACTCACGGCACGTCGCGTAGATGTTGGGGAAGCGCTCCATCAGGTACGACTTCGACAGGTGCGTCATGTCGAGGTGCACGCAGTCATCGCCGGTGCGCTTGATCTCCGCGTCGATGGCGCGGGCCACGATGTCGCGCGGCGCGAGCTCGGCGCGGTCGTCGTAGCGCTTCATGAAGCGCTCGCCCGTCGATCGAAGGCGCAGCCGCCCGCCTTCACCTCGCAGCGCCTCGGAGATGAGGAAGTTCTTCGCGTGCGGGTGGTACAGGCTCGTGGGGTGAAACTGGTAGAACTCCATGTTCGCGACCTTCGCGCCGGCCCGGTACGCCATGGCCACGCCGTCACCCGTCGCGACGTCAGGGTTCGAAGTGTAGAGGTACACCTTGCCCGCGCCGCCGGTGGCCAGCACCGTGGCCTTCGCGAGCAGCGTGTCGATGCTGCCGTCATCGCGGAGCACGTAGGCGCCCAGGCAACGGCCGTGACCTTTGGGCGCGTTGCGATCGACGATCAGATCGATGGCCGTCGTGTCTTCGAAGAACTGGATCTTCCCCGTCTCGTCGCAGGCGGCCAACAACGCGCGCTCGACCTCACGCCCGGTGATGTCGCCTGAGTGCACGATGCGGCGCTTGCTGTGGCCGCCCTCTTTCGTGAGGTCGAACTCGCCGTTCTCGCGCTTGTTGAAGTCAGCGCCGAGCGCGACGAGGGCACGCAAACGCTCTGGCGCTTCACGCACGCAGATCTCGACGATCTCCCGCTTGTTGAGGCGCGCGCCGGCGACGATCGTGTCTTCGACGTGGCGATCGAAGCTGTCTTCGGGCGACAACACCGCCGCGATGCCGCCCTGCGCGTACAGCGTGTTTCCTTCGGAGCGGCTGCGCTTGGTCAGCACCGCCACCCGCCCGTTTCGCGAGGCTTCAAGGGCGAAGCTGAGGCCTGCGACGCCCCCACCGAGTACGAGGAAATCGAATTCGCGCACCATGCCGCGTGTTTAACCACGGGACACTTCTTTGCGGGGTGCCTTGGATCAGCTGTAGGTTTCGACCCCAACGATGCGTTTCAACCCCGTCATTTTCCTCGTGCTCCTGGTGCCAACGGCGACGCTCGCCGACGGCATCTTCAAGTACGTCGAGAAAGACGGGACCATCGTCTACACGAACGTTCCGCCCAAGGGCACGCAGGCCCGCGCCGCGCGAAAAGTCGAAGGCGAGTTCCGCCCGGCGCCGTCGGTCGCCGCGCCGGCGCGCATCACGCAGCGCTCACGCATGACACTTGCGGAGTTCGACGAGCACATCGAGTTGGCCGCCATTCGTTACAAGATGCCGCCGGCGCTCGTGCGCGCCGTCATGCACGCGGAGTCGGCCTTTGACCCCAACGCGCTGAGCCACGTCGGCGCGTCGGGCCTGATGCAGTTGATGCCGGGCACCGCTCGAGAAATGTACGTGAAGGACATCTTCGACCCGAAAGAGAACATCGAAGGCGGCGTGCGCTACCTGCGCGTGCTGGCCAACGAGTTCGACGGTGACATGGTGAAGATGGTGGCCGCCTACAACGCGGGGCCCGATGCGGTGAAGAAGTACGGTGGGCGCGTACCGCCCTACCCCGAGACCCAGGCGTACGTGCGCAAGGTGATCGCGCTCTACTTCCAATACAAAGCGCAGACAGAACCGCGCTGACTTCAAGAAAGACCGATGCCCACCAGCACGAGGGGACGAGATCCAGCGCGGGAAGAGGAGTTTCTTGGCGCTCTGTACAAGGGCGGCGAGCTGCTCGCGGCAGGCAACATCGTCGAGGCGCGCGAGCACCTCGAGAAGGCGCACGGCCTCGAGCCGAAGAACGAGAAGGCGCAGAACCTTCTCGGGCTCGCATACTTCAAGCTGGGCCTCTTCGATCAGGCCAGCGAGGTCTACGAGAAGCTCGTCAACGAGAACCCCACCGACGCGACGCTGCGCGTGAACCTGGGGCTCGTGTACCTGAAGACCAACCACCTCGAGCGCAGCATTCACGAGTTCGAGACGGCGACGGACCTCGAGCCGACGCACAAGAAGGCCCACAACTACCTCGGCCTCGCGCTCGCGCAGCAAGGCGCGTACGTGAAGGCGCGGGAGCACTTCGAGCTCGCCGGCTCAGATCAGATGGCCGAGAAGATGGCGCGCGCGATCTCCGCGCAGACCACGCCGTCCGGGCCGCACGCCGCCGTCGCCAAGCAGTCGCCGAAGACGGTAGTGCTGGGCTCCGACGAAGAGCTGCCTCCAAAGCCGGCGCCGCCCGTCGCCCTCGAGCCGCCGAAGCAAGACGACGACACCATCGAGGTGATGAGCGACGAGGAGCTGCCGTCAGACGTGTACGTCGTGCCGGAAGACGCGCAGGCCGCGTCTCCGCCGCCTGAAGCCGCGAACCTGAACGCTGACTGGGGCGCGCAGCTCGACAGCGCGCCCACCGATCTGCCCGTCGAAGAGATGCGCTTCGCGGAGGATGAGGGGCCCGCTGAAGAGCTCCCGGTGCTCGAGGGCGAAGTCGTCGCCGAGCTCCCTGCGCCGGTTCCGTCAGCGCCCGCTCCGGCGTGGTTGACCATGGAGGCCGCCGAGGCCGCGCGCGTCGAAGAGTCTCGCACGCAGTGGGTCACCGAGAGCGTCGCCGACGTGCCCCACCCCGAGCAGGAGTCGGTCGGCGCGGAGGTGGTTGAAGAGATCGCCGCGGGCGTGTCGAGTGAGCAGTTGCCGGTCGCCACCGATGAAGCGTGGGCGACGACTGAGATCGCCACGGAGCCGCTGACCGCGATCGTCGAAGATCCCGCTCCGCCGGGGTTGTCTGCTGAAGACCCGGCGTGGTCGAACGGCGCGGCCCAGGCAGTCGCCGCTGATTCGTCGTGGGCAACTCCCGACGTCGCGGCCGAGCCGGTTGTCGCAGTTGCTGACGATTCGTCGTGGGCCACCGCCACGCCCGAAGTCGTACCGGAGCCCGTCGCCGAGACGTGGGCCGCTCCCGAAGTCGCAGCCGAGCCGGTCGCCGACGATTCGTCATGGGCCACCGGCACGCCCGAAGTCGTACCGGAGCCCGTCGCCGAGACGGGGGCCGCGCCCGAAGTCGCATCCGAGCCGGTGGCGTCGGTCGCCGACGATTCGTCGTGGGCCACCGGCACGCCCGACGTTGTACCGGAGCCCGTCGCGGAGACGTGGGCCGCAGCAGGCGCGCCTGACGATGCGTCATGGGCGGCGAGCGCGCCGAACGAATCAGTACCGACGACTCCCGATGACGCGTCGTGGGCGACAGCGCCTGTCGAGCCCGCGCCCGTCACCGATGACGCCTTGCTCGGCACCAGCAGCGACGACCCGTCGTGGAGTGCCCCAGCACCGCAAGAAACCCAATGGGCCACCGAGCAGGTTCAGGGCATTCCCACGCCGCTGCCGCAACCTGACCCCGACGCGTCGCCGGAGCCTTCGGCCCCGCTGCCCATCACCGTCGAAGAGCCCGCAGAAGCGCCCGAGCCCATCGCCGCGCCCGCTGGCTACGCACCGATGGCGCCGCAACGGCTCGTCGACCTCGGCGCGTCGGGCAGTTGGGTGCACGAGCCTTCGGCCGGGCCCTTTCACCTCAGCAACGACGGCCTCGCGGTCACTGTCAGCGGCGAGATGCTGCTGCGTATGGAGGGCCTCGTCGCCGTCGTCGGCAGCGTGGAGGTCGCGCCTGAGTCGCGTCGCCGCCGCGGCCGCTCCACGCAAGAGCCGTTCGGAACCGGCCCCGCGCAGCTCCAACGCGTCACGGGCCACGGCGTCATCTACCTCGAGCCCGGCCGCGCGCAGTTTCACGCCGTGGATCTCACCGATCACGACGGCATCAAGATCGACGACGACGGCGCGTACCTCCGCGAGGAATACGTCTTCGCCTTCGAGGAGCCCATCAGCTTCGAGAACGGGCGCCTGAACTCCGACGCGCAGTCGCTCGAGCTCGTGCACCTCAAGGGCAACGGTCGGGTGTTGCTGCAGCTCGAAGGCAGCCTGCGTGCGATGCCCATTCCCGTCGCGGCGCCGTTGGTGGTGCCGCTGCACCGCGTGGTCGGTTGGTTCGGTCGCGTGTCTCCGCGCATCACCGGGTTTGGTGGGCGCGGCGCCGTCGAGCTGACCGGTGAAGGCTACGCGCTGCTCGGCGCTCCCCCTGAGAGGTCGTAATGGCCGTCGATCGCGAGACCAAACGCCGACTGCGGCTCGAAGCCCGCCAGAAGAAACGCGACGAGAAAGACCGCCGCAGAGCCGAGAAGGCCACGCGTCGCGCCGCCAAACGAGCGAATCGAAAGCCCTCGGTATTGCTCCAGGAGTTCTGGAACCTGCCGAACATGCTCACCGTCGGCCGGATCTTCATCATTCCGGTCTTCGTGTGGCTGCTCTACGACGGAGACCCTTGGTACTCGGTGCTCGCGGCGTCGGTCTTCACGCTCGCGGCCGTCACCGACGTCATCGACGGGTTCCTCGCGCGCCGGTGGAACATGATCACCGTGACGGGCAAGTTCATGGACCCGCTCGCCGACAAGCTCATCGTCGCGGCGGCGCTGGTGATGATGGTTCGCCTGGGCCGAATTCACGCGCCCATCGTCATCGTGCTGCTCTCACGCGAGTTCATCGTCACCGGCCTGCGGCAGGTCGCCGCCAGCGAAGGCCTCGTGATCGCCGCCGGCCAGGAAGGCAAGTGGAAGACGGCGCTGCAGCTCGTGGGCATCGTCGCCATGTGCATTCACTACACCCACCCGGTGTTCCTGCTGTCGGGCTGGTACGACGTGAACTTCAACCTGATCGGCAAGATCCTCGTGTACCTGTCGACGGCCTTCAGTGTGTGGAGCGCTGGCGTGTACTTCCAGGCGTTCTTGAACCGCCTCGGCCAACGAAGTGACACTCCGGCTACGAAAAGCGCTTGACGGTGCGTCAGAGCAAATGTACTTCCGCGTCCGTCGAAACAGCAGGTCGCAGCACGAATACGCGGGAATAGCTCAGCGGTAGAGCATCGCCTTGCCAAGGCGGGGGTCGAGGGTTCAAATCCCTTTTCCCGCTCCATAGAATGGCCAGAAAGCCCCGGTACCCCCGGGGCTTTTTGTTTTTCCCGCTACGACGGCTCTGCCCACGTCACGACGAAGGCCGTCGAATCCGCGTGCTCCGTGAACGAGACGCTCGAGTTCTTCGTGTTCAATCGAAAGAGCGCCTCGAGCAAGATGCCGCGCGTATGCGTCGGAGCGCCGAGCGTCGTGTTGAAGATGAGTTCAACCGAGCCAGGCGCGAGTGAACGCGCCTTCACCTGAGTGAAGGTGTCAGCCGACTGAATATTCTCCGGCATTCGAAGGAATGCCTTGTGCGGGCCAAGCATGCGCAGCAGCACGAAGAGCGCGCGCCCGGCCAACGACTCCAGGAAGCCACTGGCCATCGCGCGACCGACGTCTTCAAGCCCATCAGCGACGCTTCGCGCAGGGCTCAACCGCGCCGCCGTGGCGCGCAAGACAGCAACCCAGACCTCCGGTGGTTGCTCACGCGGCTGCGTGACGTCGAGCCCCAGCTGCTTCAGCTCGGCGATGAAGTCCGGCGTGAGCAGCCCGCGACGAACGAGCACTTGTTCGACGAAGGCCTCGACCGTGTGGCGGTAGACGATTCGCGGTACTTCGACCAGCGTCGACGCGCTGCTCATGCGGACTTCTCTTCACGCTGCGCTTCGAACGTGAGGCGCTCGAGAACGTCGGCCAGCTTCTCGGGCGAGACCGGCTTGGTGAGGTACGCGTCCATGCCGGCGGCGAGGCCGACGTCTTCGTCTCCCTTCATGGCGCTCGCCGTCAGCGCGATGATCGGCAGGTGCTTCGAGCCGCGCGCTGACTCGAAGTCACGAATGAAGCGCGTCGCTTCGAGCCCGCCGAGCACCGGCATCTGCATGTCCATCAACACGGCGTCCCAGCGCTCGCGTTCAACGGCCGCAACGGCGAGCGCACCGTTGGCGACATGCACGACCTGATGACCCAGTCGCTCGCAGAGCCGCTGCGCGAGGCGCGCGTTGATCGCGTTGTCTTCGGCCAGCAACAGCTTGAGCTGCCGGCGTCGAGGCGGCCCACCGACAGCGCGCTCCTGCGTGACACTCGACGCGCCTGCCTGCTCGAGCTGCAACACGGCGTGCGTCAACTCGCTCAACGAAGCCGGGCGCGAGAGCACACGACGCACACCTGCGGCCGCGAGTTCCTCCGTGCCCGGCCGCGACGTGGTGCGCGCGAGCAGAATTCGCGGCACGTCGCGCAGCGACTCTGCTTGCTGAAGCGCCTCACCCAGCTCGACACCAGTCGTCTGCTCGAGCTCGTGATCGATGACGAGCAGCGCCAGCGGCCCCTGGTGCTCCAGCACGTACTGCATCGCCTGCATGCCTGACGTCTGCGCGACGTCGAAGCCGAGCTGCGAGAGCTGGCGCGCGGTCACTGCTCTGGCGGTCAGCTGGTCGCTCACCACGAGCGCGGCGCCACGGCGAAGGCTGAGCCCGCGACGGCCGACGCCCTCCACCGGCAACAGCGGGAGGAAGACTCGGAAGCAGCTCCCCTTGCCTGGCTCGCTCTCGACGTCGACCCTGCCGCCCATGCGCTTGACCAACTCGAGCGTGATGGTGAGGCCGAGCCCAGTGCCGCCAAAGCGCCGGTTCGTACCGCCGTCAGCTTGCGTGAAGGCCTCGAAGATGGCGTGCACGCGATCCGAAGGAATGCCGATGCCCGTGTCGCGCACCGCGACCTCGACACCTTCGACGAGCTGCCGAACCTCGATGGAGACCTGCCCCCGCTCGGTGAACTTCACCGCGTTGCCGACGAGGTTCGAGGCCACCTGCCCCACCCGCACCGCGTCGCCATGGTGCTGTTCGGCCATGTTCGGGTCGACGTCGACGATGAGCTCGATGTCGCGAGCGTGCGCGCGGCTGGCCTGATTGCGCGCGGCTTCGAACACTGCCTGCTTCACCGAAAACGGCGCGTGCTCGAGCTCCAACTTGCCCGACTCGATCTTCGAGATGTCGAGGATGTCGTTGACGATCGCGAGGAGGTTGTCACCCGACACGCGGACCGCCTCGAGGTACTCGCGCTGCTCGACGCTCAACGTGGTCTCGAGGGCCAGGCGCGTCATACCGAGAATGCCGTTCAGCGGCGTGCGCACCTCGTGGCTCATGTTCGCGAGGAACTGCGACTTCACCCGCGACGCCGCGAGCGCTGCTTCTCGCGCCATGTGCTGCTCGGTGACATCCTGAAACGCGCCGACCAGGCGCACCGAGCCACTCGCGCACGTCTCGACGTTCGCTTGATGACGACCAATGATGCGACGGCCATTCCAGGTGATGACCTCCAGCTCGAGGTCGAACGGCGCTTCAGTCGACACCGCCGTTTCGATGGCGGCGCGCAAGCGAGCCGCCGCGCGGGGCTCGTAGAAGCGCTCGAGGTCGGAGAGCGACGGCACGAAGCCGGCCGGGGTCTCGAAGCTCCGACGCACCTCGTCGCTCCAATCGACGACGCCGGTCGCATCGTCGAGCGACCACGCCCCGATGCGCGCGATGGCGCCTGCTTGACGAAGTTGCTCTTCGCTTCGCATCAAGCGCTGGGAGGTCTCTTGAAGCGACGTGATGTCGGTGGCCCCCGCGTAGACGCGATCGCCGTCGACGACGGCAGTCCACGACAACCAACGCCACTGCCCATCGCGGCTCCTGAGGCGCAACACTGTCGCCACCGGAGACCCGCCGCTCACCTTCTCTGCGAAGAGCTGAACGATCGCGTGCTCGTCTTCGGGGTGCAGCAACGTAGCGATGCCGACGCCGCGCAGCTCACACGGCTCGTAGCCGAGCTGGCGCGTCCACGACGGAGAGACCTCTTCGATGAGGCCGTCGACGCCGCAGACGACCGCGAGCGTGTCTGACATCGCGAACAGTCGCTCGTAGCGCGTGGCGCGACTCAGCGCCCTCTCACGCTCGAGCTGCGACGAGACCTCGACCGTCACGTCGCGCGTCACGCCGCGAATTCGCACCGCGCGACCGTCGGCGTCACGCACCAGCTCACACGACGTGCGCGTCCAGATGATGCGACCGTTGAGCGTTCGAACCTCCGACGGCCACGCGCCAACCTCGCCGGTCTCCAACAGCTCGCGCAGACCGCCGTTCTGCAGCAAGCGCGTGTCGAGGTTCATGAACACCATCGCCGAGAAGGACGACTGGGTCTTCGGGGTGAACGCACCGCCGTAGATCCGGTGCAACTCCGGCGACCAGGTGATCTCATCGGAGCGCAACGAGAACTCCCACGTGCCCATGTTGGCGATGCGCAGCGCGTCTTCGAGAGACTTCTGATGATCGCTCAGGCGGCGCTGCTGCTCGAAGCGATCCAGCGTCACACTGACGAGAATCGCCAGCTGCGTCGCGGAGATGCGCATCTCCGGCAGGAAGTCGCCCGCGAGCTTCGACACCGCGAAGAGCACGCCCTGCGTCTTGTTGCCGGTGTCGAGCGGCACCGCGAAGGCGTGTGAGTAGCCCCACGAAGCGAGCGCCCGCGTGAGCTCGTCGTCGTGCTGTTCGAGCGTCGCTTCGACCTCCACGCTCTCTCTGGTGAGCAACCGACCGAAGACGCCGGTCTCCCAGCCTTCAATCGTCACGCTCAATTCCCGTGCGGGAATGCTCAACACCCAACCTGCGCGCGCACGACGAAGGAGCGCGCCGTCTCCGGCCTTGAGCAACGAGACCATCGCGTGCGTGCCGAGCCGTTCGACTTCGCGTTCATCGCTCGCGTGCAGCAACCACGTCACGAACTCGGCGAAGTCGAGCGCGCCACCGGCCACGCGTCGCACCTCCGCGAGGAGGCTCGCGGCGTGACCTGCGTCGCGCTGTTGGCGGCGAGCCCAACCGACCAACGGCAGCACCGCCGCCAATGCTTCAGCGTCAGCCGGCGCGGCGTCGGCCTCGAACCAACCCAACGAGCTCCCGTCCCACTCCACCGCGCAGCGCCAATGGGTCGGTTGCGCTTCAGGTGGGTCAACCTGACCCTCAGGCGGCTCGATGAACGTGAGCGAGGGCGACGCGAGAAGCGTGCGCAATCGTTCAACTGCGGCGCTCCATTGCGCGGGCTGAGCAAGCAGGTGGCACAGCGCGGCGAGATCCGTCGAGGTCACGCCGGTGTGCATCGCAAGAACGACGCCACCCACATGGAAGCCGCGAGACCTACCGGCTCGTCACGACGCCGCGAGGCGATCTGCCACGGCGACGAGCGTGGCGATGTCGTCAGCGCCCTGCGGCAGCTCGGGCAGCGCGAGCGCAGTCGCCGTCTCACCTGCGCGCTGCTTGAGATCGTCGAGGAGCGCGCGATCGCGAACCGCCGCGTGCTGCTCGAGCTCCGCCATCTGGTGAAGCTTGGCGAGGCCGGCCGACAACACCGCGTCGGCTTCGTCGCGCGACGGAGGCATGGCGCGCTCGAGCACGCCGGCCTTGCTGCGATTCAAGACGAAGCCACGAAACGGCAGCTCGAGCGCCTTCGTCTTGTCTTGAAAGAAGTACGCCTCGGTCAACGTCGCGGGCGCCGGCGAAGAGACGAGCAGAAACGCGACGTCAGGCCCCGAAAGGAAGCGGCGCATTTCACCGACGTCGACGTTCAAGCTGCGAAAGATGCCGGTGAACGTCGACAAGAAGCCGATGAACTCGGAGGCGAACTCGTCACCGAACACCGCGCCGAGGATCTTCTGAATCACCTTGCTCGCCGCGCGCGCGACCATGCCGTCGCCGCTGGGCAAAAACGCAGAGATGGCCCGCGAGTCGACGAGGCCCGAGAGCCGGTGCGGCGCTTCGAGAAAGTCGAGCGCGTGGCGCGACGGTGGCGTGTCGAGCACCACCAGGTCGTAGCGCCCTTCATTCACGAGGCGAAAGAGCGCCTCCATCGCGGTGTACTCATGCATGCCTGCGACCATCGTCGAGACCTGCTGGTAAATGCGGTTGCCCAGAATTCGCTCGGCGTCTTCCTCGCTCTTGCTGAGGCGACGAACGGCGTTGTCCGCGACGAGCTTGGGGTCGAGCATCCACGCGTCGAGCGAGCCGGGCGCCTTGATGCCCGCGGCCTGCTGGCGATCTTCAGGCACGCGCACCGGCTCCGGCGGGTTGCGACTGACGCCGAGCGTCTCTGCGAGACGACGTGACGGGTCGATGGTGAGCACCAACACCTTGCGCCCTGCCCGCGCCGCGGCGATCGACATCGCCGCTGCGGTGGTCGTCTTGCCGACGCCGCCCGCGCCGCAGCACACGATGATCTTCCGCTCGCGAATCAACTGCCCGACACGCACCGGCTCCGCCATTTCAGACTTCTCCCATTGGCTTGGCTGAAGACAGCGTGCGCACCAGCTCGTCGATCATGCCTTCGTGCGGCACTTCGGGCGCGGTGAAGATCGGCACCGTCGCGTTCGCGCGCAGGCGGGCGATCTCACGGCCCGCGAGCAACGGGCGCTGAAACTGCTCGGCGCCCAGCCACCGGTGTTGATCAATCAACGGCGTGAGCCGCGCGCGTTCATCAGGCGTGAACGGGTCGACCGGCACGCGGTTCACCAGCACGCCGCCGACCGGCATCTTCGTCTTGCCGAGCCCTTCGATGAGCTCGAGACACTCGCTGACGGGCAACGTCTCCGGGAGCGTGACGATGCAGGCCGCGGCCAGCTTCGGGTCATTCAGGTACGACTGACCTTCGCGCAACGACGCGGCGATGGGCCCGCGCGGCACGAGGCGCAACAGCAGCTCGGGGAGCCCGGTGAGCGACAGCGTGTGACCCGTCGCCGGCATGTCGACGAGGATCAGATCGTGCTCGGTGCCGCGCAGGTACGAGAGCAGCTGAAAGAAAACGCCCATTTCCCGAAACGACGGGCCCGCCGAGAGCAGCTTGCGGAGCGCGTCGGAGCCGAGCGCCGCGCGCGCGATGGTGCCCGAGCGCAGCACAGACTTGAGAAACTGCTCCTGCCCGGTACGCGCCATCAACATGACCGCGTGCGTATTCGGAGCGACCAGCTCGGGCTGTGAAGGCAGCCGGGCGCGACCGAAGTGCTTCGCGAGCGGAGAGTAGTCGTCGCCCTCTTCACCGATTTCGCTGACCAGCACGCGCTTGCCGCGCGAAGCCGCGATGCGCGCCAGCACCGCCGTCATCACCGAGCGACCGACGCCGCCCTTCCCCGTGATGAGCACCACTCGTTTATTGACCAGCTCGTCCAGAAAATGCCCCTCGAAGGCCAGACCCGTGCTGCACGGCGGCGGCGGAAATCTAGCCTCCCGGCCATGCGATGGGCGTTCGTTCTCACGAGCGCTGGCGAATCGATGACACCTCGGCACAAGGTGCGCTGATGAGCGATGCCTTCTCGATCGCGTGGACACGGCGGGTGCGCTTCGGCGCGCTGGCCGCGGTGCTCCTGCCGTCAGGTACGGAGCCCGTCTCTGAAGCCGTGCTTTCACGACTGGCGCCAGAAGAACGCGCGTTGGCGCTCGAAGAAAAAGGCCGTCGGCAGATTGAAGTCGCGGGCGGTCGGCTGGCGGCGCGGGCTGCGGCTGCGATGCTCGATGCGCAGTGGCCAGCGCTGCTGTCGGGCAGCGAACGTGAGCCGCTCACGCCGCCCGGCTGGAGTGTGTCGATTTCACACAAGACAGACCTCGCGCTCGCGTTGGTCGGCCCGGCGCACGAAGGCACGCTGGGCATCGACCTCGAGGGCGACGCACGAGAACGCATGACCATTGCCGAGCGAATCTGTCGACCTGAAGAGTTCGCCTCCGTGCAGGCGCTGCCCGAGACCTCACGGTGGAAGAACGTGCTGGTGCGCTTCGCCGTGAAAGAGGCCGTCTACAAAGCGGTCTTCCCTCACGTGCGGCACTTCTTCGGTTTTCAGGCGGCTCACATCGACGTCGAGAACGCGGCGAAGGTGACGTTGTTCCTACCGCCTGAAGATCCACCCGTCGAGCTCGAGACCGAGCTCGAGTGGCTCTCACCGCAACGGGTGCTGGCGATGGTGCGCGCTCACTCGCCCGTCGAGAGCCCCAGCACTTCCGCGCTGCGCACCTCGACGTAGAGCGCCTCGACCTTCTGCCGGGCCCACGGGGTTCGCCGCAAAAACGTGAGGCTCGACTTGAGGCTGGGGTTCACCGCGAAGCAGTTGATGCGGATCTGCGCGGCGAGCTCGGCCCAGCCGAGCTGGTCGACGAGGTACTCGAGAATGTTCGCCAACGTCACGCCGTGGAGTTCGCGAATCAGGTGCCCGTTGGCGTCTCGCGGTTCGTCGCTCATTTCGAGAAGCTCGCTTTCAGTCGCGCGATGCCTTCGTCGAGCGAGACGACCGGCGCGTAGCCGAGATCTCGCTTCGCGGCGCTGATGTCAAACCACTGCGCGTGCGTCAGCTCGCTCACCGCGAAGCGCGTGATGAGCGGCTCTGACTGTACGCCGAACAAGCGGAACGTCGTCTCGAGCGTCGACGCGACGAACCACGCGAGGCCGGGCGAGATCTTTCGCGTGATGGGCCCATGGCCTGCGGCCGCCAGCATGCGCTCGGCCATCGTCCACACGCCGATGGGCTCGTCGTCGCTGACGAAGTACGTCTTGCCGCCGAGCGCAGCGCCTTCACGCAACCTGTCAGCCGCGAGCAGGTGCGCGTGCACACAGTTGTCGATGTAGATGGTGTCGCACTTCGGGTCGCCCTCGCCGATGCGACGGAGCTTCCCTTTGCTCGCGCGCGCGATGAGCCGCGGCAACAGGTGGCGATCTCCCGGGCCCCAGATGAAGTGAGGCCGCAGCGCGACGACCTTGAGCTTCTCGTCGCTCGCGTCACGCGCCAGCTTCTCGGAGAGCGCCTTGGTGCGCGGGTAGTCAGCCAGAAAATGTTCAGCGAACGGCAGCGACTCGTCGGCCCCGGCGATGTCGCCTTCACCATGCACCACGCTGGGCGAGCTGGTGTGCACGAGCACGGGGACGCCCGACGCCTTGCAGCCATCGACGACGTGCTTCGTGCCTGTGATGTTGATGGCTTCGTATTCTCTCGGGTCGCCCCAGCCACCAGCCTTCGCGGCCGTGTGAAAGACGACGTCGACGCCTTCACACGCGGCTTGAGTCGCGGCGGCGTCGGTGATGTCGCCACGCACGCAGGCGACGCCGAGCTTCGCGAGCTCCGGGTATTCCCCGCGCGCGATGATTCGAACGTCGTCACCACGCGCGACGAGCGCCTTGACGAGGTTGCTGCCGAGAAAGCCGCCGCCGCCAGTGACCAGCGCCTTCATCGCCCGAGCCCCTTTTCTTTCGCCCAGACCGCGAGCTTCTCGCGCTCGATCTTCGCGTTGTGGCGCTTGTCGACGGGGAACGCGCCGGGGAACACGTGAAAGTGCTGCAGCGACTTCGTGACGTCGTGCTTCGCGGCGAGGTCTTTGGCTTCTTTGAGCAGCACCTCGTCGGTGACGGTCGCGTTCGCTTCGCGCTCGACGAGGATCACCGGCGTGTTGTCGACGCCGACGAGCGCGGTGCGCTTGATGGCCGGGAGCTGGTTGAGCACTTCTTCCACCGGCACGCTGAACAACGTGCCCGTCGCGGTCTGCACGCGGTGCCCTTTGCGGCCACACATCCACAAGCGGCCCTGCGCGTCGAGGAAGCCCACGTCGCCCATGCGATGCACGGTGTGTTCACCGTCGCGGATCTTCGCGGCGGCGGTCTGCGCTGGTCGCCCGAAGTACTCCCTGGTGACCACCGCACCGCGCACGGTGATTTCACCGATGGTGCCGTCAGCGACCTGAAGCGAGTCAGACCACTGCGCGATGGGCTCGTCGGTGATGGTGATGATTCTCACTTGCACACCGTCGACAGGCTTGCCGACACACACACCGCGGCCGGTGCTCGCGTCTTTGCCCGTCTCACGGAGCACCTCGTCGCTGCCGATGCTCGCCACCGGGAGTGACTCCGTCGCGCCGAACGGGGTGAAGAGCTGCGCATTTTCAGGCAGCAACTTCGTCATGCGCTCGAGCACGTCGAGGCGCACCGGCGCGCCAGAGCTCAACACGCGCTTGAGGGTCTTCAGCTTCACGCCGTTGGCGACACCGTAGCGCCCGAAGTTGTCGAGCAATGCGGGGCTGCCGAACATCATCGTGCAGCCGTGCGTGGTGATGGCTTCGATCAACTTCGCCGGGTCTGCCTTCGCGGGGCTCCTGAAGTCCATCTCCGGGAGCACCGAGGTCATGCCGAGCGCCGGGTCGAACAACGCGAACAACGGGAACGTGGGGAGATCGATCTCGCCGGGCTCGATGCCGTAGGTGTCGCGAATCATGCGCACCTGCGCGTCGAAGATCTCGTGCGTGTACACCGCGCCCTTGGGGATGCCCGTCGAGCCGCTGGTGAAGAGGATCGCCGCCGTCTGGCCAGGCGCGGGTGCAGCCATGTCGAAGGCGCCGTCACCTCCGAGCTTCTTCAAGTCAGCGAGCATGTGGCCACCCCAGAACAACCGTGGACCGATGGTGACGACCGCGCGCACGTTCTTGAACGGCTTGCGAAACAACAGCCGCGCGACCTGCGCTGCGGGAACGCCGATGAACGCCTCGGGCTGCACTTCTTCGAGACACTTGAGCATCGCCTCGCGGCCGATGCCGGGGTCGATCATCACGATCACCGCGCCGACCTTGAAGAGCGCGAATACCAGCGGGAAGAACTCGAGGCTCGGCGGCGCGAGCAGCACGGTGCGCACGCCCTGCGTGATGCCGATGTGCTGAAGCCCGCGCGCGTACGAGTCGCTCAGCGCGTCGAGCTCGCCGAACGTCATCGTCTTCCACGCGCCCTTCACCTTCGCGACGATCGCCGGGCGCGACGGGTTCAGCTTCGCCATGGCCGGAATGTGCGAAGCGATGTTGGTGCTCGTCGTCATGCGTCGCGGCCGGGCAGCGGGTGCTTGCCGAAGAACTCACGCATCAACCCGGAGATCTCTTCGTGTGCGTCTTCGAGCACGTAGTGGCCCGCGTCTTCGAACACGTGCACCTGCGCTTCGGGCAAACGTCGGCGCCACTCCGCGAGGAACGCGTCGTCGAACACGAAGTCTTTGCGGCCCCAGCAGATGAGCATCGGCACTTTGCGGAACTGCTCGAGCTTCTCTGACACCTCGTTGACGATGGGCCAGCTGCGATCGCCCGGCGCGAGGGGAATGTCTTCCACGAAGCGCTGCACCGCGATGCGGTTCTTCCAGCTGTCGTAGGGCGCGAGGTACGCGTCTTTGATGAGCGAGGTCATGCGACCCGGCCGCGTGCTGCACATGATGTTGGCACCACGGCTGAACGCGTTGAACGCGCGCACCGGCACCGGGAAATAGGGCGCGTAGCGGACGACGCCGATCTGCCACGGCAGCTTGCGGCCCTGCGGCAGCCCGAAGCCTGCGGTGTTGAGCACCACGAAGCGCTTCACGCGGTGCGGGTTCTTCGTCGCCCACGCCATGCCGATCATCCCGCCCCAGTCGTGCACCACGAGCGTGATTCGGTCGCCGAGGTTGAGCGAGTTGATGAGCCGGTCGAGATCGGCCACGCGGCGCTCGAGCACGTACTCATATTGATCGTCGTCAGGCTTGTCGCTGAGCCCACACCCCACGTGATCGGGCACGACGACGCGGTGGTCCTTCGAGAACTCGGTGACGAGGTTGCGCCAGTAGAAGCTCCACGTCGGGTTGCCGTGCAGCATCACCAACGGGTCGCCCTTGCCTTCGTCGAGGTAGTGCAGCTTCACGCCCTTCCCCACGTCGAGAAAGTGGCCCTGCCACGGGTACAGCGACTTGTACGGAGACACGTCGAAGGTCATCACTTGAGTCCTCACCACTGAATGCCCAGCATCAAGCAGTTGAGCCCGCTCCCGATGCCGAGGAAGCCGACCCGCTGGCCGGGTTGAATGAAGCCGCTTTCAATCGCGCGCGCGGCGGTGATGGGCACTGAGACCGTGCCCATGTTGCCGAGGTGCTCGAACGTCGAAAAATCACGCGCAGGGTCGATGCCGAGCGTCTGCAGCACTTCGCGCCGGTGACCTGCGCCCACTTGATGCGCGATCACGCGATCGACGTCGTCAGCGCGCCAACCGCTGTTGCTCAAGAACTTGTCCCACGTGGCGCGCCCGAGCTCGACGCCGTGCTCGAGCACTCCGGTGGCGTCGGTGTCCATCACGTTGGGGGTTTCACCGAGCAACCCTTTGCTCGGGCCCCAGCGACAGAGCTGGTGGTGCTGCGGCGCCGACAACGCAGCGCCCGAGACGAGGCGATGTTCGGTGCCGGAATAGTCAGCGGCCGTCAGCAGCACGGCGGTCGCGCCTGAGCCGCCAGTCATCGTCGCGAGGCCGAGGCGATAGCGCTCCAGCGTCGGGTCGCCGTTGAGTCGATCAATCGAGCTGTCGACGATCTCCCGCGAGCTCTCGGCAGACACCACGAGGCCGGCGCGCATCTGCCCGAGCTCGATTCGATTCGCGACCTCCACCATCGCGTTCATCACGCCGAGGCACGCGTTGCTCACGTCGAAGATCAACGCGTCGGGGCCGGTCTTCAATTCGGCGGCGACGCCACAGGCCGTCGCCGGTTCGAGATCATCGCGGCACACGCCCGCGTAGACGACCGCGCCGAGATCTTCGGCGGGCACGCCAGACTGCTCGAGCGCGAGGCGCCCTGCCTGCGCGGCGGCCTTCGACATGCGCGTGCCCACCGGCCAGCGGCGGCGTTCGCGAATTCCCGTCAACGACTCGAGCTGCCCCGGCGCGAGGTGCAGCGCCTGGTACAGCGGCGAGAGGCGCGCCTCTATCTCCGAGGAACTGATGGTCTCATCGGGGACGACGGCGGAGATGGCCTCGACGTGCACGTTCTTCCAGCGCATCAGCGGTGCTCCCGAACGAGGCGCAGCGGGAAGTCTTTCATCGCGTAGATGATCTTCCCGTCGACCAGCAGCTGGCCGTCAGCGACGAGCACCGGCTCGTCACCGTCGATGACCTTCGTGATGTTCGCCTCGACCTGAACGTTCGCGTTGGTGGGAATGACCTGCCCCCGGTACTGCCACGTGTGGGTGAGGCCGAGCGCGAGCGCTTCGTAGCGGTGCGAGTCGACGAGCGCCGGGAAGCGCTCACGCGCCCACAGCCCGAGCGCCTGAATGAGCGCCTCGAGACCGAGTGATCCCGGCATCACCGGGTCTTCGAAGAAGTGCGCGCGGAAGAACCACTCGTCGGGGTCGACCTGCTTGCTCGCTGAAACGAAGCCGAGCCCCTTCGCGCCACCGTCGAGCGAGAGCGCCTCGACGCGATCGATCATCGCCCACGCTTTTGCAGGCCGTGAAAGACCGCGACCTTCGAAGCGCGTCGCCTCGTCCGGCGTGAACGGCGCGCCGTGCTCCAACGTGAATGAGCGCGTGTTCGACGGCGCAGTGAATGCCTTCGCGCCGCGCACCCCGACCTGCTGTTCGAGCGCAGCCTTCGGGAAGAAGCCGAAGCCAGTGGTGCCCGTGTAGACGGGCTCGCCCTCCGCCGTGAGCACCTCGAAGTCAAAGTTCTCGAGGATCATGCCGCCCGCGCGCGACGCCTTGGTGATGCGCGAGCGCAACGTGAGCGTGCCCGTGTCCGGCGTCACTTCGCGGTGCAGCGTCGCGGTGCCGTCGAGGTTGCGAAAGCGGAGGTCTTCGGTGCTCGTGAGCGCCGAGCCAGCGTACGCCGCGAGAAAACCGCACGGCTGCAGCGCGGCCTCGAGCAACACCGCGAACGGCATCACCGGCTGACGGTTCGCCGCGAAGTACCAGGCGTCTGCGGGCACGTCGTACTCACAGGTGATCCACCCACCGGGCTCGAGCACGAAGGGCTTCGGCTCGGTGTGCAGCACGCGGTCCATGAAGAGGTACGGAGGCCGCGGGAGCCGCGCGAGCTTGCGAGCTTCATCGAAGGGCGCATACGGCGCGCCGAAGCACTTCGACGGAGCGCCTTCGCAGTACTCGAGGATCTGCTCACGCGTGAAGCGAACGTCGATGGCACCTGGCTTCGAGTGCAGTCGCTCGAGGCGCTCTTTCGTGAGGCCACGAATGCGCACCGACATGTTGTCCATCTGCACGATGTGTTTGCCGTCGGCGAACATCGACGCGGCGGCGATGACGAAGGGCTCGGGGTCGTAGCCGAGCTGTTCGATCTCCAACCGGTACTGCACCTTCTTCGTGCTCGGCAGCACCTGACCGCGGCACTTGAGCTGACTCGCGGCGCCTTCAATCGGCGCGTAGTGGAGATCAACGTCACTCGCGTCGTCGACCCAGCCGAGCCGCAGCAACAGCACGCGCAGCGTATGCAGACAGCACTCGTACATGAGCGTGCCCGGCATCACCGGGTCGTCTTTGAAGTGACACGTCAGGTACCAGGCGTCGGGGCTGACGTCGTGCTCGCCGATGACGAGCCCGAGCCCGCTGGCGCCACCGCGCGTGTCGAGCTCGAGAATTCGATCGACGAGGCGCATGCGACCGTCAGGCAAGCGCAACGCCGGCGCGAGGGTCGAAATCGGAAACTCGACGTCGAACGCGCCACGCAGGTGGCCCGAACGGAGCGCGTCAACCTGTCGCTCGTTCAACGTCGCCGTGCCGTGCGGGAGCAACGAGCTGAACGGCGCAGTCTCACGGTGCGGCGTGCGCGAGGGTTTGCGACCTTCAGCGACGATGCCCTTGCCCGAGTCGAGCTGCTCGGGGCTGAAGAAGCCCGCGCAGCCGTCGTACATCGTGATGAATGGCTGGCCCGCAATCGTTCCATCGAAGCGGAAGAAGAAGAGCCACGTGTCGCCCTGCTTGATGAAGCGATCGATTCGAATGTCGTAGCGGATTACGTCACCGGCCACGGGCAGGTCGCGGTGAAAGACGACCTTCGCGTCGAGCAGCCGGTACACGCGCTCGCCCTTCGTCTGCAGATCGATGCCCAGGTACGAAGAGAGAAAGAGGTCGGCCTGCCCCGCTTCGACGCTGATGCACACCGGCACGCGACCGCCATCGAGGTACCAGGCGCCGGCCTTCACGTCGTGCTCGGTGACGCAGCGCCCGGTGCTCATGCTCCCGGGTTCGCCTTCAACTTCGACGATGCGATCGCAGAGCATCAACGGCTCGTCGGGCAGCCGCACGCGGCTCGGGTAGCTGTCGACGATCGCGAACTGCGGCCCGAGCATCTTGCCCAGCGAGCCAATCGCGAAGTCCATGCAGGCCTGGCGATCGAAGCGCGCAGGCGGAAGCGCGGGAGCGGGCGCACGACCGTCGAGCATCGCGCGCTGTTCGCCCAACAACTGCGCCAACAGCGCTGCTGACTGGCGCGCAGTTTCGAGGAAGGTC
Organism: Archangium sp.; assembly: GCA_035910535.1. Taxonomy (GTDB): domain Bacteria; phylum Myxococcota; class Myxococcia; order Myxococcales; family Myxococcaceae; genus Archangium_A. Next base: position 39,588 of record JAMHXF010000104.1, on the reverse strand, counting down.
TCGTGCGCGGCAGCGGTGGCCTGCATCGACGCCGCGAGCGCGACGACGGGGTCAGTGGAACGAGTGATCATCGTGGGCCTCGAAACCTGGGGGCGCGGCGCTTTCGCAGGAGCAAGTGGCGTGGCAGCGCCGCCGACGGGCACGACGAGCACCTTCGCCGTCGACGTCGTGGGCAACCGCACGTCTGCGTAGAGCGCGTCGAGAGAAACGGGAACTCCGGCGTCAGCGACCTTCGCGACGGCCTGCAACAACGACAGGTAGCCGTCCTGGCCGCGCTGGCACGCGCTCACGGCGAGGTGCGGCTTACCCTCGAGAATGCGGCTGATCATTCGCGTGCACGAGCCCTGCGGACCGGCCTCGATGAAGACGCGAACGCCATCGTTCCACGCGCGCTCGACGACCTTCGTGAAGTCGAACCCGTGCATGGCGTCGTCGGTCACCGAGTCGGCCGCAGCGCCGGTCGTGACCTCGTACGGCTTCGCCCACGCTGCGCTGTAGAACCGCACACCCTTCGGCGGCGTCGCGGCCAGCACGTGCAGCGCCCGGTACGCGTCTCTCACCGGCGCGACGAGCGGCAGGTGCACCGACGGCACACCTTCGAGGAACACCGCTTCGCCGCCGAGCTTCTCGATGGTCTTGCGCACGTCGGGCTTGTTTCCACCCACGACGCACTCGCGCGGCGCGTTGACGATCAACAACGCAGCAGACCCCTCGAGCGCGGCCAGCACGTCACTCTTCGGCCGCATCACGAGCGCGACTGCCCACTCGGCGTCGGCGCCCCACGCGGCCTTCGCCACGGTGCACGCACCACCCAACTCGCTGCGGAAGAGCGGTGATTCGAGCGTGCGCTGAAACATGACGTCGCGGTCTCTCCACGCACGCGACGAAAAGAGGCTCGCCGATTCACCCAGCGAGTAGCCGAGGTACGCCGTGGGCTGAACACCGAGCAGCGTGAGCCCCTCGGCCACCGAGAGCCCGTGCGTGACGTGGCGCACGATGATGTCGGAGATGCCTTCGCCCTTCGGAGGCTCGAGGTGCGAGGCGAGTGACTGCGAGTCGCGGTCGAGGCGCGCGAGCGTCTCCGGCAGCGCGAGGTGCAGGCCGCGCCCCATACCGTCGAAGTGCGTCCCCGAACCCGGAAAGACGAACGCGACCTCTCCACCGAGCGAAGTCGCCGCGCTCGGCGAGTCCAGCTTCAAAAGCAGCTCAGCGACGCTGGTCGCGACGACGGCGCGCCCAGTCTTCGAGCCGCGCTGGTGCCAACGTGCCGCGAGCTGATCGATGGAGTCACTCGTGTGGAGCGCCGCGAGGTCCCTCAGCGCCTTCGGGTCGTCGACGAGAAACAAACCTGCGGCGCGCTCGATCGCCGGCGCGACGTGACGCGACGACTCCGGCGCCTGCTCGAGCGACACCGACACGCTCACGCCATCGGGCGCCGTCGCAGACACCGTCGTCTTGCGCGGGCCTTCGGAGCGATTCCGCGCCCACGGCCTCGTCGGCGCGGGCAGCGCTTCGTGATGCAGCGACAACAGCGCACGAATCGTCGACACGAGGCCTGTCGCCGCGCCGAGGTTGAGTTCTTCGCTCGCGCGCGCGATCGCCGGCGAGATGGCCTTCACCACGCCGTAAATGCGATCTCCGCTGCGCTGCGCGTCAGCCAGCCGTTTGAGCACCAGCGCACCCGCGCCCTCACCCATCACGCGTTCGTCACCCAGCGACCGCGCCGCGAGCACCCGACGAACATCGCCGGCGAGGTCGACGGCGCCCACCACCATGCGATCGACCTCGTGGCGCTGCAGCAACCGTGTCGCGACCTCGAGCGCACGAAGCCCACCGGCCTCTTCGGCCTGCACACCGAAGCTCGGGCCACCCAGCCCCACTTCGCGCGCGAGACGGCTGGCGACGATGCCGCCCAGCGCCCCCAGCGTTCGCTGCGTATCGAGTGGAGGCGAGAGCCGGTCGGCGAGCTGCTTCAGCGCCGCCTCGTCGAGCGAGAGCCCCCACTTCGCCGCGCGCTCACGCAACACCCAACGCAGATGAAACGAGGTCGTCTCGAGATCGAGGCCGATGCCGACGACCGCGCCCGTCGAATGATGCGGGCCTGCACCGAGCCCACCGGCGTCGTCGATGGCTTCACGCGCGACCTGCAGCATCAGCAACTGCTGCGGCAACACCGACGGCACCTCGAGCGGAGGCACCTTGAAGCGCCCAAGTGGAATGCGGAGCTCGTGAATCCACGCGCCCAGCTCGTGCTCGTCGACACCAGAAAAGCGACCACGCTTGCCACGTGGCGTCAGCAACGACGTCGGCGTCGAGAACTGTTGAGCACGGAGTTCGTCGAGCGAGCGCGCCGAGCCGACGAACGCACCCATGCCCACCACGGCGACCGGCTCGTCGGCCATCGTCACGCGCGCGGGTGCGGGCGTATTCGGCACGTGCTGCTCGAGCAACAGGTGCGCGTTGATGCCGCCGAACCCGAAGCCCGACACCGCCGCGCGGCGAGGCGAGCCAGCCCACTCACGCGGCGCCTCGAGCACGTCGAACGGCGTCGCGCGCAACGCCGGAGACAACGTGCTGCTGGTGACGTTCGCGCTCGGCGGCAACTGCCCATGCGCCATGGCCTGCACGACCTTCGTCAACCCGGCCATACCCGCAGCGGTGAGCAGGTGCCCCACGTTGCTCTTCACCGAGCCGATGACCGCGCGCGACGCCGCGCCTTCCCACATCGTCGACAAGCTCTTGAGCTCGACCCCGTCACCGCGCGGCGTGCCCGTGCCGTGACACTCGACAAGTTGCACGTCGGTGGGCGTCCAACCGGCCTGCGCATACGCCGAGCGCATCGCGCGCAGCTGACCTTCAGAATCAGGCGAGAGCAGACTGCCGCCGACGTCGTTCGAGACGCCGATGCCACGAATCACCGCGATGATTCTGTCGCCGTCGCGCTCTGCATCTTCGAGGCGCTTGAGCACGACCATGCCCGCGCCTTCGCCCACCACGAGCCCGTCGGCGTGCGCACCGAACGGCGCGCAGATGCCGCTCGGAGAGAGCGCCTGCAGTTGCGTGAAGCCGACCTGCGTGTAGAGCGACTGCGCCATCGACACGCCACCCGCGAGCGCCGCGTCGAGGCGCCCGGCCTCGAGCTCGATGCACGCCAGGTGCAACGCATAGAGAGATGACGCGCACGCAGCGTCGAGCGTGAAGCTGCCACCGCCAAGCCCGAGCGTCTGCGACAACAGCGCCACCGGCGTCGCCGTGGGGAACGCGTCCATCGGCTCGAAGCGTGGCTGGTGCGGCGTGCCCTTCAGCTCTGCTTCCATCGCGCCCAGCACAATCGACTCAGACAACGCCGACGCGGCATCGGTGGGCAGCGCGATGTTGGCGATGATCGCCGCCGCGCGCTTCGGGTCGAAGCGAACGCCCTTCGCCGCGTCGACGCCGACCTGCAGCGTCAACTTCGCCAGCGAGCTGAGACGAGCTCGCAGCTCCGCCGGAACGTCGACGTCGAGCTCGAAGTCATCGACGAGGCACCCGATGCGCGACGACGCCGTGTCGGGCCCGCCCTTCGACGACACGATGTCTTTCGCGGCCACCGGCCAACGAGCCGCGGGAATCTCGCGAGCGGCGGTCTTCCCCGCGCGCACGAGCTCCCACAACGCGTCGACCGACGGCGCTCCGGGAAATCGGCCTGCGACTCCGACGATGGCGATGGCGCGCTGCGACTTCATGCGCTCGGCGTGGCCCGTGACGACAGCTCGGCCTCGAAGGCCCGCGCCAGCGTGCTGCTCACGGTGCATTGGTAGCCACCGAGTCGGGCGATGAGCGTGCCGTCAGCTTCGATCAACTCCACGTCAGACGTGACCGTGGCGCCTTCAATCGAGCGCACCTTCACCGTGCAACGCAGCTGCGTGCCGGTAGGCGCGGCGAACCAGCGCAAGGTCTCGAGGCGCGTGGGGAGCGACGGCGCGCCGAGGCGGGCCCGCGTCCAGACGATCAACGCCTGGAACACGCCGTCGAGGGTGAGCGGGTCCAACGTCCACCTCTTCGCGCTACCGGGAATGAGCTGCTCGGTCGTCGGGTTCGCGCGCAGCGTGAGCGTCATGCCCTCTTCGCCGAGGCCATCGATGGCGACGATCGCCTCGAGCGAGCGGCCGTGGAAGAGCTGCTCACGGTAGAGCGTGTCAATCGACGTACCAAACGGCGCGAGGCCGTTGATCGACAACGACGCGTCGGGCCGCGGGCCCACCGCGCCGAACTTCGCGAGCGCACGAACGTGAACGTGATCCATCGCGTTGCGCAGCTCGATCGGCATCGCGCCGTTCGCGTCGACGGGGCCTGTCCACACCGCGACTGATTCGGCGGCGCCGTCGAGCGTGACGCCCTTGAGCACGCGCACGTCTTCAATCGACTGCAGCACGATGCCCGCCGAGCCCGACTTCGCCACCGCCGCGAACCACTCGATGACCAACGCGAGCGGAACCACGGAGCGCCCCGCGAGGCGATGATCTGCCAGCACCGGCCAATGTGGGTCGAGGCGCTCGATTCGTGCCAGCGACCAACCCGCTTCGAGCTCTGCGCCGAAGCCAGAACCGATCACCACCTCGACGCCCGAGTTCGACGACGCGAGCGCCTCGTCGACGAACGCGCGCGCACCGGCCTGCAGCGGAATCAACGACACACCTTCAGCCCGGAACGTGGCCTCGAGCGCCGTGGTCACCATGCCGCCCGCCCACGGGCCCCAGTCGAGCGCGACGACGCGCGCATGCGGCCGCTTCGCCGCTTCGGCTTGAGCCATCGACACGAGGGCCTGGTTCGCGACCGCGTAGTCACTTTGACCACGACGCCCGAAACGCCCCGACACCGACGCGAAGAGCGCGATCAACGAGAGCTCGTCACCACGCGTCGCCTCGAGCAGCGCCGACAAGCCCGACAGCTTGGGGTCGAGCACCTGGTCGAAGTCGTCATCGCGTTTGTCTTCGATGCGCTTGTCACGCAGCACCCCGGCGCCGTGCACGATGCCGCGCACCGGGCCCAACGCGCGCGCGTCGCGCATCATCTCCGCGACAGCCGCCGCGTCGCGCACGTCGACCTGTCGGTACTCGGCGTTCAAACCGAGCGCACGGAGCGCGTCGAGGCTGGCGCGAATGTCTCGCGCCGCGAGCACACCACGTGTCATTTCGCCCAGCTGCTTCGGGCTCGGTCGCTGACCTGCGGGCGCGCGCTCGAGCAACACTTTCTTGAGCGACGCGTCGTCGTGCGCTGCCGCGAGCCACGCCTCTTCAACGACCGGCGCCGGCGAACGACCCAGCAGCATCAGCGTCACGCCCGTCTCTTTCGCCAACGCACGCGCGCAGTCGGCCGTTACGCCCCGCGCGCCGCCCGTCACCAGCACCACGTCGCCCTTCGTGAGGCGAGCTCGCTGCGCAATGGGCGCTGTCGAACGCAACCCCGTCGTCATGCGCCCCACCGGCCCCAGCCCGATCTCCACCGGGCCCTCGGTCGTCAGCTCCTCGAGCAGCGCGGCGGCGGCGACGTCGGCCGTCCACTCTGCCGACAAGTCGATCGCGCGCGAACGAACCTCCGGCCACTCATGCTGCAGCGACTTCGACAGCCCGTGCAGGCCTCCGTCGAGCCCATGCGCTTCGGTCGCCGAGAGAAAGCCGAAGGCACCATCACGCCGCGTCACCGTCACGAAGAACGCGTGCGCCAACCCGCGCAGCTGTGCAGACACATCACGCGCGAGCGCCAACGACTGCTTGAGGTGCGCGCTGGTCACCGCTTGCGGCGCGAGCAACAACACGCCACCGACGGGCCCCGCGGGGAGCGGCGCTCCGAGCATGTGCACGATGGTGGTGTGACCGACGCGCTCGAACGCTGCCTGCAACGCGCTCGCGAGCTCGACGTCTCCGCCGGTGATGATGATGGGGTTCTTCGGCAGTTTCACCGCAGTGCCGCCTGAAGCGGGCGCGCGCACCGCGACGACGGCGCGACGTGACACGGCGCTCTCGACGACGGGCTTCGCCGCGACGACGACGGGCGCGGCGCCCGACGCAACTGCGCCATTCACGATGAAGTCACGAACCTGCGCGAGCGTCTTGAGGCCCGCGAGCTTCTCGGGGTTCACCTGTGGCGCGTTCGGAATGCGCCGCGACAACAGCGAGAGGATCTCGACGCGCTTGATGGAGTCGATGCCGAGGTCTGCCTCGAGATCCATGCCGAGGTTCAGCGTCTCAGGCGGGTAGCCCGTCAGCTCGCTCACCGTCGCGAGCAGCGTCGCGTCGACATCGACCGATGCAACCTTCGCGACCGGCGCGGGAGCGCCCACTGACGACGCGATGAAGTCGTGCACCTGCTGCAGCGACTTGAGACCGCCCAGCTTCTCGGGGTTCACGGACGGCGCGTTGGGAATGCGGCGCGACAGCAGCGAGAGGATCTCGACGCGCTTGATGGAGTCGATGCCGAGGTCTGCCTCGAGATCCATGCCGAGGTTCAGCGTGTCAGGCGGGTAGCCCGTCAGCTCGCTCACCGTCGCCAGCAGCGTCGCGGTGACGTCGACCGATGCAACCTTCGCGACCGGCGCGGGAGCACCGACTGACGACGCGATGAAGTCGTGCACCTGCTGCAGCGACTTGAGGCCGCCGAGCTTCTCGGGATTCACCTGTGGCGCGTTCGGAATGCGCCGCGACAACAGCGAAAGAATCTCGACGCGCTTGATCGAATCGATGCCGAGGTCGGCCTCGAGATCCATACCGAGGTTCAGCGTGTCAGGCGGATAGCCCGTCAGCTCGCTCACCGTCGCCAGCAGCGTCGCGGTCACGTCGACCGAAGGCGCGACCTTCACGCCCGATGCAGGCGCTCCGACCGACGACGCGATGAAGTCGTGCCCCTGCTGCAGCGACTTGAGACCGCCGAGCTTCTCGGGGTTCACCTGTGGCGCGTTCGGAATGCGCCGCGACAACAGCGAGAGGATCTCGACGCGCTTGATCGAATCGATGCCGAGGTCGGCCTCGAGATCCATACCGAGGTTCAGCGTGTCAGGTGGGTAGCCCGTCAGCTCGCTCACCGTCGCGAGCAACGTGGCGGTGATGTCGACGGCAGGCGCGACCTTCGCGACCGGCGCCTTCGTGACTTGAACGGCTGCAGGCGCTGCGATGACCACCGGCGCCGCGACCACCTGCGTTCCATGGAGCGCGCCGAGCAACGACTGCTGCGCGGCGAGCTGCGTCTCGAGGAAGCGCTGGTGAACCCGCGCGGTCTGCTCTTGCAGCGACGTCAACGCGGCGATGCGCTCGTCGTGCTGACGGAACGCGTCACTCGGCGCCGCAACGACGGCCGCAGTACGAAGCACCGGCTTCGCGGCCCGAGGCGGAATCGGGGCGACCGGCGTGCGGTAGTTCGCGCCCGTCAACGGCACGACCATCTTCTGCACCCGCGCGGGCTTCGCCGACCACCGCGGAGGCGGCGCGAACTTGTTCCACTCCGACCAGCGCACCGCGTGACCGTCGGCCGCCAAATGCGCGAGCGCGAACGCGAAGTCACCCACGCCGCCCCGCCGCGACTGCGCGTCGATGGCCGTCGCGCTGAAGGCACGGGTTCCCAACGTCGCCTTCACCATGCCGGTCAACGCCGACTTCGGCCCGACCTCGAGGAACGTGCGCGCGCCCGCGGCGTACAGCGCCTCGACGACCTCGACGAAGCGCACCGGGCTCGCGAGCTGCCGCGCCAACAACGCGCGCGCTTCGGCGGCATCGGCTGGCCAGGGCGCAGCCGTGGTGTTCGACATCACCGGCACCCGCGGCGTGGCAAACGGAACACTCTGCAGCGCGGCCGCGAACTCCGTCGCCGCGCCAGCGACGAGCGTGCTGTGAAACGCCGCGCCGACGTTGATGCGCGCGGTGCGCAACGAGCGCTTCTGACACGCAGCTTCGGCGGCGGAGATCGCCTCACGCGAGCCCGACAACACGCCCTGCGACGGCGCGTTGCGGTTCGCGAGCACCACGTCGAGCCGCTCTTCGGCGATGACCTTCTCGACGTCGGCCAGCGGCGCCAACACGGCGAGCATGGTGCCGCGATCAGCTCCGTCGCCCGCCATCAACTTGCCGCGAACACGCGAGGCCTCGCGCAACGCCGACGCGCTCAACACGCCCGCCGCGTGCAACGCCACGAGCTCACCATACGAGTGACCGGCGACCAGACGAGGCTCGACGCCGAAGCGCCCCAGCGCCGCGAGCAGCCCGCGCTCGACGGCTCCGAGCGCCGGCTGCGCCACGTCGGTCTTCGTCAACTGCACTTCACGTTGGCTCTGCAGCTCGGCGTCGAAGGTCGGCAGCGGGTAGATCGCCTGGCCGACCGCTTCGTCAGCCTCGACGGCTTCGAGCACCTCGGGGAACAAGCACGCGAGCTCACGAAGCATGTCGACGTGCTGCGCGCCCTGCCCGGGGAACACCATGGCCAGCACGCCCGCAGCTGCTCCGACGCCGTACACCGCGCCTTCCGGCAACACGAACGCAGTCGCCGTCTTCTCCAACTTCGCGATGACCGAAGCGAACAGCTCGTTCGCCTTCGTCGACGGCGTCAGCACCAACAGCAGGCGATGCGCGTCGCCCACGCGGAAAGACTCGCGGCTGAGGCGCGCGAACTCCGAGAGCAGCTCAGCCTGCTGCGCTTCGCGGACGCGGGCGAGCAGCGCCGCAGAAGAAGCCGCCGACAACGCGACGACCTCGACCGAGCCGTCCCACGACGGAGCCATGCGCTTCGAGCCGTACTCTTCGAGCACCGCGTGGAAGTTGCTGCCGCCAAAGCCGAACGAGCTGACCGCCGCCAGGCGCGGGCCACGGGAAGACGACAACCACGGGCGCGCGAGGGTCGGCAGCGCGAACGGGCTCGAGTCGATCTTCAAGGCCGGGCTCGGGCGGTCGACCTTGATCGTCGGGGGCAACACGCGGTGGTGCAACGCCAACGCCGCTTTGATCAACCCCGCCGCGCCGGCCGCCGCCTTGGTGTGACCAATCTGCGACTTCACCGAGCCCATCGCGCACCACGGCGCGTCAGGCGACGCCGCGCGGTACACCTTCTCGAGCGCTTCGAATTCAGCAGCGTCGCCGGCCTTCGTGCCCGTGCCGTGCGCTTCGAGCAAAGTGATGTCTCGCGGTGTCACGTTCGCGTCGCGGTACGCGGCGTTCAGCGCCCGCGCCTGCCCCGAAGCCAGCGGCGCGTAGATGCTCTTCGCGCGACCGTCGCTCGAGGTCCCGAGCCCGCGCAGCACCGCGTACACGCGATCGCCGTCGCGCTCCGCGTCGCTCAGGCGCTTGAGCACCACCATTCCGATGCCTTCGCCCAGCAGCGTGCCGTCGGCCTTGTCGCTGAAGGGCCGCGCGTCACCCGTGGGCGAGAGCGCAGGCGTCTTGCTGAAGCACATGTGCATGAAGATGTCGTTGAGCGTGTCGACGCCGCCGGTGAGCACCACGTCGGTGCGCCCCGACTGCAGCTCCGCCATGCCCAGGTGCAGCGCGCCGAGCGAGCTCGCACACGCCGCGTCGACGACGCAGTTGGTGCCGCCGAGATCGAAGCGATTCGCAATGCGCCCTGCGACCACGTTGCCCAGCAACCCGGGGAACGAGTTCTCCTGCCAGCCCACGTAGCTCGCGGAAATGCGCGCCACGACGTCAGCTGCGGTCTCTTCGTCGATGCCGGCGTCTTTGAGCGCCTTCTTCCAATGCGGGTGCCCCAGCCGCGCGCCGAGGGAGATCACGAGCTCCTGCGTGCCCGTCACGCCGAGCAGCACGCTCGCGCGAGACCGGTCCCACTGGATGTCGTCGCCGTAGCCCGCGTCTTCGAGCGCCATGCGCGCCACCACCAACGACAACAGCTGAGAGGTGTCGGTCGCCTCGAGGATCGCGGGCGGAATTCCGAACTCGGTGGGGTCGAACTTCGTGGTCGGCAGAAATGCGCCGCGCTTCGCGTACGTACGGTCGGGCGCGCGCACGTCTGCGTCGTAGAAGTCTTCGAGCGCCCAGTGCGTCGACGGAATGTCACCCGTCGCGTCGTCGCCATTGCGGAGCAGACGCCAGAGCTCTTGCAGGTTGCTCGCGCGGGGAAAGAGCGAGCCAATGCCGACGATCGCGATGGGCTCACGCGTCGGCGCGGCGCTGGTGCGTGGCGTCGAAACAGCGACGACCTGCTGCGTTTCAACCAACGCGTCGAGCGCTGCGTGCGTACGCGGCGCGAACTGCTCGACCTCGGAGGGCAACACGACGCCCTGGCTGCGCAGCGCGGCGACGCGGCTCAACATGCACGCACCGACCAGCAGGTTGCGCGCGATCAACACCGCGTCACGCGAGCCCCACGCTTCGAGCGCGCTGCCCTGCGTCCACGCGTTGAAGGCCCCCATCGCCGGGCCACACCACACCTGGTAGTCGAGCTTGCGATCGACCACGCCGTCGTTGGCCCAGCGCGACGCCTGCCCGAGGTACGCGCGGAAAATGAGCGCCAGCTTGTGCTTCGGGTCGTTCGCCGCCTTCTCGAGCTGCGCGGGGTCTCGCGCCGTGAAGAAGCGCACACAACCGGCCCACGCCTCCTCGAGCGTGGTGCGGAAGAACTTCGACTCGAGCTCTTCACGCACTGCTGCTGGCAACGCCTCGAGCGAGGCGTGCGCGCGATACAGCTCGTACAGGCGTTGCGCGCGCACCGCGAAGAGCGTGCCGCGCGTCAGCACCTGCACCTTCACGCCCATCTCGAACATGTCGGCGGCCGGCGCCATGGCCACGTCGGTCGGCGTCGCCTTCGCGAGCAGCTCACGCACCGCGTCTGACGTGCCTGCTTCACGCGTCGCCTGGTTGATGCTCCCGGTGACGACGTAGGCCGCGCCCATCGAGAACGCGCTGGCCACGCTCGCCGGAGTCGCGATGCCGCCCGCCGCGCCGACGCGAGGCCGTTGGGCGTAGCGGCGCGCCGCGCACACCTCATCACGCAGCGCCTGCAGCGCGGGCAGCAACAACACCAACGGGCGATTGTCGGTGTGACCGCCAGAGTCGGCCTCGGCGGTGACGTCGTCGGCCATCGGGATCAACGCGGCCAGCTCGGCCTCTTGCGGCGTGAGCTGCTGCTTCGCGACGAGCTCCGCGAGCAGCCGCTCGGGCGCAGGCTCGAGGAACTTCTTCGCGACCTCGACGCGGCTCACCTTCGCCATCACGCGGTGGGCGATGACGATGGCCCCGTTCGCGTCGCGGCGCAGCCCCGTGGCGCGGTAGCGCACGATGGCCGACGTGAGATCGAGGTACGCCGACGCGCTGACGAACTTCAAACCACGCGCGAGGAACAGCTCGACCAACGCGTGCTCGAGCTTCTGGTCGTCAGGCGAGTGGATGAGGTTGATGCCCCACGTCTTGCCGTCGAGCGACGCGGTGAGGCGATCGATCGCGGTGGTGACGCGCTCAATCGACAACCCCGCAGCGCCGAACACGCCGAGGTAGCCCGCACGCGTCACCGCTTCGACGAGCGCCTCCGACGCGATGCCGTTGGCCATTTCGCCGGCCACGTACGCAGCCTCGAGGCCGTAATCGCGAAGGAACGTGCTGTCGCCGAGGCGCCCCGGCGTCAACGCAGGCGCAGAGCCGAGCAGCGGCCAGTCATCGCCGACAGGCACCGCGCCCAGCTTCGCCACGCCGCCTTCGACGATCGCCGGAACACCTTGCTGCGAGACGACATGAACCGGCTGACCGACACGTGAAAGCGCGTCGCGAAACGCGGCAGCTCCACTTGCAGGACGAGACGAACCAGGGGCCCAGGAACCGAGGGTGTACGAAGACAGGTCGAGGCGGGTCACCGCGCGGCTGTAACAGCACCGTCCAACCCGAACAACGGAGGGATGGTGCCTCGTCAGCGGCAGTCGCGCGCGAAGTCAGACGCGTCGAGGAACTGCTCGAAGATCGCCCGCCACGGCGCCCATTTGTGAGCGCCCGGCACCGTGAAAACGTGGCCGGCCGGCAGCGCGTCGGCCAGCACCTGCGCCTGTTTTCCGAGGCCGTCGTCGACGCCCCAGCCCAGGTAGACCTTCGGCTGTGACGTACGGGTGATCTCCTGCAGCCAGCGCCACATCTCGCGCTGGTAGTTGCCCTCGGTGACACGCTCGACCTTCGGCGGCGCTGCCCACTTCGCGAGCCCACCTGCGTCACGCACCTCTTCGGCGACGCCGTTGCCCAGAAACGGCGCGAGCAACAGTACGCCGCTCACCTCGTCGGAGAAATCGCGCGAATACAGCAGCGTGCCCATGCCACCCATCGACATGCCGACCACCCATGTCTGCTGATGGCTCGCCTTCTTCGCGGGGAGCACCACGTCACTGCGCAGGCGCTCCACCAGCTCGCCCTTCGCGTAGTAGCCGATGGTCGCGTCAGCCGCGACAACGTCAACAGAGAGCTCGCGAGACCGGAGCGCAGCGATGAAGCCGTTCTTCTCGAAGTCCGTCGCGCGGTCTCCAGCGCCCGGCAGAAGCACCACCAGGCACTTTGCGTCACCCTCCGCGAGAGAGGCCGTCACCGCCGGCATCGGGTTGGGAGCGCGCAGAAACGCCGCGCACCCCGACGACAGAATCAGCCACGACAAGACGAGGCATCGAACCATGAACAAACTCTATACACGCCAGGCTCAGAGCGCGAGCGTTCGCGTGAGCTCGTTGTCGAACACCCCGAGCGGGTCGAGGCGCCGTCGCGCGGCGACGAAGCCGTCGACGTTGGCGGCTCCGTAGACCTTGCGGAGCTGCTCGCCGGTGAGCGTCAACCGCTGCCCCCAGTGCGGCCGCCCGCCGAGCTCGTCGACGATGAACGACACGTAGTTCTTGAGCGTCTCGTCCTGATTCGGGGTGCCGTTCAAGACCGGTACTTCAATCATCACGCTGTCGCGCTCGAACTGCGGCGCGAGGTTGGCGTCAGACGCCTTCACCCACCGAATACCCACCGGGCTCGAGATGTAGTTCTTGCCGAGGCCACGCTTGAAATAGTCGAGCAGCGCCGCGAGTCGGTCGCGCAGCCCTTCAGCGGGCAACGAGCAGCTCGCCGCGGCCACCGGCAGGCGGTTCGGGTTGCCGAAGTCGAGCGCCTCCCAGCTCGGCATGACGACGTCGTTCGCGTTGACCGTGGTGAGCGAGAAGTGCAACGCGAGCGGCAGCAGAAACGGCAGCGACGCGCTCACCAACCGCAGCGCCTTGAGCGCCATCGGAGAGTCGGCCTGAACGATGCCCCACGCGCGCTCGTTGCGCTTCATGTCGTGGCAGCGGCGATACGTCGACTGCACGCCCTTGTAGTGACCGAAGACCTCGTACGGGTTGAGCCAGAAGTGAACGCCGGCGACGCCCGGGTCACGAACCTGTTCCTCGATGTGATCGAAGTCGGGCCACAGCATGCGGAGGTCGCGGTCTTCTTCGAGGCGATACGCCGGGCGCGTGTCGATGACGGCCGAGAGCAACACGCCCATCGTGCCGAAGCTGACCTTCGCGGCGTTGAAGAGCGCGTCGTCGCACAGCAATTCGCCGTTGGGGTGCTGTTGGTAGAACGACGCGGAGTCGGTGATGGCGTCAGACTTCGGCTCGAGCCGTAGCAGCTTCGCCTTCCGGTTTTCGTCGACGACGACCATGTCCATCGAGCGGACCTGCGAGGCGATGTTGCCGCGACGAATGCCGCTGCCGTGGCCGCCCACCATCATCACGCCGCCGAACGAGAGCCCCCCGAAGCCAGGCTGATTGATGACGGCATGCGCGCCCAGCAGCTGATGCAGGAGCTCGAACGGAGTGCCCGCCAACACCCGCACCAGCGGGCCCGGGGCTTCGTTCGGCACGATCGGGTCTTGATCGAACGGCCGCGAGACGACGTCTGGCCGAAGACAGTCGGCGAGCGACGTGCCCGAGAGCGACGGCAGGCGGATGCGAGTGCCGCTCGTCGTGCCGGCGTTCGAAAAGCCCCAGCCGCCGGCGATGGCGCGCGTCATTCCCTGCACCGCCGCCTTCTGCACTTCGGCGAGCACCTCCGACGCCGTGGCCGGGCTGACGTCGAACGCAGGGCGAGGGTCGAGTGGAAGGTTGTTGATGCGGTCGAACGACATGCGTGAGTCCCCCCTGGCTGGTGTGCCGGGAGGGTACTTCGCAACTGACCGCACCGGGCGGCGCGCGTCTCTTACCCGCGCGACTTCGGCTTGCGACCCCGCGACGGCAGCGCCTTGAGCAACTCCAGCGCCTCCTTGGTCTGTTGCCAGACGATCATCGCCTTCACGTGACCGTCAGAGTCGTTCTGCAGCACCGTGCGCGCCGCGAGCGCGAGCTCGCTCAGACGTTCTTGAATGAGCAACATCTGCTGCGCGACCTCCTCGCGGAAGGTGCCCTCATTCTCGGAGGTCTGCGCCTGCATCGACGCGTTCTGCGCGAGCTGTTGGAGCACCGGCCCGAGATCCACCGGCGGCGCCGCTGGCCGGTTTGCCATCGACTGTGCGAGCCGCTCGAGCACGGGCCCGAGGTCTGCCTGCGGTGCCGCGCGTGGCTGAGCCATCACCGCAGCCAGCTTCTCGAGCACCGGCGAGAGATCGACCGCCGGCGCGCTCTTCGGCGCCAACCTGCCCAGGCCCGTGACCGCGTCGCGCAAGGAGTCGATGCGCGCGCCGAGCGCCGACTGGTCGCCCTTGCCCACCGCCGCCGTCAACGCGTCGAGCTTCGGCGCCAACGGTTCGCTCTTCGCGGCGTCGAGCACCGCGCCCTTGAGTGAGCTGAGCTCTTCACCGAGCGCCGCGATGCTGCCGGTGACGCGCACCACGGGGTCATCTTCCGAGCCGCCCTGTACCTGCAGCCGCTTGAAGCCGCGCTTGAGCTCGTCCCAGCGCGCCTTCTGATCAGCCGACTGGCGCCCGCGCAGCTCCGAGAGCTTGAGCATGTTCTGCTCGGCCGCCGCGGTGAGCGTCTGCGACTCGCTCGCATAGTGCGCGTCGAGCAGCGCCTCGAGCTCCGGCTCCGTCATCGCCGCGACGATCTTCTCGGCGAGCTTCGACATGTTTCGGTAGCTGCCCTGCAGCTTGAACGGCGGCTCGGTGCGGTAGCGATCATCTTGCGACGCAGAGCGGATGTACTCCTGGTTCACCTTGAGCAGCGTCTTCTGCACGTACGCATAGCGACGCGTGACCTCGACGACCTCGTTCAGCTCCGCGGCCGAATAGCCGTGCTCCATTTCGTTGACGGAGATCTCCCCACCCTGCGCCATGGCCAGCACGCGGTGCAGGTCGGCCGTCGAGCGCGTGAGCAGCGGCGCCGTCACCGCGTTCGCCGAGAGCGCGTTCTCGAGGTAGCTGAGCCCGAACAGCTCCTGCTTGCCGCCCAGAATGTCGCCCAGGTTGTAGGTGTCGGCGCGGTTGGCGAGCATGTCGGGAATGCGGAAGCGCTCACCCGTCTCGGTGTACGGGTTGCCGGCCATCACCACGCAGAACTTCTTGCCGCGCAGATCGTACGTGCGCGTCTTGCCGTTCCACACGCCTTCGACCTTGCGCGTGCCGTCGCACAACGAAATGAACTTCTGAAGAAGCTCGGGGTTCGTGTGCTGAATGTCGTCGAGGTACAGCATCACGTTGTTGCCCAACTCGAAGCTGAAGTTGATGCGATCGACTTCCTGCCGCGCGGTGGCGTTGGGCGCCTCGGTGGGGTCGACGCTGGTGACCTCGTGCCCGAGCGACGGCCCGTTCACCTTCACGAACGTGAGCCCGAGCCGTGACGCCACGTATTCCATCAACGTGGTCTTGCCGTAGCCGGGCGGCGAAACGAGCAGGAGCAGACCCATTCGGTCGGTGCGCTTGTTCTCGCCCGCCACGCCGAGCTGCTTGGCGAGGTTCGCGCCGATGAGCGGCAGGTACACCTCGTCGATGAGCCGGTTGCGAACGAAGCTCGAGAGCACCCTGGGCTTGAGTTCTTCGAGGCGCAGCTTCGTGCGGGCCTCCTCGAGGCGTTGACGTACCCTGGCGCGGTACTTCTGCCAGGCCGGCGTGCGCTCTTCGCGGAACCACACCATGCGCTGCTCGAGCTCGTCGAGGCGCGTCGCCAGCGTCTGAGACACCACGCGCGGGTGCGAGCCGAGCAGGCCTTTGACTTCAATGGCCAACAGCGCCGACGAGATGTCGCGCGAGAGCACGTGCTCGTCGGCGGCGATCAACGCAGCGGCTTCGGGCACCGCGTCATTCCAGGCGGGCCGCGCGCCGGGCTGCGACGCGTGCGCCGTCAACCACTCGCGTGCCAGGCGAAAGCGCGACGGCACGTCGCCCTCGAGCACCCGCAGATCGTCCTCGAAGACCAACCGCTGGCCGCCGAGCTCGAGCGCGCTGAACAAGTCGTCACGCAGCGCGACGGCCTCTCCCGACACCACGAAGCGCAGCGGCTCTTGCGCGAGCTCTTCCGCGAGGTAGCTGGTGACAATCGCGAGCTCCGCCGGGCTGACCTGCAGCCGCGCCGTCTCGGCGAACACGCGCACCGACGGCGCGAGCTCGGTCGCCACCGCCTCGAGCGCACGTGAGCCCGGGTAGCGCTGCCGCAGCCGCCCCAGACTCCCAGCGCGCCGGTGGAACGCGGCCTTCTGGTGTTCATCGCGCCACGAGGCCCAGAACAGCGTCGCCACGGCGCGCGGCCACGAGGGGAACCGCAGCAGATCGGCGCCTTCGTAGACGGCGAGCAGCTGGTGAAGAATGGCCGCCGCGTCGGCGTCGTGAACGCCGCGCTCGTAGCCGTCATCGAGGCGCTGGGCCGCCCACTCGCGCGTCACGCTGAGCAACTTGCCGTCACGCGACGCCGCGTAGAGCGCGTGCAGCGTCAGGCCCTTCTCGCCCTGCTCTGCCGCTTTCAGAATCGAGTGCGCGAGGTACTCACCCCGGTACACCTCGGGGGACTCCGACGGGAGGCTCTGGTCCCAGTACGCGCGCGCGGCGTCGATGTCTGCGTCGTCGAGGCGCTGCATGAAGTCGGAGCCGGTGAGCTGGAGATACAGGCCGTCTTCACGCGGAATGACGGTGGCCTCGAGCGGCTGCGTATTCACGTTGAAGCGGTAGGGCCCGAACTTCACGACGTCGGCACCACCTGCTTCGAACAGCTCCTTTCGATCTCGC
Organism: Archangium sp.; assembly: GCA_035910535.1. Classification (GTDB taxonomy): domain Bacteria; phylum Myxococcota; class Myxococcia; order Myxococcales; family Myxococcaceae; genus Archangium_A. Next base: position 22,473 of record JAMHXF010000104.1, on the reverse strand, counting down.
AGCTGTCGGAGCGCGTCTTGCTTCGCCGTCTTGAGGCGTGACTCGAGCTCGTCGGCCTTCACCGAGTCTTTGATTTCGAGCAGCTGCGCCGTCAGCCCGCGCAGCTTCTGAACCATCGGGTCTGCGGCGAAGTACGAGTTGAGCTCGTCGTCGGTCGCAAACGATGCCGCGCGCCGCGCCACCGACTGCAGAATTCTATCTGCCGCGTCGAAGAGGTTCTGGCCGCGACGGTTGCGCTCGTCGACCAGCACCTGCTTGCGCTTGCCGAAGGCCTCCAGCAGCTCTTCGCGCCGCGTGGCGAGCTCGCTGGCGAACTCGTCGAGCTCCGAGAAACGGCCCTCGAGATCTTCGAGCTGCAACGTCAGCCGCGAGAGCTGCTCGTCACACTGCTCCGGCGTGTTCGCCAGCGACAACGCCGAGTCGATGCTCTGCGCGAACAGCTTGAACTGGCTGGTGAACTCGCCGCGCTTTTCACTGCCGACGAGTTCCTTGCGGCGCGCCTGCACCGTCGCGCGCACGCGGTTCAACTTCGCGAACACCTCTGAAATGTCTTCGAGGATCTTCGCCTTCTGCGTCGGGTCACCGGCGTTCAACCCGCCGACGACCTCCCCGAGCAGCGACAGCCCGGCCGACAGCCGCTCCACCTCGGCCAGCTGCGGCGCGAGCTCGAGCGTCTTGGACACCTTCTCGGTCGCCGCGCCCACGGCCTGCACGCCCTGGTGCAACGGCTCGAAGGCTTTGGGCGTGAGCAGGAACTCCACGCAGCGCTGACTGACCGACTCGAAGGCCTCCTTCACCTCGGTCTCCATCGCGTCGATCTTCGGGAGCTCGATGTAGCGGACCTCCTTCACCGTCACGAGGTGACCGAGCTGCTTTCGCAGCGCGGCGAGGGTGTCCATGTACGCGTCGGTCGTCGCGAGCTCGTCGGTGGTGACGCGTGCGAGCAGCTGCTGCTGCGCCGCCGAGGCCTGCGCGAGCGCCTCTGACGCCCGCCGCTGCATCGAGAGCACCTTCTCGAACTCGTCGATGATCAGCTCGGCGTTCTTCTTGAGCTCCTGCACTTCGCCGAGCAGCGCGACCTCTTTGTGCCCGAGCCAGTGAAACTGATCGACCACGCGCGTGCATGAAGAGACCAGCGCCTCGTAGCTGCGCCGCGTGACCTGCTGCTGTTCAGCCAGCCGCTGCAGCGTCAGCACCTCTGAGATGCCGCGCACGAGCTCCGCGTTGCCCAGCTTGCCGAGCGCGCTCTGCGGCGTAGGCGCGCCTGCTGCGAACTCGGCCGAGACGAACGGCGTCTGCCAGACCTGCACGGGGTGAATGCGCGTCGGTTCCTCCGACTGCGCTCTGAAGACCACCATCTGCCCGTCGGGGAACACCGCGTAGCCGTGACAGGCGATCGGCGCGGCGATCTCCTTGCGCACCAGGTTGTACGGAAAAAGTACGTACTTGCCGGTGAGCTTCTCGAAGAACACGTACAGCACGTCTTCGCCGTTGGGGCTCTGCACCTTGCGCTGAAAGACGAGCCCGCCGACGTCGACCTCGAAGACCTTGGCTTCACCCGTCTGCAAGACGAAGCCGCCGGGGAAGATGATGCCCTGCTCTTCAGGCAGCGAGACGCACGACAACCCGATGGCGTCGGCGCGCGTGACCTGACTCGTGCGCGTATTGAAGACGAGGTAGCGGTACTTGCTCTCTCGAAACGGCAGCACCTTGAGAACGATGAGCGCGCCGATGCGCACGTACCAGAACTCGGCGTCGTCGAGCGCCTGCTGCGCCTCGTCGACCGGCTCCGAATAGATGCCCTGCCCCGACTCGGTGTTGTTCTCGACCTTCACCGTGAGGTCGCCGCCCACGGTCTCGATGAACAGCTCGTCGAGCACGTTCACGTGCGGGTGACGCCCGAGCACGAAGTTGTCGCGCGTGAGCCGCACGTATTCGAAGTCATGCGTGGGCGGCACGACGACGTCGGGCTCGCCGCGGTTGTCGAGGTACGTGAGCGTGCCCGAGGTATCGACGCCGAAGCGCAACACCTTCACGTCGCGCAGCGTGTGCCCCGTGCGGAACGTGGCCAGCAGCCGCGCGTCGCTCTTCTCGAGGTGGTTGAGCCGCGCGTCTTTGTAGAAGCGGAAGAGCTCCTCGAAGTCCTTCACGAAGCGGCGGTCGTCGAGAAACCCGCCGGCTTCGCTCTTGGCGAGCTCGCCGAAGTCGAACACGCCGTCGGCGCCGCGCTCGAACTTGTGCAGCGAGAACACGTCGCCCACGGCTCGGTCCTGCTTGAGCCCCATGAAGACGTTGAAGCCCAGCAGCAGGTGCTTGCCGACCGGCACGATGTCGCGCGCCACACACGAGTGCTCGGTGCGCACGCGCTCGGTGCCGAGCACGGTCAGCTCCTGCCCGCCGAACTCCTGACGGCGGCGCGTATTGAGCGCAGCTGCGCGCTCGCCCAGTGACTTCGCGGTCGACAACAGGCGGCTACGGATGACCTCGTAGCTGCCGCCAGCGAGCGACGGGTTCTCGTCGGCCATGGCGCCTTACTTCGACAACTTGGTGAGCGCCGCCGCAGCCGCCAGGTTCTGAGCGTCTTGCGTGATGCCGGGCCGCGAGAGGATGGCCTTGAGATCTTCAGGCAGCTGCCGCTCGCCGCTGAGGTACGGCTTGAGCAGCGTCTGCATGGTCTCGGTGCCGGTGGCCGCCTGCTCGACGGAGTGCGAGAGCGACGTGGCCTTCACGAACTGGTCGAAGAACTGACCGTCGCCACCGACGATGTTGATCTTCGCGTTGGTGAGCGCCGTCGAGAGCACCTGCGCCGAGCTGAGCGCGACGTCCTTGCGAACGTGCAGGGCTTCCATTTCCACCGCGCGCTCCTTGTCGAGCCGCATGCGGAACTCTTCGTGGTCCTTCGTGGCGCCCTGCAGCTGCGCCATGGACTTGGCCTTCTCGGCGAGGCCCTTGGCTTCGGCGAGCAGCTTCTCCTGCACCCCGAGCGCTTCGGCCTGCACGCGCGCACGCATCGCTTCGGCGTCGGCGATGCCCTTCTTCTGCGTCGCTTCGGCTTCGGCTTCGAGCACCTTGGCGTGCGCGAGGCCCTTCTGCTGATCACCCTCGGCTTCGGCCAACAGTCGCTGGCGCAGCACGCTGGCATCGGCCTGGCCGCGCTTCTCGGTGACGAGCGCGTCGGCTTCACGCACGCGGACCTGCGCGAGGCCCTGCTTTTCTTCGGCGAGCGCGCGGGCTTCGAGCACCCGCGCTTCGGCCAGACCTTCGGCCGCCGACTCGGCCTGCAGACCTTCGGCGAGGCGGATCTTCGCGCGGGCCTCCTTGTCGGCCGACTCGAGCGACGCCTCAGCGGCGATGAGGCGCTGGTTGGCTTCGTGCTTGGCGACCTGCTCGGCGGCCTCGGCGGCCTTCACGCGCTCGACGACCTGCTCACCGGCGCGCGCCTCAGCGTCGATGATGGCCGCTTCTTTCTTACGCTGCGCTTCAGCCACGAGGCGCAGCTGCTTGATGTTCTCTTCTTCGACCGCGACCTTCTTCTCGACGGCGATGCGCGTGCTCACCACGTCGGCGATGGCCTTGCGCTCGGTCTCGAGGGCCTTCTCTTTGCCGATGCGTTGCAGCTCGACCTCGCGTTCACGGGAGATCGCCTCGAGCGCGCGGTCTTTGGCGACGCGCTCGGTCTCGATGCCGACCACGCGTTCACGGTTCTTCTCGGCGACCTGCACCTGGCGCGTCTTGTTCTGCTCGTTGATCTGCAGCTCTTCTTCAGCGCGCACGCGGGCCAGCTCGGCCTTCAGGTGCTCTTCCTGCTGCACGCGCTGCGTCTCGGCGTTTTCACGCGCCAGAATGGTCTCGATTTCACGCTTCTGCTTGGCCGACGCCTCGGCGCGCTGACGCTCGAGCGCGAACACCGCTTCGTCAGACTCGACGTTCTGCTTGGTGATCTTCTTGCGCTCGTCCTGGCGGAACTCGTTGGTGAGCACGTTCTGAATCGTCGTGAGCTCGGTGATCTTCCGAATGCCCTGCGCGTCGAGAATGTTCTCTTTGTCGAGCATCTCGAGCGGCGTCTGCTCGAGGTAGTCGATGGCGACGTCTTCGAGCATGTAGCCGTTCAGGTCCTTGCCGATGACGCTGATGATCTGGTCTTTGAAGACCTCACGCTCTTTGTAGAGGTCTTCGAAGTTGAGCCGCTTGCCGACGGTCTTCAGACCTTCCGAGAACTTGGCCTCGAAGAGCTCCTGCAGCGTGCGGAGATCCGACGCGCGCACACAGCCGACGGAGCCGGCCACCTTGAGCACGTCTTCGACCGTCTTGTTCACGCGCACGAAGAAGCTGACCTTGATGTCGGCGCGAATGTTGTCTGCGCAGATCAGGCCCTGCTTCCCTCGGCGATCGATCTCGATGGACTTGAGCGAGATGTCCATAATCTCCGCCCGATTGATGATGGGGATCACCACGGCGCCGGTGAACGAGACCGTGGGGTCGGCCTTCATCGTGTTGACGATGAGCACCTGGCCTTGCGCGACCTGTCGGTAGAACCGCGCCAGCACCATGCCGATGCCGAAGAGCATCAGCAGCCCAACGCCGATCGCGACCCCGATGTAGACCAGTGACTGTTCCATGTGCGTGTGTCCCCCTGCGTGTGAACTTCAGTTGATGATCAGCGACGAACCCGGTTGCTCAACACCTGCGCTGCGAGCGCCGGGTCCTTCAGTGCTTCGATTTCTTGAGGCAACAGCCAGTCGACCGGCTCCACCTCGTAGACGCCCTTGCCCGCGTCGAGCTCGACGAGGATCGCGCGGTCACCCTTCTTGAGCGTGTTCGCCTTGTGGCAGACGACGTGAACGTTGAGGCCGGCGCCTCCGTCGTCGATGTGTGCGGTGCCGAACGTCGCGTCCACGCGGCCGGAGGTAATGACGCAGAGCTGACCGAGCGAGTCCCTCCTTCGGGCGGGGTTGTTCTGGTTGAGCGCCTTGCCCAGCGGCCGCAGCACGACGGCCGCGCCCAGCAACCCCACCACCAACGAGGCGAACAACAGCAACGTGCCCAGCAACGCGCCCACCGGGCCCAGCAATGAGGTGCTGACCGCCGAGGTCGTCCACGCGAAGAGCACCATCAGCGACAACGTGAAGGTCACCGGCACGCGGCCGAGCCCGAAGAGCGCGAGCAGGCCTCCGTCCATCGCGTCGGCGGCGGCCTTCACCTTGGCGGTCGCAGCTTCGGCGCTGCCCTTCATGGCGCCGGTGACCGCGTCAGCCGCGCTGTCGGCGATGGCCTCTGAAGCGCCCTTGACGGCACCGACCACTGCGTCGCTCGCGCCGTCCATGTGATCGAACGCCACGCCCGTCACCAGCGCGAAGAGCCAGTAACCAAGCGCGACGCCCAGCAGCACCGTCAGCGGCAGCGTGGGAAAGCTCGAGATGACGTGAACGAACTCCATGAATGCGGTGAATGGACCACGCCACTTCACGATCGATCAACCCAAAGCGGTCGTGTACCTGTCTGAAAAATCTCAGGTTTTCATCGACGGCCGCGATCAGGCTTGAAGAAAACCCGGCCAAGCCTGAACGGCGCTGTCACGAACAAAGCGACCTACTGCGCGTCGTCGCGACCGAGCGTCACGTGAACGTCGTCGCCGTCGCGCGTGAGCTGCACCTGCCAGGGCCTGCAGCACACGGGGCAATCCTCGACGTACTGCGCGTCATCGGCTTCTTCGGGCGCAACGCTGAGCATCACCGGCTCACCGCAATATGGGCAGCGCGTCTCGTGATCGAGTTGTGTCTGCCCCGCGCGCAGCTCCCCCTGTGGCCATGACGGTTTCGCCGCCGGCGTCCACGGGCCCCGCGCGAACTCCATCGACGTCACCAGCGACTCACGAAGCGCGTCGAGATCGAAGCTGTCGAGGTGCGTGCCCAGCTCGCCCATGCGCTCCAGCGCACGGACCAGCAGCCGGTTGCAGCCGAGCTCCTTGCCGCGCTGGTGGTGGTGCAGCGCCGCGCTCCAGAGCACGAGCACCTGCAGCAACCGCCGCTCGTCGCCGCGCGTGCGCCGCCAACCCGATTCCCACGCTTCATGGGCCGCGTGAAACGAGCCCTTCTCGAAGAGCTGCCGCCCGGCATCGAGGGACGCGCTGAAGTCAGGAGACGCCATGACGCTTCAACTAACGATCACTTCGCGCGCACGCCGAGCAACACCCGCGCTTCTTCCGGGGTCGCCACAGTGCGGCCCGAGGCCACCGCCAGCTTCGCCATCGCCTCGATGAGCTGCCCGTTGCTCGTCGCCTTGGTGCCGTCGGGCAAATAGAACGTGTCTTCGAGGCCCGTGCGCAGATCTCCGCCCAACTCGGCACAGCGCTGGTGCAGCTTCCACACCTCCTGCCGGCCAATGCCGATGACCTGCCAGTGCGTGCCGGGCAGCATTTCTTCGAGCAACAGCGGCAACCACGACGCCTTGTTGGGCATGCCTGATTCGACGCCCATCACCAACGAGACGTGCGGCGGGTTGGGCACCATGCCGCGGCGCGCGAACATCGCCACGCTGCGCAGAATGCCGGTGTCGAAGCACTCGCACTCGGGGACGATGCCGTGCGCCTTCATCACCTTCTCGAAGGCTTCAATCTTGTGCACCGGGTTGTCGAACAACATCGGAGGCCACGCCCATTCATTGTTCGCGCGCAGCTTCAGGTAGTTGAGCGAGCCCGCGTTGAGCGCCGCCATCTCAGGCTTCACCGCCTCCAGGCACGCCACCGGGCCCGAAATGTCGTCACCCACCACGCCCGTCGACATGTTGATGAGCAGGTCGGGCACCTCGGCGCGAATCGCGTCGCAGATGTCTTTAGCGACCTTCGCCTCCCACGACGGCAGGCGGCCGGCGCCCTCTTCCTGGGCGCGGAAGTGAACGTGCACCACGGACGCGCCGGCATCGCGGGCGCGCCGCGCTTCCTTCGCCATCTGCTCGGGCGTCACCGGCACGCTGTGCGTCGCGGGGTCGGTCAACACGCCGTTCATCGCGCAGGTAATCACCGCTTTCTGGGAGGCCATGCCGGGCATTTGCGGCCAAATTGATTCTCAAGTCAACGTGCGTGGCTGTTAGGTGTGGAGCGATGGATCTGTTCGATCGCGCAGCGTCCACCGAGGCCGAAGCCAGAGCGCCGCTCGCCGAGCGCATGCGGCCTCGTACGCTCGAAGAGTACGTCGGCCAGGAGCACCTGACGGGCGCCGGCAAGTTGCTGCGCCGCGCCATCGAGCTCGACCAGGTGCCGTCGATGATCTTCTGGGGCCCTCCGGGCACGGGCAAGACGACGCTGGCGCGCATCATCGCCAACGCCACAGGCTCGCACTTCGAGATGGTCTCGGCGGTGTTGAGCGGCGTGAAGGAGCTCCGCGAGGCCGTCGCCGCGGCGAACGAGCGGTGGAAGCTGCACCGCAAGCGCAGCATCTTGTTCGTCGACGAAATTCACCGCTTCAACAAGGCGCAGCAAGACGCGCTGCTGCCGCACGTTGAAAAGGGCACGCTCACGCTGCTCGGCGCGACGACCGAGAACCCGTCGTTCGAGGTGAACGCGGCGCTGTTGTCACGAATGCGCGTGCTCACATTGCGAGGCCTCGAAGAAGACGAGCTGCGCGGCGTGATGCAGCGGGCCATCGCCGACCCGCGCGGGCTCGCCGGCAAAGTGCAGGTCGACGACGACGCCCTCGCGTTTCTGGCGATGATCGCCGCCGGTGATGCACGGCGGGCGTTGACGGCGCTCGAGGTGGCCGCGAAGTACGGCGGCACGAAGGTCGACCGTCACGGCGCAGAAGAAGCGGTGCAGCAACGCACCCTGCTCTACGACAAGGGCGGCGAGGAGCACTACAACGTGGTCTCCGCGTTCATCAAATCGATGCGCGGCTCAGACCCCGACGGCGCGGTGTATTGGATGGCGCGCATGATCGAGGCCGGCGAAGACCCGCGCTTCATCGTGCGTCGCATGGTGATCTTCGCCAGTGAAGACGTCGGCAACGCCGACCCACAGGCCTTGCAGGTCGCCGTGTCGGCACTCCAGGCCGTGGAGTTGATGGGCTTCCCCGAAGGCACGCACCCGCTCACGCAGGCGGTGACGTACCTGGCGATGGCTCCGAAATCGAACACCGCCAAGATGACGTACATGCGCGCGCGTGAAGCGGTGAACGCGCACGGGCCTTTGCCGGTGCCCATGCACCTGCGCAACGCGCCGACGAAGCTGATGAAGAACCTCGGCTACGGCAGCGGGTACCAGTACCCGCACGACTTCGAAGATCACTACGTCGTCGAAAATTACCTGCCTGAAGGCTTGCGAGCCGAGCGGTTCTTCGAACCATCGACGAGCGGGTACGAAGCGGTGCACCGCGAACGAATCGATGAAATCCGCTCGCAGAAGGCGCCGAAGGAGCCCGGCGAAGACGGGTGACTCAGTTGCCGCTGGTCGCTTCGTCGAGCTCGTCGTCGTCGAAGCCATCTTCTTTCTTCATCGAGCGGCCGCCGACCTCGTACTGCTTGAGCAAGCGCCGGAAGTTCGAGCGATCGACGCCTGCCGCGCGCGCCGCCATCGACACGTTGTTGTTCGACTTTTCGAGCAACGCCGACAGGTAACGGCGCTCGAACGCGCGCATGGCGAGCTTCTTGGCCTGCGCGTATTCGAGGTGAGAGAGAGAGAAGATCTCGACGTCGCTGCCGCTGCGCGGGCTGTTGCGAATCTCAGGAGGCAGATCTTCGAGCTCGACCTGCTCACCGTTGCCGAGCACCACGGCGCGCTCCATGGCGTTCTCGAGCTCACGCACGTTGCCCACCCAGCGCGCCGTCGTCAGCGCCTCGAGCGCTTCCTGGCTGATGCGCAGCACCTTCTTGCGCGACTTGGCCGCGTAGATGCCCAGGAAGTGCTGCGCGAGAATTGGAATGTCGCCGGGGCGATCTCGCAGCGGCGGCAGGTCAACGCGGATCACGTTGAGGCGGTAGAAGAGATCTTCGCGGAACTTGCCCTGCTCTTTGGCCTTCGAGAGATCGACGTTCGTCGCCGCGATGACGCGCACGTCGACCTTGATGGTCTCGTTCGCGCCGACGCGCTTGACCTCTCCTTCCTGCAGCACGCGCAGCAGGCGCACCTGCATGGGCGCCGGCACATCGCCGATCTCGTCGAGGAAGATGGTGCCGCCGTCGGCCGCTTCGAACAGGCCCTTCTTCATAGTGTTCGCGCCGGTGAACGCACCCTTCATGTGACCGAAGAGCTCGCTCTCGAGCAGCGTGTCGGTGAGCGCCGAGCAGTTCACGGCGACGAAGGGCTGATCTTTTCGTGGCGAGCGGTAGTGGATGGCGCGCGCCACGAGCTCTTTACCGGTGCCGCTCTCGCCCTGAATGAGCACGGTGGCGGTCGAGTAGCTGACGGTCTCGACGAGCTTGAAGACCGAGCGCATCTGCGGCGACTGGCCGACGAGATCTTCGAACGAGTCACGCACCGAGAGCGCCTCTTCGAGCACTCGGGTGCGGTCTCGCAGCGCCTTCTTTTCGGCCGCGCGGCCCACGGCGAGCGCCAGCACGTCGATGTTGTCGAACGGCTTGGTCAGGTAGTCATACGCGCCACCCTTCACCGCCTCGACGGCGGTCTCCACCGTGGCGAAGGCGGTCATCATGATGACCTCGACGTCGGGGCGGCTCTGCTTGAAGGCCTTGAGCAGGTCCATGCCCGAGAGGTTGGGCATCTTGATGTCGAGGCAGGCCACGTCGATCGACGGGTCCTTCGCCGCCGCCAGCCCTTCGACGGCGTCGTCGATGGCGACCACCTGGTAGCCCTCGCGCGACAGGATCTCCGAGACGGCGCGTAAGACGATCTTGTCGTCGTCGACGACCAACACCTTGGTCTTGCGCTCCGGGCGCTTCGTTACGTTGTCATTGCTCATGCGGTGACCCCCCAGGGAGAACTGGAATACGGACTGTGAACACGGCGCCCTCATTGGGCTTTGAATCGACGGAGAAGTGGCCGCCGTGGTCTTCGACGATGCGGTAGGCGATCGACAGGCCGAGGCCGGTGCCTTCACCGGGCGGCTTGGTCGTGAAGTGCGGCTCGAAGATGCGCGGCAGGTGCTCGGCGGGAATGCCCACGCCGGTGTCGGCGACGGTGAAGTACGCATGGCCCGCGTCGTGGCCGGTGCGCACCGACAACGTGCCCTCGCCCTTCGGAATGGCCTGCAGGCCGTTCTGGAGCAGGTTCAACACCACCTGCCCCAGCTGCGATGAATCTCCGTAGACCTCCGGGAGGCCCTGCGCGAGCTCGAGCTCGAGCTTCGCGCGCGGGTACTTCTTGATCTGCGCGCGAAACAGCACGGCCGCGTCTTCGACACACTTGCTCAACGAGAACGAGCGACGGTCTTCGAGCTTCGGGCGACGGCTGAACTTGAGCAGGCTCTCGACGATGCGCTTGCACCGCAGCGCGCTCTCTTCGATGAGGTCGAGCGCCTCGAGATCCTGCGGTGTGCGGCCCTCATCGCGCTTCATCAACTGCGAGAAGGCGAGAATGCCACCCAGCGGGTTGTTGATCTCATGCGCCACGCCGCCGGCGAGGTTGCCGATGGCGATCATCTTCTCGCTCTCGATGACTCGGCGGGTGAGCGCGCGCTCGTCGGTGACGTCGCGGTAGTGGCAGACCGCCGTGCGCTCATCGCTCATCGGGTACACGCTGGCCACCCACGTGCGCTCGCGGTGCACCACCTCGAGCGTGGAGGGCGACTCCAGCTTCGGGCCCGCGGTGCAGCCCACGCAGGGCGTCTGCCGCTCGAAGAGATATTCGTGACACCGCAACCCGGTGCCTACGTTGACGATTTCCCGCCGCGCCACCCGCGCCGACGCCAGGTTCGCGCGACGCACCGACAAGTCGTCGAGCGAAATGACGGCCATCGGCATGTCGATGGTGTCGAACGACAGCTCCCACTCCCGCTTCGCGCGCGAGAGCAGCTGCGTACGGTTCTGCACGCGCTCTTCGAGCTCCACGTTGAGCTGCCGCAGGTCGACGTTCTGCTGCGCCGTCAGCTCGTGCAGCCGCTGGTTGTCGGCCAGCAGGTGGTGCTGCTCGAAGGCGCTCTTCACCGTCAGCAACAGCTGCGCGTCGTTCCACGGCTTGCTGACGAAGCGGAAGACCTCGGAGCGATTGATGGCCTCTTCGATCGCCTGCTGGTCGGCCTGGCCCGTCAACATGATGCGCTGGGTCGTCGGCGCGAGCTCTTTGACCCGCGCCAGAAAGTCGACGCCGCTCATGCCCGGCATGCGGTAGTCGCTGATGACGACGGCGGGCCGGAAGCGCTCGAACATCGCGAGGCCGGCGTCGCCGTCAGGCGCGGTCTCAATCAGCCAGTTGCCTCGTCGCAACACGCGCCGCAACGAGCGGAGGATGTTCTCCTCGTCGTCGACCAGGAGCAGCCGGCCGGCCTCAACTGCTGCTTCGAGTGTCTTCGCAGGCTCCACGGGGACACCTCCTCAGCAAAGGTGCTGCCAACCCTGAGTCAGCTCTAACTCCCTGAATGCGCTCAGACCCGCCGCGGGTTGAGTGGGTAACTTCTAACCCATTGGGTGTCAGAAGGGGTTGGTCTGACCCAGCTGCTGCGCGGCCATGGAGGACTGGAACAGGCTGATCTTGTTCCGACCTTCGCTCTTGGCCCGGTAGAGCGCCTGGTCGGCGGTGCGCACCAGCTGCTCGGGCGTGCTGACGCCGCGGCTGGGAAAACCGGAGAGCCCGAACGAGCCCGTCACCCGCAACTCGGGTGCAGACAGCTTGAGGCCCTGAAGACCTGCGGCGACGCGCTCGGCGACGGTGAGCGCGCCGGCGAGGTGGGTCTGCGGCAGCAACATGGCGAACTCTTCGCCGCCGTAGCGCGCGACGATGTCGGTCTCGCGCACGGCCAGCTTCACGGCGTGGGCGGCGGCGATCAGCACCTCGTCACCGACCTGGTGGCCGAAGGTGTCGTTCACGCTCTTGAAGTGATCGAGGTCCATCATCACCAGCGCGAGCGGCGTGTCGTAGCGCTGCGCCCGGCGAAACTCTTCGCGCAGACGGTCTTGAAAGAAGCGGAAGTTCGCGACGCCGGTCAACCCGTCGGTCACGGCCAGCGCGTGCATGCGCGTGGTCTCCTGCTCGGCTGCGCGCAGCCGGTTGGCGACCTCGAGGCGACGACGAACCCGCGCCACCACTTCGACGGCATGCAGCGGCTTGAGCAGCACGTCTTCGGCGCCGCGCGAAAAGTGCAGCGCGCGCACCGCTGCGTCGGCCTCCGTCGTCAGCATCAAGACAGGCGTGCCGGTGGGGTGGAGGTGTTGCAACACCGCCCCGCCCGCTTCGCCCGGCAGCTCGACGGCCACCAGCGCGATGTCGACCGACGCCTCGAGCAGCAGCGTGATGGCCTCAGGCACCGTGCGCGCGAGCGTCACCACGGCGCCAGCAGCCTCGAGGGCCTGCGCGAGCTCGCCCGTCGCCGCGGTGGCTTCGTCGACGAGCAGCGCTGACCAACGTTCCCCCATGGCCTTTCCCTGCCTTGTCGCCCGTTTTTACGCGCCCGAGGCGCTGCTGGCGCACCTATTTACTGTGTGGGATGACCCCGCGCCTATGGCCCGCCCGAGCTTGAGCCTGTTCTTCCCCGCATGGAACGAAGAGGAATACGTGGAGCGCGCCGTGAGTCGGGCGAAGAAAGTGCTCGAGCGCCTCACCGACGACTGGGAGATCATCGTCGTCAACGACGCCTCGAGCGATCGCACGCGCGACATCGCTGAGGCCCTTTCGCGGGCCGACCCGCGCATTCGCTGCGTCTCGCACGAGGTGAACCAGAAGCTCGGCGGCGCCATGAAGACGGGCTTCTCGTCGAGCACCAAGGACATCGTCATCTACAGCGACATGGACCTGCCGTTCGACCTCAACGAGCTCGAGCGCGCCCTGCACCTCGTCGAGTACCTCGAGGCCGACATGATCTGCGCCTTCCGCTTCGATCGCACCAGCGAGGGCCCGAAACGAATCGTCTATTCGTTCGTCTACAACTTCATCATTCGTTCGCTCTTCGACGTGTACGTCAAAGACATCAACTTCAGCTTCAAGGTCGTGCACCGCCGTGTGCTCGAGTCATTGGAGCTCAAGAGCCAGGGCTCGTTCATCGACGCGGAGCTGGTGGTGAAGGCCATTCGCAACGGCTTCAAGGTCTTCCAGATGGGCGTCGACTATTTCCCGCGCACGCGTGGCGTCTCGACGCTGGCGAGCCCGACGGTCATCGTGAAGATGGTCAAAGAGCTCGCCGGGCTCTACGGAGAAACGCGGCACCCCACCGCGCCGGCGCGGCCGGTGCGACTGCCTCCCGACGTGACGGCATTTCCCTCGCGCAAAGCCTCGGGTGGCTGAAGAAACATGATTCGTCTCGTCATCAACGCCGATGATCTCGGGCTGCACCCGCGCATCGACGAAGGCATCTTCGCTGCGCACACCGATGGCGTCGTCACCAGCGCCACCGTTCTCTCCGTCGGGCCCACCGCTGCAGAAGCGGTGCGCCGCGCGAACCAGACCAAGCTGGGGCTGGGGCTGCACCTGTGCCTGACGACGCACCTGACGCCTGCGGCGCCGGCGCGTGACGTGCGCTGGCTGGCTCCGGGTGGTCGCTTTCGTCGCAACTGGGCCGAGCTGTCGGCGGCGTGGCTGACCAAGCTGATTCCCGCTGAAGAAATCGTCACCGAGTTCCGCGCGCAGGTCCGCCGCGCCGGAGATCTCGGCGTGCAGATCGACCACCTCGACACGCACCAACACCTGCACCTGCTGCCGGGAATGACGTCGATCCTCGAGGTGCTCGCTGCGGAGCTCGGGCTGCCGATTCGATGGCCGCGTGAGCGCCCCACCGCGCGGTGGCTCGCGCACCCGGCCTCGGCGATGAAGTCGGCGATTCTGGGCACGCTGGCGCGCGTGAAGCAGCCGCGCGGCGTTCGTCGCGTACGCGCGCACGGCATCTTCGAGTCGGGCCGACTGACGGAGCGCCGCTTGCTTCGGTTGATCGCCAGCCTCACCGACGGAGATCACGAAATCGTCACCCACCCGGGCCTCGAACCCGGCGCGGTGCCGCAAGACCCCACGTGGCGCTACGACTGGGAAGGCGAGCTGCAGGCGGTGCTCAGCCCGCGCGTGCGTGACGCCATCGCGCGCCGTGGCATCGAGCTGGTCACCTACGGTCAACTGACGACGTAAAAAAAGGCCGCCCCGCGACGTGCGGAGCGGCCCTTACGACTTCTTCAGCTCAGCCGATTTCGGGAATGCACTGGCAGGAGTTCGGCTCGCAGCTCAAGCCCGCGCCGCAGCCACCGCAGTTCGGCGCGCACACGCACGTGCGCTGGTTGGGATCACACACCTGCGGCGCGACGCACGTACCGCCGCACGCGTCGCCGTCGGCGTTGGGCGAGTTCTCGTTCCAGTACTTGTAGCTGACGGCCACCTTCGTCGTGTTGTTGGCGGGAATGCAGTCGCCGAAGAACACGATGCGGCGCGTGGCAGCGTCGATGTCCCAACCGTTGGTGCGGCTGCGCGGCACGTCGTTCATCGCGCACGCACCACGCGTGGCTTCAATAGCGACCTTGATGGTGGCGGAGATCGGCGGGCGCTGGAGCTGCGTACCCGTGCCACCGATGACGGCAGTGAGGATCGCGTCGATGGTGGCCGCCTGTTGATCGCGCTCCTGCTGCGTGGGGCTCGCGGGGTTGAACGTCAAGATGTTGCCCTGCACGCCGCCGGTCGCCGAGATGAGCTGCGTGTGCTTGCTGGGGTTGGTTTCAGGCGACTCGTTCGACGCGCAACGCTGACCTGCGGGGCACGTGATGCCGTGCGCCACGGCGCGAACGGTGCCCCTCGCGTTCAAATAGGTCTGCATCTGCGCAGCGGTGATGCCGCTCGACTGTTCGGCCGTGTCGGTGAGGAAGATGAGGTGCGTCTGCGCGTCGGTGCGCAGACCTGATGTCGCCGTCGGTGACCCGACGCGGTTGATGAAGTTCTGCGCCGAAATGAAGCCGCTCTCGGCGCCATTGCCGTCAGTGCCGAAGGCGCTCCCGCCGCCGAACCAGCCATTCATGACCGTGGTGTCGGTCGTCCAGTCGCGAATCGACCCGAGCCACGAGCTGGCGAACCACCCGGTGCTGACGCCACCAGAGCGCCAGTCGAGGCCGGCGGTGGCCAGCTTCGTCGAGAACAACATGCCCGCGTTGGCGAGCGCCGTCTGGCTGCTGGCCATGGAGCACGAATCGTCCACCACCCAGAGGAAGTCGACCTTCGCGCCGACGCTGGCGGTGAAGACCTCACACTGCGTGTTGGCGAAGTCGCCGTACTGCGCGAGCGACGTGCCGCCCGCAGCGTCGTCAATGCGGAAGAGCGCCTGGCCCGTGTAGAGGCTCGCGGGGATCACGCCGATGACGACGACCGCGCGCATGGGCGAGCGCTGCACGTATTCAGCGACGACCTTGAACGGGCCCGTCACTCCGGCCGTCGCCGTCAGCAGGCCCGTGGCATTCATGCCGATGTAGTTCTTGGCGATGTCGTTGACCTTCGTCTTCAGGTCGCCGTTGCCGCTCACGTCGTAGATCGCTCGCACGGCGGGGAAGCCGTCCCACGTGGTGAAGGTCTGCGTCAGCGGGCCTGAGACCCCCGTGATGCGCGTGCGGCCGTTGGCTTCTTCAGCTTCGGCGTTGGCGCCAGCGGGCGTCTTGGTCAGCGCGAGACCTGCCACCTTCGTCGCGGGGTCGAAGAACACGTAGCCACGGTCTCCGTCGGTCGGGTTGGCGATGGCCGTCACTTCAGAGAACGCCGGCTCGAGCGCCAGCTGCACGTCGCTCGAGCCGCTGGTGTGGAAGGTGATGGGCCGCAGGTTCGCCGTCGCACAGGCCTGAGCCACGGTGCCGGTGCCGTCGGCCATATTCGTGGGGTCGAGCTCGCCCGGGTCGACGCGGCCGTTCAAGTTCGTGTCTTCAGCGCCGTCTTGAATGCCGTCGCCGTCGCTGTCGGCCACGCAGGGGTTGGTCTTCGTGGAGCTGTCGGCGTCGTACGTCGCGGCGGTGTACGTGCAGCCCATCGGGTCGGCGCCCACCGGCACGAGGCCGGCTTCGACGCCATCGGGCAGACCGTCGCCGTCGGTGTCGCGCGAGCTGCCGTTGGTGATGCAGCCGGGGAACACGCCTGCCGCCTCTTCGCCGTCAGAGAAGCCGTCACAGTCGGAGTCTTTCTTCACCGGGTCGGTCTCGTTGCCGTCGCGACGACCGTTGCGGTTCGCGTCTTCGGCGCCGTCTGACAGGCCGTCACCGTCGGTGTCGGCGACCGTGGGGTTGCTCTTCGAGTTCGGGTTCAGGTCGGGGACGAACGACGCGCCGCACGTGGTGGAGACCGTGGTGTTCTTGCCCAGCTCGAGGCCGTCGGGGAGGCCGTCGCCGTCGCTGTCGCTGTTGCACGGGTCGGTCTTCGCGCCGTTGCCGTGATCGGTGCCGTACTCTTCGGCGTCAGACAGACCGTCGCAGTCGGTGTCGCGCGTGAGGTTCACCGCGCCCGCGTTGGGGTCGCAGCCGGTGACGACGGTGCTGCCACCGCCTCCGCCGTTGCCCGCCCCGGAGCCGCCGCCGAGGCCGGCGCCAGAACCACCTCCGACACCAGCGCCGCTGCCGCCGCCGGTACCGCTCGTGGCGCGACATTGGCCGCCGCTGCAGATCTGACCGGAATCGCAGTCGGTGGTGGCGGTACACGACTTCCCTGCGGGATCGCAGGAACACGCAGACAGACAAGCGCTGAACAGCGCAACGACGAACAGTTGCTTCATGACCCGTAGACCTCCCAGGAATTAGACCCCACGCGTTACGCGGCGGCCCCCTTTGGCGGTCACGAATCTAGTCGCACTCGGCGACGAAAAGCACATGCGGAGTCGTGCTCCGTTGCGACAGCGACAGAACTTCAGTCACGCGGAAACCCGCGCGCTGCAACAAGGCTGTCGTGCTCTCACGTTTCGAGAAACCGATGGCGCCGCTCGAGTGCGTGCGGCGGAGCAACTTCACCATCACCTGCTCCTGCAGCAGCGCCTTGCGCGTGCGCCAACCGCCGTCGTCTTCGGCTTCTTTGAGCAACAAGCGACCGCCGCGCTTGAGCAGTTGGTGACAGGCCGCCAGAAACTCCGGCCACTCAGCTTCAGGCAGGAGGTACAGCACGTCGGCCACGGTGATGCTGTCGAAGCTCTCGGGCTCGATGGTGGCGAGACGGTCGACGGTCATCACGTCGAAGCGCGTGTTGCCCAGTTTGCCGACTGAACGGCGCGCCCAGTCGATCTTCCTCGGGTCGGGGTCGATGCCGACGACGTGGCGATCGGGAAAGCCGACCGCCATCATCGAGCACAGCAGGCCGTGCCCGCAGCCCACGTCGAGCACGCGGGTGCCTGTGACGTGTTTGACCACCTCGTCGAACGGCGCCGAAAAAAGCCGCGCGCGCACGAAGAGCCGCTCCGGCAAAGGCAGCGGCTTGAAGACAGCGAGTGACGGGTGGCTGAGCATCTTCAGTGGAACTTCTTGCCGGCCTTCACGTACTCATAGAGCGCAGGCGCCGGCGTGAAGCGCGCGCCGAAGCGCTTCTGGTAGTGCTCGGTGCGCTCGAGGATCTTGCCCAGGCCCTGCGCGTCGGCGTAGCGGAACGGGCCGCCGAGAAACGGCGGGAACCCGAGGCCGAAGATGGCGCCGATGTCTCCGTCGCGAGGGCTGCGCAGCACGCCTTCGCCCAGGCAGCGAATGGCCTCGTTCACCATCTGCAGCGCGCAGCGCTCGGCCATCTCCTGACGCTCGATGCGCTTGCGCTCCTTGCCCTGCGGCGTGTGCGCGTAGACGCTGACGTCGGGCTCGGTCTTCTTGCCGTTCTCGTAGAGATAGAAGCCCTTCTGCGACTTGCGGCCGAGGCGACCTTCCTTGAGCAGCACGTCGGTGGTCTCCGGCGCGAGCATTCGATCTCCGAAGGCCTTGTGCATGATCTTCGCGACCTTGCTCGCCACGTCGATGCCGACCTCGTCGAGCAACGTGATGGGCCCGACGGGGAAGCCGAAGTCGACGAGCGCGCGATCGATCTCCGCGATGTCAGCGCCTTCGGCGAGCAGGAACGCGGCTTCATTCATGTACGGCGCGAGAATGCGCGACGTGTAGAAGCCCACGCCGTCATTCACGACGATGACGGTCTTGCCCTGCTTCTTGCCGACCTCGACGCACGTGGCGGTCACCCAGTCAGCGGTGCCCTTGTGCACGATGATCTCGAGCAGCGGCATCTTGTTGACGGGCGAGAAGTAGTGCATCCCGATGACGGTCTCGGGGTGCGCGCTCGCGGTCGCGATGTCGGTGATGGGGAGCGACGAGGTGTTCGAGGCGAAGATCGTCTCTTTGCCGCAGACGCGCTCGATGTCTTTGACCATCTGGTGCTTCAAGTTGAGATCTTCGAACACCGCTTCGATGACGAGATCGACGTGCTTGAAGCCCGAGTAGTCGGTGGTCGCGGTGACCAGCGCCATCGCCTTCTCGGCTTCGCGGCGCGTGAGTGAGCGCCGCTTCACGCGCTCGTCGTAGAGGCTCTGCACGTGCGCCATGGCGCGCCCGACCCCGGCGTCGTCGCGATCTTTGATGCGCACTGCCGTGTGCTGCAGCGACGACGTCACGTACGCGATGCCGGCGCCCATGAGCCCGCCACCGAGCATGCCGACCTTCTTCACTTCGCGCGGCTTCACCGCCGGGTCTGCGACGCCGTTGTCTTTCTTGAGCGCCGTGGTGGCGAAGAAGATCTGCACCAGCTGCTTGCTGACGTCGCTCATCACCAGCTCGCCGAACGCGGCGGCCTCGGCTTCGAGCCCGGCCTTCATGCCCTTCTCGAGGCCCACCCGAATGACCTCGAGCGCCTTTTCCTGCGCGGGGTACTTGCCGCGCGTCTTCTTGAGCAGCTGCTTCTTCGCCTGATCGAAGAGCACCTTGCGACCGACCGGGTTGTCTTCCAACGCCAGCTCGGCCCAGGCCTCTTTGTTGGTCAGGCCCTTCAAGATCTCCGAGAACGAGCGGCTGTGCGCGACGAGGCCACGCTTGCGCTCGACCTTCAGCTTGCCGCTGACCAGCTCGTTGGCGCGGGCGAGCGCGATGGACCGAAGAATCGGCGTGGGCACGACTTCGTCGACGACGCCCAGCTTCTGCGCCTTCTTCGCCTTGAGGCTCTTGCCGGTGAGGATCAAATCGAGCGCCGCCTGCGCGCCGATGAGTGCGGGCAGCCGCTGCGTGCCGCCCGCGCCGGGGATCAAGCCGAGCTGCGTTTCAGGCAGGCCGATCGACGTCTTCGGCGAGTCGGTGGCGATGCGGTAGTCGCAGGCCAACGCCCACTCGAGCCCGCCGCCAAGACACGCGCCGTGAATCGCGGCGACCACGGGCTTCTCGAAGTTGTCGAGGCGATCGAACCCCGCCTGGCCCTGCTTCGAGAGCGCGGTCGCTTCAGCCGCCGACTTCACCGTCTGCAGGAAGTCGATCTTCGCGCCTGCGATGAACGAGTCTTTCTTGCCCGAGATGAAGACGATGGCCTTCGCGCTCGAGTCCGCCGCGGCGCGCGTCATCAACGACTCGAGCTCGGCGCTGATGGCCGGGGAGATGGTGTTGACCGGCTCGCCTTCGATGTCGAAGGTGATCACGGCCACGCCCTGCTCGACGGCGTACGAGAAGTTCTTCGATGGAGTGCTCATTTATTCACGCTCCAGAATGACGGCGGCGCCCTGCCCGCCCTGCGCGCAGACGGTGACGAGCGCAGTGCCGAGGTTGCGGCGCTTCAGCTCGCGGAGTGACTGATGGAGGATTCGTGCGCCCGTGGCGGCGAACGGGTGGCCGAGTGAAATCGACCCGCCGTTGACGTTGAGAATGGCGCGGTTCACTTCACCGAGCGCGGCGCTGCGGCCGAGCTTCTGCGCGAAGGCCTTCGACTCGAACGCCTGAATGTTCGACGCCACCTGCGCGGCGAAGGCTTCGTGCATGTCGATGAGGTCGATGTCCTTGAGCTTCATGCCCGCACGATCGAGCGCGATGGGCGCCGCGTAGGCCGGGCCCTGGAGCAGCTGATCGCCCGGGTCGGTGGCCGCGAACGCGTACGACTTGAGGTAGCCCAGCGGCTCGTAGCCAAGCGCTTTGGCCTTCTCTTCGCTCATCAGGATCAACGCGGCCGCGCCGTCGGTGAGCGGCGACGCGTTGCCTGCGGTGACCGAGCCATAGCGGCGATCGAACGCGGGCTTGAGCGCCGAGAGCGCCTCGAGCGACGTGTCTTCGCGCACGAGGTTGTCGGTGGTCGCGACCTCTTTGTATTTCGGAGGAATCGAGACGTTCATCACCTCGTCTTTGAACAAGCCGGCCTTCCAGGCGCGCGCGGCGTTGTGATGCGAGGCGAGGGAAATTTCGTCCTGCTCGCGGCGGGTGATGCCATTTTCCTTCGCCATCTTCTCGGCGGAGTCACCCATGGACATGCCCGTCGTGTACTCGGCGATGGCCGGCGGCACGGGGAGCAGGTCTTTGCCCGAGAGCCGCTGAAACGGCTTGAGCTTGGCGGGCAACGTCTTGGCCTTCGAGGCCGCGACGAGCGCATGTGCGAGCGGGCGCGAGGTGAAGATCGGCGGGTCCGACATCGACTCCGTGCCGCCTGCGATGGCGACGTCGGCGTAGCCTTCTTTGATCGACTGACCGGCGCTGACGGCGGCCTGAATCGACGTGGCGCAGGCCCGCACCACGGTGTGCGTCTGGATCTTCTTGGGGAGCCCCGCCAGCAGCACCATCTCGCGCGCGATCGACGACGCGGTGAGCGACGGCACGACCTGACCGAAGACGAGCTCGTCGATGTCGTGGGGGTTGAGTTCGTACCGCTGCACGAGCTCCTGGACGACGATGCGCCCCAGGTCGAGAGCAGTGAGATCGTTGAAGACGGTGTTGGCCTTCACGAACGGGGTCCGAAGACCTCCGATGATGGCGACGCGGCGGCTGCCCTTCGGCATTGAACCTCCTCGGTAGGGGCAGCGGAGGTAACGCCAATTGATTGGTGAGTCAACGACTCTTGACGCGCG
Source organism: Archangium sp. (assembly GCA_035910535.1). Lineage (GTDB taxonomy): Bacteria > Myxococcota > Myxococcia > Myxococcales > Myxococcaceae > Archangium_A. Next base: position 1,381 of record JAMHXF010000104.1, on the reverse strand, counting down.
GCGTCAGGGAGGCGACCAACGGGCGGGACCGCGACTACGGAGCGACGAACAGCACGTGGTTCGCGCCCGGCTCGTAGTCGCCGTTGATGATGCGCTTGAACTCGAAGGCGCCATTTTCAGGCAACTCGAGCGTCACTGGCAGCGGCAGCGCTTTGCTGCGATCCCAGTCACCGAGTTCAGGGCCTGAACCCGTGATGAGCCCCGGCCCGGGAATGATGCGCGTCTTCTTCTTCGCGCCGGTTCTCCACTGAGTCACCAGCGACAGCGATGAATCAGGCGCGGGCGTGACGCTGACCTGCCCGTTCTCGACGCGCACGTGCAGCGTGCTGCCATCAGGCGCGATGCGGGCGATCACCACGTGCTTCGAGTCGACTTCAATCGGCAGCGCGGCACCGTCAGACAACGCCGGAGTCTCCGCGCGCCGCTTCATCCACCCCGCGATGAAGTCACGCAGCGGGTGCGGCTCGAAGCGCATCGACTCGCGGTTCTCGGGCTCTTTTGCGCCCGCGAAGCCCTCTTCCGTGCCCCAGATGATCGACGGCACACCCCGCATGGCGAACATGAAGGACAGCGCCTGCTCGACCTTCTGCACGTCTCCACCACACACGCTCATCACGCGCGGGAGATCGTGATTGTCGACGAGCGTCACCAGCATCGCCGGGTCTGGGTAGCGGCGATCGTTCGTCAACACCGCCGCCAACTTCGCGGGCGACTCACCGCGACAGAAGACGTCCAACGTCGCGTACGCGAGCGGAAAATCGAACATCGACGTGAAGCGACCCTGCTCCCACGTGGTGGCGATGGTGCCGGGGTTGCCGTCGAGCAATTCACCCAGCTTCATGCCGGGAATCGAGCCGTTGAAGTCTTCCCAGAACGAGAGCGGCAGGTGCTTCACCGCGTCGAGCCTCAACCCGTCAGGCTTCGCGAGCCGGAAGCCACCTCCGCGTCGACGTGAGGAGGTAGCCGAGCACCTCGGGCTTCTCAGTCGCGAGGTCGGGCAGGCCGTGCACGTCGTTCATCACCAGCTGCTCGGCGTCACTCCAGTTCGTCACGCCGCCGCGCTGGTGAAACCACTCGGGCTTCGTCGTCACCAGCGGCGCGTCGGGGCCGACGTGGTTGAGCACCACGTCGAGCACCAGCTTCATGCCGCGGCTGTTCAGCTCTTCGCGCAGTTGAGTCAGCAGCAGCTCGTCACCGAAACGCGGCTCGAGCGCGCCGAGATCCCACGTCCAGTAGCCGTGAAACGCGCCGTAGCCGTTCCAGGCGGTCGGCCGCATCTTGAAGACCGGCGAGAGCCACACCGTGTCGAAGCCCAACTGCTGGATCCAATCGAGGCGCGCGATGACGCCCTTCAAGTCGCCGCCGTGAAACGCCTGCGGGT
>JAMHXF010000103.1:0-36433 GCA_035910535.1 Archangium sp. | reverse complement strand
CTGCCCGAAGTGACGGAGCGCCGCATGTTCGGCAGCGACGCGTTCTTCGCCAACGACACCATCTACTGCATCGTCTGGGACGGCCGGCTGGCGCTGAAGTTTCGCGACGAGGCGCGCTTCGAGGCGGCCGTCGCGCTCGAGGGCTCCGACATCTTCGACCCGATGCACACCGGCAAGACGATGTCGCGCTGGGTGGTGATGCCCGAGACGCTCACCGATGACGTCGACGGCCTCGCGCCGTGGGTCGAAGCCGCGCACCGCGACGCGATGATGGAGCCGCCCCGGAAGAAGAACCGCAGCCCCTTGAATTTGCAAACCAGAGTCAAAAAGCGCAAATAAGACGTATGGATTTAAAGACCGTCGACGCGCTGGAGCAATTGGTTGGCGACCGGCCGCTCGCGGTGTTGATGAAGTCGATCGACCTGCTCGACGCGCACTGTGTGCAGTTGTTGAAGCACTCACCGTTCGCGGTGCTGGGCTTCGCAGGTCTCGACGGTCGCGCGCGCGCGGTGCCGGTGGCCGGGGCACGGGTCGTCGACGACAAACACCTCCGGCTCACGTCGTCGGAAGCGGCGGCCATCGACGTTCGCGTGGGTTGTTCTCTGCTCTTCCTCATTCCCGGCCTCGGAGAGACGTTGCGCGTCAATGGGCGCCCCACAGTCGACGGGGACGAGCTGACCGTCACCGTCGAAGAAGCCTTCGTGCACTGCGCGAAGTCGATCCTCCGCTCGTCGCTATGGAAGACGCCGGCGCCGCAGACCTTGCCGCTGCTGCCGAGCCCCCTGCCGCCTGACGTGGTCGAGTTTCTCTCGCACGCGCCCTTCGTGGTGTTGACCTCTTGGGACGCGAGCGGCGCTGCTGACGCGAGCCCCAAGGGAGACCCTGCCGGGTTTCTTCGCGTCGATGCACAGGGGCGAATCGCCGTGGCCGACCGCCCCGGAAATCGTCGCACCGACACCTTTCACAACCTGCTCGAGCAACCGCGCGTGGCGATGCTCGCGCTGCGACCCGGTGACGCGCGCGTCATCGAGCTCTCGGGCCTCGCGTCGCTCACCACCGAGCCCGCGCTGCTCTCGTCGATGGCTGTCGAGAGCAAGACACCGAAGCTGGCGATGCTGCTCGAGGTGCAGTCAGCACGAATCGCCGTGTTACCCGACGCGCAGCTCTGGAACCCCGCGCGTCACGTACCGAAGAGCGAGCTCCCGAAGATGGCTGACGTGTTCATCGATCACGTGAAGCAGAACAAACAGAAGGGCCTGGCGGCTTCGGCGGTACGCACGCTGGCCTCGAAGACGGTGATGCGCTGGGGCCTCGAGCACGACTACGAGAAGAACCGCTATTAGTCAGCTGTGCGTGACGCGCGCGTAGAGACGACCGCACGCCGCGCACTGAAACAGGTGACTGCCGAGCTCGTGCGCGTCACCAGCGCGAATGCCCTGCAGCGCCTCTGCCCAGACGTCGTCAGCCGAGACACGGTCAGCGCGCACGTTGTCGGCTTCCCACTTCGCGAGCTCGTCGGTGAACGGGTTGACGAGCACCAACACGCTGATGCGCTCGCAGCACCACGGCCAGGGCAACGCGTTCCAGCGCGCGCCCACCGCCGGAGACGTGCGCAGTGACTCTCGCGCGAGCTCCAGCGAAGAAGGCGGCACCTGCACGTGGGACGACTGCGTCGTGCTCGGCGCGCTGTTCTTCTCGACGTCAGGCACCGCGAGCAGCTCCGCGTCGTCACCGAGCAGACCTTCGCTGACGCCGAGCCCGGCAAAGCGCTTCGCCTGCAACCGCTGACGCCAGACGCGCGCTGCGATCCACGGGCGAGGTGCTGGCTCGTCACGCTCGGGCTCGAGCGCGCGCGGCTTGCGCGGAGGTGTCGGCCGCAGCAGCCGCCACGCCGGGTAGCCGCCGGTGAGGAGGAACACACCTCCGACGAAGAGCACGCGTGGACCGTCGAGCCGCGAGCCCAGCAGCACCAGCGCCCCCACGCTGAGCACGAGCGACGGCACCAGCAGTGCCCACCAGACGAGACGCGGCATGTGCGAAGGCTAACGCGCCGCGCGCACGCGCACACCGAACGGCGTCAGCGCGATCATCGCCAGCTTCACGTGCTGCAACGCGAAGGGAATTCCGATGATGGAGATCGCCAACGGCACCGCAGCGACAAGGTGCGTGATGCAGATCCACACGCCGGCAAAGATGAACCACAGCACGTTGAACACGAAGCCCGTCGGCCCGCTCGACCGTGAATCATCGAAATCTTTGCCGAACGGCAACAGCGCCAGCCCTGCCAGCTTGAAGCACTGAAGACCGAACGGAATACCCACGATGGTGAGGCAACACACCACGCCGACCAACGCGTACTCGAGCGCCAGCACGAAGCCGCCGCCGAAGATCACCCAGAGCACATTGAGGATGAAGTTCATGAACTCCCCTACGTACGACGCACGAGGTCATTTCACTCGCGAATGACTGCCCGAAGGATCAGCTCACGGCGGCGGTTGAGCAGCACGATCCACCTCGGCAACGTCAAGGCGTAGACGCCCCACGCGCAGACCGCAGCGCCGAGCACCGTCAGCAACGAGAACACCGTGGGGCCCGCCGTACCGACCTGCCGCAACGCGAACGCGAGCGGCCAGGTGCCGATGGCCGCAGCACCGAGGCCGATCATCGACGCGGCGAAGGGCAGCTTGTCGCGGCGCTTCAGGTTCGCGTGGAACTTCACCGGGAAATACAGCGACAGGCCGTTGCCCACGGTGAGCACCACGGGGATCAACGTGGCCACCGACGCGAGCGCCAGCGCCACGTCGAGCAGCGCGCCGTGCCCGAAATACACCGCGTAGAAAATCGTCACCAACGCGCCCAGCCCACCGCCCGCGCACGCATGCACGAGGTTCTTCGCGCGCAGCACGTCTCCCAACTCGATGGGCGCCGCGACGAAGGCCGAAAAACCGTGGCCGTCATACGCGAACGCGTTCTGCGAGAACGTCGAACCGAGCACGATGGCGCCGTACACGCTCAAGCCGCCCAGCAACCAGGCGTCGGCGGTCGCTCCCAACAAGAAGACGAACAGCGCGCGACCCGAGAGCAGCTTGAAGAGAATGCCCAAGACGAACGGCACCGCGACCAGCAACCGCGCGCGCGGGTTGTGAAAGAGGTCGACCGCTTCACGCACCACGAACGTGCCGAACAACGTCTTCGGCGCGACGAAAGGGTTTCGTGAGCGCTGCACGCCGACCGCGGGCCCCGCTCTGCCCGACTGCCGGTGAAAGTCGATGAGCAGGCCCCACGCGACGACCATCGCCAACAGCGTGAGCTCGACCAGCGCGAGCACGTCGGCCAGCGCCTTGACGCCGTTGTGCGCGGCCGACATCAAGAGCGCATGCGCGAAGAAGCCGGTAGGGAAACGCCCGAGCGCCTTCGTCGCGTCTTCCACGATGGTGTCGGGCACGGCCTGCACACCCGCTTCGCCGAGCTTGAACAACCAGCTCGTGTCGACGGGTGGAATGAACGACGCGACGACAAGAAAGACGAAGAAGCCGCCACCGATGAGCTCGGCGCTGCGCTTTTGTCGCAGCACGTTGAGCACCAGGTGCAGGCCCACGCGCGAGAGCGCCGCGTTGAAGAGCACGTACGCGCAGAAGCCCAACAGCATCAGCAGCGGGTGCGAGACCTCGCGCACCGACAGGTAGCCCAACGTCGCGCCGACCAACGGGCCATAGAAGACGAGCGAGCGCGGCTCCGCGAGGCTCGCCAGCGTCGAGGCCAGCATCAGGCGCAGCGACGAAATCGGGTACGCCGAATAGCGCGAGAGCTCGGAGTGATCATCGACTCCCGCTGACAGCACCGGCCACGTCACCCAGACACACGACGTCACGAACGAGAGCAGGCGCAGAATGAAGTCGGGCCACACCTCGAGCTCGAGCTGCGTCGACAGGCGCACCAGCCCGTAGAAGCCCACGCCCAGCACCACCGCCGGCGCGCTCGAAAACAGGAAGCCCGCAATGGTCAGCCACGAACGCGACGGCGCTCCGCTGTTGAGCCCGATGCGAAGGCGCAGCCCCCACAGCAACGAGAGGTGCGTGAAGAACCCTGGGCTCTTCACTTGTAGAAGCTCAACTTCGCGTCGCGCGCCACGGGCACGCCGATCAACTTCTCGAAGACGTGCTCGAGCGAGTCGACCGAGTGCCGATGCTTCAAGTCAGCCACCGGGCCTTCATCAACGAGCTTGCCCGCGCGAATGACGCCCGCGTGCGTGGCGAGGCGATCGGCGATCTCCAGCACGTGCGTCGTCAGCAGCAAGGTGACGCCGCGCCGTGAGAGCTCCGCCAGCAGCTCGCGAATCACGCCTGCAGCCAACACGTCGATGCCTTCGAACGGCTCGTCGAGCAGCACGAGGTCAGGTGCGTGGATGAGCGCCGCCGCGATGGCGAGGCGACGCCGCATGCCCTTCGAATACTCGGCGACGAGCGTGTCTCCCTTCGCCGACAGCTCCGTCAACGTGAGCAGCTCTTCGGCGCGCGCGGCCGACTCGGCGCCGTCGAGGCCGTGCATGCGACCGCTGAAGACGAGGTACTGGCGGCCGGTGAGGCGTTCGAAAAGTGACAGCTCTTCAGGCACGACGCCCAGCCGTCGCTTCACGTCGAGCGGGCTGCGTTGCGCGTCGAGCCCCAGAATCGTCAACGTGCCGGCGTCGGCGGCGTAAGTGCCTGTCATCAGTGAGATTGACGTCGACTTGCCGGCGCCGTTGGGCCCGAGGAACGCATAAAAAGCCCCACGCGGAATCGTCATGTGGAGCTGGTCGACGGCGGTGAAGGAGCCAAAGCGTTTGACGAGGCCCCTTGCTTCAACGGCGCTCTGAATCACGGAGCCAGTGTAGCCGTGTTAGCGCGTTGGCAGATCCAACGAGTTTCAGCTACGACCAACAGACGCTGCGCCACCGAGGCCGGAGGCCAGCAGGGGACTCAACTTCATGAACAACTCGAAGCATTTGATGGCCGGTTTTGTCGTCGGCCTGTTCGTCGCATTTGCGCCCGCGTGTGGGCCTGCAAAACAATGTACGCCTGCGACCTGTCCGACCGGGTGTTGTGACTCGTCGGGCACGTGCCAGTCAGCGTCGCAGAACGCGTGCGGGCAGCTCGGTCAGGCGTGCCAGACGTGTCAGCTCGGCCAGACATGCAACCTCGGCGTTTGCCAGACCTCGGGCCAGCAAGGTGGCGGCGCGGCGCAGGGCGGCGGCACGGCGACCGGTGGCGGCACGGCGACCGGTGGCGGCACGGCGACGGGCGGCGGCACGGCGACGGGCGGCGGTACGGCGACGGGCGGCGGTACGGCGACGGGCGGTGGCTCAGCTACTGGCGGCGGTACGGAGACAGGTGGCGGCTCAGCGACGGGCGGCGGCGCTGCGACGGGCGGCGGCTCAGCGACGGGCGGTGGCTCAGCGACGGGCGGTGGCTCCGCGACGGGCGGCGGCGCTGCGACGGGCGGTGGCTCAGCCACTGGCGGTGGGTCAGCGACCGGCGGAGGCAGCCCGAGTTGCACCGGGTGCATTCACCCGACCATCGGCTGCGTGCTCCTCGAGACCAGCAACACGAGCACCATCTGCGGCCGCGATGGCGCCACCTGCCAGATGTGCAGCGGCGCACAGACGTGTGATCAGAACTCGCGCACCTGCGTCGGTGGCACGGGTGGCGGTGGCGGCACGAACAACCAACCGCTCGGTGGAGCGTGCGCGTCGTCGGCCAACTGCGCGACGGGCCTGACCTGCAAGCTGACGACGGCCATGGGCAACGCGGCCTACCCCGGCGGCTACTGCACCAGGAGTTGCACGAGCAACACCGAGTGCGGTGCTGGCACCATCTGCGCGGTCGATAACTCCGCGTTCAAGTACTACGGCGAGCCGTCGTCGTTCTGCATCGCGGGCTGTCCCTCGGCGGGCTCTCAGTCGACGTGTCGGAGCGGCTACAGCTGTCAGCTCGCCGAACCCGGCACGCCGGGCGTGTGCTGGCTCAGCCCTGCGCCCGCGCCTGTCGCCGGCCGCCCGACGAACATCGGCAACACGTGCACGCTCGATTCGCAGTGCCAGACCCCTCCCGACCCGGAGCTCGGCTTCTGCTTCGAGGCCACGATGCCAGACGGCGGCGCGAGTGGGTTCACGCAGGGCTACTGCAGCGCGGAGTGCTCGTACGATCTCAGCGGCGACTTCTGCGGAACCTCGGCCACGTGCGTCGGGTTCAACGGCGGCACCCCCAACGACCCGAGCGACGACTACTCGCTGTGCCTGAGGAAGTGCACCACGCCGGGCGCCTTCTCGAACTGTCGCAGCGGCTACACGTGCTTCAACGTGCAGGACCCGTCGGGCGCGGGCATCTGTTACCCCTCGTGCACCGTCACCGGTTGCAGCGCCGGCACGTGCAACACGGGCACCGGTCAGTGCACATAACCGCAGTCACGCGCTGACGACTTCGGGCTCGGGCGCTTCGGCACCCGGGCCCGTTTTCTTTTCAGGCCACGCGCGCGCCGAGCTCGGTGACGAGCAGCTCGACCTCATCAGCGAGCTGCCGACCTTCGTCGACCAACCGCTGCTTCAAGCGCTTGCGACTGCCGAGCACGAAGAACGTGCGCACATCGTGCAGCGCCGTGAGCCGCCGCTCGAGGTAGTAGCGCGTGAACAACGCCAACGGAGGCACGGCGATGAACGTGGCCACGCCCGCGCCCACGCCGCCCTGCCACCACGCGAGCACCACCAGCAGCGCCCACCAGAACGGCGCCAACAACATCAGCGTCAGCACCTTCACCGTCGACTCGGTGTCGACGTCGGGCTTCGCCGCGCGCACCGCGAGCAGCGGCAGAAAATACGGAATGGTGAACGTCACCATGCCCAGCAGAAACAGCGGGAACGACGTGAGCCACAGCAGGTTGCGCACGACGAACCACGCCACCGTGCCGGGCCGGTACTGCGACGACAAGTCGTCTGGTGACATCGCCAGCAACTGGAGGCGCCCGCGGTATTGAACGAGCGCCGCCTTGAGCCGCTCGAAGCGCTCGGGTTGTTCTTCACGCAGCACCGCGACGCCGCGCGCAAAGCCCTTGAGCCGCTCCGCATCTCCGGCCTTCGACTGCTGGCGAAGTGCGTACAGCGCCTCCGCGGTCTGCAGCATCGGCAGGTCTTCCCACGCCGTCAGGTTGAGCGTCACCGCCTTGAGCGCGTTGGCGATGGTCTGCGTCAGCTCGCGCGCGTCACCTCCGGGAGAAATCGGCGCGCCGACCTCGACGTGCACGCGGCTGTGAAAGAGGTTCTTCGCCTCGTACGTGATGCCCACCGGCACGATCTTCACGGCGGCGCCCTGGCGCGCGGCCTCGAGCGCGATGCGCGCAGCGCCCGTCTTCAGCTCGGCGAGCTGCGGCTCACTGTGCGACTTGCCCTCGGGAAAAATGGTGATGGCGCGGCCCAGCTTGAGCGCGTCGACCGACGCGGTGAGCGTGCCTTCATTCTTCGTGGTGTCGCCCGGGCCGTCTTGTTTACGGAACACCGGCAACGCGCCCAGGCCGCGCAGCACGGAACCCAGCACCGGCAGGCGAAAGAGCGGCTCCTTGGCGAGGAACGTCACCGGCCGCTGGGCAAGCACGAAGAGAATGCCGGGGTCGATGAGGCCGTTGGGGTGATTGCCGACAAACAGCACCGGCCCATCGAGCTTCAGCCCACGGTGCGGGTCGACGGGCGCTTCAATGCGAAAGAACAGGCGCAGCGTCAGCGCCGCGGCCGCGCGGAAGAGTCGGTAGAACATCGGTCAGGGCGGAGCTTTGGGCTTGGTGCGCTCGAGAAACTGCTCCTGCTTCTCGTAGCCGCTGCGGCGCAGGCGTTGCTGCTCGATGAGCTCCGCGGTGCGTTGAAAGAGCTGCGAGAGCGTGCGGAAACCATCGGCGAGCGCCTTTTCGACCTGCTCGCGCCGCTCCCGCTGCGCAGCGCTCGAAGATTCGCCCTTGAAGAGTCGAAGCCGCATGACTCGCGCGTTCTATCAGGGGAGTTCCACTGATGCTTGGGCCTCTGGTAACGCCAACTCCATGAGCCTCAAACGAGTCGGCTTTCTGGGTCTGGGAACCATGGGAGCGCCCATGGCGAAGAACCTGAAGAAGAAGGGCTTCGAGGTGGTGGTGTGGAACCGCTCACCCGACAAGGCCGCCGCGCTCGAGCGCGAGGGCCTCGAGGTCGCCGCCACGCCGACGGAACTGGCGCGCCGGGTCGACGCGTTCTGCACGTGTGTCGCTGACCCGAAGGCGCTCGAAGAGGTCGCGACCGCGCTGCTGGCCGGCGCGAAGAAGGGGCAGTTGTTCATCGACTTCTCGACGGTCTCGGTGCCGCTCATCACGTCGCTCGCGCAGCGCTGCGCCCAGGCCGGCGTCGACTTCGCCGACGCGCCCGTCACCGGCAGTCGCGGCGGCGCCGAGAAAGGCACGCTGGTCATCATGACCGGTTGCTCCGAGCAGACGCTGGCGCGCGCCACGCCCATCTTTGAGGCCGTCGGCGAGAAGGTCATTCACTGCGGTGCCGTCGGCGCGGGCACACAGGTGAAGCTCGCCGGCAACGCGCTCATCGCCGCGATGCTGCAGTCGTTCAGCGAAGGCATGCTGCTCACGCAGAAGGCCGGCATCGACCCGCGGCGCTTCATCGAGGTGGTGCAGGCGTCGGGGTTCCGTTCGCCGTACTTCGACTTCAAGGGCAAGGCGCTGCTCGAGCGCGACTTCACGACGCACTTCTCCATCGACCTCATGCACAAAGATCTCTCGCTCATGCTCGACAACGCCGCCGCGAATCGCGTGCCGACGCCCACCGCCGCCAGCCTCCGCGAGACGTACAACTTCGCGCGCGCCAGCGGCCTCGGCGACAAGGACATCACCGCCGTCATCACCGCCTACGAAGACGTCATCGAAACGAAGGTGCAGTGATGAAGCCCGGCGTCTTCATCGGCGCGGGCTGCGGCGTGGTGTTGGCCGCGGCGTTCTGGTTTTCGTACACCAGCGACAGCCATGAGCCCGTCGTCTCGTCACCGAGCGAGCCTGCGCACGTCGACGCGCCCATGCGTTTTCGCGACGCACCTCCGGCGCCGTTGCCGTTGCCGACGGTCGAGCGCCCACTCGTCAACGCAGACCTGCCGCCGCCGCGTGAACCCGGCGCCGCGCTGCCGACCACGAACAAGCCAGCACCGACCACCGTCGAACCCGACATGCTCGAGGCCCCGAGCCCATTTGGCGAATCCTCCCGGGAGCTCGACTACGCCGACAACCTGCTCGCGAAGCGCGACGTCACGCCCGTCGAAGCGCGCTCGGCCTACGACGTGTTCGCGCGCTGCGCAGAGCAGCACCCCGAGAACGTCCGCTGCGCGGAGAGCGTCGGTCGCGCACGGGAGATCCTCTCGATTGTCGGCCGGCCCCGCCTGGCGACAGACCGTGCTGTACCCGCGAAGTTCGGGCGCGGTCTGACGAACCCGCCGCCTTTACAACAACGAAAGTAAACAGCTGTAATTACGTATTTTTCGTTCGTAAACCGATTAACAAACCAATCGATTTACCAATTTTCACAGGCCCCCGTGACACCGTGCGTTGGCCTCATGCAGCATTGGCCGCATGACCGACGGCACGGTGGTTTCGCTTCATGACGGCACCAGGGCGCAGCTCAAAGCAGTGCAGATCAGCACCTGGCAAACGGTGCTGATCGCCGTGGCACCACCGGAGCAGAAGACCGACGCCGCCGCGAAGCGCTGAGCGGCTACTTCTTCTTCGCTTCGAGTTTTTCCTGCAGCGCGCGCACGTCGCCTTTGAGGCGATCGAGCTCGCCCCGCAGCGACGCAAGCTCCTTCGCTGGTGACGCCGCGCGGAGTGAGCGAATCGCTTCCCGTGCAAGCCGCTGCTCGCGACCGTCGGTGAACGGCGTCGCCGAGAGCGCCGCGATGAGCCTGTCGTCGCCCAACGTCCCAGCCGCGTCGATGGCAGCGAGGCGCACGCGGAAGTTCTCGTCGCGCAGGTGGCGGCCGATGAGCTCGACGGCTTCGGTCTTCTTGTCGGCCGGCTCCGCCAGCTTCGCCAGCGCGATGACGGCGGCGCGACGGCCGAACACCGGCTGCCCCGGTGCCAACGCCGCGAGCACCGGCTTCCACGCGCGTGCATCTCTCAGCTCTGCGTAGCCGTCGAGCACGCCGACGCGCACGGCGTCTTGAAACGCAGCGCGGTTGATGAGCGACCCCAACGCCTCGAACGCGCCCGGCGCACGAATTCGGCCCAGCGCGCGCGCGAGCTCACCTTCAACGAAGCCGCTGGCGTCACCCTTCTTCGCGATGGCGACGAGCGTGGCGGCGACGTCGGCGTCTTCACGGAACTGCCCGAGCGCGGCGACGACGGCGCGTCGCGCCTTCGGGTGCTTGACCTTCAACGCCTGCAGCAACGCAGTGCGCGCCGACGGCGTCTGCAGCTGACCCAACGCCTTCGCGCAGGCCACGCGCGAGCCCCAGAAGACGCCCTCCGTGCCGAGCACCTTCGCGAGCGCCTTCACCGTGGCAGCGGCCGTGTCTTTCTTCAGCGCGAGCGCGGCTTCGGTGCGGGCGCGGGCGACCCCGGCGTTCAGCAATTCGCTGCGCCACCAGCCCGTGGGCTTGTCGACGTCGAGGCTCGCCAGCAGCTCACGACGCGCGTCGACCAGGCACTGCGAAGGCTCGCGGTCGGCGGCGAGGAAGAACGTCTGCTCTTTCTGCGTCACCGAGAGTTCGTGTGACGTCGTCTTCTCGCCGACGACGAGCCGCACCGGCAGCGTGAGCGCGTACGCGTCTCCGTCTTGCGTCTGCTTGAGGCCCACGCGCACCGACTTGCGGCTCGCGTCGTACTTGAGGCTCACCTTGAGCTTCGGGTGACCCGCGCGGTGCACGTACTCGTCGAAGAACCGGTCGACGTTGCGACCCGTGGTGCGCTCGATGGCGCGCGCGAGGTCGACGGTCTCAACCGAGCCACCCGAATGCGCGGCCACGTACTCACGAATCGACGCGAAGAAGTCCTCGTCACCGAGCCGACGCCGCAGCTCGTGCAACACCAACGCGCCCTTCTCGTAGAGGTGGCGATCAAACAGGTCGATGGGCGCGTCGAACTTGCGCGCGACGATGGGGCGCGCGTAACGCTCGGCGACCTCGCTCAGGTATGAATCGAAGTCGGCCTTGCGTTGATGATCGGCCTCGTCGAGCGACTCGCCTTCTTCCTTCCAGAGGATCTCGGAGTAGGTCGCGAAGCCTTCGTTGAGCCAGCCGTGCGGCCAGTCGCGGCACGTGAGCAGATCTCCGAACCACTGGTGCGCGAGCTCATGCGCGATGAGGAACTCCGCCGAGTAGTCAGCGTGCGCGCGCGCGTCGTGCAGCACCGAGTCGGTCAACGTGGTGGCCGACGTGTTCTCCATGCCGCCGAAGATGAACTCACGCACGAAGACCTGGGAATAGTCGCCCCATGGGTACGGCTGACCGGTGAGCCGCTCGAACAACGCCAGCATCTGCGGCGTGCGCTTCACGCAGCGCAGCGCGTCTTCTTTGCGCCCCGGCGGAAACAGCGTGCGCACCTTCGTTTCGTTGCTCTTCTGCTCGAGCACCTCGAACTGACCGACGACGAGCGTCACCAGATACGGCGCGTGCGGCGCGTCCAACCGCCAGTGCATCGTGCGTCGGTTGCCCTTGACGCTGTCTTTCAGGAGAGCCCCATTCGAGAGCGACGTCATGCCCTTCGGGAACGTCGCCTTCACTTCGCTGCTGCACTTCTGCGCAGGCGTATCGAGGCACGGGAAGTAGTGCCGCGAGTCGATGTCCTGGCCCTGGGTCCACGCTTGCTCGGTGCCGACGAAGTACAGGCCGCGCTGAGGCGTGGCGCGGTAGCTGATGCGCACCGTGAACTCGGTGCGGGCCTTGATGCCGCGGGGGATCAGCACGTGCAGTTGCTGGCCGGAGCTGTTGTCGAACTCCACCGGCTTGCCGTCGACCTCGACCTTGCGCACGTCGAGGTCGATGGCGTCGAAGGTCACGCGCTTGAGCGCACCGACGGAAACGAGGGAATGCGTGGCGACGCCTTCGAGCGAGGCCTTGGCGAAATCGAGATCGAACTCGAGCGAGAGATGATCAGCGAGGACCAGGCGATCTTCTGCGTAGTGAAGCGTGGCGGTCTCGAGGCTGAACGGGTGCGGCTCATCGATGCGGTGCATGGGAGCGGGAGTGAACACCGCTTCACCCGAGCGACCAAGCCTTCAGCGCGCGAGCCCACACGCGCGCGCCACGTCGTCTCGATAGAGCTGCCACGCGTTGAGCGTCTCATTCATCGCATCGAGAACATGGCCGCGCGCCGCCGGTTCGACGAAGTCGAGCATCACACGCCACGCCGCCAGTCTGTGCGCACCTTCGACTCCGCGATGTGCCTTCGTGAGCGCGAGTGATTCGAGCGGCAGGCCGTAGTGCTTCACCAACGGGTGCTCCGCGAGCGCAGGCTCGGGCCGAGGTGCAATCGACGCGTCGAACAACGCGCGCTCGTGCGGCGTACCTTCGATGAAGAGCGTGACGACAGCCGTCGAACATTCCCAACCGTGGCTGGTGGTGTGTGAGTCGATGATGCTCCGGTAGTGCCGCGCGCCAGGCATCAGCGTGACGTTCTCGAAGCGCGTCAGGTCGAAGCCGAGCCCCTTCGGGTACTCGAGAAAAAGTTCAGGGTGCGGCCTGCCCGCATGCAGCCCACCGGTCTCTTCTTCGTAGAGATTTGCTGCGAGCTCTCGGCGCACCTCGGAGATGGGGCACTGCACGAAGGCGCGCCCGACGAACACCGGGAAGTCGCGCACGAAGACCGCGTATTCCTGCTCGAGGTGAACGTGCAGCAGCGACTTCGTCACCCGACCGCTCGTGAAGTGTGGCCAGGCCCAGTGCTGCTTGCGTTCCATCACCCCAAGGAGCGCTTCTCGAAACCCGTCGCGCGTCATGACGTCGATGCTACCGGCCCGACTTCTCTCCGTATGCACGGCGCTCCGCGCGTGGTGTTTCGGTCACACGTTCGTTCAAGTGCTGACGTTATTTTCCAGTCGGCTCTCGCACTCGTGAAAACAGCCAACCGACGAAGCGTGTCGCCTTCTCACCGCGGAGGCCCGAGAGCATCGGCGGGTCGGTGAACTGCACTTTCAGTTTTCGCTCTGCAGCAGCGAGCCACATCGGAAGTTGTGCAGGTGTCGCTGTTTCACAACGTTCTGCGACTCTTCGAGTGCGTCACCTCGAGCAGCGCGAGCACGTCCGGAGTGCGGGCGTAGCGGCGCAGCGCGTCGCCGAAGGCCAACGACGCCGCTTCGTCTTCGAACCCCCTCGCGACGTGTGCAGCCAGCGCGTCAACCGAGGCCTCCGAGGCATCGTGCGCCACCACGGCGAGCCAATCGAGCCGATGACCGACGCCCGCGACGACGGCGGCTGTACTGCACCCAGCAACGGCCCTTCCGCCACGCCGACGATCTTCGCGCGTCGCTGCTTCGAGCCCCACGCGTAGCTGGTGCCAAGCGCGAGCACCGTCACCAGCGCGTCGCGCCAGGCGTCTTCGAGCGAAGGCACGCCGAGACGGACGGCCTCGCGCAGAAACACGACGGGCGCGAGCTGCGGCTTTGTCAGCAACCGTTCGAGCACCGCGCGAATGACGGGCTCCGGCAACTTCTGGCAGCCGCGACCTGCGCGTCGACGTCTTTCGGGAGCGCGCGAAAGACGAAGTACGAGTCGGAGGTCTTCAGCTCCGCTTCAGCCTCTTCACGCGTGCGCTTGCGAGCGGCCATCGGCTCAGCGGCGACGGCCTTCCTGGTACGTCGTCTCCATTTCGATGCGCTTGCCGTCACGCATGACAGCGGCGGTGATGGTCTCGCCCGGCTTCGCCTGCATGAGCACGAACATCAGGTCTTCCACCGAGCCGATCTCGAACATGCCGAGCTTCACGATGACGTCGCCGCGCTTCATGCCGGCCTTGTCAGCGCCGCCGCCCGCGCGCACGTCGTCGAGCAACACGCCTTTGACACCCTGCGCGCCGCTGTAGTTCGGCACCGTGCCCAGCGACGCGTTGAAGCTGCGTGCATCGCCCTGCCCCACCGGCGACGGGAGCTTCTGGTACGTCAACGTCGTCGGCAGCGCGCGCGTGATGCCCGCGACGATGTCGGCGATGCGCGCCATGCCACCCGCGTTGAGCTTCGCCGCCGCGTCAGACGGCTTGTGGTAGTCGCTGTGCGCGCCGGTGAAGAAGTGCAGCACCGGCAAGCCCGCTGCGTAGAACGAGGTCTGATCACTCGGGCCGTAGCCGTCGCCACCAGTCTTGCACTCCACGCGCGCCGCCGCGCACACCGGCGCCACGAGCGCTTCCCACTCCGTGGCCGACTTCGCGCCCAGCACCGAGACTTCGTTCGCACGCAAGCGCCCCACCATGTCGAGGTTGAGCATCGCCACGGCGCCTTCGAGCCACTCGGGCTTCGACTTCACGAGCGCGGCCGAGCCGAGCACTCCGTCTTCTTCGCCGCTGAACGCGGTGATGACGACGTCACGCGTGAGCTCGGACTTCGTCGCGTTGAGCGAGCGGGCGATCTCCAACAAGGTCGCCACGCCCGACGCGTTGTCGTCGGCGCCGAGGTGCGGCTCGGTCTTGTCGGGCGCGAGCGAGTTGTGGCCGCCGAGCCCGAGGTGGTCGTAGTGCGCGCCGATGATCACCGCGCCGCCCGACTTCTTGCCGGCGGCGATGCGGCCGACGACGTTGAACGCCTGCGTCTTCTCGAACGACAGCGCGACCTTCAGCGCCACGTCGACGCTCTTCTTGTTCTCGAGGTTTTTCCAGAACGGCTCGAGCGCAGCGCGCTTCACCACGATGACGGGAATGCCGGCCTCGCCCGTGCCTTCGGGGCGCAGCGCAGGCAACGCTGCTTCGGGAGGCGCTTCTTTCGCCACCGGCCAGTCGACGATGATCAACGCCTTCGCGCCGAGCGACTTCGCGACGAACGCCTTCTTGCGAATGTCACCCGCGCGGCGCTGCGCTTCAGGCGTCGAGAGCTTCTCGTTGTCGGGCACGAAGCGGCGCGCGATGACGACCTTGCCCTTCACGTCGAGGCCCTTGAAGTCGTTGAGGCCAAGCTCCTCGTCTTGAATCGCCCAGCCCGCAAGCACGGCCTTGCCCTTCACTTCGCCCTGCGAGCTCCAGCCGACCGTCGCCACGTCGGCCACCACTTTGCCACCGATGGTGGCGCTGCTCTGCGAGGTCACCTTCGTCACCACGTCGAACGGCACGCGCGAAGTCTCGAGGCCGATTTCCTTGAACTTCGCCTCGAGCCACTCACCTGCGGCTTCGAGCCCTTTGGTGCCGATGCCGCGACCTTCACGTGCCGGGTCAGCGAGCCACGTCGCGTCGTTCAGAATTCGCTCGGCCGCGCCGACGGTGAACTTCGGCTCGTGATCGATCCACTTCGTGATGAAGAGGTTCGTGTCTTGCGCGCCCGGCGCCGTCATGCGGTTGCTCGCGAAGATGAGCCACTGGCCATCGGGCGAGAACATCGGGAAGCCGTCGAAGCCGGGCGCATACGTGATGCGCTCGAGCTGCGTGCCGTCGGTGTTGATGGCCCAGATGTCGAAGTCGCGGCCCTTCGGGTCGCCGTAGTTGGTGGCGAAGAGAATGCGATCGCGGTTGGGGAAGAAGAACGGCGCGAACGACGCCGCGTTCAAATACGTCACCTGCCGCGCTTCCGAGCCGTCGCCGTTTGCGACGTAGAGCTCCAGCTTCGTGGGGCGCACGAGGCCCTGCTTCAGCAAGCCCTGATAGTCCTCGAGCTCCTTGCCGGGCTTCGGGCGCGACGCGCGCCACACAATCTTCGAGCAGTCGGCGTTGAAGAACGCGCCGCCGTCGTAGCCGGGCGTGAACGTGAGCCGCTTCACGTTTTTGCCGTCTTTGTCCATGCGGTAGAGCTCGATGTCGCCGTCGCGCACCGACGTGAAGATGATCGAACCGTCTTTGCCGCACACCGTGGCTTCCGCGTCGTAGCCGGGCGCGTCGGTGAGCCGCGTCACCTCGCCGGTGCCGTCTGCGTTCTTTTTGAAGATGTCGTACGACTCGTAGAGCGCCCATACGTAGCCCTGGCGCATGTCGGGCTTCGGCGGGCACGCGTCACCACCGAGGTGCGTCGACGCGTAGAGCACCTCCTTGTCGTCGGCGAGATAGTGCGCGCACGTCGTCGCGCCCTTGCCGCTCGAGAACAACGAGAGCGGGCCCGCTTTCCCCTCGGAAATCGGCATCGTGTAGATGCGATCGCACTGATCTTCACCTGCGCGGCGCTGCAACGAGACGCCGGTGCCGTCGAAGCGCCAATACGCTTCGGCGTTCTCACCACCGAACGAGAGCTGCGAAATTTCGCCGAAGTGCGTCTCTTCTGCAGGCTGCACGACCTTCGCCGCGGGCGGAGGCGTGCTCACCGTCGCGCATGACGTGATGAGACACAGCGCGGGGATCAGTGAATGTTTCATGAGGTGTTTCCTGTCGTGGTGAGTCAAGGCAACGGGCTCCAGTCGAGCGACATCACGCCGCTGGTGCCCACGGAGTCGTAGTAGCCGCGCAGCTTCACGCGGAACAGCTTCTTGTCGGTCGAACGCACGACGTAGATGAACGGCCGCGGCGTCAGCGTGTGAAACCGCACGTCGTATTCGAACCACACCGGGTCCTGGTGAAACGCGAAGTCTTCGCTCGAGCCTTCGTCGGGGCCATCGGGTTCGTCGACGAGCCACGGGCCGGGCGGCTCCGTCGTGACGTCGGCGAGCTGCGCCGCTTCGACGCGCGCCACTTCGACGCCGCCGTCGCCTGAGATGCCGCCGTTCGTCTTGATGTTGAAGCGCTGGAACGCGATGTCCCAACCGGGCGCGAGGTCTTCGAGCTCCGCCGCCGTGTCGAAATCGAAGTACACCCAGCGCACGGCGTCGGTCGCGTCGACGACCATCGCCACGCCGCCATCGAACGGGTCTTGCGACGTGAAGAGGCCGCCGTCGCCCTCCGTCACCTTGGGAGTGCCCGCGTCGAACGGCTTCGGCTCGAGGCGCGGCGCGCAGGCCAACAGCGAGAACGAAGCGACGAAGAGAAGTGCGCGCATCAGTACCTCACCGCTGCGGTCAGCATGAAGGTGCGTGGCTGCATGGTCTGCAGCAACGCGTCGCCGCCATCGAGAATGTTCTCTGCGAGCAGCCCGAGCGTCAGGTTGCGGAACGGCGTGAACATGATGTTCGCGTCGAGCGTGACGAGTGACTTCGTCCACGTGGCGACGGGCGCGCCGTTCTCGTCGACGGTCAAATAGAACGGGCGCGGCGACGTGAGCGAGCTGCGCAGCGTGGCCTTCACCCGCGCGTCGAGCAGCTCCACGCGGAGGTCTGCGGTGCCGCGATGCGCGGCGCGACCTTCGATCTGCCGACCCGTGGTGCGATCGATGGCGTTGAGCAACATGTACGAGACGTTGAGCGAGAGCTGATGCAACGGCTGCACGCGCACCGACGACTCGAGGCCCTGCGTGAAGGCCTTGTCGATGTTCGTGTAGATGTAGCGCGTGAGCTGGCCCGCTTCGTTCGCGCCGTTGCTGATGGGCTGAATGAGGTCGGTCAGCTCGTTGTGAAACAGGTTGGCCGAGACGGTCACGACGTGAAGCGGGCGCCACTCGCCGCTGACATTCACGCTCCAGCTGCGCTCAGGGCGAAGCAACGGGTTGCCTTCGACGACGTAGCCGACGCCGGGGTTCTGAAAGTTCAGCAGCAGCTCTCGAAACGACGGCGCGCGAAACCCGAGGCCGCCTGAAGCGCGCAGCGTCACCGTGTCATGCGGGTCGAAGCGAACCGCGAGGCGGGGAGATGGCGCGGCTCCGAACTGCGTGTCGATGTCGAGGCGAATGCCGGGCACCAGCGCCAACTTCGGCGTGCCGAGCACGGCCCACTCGTCCTGCCCGAAGACCGCGAAGCGGTAGCGCTCACCGAACCCTGCGATGCGATCGCTCTTGAGCCACTCGGCGTAGCCCTCGATGCCGGCGGTCACGGTGTGTGAGTCGCCGAGCTTCATGTCGCCGACCGCCGAGAGCTGCGCGAGGTGATCGAACGTCTCTTGATACTGATCGAGCGCGGCCGAGTTGCGTTGATCATTCAGGTACTGATCACGGAACAACGTGTAGTGCGCGCCGACGCGCCACGTGAGCCCGAAGGACGTCGAGCCTTTCGGCGTGAGGCCCACCGTCAATGTCTCGGTGCGGTTGCTGCGATCGAACACCGCTCCACCAGCCCCGAGATCGACGCGCGAGGTGTCCCGGTAGAAATATTCGGCGCGCGCCTCAAGCGAGGTCGTCTCTGTCGCCTGCCACTCGAGGCGCCCGGAGATGTTCGCCTGATCGAAGCGGGGGCCGGTCGTTGCGACGTCAGAGGGGTCACGATCCCACCCGTCGCCGCGGTGGTAGCCGAGGGAGATCTTCGCGCGAATCGGGCCCTGCTTCGACGACGCGCTCCCGCCGAGGTCGAACAGGCCGAGGCTGCCGCCCGCGATGCTCACGTCTCCGGCGAAGGGCTTACGACCACGACGCGTGATGATGTTCACCACGCCTGCGATGGCGTCGGCGCCGTACAACGCCGACCCCGGGCCTCGTACGATTTCGACGCGCTCGATGTCTTCGGCCATGAAGCGCGTGAGGTCGATGTCACCGTCGATGCGACCCGTCACGCGCTCACCGTCGACGAGCACCAACAGGTACTTCATGTCGAGGCCCTGCAACTTCACCGTCTGCCCGGCGAGCCCACGCGTCACGTCGAGGTTCGCGTGCTCTTCGAGCAGGTCACCCAGCGTGACTGCGCCCGAGGCCTCGACGTCGTCACGCGTGATGACCTCGGTGGCGATGGTCGAATCAGCGAGACCGCGCTCAGCGCGCGAGGCCGTCACGACGGTGACCCGCTCGACACCGCCGTCTTCACCTGCTGCGAGCAACACCAACAACACTGCCGAGATCACGCGCGCTGCCTCCGGCGGAGCAGCAACGCCGCCAACACGAACCACGCAGCGTCAGCCGACGAACAACCGCAACCCGCAGCAGGCCCGTCGAGCGTCGCGACGGGAATCGTCACCGGGTCCGTCAACGCCTCGAGCGCCGCATCGATGTTGAGCACGCCGTGGCCATACTGATCATCGTGACCTGCGTCATCGGGCCTCGCGAACGGCGCGCGCCTCGCGGTCTGCATCAACACGCGTTTCACTTCTACGGCCGTCAGCTCTGGCTTCTTCGAGAGCATCAAGCCCACCGCACCTGAGACGATGGGGCACGCCGACGACGTGCCTCCAAAGCTGTCGGTGACATCGCCCGGGTCGCTCCCTTCTGCGCCTGTCGGGTCGAGCG
The DNA here is from genome assembly GCA_035910535.1 of Archangium sp. Lineage (GTDB taxonomy): Bacteria > Myxococcota > Myxococcia > Myxococcales > Myxococcaceae > Archangium_A. The sequence goes on along the minus strand of JAMHXF010000103.1, from coordinate 17,031 downwards.
TCACCGTGCCGGCAGGTGCCACCAACGCGAGCGAGGGCCCGCGGTTCGAATACGGCGTCAGTTCGTCGAAGATGTTCACCGAACCCACGGCGATGACGCCTTCGACTGCCGCGACCTGATCAGCGCCGATGACGCCGTTGTCGTTGCCCGACGCGAAGACCACCACCGTGCCTTTGCCGCCGCGCCCGTCACGGATCACCGTTCGCATCGCCGTCACCAACGCAGCGGGCGCCGGCGTCGTCGGCCCGAAGCCCCAGCTGTTCGAGGCGATCTGCGCGCCCGACTGCAGCACGAAGTTGAAGGCGTCGACGTCGGCCGACACGGGCGTCATCGCCGAACGCGGCGCGATGAGCTTCACACAGCGCAACTTGCACTCGGGGCACACGCCCGCAATGCCGGTGCCGTTGTTGGTCGACGCAGCGACGAGCCCGGCGCACGCCGTACCGTGACCGTTGCCAGGCTCGCCCGGCGTGAATGACGGGTCGTCGTCTTGATCGACCACGTCGCGGCCCGGCAGCAGCTTGGCGCGCAGATCTGCGTGTTGAAGGTCGCACCCGTCGTCGATGACGGCGATCTCCACCGACGAAGCACCGACGGAGCGCTTCCACGCGGCCTTCGCGCGAATGTTGTCGAAGTACCACTGGCCTCCGAAGAACGGATCGTTTGGAGGTGTCTGCGGAAAGTCGTACTTGAAGTGCTGCAACCAAAGGTCGGGCCCGATGCCGCGCACCCCGTCGCGACCCACGCGCGAAGCCAACGCCGCAGCCGTGCGCAGCGCGTCTCCGCTGTCGGCCCGGTAGAGGTGCAGGCCTGCTCCTATAAATAAGGTGCGGGCAAACGTGAGCCCCGGCAGCGCGAGTGCTTCGTCGGCTTCGACGATGACCATGTCTGAGAGCTCCGCCTCGAAGCGACGCTCACCGCGCGTCAGCAGCACGCGCACGCGCCCCGACTCGCCAGTCTCCAATGGCACCGCGCAGAGCGACCCCAGCGAGTCGACAAAACAACGCGAAGCTTCAGGCTCCGCACCCATCATCAGAAGTGATGCCAGCAACAGCTTCATCGATTTTGACTTTTATTCTCAACTTCCCATAAAGGACAACCACGATGAACAAGCGAACCCTGATTGTAAGCGCCCTCGTCTGCTTCACAGCGTGCGGCCCGTTGCCGATGGTCGACGCAGGTGTGGAGTTCGACGCCGGCACAGAAGTCGACTCCGGTGTTGCCGACTCCGGAGTTGCCGACGCTGGCGTGCAGGCGTGCGGCGCGACGCCGGTCACGTGCAGCGACCAGGCGCAGATGGAGCTCGCGTACAAGTCGAACCTCGCGACGGGCGCCATCACCGAAGAAAGCACCACGGCCGGTGAGTTCACGACCTTCATCGACGCGTCGGCGGGCGGCCTCAACCCGACGATGTCATTCGTGTACGCGCGCTTCACCGCCACGGGCCTCGAGCGCGTCGACGTCTCCGACACGCAGGCCGAGACCGACGCCACGTGGGACATCGCGTTTCGTCGCTACTTCATTCGCCTGAACAGCGGCGTGTCGGGTCCTTCGTGCGTGCAGGGCGCGCGCACGGCGGTCGGCACCACGTTCGAAGACGTCACCACCGTCGACGCGAACCTCAACTTCTCGAACGAGCGCTACTTCACCGAGAGCTGCGTGAAGGTCGACGACGGCTCGGGCCTCGGTGGCCCTGCGATGGTGCTCTCGGGGTTCTGGAGCTACCCGGGCTGCGTGCGAATGACGGGCAACGTCTACGTCGTGAAGCTCGCCGACGGTCGCCACGTGAAGCTCGAAGTGAAGAGCTACTACTCGCTCGCGAACCAGACGACGTGCCAGGCGTCGAACACCATCAGCACTCCCAGCGGCGCGGGTTCGATCCGCATTCGTTGGGCATTCGTTCCGTAACCACAGAAGGCAGGACTCAAACCATGGCTCGTTACACTGGACCTCGTACCCGCCGTGCCCGTCGTCTGGGCGTGGCTCTCGCCCACCTCAGCTCGAAAGACCCCGACAAGGACAGCTCGCTCCGCAAGCCGTACCCGCCCGGTCAGCACGGGCCGGAGAAGATGGTCAAGCGCACCGAATACGGCGTGCGTCTGCTCGAGAAGCAGAAGCTCAAGCTCGCGTACGAGCTGCTCGAGCACCAGTGTCGCAAGGTCGTCGCCCGCGCCAAGCGCACGGGTGAAAACGCGGCGGCGCAGATCATGGTCATCCTCGAGCGGCGCTTCGACGTGATGGTGTTCCGCGCGGGCTTCGCCACGTCGCTGCGCCAGGCCCGCCAGCTCGTTCGTCACGGCTCGTTCACGCTCAACGGAGAGAAGGCCAACATGCCGGGCGAAGAGCTCAAGCCCGGTACGGTGGTGAAGCTCCGCGAGCGCTTCCACCACCACGCGTTGTTCGTCTCGATCTTCGCGCGCACGACGTCGCGCCAGGTGCCGCAGCACATCAAGAAGAGCGACGGCCCGTTCGAGTTCACGGTGACCGGCGAGCCCACCGATGTCGACCCGCTGCTCCCCATTGAGCTCACGCGCGTCATCGAATTCTACGCGTGAGTTGTCGCTCGAGTGCTGAGCTCGGGAGGGGGCTCAGCATTCGCGTGAAGTGAGTTAAGAGCCAGCGCATGCGCGTCGCGAAGCAGCTGGCTGTAGGGTTCTTCGTAGGATTGTTGGTCTCGGTGGCGCCGTCGTGTGGCGCTCCGAAAGCGTGTGATGGCTCGAGTTGCCCGACCGGCTGTTGTGACGCCTCGGGGACGTGCCAGACACCATCGACGAACGCGTGCGGCAATTTCGGTGGCACGTGCGCGACGTGTTCATTCACTCAGACGTGTGAACTCGGGAGCTGCGTCGAGCGCAGCAACCCCGGCGGAGGCACTGCGACTGGCGGCGGTTCTGCGACTGGCGGCGGTTCTGCGACTGGCGGCGGTTCTGCGACTGGCGGCGGCTCTGCGACTGGCGGCGGTTCTGCGACTGGCGGCGGCTCTGCGACTGGCGGCGGCTCCGCGACTGGCGGCGGCTCCGCGACTGGCGGCGGCTCCGCGACTGGCGGCGGCTCTGCGACTGGCGGCGGCTCTGCGACTGGCGGCGGGGGCCCGGTGACACCGGACGCTGGCACGCCGCGCTGTACGGCAGCACCGGTCGAGTGCGGTGATCAAGCAGCGGTTGACCTCAACTACATCGCGACGACCTCTACCGGTCAGGTGCTCGAACAAGGCACGACCTCGGGTGAATTCACGACGTACGTCGACGCGCGCGCAGGAGGAACCACGCCGACGCAGGCCTACACGTACCTCCGCTTCACCCCGACGGGGCTCGTGGTGGTCGCCATCGATGACTTCCAGGCGCAGACCAACGACACGTGGGACATCGCGATGCGCCGACTGGCCATTCGAATCAACAGCGGCCCGTCGGGTCCGTCGTGCGTGTCAGCCATGAAGACGACTGGCGGCACCACCTTCGAGCAGGTCACGAGCGCGACCACAGGAACCCTCGCGCGCGAGCAGTACTACACACCTCAGTGCACGATGATCGACGATGGCTCTGGCCTCGGCGGCCCTGACTTCGCCATCGACTACTGGACGTACTCGTCGTGCGTGAAGATGACGAACACGGTCTACGTGGTTCAGCTCGCCGACTCGCGCCGCGTGAAGCTGCAGGTGCTCAGCTACTACGACCTGGCCGTGCAGACGACCTGCGACACCACCGGCACCGTGCCGCAGCCTTCTGGCGCAGGGCAACTGCGCGTACGTTGGGCGTTCCTCTGATCAGTCGTTGTCGCCCTCGAGGCTCGTCGGAATCTCGAGGTCGAGCACGCCGATGAACTCGGTCTTGAGCAGGTCGGTTACGGCCTTCACCTCATCGTAGAGACGACGCGCGCCAGCGTTGTCGTTTTGCAGCACCACGTGCAGCTCTCCCGCCGCTCCTGCCGAGGCACGCGCCGTCGCGAGGTTGGTGCGCATGCGCTCCTCGAGCGTCGGTGCGTTCGCCGCGATGAGCAGACTGTCGAAGCCTTTGCCCGTGCTGCCGTCTTCACAGCCGTGCAGCAGCTTCGCGAAGCCCTTCAGGTTCGCGCGGAGCGCCGCGGTGTCGAGGTGCGAATGTGGAAATTCCAGCGCGTCGAGACACGGAGGCGTCGCGCAGCTGCCCATGGCCAACCCGAGCGGTCGCGCGAGCTTCGTGTCTTTCACCGTCGCGTCGAGGAAGAACAGCGCGTCGCTCACGCTGTTGAGCGCCGTACGCTGCGACATGTACGTACGATTCTGACTCCCGGGCTCCGAGAGCGTCGCCGTGAAGCCACCCGTCCATCGGCCCGCGAGCGCCGTCGCCTTCGCGTGAATGTCGACCGAGAGCGCACGCGCGTAGGCCCGACGTCGCTCGCTCAGCTCTTCCGCTGAGAGCGCCGCCCAGCTGCCCGAGCTGACGATGACCGAGCTCGCTGAGCACGCCGTCGTCGAGCCCGTCTCGAACAGCAGGTAGTCGAGCGCCGCGAGCGTCTTGCGGTTGACCAGCAGCTTGTCGACTCCACCCTCCCAGCTCTTCGCCACCAGCGCTTCTTCGAGCAGGCACCGCGTCACCAACGGCCACGAATAGATGCCGTCACGCAGGCCGTCACCACCCGGCGCCAGCGTCGGCGCCGCAGGGCCGACCAACATCGCCTCCAGCACCTGCCACTGCGTCATCGCCTCACGAAACGCCTGCTGAGCCTCCGTCGGCGAGGGCTGATCAAACGCCGCGACCAACGCGCCGGTGTGGCTGATCAACACCGTCAGCTCGCTCTCGATGCACTGGGCGCTCGCGCGCAGCACCTCGGCGCGCTGCGTGCTTTCGACGGGCGGCGGTTTGGGCGAACTGCAGGCAGTCAGAAGAAACAACGATGCGAGACACAGGCGCATGACGCCGCCATATTGACGGTGACTGTCAAAATCAATATTGGGCGCACCATGAACTTCTCTCGTGCCGTGACGATGATGGCTGTGCTGGCGGTGAGCGCTTGTGGTGTCGAGAAGCTGCCGGAGCAGCTCCCGATTGATCAGACGCCGGTGACGCCGAACAACCCGAACCCCGTGGTGCCGGAAGAGAACAACGAGCTGCCCGCGCTGCCTGAGCGCGCGCCGGAGCTCTTCGCCGTCAACTACCAGCGCCAGGCGAACATCGAATACGTCGACTTCGACGAGCTCGTCGCCAACCCGTCGAAGTACGTCGATCGCGCCGTCATCGAGACGCGCGGCGTGGTTCGCGCCTCGTGCCAGGTGCGCGGCTGCTGGATGGAAGTCCGCTCGGCGCGCGACGCGAAGAGCACGTCGATGACGGTGCGCTTCCTCAACTACAGCTTCTTCGTGCCGCTCGACTCGCGCAGCGGTGACGTGCGCTTCCAGGGCAAGGTCAAGGTCGAGAACCTCACGGCCACGCAGGTCGCGGAGCTCGAGTCTGAGGGCTACTCGTTCGGCGCGAAGAACGCCGACGGCAGCGTGACGACGGTCGGCTTCACGGCCAACGGCGTCGAGATGTGGCGCAAGCAGTGAGGTACCTGCTGCCGCTGGCTGCGCTGTGTGCCGCCTGCGGCAGCCCGATGTCGGGGCCCGATGCAGGAGACGCGGGCCCTGCCATTCAGCCCACACCGACCTTCTGTTTCGGTCGACCCAAGCTGGAGTTCTGTGAAGACTTCGACGGCGACCCTTTGCCGGGCGCTTTCGACACTGCGGTGAATACCGGCGGTGCAGCGAACATCGACGAGGCTGCTTCGACGTCGGCGCCGAGATCGGTGTCGATGCGCAGCACCGGAGATGGCGCGCAGGTGACGTTGTCGAAGCAGGTCACCGGCGAGATGACGTTCAAGACCTTCTTGCAGCTGCGCGTCGACGCGAAGCCTGCTTCAGGCGCGGTCGAAGTGTTGTCTCTCGGCGGGCAGGCAGATCACTACGGCGTGTGGTTGAGCGCGACCGACGAGCTCTCAGTGGTCGCTGACGGCCAGACGCTGGGCAGCATGCAGATGCCGTCGTCTGACTGGCTCGCGGTGCGGCTCGACGTGGGGCACGACGGCGGTACGCGGTACGTGAGTTTCAAGCTGGGCGACGCGACGGTGGTGAACCGCCAACCGGTCCTCGCGGCCCCTTCTCTCTCTTCGCCCACGTTCACCGTGGGTCTCGGTGCCGATGCGGGCGCAGGTTGGAACGTGCGCTTCGACACCATCACCTTCATCTACGACTGACGGAGTTTCGACATGGGTTTCCGGGCATGGGTGTGTCTCGCGACGTTCACGTTGGTGGCTTGTGGCGCGCCGTCGATGCCTGACGCGGGCGGCGGCGGCACCGGCGGCGGGGAAACAGGCGGGGGTTCCGGCGGCGGTGGCGGCACCGGTGTGGCCAACGACACGTGCCAGACGGCGGAGGCCATCACGGAGGCCGGAACCATCGCAGGCAGCACGAAGGGCGCGACGAAGAACTACGCGCCCGAGTGCACCGGCTTCCCCAACGAAGGTGAAGACGTCGTGTACGCGGTGACGGTGCCCGCCGGAAATCGCGTGAAGCTGCGCGTGGGGTGGATCGACCCGACCGCGCCCGCCTTCGACCCGTCGCTGTACATCATCGGCCAGCCGGCGGAGTCGTGTGACGCGGTGCTCGCCGACGCCGGCTCGGGCATCGAGTGCCTCGCGGGCTCCGACGAGTCTGACGGCGCTTCAGAGTCGCTCGAGTGGCTCAACAACGCAGCGACGGAGCGCACCGTCTTCGTGGTCGTCGACTCGTACCGTGGGCGCGCGCAGGTGGGCCCCGACGGCGGCATCGCCAAGGCCACGTCGGGCGACTTCATTCTCGAGGTGGCCTTCGAGCAGCCGGTGGCCGGTGACGCGTGCAGCAACGCGACTCAGCTCGTATCGGGCACCGCGCTGACGCAGCAGCTGCTCGCGGGCTTCACCAACGACTACCTCGGCTCGGCGACGTGCGCGGGTTCGACCGGCGTCGACCGCGCGTACCGCATCACCGTGCCAGCGGGAGATACCGTGACGGTCACCGTGACGCCCACGTCGGGCCTCGACCCGATGCTCTCGGCGGCGACGTCGGCGGCGAGCTGCAACGCGACGTGCGTGGCCAACGCCGACACCGGCACCAACGGCGCGGCAGAGACGCTCATCTGGAAGAACAGCGGCGCGGCGCCCGTGGAGCTCTTCGTGGTGGTCGACGCCTACGGCGCAACGACTGGCGTGTTCTCGATTCTCGCGACGCTCGCCACGCCTGGCGCCGACGATGTCTGTGACGGCGCCACCGCGCTCGTACCGGGCACGCCGCTGAACCACACCACCGTGGGCTACTCGAACGCGTACTCGCTGCAGACCGGGTTCACCGGCTGCGCGTCGTCTGGCTACAACGGGCCGGATCGCACGTACACGTTCGCCGTGCCGCCGATGCAGCGCGGCCGCGTGGTGGTGACTCCGGCGGCGGCGACGTTCAACCCCAGCCTCAACGTGCTCTCGAGCGCGCTGGCGATGTGCTCGGCGATGCCTCGCGTGTGCAGCACCGGCACCAACGTGGGCGGCAACGGCGCGGCAGAGACCGTCTCGGTCGTCAACACCGGCGCCAACGCGCTGGAGCACTTCGCGTTCGTCGACAGCACGGGCCCCGGCGGCGCGTACGAAATCGCGTACACCGTCGACACGCCTCCGGCCGACGACACGTGCATCAGCAGCGAGACGGTGGTGCTCGACGCAGGCACGTTGAACGGCACGCTCACCGGCTTCGTGCACGACTACGGCAGCGTGGGCGCGGGCTGCTTCGGCGCCGGCGGGCCTGACCGTGTGTACCGCGCGCGCCTCGAAGCGGGCGAGAAGCTGGCCACCACGTTGACGCCCGCGCACGACGGCGGCTTCGACGGCGTCATCAACTTCATCGTGGGCACCGCCGCGAGCTGTGAAGCGCTGCCCCGCACGTGCGTGGGCGGCATCGACTTCACGGTGCGCAACCAGGCCGAGAGCGGCGCGTACTCGAACAGCTCCAGCGCGCCGATCGAGCTCTTCGTGGTCGTCGGTGACTACGAGAAGAACTCCAGCGACACCGACTTCACGCTGGCGACGACGATCTCCCCGATTCCCGCAGGCGAGTCGTGCGAGCGGCCCATCGTCACGGGCGCGCAGTCGTTCCCCGCGCAGACGCTCGTCGGCGCGAGCTCCGACACGAGCTTCGCGGGTGAAGTCAGCTCGTGCATCGCGACCTCGGGCCTTCCCGACGAGGTGTACGAAGTCGAAGTGCCGCCCGGCAAGGAGCTCGTCGCCATCGCCACGCCCGCCGCAGGGACGAACCTCGCGATGAACCTCGTCGAAGGCAGCTGCCGCGGAATCACCGCGTGTCTGGCCAACGCCAACGCAGGCGGTGCCAGTGCGGCGGAGACGCTGCGGTGGACGAACTCCGGCGCGGCGATGAAGACGGTTCGGTTGATCGTCGTGGGCGTGCCTGCTGGCGCGTACACGCTCGAACTCCGCATTCCATGAGCCTGCGAAAGCTCGTCGGAATCGCCCTGACCATCAGCGCGTGTGAGGGCGTCATCCCCGAAGACATGACGCAGGTGCCCCCGGCTCCGACGGAGCTCGACGCCGGGGTCGTGGAGCCTGAGACCGGTGAGCTGCTGTACAAGCAGCGCTGCGCGAGCTGTCACGGCGCGAGCGGTGAAGGTTCAGAACTCGCGTACCAGATTCGCTCTCCGGTGCGCGCGTACGCGAAGTGGGTCGTACGCAACGGTCGCGACGAGCACACCTACGCTGCGGGCATGACCCGCATCAGCGAGGCCAGCCTCAGCGACGCCCAGCTCGAGAAGATCTTCGATTTCCTGCACGCGGTGCCGATGCCGACCAGCGGCCTCGAGCTGTACACGCGGTTCTGCAGCAACTGTCACGGCGCTGCTGGCTCCGGCGGTCGCAGCGACGAAGCGTTGCTCAAGACGGCGCGCAAGGAGCCCGAGGAGATTGACGAGGCCATTCGCAAAGGTCACGGCCGCACGAAGTTCGGTGACGCCGAAGAGTACATGCCGTCGTGGCGCGCCGACGAGCTGACGCCGACGCAGGTGCGGGCCATCACCGACTACCTCGTCGATGAAGCACGTCGCGCTCCCGACGAAGAAGAAGACGACGACGACGACGACGACGACGAAGAGGACGACGACGAGGGCTGAGTCCTTGGCAGAATGGCGGCATGTCAGAGCAGCCGGCGTTCCTCCGTGAAATCGACACGCTGATCCGCGCGCGGTACCCGTTGCTGTACCTCGTGACCTTCGAGGAGCAGCGCGTGGAGACCATGCTCGGCGAGCTCGCCCGCGCGCACGGCAAAGAGCTGGTGGAGTGGACGGCGACGCGCGGCCTGCGCACCTTCACCGGTCAGCACCGAGGGCCGCCGGCCGAAGAGAGCGACAACCCGGTGCTGGCGCTGCTGCAGATTCAGAAACTGCCCAAGCCTTCGCTGGTGTTGCTCAAAGACTTCCACCGGCACCTCGAAGATCCACTCGTGGTGCGCGCGCTGCGCGAGCTGGGCACCTCGCTCAAGACGGCGTTCACGACGGTGCTGGTGGTGGCGCCGACGCTGCGGCTGCCTGAAGAGCTCGAGAAAGACGTGTCCGTCATCGACGTGCCGCTGCCTTCACGCGCCGACCTGATGCAGCTGCTGCGCGACATCGCCCGCGTGGTGACGAAGAACCGCAAGGCGACAGTCGAACTCTCAGCTGAGCAGGCCGAGATGCTCGTGGGCGCGGCGCACGGGCTGACGCTCTCAGAAGCTGAAAACGCGTTCGCGAAGGCCATCGCGCGCGACAACAAGCTCGACGGCAGCGACCTCCAGCTCATCCTCGACGAGAAGAGCCAGGTCATCCGCAAGTCGGGGCTGCTCGAGTACTACGCGACGGATCAATCGCTCTCCGACGTCGGAGGACTCACGCACCTCAAGCGCTGGCTCGAGCGCCGCAAGAACGCGTTCAGTGAAAAGGCGCGCGCGTTCGGGCTGCCGGCGCCGAAAGGGCTGCTGCTGCTCGGCGTGCAGGGCTGCGGCAAGAGCCTCACCGCGAAGGCCATCGCCACGAGCTGGCGACTGCCGCTGGTGCGCCTCGACATGGGCCGAATCTTCTCGGGCCTCGTCGGCAGCTCCGAAGAGAACCTGCGCAAGGCCATTCGCGCGGTCGAGAGCCTGTCGCCGGTCGTGCTGTGGGTCGACGAAATCGAAAAGGGCCTCGCAGGTTCTGGCGGCGGCGCGAATGACACCGGCGTCGCGGCGCGCGTGTTGGGCACGCTGCTGACGTGGCTGCAGGAAAAGACGTCGTCGGTCTTCGTGGTGGCCACCGCCAACCGCATCGAGTCACTGCCGCCCGAGCTGCTGCGCAAAGGCCGCTTCGACGAGATCTTCTTCGTCGACCTGCCCTCCGAGAGCGAGCGTGCGTCGATCCTCGAGATTCAGCTCAAGAAGCGAAAGCGCGACCCGGCGCAGTTCCCCGTCGCTGAAATCGCGAAGGCCACCGAGCAGTTCAGCGGCGCAGAGCTCGAGCAGTTGATCGTCTCCGGGCTCTACGACGCGTTCGCCGATGAGGTCGAGCTGGGCGGTGCGCACCTGCTGGGCGCAGCGAAAGAGACCGCGCCGCTCGCCGTCACCATGGCGGAAGACGTCGCGAAGCTGCGCGCCTGGGCGAAGAGCCGCACGCGCGCCGCGTCGTGAAGCTCAGCCGCCGAACAGCCCGCGCGCGCCGCGAATGAGCACCTCGACCGACTTGTAGACGAGGCCGCTGAACGGCGGCTTGAGCAGGTTGTACGCGGGGCTGGCCTTGCTGGCCTGCAGCACAGATCTCATGTGGCTGAACGTCTCGAAGCCCTTGATGCCGTGATACGCGCCCATGCCGCTCGCGCCGACGCCGCCGAAGGGCAGCTCTTCCTGCGCGAAGTGCACGAGCGTGTCGTTGATCACCACGCCACCCGACGTCACGCGGTGCAGCGCGGCGTCGATGCGCTCTTGATCTTCGTCGAAGTAATAGAACGCCAGCGGCCGCGGCCTCGCGTTGATGCGGGCGAACGCCTCGTCGAGGCTGTCGTACGTCTCGACGGGGAGGATGGGCCCGAAGATCTCCTCCTGCATCACCAGCATGTCGTCTTTCACGTCCATCAAGATGACGGGGCCGAACGCGCGCGTTCCGTCTTTCGGCTTGAAGGTCTCGATGACCTTCGCGCCCTTCGCCCTCGCGTCTTCGACGAGCGCCTTCATGCGCTCCAGGCCGCGATCGCTGGCCATCGTGGTGAAGCCTTCTCCGTTCGGGTGCTGCTTGAGCAACGAGCTCTTGAGGTGTTCGACGAACGCGTCTGCCTTCGACTTCGGCACCAGCGCGTAGTCGGGCGCGATGCAGGTCTGCCCGGCGTTGAACGTCTTGCCGATGGCGATGCGCGACGCGGCGCGCTCGAGGTTGAAGCTGCCGTGCACGACGACCGGCGACTTGCCGCCGAGCTCCAGCGTGGTGGGCACGAGGTTCTCTGCGGCTGCGCGCGCGACGTGGCGACCGACCTGTGTCGAGCCGGTGAAGAGAATGTGGTCGAGCGGCAGCGCGGTGACTTCACGCGCGACGTCGACGCCGCCCTGCACCACCGCGAACTCTTCGGGCTTGAAGAAGTCGCCCACCATCTGCGCGAGCAACGCAGAGACCTTCGGCGTCGCTTCAGAAGGCTTGAGCAGCACGCGGTTGCCGCCCGCGAACGCCGCCGTCGCGGGCCCCAGCGCGAGATCGACCGGGTAGTTCCACGGCGAGATGATGCCGATGACGCCCAGCGGCACGGGCTCGATGTACGCGTGGCCGGGGACGAAGAGCGGGTTGGTGCCCACGGTGCGGCGCTGCATCCACTCGCGCACGTGCTTGCGAGCCATGCGCGCGCCGTCCATCGGAATGAGCACGTCGGCGGTGAGCGTCTCGAGGCGCACGCGGTGGCCGAAGTCGTCGCTGATGGCCGCCACGATGTCGCGCTCGTGCTTTGCGAAGAGCTTGATGACGCGGTCGAGCAGGTCTTCACGCGCGTCGGCGTCGAGGAACGGCTTCGCGTTGGCGGCCTTGCGAAGAACGTCATAGGCGCGCGTGACGGCGCTCGAATCGTTGGGAGCCTGCATGGGTTTCCTCGGTGGGTGACGGGGCGCTCGCACCTTTTCGCGTTGGCACAGACCCGTCAATGCGCGGCTTGCGCCGTGGCGATTCGTGGACAGACTGTGCGCTGTGCTCTCGCGCAGCGACTCCCTGATGCGGTTGGTGAAACAGCTCGCAGAAGCCATCGCGCGCGCGATGAAGTTGCGTGTGGCCGGTGACGACGCGAAGTCGAAGCAGGTCCTCAAAGACGCAGCCGGTGAGCTGCTCGGCATTGAACACCGCGTGCTCGAGCTGCTCGACGCGAAGTCGGCTGTCGAACTGCTCGGCGACAAGGCGCGCGTCGACGCGTACGTGCAGCTCGTCGAGGCCATGGGTGACGCGGCGCGCGCTGAAGAGCTCCGGCAGCACGCTCCGAAGCGTTGATTCAGCGAAGCTCTGGCAGCCGCCCGTCGAGCACCACGCGGCGCTGCTGCAGCGCTTCAGTCGGCTTGCGGCGCGCGATGATGAGCGCGCGCTCGCACTCGGCCCACACCAACGGCCCCAACAGTTGCCAGTTCGGCGGGTCGACGACCGTGAGCTCCAACAGACCGAACGTGAACTTCACGTCGGCGCCGACCTTCGCCGGCAGCACCTCGCGCAGCGTCGGCAACAGGTCAGCCGACACGCGCTGGTCGGCCGTCGGCCCGAAGAGAATCGCGAACCCGTCGGTGTGAATGCGCACCACCTTCGCGGTCGGGCACACCTCTTTCATGCCTTCGACCATCGCGCGCAACGCGGCGTCACCGGCCTTGAAGCCGTGATGCATGTTGAAGACGGTGAACTCGAGCGGGTCGACCAACACCGCGCCGATCACCCAACCGTCAGAGTGACCGTGCGTGGAGAGATCGAACTCTTCCTTCATCAACGAGCCCTGGTTGAGCGCCAGCGCGTGAATCGCGCCGGAGACCGTGTCGGGGTGACCGCGACGATGCAGCTCTGCGTCGACCAGTTGGTCCACGAGCCACGTGGGCCCGTCGGGGCGACCCTGCGCAGTCGGAAACAACGACAGCAGGGTCTTCTCACTGCGCTCGGTGATGACGTGACTCACTCGACGGTGACGCTCTTGGCGAGGTTGCGCGGCTGATCGACGTCGGTGCCGCGCAGATCAGCCACGTGGTAGCTCAAGAGCTGCAGCGGAATCGTGGCGATGAGCGGCGCGATGAGCGCGCTGGTCTTCGGGATCTCGATGAAGTCGTTGGCGAGCGAGTGCGCGTGCTCGTCGCCCTGCTCCACGATGGCGATGACCTGACCACCGCGCGCTCGCACCTCTTCGATGTTGCCGATGATCTTCTCGTAGTGCACCGACGGCTCGCGCGGCGCGACCACCACCACCGGCAGCTTCTCGTCGATGAGCGCGATGGGCCCGTGCTTCATCTCGCCGCCCGCGTAGCCCTCTGCGTGGATGTACGAGATCTCCTTCAACTTGAGCGCGCCTTCGAGCGCCACGGGGTGCATCGGCCCGCGCCCGAGGAACAAGAAGTCGCGCGCGTTCATGTACTTGCGCGCGATCTCCTTCACCTTCGCCTCGGTCTGCAGCACCGTCTCGACTTCTTTAGGCACCTCCGAGAGCGCCGTGAGGTGCTCCTGCGCCTGCTCCTTCGACAACGTGCCGCGCAGGCGACCCAGCTTGATGGCCAACATGTAGAGGCCGACCAGCTGCGTGGTGAAGGCCTTGGTCGACGCCACGCCGATCTCCGGGCCGGCGTTGGTGAGCACCGTGAAGTCCGCCTCACGCGTCATCGCGGAGCCGACGACGTTGCACAACGTCATGGTGGTCGCGCCGCGCTTCTTCGCCTCACGCATCGCCGCCAGCGTGTCGAGCGTCTCACCCGACTGCGAGATCGCCACCGCCAGCTGGCCCTTCGACACCAGCGGTTCGCGGTAACGGAACTCGCTCGCCAGCTCGACCTCGACGGGGATCTTCGCGAGCGACTCAATCATCCACTTGCCGGCGAGGCCCGAGTGCCACGACGTGCCGCACGCCAGAATCCACACGCGGTCGAGCGCCTTCACCTGCGCTTCAGAGAAAGGCCAGCCGTCGAAGTGCACGTCACCTTCGCTGCGCAGCACGCGCCCACGCAGCGTGTCGGCGACCGCGCGCGGCTGCTCGCAGATCTCCTTGTGCATGAAGTGCTTGTGGCCACCCTTCTCGGCCATGCCGGGCGTCCAGTCGATGCGCGTGACCTTGCGCTTGATGACGGCGCCGGAGCGATCGAACAGCTCGATGCCCTCTTTCTTCACGACCGCGAGGTCACCGTCTTCCATGAAGACCACGTCGCGCGTGTGCTCGAGCAGCGCGGGCACGTCGGAGGCGATGAAGTTCTGACCTTCGGCGTAGCCGAGCACCATGGGCTGCGCTTCTCGCGTGCACACGATGTACGAGGGGTCGGCTTCGGAGATGGCGACGAGCGCGTAGGTGCCCTTCACCTGCGCCACGGCAGCCTTCACCGCGTCGACGAGCGACTTGCCGCCGCGCTGCGCTTCACGAATGAGGTGCGCGAAGACCTCGGAGTCGGTCTCCGACGAGAACACGTGACCCTTCGCCTTGAGCGCGGCCTTGAGCGCGAGGTGGTTCTCGATGATGCCGTTGTGCACCACCGACACGCCTTCGAACGTGTGCGGGTGCGCGTTGTCGTCGCTCGGGCGACCGTGCGTGGCCCAGCGCGTGTGGCCGATGCCGACCTGCCCCGGCGGCGTCTCGGTCGAGATCTTCCCCTCGAGGTTTTTCAGCTTGCCGGTGGCGCGAACCACCGTGAGCGCTTTGCCGTCGAGCACGGCGACGCCCGCCGAGTCGTACCCGCGGTACTCGAGGCGCTTGAGCCCCGCGACGAGAATGGGCGCTGCCTGCTTGTCACCGACGTAGCCAACGATTCCGCACATGGTCACTGCTCCTTGAGGCCGGCGAGCACCTTCTTGCGGCGCTCGGCCCAGCCTTCTTTGGTGGTCTGCGCCGTACGAGAGAGCGCGAGCGCTCCGGCCGGCACGTCTTCAGTAATGGTCGAGCCAGCGGCGATGAACGCGCCGTCTCCGACGCGAACGGGCGCGACGAGCTGCGTGTCGCTGCCGACGAACACCCCGGTGCCCAGCACCGTCTCGTGCTTCGCGACGCCGTCGTAGTTGCAGGTGATGGTGCCCGCGCCGATGTTGCTGCCCGCGCCGATGTCGGCGTCGCCGAGGTATGCGAGGTGGCCCGCCTTCACGCCCTTGCGCAGGCGCGACTTCTTGGTCTCGACGAAGTTGCCGACGTGGACTTCTTCGTCGAGCACGGTGCCGGGGCGCAGGCGCGCGAACGGGCCGACGTGGCAGCGCGGCCCGACGACTGAATCTTCGAGCACCGAGTACGGCTTCACTTCAGCGCCGTCACCGACGGTGGAGCGCGAGAGCACCGAGCCCTGCCCGATGGTGACGCCCGCGCCGATTTCGCACTCGCCGTGAATCGAGACGTTGGGCTCGATGGTGGTCTCGGGGCCGATCTCGACGCTCGCGTCGATGAACGTCGAAGGCGGGTGCTGCAACGTCACGCCGGCCTTCAGGTGCCGCAGGTTGATGCGCGCCCGAATCACCTCGGCGCGCTCAGCGAGTTCGGCGCGATCGTTCACGCCAGCGGTCTCTTCGGCGGGCGCTTCGACGACGGCGACCTCACCGACCTTCGCGGCCTGCGAGACGATGTCCGTCAGGTAGAGCTCGCCCTGCGCGTTTTGCGGCGTGAGCTTCTCGAGCGCGCCCCACAGAAACTTCGAGTCGACGAGGTAGATGCCGGCGTTGACCTCGTTGATGAGCAGCTGCTCGGGCGTGGCGTCTTTCTGTTCAACGATGCCTTCGACGCGGTGCGCGGGGCCACGCAACACGCGGCCGTAGCCGGTGGCGTTCGCGAGGCGGCAGCTGATCATAGCCAGCGGGCCCTTCGCCGGGTTGTACGCGGCGACGAGCTTTTGAATGGTGCCCGCGGTGAGCAACGGCACGTCGCCGTAGAGAATGAGCACGGCGCCCGAGAAGCCCGTCAACGCGCCTCGCGCTGCGGCCACCGCGTCGCCCGTACCGCGCTGCTGCGCCTGCACCGCGAACTGCAGCGTCTGGCCACCGAACTGATCAGTGAGCGCGGCCTTCACTTCTTCCGCCTGGTGCCCGATGACCGAGACCACCTGCTGCGCGCCCACTTCGTACGCCGTGGAGATGGGGTACCACGCGAGCGGACGACCCAGAATCGGGTGCAGCACCTTCGCGCGCTCAGATTTCATGCGCGTGCCCTTCCCGGCGCACAGCACGACAGCAGCGAGAGCTTGAGTCATGGGAGCCCTTTTGCAGGGCGCTCCACCCGGGGTCAATGACGCGTGGAAGGCGTCACGGAAAGCGGTTCGACCTGCGTCGCGTCGAGCTCCACCTGCACCGACAACTGGCCCGTTCGTGGCGCCACGGCGATGCGGAAGTTCGGCTTGAGGAAGGTCTGCACGCCCAGAAAACCCGCGCCACGAGGCTCGTCGGAGCGCGCGCTCGCGACCGGCGTGATGTCGTGGTGGCGAATCATGACGCAGAACGTCAGCACGACCTATGCCAGCGCCAAGGCTTCGCGATTCCAACCATTTACGCGTCGCATTATGAAGCAAGCGCGTCACGGCTGCCATAGGTGTGGCAGGAGGTGAGCAGGTTTCGACCAAGGAGCGTTCGTCATGCGGCTCATCGCCCTCGTGCTGTTGGTTTCGTCGTCGGCGTTCGCAGCGCGCCCGTGGGCGGGAGGCGCCGTGGCCGCCGCGCACCCGGTGGGCAGCGCCGCCGGCAAAGAGATGCTCGATGCGGGGGGCAACGCCGTCGACGCAGTCGTGGCGACGGCGTTCACGATGGCCGTGGTGGGGCCGTACCACTCGGGCCTCGGAGGTGGCGGGTTCGCCATCGTGCACCTCGCGAAAGACGGCAG
>JAMHXF010000102.1:0-1300 GCA_035910535.1 Archangium sp. | reverse complement strand
GTCGCAGGAAAACTCCAGGTCGACGGGCGCGCCGTCGGCTTGCAAACCAGCCTTCGCTGGCGAAGGGTCGGTGCCCGTGAATGTACAACGCGGCACGCGTACCACCGTGGGCGCGCTCACGTGCCCAGCGCGATCGCGACCCCGCAGGTAGTACCCGGACGAGGCAGTTAGCGGCACGGCGGTCGCGGCAAAGGAAAATGCGCCGTCGAGCGCAATGGTTCCAAGCAGCGTGGCGGCATCGAGCGCCGGACCAGCGTGAACCTCAGCGAACGCGGCCGAGGGAAACGCCCCAGTCAGCGCTTCGAGCGTAAACGTGTTGGTGGTGCCATCAACCGCGGCTGCGTCGAACGGCGCTGGGGCGCTCTCGATGATCCGGATCTGCGCCGCGAGCGGGGCCGAGGGCGAGTCGGTGTCGACTTCGATCTGAAGTGGGATCACACTCGACACGTTCCCGGTTGCATCACGAAACTGCACGCTCAGGTTCTTCGTCCCCTGCCCTGGCGTCAACGCGACAGTCTCTTCACCATTTGTTGGCAGGCTCACCCATGCGCCGACGCGCGGACCTTGGGCGTCACCCGAAAGAAAGAGCTCGACCAAACCATCCTGCGGCTCGACGGCCGACACTAAGACCGTCGCGGCGGCGCTCGGCGCATAACCCGCGCTGGCGCCACTGATCGCTTTGAAGCTGGCGCTGGCCGGCGACGGAGGATCGTTGTCGAGCACCAGCGCGTTGACCGAGAGCGCCGCGCTGCTCGACGACGTGCCAGCCGCGTTGCGCACGATCACGCGCGCCACGATCGCGTGCGTCCCTGCGCAAGGGCTCCCAACGCTAGTCGACCCAGCGATCGTCGTGCCCGTGAGGCTAACGCTCGCCGTAATGTCTTGCGCGCAGCCGGGGCCCACGAGCGGAAGCAGCGCGCTGTCGAGGCTCACGAGCGCCGCCGAGACGAGCGAGACATTCGCGTTTGCAGAGCCCGAGAGCGTCAGCGTGTCGTGGTCCTTGACGCGGGCGACGCTCCACGGTCCTTGGACCAGCAAGAACACAGACGGCACACCGGTATCGAGCGTGACGGCCAGGGGGACGAGCGTCTCGTTGAACGCGCCGTCACGAAAGCGCACGACGATTGTTTTGACGCCGTCACCGGTCAACAGATCAATGGGAAGCACGGGCGTGTACGTGAGCCAAACCCCGGCGCCTGCGACGTCGCCCTCAATTCGCACTTCGGAGACGTCAGAGCCAACGAGCACCAAGTCCAGGTCTGTCGTCGCAACCACGCTCCCCTGCTGCACGCTCGCCATC
>JAMHXF010000101.1:0-101612 GCA_035910535.1 Archangium sp. | reverse complement strand
TGAACACCATCTCGAAGCTCAGCTTCCCGCCGAGCAGCGACGGGCAGCGCGTCACCGTCGCCTACCCCTTCGTCTTCGCGCCGGCGAAATGAGCGCGAACGAACGCATCGCCACGCTGGAGGTCGCGACCGGCGTGGAGCTCGCGCCGGTCGACCTCACGAAGCGCTCCGGCATCAACCTGAAGGGCTTTTCGCTCATCACGCTCTGCGAGGTCGCCACCGAGCGCTGGGGCGCAGCGAGCGTCGACGCGTGGAAGAAGCAGAGCGACCTCGACCTGCGCGTGGTGACCGCGACGACGTGGTTTCCGCTCGAGTACTACTACCACCTCGTCGAGTACCTCGTAGCCACGCACCTCGGCGGTGACCCGAGAGCAGCGAGCGAACTGGCCGCCACCGTCGCGCGCCGGGAAATCAACGCGTTCTTCCGCTTCGTGCTCTCGTTCACCACACCCTCGATGGTGATGGGCGTCTCCGCGCGGTTCTGGCGCAGCTACTACGACGGGACCGAGCTCAAGGTCGTCGCCTCGAAGAGCAACTGGGTGCACGCCGAGGTGCGCGGCTGGCCGTTGATGAGCAAGACCGTCGCGTACGAGGTGGCCGGCGCGTTGAGCGAATGGATGGAGCGCTCGCGCGCGAAGGCGGTGCGAATCACCGCGCTCTCCTTTTCGCAACCCGGTGTGCTGCGCATCGAAGCGACGTGGTGACGCGGGCTTCAGCCGCGAGGAGAACAGCGCCGCATCACCGCTGACGAACTGCGGCGCCGACCGACGTCGGCACCTTACACAACGAAGGTGCGGGCGTATGGTGGCCGCGCCATGTCTGACGCGCTGCAGGTCAAAGGGTTCGCCTGGCTGAACCTGCTTCACTTCGTGCAAGAGCGTCACGGCGCCGACGTCATCAAGCGGCTCGCCGCCGCGTTCCCTGCGCACCAGCGCTCGTTCGACCTCGCGTCGGTGTTGCCCATTGGCTGGGTCCCCGGCGCGCTGCACCTCGGCGCCGTGAGCTGGATGGTCTCGCAGCACTACGGCGGCAGCGTCGACGGCGCGCGCTCGTTCGGTCGTGCGCTGGCCGAGCGAAACGTGTCGTCGACGTTTCGCAGCTTCGCGCGCCTCGAAGACCTGCGCGTGGCGCTCACGTCGACGGAGCGCGCGTTCAGCCAGTTCTATTCGCGCGGCCACATGAAGCTGACGTTGGAGGGCCACACGCTCGACGCGCACCTCGCTGACTTCCCCGACGCGAACCCCGTGTTCGGCAACGTGCTCGGCGCGGGGCTGCTCGCGTTTCTGCACGCGGGCCACGTCGAAGGAGCGCTCACGCAGGTGACGACAGGCGCTGATTCGATTCACTACCAGCTCAGGCTGGTGTCGTTGCCCATCTCGCGCCCGTCGCCGATTCCCTTCAAGTAGAGAGCGCGCATGGCGCTGCCTCCTTGTGGCTTGTACCGAACGCTCCGCGAAGTGGCCGGCGTACCCGCTGGTCGACTCGTCTACTTTCACAACCACGGCGAACCGGGCGCGGGCATCTACCTGCCGCAGAGCTGGTCGCTCAACCGCGCGTCGTGGAACGAGCGCGGGCACACGTTGAGCAACGACGGTGAAGCGCAGCACCTCGCGCCGCTGCCGACCGAGGGGCTGTATTCGGTGAACGCGCCGTTCTTCTGCTGCGAGCGACAGTGCGTGCGCTTCGAGCCGAATCAGCTCGTGCAGCTCGGCTACGACGGTGAAGCGACGCCGCTGCTGTTTCTCCCCGAGCTCTCGCCCAAAGGCATGGGCTTTCCTGAACGAGGCACGCGCCTCGAGCCCTCGACGTTGAAGAACCTCACGCCGCTGAGTGTCGCGAAAAGCAACGAAGCGCCGCGCGACCCGTTCATGCATTGACGCCTTGCGCTGTGCAGCTATGAGGAACCCGCTCGACTTCGGAGGGTTTTCCACATGGCACGTGCATTCAGCTTCTTCCGCGCAGGCGGGTTTGATCAGGTTCGCTTCGAGACCGGCGAGGACTTCATCAACCTCGACCAGCTCGACTGGAAGTTGTGGGTCGCGCTCGCGTGCCCTACCAAGGGCCTCGCGTTCGACACGCGCACGCTCGAGCTCATCGACACCGACAAGGACGGCCGCATTCGTGCGCCTGAGCTGATCAACGCCGTGCGCTGGGCCGCGTCGCTCATCAAGAACCCCGACGACTTCTTGAAGGCGCCCGCGGAGCTCTCGCTCGCGGCCATCAACGACTCCACCGACGAAGGCAAGCAGCTGCTCGCGTCGGCGAAGACGGTGCTCGCGGGCCTCGGCAAGGGCGACGCCACCAGCATCTCCGTGGCCGACTCGGCAGAGGCCGTGAAGGCGTTCCACGCCATGGCCTTCAACGGCGACGGCGTGCTGCCGCCCGAGAGCACGAAGAGCGCCGCGCAGAAGGCGCTCATCGACGACGTCATCGCCACCATCGGTGCCAGCGACGACAAGTCGGGCAAGAAGGGCATCACGCAAGACCAGCTCAAGGCGTTCTTCACGGCGGTCGGCGAGTACGTGACGTGGCTCTCGAAGGGCGAGGCCGACGCGGCGCTGATGCCGCTCAAGGGCGACACGGTGGCGGCGTACGA
The DNA here is from genome assembly GCA_035910535.1 of Archangium sp. GTDB lineage: Bacteria > Myxococcota > Myxococcia > Myxococcales > Myxococcaceae > Archangium_A. Next base: position 99,017 of record JAMHXF010000101.1, on the reverse strand, counting down.
CGCGCTCAACACCATCAAGGCCAAGGTCGACGACTACTTCGCGCGCTGCCGCCTCACGGCCTTCGATGCGCGCGCCGGCGCGGCGTTGAACCGTGAAGAAAAGGAGTACCTCACGCTCGCCGCGAAGGACCTCACGATTACGAGCGACGAAATCAAGTCGTTCCCGCTCTCGCGCATCGAAGGCAACCGCGCGCTGCCTCTTTTCCAGGACGCGAACCCCGCGTGGGCCGACGCGCTCGCGGCGCTGGGTACGAAGGCCGTGGTGCCGCTGCTCGGTGAACAGAAGGCGCTCACCGAAGCGCAGTGGAACGACGTGAAGGGCAAGCTGGCGGCCTTCGGTACGTGGCAGACCAGCAAGGTCGGCGGCGTGGTCGAGAAGCTCGGCGCCGACCGGCTCAAGGCGCTCAACACCGACGAGAGCAAGAACCTGCTCGAGGCGTTGTTCGCCGAAGAGAAGGCGCAGGAGCCCATCGCCAACTCCATCGCCAGCGTCGAGATGCTGGTGCGCTACGTGCGCGACCTCTTCAAGCTCGCGAACAACTTCGTGAACTTCAAAGAGTTCTACGAGCGCAAGACGCCCGCGATTTTCCAGGTGGGCACGCTCTTCCTCGACCAGCGCCAGTCGGAGCTCGTCATTCGCGTCGACGATGCGGGCAAGCACGCCACCATGGCGCCGCTCTCGCGCGGCTACCTCGCGTACTGCGACCTCGCGCGGCCGGCTGAAGGGCTGAAGATGAGCGTCGTCGCGGCGATTACCGCGGGCAGCTCCGACAACCTCATGGTTGGCCGCAACGGCCTGTTCACCGACCGCGACGGCAAGGCGTGGGACGCGACGGTCACGAAGATCATCGACAACCCCATCTCGATTCCGCAGGCGTTCTGGAGCCCGTACAAAAAGGCCATTCGCTTCGTCGAAGACCAGGTCGCCAAGCGCGCCGCCGAAGAAGAGAAAGACGCCAACTCGATGCTCGAAGGGGGCGTCACCAAGGTCGGCCAGGCGGCCGACGACGGCAAGGTCGCCAAGGAGCCCAAGAAGCTCGACATCGGCATCGTAGCGGCGCTCGGTGTCGCCGTCGGCGGCATCACGGCCGCGCTCGGGGTGTTGCTGCAGAGCTTCTTCGGCCTGGGCATGTGGATGCCGCTCGGCGTGGTCGGGCTGCTGTTGTTGATCAGCGGCCCGTCGATGCTCATCGCGTGGCTCAAGTTGCGGCAGCGCAACATCGGTCCGCTGCTCGACGCGAACGGTTGGGCGGTCAACGCGCACGCGATGCTCAACGTGCCCTTCGGTGCGTCGCTCACGAAGCTCGCGAAGCTGCCGCCGGGCAGCAAGCTCGACACGCAAGACCCCTACGCCGAAGCGCGTCGCCCGTGGCGCCTGTACCTGACGCTCTTCATCGTGCTGGGCGTGGCGGTGAGCTGGTACCTCGGCAAGCTCGACCACCTGTTGCCGTCGAAGGTGCGCAGCGTCGAGGTGCTCGGCACCAGCGCGCCCGCGTACCACGAGCCCAAAGCCGAGGCGCCCGCAGCAGCGCCGGCGCCTGCGGAAGCTCCGGCCGCGAAGTAGAGTTCAGGCCATGCGCTTCGTTCTGCTCGCGGTGGGTCTCGGTCTGGTCGGGTACCTCGGGTACCGCTCGATGTACGGCGGCATGGCCGTGACGCCCGAGAACGCGCCCAAGCAACGGCTCGAGAACGTGCAGAGGGCCGCTGACCGCATCGAAAAAGAGCAGCAAGAGGCGGCGCAGCGCGCGCTCGAGAAGGCCACGCCGCAAGACTGAGCCGCTACTGCGAGGCGGCGAGCGCGAACACCAGCGCCTGCCGCGCCGCCACCAGGTCACTCTGCGCCAGCGCCGTCCGCGCGATTGAAATCAGCTTCGCGGCGTCGGGCGAGGCGAGCGGCTCGGCCGAGCGCAACCACCCCTCGAGGTTGCTGGTGTTGCCCGTCGTCAGCTGCGTGAGCGCGGTGTTCAAAGTGTTCTGCACCTGCGCCGAGTTCGCGCGCTTGCGCTCGGTGGCTTCTTCTTGTGCCTCGCGGCGCTCTTCTGCGGCGTCGACCACCTTCTGCAGCGCCTCGAGCTTCTTGCTCAACTTCGAGAGCTCCTCGGCGTGCTTGCTCTCGAGCTCCGTCACGCGCGTGCGCAGCTCGCCGACCTCCTTCTTCAACTTCTCGACTTCAGCGTTTGGAGCCACCGGTGCCGCGGCCTGCTTCTTCGCGGGCTCCACCACGGCGACGCCCGCATCGCGCGCAGTCAAAGGAACACCGGCGTCAGGGGCAGCAGCGAGCGCGAGCAGGAGCCAGGCAGTCATGAGACCACCATAACGCCCGGCTCAGCCTTCGAAGTCCCACTCCGGCACGGCGGTGAGTTTTCCGTCGAGCAACCGCCACGCGCCGACGATGCCCTCGCGCGCCGCGTCGAGCCCCTCGAGCTTCTTCACCGACGCCGCGTCCTCTTCACGACAGAACAGCACCAGCTCCCGCAGGCCCAGGTACACGCGCAGCGGCCCGCGCCCCGCGACCTTCTCAATCGCGGCCTGATGAGAGACCGTCAGCAGGCGCGCAGCGTCGTGGCCATCGCCATGCGCGAGCGCCCACAAACCCGTCGGCGTCGACGAGAGCCGCAGCGCACCCTGCTCGAGCTCCAACGCACGCACGTCAGCCGCGCGCGCCTCGAGGTTTTTCCACGCCGCTTCGTCGAGCTGCTCGAGCGAAATGCGGTGCAGCGCCGTCAACCCCTCGGGCACGTAGAGCAGCACCTCGGGGTTCTCGACGGCGTAGAAGAACCACAACCCCGCCGGGCCTTCACGCCGCGCGACGCCCTGCCCGCGCTCGAGAAACGACGAATCGCGCACCACCGGCAGCACCTTCGCGAGCAGCTGCAGTCGACCCGACGGCAACCCCAACGTGCGTTCGGCGAGATCTCTGGCGACCAGCTCAGCGGCCTCCGCGGCATCGCGACCCAACTGCATCGACTCGCGAAAGAGACCCTCGAGGTCGAAGCGCGCGACACCTCCACCACCGAGTCGAATCGCGAGCTGGCCTTTCGCCACCACGTGCGGCGTCGACTGCGCCTTCAAGCGCTCGAGCAACGCGCGCGTGAACGCTTCAACCGTCGGCCCGGCGGTGACTTCAGCGGGCGCCAGGCGCTGCACTTCGCCCCACAAGAACTGCGCCTCTTCGTCGAGCGGGTCGAGGCGCAGCACGTCTTGCACCAGCGCGCGTGCGCGTTCCCATTCGGCGCGGCGCAGCGCCAGCGTGGCCAGGGCCTTCATCGGTTCAGGGTCAGCTGGATTCAGCGAGAGCGCCTGCTTCAACGGCGCTTCGGCCTCGGTCCATTTCTCGAGGCTGATGAGCGCGCGCGCCAACGCGAGGTGCCCCTGCACGTCGCGTGGAAAATCACGGCGCACCGCTTCGAGAATCGGGAGCGCCTGCGTGACGGCGTCGGCGTTGATGAGCGCCTGCGCCACGGTGGTGCGGAGCACCGGCCCACCTTCTTGTTGAGCGGCGCGCTGCAGCGCCGACAACTCAGAATCGGACAGCACCTCGCCGTTCCACACTTTTTCTTGAATGCGCTGGAGCTCCACGGCGGGGTCGAACGGTAACTCAAAGCCGACGACGGCGGATCAACCCGAGCAGCAACAGCGCAGGCGCGGCGCCCAACCCCGTCGAGCAACCGCGTGGCGGCAGGTCGGCGCAGTCGAGGACCAGCGTCGTCGTGAGTGGAGGTGGTTGCGTGTCGGCGCCCGCGATGTCGACGTTGACCACGAGCGGAAACTCGCGGCGCAGTGGTTCAGCGCACGTGAGCGCGACGAACCCGACGCGTCTGCCGAGCGGCGTCGGTGCTTTCGAGGGTCGTGCGCGTCAACGAGAGCCACGGTTCGAGTTCAGGGCTCGCGATGAAGAAGACGTCGCGCAGCACTTCGCGTGGACCGCCTCCGACGTCGGGGCAGCGTTGCCCTTCGTACGGCGGGCCGAACGCGAGCGTGCCGGCGTGGAGTGGAAGCGGCGCAGCCTCCGTGACGAAGACCGGCGCCGACTGTCGCGACGCCAGCGAGAACGAGTCTCCTGGTCGCAACACGCCCGCGTCGTAGAAGACGACGTCGTCGCGGCCAGCGTCAGACGTCGCCGTCGCGATGGCGCTCGAGGAGAATCGGGTACTCGGACGAGACGCTCGCGTCTCCCCGTGCGACTTCGAGCGTAAAGCTGCTCCGTGGCGCGACGAAGACTGGCGCGTTCGCAGGCACCGTAGACCCCGGCGGCGGCGCGACGATGGCAGGTACGACGCCGGTGCAAACGGCAGTGGCCGAGCTCGCCGCGAGGGCCACCAGCGCACACGTGGATCGCCGCAGCGTGTGCAGGCAACTCATTGGGAGTGTGAAACTTGTTTCACAGTCGTCGACTTGATTCAGGAATGAACTCCGGTACTTACGCATTGGCATAACCTTCGCTCACTCACCCCTCATGCTCGCCATCGCGCTCCTCAGCATTCTGGCCACTTCGCCGAAGACGACCTCGTCTTTCGACACGCGGCTCGACGTCGGCGCGCTGGTGGGTTCGGGCTGGTACGTGCCGCAGACCCGAGACCAGATGCTGGTCGCGCTCAACAACGCGCGTGATTCATTCCTCGGCACGGAGCAGCTGCGCTTCAACCCGATGCTCAACGCGACGCCGGTCATCGGCGCGTGGGTGATGGCGGCGAACACCGGCGGCTACGACCAGGCGATGCTCATCACCAGCGGCGCGCTGCAGTTGCTGGGCACGGCGGTGGCGTTCAAGCGCTGGCTGTTCGATGAGCTCGAGACGCCGCAGGTGGGTTGGCAGCTGACCATCTCGCCCATTGTCGCAGGTCAGCTCGGCGTGGGTCTGCGCCTCACCAACTTCTGAGCGAAGAGCAGCACCAGCGCCAACAAGGTACCGCCCGGCGCGCTCGAGCACCCGCGCGGTGGCAGGTCGGCGCAGTCGAGCACCACGGTCGTCGACATCACCGGGGGCTGAACGCTCGCGCCGGCGACCTCGAGTTGCAGCGCGAGGCCGACCTCCTGACGTTCGGGCGCCTCCCCACAGTCGACGGAGACGGTGCCGACGAGCGTGCCGAGACCGGGCGTCTCTTCGGGCAATCCGAAGAAGTATCGATTCACCCTGAAGACGCCGCCCCTCGAGAGGGCGACCACGCGAGAGACGGCGCTCCACGGAGCAGCTTCGTCCGACAGCCTCACGAACACGTCGCGCGCGACGTGGTTCGACGGCTCTCCGAAGGCGCAATAGCCGGCGCTGCGGCGCACCGGGCCGAGCGCCAACGTGCCGCCCTTCGTCGGCAACGGAGCCGGCGGACCCACCCGAACCGGCGCGCCGCCGTCGCCCTCGAGGAAGAACGTCTCGCCTTCTACGAGCGGCCCGGCGTGAAAGAGCTGAAAGCTCCAGTCGGTGCCACCGTCGACGGGCTCGAGCGACAGCACGCCGCCGTCGGGGTCGATTCGTTGGAGGCTCGCGTGCATGACGCGTTCTTCGCGGCCGCCGTCACTTTCATCCACGAAGCTGAAGCTGGGCGCGTTCGCAAACGCCGGTGCGTTCTGTGGCACCTCACGACCACCAAACGGTGCGGGCTCATGCTGCAGGCCCGGGAAGCACTGTGTTGCGCCCGCGCTCGTCGCACCCGTCATCACCACCAGCACCGCCAGAATCTTCACGCTGAAACCTCCACGCGGTGAGCTCAGCAAGGGTCGTACCCGGTCGGTGGGTTCAACAAAACGTCATACCCGGGTGAACTTTTCCTCACTGAAACTCGCTCGACTCACGGGGGCGTGGCCGGTAGTGGATGCCGCATGACGACTCCGGCAGCGACCCGCAAAGTGACCTTGATCAACGGCGATGGCATCGGCCCCGAAGTGGTGGACGCCACGCGCAAGGTCCTCGAGGCCCTCAAGGCGCCGCTGGAGTTCGAATACGCCGAAGCCGGCCAGTCGGCGGTGCCCAAGTACGCCACCAACCTGCCCGACGACACCGTCGACGCCATCCGCAAGACGGGCATCGGGCTCAAGGGGCCCACCGCGACCGGCGTGGGCATCGGCCAGAGCTCCGCGAACGTGGGCCTGCGCAAGCGCCTCGACCTCTACGCGTCGCTGCGCCCGGTGAAGTCGGTGCCCGGCGTGAAGACGCGCTACGAGAACATCGACCTCGTGGTGGTGCGTGAGAACACCGAAGACCTCTACGCGGGCATCGAGCACATCGTGGTGCCGGGCGTCGTCGAGTCGCTCAAAATCATCACCGAGAAGGCCAGCACCCGCATCTGCCAGTTCGCCTTCGAGTACGCGCGCAAGCACGGCCGCAAGCGCGTGACGGCGGTGCACAAGGCCAACATCATGAAGCTGTCTGACGGCCTGTTCCTCGACTGCTTCCGCAAGGTCTCGCGCGAGTTCCCTGAAATCAAAGGCGACGACGTCATCGTCGACAACGCGTGCATGCAGCTGGTGCGCTTCCCCGAGAAGTTCGACGTGATGGTGACCGAGAACCTCTACGGCGACATCTTGTCTGACCTGTGCAGCGGGCTCGTCGGCGGCCTCGGCGTGGTGCCCGGCGCGAACATCGGCCTCGAGTCGTCGGTCTTCGAAGCGGTGCACGGCACGGCGCCCGACATCGCAGGTCAGGGCAAGGCGAACCCCACGGCGCTGCTCATGTCGGCGGTGATGATGCTCGACCACATGGACTTGATGAACGACGCCCGTCGCCTCGAGCGCGCGGTGTGGAAGGTCTACACCGAAGGCAAGGTCATCACCGGCGACCTGGGCGGCACGGCGAACACGGCCGACTTCACCAGGGCCATCATCGACGCGATGGACTGAAGTCGGTTCGCGTCGCGCCTGCGTGCGTTGGTCGTCGTTACAACGCACTCAGGAGGAACAACCGATGCGCACTCACAACGCCGCGAACATCGTCGTCGAGCGGACGTACCGGGCCAGCGTCGACGACCTCTGGTCTCTGTGGACGACGAAAGAGGGCTTCGAGTCGTGGTGGGGCCCGCAGGGGTTTCGAGCCGACGTCGCGCAGTTCGAGGCGCGTGAAGGCGGGGTGCTCCGCTACGACATGGTGGCCGACACACCCGAAATGGTCGCCGAGATGAAGAAGATGGGCCGCCCGGCCTCACACCCGGCGCAGGCGCGCTTCACTGAGCTCACCCCGAAGACGCGGCTCATCATCACCAACGTCATCGACTTTCTGCCCGGCGTCGCGCCGTACGAGAGCACCATCACCGTCGAGCTGCTGCCGCGCGGTGATGAGGTCAACATGGTGGTGACGTTCAGCCCGATGCACGCTGAAGAGTTCTCTCAGATGCAGAAAGAGGGCTTCACTGATCAGCTCACGAAGCTCGACCGCCGCTTCGCGGGGTAGGCACTCGAACGAGCGGCCTCGTGCAACGACATGCCGGGTGGCGGTGTACAACCGGCTCATGCGCTCCTCATCGCTCGCTGTGTTCGTCGCAGCTGTTCTCGTCGGTTGTCAGCCCGCTCCGATTGCACCCGACAGCGGTGTTGCGACGGGCGGTGGTGTTGCGACCGGCGGCGGTGCTGCGACCGGCGGAGGTGCTGCGACCGGTGGAGGCGATGCGACCGGCGGCGGTGCTGCGACCGGCGGAGGTGCTGCGACCGGCGGCGGTGATGCAACCGGCGGCGGTGCTGCGACCGGCGGAGGTGCTGCGACCGGCGGAGGTGCTGCGACCGGCGGCGGTGCTGCGACCGGCGGCGGTGCTGCGACCGGCGGAGGTGCTGCAACCGGCGGAGGTGCTGCAACCGGCGGCGGTGCTGCGACCGGCGGCGGGAGCGCCTGTCAGCAGCTCAACGCCGACTGCGACTTCCCGTCTGAGTGCTGCAGCGGCGTCTGCAACGTCAACGGCAACTGCGTCGCGGCGTTGCCAAACGACGGCGCGACGTGCGCCACGGCCATCGACCTCGTCTTCAGCGCGGACGCATCAGTCTCCGTCACCGGCGACACACGCGACGGCGGCAACGACAACACGACGACGACGAGCCAGTGCGAAGTCGGCGGGCCGGATCGCGTCTACACGTTCTCCGTCGGCAGCGACGCGGTCGGTGAGTTCGCGATGACGGCGAACTACCCCCAGGCCGTCGTCGTGCACGGTCCGTCGACGACGTGTGGCACCGCGCCGCGCCTCGCGTGCCAGGGCGTGCCAGGCATCCCCGGCATCGGCACCTTCCCGGTCGGCGTCGCCGGGGTGCGGCTGGCTCCCGGCACGTACTGGGTATGGGCCGATGGCCCGTCGGCCGGCGGCACGTACACGCTGAGCGCCTCGGTTCGGCCGGCGCTCGAGCCCACGAGCGAAGACTGCATGAGCCCTGCGCCGTTGAGCTTCGTCGGCAACACCGCCACCGCGACCGGCAGCACGCGCGGACGCATCAACGACAGCCGCACCAACACCTGCGGCGGCGGGCGCGGAGACGTGGTGTACGAGTTTTCTCTCCCAGCGACGACGCCCGTCACGGCGCGGGTGACGACGACCACCACAAGGTACACACCGGTCGTCTACTTCCGCAGTGGCTGCACTGGCGCGGAGCTCGGCTGCGCGCAGGGGTCGCAGCAACTGACGGTGACGCTCGATGCCGGCACGCACTACGTCTGGGTCGACGGCGTACAAGAGCAATACGGCATGGCGACTGACGGCGACTTCACGTTGACGCTGACCCGCTGAACCTCGCGGAGTTCCTCGCGACACACGGCGAGTTCGACTAGGCCTCGTCGCGCCATGATCTCCAAGGCGTTGATCCTCGTTCGCATCGCCGTCGCCAACATCTTCTCGAGCATGCTCAACGTGCTCGTGGGGCTGGTGCTGCTGTTCGGCGCCGGGCTCCTCGTGGTGGGCGGCTCCATCTTCAGCACGCTCGACGGCTCGCTCAGCAAGTCCATCGTGGGCTCCATTTCGGGGCACATGCAGGTCTACGGCGCCAAGTCGAAGGACCCGCTCGAGCTGTACGGGCGCGTCGACGGCACCGACTCCGACTTGACGCCCATCGAAGACTACAAGGCGCTCAAGGCGAAGCTGCTCACCGTGCCCAACGTGGAGCGCGTGGTGCCCATGGGCGCGTCGACGGCCATCGTGGCGTCGGGCAACACCATCGACCTCACGCTCGAGCGCTTCCGCGCGCTGGTGAATGGCAAGGCCACGCTGGCGCCGGAGGAATACGAGAAACAGAAGCAGTCGCTCATCGGCCACGTGCGCCAGATGGCCGACGTGCTCAGCAAAGACATCGAGCGCAGCCGCGAGCTCTCGAACGACGACGACACCGACGCGAAGACGGCGCTGGCCACCGCGCGCTCCGACGAGTTCTGGAGCGGCTTCGACGCCGACCCGCTCGGCCACCTCGAGGTGCTCGAGAACAAGCTGGCGCCGGTGATGACCGACGCCGACATGCTCTTCATTCGCTTCATCGGCACCGACCTCGACGCGTACCAGAAGACCTTCGACCGCATGACCGTCGTCGAGGGCACCGCGGTGCCAGAAGGCCACCGCGGCATTCTGCTGCCGCGCTTCTTCACCGAGGAGTACCTCAAGCTGAAGAACGCGCGCCGCCTCGACAAGCTCCGTGAAGCGAAGGGCGCGGGCCGCACCATCGCCGAAGACAAGGAGCTGCAGCGCTTCGTGCGTGAGAACACCGCGCAGACGCGCGAAATCGTCTTGCAGCTCGACACCATCGCCACGACCGAAGCGGTGAAGAAGCTGCAGGGCTTTCTCAAGGCCGACGACGCAGAGCTCGCGGCGCTGCTGAGCAAGTTCTTCGCCGTCACCGACGACACGTTCAACGAGCACTACGACTTCTTCTACAAGGAGCTGGCGCCGAAGCTCTCGCTGTACCGCGTGCGCGTGGGCGACACGATGACGCTGCGCTCGTTCGGTCGCTCGGGCGCGGTGCAGACGGCGCTGGTGAAGGTCTACGGCGTGTTCGAATTGAGCGGCCTCGAGAAGTCGCCGCTGGCCGGCACCGCGGCGCTCACCGACCTCGTCACGTTCCGAGAGCTGTACGGATACCTGACGGCAGAAAAGAAGGCCGAGCTCGACGCGCTCAAGGCAGAGACGGGCGCGAAGCAAATCACCCGTGAGAACGCCGAAGCCGACCTCTTCGGCGGTGACGACGACGTGGTGGAAGAAGTGCAAGCCACTGCATTTTCCGACGCGCTGCCCGGTGGCCAGACCGCGAAGTCACGCCGCCTCGCCGACACGTTCCCGCCGTCTGAGCTCGATGACGGCGTGGTCTTGAACGCGGCGCTCTGGCTCAAAGATGGCTCACCGCTCGCGCAGATTCAGACGCAGCTCGAAATCGAGAAGCTGTTGAGCGCCGAAGCGGCGCCGGTGAATCAGGCCAACCTCGACGCCGCGAAGAAGCTCGTCGAAGACAAGGGGCTCTCGTTTCCGCTCGCGGCCGCCATCACCGAGGTGGTGAAGCTCGAAGAGGCGCGCGCGAAGGGCGACTACCAGTCGTCTGACTCGTCGCTGCTCGAGCTCAAAGACGCGCTCAAGGGCGACCGCGCGCAGCTGAGCGACGCGCAGATTTCGACGGTGGTGGCGCTCTTCGAAGGCGCGCGCCCCAGGACGTGGGTGGTGAGCTGGAACTCGGCCGCCGGGTTCCTGGGAAAAATCATCGGCTTCTTCCGGCTCGCGCTGGTGGCCGTCGTCGGTGCGTTCGCGTTCTTCGCGCTCATCGTCGTCACCATCGGCATGACCATCGCCACGCTGCAGCGCACGCCCACCATCGGCACCATGCGCGCCATCGGAGCGCAGCGCACCTTCGTGGTGGCCATGGTGATGGTCGAGACGGTGCTGCTCGCGCTCGTCTTCGGAGCCATCGGCGCGGCGCTGGGTTCGCTCTACGTGCAGTACCTGCACAGCAGCGGCATTCCCGCGTTCCGCGACGAGCTGTACTTCTTCTTTTCTGGCCCCGTGCTGCGCCCTGAATTGACGCCGGGCGGCGTGCTGCTCGCCATCGTCACCACGCTGGTGGTGAGCGTGCTGGCCATCATCTTCCCGCTGGTGCTGGCGACGCGCGTCTCGCCCATCACGGCCATGCAGTCGCAGGAGGCCTGACATGCTGCTCCGAATCGCGTTCCTCTCGCTGTGGCAGCACCGCCGTCGCACCGGGGTGTTGATGTCTTCCATCTCGCTGGTCACCGCGATGATGGTGGTGATGCTGGGCGTGGGCGAAGGCATGAGCCGCTCGCTGGTCGAGATGTCGACCACGCTGATGAGCGGCCACATCAACGTCGCCGGCTTCTTCAAGGTCACCGCCGGGCAGGCGGCGCCGGTCGTCACGCACGCCCAGGAGGTCGCCGACGTGGTGCGGAAGGAGGTGCCCGAGCTGACGTACATCGTCTCGCGCGGCCGCGGCTACGCGAAGCTGGTGAGCGACTCTGGCTCGCTGATGCTGGGCCTCGCGGGCGTGAACATCGACGAAGAGCAGGGCCTGCAGAAGACGCTGCGCATCAAAGAAGGAAAGCTCGAAGACCTGAAGAAGCCGAACTCGGTGCTGGTGTTCGAAGACCAGGCCGCGACGTTGAACGTGCGCGTGGGTGACGCGCTGACGATTTCGGCGCCTACGCCGCGCGGCACCAACAACACCGTCGACGTCACCGTGGTGGCCATCGCCCGCAACATGGGAATGATGAGCCAGTTCTCGTGCTTCATTCCCGAGACCACGCTGCGGCAGCTCTACCAGCTGCGCGACGACGCCACGGGCGCGCTGCAAATCTACCTGCCGACGTCCGACCTCGAGGTGGTCAAGCGCGTACAGGGCCGGCTGCGTGAAGGGCTCGCCAACGCGAAGTACGAGCTGATGGACGACGACCCGCGCGTGTTCTGGATGAAGTTCGAGAACGTCGCCCGCGAGCCGTGGGTCGGTCAGAAGCTCGACCTCACCAACTGGCACGACGAGGTGAGCTTCGCGTCGTGGACGGTGGACCTGATGAGCTTCTTGTCGTTCTTCCTGGGCTTCGTGCTGCTGATGGTCATCGGCGTGGGCATCATGATTGTCATGTGGATTTCGATTCGTGAACGCACGCGCGAAATCGGCACGCTGCGCGCCATCGGCATGCAGCGCGGCAGCGTGTTGCTCATGTTCCTCACCGAGGGTTTTCTGCTCGGCGCGTTGGCGACGCTGGCGGGCGCGGCGCTGGGCGTGGTGCTGTCGCTGGCGCTCAACTCGGCGGCCATCGCGTTGCCGGTGGGCGTTCAGTTCGTGCTGCTGTCCGACAAGCTCATCGTGATTCCGACGGTGCCGTGGGTGCTGGCGGTGGTGGTCTTCATCACCGTGGTGGTGACGGCGATTTCCATCATCCCCTCGTTCATCGCCGCGCGGCTCAAGCCCGTCACCGCGATGCAGCACGCGGGATGATGTCCGTCAGCGCCGTCGAGCTGGTGCTGATGGCGCTGAGCTGCGCGGTGCCCGTCGCCGCCATCGTGGGGCTGGTGCTGGTCATCAAGGGCAGCAGCGCGAAGACGAAGCTGGGCGTGAACCTCACACCTCCGAAGCAGTGCCCGCGCTGTGGGCACCCGCTGCCTCTGCTGCGCAGGCCGAAGAACCTGCGCCAGGCGATGTGGGGAGGCACGACCTGCCAGGGTTGCCAAACCGAGCTCGACAAATGGGGGCGGATTGTCGGCGAGTGAGCTAGCTACCGGCTCATGCCCAACCCCACTGCAACGTTTGACACGACGCTTGGCAGCTTCACCGCCGAGCTCTTCGTCGACCAGATGCCGTTGACCGCCGGGAACTTCATTTCTCTGGCGAAGAGCGGCTTCTACGACGGCCTGCACTTCCACCGCGTCATCAAGAACTTCATGGTGCAGTTCGGCTGCCCGTACTCGAAGGACCCGAACAGCCCGCGCGCCGGCACCGGTGGCCCGCCGACGGGCGACATCAAAGACGAGTTCACCGCGAAGATTTCGAACGAGCCGATGACGCTGTCGATGGCGAACACGGGGCGCCCGAACTCGGGTGGCTCGCAGTTCTTCATCAACACCGTGCACAACCACTTCCTCGACTGGTTCACGCCGGGGCAGTCGCGGCACCCGGTGTTCGGGAAGGTCATCAGCGGCCAGGACGTGGTGACGACGATTGGTACGACGTCGACCGACGCCAACGACCGCCCGCGCACGCCGGTGATGGTCAACAAGATCACCATCACCGAAGCCTGAAGCTTCTCGGGTAGCACCACACCGAGCGCGTCGGCCCTCAGCGGCTGGCGCGCTCGTTTTGTTTCAGCCATCACGAGGTTCAATGCTGTCTCGCCGCGACGTCATCGTGTCGTTCCTCGGGCTCGCGGCGGCGCAATCATGTCGACGTTCGCCGCCCGTCCCCGACGTGCCCGGCGCGCTCGTCGACCGCGTGCATGAAGTCGGTCACCTGCTGAGAACCGCGTCGCCTCTGTTCGTCAGCGAGACGACCGACAACGTCGACTGCCTCATCGTCGGAGGTGGTGCGGCGGGCCTGTCGGCGGCGTGGCGACTGGCGGGCGCCGGGCTCGAGTCGCTGCTGGTGGTGGAGGTCGAAGACGTACTCGGCGGCACCGCGCAATCAGGCTCGAACGCGGCGACATCGTTTCCGTGGGGCGCGCACTACCTGCCCGCGCCGCTCAGTGATGCGGGCCCCGTACCGCGGCTGCTGCGCGAGCTGGGCGTCGTCACCGGCGTCGATGAACGCGGCGCTCCGACGTTCGCCGAAGAGACGCTGATTCACGAACCTGAAGAGCGGCTCTTCTACAAAGGCCGTTGGTACGACGGGCTCTACCTGCGCGCGGGAGCGAGCGCCGACGACCTCGCGCAGCTCAAGCGCTTCGAGGCCCGCATGGCCGACTTCGCGCGCGCGCGTGACAGCAAAGGGCGCAAGGCCTTCACCGTACCCATCGAGCTGGGCAGCGACGACGCAGAGTGGACCTCGCTCGACCGCGTCTCGATGGCCGACTGGCTCGCGGAACAGCGCTTCACGTCACCGCGCTTGTTGTGGCTCGTCGACTACGCGTGTCGCGATGACTACGGCGCATTGGCGGCGCACGTCAGCGCGTGGGCCGGCATCTGGTACTTCTGCGCGCGACAAGACGGTGACGCGAAGAACGACGGGTTCCTCTCGTGGCCTGAAGGCAACGGGCGCCTCGTCGCGCAGCTCGCGAAGTCGCTGCGGCCCTCGCAGGTGAAGCGCGAGGTGTTGATTCACTCCGTCGAGCGCGAAGGAGACCGCTGGGCGGCGCACGGGCTCGACGCGAAGACGCGCGCGCCGGTGAAGGTGCTGGCGCGGCAGGTGGTGCTGGCGGTTCCACGGCATGTCGCGGGCCGCGTGGTGTCGGCGTGGCGCAGAGAGCGCCCGGCGTTTCTCGACGCCTTCGTCAGCGGGCCGTGGGTGGTGGCGAACCTCACGCTGTCTCAACGCCCGGTGTCCCGCGGCTTCCCGCTCGCGTGGGACAACGTCCTCTACGAGAGCCGCTCGCTCGGCTACGTGATGGCGTCGCACCAACAACAGCGCGCGAGCACGTCGGGCCCGACGGTGGCGACCTGGTACTACCCGCTGAGCGACGGTGACGTGAAGGCCGAGCGCACGCGGCTGTTGGGCACCACATACGAAGACTGGCGCGCCATCGTGATGGCAGACCTCTCACCGGCGCACGTCGGCCTCGAGGCGCAGGTGCAGCGGCTGGAGGTCATGCGCTGGGGCCACGCGATGGTGCGGCCGGTGCCGGGCTTCATCTGGGGCGAGGCACGTCGTGCGGCACAGAACTCCATCGATGGTTCGATGCATTTCGCGCACTCAGACCTCGGAGGTCTGGCGCTGTTCGAAGAAGCGAACTGGCACGGCGTGCGCGCGGCAGAGGCGGTGTTGCGAGGTCTGGGTCGTGAGCCGTCGTCGTGGCTGTAGCGAAGGCCATCACCAGCTCGTCGGCCGGTAGTCCTTCAAGAACTTCCCGAACGACGGCTCCGCGCCATTGGCCACCATGAAGATGGGGTCGATGACGCGCGCCGCGCCGTCGACGATGTCCAACGGAGGTTGGAAGCCGAGGTCGTCTTTCTTCCTCGCCGCGTGCTGCGCCGGGTCTTCGTCAGTCACCCAGCCGGTGTCGACGGCGTTCATCAAGATGCCGTCCTTCGCGTAGTCGGGCGCGCTGGTGAGCGTCATCATGTTGAGCGCCGCCTTCGCCATGTTGGTGTGCGGGTGCTTGTCAGTCTTCGTGCCGCGCGAGAACGAGCCCTCCATGGCCGACACGTTGATGACGTGCTTGTTCTCGCTCTGCGACTTCTTCATCAGCTCGCGGAACCGCGCGGCCAGAATGAAGGGCGCGACCGCGTTCACCAGCTGCACCTCGAGCAGCTCCGGCGTCGACACTTCGTCCAGCGTCATGCGCCACGAGTTCATCGTGCGCAGGTCGACCTGCTGCAAGTCGGCGTCGAGCTTCCCTTCCGGGAAGACCTCCATGCCGTAGGCCGCGTCTTCGTACGTGTAGCGGACCTGGCTCATCTGCGCGGAGTTCGCGACGCCCGACGCTGCGCCATGGCTGACGTGCCACGTCGACAGGCCCGTGACGTCGGGGCCGCCGTTCCCGAGCTGCGGCACCGCGCCGAGCGCCGTCAGGCACTCTTGACGCCCCTGCAGCAGCTGCTGCGCGCCTTCAGACAACTGGCTGTACTTCGAGGTCTCCAGCTCCATCAGGTGCGAGAAGAAGCCGACCGGGCGACGCACCGTCTGCGCCGCGTTGTTGATGAGGAAGTCGAGCCGCGGCAGGCGTCGCGACATCCACCGCGAGAAGAGCTCGACCGACGGTGAGTGACGCAGGTCCAGCCCGTGCACCTCGAGGCGATGGCCCCACTCCTTGAAGTCGGGCTCGCGCGCGTAACGTGTCGCCGCGTCGTGCGGGAAGCGCGTGGTGACGATGACGTGCGCGCCGGCCCGCAGCAGCATCAACGCCGCCTGCGCGCCGATTTTCAGCCGCGCGCCGGTGATGAGCGCCACCTGGCCATCGAGCTTCGCGGTCTGAAAGCGCTTGGCGTAGTTGTAGTCGCCGCAGCTCACGCACATCGCGTCGTAGAAGTGGTGCAGCGTGCGGTAGTCGCTCTTGCACACGTAGCAGTGGCGCGCCTTCTCGAGCGTCGGGCCTTCGCGACGTTCACCCGACGGCAGCGGCAAGGGCGCCGTGAAGACTGCTTCTTTGCGCACCTGACGAATCGCCGTGGCTTCACGAATGTCGCGATCTTTTTTCTGCCGCTCCTTCAAGCGGTCGCGGCGCATGGCCTTGCTGAAGGCCTGCACTTCGTGGCGCAGCGGAGAGGCCGCGCGGCCGGCCGCCATCAAGAAGGCGCGGCGGTCTTCCTCCGGCATCTCGGCGAGGCGAGCGCGGTCTTCGACGACCGACTCCAGCACGGCGAGCGCGGTCTTGAATTCTTCGGGCGAGAAACGGCGGGAGCTCATGACGCGAGAGAGCCCATAGCGCAGAACTCACCCACCCGACGAATCGACTAAATCGCGCTCATGAAGGACGAGCTGAGGAAGGCGGTCGACGCGGAGTCAGCCCAGTACCGGGGTGTGCAGATCAACTCGGTCGACGCGCTGCGGGTGGAAGAAGGCCTCGTCGTGCTGCAACCCACGCCCGCCGCGCAGGCCGACTGGGTCGGCGGCCGTTTTCTCGCGTTCACCGAGGCGGGCCCGCTGTGGTCCGGCGACGTCGTCCACGTCGACGCGCAGACAGGCGACGTCTTCATCACCGCTGGCGCCCTGCCCGACGCAGTCGCGACCGAGTGGCGCTTCACGCCGTTCGACTTCGCCGACGCCCTCCAGCTCGCGAGCGCGAGCAACGACGCGAAGCTGCTGCAGGCGCTCCAGTGGGTCACTGACGGCGCCGTCGAGCTCGCGACGCCGACGCCCGCCACGTCAATCGATGGCCCGTGGAGCGCCGCGTGGGGCCTCCTGTGGGGACCGCCGGGCACGGGCAAGACGCAGAGCCTCGCGACGAGAATCGCAGACGCCGTCGTCGCCGCGCCGTCACGTCGAATTCTCATCGTCGCGCCCACCAACGGCGCCGTCGACGAGCTCACCCACCGCCTGTGCGGCGTGTTGGCCAGGCGCGGCGAGCTCTTCGGCGCACACGGAGCGCCGCGCGTGATGCGCTGTGGCGTGGGCGTACGTGGCCGCCTCGCGCGCGACTTTCCAGAATGCGTCTCGTACGACGACGCGCAGTCGCGTGGCGAAGAGCTGCAGGCGCTCGAGAAGAAGCTGCGCGCGCTCGAAGCGCAGCAAGGCAGCGAGGCCGAAATCGCCAGCGCCCGCGCAGCCGTGCAGCTCGCCGCGCGCACCCCTGACGCGACGCTGAACACCGTGCGGCAACAAGAGGCCACCGTCATCGCCATCACCGTGCACCGCGCGCTCAAGCTCGTGAATGAGCTCGCCGACACCCAGAGCCCGTTCGACAAGCTCGTGCTCGATGAAGGCGGCATGGTGTCGCGCGCTGCGGCGGCGTGCCTCGCACCGCTGGCCCAGAGCGTGCTCATCGCGGGTGACCCCAGGCAGCTCGGCCCGGTCTCACGCGCGCCCGACGGCGCGCTCTCAGGCATACAGAAGTGGCTGCGCGACTCACCGCTGACTCACTTGCGTGATGCAAGTGACGTCGCGCGCTCGAACGTCCACCTCCTGCGCACGCAGCACCGCATGCACCCCGCCATCGCGCGCGTGGTGAGTGACTTCTCGTACGCGGGCCAACTGCAGAACGGCGAGCGGCCGCTCCAGCTCGGGCTCGAAGAACCACGCGACGCGCGGGCCGTGTGGGTGGTGCTCGACGAGTGCACGGCCTCTGCGCGCGCGTTGACGCACGACCGCCCTGAAACCGGGCGCGGCTACGTGCGGCGCTTCTCGGCCGAGCTGTTGATGACGCTCGCGGCGGCCACGTTTCAAGAGGGCCATTCGCTGCTCGCCGCCACGCCGTACCGCGCGCAGGCACAGCTCATCAACGCGCTGCACGCCGAGCGCGGCGCCGACCTGAGCCTCGTGGCGTCGACCATTCATCGCCAGCAAGGCGCGGAGTTCGACACCGTCTTCATCGACACCGTCGCTGCGGGTCGGCCGTTTCAAGCGCTCGACCTCTGCGCGATGTTGAACGTCGCCGCCAGCCGCGCCCGTCGTCGGCTCTACGTGTTGAGCTCGCGCGCAGAAGCCGAGGCCGTCATCCCCGCGCGCTTCCTCGCGTCTCTGCAGCAGATGCGCTGGCACGACGGCCGCCTCGAGCCGGTCGACGCGAAGCTGCGCCGCGAGGCGCCCACGCCGAAGGCCACCGTCACGCTCGGCGCCGCCATCGAAAACGCGCGCGCCACTGGAGCGCTCTTCACCGAAGCGCAGGTGAAGCTCTTCGAACGTCACTTCGGCGACGGCCACTACCTGGTGCGCGGCGTCGCGGGCAGCGGCAAGACCTTCGTGCTCGCGAACTGGGTCGCGCGGGTGCTCGCGGAGCACAAAGGCGACCGCGTGCTCGTCTCGTACTTCAACAAGGCACTGCAGCCGTTGCAGCTCGCGCACCTGCGCGCGGCGTTGCAGCGACAGGGCCTCGACGTCGACTCGCACCTCTCGCGCGTGCGCATCTGCCACGTCAACGAGCTGCGCCACGACGAAGCGTTCGACGCGGTCTTCGTCGACGAAGCGCAGGACATGGACGCGGCGAAGCTGCGCAAACTCTTCCTCACGTCACGCGAGCGCCTCGTCGATGGTGGCAAGCGACTGCGACGTTTCTTCCTCTTCATGGACGACGCGCAGAACGTCTACGGCGTCAAACCCATCGAAGACTTCCGCAAGGAGCTTCATCAAGACATCAACTTCAAGGGCCGCACGCAGGTGCTGAAGGAGTCGTTTCGTTCACCGCGCGAGATTCTCGACCTCGCCTTCAACGTGGTGCTCGACCCGCAGAAGGTCCACGACGTCGCGCAGCCGGGCATGAAGGAGTTCCTCAAAGAGAACGAGCTCGTGAAATCGGGGCTCCTTCGTCGACCGAGCGCGCACAACGGGCAGCTGTACCGCGTCGAATTCACCGAGCGCACCGGCGCCCTGCCCGTCGTCATCACCGCCAGAGACAACAAGCACGCGCGTTCAGAGCTCGCGCGCGTCGTCAGCCGCCTCATCAACACCGAGAAGGTTCGCCCACAGGACATCCTCGTCGTCGCGCCGCAGCTGCCGGTGGTGTGGGCCGGAGCGCTGTGGGACGCGAAGGTCCGCGCCGAAGCCTTTGGTGGAAAGAACGGCCGCCCGCCCTCGGAGTTCACCGTGGAGAACGTCGACCACGTGCGCGTCACCACGCTCTTCTCGTGCAAGGGCCACGAGTGCCCCGTCGTCATCTTCTGCGGCCTCGAAGACCTCGACACCATCGAGCTCGACCAGCCCGACGCGCGCCTGCTCGAGCGACAGCGCCGCGCGCTCTTCTACGTCGGCGCCACGCGCGCCACGCACCGCCAGTACTTCATCGGTGAAACCGGCTCGCGCTTTCTGGGCGCCACGAAGCACTACGTCGACGCGCTGGGCCGGTGTTAGGGCCCGCGCATGGCTCCCAGCTTCAAAGGCTACGTGTTGCCCGGGCCTACGCCGCCGGGGCTCCCAGAATCAGAGTTCCCCGAGGGCACGTCGCTCGACGCGATTTCGGGTCAGTTCAAGATTTTTCAGTACGTGAAGGGCCACCGCTTCTCGACCGACGACGTGTTGGCCGCCTGGTACGGCACGAACTGGGCGCCGTCACCCGCGCGCGTGTTGGACCTGGGCAGCGGCATCGGCTCCGTGGGCATGGTGGCCGCGTGGCGGCTGCCGGGCGCGAAGTTCGTCACCGTCGAAGCGCAAGACATCTCGGTGGCGCTCGCGCGCAAGTCGGCCGCGTACAACGGGCTCACCGAGCGCTACGACATTCGTGAAGGCGACTTCCGCGACCCCGGCGTGCTGCGGGAAGACGAGCTGTTCGACCTCGTGCTCGGCAGCCCTCCGTACTTCCCGCTGGAAAACGGAATGCTCGGAGACCACCCGCAGAAGGTCGCCTGTCGCTTCGAGGTGCGCGGCGACGTGAGCCACTACTGCGCGGTGGCCAGCAAGCACCTCGCGCCCGGCGGCGTCTTCGCGTGCGTGTTCCCCGTGAACCCGCCACACCAGCTGCCGCGCGTCACCGACGGCGCGCGTGAGGCGGGCCTCACCATCGTGCGGCGCCGCGACGTGGTGCTCAAAGAAGGTGAGCCGCCGCTGCTCGGGCTCTTCATGATGGCGCGCAGCAGCGACCTCCCCGAGCGCGCGCGTGAGAAGACGTGGGTCGAGCCGGCGCTCACCATTCGCCGACACGACGGCACCGTGCACCCCGAGTACGCGGCCGTGAAACTAAGCTTTGGTTTCCCGCCGTGATTCTTATGAGGAGCGCATGCGAATCGCGCTCTTGAGCCTGCTCCTCGTCGGTTGTGCCACCACCGCAGCACGCCCAACGGTGGAGCCTGACGGCCAGTCGTGCATGCCCAACTCCGACGTCTGTGGCGCCGACATGCACTGCGTGGTGGCCAACAACGCGCCCGACGGCATCTGCAGTCGGGTGAACGCCAACCCGCAGTGCCTCAACTCGCAAGACTGTGACGACGGCTCGTACTGTCACAAACCCACCGGACAGAACGGCGTGTGCTTCAAGCCCTGAGCATTTCCCGAGGAATCCAAAGCGGGCCGAGGCTCGAACGCACCTCGTTTCCCTTGGGTCGACGCACTGGGTACGCCCGGGGAGATCCGAGCGCGCGTGACATTGACGTCACAAGGGGCGGCAAGGTCTAAGGCCCGCCGTGTCGAAGCCCGCGGCGTCTCTGACTTCTCAAATGTTGCGCGAGCACATCGCGCGAGACGCCCCGGCGCGCGAAGGCACCGTGGCGCGCTTCATGTCGGGTGTCTGCGCGGTGAGCGGCGTGTTGGCGCTCGCGCTCATTCCGATGATTGGAAAGAAGCTGGGCCTTGGCCTCGGCGTGATGTTGCTGCTGCTCTCGGGCTACTACTTCGCGCTCGTTCACTTCATCAGGCAGGGCTGGTTTCACCCGGCCGTGTCGTGGGTGAACGTGGCCATCGAAGTATCGGCGCCGTCGCTCATCTTCCTGTTGGACGCAAAACAGAACGGCGTGCTGTACGCGCTCACGGCGCCGCCGCTGGTCATCTGGGGCACGCTCATCGCGCTGTCGGGGTTGCGCAGCAGCCGCGCGTTGAGCCTCGGCGCCGGCGCGCTCGCGGCGACTGAATACGCGCTGCTCTACGTCTTCGTCGCGTTCCCCAACCTGCCTCCGGAAATCCCCGTCACGGTGCGACCCGCGTTGTTCGCCACGCGCGTGGTGTTGTTGTTCGCGTCAGCGGTCTTCACGGCGGCGCTGGTCGGCGTGCTGAATCGCCGCGCCGAAGAAGCGCTGTCGGCGGTGCGCGCGAAGGACGTGTTCGGCAAGTACCTGCTGCACGAGCGCCTGGGCATGGGCGGCATGGCCGAGGTGTTTCGCGCCACGTACAACCCGGAAGGCGGCTTCGAGAAGGTCGTCGCGCTCAAGCGGGTGTTGCCGCAGTTCGTCGCTGACGAGGACTTCATCGGCATGTTCCGCGACGAGGCCGCGCTGTGCAGTCAGTTCAGCCACCCCGGCGTGGTGCAGGTCTTCGACTTCGGCCGCTTCGGTGACAGCTACTTCCTGGCCATGGAGTACCTCGACGGCCCGCCGCTGAGCCGCGTGATGCGCGCGTACAAAGGCGTGGGGCTGCCGGTGGGCGCGGTGGTGCACCTCGCGGTCTCGCTCACGGAGGCGCTCACGTATGTGCACGAGCGGCGCTCTGCCGACGGCGAGCCGTTGAAGCTGGTGCACCGCGACTTGAACCCGCCGAACGTGCTGCTCTCGAAGCTGGGTGAAGTGAAGCTGACCGACTTCGGCATCGCGCGCGCGGCGGGGCAGCTGCAGCTGACCGAGGTGGGGATGATTAAGGGCAAGCCCGGCTACCTCGCGCCGGAGCAGGCCGCCGGCGAAGACATCGACGGGCGCGTCGACCTGTTCGCGCTCGGCGTGACGCTGTGGGAATGCATCGTCGGAGAGCAGCTGCTGGCCGCATCTGACGCGACCGCGATGGTGCGCAACACCTTCGACAAGGCGATTCCGCCGCCGCGCCAGAAGCGCCCGCAGATTCCGCAAGCCCTCGATTCATTCGTGATGTCGTTGCTGGAACGAGACCTGTCACAGCGCATGCCGTCGGCCCGCGCGGCGCTGCAGCACGCCCGCGCGCTCGAGACGCAGTTTCCGCAAGGCTCGAAGGACTTGATGCAGGCCGTCGAGTTGACGATTCGCACCACGGTCTCGAGCGCCATCGCGCTGTCGCCGGTGCCGCGTGAGACGCAAGCCACGCCGATGGGCAACGACGCGCCCACGCTGCCGGGCCGCCGCTGATGCCCGACTATCGCGAGGTCTACCAACTCCACGCAGGCCGCTACGACACGCTGGTCTCGCACGAAGACCACCAGGGCAACCTCACCCGCGCGTTACTCGACGTGATGGGTGACAAGCCGCTCGACGTGGTCGAGACCGGCGCTGGCACAGGGCGACTCACGCGGCTGATGGCGCCGCGCGCCCGCAGCGTGAAGGCCTTCGATGCCGCGGCGCCGATGCTCGACGTGGCGAAGAAGACACTGCCGGCGGTGACGTGGGGTGTCGCGCTGCACGACTCGCTGCCGGTGCCTGACGCGAGCGCTGACCTCGCCATCGAGGGTTGGGCCTTCGGGCACGCGCTGGGCTGGAACCCCGATGGCTGGCGTGAAGACCTGACGCGATGGGTACTCGAGCTGGAGCGCGTCGTGCGGCCAGGCGGAGCGCTGGTGATGATTGAGACGATGGGCACCGGCGTCGAAACCCCGTTCGAAGGCGGTCACTCGCTCGAGCCGTTTCACGCGTACGCCGTCGAGACGCTCGGGTTCTCACACCGCGCGTTGCGCACCGACTATGCGTTCAAGACGGTCGACGAAGCGGTCGAGACGCTGGGCTTCTTCTTTGGCGAGCGGCTGACGACGCGCATTCGTGAAAACAGGTGGACGGTGGTGCCCGAATGCACCGGGCTCTACTGGCGACCGCGACGCTGACTGTTCGCCCGGGCAGACCCTGGCGCGCTCGTCGTCGCGAAGCTTGCGGCACGACTCACGCCGCGCGTCTGCAGGGAAATCGAGGGCTCGGTGCAGCGCGACGACGCTCTCGTCTCCGTTCCTTCACAGCTCGCGTTCGACGAGCTCACGTGAATCGTCGCGGCGACGGAGCTCGTCGAAGAGCCAGCCGTCTGTCTTTTGAAAGCGCATCACGTAGCTCGCGATGTCGACGAGCTCGCGTGCTTCACGATTCGGTGGCCACGCGTTGAACACGCCCGCGAGTGACGAGGCTGAACAACACCGCCTGCAACAACGCCGCGAGGAACAGCGGGGGCGAGGCCACCGCCCACCCACATACGGCGCAGGCGAGCAGCATGAGGATTCAAATGAACAAGATGAAGAAGATGCCGCTCAACCCCAGCAACACAGCCAATACCAACACAAGCATCGGCAACGCCGAGCTGCGCGACGGCCCGGTCATCACCATGCGGCCCGGCGCGGTGTTGCCAAACGACGGGTCTGTCGGCGCGTAATTGTCTGAGCTGCCCACCACCGACGTGCGCACGCCGAGCTCGTTGAGCACTGCCTGCGCGTTCGACAACATCACGCGGTACTCGGCTTCATTCACGTCGAAGATGTTGCGGTAGCGCGCTTCATGCGCCTGTCGCGTGGTCTCGTAGTCTTTGATTTCGGCGACCAGCGCCACGAAGTCGACCCAGCCACACACCGGCTGCTCGTTGCCGGAGCTCAAGACCAGGCTCTGCCGCGCGACCTCTCCACCCGCTGAGCTCGGGCCCACCGGCGCCGTCACCTTGAGCACGCGACGTGAGCGACCGACCGGCGTCTTGCCCATGCGCTCCGCGAGCACCTCAGCCATCACCAGCATCGAGCTCGTCAGCTTCGTGACGTTGGGAGTCATGCAGTGTCTCCAATGTACGCACGGGCGTAGATTTCGTCTCATGTCTTCCGACGAAGAGGTGCACGCGCTGCGCGTCGCGCTCGAGAAGTCGCAGCAGGAAAACAAGGAGCTGCACCGCCTCGTGGAAGCGCTCGCGGCGTTCGACCAACAGAAGCTGCTGGGGCGCATCGAAGAGCTCCGCGTGCGGCTCGAGCGCGCCGACGAAGTTCGCGCGGAGTGGGACACCCGCATGCACGCGCTGCGACGGGAGCTCGACATCGCGCTCAAAGAACAAGAACGCCTGCGCTCGGTGCTCGAGAACGAACGCCTTACGCGCTGAGCCACGTCGCGGCGTAGCTCGCCGCAGCGGTGTTCGGCGTCTCGCGCACCACGCGCTCCATCCACCTCACGGCGTCGCCGCGGCGGCTCAACTTCTCGCCGAGCAGCCGCCCCAACATCACCCACGCGCGACCTCTCAACTCCGGCGCAGCTTCACGCGCGGCCGCGTGCTCCAACGCGAGCAACGCCGACTCGTAGTCGATGCGCGCGCCAGCGGTCTGGCCGAGCCACAGCAGCTCCTCGAACGTGAGGCTCGGCGCGCTCAACAACCCCGTGGCGCGAAAGCCATCGAGCGCAGCGTCGGCGTTGCCTGCACGCATCGCAGCGCGAATGTCGGCGGCCGCTTGTTCACCGTGACCAGGCAACAACGACACGTCGAGCGGCGCGACCTCCGGTGGTGGCGCGGCGTGAGGTGAAAGCTCTACGGCCTCGAAGCGATTCGCCGCGCGCTGTTGAACGGGCGCCTCGGGCTCGAGCTCGATGACCGAAGGCAGGTGCTTCGGCAACGTGCGCGTCTTCTCGGGCAGCGCGCCTCGCGGCTGTACGTCTCCCAGCACCGGCTCGTACGCATCGACCGGGTCGAGGCCGAACGCCGAGCCGTGCGCGAACAACGCGGCCCCCGCGAGCCGCGCCGCGACGAGAGGCGGGTACACCACGAGCACCTGCGCAAGCGCGCTCGCGACCAACGGAACGCCGAGGTCACGGAGGAAGACCGACGCGACGAGGCACACAACCCACAGCACCATCGTGAGTGAGAGCGCCGTCGCGTAGAGCGCGAAGTCTCTGCCCATGCGCGCCGACGTACCGAGCACGCGCACGGGGTTGAGCATGTGCAGCAGGTCGGTGCCCGTCGCCGCGGCGATGAGGCTCGTCGGAGTCCACGCGATGGTGATGAGCACCACCGGCCACCACAGCCACGTCTTGCCGGTGATGACGGCCGCGAGCGCGCCGCCCCACGCGGGCAACATGGCCACGGCGAAGCGCGCGACCGGCAACGCGATGGACTGCAGCACATCTTGAAAGTCGCCCAGCTCGAGGCCTCCGTGGCCGCGCGCCGTGGAGCGAATCAAGCCGAAGAGGCTGCCGACCGTCGCGCACCAGCCAATGAGAGCCGCGCTGTCGCCCGCGAAAGACAGCAGCCACAGCACCATGGCGATGCCGAACCACACCGCCGGGCCTTCGCCGCGAAAAGGAAAGAGGTACGCCTCGCGAATACGTGACGTGAAGGGAGCACCGTGCGCGCGATGCCGCAGCAATGGTTCGGCGAACTCGCCGCACACACCGCACGCCGTGAGCGAGACCGGCGGCACGAACTTGAGCGCCGCACAGTCGGGGCACAGCGCGCGATGGCACACCGTGCACTCCCAGCCAGCGAGCCCGTGGTGTTGCTCGCAGTGAAGCTCTGACGCGACGTCGACCATGAAGTGCGCGACGACGTTCTCCCAGAACACGCCTCAAAGAAAGCACGCGAACCTCGACTTGAACGCCCGACACAACAAAGGTCTCCACATGAGATTCCCCGGCCTCGTCGCCGCCGCACTCCTCGTCGGCTGTGGTTCTGTTCCGTGTGACACGTGCGATGCCGGCACCACGACAGGCGGTGGCGCGGCGACAGGCGGCGGCGCTGCGACAGGCGGTGGCGCTGCGACAGGCGGCGGCGCTGCGACAGGCGGCGGCGCTGCGACAGGCGGCGGCGCTGCGACAGGCGGTGGCGCTGCGACAGGCGGTGGCGCTGCGACAGGCGGTGGCGCTGCGACAGGTGGTGGTGCTGCGACAGGCGGTGGCGGCGCACCGCTGCCTCAAGACGCGCGCCTCGTTCGCCCGGGCACGCCGCTCGAGTTGAACGGCGTCGTGGATCTCGCAGGAGACCTGCTGCTCGTCGGCAGCAAACGGACCACCGTGGGGAACGACCGCGACGGCGCGCTGGTTCACCTGACGGCGCAGCCTGCTGGTGAGTTCGTCGGCGGTGCGAACAATGATCAACTCTACGCCGTCGCAAAGTCAGCGACCGCCACGCTCGCGGTCGGCATCGCCCGGAGCTTCCGGGGCGCGCGCGACGCGGATCAAGCCTTCCTGCTCGTCATCGACGGCACCACGCTCACGCCGAGCCTTCACTTTCCAGCGGCCGACGTCGGCGTACAGCCCCGCGCGGTCGACGCGCTCGACGGAGGCTTCGCCATCGCGGGCCGCTTCGACGGCGGCACCGAGGGCTACCTGGAGCGCGTCTCCAACACGGCCGTGCCACTCGCCACGATGCGCTTCGCGTTTCCCCAGGCGGGCGACGTGCGCGTGCGCCAACTCAGAACGGTGGGCGACGTGTTGGTGGTGGTCGGAGACCGCACCGTGGGCAGCCAACTGAGCGCCTTCATCGCGGGCTTCGACGCGCAGACGCTGGCCGTGCGGTTCGCCAACGTCGCCTCGCACGCGAGCCTCGACGTCTCACTTTCTGACGTCGCGCAGGTGGGCACGCTCGTCGTCGCCGTCGGCGCGGTGGGCAACGACGGTCTCATCGCGCAGTTCGATGCCGCGACGGGGAACCTCGTGACGACGTTCGCGGTGCCGCAGACAACGTTGAGCTCAGTCGTCGGGCCCGCGACGGCACTGGTCGCCGGGTCGAGCGGCGCGAGCCTCGTGGCGGCACGGCTCACGTCAACCGGGCTCGCGGGGTCCGCGTTCTCGAACCTCTCCAACACCAGCAACATCAGCCCGCTGCCCATGCTGCGCGTCGACGGCGGCGCAGTGCTGTTCGGCCTCTCCTCCGACGCCGGTGTCGCGCGCATCGACCTCAACGACGCCATGGAAGCCGCCTGCGCAGGCGCGGTGACGGGCAGCGCCTTCACGCGCACCTTTCAGCTCGACGCGGGAGTTCAAGTGGCGCCGGTCACGCTGACGGTGACGCCCGTCACCTTGCAGTCGGCCGCGGTGCCGAACCTCACGCGCACCAACGTGCCGCTCACCACCAGCGCAGCCTGCTGGCCCTGACCCTCAGCGGTTTCGCTCGACGACTGGCGAGCGCCCAGTCAGCGCGTCGTCTTGATGACCGTCTTGCCGCCACCGCCGCCGGTGTTCGGCCGCACGGTCGCTTTCTTCTTGAGCGTCAGCGACAGGCTTGCCCCGCTCGCTTCCGTCAAGGTGGCCTCGACGCTCTCGTAGCCGTCGGCCGACACGCGCACCGCCACCGGCAACTTCGTCTTCTCGACGCTGGCGTCGAACGGCGTCTGCCCTGCGCGAACGCCAGCGAGCTCGACGACCGCGCCCGTCGGCTCAGACTCGATGCGCACCGACAGCGGCGCGACGACCACCACCTGCGGCTTCGGCGTCGGCGCCGGCTCGACCACCACCACCGGCGGAGGCACAGCCGTCACCTCGGCGGGCTGCGACCTCCACCACATGACGGCGGCGACACCGCCCACCAACACACCCAGCACCGCGACCAACGCCGCGACCTTGCGCACCGGGCGCTCGCGCGGAGGCGGCGCCACGGCCTGCGTCACCGGCGATGACTGCAGCTCGCGATTGCGGTCGACGGTGGTGACGCCCTGCTGCGCCGACGGCTGCGAGAGCCCACCCACGTCGAGGTCGGTGAGGCCCGAGTCCTCCTCGTAGAAGCGCGGCATCGACTCCTTCGCGATGCGCTCGGCGTAGAGCTCCTGCATGAACGCCGACAGGTGCGCCGACGACGTGGGGATGGCGTTCTGCAGCGCGAAGTCTTCGAGCGCGAGGCGGAACTCGGCGGCGTCGGCGAAGCGGTCTTTCGCGTCTTTCGCGAGCGCCTTGAGCGCCAAGGGGTCGAGGCCCGGCGGCACCGACGGCTCGACCTGCGACGGCGCGGGCACCTGACACGCGCGCACCATTCGCTGCGTCGCGAGGTCGTTGTCACCCTTGAAGAGCCGGCGCCCGGTCAGTTGCTCCCACAGCACCACGCCGAGCGCGAACACGTCGCTGCGCGCGTCGAGCTCCACGCCCTCGGCCTGCTCCGGCGACATGTACGGGAACTTGCCCTTCAAGATGCCGGTGGCCGTGTGCTGCGCGCGCCCGGCGGCCTTGGCGACGCCGAAGTCGATGAGCTTCACCGAGCCGTCGAAGCCGACCAGCACGTTCTGCGGGCTCACGTCGCGGTGCACGAGGTTGAGCGGTACGCCTTTGCCGTCACGCGCCTTGTGCGCGAAGTCGAGCCCGGCTGCGGCGTCAGCGACGATGCGCAGCACCACGCCAATGGGAATGCCCTTGTTCGCCGCGGCCGCGCGCTTCTCGATGCGCCGCAGGTCTTCGCCGGCGACGTATTCCATCTCGATGTAGTGAACGCCGTTCTCGACGCCGAACTCGTTGATGCGCGCGATGTTCGGGTGGTCGAGGCGCATGGTGATTTTCGCCTCGTCGCGGAACATGGCGAAGAACTCTTCGTCTTCGACCAGGTGCGGGAGGATGCGCTTGATGACGACGAGCTTCTCGAAGTCGTCGCTGCCCTTCATCGCGAGCAGCACCTGACCCATGCCGCCGGAGGCTATTTTCTTCAGCAGTCGGTAGCGCCCGAAGGGAATGCCCATGAAGTCGTCTGGGAGCTTACCCCCCGAACCCCGGAGTCGTGACCAGCTTCAGCCGCACGCGCGGCGACATTCGCCCACGCACTTCGACTTGTTCTTCGCGCCATGACACTGGCTGTTGCAGCCACGCTTGCATTTGGTGACCGCAGCAGATTCGCCGCTGCCGCCACCACCTGACTCACCGTCGTCTGCGTCGGCGACGGGCTTCAAGTCGCTGCACAGCGCCCAGTCGACGTCTTTGTCGACGAACTGCACGTGCACCATCTTTCCGTACACCTCGTCGACGGTGGCCTTCGTGAGCGAGAGCGACGTGCTCCAGCGCACCATCGCCTCGTCGCCGACCTTCGCGTCGCAGGTGTCTTCTTTCGGGTACTGCGTCACGGCGCCTTCGGGCTGGAGCTCCTTGAGCAACGCCCAGCCGATGTTGTGGTCGGCGAACTTCAACTTGGCCAACTTGCCGTAGGTCTCGACCACCGTCGCGTGCTGCTTCTTGCGCTTGCCCAACGGCGCCATCACCCTGGAGCCGGCTTCGAACACCTCCCCGGCCTTGTCGGCTTCGGTGAGCTCAGGCTGCCCTTTCGAGCACGAGACAAGCGCCACGATGAAGAAGACGGAGAACGCACGCATGCGCCAACCCTACGTCACTTCGCCGCAAACAGCCGCGCTTCGTCACCCCCTCGAGGGGCAGTCGTCTCGGGGCCGCTGGCCCGTCATACGGCGTGTTGTGCACCCAGAGCGAGGTGTCGCTCGTCGACAGCGTCGTCATTCCAGCCGACGGCGGCGTGGTTGGCGAAACCATCGGCTGCGCGCAGTGACGACGCTCAGCTCTTGAGCTTGTAGCCGGTCTTCAACATCCACCACGCGGTGCCGGTGGAGACGACGGCGAGGCCCACCAGCAGGCCCAGCCCAACCACGGTGCCTTCGTCGCTGCCCAACATGCCCGAGCGCAGGCCTTCGACCATGTGCACCACCGGGTTGAACAGGCTGATGGTCGAGAACGGCTCCGGCAGGCGACGCACCGAATAGAAAACGCCGCCAAGAAACGTGAGCGGCATCATCAAGAAGGTGGGGAAGAAGTTGATCTGCTCGAACTTCTCGGCCCACACCGCGGCGATGAGGCCCAGCATCGCGAACACGTACGAAGAGAGCAGCAGGAACACCAACGTGCCGCCGAGGTGAGCGAGGTGAAAGCCGGTGAAGAGCATCGCCACCACCCACGTGAGAATGCCCACGAGCAGCCCGCGCACCATGGCGCCTGACACGAAGCCCACGAGCAGCTCCAGCGGCCCCAGCGGCGCGACGAGCAGGTCGACCAGCGTGCCCTGCATCTTGGTGATGAAGAACGAGCTCGACGAGTTGAGGAACGCGTTGTTCGCGATGCCCAGAAACACCAGGCCCGGCACGATGAACTGCACGTACGGCACGCCTTCGATGTCGCCCTGACGACCGCCGAGCGTGTACGCGAAGACTACGAAGTAGAGCGAGGTGCTGATGAGCGGCTGCAGCACCGTCTGCCCGGGCACGCGCAGAAAGCGCCGCACTTCTTTCCCGAAGAGCGCGCGGGCGCCGATGGTGTTCATGACTTCGGCTCTCCCTTGAGCACGCGGAGCAGGATGTCTTCGAGGCGCGCGGGCTGCATCGCGACGTCGGCCACCGGCAACTTCTCGGCGAAGACGGCAGCCAGCACCGTGGCGGAGGTCGGCGTGCCCGCGCGCTCGACAAACGTGAAGCTCGTGCCGTCGCTCGACAACGTGCCGGGAATCGACGCCGGCAGCACCGGCAACGCAGCCGTGAAGCGCACCACGAGGTTCCGTTCACCCAGGCGTCGCATCAACGTCTGCTTTTCTTCGAGCAGCAGCAGCTTGCCCTTGTCGATGACGCCCACGCGGTCGGCGAGCTCTTCGGCTTCTTCGAGGTAGTGCGTGGTGAGCACCACCGTCGTGCCTTCGGCCTTGAGCTTGCGGACGTAGGCCCACAAATCGCGGCGCAGCTCCACGTCGACGCCCGCAGTGGGCTCGTCGAGAAACACCAGCTTCGGGCGATGCACGAGCGCCTTGGCGATGAGCAGCCGGCGCTTCATGCCGCCCGAGAGCGCGCGCGTCTGCGCTTCGGCTTTGGCCGTCAACGAGAGCGCCGCGAGCAGCTCGTCGATGCGCGCGTCGTCAGGCTTCTGACCGAAGTAGCCCTGCTGAATGCGCAGCGACTCGCGCACGGTGAAGAACGGGTCGAAGTTGATTTCTTGAGGCACCAGGCCGACGCGGTAGCGCGGCGTGATGGAGTCGTCGTCGAGCGACGTACCGAAGAGCGAGACCTTGCCCGACGTCTTGCGCACCAGGCCGCACACCGCGCCGATGAGCGTCGTCTTGCCCGCGCCGTTGGGCCCGAGCAGCGCGAAGATTTCACCAGCGTTGATGGAGAGCGACACACCGTCGAGCGCGCGATGGGTGCCGTAGTGTTTCACCAGCGATTCGACCTCGAGCACCGCCGTCATGAGGCTTCGTTCCTCGCACTTCGAGTCACACAGCGCGAGACATTCGAGCCTCCCCAAGGTGCGAGGGAATGCAGTACATCGAGGCGCGTGATGAAGACTCTCGCGTTGGTGGTCGCGGTCGCCGTCGGTCTCACTTCGTCTTCGGCGGGTGCAGAACCCGCAGCGCCGACGCAGCGCGGGGCGCTCACCGGGCTGGGCCTCGGGTTTCTGCTCGCCGGGCTGACGGGCGTGGGGTTCGGTGTCGCCGGCGTCGTCAACGCGTCGAACGCTGCGGCCTCACGCGAGACGTACGGCACGCCCACGATGGATCAAGCCGTCGCGGTGTCGTTGCTCAACAAACAGTTCGACAGCGGTTCGGTGATGGCTGGCGTCGGCTTCGCGCTCGGTGGCGCGTTGTTCATCGCGTCCATCATCTGCTTCATCGTCGACAGGCCGTCGCCGGTCGCCGTCACCTTCGTGCCGACGCTGCAGGGCGGCACGTTCGCGTTGTCAGCGACCTTCTGAATCAACCGACGCGCTGGAGCGGCTTGTCTTCGCGCCCCATCACCGGCATCGACGCGTCACCCACGAAGATTTCGGCCATCTTCTTGAAGCGCGCCCACACGGTCTCCTGCACGTACGGAATGCCGTGCTTTTCACACAGCGCCTTCACCTTCGGCTGCAGCCACTGGTAGCTGCGCATGGGCGCGTCGGGCCAGAGGTGGTGCTCAATCTGGTAGTTCAAGAACATGTGCGCCCAGTCGTTCACGTCGCCGCCGGTGGTGTAGTTCACCGAGCCGATAATCTGCCGCAGGTAGCGCTCGGCCTTGTTCTTCGGCGCGTCGGTGAAGCGGTACACGTCGTCACCGGCGTGGTTCGGCCCGACCACCAGAAACGTGTGCAGGTTGGTCAACACCTCTGCGCCCAGTGAATTGAGCGCCGCGCTGAACGCCGCCCACGGCCCCAGCGGCAGGTAGAGCGCCGGGAACGCGACGAACTCCACCAGCGCGTACGGCAGCCAGTTCTCGGCGAGCATCTGCCGCCACTCCGGCGGGAGCTCCTTGTCGGGCTCGAGCTGTTTGGTGCGCGTGCGCAGCGCCCGCGTGGTGTTCTGCGCGTAGTAGCTGGCGCGCCAGGTGCCGGCGAGCAACACCAACAGCGCCCAGCGTGCGGGCTTGGGCAACGAGCGCACCCATTCGGTGTTGCGCTCCACGAGGTCCGGGTCGGTCGCCTCGCCGGTGTACGAGTGGTGGAGCACGTTGTGCTCGTACTTCCACGCCTCGGGCTCCATCCAATCGAGCCAGTCGATGAAGCGACGGCGGCCCTTCGCGAAGAGCTTGCTGGTGAGGCGCTCGGGTGTGTTGGGTACGCGGTCGTAGCCGCGGTGACCGACGTGGTGCATCAACATCCACCGCGTGCCGCGCCCGGCGCTCAACGCGACGATGCTCAGCGGGTTCGGCGCAATCCACGCGGTGGCGGCGCCCAACAACGTCGCCGCGCGGCCCCAGCGCTCGAGCTTCTTGAGGTGCGCCAGGTCTTCTTCACCCAGGCTCGCGCGCAGCTCGTCACCGAGCGCGAGGACGTCTTTCAGGAATGCGTCGAGGTCGACGGAGGACGGGTCGAAGTCGGGAGCGGCCATGACGAGAGCGCGAGTACCTCAAAGTCGGGCGCGTGACGACTCACTCGCACGCGTCGTCGAGGCCCCTGGGCGACACGATGGCCGGGCCCTTCGTCGAGCCGACGCCCGCCAGGAAGCAGCCGACCTGCGCGCCCACCGACGCCACGTCGAAGACGATGTAGTGCCCCAGCTCGAAGGGCATCTGCAGCTGCGTCGTGCCGCCGGTGACGCCGTTCAAATTTCCCCGCAGTGGGTACGCCGACGTGGTGCCGCGCCCGTCGAGCCGCAAGGTGCGCGGCGTCGTCGGGTCGAGCTCGTCTCCAATCAACGTGGTGCCCAGCGCCCCGGCGACCGCCGCCTGCGCGCCCGGGTGGAAGTAGCCGTCGATGAGGCCCTGCGGCAGGAAGAAGGGCTTCGGCTCCTGACCTGCATACGGCTCGCGCGCCACGTGGCGGGCCTTGGCGGAAGGGTCTGTCGCGTCCCACAGCGTCTGAAACGCGTGCAGCAACGGGTGCGTGCGCGTCAACCTCTCGTCGGGCTTGAAGTCGAGCAGCAGCTCCAGCGTGCTGTGCAGCGTCACCGGGTACGTCGCCTCGCTCGCGACCTCGATGAGCATCGCCCCGGCCCCCGAGAAGACGTAGCCCTTGATGCGCGGGTCGACGGTGGCCACGGGAATGCCGATGGTGCTGCCCATTGAATGGCCCATGGCCGAGAGCCGCGACATGTCGACACGCGCGGTGCCACCTGCAGGCGACGGCAGCTCGAGCGTCGACACCAACCGCGTGAGGTGCACGGCCTCCATCGCGCCCACCGACATGTTGTCGACGGTGGAGTCGATGTCGCCGAACAAGTCGTACAGCCGCAGGCCCGTGGTGTCGGGCGGCGTGTCGCGGTCGCCATGCAGGGGAAAGTCGAAGCCCAGCGTCGCGAGGCCACGGCGCGCGAGGTACGTCGACGGGCCGCTACCCAACGGCGGGTCTCCCTGGTCGGGGCGCCGCGACGTCGGGGGCAACGGCCCACGGTCCATCACCTCGCGGTACTCGCCGCCGCTGCCGTGAAAATAAATCGTCAGTGGTTGACCACCGGCGGGCGGCGCCTGCTTCGGCATCGCGACTGACAAGCGCACCGACTGCGTGCCCTGAATCACCGGGGTCGCGCCGTCTTCGGCCCACACGATGCGACCCTTGCCCGGCCGCACGCCCGACTGAATGTGCGGCACGCGGTAGCGCGCGGTGTACAGCACGTAGTCGGGGTACTCGTCGCCGCGCACCCACGGCTCCTCCAACGTCGGCACCGGCAGCGTCTCGACCCACGCGGCCAGCTTCTTCAACGTCGCGTTGGGGTCGATGGTGCGAAACACAGTGCCGCCGATGACGCGCGAGCGCAGCAGCTTGGCCTTCGCGAGGTAGTCACGCAGCGGCTTGAGCGTCTCCTGGGCTTTCGGGTCGGCGTCTTTCGTCTGCTCGAGCGCGTCGTGAAAATAGCGGCTGCGCCCCAGCGACTTGCCCGCCGTGTCTTTGAGCGTGTCGAACAGAATCACCGCGTACAGCGTCGACTCGCGGCGCGGAAAACCCTGCACCGGCGTCACCGCCAACAAGCGCGCGGGCGCGTAGGTGATGGCCGCCGAAGAGAAAGACGTGTCGAGCGGGAAGCGGCGCCCGTACTCGGGCGACTCGGGGTCGATGTCGACGAGCTGCACCGACGCCCCGACGGTCAACGTCTCTCCGGCGGTCTGCGGCAACGTCGCGGGGTCGAGCTCACCCGACAACGTGAAGAACGCGCCGGCGCTCACGCCCCACCCGTCACGCACGCGCGAGTCGATGGTCTCGAGCCACATCTTCACCAGCGCGCCGCGACCACCGGGCCAACGGTCGAGGTTGTACGAGCCGTCGTCCTGCCGACGCAGCTCGCTGGGCAACGGCACCGACCAGAAGTCACCGCTCGGGTCGAAGTTCACCTTCGTGTCGCGGTCGACGAACTCGTTGGAGGGCTCACACGCAGTGAGAAAGACGACAGACAACAGTGCGGCTCGACGCATGCGCGCCTGCTATCGGCGTGTGACTCCGAAGGAAAGAGCACGGCGCTTTGGCAAACCACCGCGTACGGATTTTCATGTAGGGCGCTCGCGCGATGTCGACGAACGAAGTGCAGCGCATTCTGACGCTCTCGAAGGGCGATGTTTCGAAGGCGTACTCCATCGTCGAGAGTCAGCTCGCGACGTTGGTGTTGCGCACGCAGGTGATGTTGTCGCTCTCGGGCATCGTCATCACCGTCACCGGGTTTTCAGGCCGCACCATTGCGCAGACGAGCGAAGCGGCGCGCGGGTTGGTGGCAGTGGGAATTCTCGTGGTGCTCTGCGCGGCGGCCGTGGCCATCGGCGGCGTGCTGCGGCTCAAGTGGCTCACGCAGGAGCTCACCGACGACGTGGAGTCGACGTTGCTGCGCATGCTGTCGATTCGCGACGCAAAGTCGCGCTACCTGTCGGCGGCGCTGCTCGTCTTCGTGGTGGGCTTCGCGTGCTACTGCGTGGCGATTGCGCTGATGCTGCTGTCGACGCCGCCGCTACCGCAGTAATCAATTCTTGAGCTGCGCCTCGAGCGCCGCGATGCGCCGCGGGCTGACCTGGCTCTTCGGCAGTTTCTTCGCGTAGCGCAGCGCCGTCTCGAGCGTCTTGATTCGACCCTTCGCGTCGCCCTTCTTCTCTTGAATCGACGCTTTGGTCTCGAACAGCCGCAGCTTGCGCGGGCCTTCTTTGCACTTGAGCAACGCGCGCTCTGCCGCAGCGAGCGCGTCATCGAGCTGACCCAGCTCGCGGTACACGAGCGCCAGCCGCGCGGGCGGGTTGTAGTCCTTCGGCAGCTCCTTCTCGGAGCGTTGGAGCGGCTCGACCATCTTCGCGGCCTGACCCGACTGCAGCGCCGCGCTCACGCGATGCGGGTCGAACACCGCGCGCTCGGCGGGTGACTTCGCCTTCGCGGCCTCACCGTCGAGAAACGTGAGCCACCTGGTCGCCAGCGCCTTCACGCCTTCGGGGTCTTTCGCGGCCTCGCGCTCGTTCACCAGCACCTCGTAGAGCCCCGAGGTGTCGTCAGGCAGCACGCCTGCGAGTTCGACGCCCTTGAGTGACTCTGCCACGAGCAAGTCGACCGTCGTGGTGCGCACCTTTCCCTCGGGCATTTCGATGGCGCACGACAGGCCCCACGTGAGCGCCGCGACGCGGTCTTGCGCGACCTTGAAGCCCGGCAACTGCTCGACCACCGTGCGCGCGCAGGGCTCGTACTTCTTCGCCAACGTCATCGCGGCCACCATCGAGAGCAGCGTGCGCGCCTTGACGTCACCGGCATTCACAGCCGCTTCGTATTTCTCTGCGGCGATGCCCGCGTTGCCCGCGGCGAGCGCGTCGTCGGCGTCACGCAACGCCCCGGGGCCACCGCGCGCGGCCTCGAGCAACGCTTGCATCTGCGGCTCGTCGGCGCTGCCCAGCCACTTGAGCACCACGGCCTCCTTCTCGGGGTCGATGAAGAGCAACGTCGGCCACACCTCGACGGGGAACTTGTCGAGGAACGCCGCGCTCTTTGCTTTCTCGGTGTCGATGCTCGCGAACACCACGTCCTTCTCGAAGGCCTTGAACGAGTCGCGCGAGAAGACCTGCTCCTTCATCGCGACGCAGGTGTGACACCACGGCGCCCACGCATCGACGAAGAGCAGCTTCTTCTGCGCCCGGGCCTGCTTCAGCGCCTTCGCGTAGTCGTCTTCGATGAAGCGGGGGCCGCTGGAAGCCGAGAGCACGAGCGCGACGAGCAAAGACGTCATGCGCGGGGACATAGCAGCGCCGCATTCTTCACGCCCGACGTGGTCGCGGGTACGGTTCGGCTACTTCGATGCTGATCACCAAGCTGTACGAATCAGAGCGCGTACGTTTTGGCTCCGCAGGGCCGCTCATCTTGATGCAGTACAAGAGCACCCCGACGCTCGATGAAGTGAGGCTCGTCGAGCGCTTCGAAGACGAACTGCTCAAGCAGTACCCGAAGATTTCAGTCTTCAACGTGGTCGAGCAGACCGGCGCCATTCTCCGCGTGCCTGACGACGTTCGTGATTACAGCGCGAAGCTCAGCGACAAGTTCGCCTCGCGCATCGTCGGCTCGGCGATGGTGGTGACGGCGAAGGGGCTGGGCGCGGTGATGGCGCGCACGTTTCTGTCGGGCTTCTTCCTGCTCTCGCGCGCCGAACTGCTGATCCGCAGCTTCAGCACCGTGCCCGAAGGCCTGACGTGGCTGCGCGCGTTGCCTGATCAACACGTCTCGCTGAAGACCGAGCTCACGCTGGCAGACCTCGAGCGCTTCTTCGGCGAGCCCATCGTCGCGCGCGCGTCATGAGCCTCACCTTCGACTGGTTGCCGTTCGACCGGCTGAGCGGTCGCGAAGTCCATGACGTGCTGCAGCTGCGCCAGCGAGTCTTCGTCGTCGAGCAGACCTGCGCATACCTCGACGCCGACGGCCTCGACCTGCGGTGTTGGCACGGGCTCGGCGCGCAAGACGGCGTGCTGGTGGCGACCGCGCGCATCGTGCCCCCTGGTGAAAAGTACGAAGAGCCCGCGATTGGTCGCGTGGTGACCTCGCCCGACGTGCGTCGGAACGGTGCGGGCCGCGCGCTGATGGTCTCGTCGATTGCTCAGGTGAAGCGGCTGTACCCGGGCCAGGGAATTCGCCTGTCGGCGCAGCGCTACCTCGAGCAATTCTACAGCTCGCTTGGCTTCGAACCTGTCGGCGAGCCCTACGAAGAGGACGGAATTCCTCACATCGAGATGGTGCGCGGCGCCTGACATCGGCCCACATCTCACGTCGGTAGATCCATCTCTCGTGCGGTGCGTTTGAGCGGCCATGACCAACGCTCCCGCTCGACGTGTCTTCCGCCATTTTGCTGGAATTTTCGCCATGGCTGCGTCGCTCACGGCCATCGGAACCATCGTGGTCTCTGACCTCGCGATGGCAGAAGAGCCGACATTCGAAGCGACCGACGAGCTGCCCGCACCGCGCCCGGTGAAGGTCGCGAAGGTCGAACACCCGGTCGAACGAGTGCCGCTGATTCTCGAACCCGGTGACATGCCGCAGCCGTCGCAAAAGAAGTCGAAGAAGCGCTCGAAGGTCGATTTCGGAACGTTCGAGGGCTACTGATTCGTGCTCGCGACGCTGCTCGGCTGCGCGGTGTTCCTGTTGATGATGGCCGGGCTCTTCGTACCGCTGGAGTCATTCTTCCCCGCGCGCAGTGCGCGCCCGTCTCCGCGCGCGGTGGCGCTGGGGGCGTCGTTGTTCGTCATCAACACGGTGTTGATGCAGTTGCTCGGCGCGCCGGTGCTGCGCTCGCTGCAGCTCACCTCGCTCACGCGAAACGTCGGCACGGTGGTGCTGGTATTCGTGCTCTCCGACTTCATCGGCTACTGGGCGCACCGCGCGATGCACCGCGTGCCGTGGCTGTGGCGCTTTCATCGCCTGCATCACGAAGCGACGGAGCTCTCGTGGCTCGACGCGTGGCGACAGCACCCGGTCGACTTCGTGCTTCACGGCCTCGCGGTGGGAGTTCCCGGAGCGCTGCTCGGCGCGTCGTTGTCAGACCTCGCGAGCGTGGTGGTGTTGCGCAAGGCCTTCACCACGTTCCTGCACGCGAACCTCGCGGTGAACTTCGGCGTCGTGCTCGCCTCGCCCGTCTTCCACGCGCGGCACCACAGCGCTGACGCGCGCGACTACGACACGAACTTCGCCGGCACCTTCCCCCTGTGGGACGTCGTCTTCGGAACACTCGCCGATAGAGTGCGCGCGCATGGAGACGACGGTGAAGACGTACCTCGAGTCGCTGCCCGCTGAGCGGAGGTCGGCGATGACGAAGGTGCGCAGCGCGCTGAAGAAGGTGATGCCGAAGGGCTACGTCGAAGGCCTGCAGTTCGGAATGATCAGCTGGTTCGTGCCGCTCGAGCCGCCGGTGCTGTACGTCTCGCTCGCGTCGCAGAAGAACTACATGAGCGTGTACCTGATGGGCGTCTACGCAGACCCGAAGCAGCTCGCGAAGTTCACCGGCGCGTACGCGAAGAGCGGCAAGAAGTTGGACATGGGGAAGTCCTGCGTGCGCTTCAAGAAGCTCGACGACCTGGCGCTGGACGTCGTGTGTGCCGCAGTGGCGAGCGTGGGCGTCGACACGTTCCTCGCGCAGGCCTCGAAGCGCGCCTGAGCGAGCGCGGCACGCCGGACGCTCCCTCGACGCTTGCTCAGTCCAACGTCCACACACCCGCACCGAGCGGATGCGCCAACGTCACCTCGAGCGCGCCCACCGCGTCATCACCAAGCGTCGCGTGCCACCACAACACCTGACTCGGCTCGTCGAGCCACACCTCCGGCTCGCACTGCACGGGCTGCCCCGCTGACGTCACCCGCAACCACGCCCCCCACGCCCACAACGGCGGCGTCGCTTCACGTCTCCACCGAAACGCGCCCGAGAGTCGTCGCCCCTCCGGCACCTTCTCGAGCACCGGCGCGCGATGCGGAGCGACCGGCACCACCTGCACGTCGACGCGCAGCTGCGGCCCGGTGAACGGCTCCGTCGTGAAGTGCGCGCGCCCCGCCGGCGTGCCCGCCGACTTCACCAACGACTTCACCTGCTGCTTCAACCACCGCTCAGTGAAGCGGCCCCACAGCGTCGACGCGCCTTCGTAGTGCTGCTGCTCGTACTCGCGCTCGGTCGTGAAGTAGCCCGCGTAGTCACCACACGTGGCCGCCGGCATCACGGCCTTCGCACCGCTCTCGAGCAACAGGTCTTCGAGCCCCGCTGCGAGCCACGTCGTCGGCTCACCGGGCAAGCCGAGCACCGTCACGCCACCGACCTCAATCAACCGCAGCGGCAACGTCATCGGCTGCACGTGCAACGCGTCGAGCGCCGGCTGAATCACGCGCATCGCGAAGTCGTCGTGCACCTTGGGCCAGTGCGCGTCGGTCGCGTTGTCGACGTCGTCATCGCGCAGCCCTTCGGTCAACACACCGGGGCCCAGCTCCGAGCCCGCCAACGTCGACGCACCGACGCACGGCTCGAGCGGCATCACCGCGCCGTCGTCCAACGTCACGCCGCCCACGCGCGGCTCCGCGAAACGCACGGTGATTCGCTCGAGCGCCGGAGCCTTCTGCGCTTCGTCGAGCGCGTCGACCAGCGCGTGCGCCAGGCGCGCACCGTGGTCGCGCATCAACGTCAGGTTCTCGGTGAGCGAGCGCTGCCGTCGCGCCAGCAGGTCTGACAACGAAACTCCGGGAGGCCGTGGGTCGACATCGCCCATCGCGCCCGCGCCGAGCCCGATGACAGGGCGAACGCCAGACTCCGGAGTCGACGCTTGCTCCGCGAGGTCTTGCGCGAAGCCGAACCAGTCACCACCGAGCGTGTCGTGCTCACGCGCGAGCAACGAGTTGTGGCCCGCGAACGTCGAGAACGCGCCGATGACCGCGCCGTCTTCACCGAACGCGGCGAGCACCTGCAGGCGCGGGTCGACCAACAAGCGCTCGAACGAAATCAGCTCTGGTTCGGCGGCGTAGCGTTTCTGCAGTCGCGCCCGAAGAAGGTCATGCGCTTCGCCCGCGAAGTTCGCCATCGCCGCGTCGAGGCTCCGGTTAGCCGTCCACGTCCACAGACGTGAAACGCCGTGCCCGACACGCGCGGGCTTCAACGCCGCGCACGCTTCACGCACCGCACCCGCGATGCGCTCGCTCATCGCGTCCGCGAGCTCACGGTCGAAGCCAACGACCCACGGGAACGACGTACAGAACGCGTCGTAGTACGCGGTCGCGTAGAGATTCCCCGGAGCGGAATGGGTGTGCGCGCCGACCAACACGACGCGCCCCACGTGAAAGCCCTGCGCGGCGGTGAGCAACGCGATGCGCTCGGTCAGGTAACGCGTGCCCGAGTGGAGATCCGCCGTGATGAACGCGACGCGCTCACCGTGACCGTCGTCGAGCACCAGCACGCGCGCGAACAGCCGCGACACACACCTCAGCGCCTTTCGCGGCGCGAGGTTCGGGCCCCAACCTGCAGTGAAGCCCCCGAGCGCCGGCGTGATGTCGACCTTCGCGGCGCCCGCCCGCATGTGGCCGGTGCGGGGCAACTCCGACGGCGCAGCGCGCTCCCACTCGATGACCGCCATGACTCAGCTCCCGAGTGGAAGGGTGGTGACGCGCACTTCGACCGTCGACATCAGCTTGTGGATGGGGCAGCGGCTCACCACATCGTGCAGACGCTCGCGCTGGTCCTGCGTCAGCGGGCCGTGGAATTCGAGCTTCAACGTCAGGCCGTACCAGGCGCCTTCTGCGTCGCGCTCGTGAGAATCGTCACGCACGCATTCAACCGACACGCGCTCGAGTGGAAAGCCGCGCTTCTTCGCGTACCAATGCGCCGTGAGTGACTTGCATGCTGCAAGTGACGCGTCGAAGTAGTCGTGCGCTCCCGGAGCCGTCTCGCCACCGCCCCCGTCCTGGGCGCTGTCTGCGTGCAGCACATGACCCGCGTCGAAGTGCAGCACCTGTCGAAACGCGCCAGCGGCCTCAGTCGAAGAACGAATCGTCATGCGCGCGTCGTACTACGGCGCTGCGCTCCAGCGACCCGCGCACCGCGAGGGCTGCAAAAAGCACCCTTGAGGTGCCTGCTGCAGCCTTCGCGACAGCGCTGTCACGCGCGGCTCGGCCGTTTGGTTCTCTGTGGCGCCCGCTGCCGTCCTGAATTCGACACGCAGGCGGCGTGATTCAACCCGAGCCCGTTGCGCGTCGAGCCGCATCCGTTCGAACGCGACCCGCAAGCGTCGTCAATTCAACCCACACGTCCGAATTGATCCGCGCCCGTCGCGCGTCGAGCCGCACCTGTTCGAACTCGCCCGCAAGCGCCGTCAATTCAACCCACACGTTCGAATTGAACCGCGCCCGTCGCGCGTCGAGCGTTCGAACTCGGCCCGCGAGCGACGTCAATTCAACCCGCGCACGTCCGAATTGCTCCGCGTCCGTCGCGAGTCGAGCCGCGCCGTCCGAACTCGACCCTCAAGCGTCGTCAATTCAACCCGCACACGTCCGAATTGGTCCGCACCCGTCCGAACTCGACCCTCAAGCGTCGTCAATGCAACCCGCACGCATCCCGTACGATCCGCGCCCGTCGAGCCTCACCCGTTTGGACTCGACCCGCAGACGTCCGTATTCGTCCCACACCTGTCGGTGTTCGCCCCACACCCTTCCGTTTTCGCCCCGCACCCTTCCGCAGTCGCCCCGCACCCTTCCGCAGTCGCCCCGCACCCTTCCGCAGCCACCCCGCACCCTTCCGCAGTCGCCCCGCACCCTTCCGCAGTCGCCCCGCACCTCAGCGCGGCGCGCCCGCCGTCACTCGCCGGGAAACGGCACGCGCGCTTCGGTGTCTCCGGGCACGAGCGGAAACTTCCGCGCAATCCAGTCTGCCTTCGCCTGCTCGAGGCGCTCCTTCCGGCTCGAGACGAAGTTCCACTTCATGAAGCGCGGGCCATCGAGCGGCTCGCCACCCAACACCGCGACGCGGCTCTTCGTAATCGCCGTCAACGTGCCGCTCGCGCCGGGCGTCAACACGCCCATCTGCCGCCCCGTCAACGACGTTCCATCGAGCCCGACGTCTCCATCGACGACGTAGACCGCGCGCTCCGGGTACGACGCAGGCAGCTCGAGCTCCGCGCCCGGCTCGAGCTCCGCGACCACGTAGAACGTCGGCGACGCCACGCGCACCGGCGAGCGTTCACCCAGCCACTCACCCAGCACCACGCGCAGCGACGTACCGCCCTGCTCCAGAAACGGCAGCGACGCCTTCGGCGCATGTTGAAACGACGGCTCTGATTCTTCGAGCGCGCTCGGCAAGCCGACCCACACCTGCAGGCCATGCATCGACGTCGGCTTTCCCAGCAGGTGCGCAGGCGTGCGCTCGCTGTGCACGATGCCGCGACCCGCCGTCATCCAATTCACGTCACCGGGGCGAATGAGCTGCTCGGTGCCGAGGCTGTCACGGTGCAGAATTTCGCCGTCGAACAGGTACGTCACCGTCGACAACCCGATGTGTGGGTGCGGGCCGACGCCGCCATCAGCCGCGCCCATCGCCGAGTGCGGGCCCATGTGGTCGACGAAGCAGAACGGGCCGACGATGCGGCGCGCGACCTGCGGCAGCGCACGCGTCACGGTGAAATCGCCGACGGGCGCAGTCTTTCCATCCAGCTTCAGTTCGAGGAGCGACATCGCGCGCAGTCTGGCTCAGGCGCGCAAACTGATCAGCCGTTCATTCGGCACACGCTCAGGTCTGTGGAAGAGTGCCCGCTCGCATGCAGCGTGCTCTCCTCGTCATCGCTCTCGTCGCAGGCTCCGCGTGTCTCACCACGGTTGAGCAACGGTGGTGCGACGCCCAGACGCCCTGCACCACCGGCTTCGTGTGCACGCCGACCTTCCACTGCATTCCTGCGCCACGCGGCCTCAGCGACGCAGGCCTCGGCGGCGGCGGCGGAACCACGGGCGGAGGAGGCGGCGGAGGCGGCACCGTCGACGCAGGCCTCGGCGGAGGTGGCGGCGCGGGCGGAGGCGGCGCGTCATGCAACACGAGCTGCAACGGCTGCTGCGAAGGCACCACCTGCATTCCCTTCGCACAGCAGTCGAACCGCCAATGCGGCCCCGCACGCTCGACGTGCCAGAGCTGCGCGGTCAACGAAGCGTGCCTGTCGAACCAGTGCACCTTCGTGCCCATCCCCATGGACGCCGGCGTCGCGGCGGTCGGCGGGCCCTGCGAGACAGACTTTCAATGCGGCGCCGACGGCCTGGGCCAGTGCATTCCCGACGAAGCCGGGTTCCCCGAGGGCTACTGCACACGCGACTGCGAGTTCACCCCGTGCCCCTCGGGCGCCGAGTGCGTGCCGGCCGAAGGCGGAGGCGGACAGACCCTCTTCGTCTGCCTCGCGAACTGTCGGCTGCCGAGCGACTGCCGCATGGACTATTCCTGCGACGTCGGCCTGTGCCTGCCTTGAATCAATTGCCGACGCGCACCTGAATCGAACCCGAGAGCTCTCCGAACTTCACGTTGACCGTCGACGTGCCGGACGCCGCGCCGTTCGCCGTCACCACGCTGTCCTTGCTGGTGATGGGGCTCACCGCGTCGCCCTCGACCGTCCACGTGAAGGGCGTCTTGGCGAACACGTCTCCATTCGCGCCGCGCAGCTTTGCCTCGAGCTGCACGCCCTTGCCGATGGTCGTCGACGCCGAGCTGCGGCCCTCGCCGTCTTCCACCGCAATCGACGTCGCGTCTCCCACCGTCAACGCGAGCGCGTCGACCTCGGCGCCGCTCTCGTTGGTGAAGATGATGCGGCCGCTGCCCACCGCCACCGCGTCGACGACCAGCGAGCCCTGCGTTTCCTTGCAGTCGGTGCTGGTGCACGCGAGCTCGAGCGTCGGCTTGGCGGCCAGCACCACTCCGGGGCTCGCGCTCTCGACGTTGAGCGTCGTGACCTTGGTGCGCGTGTCGGTCACCAACAAGTCGGTCGCGCCGCCGCGCGCGAGCGTGCCCTTGGCCGCCGGCACGAAGGTGCAACCACCCAACCCGAAGCGCAGCTTGAGCTGGCCTTTCTCACCGCCGAACTCCGGGTCCTGAC
Source organism: Archangium sp. (assembly GCA_035910535.1). Taxonomy (GTDB): domain Bacteria; phylum Myxococcota; class Myxococcia; order Myxococcales; family Myxococcaceae; genus Archangium_A. Next base: position 54,379 of record JAMHXF010000101.1, on the reverse strand, counting down.
AGCCGAAAGACACCACTGCGAAGGCGACACCCAGTCGAAGGAGTTTCATGACCGCCTCGTATTCCAATTCGCGTGCCGTCGCGGCGGGCCGAAGAATTCTGCGTCACTGGCGACTGACAGGTGGGCAGGTGTGTCGCGGGTTGCGCACCGGCCTGCTACACGCTGTGCACTTCATGCTGTCTGCACGCCCCCATGTGGAGCCACGTCGCGTCGCCACGGCCGATTCGGTGATGGTCAAAGAGCTCTACCTGTCGCTGCAGGGAGAGAGCACGCACCAGGGCCTGCTGTGCGCGTTCATTCGGCTCACGGGCTGCCACCTCCGCTGCACGTACTGCGACTCGGAGTTCGCGTTTCGAGGCGGTACCAGAGTGAAGACGCGCGAGGTCGTGCGCCAGATTCTCGAGATGAAGACGCCGATGGTGGAAGTGACGGGCGGTGAGCCGTTGCTGCAGCCCGGCGTGTACCCGTTGATGGAGCAGCTGCTCGAGGCGGGGCTCGTGGTGTTGCTCGAGACCAGCGGCGCCATCGACGTGCGCGAGGTGCCTGAGGCGGTGCACGCCATCGTCGACATGAAGACGCCGTCTTCGGGCGAGAGCGACCGCAACGACTACAAGAACTTCGATTCGATGGACGCGCGCGACGAGCTCAAGTTCGTCATCGGCTCACGTGAAGACTTCGAGTGGAGCGTGAAGTTGATCAACGAGCACCGCCTGACGCAGCGCCCGTTCGGCATGTTGTTCTCGTCGGTGTTCGAGAAGCTGCACCCGCAGAAGCTCGCGCAGTGGATCATCGACGAGCGGTTGCCGGTGCGCTTCCAGTTGCAGCAGCACAAGTACGTCTGGGAGCCGAACGCGCGCGGCGTGTGACAACGACGCGCACCGACGCTCAGTTGAAGCGTTCCTCAGCGGCGCGCGCGGGCCGTACGAGCCGACGCACGGGCGGGCGCTGAGCGGCGAGCCGCGGTCGTCGTGCTGGCCTTGCGCGGCGCTGCCTTGGTCGCAGCGGCCTTGGTGCTGCCGCGCACGATGGGCTTGCTGGCGGGCACTTCAGGCGCGAGGCGAACGACGGGCATCTGCGAGACCGACACGCGCTGCTTCATGCGGGCGGTGCGCGCGACGAGCTCCGACTTGACCTGCGCGAAGTACTCGCGGCCACCGGGCACCGTCGAATGGCTGTCGATGACCTCGGCTTCGGCCTGCACCACGATGGGCCAGGCTGGCGTGCGCGTGTCGAGCTGCTTGAGGCGCTGCGTGAGCAACTGACGGAACGTGGTGAGCGTCTCGAGCTCTGCGACCTTGCCCGGCGCGAGCAGAATCGCAGCGAACAGGCCCGGCCGGCCCGCCTCATCAAGTCCCTTGAGCGTGAACGCGTCAGCGATGCCAAACCCCGGCACCATCGAGCGCATCATCAGTTCCCGGGACAGCTCCTGGAGCTTCACGTCCAACCGCGTGTCGTCGAACATGGGTGCGCCGTGTACCTGATTTCACGACGCCAGAGCAGGCACCCACGCGCAAATAGTTTGGTGACCCGACTAAATCGAGTCGTTTCAACTGTTTGGCGCTGACGGTGACTTCGGCTCCAGCACGAAGGCCGTTGCTCGCGACGCGCTGGTGACCAACATCTACCCGACGAGGAGCGCGCCATGTCGAGCGCTGGACGCAACCGAAGGTGAGAAGTAGTCAGAGGTCGACGCGCTGAGTTGGCGGTAGTTCTCCATGGTTCTCCCGCCAGCGAAGGTTCAACTCCTGCCGGGGGGAGGCGTCAAACCCGGCACGTTCCCTCCCCTCGCTTTGACGGCCGCACCGACAGTTCATCATTCTGCGAGAATCGCGGACGACCGCGCGGGCCCGGCAGCGGGAAGTGATCAGCACGGGGCTGATCAACCGTCACGCCGCGGGCGGAGGGGGCGTCGTCGTCGGCTTTTCTGCATTTGCAGCCGCGGCGGCCGACGCCACCTTGCGGCGCCACACGACCCACGCGACGCCGGTGATGAAGCCCAACACAGAGCCCACGGCGATGGCGTTCATCTGGTAGCTGACGAGTTGGTCGGCGCCCTGGCGCTTCGTTTCGGCGCACCAGCACTTGCCTTCTTTGTCGGCCGACTGCGCGACGAGCGAAGGGCCGTACGCGCTCATGATCAACACACCCGCAAGCGCGCCCGCGATGACGAACGTGAGAATCTGCCGAACGAAGTTCATGAACGTGGGCAGATAGCACTGAAGTCGTGTGTTAAGCGCGCACCATGCTGGTGAGCGTCTTCGGCCTGCTGCTGCAACTCCTGTCGGTGGCCTGCTTCGTTCCTGTGCTGGTGCACGCGTTTTCGCGCAGCGTCGGCACGGGCTTCATGGTGCTCCTGCTGCCGTTCTACACGCTGTATTACGGCTTCTCGCAGTTCGACCACCGCCACAAAGGCCTCGTGCTCGCGGGGTGGTTGGGCGCCTTCGTGTTGGCTGTCGTTTTTCGCATCGTCGGCGTCGCGGTCACCGCGTCGGCCTGACGTGTTCACTGCAGTGCGCGGTGTGGCGCCCCCACACCCTGGTGCGCGGCGACTCCATTGTCAGCTCGCTTCGATGCTGATCCGCCCACCTGCGTGATGGCCTGAGCAGTGCAATCGTCGCGCGTCATGCGCCTCGCCTGCTTCGTCGTGCTCGCTGCCTCGACTGCCTTCGCCACTGGTGAGCGCATCACCGTCACCGGCGCCGCGGCTCCGCTCAAAGACACGCTGTGCTTCTCGATGAGCTGCGTCGGCGCGGGCCCGAGAGACTTCGTCGTCGCCGGGCGCGCCGTGAAAGACGGCATTGAAATCACCGTCACCTCGCACACAGGTCAGCGGCGGCTCACGCATGTCGCGGCCACCAACGCGCAGGGCCGCGTCTCGTCGACCGACCTGGTGCGCGCGACGTCGCTGGTGCTGCAGAGCATCGAGCAGGGCCCTATCGCCGCTCCGAAGCCCGTCGCGGCCAAAAGGCTGTCGCTGAAACGGTTGTACGCGAGGCGCTAAGTGGCTGAAATACAACAACACTTACACGACGTAAGTAGGGGGTATTGACATACAACCTCCGACAGGAGCATCCATGTCCCACAAGGGGACATCACATGCACGACGCCTTTACGAAAACCGCCTCCGTTTCATCGGTCATCAACCGCACGGGTACCTCGAAGGTGTCGTCGAAGTTCTCGCCCAGCTTCGGCGTGCGCCGCGGCCTCATCAAAGACCCGAACTGGCCGCCGGCTGAGTTCCCCGAACACGGCGCTGCGGCGTCGCGCCGTTTCCGTCGCATCGAAACCACGTTCGACGTGGCGCTGCGCGGCGAGCAGGTCACGGTGAAGGGCGACGTCTCGCAAGGCGGCGCGATGTTTCTGCTCGACCGCCGCGTCGACACCAAGGTCATCGACATTGTCGTGAAGGGCCACGCGGCCCGCGCCGAAGTGCTGTCGGCCTCGAAGAAGGGCGCGATGTTCGCCCACCACTGCCGGTTCCTCGACGTCTCGGAATCGCAGCCTGTGTGGGAAGCAATCGCTTCGAGCTGATTCTGAGGTTAGCTTCGCCCCACTGTGCCGGTCGGCGACGAGACCATTCGCAGCATCAATCTGGTCACCGTCACTGACCCGCTGCTGGGTCAAGTGGTGGAGCAGTACCGCGTCGAGAGCCTCATCGGCTCCGGTGCGATGGGCATGGTGTACCGCGGCGTGCACCAAATCATCGGCAAGGCTGTCGCCATCAAGGTGCTCAAGCCCGACTACGCCGACGACCCTGAAATGGTGCAGCGGCTGGTTCGCGAAGCGCGCACCGTCAACGCCATTCGGCACCCGGCCATCGTCGACATCTTCGGCTTCGGTACGTTGCCGCGGAATGACCAGCCCTACATCGTGATGGACCTGCTCGAGGGCGACCCGCTCGACGAGTACTTGAAAGTGCACGCGCCCATGAAGTGGCGCGACGTCGTGCCGATGCTCGACGAATTGCTGTCGGCGCTGTCGGCGGCGCACGCGGTCGGCGTCATTCACCGCGACCTCAAGCCCGGCAACGTCTTCGTCGAGTCGAAGCCCGACGGTGAAAAGGGCATCAAGGTCATCGACTTCGGGCTCGCGAAGCAGGCCGACCGCGCCGGCGGCTCGGTGAAGCCCACCAACCCCGGCACGCTGCTCGGCACGCCTGCCTTCATGGCGCCTGAACAGGTGCTCGGCACCAAGGTCACTCCGCAGACCGACCTCTATGCAGTCGGCGGCATCGCGTACCAGATGCTGACCAACCACCTGCCGCACGAAGCGCCGTCGGCCATCGAAGTGCTGTCGCAGAAAATGCAGCACGACCCGATTCGACCCAAACAGTGGCAACCCACGCTCGACGACGACCTCGACGCCTGGGTCATGAACCTGCTCTCGCGCGAACCCGAGAAGCGCATGAAAGACGCCGACGAAGCGCGCCGTGCGCTCCGGCGTATTTCCGACGGCAAGACGGGCGCGGCTCCGGGCGTGCGACCTCCCGCAGCGCGCGCCAGCACCGGCGTCGTCCCGAAGCGTGACTGGGGTGAAGCCAAGACGCTCATCACCCAGGAGAGCTCCAGGCCGGCCGACGTCAGCACCGACCGCCACTTCAGCCCGTGGGCGAAGACGAACACCGAGCATCAACCTCCGAGCGACGACGCGACGCAGCCGCCCACGCGCTCGAAGTTCCAGAGCGCGCGCCTCGACGTGCCCACCGTCGCCGCCGACCCTTCCGAAGTGCTGGCCGAGGTGAAGAAGAAGGAGAGCCAACGTGCGCTCAAGCCGGTCGACGACGACGAGCCGCTCACGCTGCCGCCCTCGCGCAACGGGCTGTACCTGGCGCTGGGAGTGGCGCTCGTGGCCCTCATCGCCGGTCTGGCGTGGCTTCTGACTCAAAAATAGGTCAGAAGGCCCAGCGTTTTTCCGTCGTTGGCGGTGGTTATTGGGGCGTCGTCCAAGGGTAGGACATCAGACTTTGACTCTGAGTATCGTGGTTCGAATCCACGCGCCCCAGATGTAGAGAAAGTGCGCGGGTGCGGTCCCCTTCGGGTTGGGCCACAATCGCCGGCAGCCGTAACCGTTCCAGGCCTTTGCTTCGTGGGGAGCAGAAATGGCGGTCAAGGAGCTGCAGTTGGTGCCCATTGGCGAAGTGCCCGTGCCTTTCTTGCGGGAACTCGAGCCCCCCATTGCCCAGGTGCTGGGCGTGGCCGCGTACGTCGGAAAATCGGCGTTGTCGGAGCCGGGCTTCGCCTTCAACAAAGACAGAAACCAGTACCACACGACGGCCATCATGCGCCGGCTGCTCACGGTCAAAGAGACCGGCACGCCGCTCGTGGTGGGAGTCGCCAACGTCGACCTGTTCGTGCCTGACTCTCCGTTCGTCTACGGCGAGGCAGACCGGGAGTCGCACGCGTCGGTGATGTCGCTGTGGCGGTTGCGCGGCGAAGGCGAGGCGTGGAAGCGGCGCACCTTCATCGAGGCCGTACATCAAGCCGGGCACCTCATCGGGCTGTCGTATTGCGAAGACGCGCGCTGCGCGATGTACCTCGCGACGACCATCACCGACGCCGAACGTCGTCAGTTGCACCTGTGCAACAACTGTCGCAACGAGCTCGTGAAGCTCCGAAAGGTGTAAACGTCGAACCCGCCATGCTTCGCACCGTCATCGTCGCCACTGCCGCAGTCGTTCTCTTCAATGGGTGTGAGATTTTCGGAGGTGGCGGTGGTGGAGGCGGCGGCACCGGTGGAGGCACCGGCACCACGATTCCCTTCACCACCGGCTTCACGTTCGTCCGCAAAGACGACCGCAACGTCTACCTGGTCGACGACGCCGACACGCAGACCGCCGGTACGCTCACCGCGTCGGCCAACGTGCGCACGCCGAGCTTCTCGAAAGACAAGCAGCGCATCGTCTTCGTGCGCGGCACCGGAGAGAGCGCCGAAATCGCCGTGGTGCCCGCAGCCGGCGGCATGCCCAGCATCGTGCTGACCGCCACGGCGCAGATGCGCGACCTGAAGACGCCGGTGTTCTCGCCCGATGGGTCGAGCGTGGCCTTCAGCTACACGCGCAATGGGTTGAGCGAAGTCGCCATCGTGAACGTCGACGGCACGGGCCTCACGCCGCTCGCCGCCAACGGAGTGCTCGCGTACGCGTCGCCCACGTTCTCGGCTGACGGAGCGTCCGTCGTCGTCGCGGCCGGTAGCTCGGGGCTGGCGTTGACGCAGGTCGAGCGCATCACGCTGGCGAGCGGCTCGCCGTCGAGCATCACCAACACGCTGGGCAGTGAAGCCCTCGACATCTCCGGGCGCATCGTCGTCTCGCCGAATGGCGCGCTCGCGGTGTTCGATGGTCGCGTGTCGACGGGTGAAACGCGGCTCTTCGTGCTCGACCTGACGACGCGAATGGTGACGCGGCTCTACCCCGGTGAGCTCGGCGCCAACGACAGCTTCCCCTGCTGGGTGAACGACACCACGGTGGCGTTCTCGTCAGACTCGGGCGGCAACGACAACGTGTACTCCGTCACGCTGACGTCGAACGCGCCGACCCTGCTGGTGCCCAAGGCCGTCGAGCCCTGGTACTCGCGCTGAAGAACGACCCCTGTTACGGGAAGTCGCAGTCGCGCGTCACCGGGCTGCAGGTGCCGAAGAAGCACGCTTCGCCCGGCCCGAAGCAGAGGCCGAACCCAGAGAACTGGGCGCAACAACCGAGGCCGCATTCGTTGTCGGTGGTGCATGAGCCGGGCAACACACCACCGTCGCCCGCTCCTCCGCCGCCGCCCGTGCCGGTCTGACACTGGCCGGCGCCCGACGTGTTGCACGCCGCGCCGCTCGTGCAGCCCACGCAGGCGGCGCCCGCGAGGCCCTGGCCACACTGCGCGACGTTCATCTGCGCCGAGGTGATGCAGGTGTTGCCGTTGCAGCAGCCGGTGCAGGTGGTGCTGTTGCACGTCACTGCCGAGCTGCAGCTCCCGTTGAGGCACTGCTTGCCCGTGCTCGAGTCGCAGGCCTGACAAAACGCGCCGTTGAGACCGCATGAGGTGTTCGAGGCGCCGGCCTCACACAGGCCGGTGTTGATGTCGATGCAGCCGGCGCACGGAGCGCACGCGCCGCTCACGCAGGTCTGGCCCTGCATGCAGCTGGTGCACATGTTGCCGTTGGTGCCGCAGCGTGAAGGCGTGGTGACGGTGATGCACACGCCGCTCGAGGTGCAGCAGCCGTTCTGACACTGCGTCGAGTTGCACGACGTCGCGCCGCCACCACCACCCGTCGCGGTGCCACCACCCGTCGCGGTGCCACCACCCGTCGCGGTGCCGCCACCCGTCGCGGTGCCGCCACCCGTCGCGGTGCCGCCGCCCGTCGCAGTGCCGCCGCCCGTCGCGGTGCCGCCACCCGTCGCGGTGCCGCCACCCGTCGCGGTGCCGCCACCCATCGCAGTGCCACCGCCCGTCGCAGTGCCGCCACCCGTCGCCGTGCCACCGCCGAGGCCGGACTGCGTCTGCACGATGCAGTTGCCGAACGTGCACGCCTGCACGTTGGTGCAGAACTGACACAACGCCCCTCCTGCGCCGCATGCGCCGTTGGTGCCGCCGGGCTGACAGGCGCCGCTCGCGTCACAACACCCGGAGCACGTCGCCGCGTTGCACCTGCCCGTGGTGGGCCCACACGAGACGACCACGAGGCCGGCGAGCACCACGAAGACACGAAGGGCGTTCATGACCTCGAGCACCTAGCAGCAAGTCGACGCAGCATGGAATGGCCTCACAGCTCAGCTACGCTTCTGGCTCGATGCGCATGCTCGCGGTCGCGGTCCTCGGGGTCAGTACTCTCATCTTCGCTGCAGAGCCGGAGCCGGAAGCGCCTTCCAGCGCGCAGGCCCTCGCCGACGCAGACCGCGTGTTCGACAGCGCGGTGCGCACCGGTGACGACACGCGTGAACCAGGGCGGCGCCGTTCAGCCATCGCTCGCGACTGGTTCGCCGAACGAATCGACGAGGTCGAGCAACGCACCGGCCAGGAGCGACTCATTCGCCTGCTGCAGCTGCTCCAGGAGGCGCATGCGCGGTCGCTCCGCGACGTCATCGAGACGCTCGAAGTGAAGGTCGTGCGCGACCTCGCGCCGATCCGCTCGCAGGTCGAAGCCGACGCGCTCGCCGGTGGAGAGCTCGCGGCGCTGGGTCGCATTCACGGCGTGCTCGAAGGCCTCCCGCGCGGCTCAGCGCCGTGGAAATACTTCGACCCCGTCTTCGATTCGCTGCGCTCCACGTGGACGCGCCGCCGCGACGACGCGAAGGGCCCCGGTGAAGCGCACGCGTGGAACGTGATGCTGCAGTTCATCGACGGCGCGGCGACGCTGGCGGTGCCCGGACCGCTCGAGGCAACGCGCTTCGCGGCCGCGCCGAAGTTCACCAGCGAATGCCCCGACGTGACGCCGACGTTTTCTCCGCGCGCGTCGCTGGCGGTGACACCGCAACTCACGCTCTCGAAGTGCGTGAGCACGATGAATGAAACCGTCGAGAACCGGAGCGGAGCCTGGGTTGAAAAGGTCACCGTTCAAGAAATGCAGACGGTGATGGAGGACGTCACGCGCACCGTCGAGCTCCCGGGCAGCACCACCTGCACGCGCACGACAGACTTCAACATCGGCACCGAGAAGGGCGGGCGCGTGGCGACGACCACCGTGAAGGAGACGTGCGGCACCAGCACGCAGACCACCAACGTCACCGAGCAGGTGCAGCGCCGCAAGCTCGTCAACGTCGTCAAAGACGTCGACCGCGTCGAGTCGTACACGGCGAAGGTTCGAACGTGGCGCACCACCCCCGAAGTCGAGGTCACCATCTCGGGTGACGGGCTCACGCTGACGCGGCGGCGCACACTCGACGGCGTGGGAGGCGACGCGGACTACACGACGCAGCACGTCGGTGAACGGCGCTTCAACGATGAGCGGGCGCAGCGTGAAATGCGCGAGAGCCTCACGGCGGCCGTCGTGGAGCTGGTGACGAAGACTGAACAGGAGTGGACGCGCGCGCGCGGTGAAGCGCTCGCGGCAGCAGCGACGACGCTTGATGAGCGTGTTCGCGCGGCGGTGCTGCTGCAGAGCTTCGACGACGGGCTGCGCGCTCCGGTCTCGAAGGCGCTCTCGCTGCCACCGGCCATGTTGCCGGCGCTGTTGGGCCGCCGCGTCGACCTCGAGCTGCTGCGCTTGCCTCAACCTCCGGCGCTCTGGTTACCGCCGCCGTCGGCAGACCTCGAGGCCTCGCTCACGCGCTACGAGAATCGCGTGCTGCGCGCGCAGGGCATGAGCGGCACGTACATGGGCCCGTTTCTGGGTATCGCCACGCAAGAGACGCTCGACCAGTCGGGCCTCGCGCGCTTCGGCGTGAGCGGCGGCTACACCATCGCGTGGCAGCCGATGTTCTCGGTGAAGTCGCCGTTTCTCTTTCGCGTGGGCGGCGACATTCAGCTGGGCTGGCTCGGGTACTTTCAGATGAACGTCTCGCCGCGCCTCGAGGTCGGCGTGCGGCTCGGCCCGATTCAAGTCGCCGCGGTGGGCATGACGGAGCTGGGCTTCGGCGCCGGTGGATCCGAGGCCGAGGCGGCGTACCGATGGCCGCTGTTCGTCGCCGCCGGCTACGGCGGTCGCTTTCAATTCAAGCTGGGGTGGTTCGGCCTGGAGGCCGTGGTGACGCGCATGCACCGCACGTGGCCGGGCAGCCCGCTGGCGTTGCGCGGTGAAGGCCGCGTGTTCATCGAGGTGGCTGAGCAAGCGCGCTTCTTCCTCGGCATGACGTTGATGACGACCGACGACGGAACCCGAGGCCTGTCGACGCCGACGCGGTTCTTCTCGTCGGTCATCGGCGTGCACCAGACGTTCTGACGGCGCTTCGACTACGGTTCGCGGTCATGAAAATCGCGCCTCCGCAGTCGCCCGTCGTCGCCGCAGCCACGCCGAAGACGAACGAGCCGGTGAAGGCGACCGTCACGACACCGGTGGGCCCGAGCACGAGCTACCAGGCCGCGGCCGCGCCTCCGAAGACCGAGCTCGAAGGGGCCTCGCGCGGCTACGTGTCACCGACCGCCGTCGAGTGCCCGTTTCACGGCGAAGAGAAGGTGCAGCTCGCGAAGAAAATCCCCTGCCCGGCGCTGGCCGGCATGTTCAACGCGGGCATGTTGAAGGTCGAGCAAGACGGCACGGTGAAGATTCCCGACCTCGAGCGCGCGCTCAGCCAGCTCGGCCCCGACGCGGCGACGCGCGCGGTGCTCACGCGCGGGGCCGACGCCACCGACGACGTGAAGGGCTCGTTCAACCTCTTCAAGCTGAACGGCTCGAACCTCGACCACACCGGCAGCAGCGGCATTCGCCAGAACGGCGTGCACCCCGAGCGCTTCGAGGTGCTGATGAAGTTCAGCAAAGACGGTGACCGGCTCACGGCGAAAGACCTCGCCGACGCGGCCGAGCACTTCGCGAAAGAAGACCCGGGCTTCAAAGGCCGCGTCACGCAGCTCGCTGAAATGAGCATCGTGCTGAAGGTCTTCGGCCGTCACGGCGCCAACGGCGAGCGCTACTTCACGCGCGAAGACGCGAAGCAGCTCTTCGTCGACGGCAAGATTCCCTCGAGCTGGGAGCCGCCGGCGGTGCCGAACAAGGTGCGCATTCACGAGGTGCTCGGTGGCACCGCGCTCGGCCTGTTCCGCCAGCTCATCAACCGCCAGTAAAAGTTTCAGCAACTTGATTCGGTCGACGTGACTGCAGCAGCGCGGCCTTCCCGGTGTACACCGCGGCCATGCACGCTCACGAAGCACTCGCGCTGGCCTGGCTCGACGCGTTCAACGCAGGTGACGTCACTGCGCTGGTCGCGCTGTACGCCGACGACTGCACGCACACCTCCCCGAAGATTCGTGCGCTGCACCCTGAAACCGGAGGCAAGTTGCTGGGCAAGCCGGCGCTCACCACGTGGTGGGCCGACGCGATGAAGCGGCTGCCGGGGCTCCGCTACGAGAAGACCGCGCTCACCGCGAACGAAGACCGCGTGTTCCTCGAATACGTGCGCCACGCGCCCGACGGAGCGCCGATGCCGGTGGCCGAAGTGTTCGACGTGCGCGCGGGGAAAATCGTCGCGTCGCGCGTGTACCACGGCTGACGCGATGAACCGGTCGCTGCTCTTTCTTACGGTGCTGGTCATCGCCACGTGTGGGCTCATCTACGAGCTCATCGTGGGCACGCTGGCCAGCTACCTGCTCGGCGACAGCATCACGCAGTTCTCGACGGTCATCGGCGTGTACCTGTTCGCGCTCGGCATCGGCGCGTGGCTCTCGGGCTTCATCGACAAGGGCGTGCCGCAGCGCTTCGTCGAAATCGAGCTGGCAGTGGCCTTATGCGGAGGCATCAGCGCGCCGTTTCTCTTCGCGACGTTCTCTGCGGGGGCCAGCTTCCGCGTGACGCTGTACTCGCTGGTCATCGTCATCGGCACGTTGGTGGGGCTCGAGATTCCCCTGCTGATGCGCATCTTGAAAGAGCAGCTGCAGTTCAAAGACCTCATCGCGCGCGTGTTGACGTTCGACTACCTGGGCAGCCTCTTCGCGTCGTTGCTCTTCCCCATCGTGCTGGTGCCGAAGCTCGGGCTGATTCGCACGTCGTTGTTGTTCGGCCTCGTCAACGCGCTCGTGGGCTTGTGGAGCACGTGGTTGCTGGCGCCGGTGCTCGGCGGCGTGACGCGGCTGCGAATCAAGGCGGTGGTGGTCTCGGCGCTGCTCCTGGTGGGGCTGGCGTTCGGCGACTCGATGACGTCGTTCTTCGAAGAGCAGCTCTACAACGATGAAGTCGTCCACGCGCAGCAGACGCCGTATCAACGCATCGTCGTCACGCGCTCGCACCGCGGGTTCTCGTTGTTCCTCAACGGCAACCTGCAGTTCTCGTCGGTCGACGAATACCGGTACCACGAGGCGCTCGTGCACCCGGCGTTTCAGCGCGCGGCGAAGCGCGAGCAGGTGCTGATTCTGGGCGGCGGCGACGGGCTCGCGGCGCGCGAAGTGCTTCGCTACGGAGATGAAGTGAAGCGCATCACGCTGGTCGACCTCGACGGGGCGATGACGAAGCTGGCGACCTCGTCACCGGAGCTGGCCGACTTGAATGGCCACGCGCTCGACGACGCGAAGGTGCGCGTCATCAACGACGACGCCATGCAGTGGCTCACGCAGACCGACGAGCGCTTCGACGTAGTCATCATCGACTTTCCCGACCCGAACAACTTCTCGCTGGGGAAGCTGTACACCACGCGCTTCTACGCGCTGCTCAAGGCGCACCTCACAGACGACGGCGTCGCCGTGGTGCAGAGCACCTCACCGCTCTTCGCGCGGCAGAGCTTCTGGTGCATCGACACCACGCTGCAGGCCTCAGGCTTCGAGACGGACGCGTACCACGTGTGGGTGCCGAGCTTCGGCGAGTGGGGCTACGTGCTGGCGTCGACGAAGCCCATGAGCGCGCGCCATGCGTTGCCGCCGGGCCTGCGCTTTCTCGACGAAGAGACGCTGCCGACGTTGTTCGTGTTCGCCAAAGACATGAGCCGCGTGCCGGCCGAGGTGAACCGGCTCAACAACCAGGTGCTCGTTCACTATTACGAAGACGAGTGGCGGCGCTGGAACTAGCCGTCATCTTCTTCGTCGGGCTCGTACTCATCGCCCTCTTGCAGCCACTCGAAGGCCTCGACGCGCGCGTGCACCACGCCGAGCAGCGTGCCGAGCGTCGCGTCGTCGAACGAGACCAGGTCTGACGAGTCGAGCTTCTGGTCGACGTGCGGGCTCCCGTCCGAGAAGAGCTCCTTGAGCAACGAGCGGCTCCAGAAGCGGAGGCCCGTCACGGCCGTGTGGACCTCGCCCTTCTCGGCCGCGGCTTTGCGGTCGAAGCCGTCGGCCTCGATGGACTGCAGGAGCTCTTCGAGGTCTTCGTCGGGCTCGAAGCTCTGCGGGTCTTCGGCGATGTTGCGCGCCCACGCCTCGGAGCGCACGGCCTCCAACAACGCCTCGGCGAGCGCGCGTTGAACTTCGATTTCGTCGTTGGCGCGCAGCGTGGCGGTGTCGATGAAGAGGTCTGCTTCTTTCAACACCGGCAGCAGGCTCAGCAGCTTCGAGACGTCGGCGCGCTCACTCGCGGGGCCCAGCTCGGCCCTGCTCAACGCCCAGAGCAACACGCGGAGCTCTTCACCCGTCCAGTCGACGGCGTCGAGGTCGTCGTCGGTCCACTCACCGAGCGGGCGCTCGAAGAGGTCGACCCCTTCAGGCCCGAGATTTCCGAAGAGGCCATTGGCGTCGACCCACTCCACGAGCGCCGCGGCGCGCGCGACGTCACGCTTCGACTCGAGCCGGGAGCGCTCGACCAACGCGCCCACCATCAACGCGCGACCGGCGACGACGTCGGCCTCAGGCGGCGCGCCGACGACGGGCACGTCCAGCTGCATGCCCTCGGTCGCAGTGGCTTCGTCGGGGTCGAAGAGCGGCTTCTTCGTGGTGGCCATGCGGCGAACCGTACGCCTCGTGCACGGGAAAGCCGACGGGTTACTCGCCCAGCACCAGCGCGCGGACGCGGCGACGTTCCGGCTCGGTGAAGTCGCGCTCCAGCACCTGCTCGAGCTCACGCGCGTCGAGCGTCTCCTTCTGCGCACGAAAGGCTTCGACCCGCGCGTTCCACTTCGCGCGCTCGTCGTCGAGCTCGCCCAGGCGCGCTGCGGCTTCGGGGCCAAACTTGTCTTCGCGCTGCTTGCGTCGCGCGTCGGCGTCGAGGCCTTCGGTGTCGATGGCGTCACGGAGCTCCTGCGTGTCTTTGAGCAGCTCCCGCGCTTCAGGCGTCAGCTGCTCGTCGAGCTTCGCGAGCGACTCGGGCGTCGCTTCACCACTCCGCACCAACGCGGCGCGCTCCACGGCCCACGTGTCGGCGCGCTCTTCATCATCGAAGAACGCGCGCGCGAGCTCCGCGCCCAGCTTCTCGACACGCAGCGCGTGCAGTTGCTCGAGCCGCTGCTTCGGGTCGGCCGACGCCTCCAGACGACCGACGGCCTCGAGGTACGCGACGTAGCGGTCGAACACCGCCATCACGGCGCGCACGTGCTCGGCCGGCGCGCTCGGCGTCAGCTCGGTTTCGAGCCGTGCACGGACCTGCGCGAGCGACACCTCGCCGAGCGCCGACAGCAGGTGGTCGAAGCGGCGGCGCAGCGCGAGGTCGAGCCGCACCGCGCCGTCGGCGTACCAGCTCACTTCACCGTCGAGCTCGGCGCCTTTGAGTGATGCGGGTGAGCCGGAGACCGCGAGGGCGCGCGCAATCAGCTCGTTTGACGGCTCGGCGACAGCGGCGACTTCACCCCGCGACTTCGTGGGCTTCGACGTGTCGACGTTCGGCGTCCACCACAAGAGCGCGCCGACCAGCGCCACCGCCGCTGCGATGAAGACCCACCTCACAGGCCGAGGTTCTTCAGGCGATTCGCGTGAGCGCGGTACACCGACTTCGGCGACGAAGAGAACAGCCCGCGCAGCCCCACGAGCTGGTTGACCTCGTCGAGGTGGTTCCACCCGTAGTCGTCGCGCAGCACCGTGCCCCAGTGCGACGAGCAGCGCCCCACGAGGCCGTCGTTCTGCTCGAAGCCGAAGGTCAACGCGCCCGCCGCCATCAACGCGTCGCTCGCGTCGAACACGTTGGTGAGCACCGAGGTGCCGCCCATGGAGTAGTAGCGCACGCCGTTGACGAGGTTCGCGCCCTGGCCGCACGCGCTCGAAGGTTTGCCCGCCGGGTGAAGCGAGTTGAACGTGGCCGCGCCGCTGCTCGACAACGACGCGAGCGCCGCCAACGAATCTTGTGGACGTGCGCTGCCTGACAAGAAGCCGACGAACGCAGAGAGCGCGTTCACGAAGCCCGCCGTGAGGCTGGCCTGCACGCTGCCCGGAGGCGCGACGGTGTTGAGCAGGTCTGCGACGGCGCTGCCGGTGTGAGGCGAACCGACGCTCGTCACCGACGCCACGAGGTCAGGCCGCACCGACGCTGCGTAGCGCGCCGTGGGGCCACCGTGGCTGTGGCCGACGAGGTTGAACTTCGAATAGCCGTGCAGTGCCTTGAGCGTCTCGAGCTGCGCGACGAGCTGCTCACCGCGCAGCGTCGTGGAGTTCGACTGAGACACGTCGACGACGAATACCTTCGCGCCGCCATCGCGCAGCTCTCCGGGAATGCCGTGGAAGTAGTCGACGATGCCCAACAGGCTGTCGAAGCCGAGCAACCCGTGCACCAGCACGATGGGGTTCTTCGTCTTCGTGTACGTGTCTGCAAACGCGGAGACAGACAGCAGCATCGAGAGCAGGGCGAAGCTTCTGTGCATGGAAAATTCTCCGTGGGTGAAATGCGGGCGCACCCTCGCGAAGTTTGATGGGTGAATCACGCCGCAGCGCAGAACCGACATCGACGCATCAAGGCGCACAGAAAATCGCGTCGCCGTCGTAGCGCGGCGTCACCCGGCCCCACGCGTCGACCTCGTAGCGATGCCGACGCACGGTGAAGAGCGCACACGGCGCGCCGAGGGCGTGGCTCGGGCCGCGTGACGGCTGCACGAAGCGCGTGTCGAGCGAGCAGTCTTGCGGGTCGGCCACCAGCAACTGCGCATTCACCAACTGCCCTGCGTTGTCGATGTCACCGGTGGTGCACGAGAACACGGTGCGCTCGTCAGCGAGGCCGTAGCGCGCGCCGAACGTCACCGCCTTGACGGCGCGCGACGTCGCCAGGTCGAGCGAGAACACGCGGCCGTCGCACGCGCGCTGCGTGGTGTCACAGTCTTCAACCGCGTAGAGCCGCGAGTCGTCGAAGTGGCCGTACGTGTGCTTCACCGATTCTTCGAGCAACGTGCCGTCGTCGACGCGGAACACGCGCGTCAGCCCGCTCTCGAAGTTGGAGAAGCCCCACGCGCCGGTGCCTTCGAACACGCCGCCGGACGGCACGCCGCCTTCACCCAGGCTGCTCACGAAGGTCTCGCCGTCGAACAGCTCGTGCAGCGTCACCTGGAAACCACCGTCGGGGTTCGTCGCGCGCCGCGCACGCACCGAGCGGCTGCTGGTGAGCCCCACGGCGAACGTCACGCCGGCGTCGCTCTCGAAGACACGCACACCCGAGTCGGTGTCGATGCCCGTCGAATACGCGCCGTTCACGCCGCTGAGCACCGTGTCGTAGAAACGGGTGCCTGCACCATCGAGCACCTGCGGCGATGAGCGCGTGCCCACCGGCGCGTCGAGCATCACGCGGCGCCCGCCGACGAACCACGCTGACGGCCCGTCATCACGCACCACCACCGCGCCGGTACCGGAGCTCCACATGCCGTAACCCAGCACGTTGAACTGGTCTTGCACCGCGAGGCTCGTCGGCTCGATGCGCACGCGCGTGGCGCGGTTCTGTTCACGCCCCACAGCGACGTAGTGCGACGCGTTCGTCATCGGGCGCATGGTCCAGTCGGTGCCTGGCACTTCGCCGCGCGGCTCGAGCGTCGTGGCGTCCCACGCCTGCAGTGACGTCGCGTTGGCGATGAAGAGCCGGTTCGCACGGCTCGCGTAGACCGCCGGCGCCACCACGGTGCTCTGCGTGACGCGCCCCGAAGACAACACGCGCGTCGAGATGCCGCCGTCGTCGCTCTTCTGCAGCGCGAGCCAGTTGGTGCCACCGTCGCCTTCAACGCGGCGCACCACCAACGCCTGCGGCAACACGAGCGTGTTCAGCGAATCAACGAAGCTGCCGTTGCCCCACGTGACGCCGGCCGACGGCGCCGCGACGAGCGGAATGCGGCCCAGGTCTGCCACGCGCCCGGCGTACGGAGACGTGAGCTCATGCCGCGACGGCGCGTGGCCCGAGCGCGTCACCACCAGCACGAAGGGCGTCAGCTCGTCACCGACCAGCGTGAGCGCTGGAGGCGGTGTTTCGACTGTCATGCCCACCGCACCGCCGTCGACGGGCAACAATGAAACAGCCCACTCGTCGCCCGCGTCGACGCCAGAGAGCTGCATGGTGACGCGCGCGCGCGGCAGCCCGACGTTCACCAGCAAGTCATCGGCGACGCAGCCTTGCGTACGCCCACCGTTGTTGACGGGGTCGACGGCCTGACAGCGGTGACCGCTCGGGCACTCGAGCTCGCACACGGGGCCAAACTCCGCGGCAGACGACGTGAACTCGAGCTTGCGCGCGGTGATGTAGCGCCGCGCGTCGACCACCACCGTGCCGGCCACGACGAGGCCCGAGCCGTCAGCCATCGCGCGCACCTCGCCTTCGGGCGTGAATTCACCGAGCGCCGGCGCGAACTGCGGCGCGAGGCGGCGTCGCACCGAGCCTCCGCTGACGAGCCACGTCTCGTTCGCAGCGCCCTGCACCGAGACCTGCGCGAGCGTCGGCGCCGCCTGCAGCGCACCTTTGAGCTCGTTGCCGCGCGTCCACCTTCCGCTCAGGAAATGCAGCAGCGTGTCGCCGACCTTGGCGTGAAACGAGTCGAGCGTGCCGTTGGCGGCGGGCTGCACCTCGTCGCTGTCGATGTTGTCGAAGCACACGCGGTCGGCCTCGACGCCCTGCCACGAGAAGCGCTGCGTGCACACCTGGTACGGCCACGGCGCGCTGTTGTCGATGCTGGCGCTGAGCACGCGAAAGCCATTCGTCGCCACGGGCCCCAGCACGCCGCGCGTCGCGACCTGTCTCCACGTCGCGCCGTCCAACATCGAGAAGCCGTCGAACTGCCCGACGACGCGCGCGCCGTCGAGCGCGAGCAACTGGCCGCGCGACACGCTGCTCACTGGTAGGTCAGCCAGCCGTCGCCACGCGGTGCCGTCGAAGTACGCCACCTTGTTGTCGGAGGAGATCAACGCCGCGCGCGGGTCGGCCGCGAGGTGAAACGTGAAGGTCTCCGCGTAGAACGGGAGCGGCGGCAACTTCGTGCTGACGCGCGTCTCGAGGTCGACGCGGAAGAACTCAATGGTCGTGTTGCTGCGTTGACGGACATCGCCGTTCACGCCCGCGGCGGTCACGACCGCGACGAGCGGCTCGCGCGTGCTCGTGTCGAGGAAGACCTGCGTGGGACGAAGCGGGTGCCCTTCGGCGACGAGTACGCCCAAAGCTTCTGGGTACGGCGTGCGCGGGCCACCTTCGAAAGTGCCCCACGTCAAGCCTCCGCACGACGCAGACAACAACGCGATGACGACGACGGCGCGCTTCATCACGGCTGCCCCACGAGGCTGCACCAGAAGAGCGAATCACCGAGCGTGCCGTCGCCTTCTTCCTGACACGCCGTGAGGTCTTCGGGGGCGTTGCAGCGGCCGGTGAACGCGAGCGCTTTGTAGACCCGCAGCGGGAACCAGACGCCGGTGAACGAACGCGCGCGCGGGTCGTCACGTAGCTCGCCGGCCTCCAGCTCGAAGAACACCGGGAGCGAGCCGGTGCCCATGATGTTCTGCCCGCCTTCGACCTGCACGCGGCCCTTGCCGAGCACGTCTGGAAGCTCGAGCTGCGTCGAACGATTTGCGCCCGCTTCGGAGCACAAAATGTTCACCGTGCGGCTGCGATTGCAGATGCAGTCGTCAGGCGTGAAGCCCGCGAAGATGCCGGTCGCGGGGCCCAGGCGCTGGTTGTACTCGGGGTCGTCGAGGTTCGCGGGGTCGCACGCAGCGAAGAGCGCAGCGCCCACGAAGAGAATGAGTCGATGCATGGCGGCCCGCGAACGTAGCGTTTCGGGTTGTTCCCGTCGCCCGCAGCGAGGCGTCGCGTCGCTACTGCAGACGCATGACCTCCTACGTCACGACGACCGACGGCACGCAGCTGTACTTCAAGCAGTGGGGCCCCGAGACAGGGCAGCCCGTGGTCTTCAGTCACGGCTGGCCGCTCACCGGTGACGCGTTTGAAGACCAGATGTTCTTCCTCGCGAACCGCGGCTACCGCGCCATCGCGCATGACCGACGCGGGCACGGCCGCTCATCGCAGCCCGGCTTCGGCCACGACATGGACCACTACGCCGACGACCTCGCGGCGCTCACGGCGAGCCTCGACTTGAAGAACGCGGTGCACGTCGGCCACTCCACCGGCGGCGGCGAGGTCGCGCGCTACATCGGCCGGCACGGTACGGGGCGCGTGGCCAAAGCGGTGCTCATCGGCGCGGTCACCCCCATCATGTTGAAGACGTACTTCAACCCGAAGGGCGTGCCGATGGAGGTCTTCGACGGCCTCCGCACCGCCGTGCAAGCCGACCGCGCGCAGCACTACAAGGACTTTCCCGCCGCGTTCTATGGCTACAACCGAAGCGGCGCGAAGCGCTCGCAAGGCGTGCTCGACACGTTCTGGCAGCAGGCGATGACGGGCAGCTTGCTGGCGCAATACGAGTGCATCAAGGCGTTCTCTGAGACGGACCAACGCGGCGACCTCGAGAAGATGACGGTGCCCACGCTGGTGCTGCACGGCGACGATGACCAGATTGTCCCCCTCGACACCACCGGCCGCGCCACGGCGAAGCTGTTGCCCAACGCGACGTTGCTGGTGATTCCCGGCGCGCCGCACGGCCTGTGCACCACGCACAAAGACGTCATCAATGAAGCGCTGCTGAAGTTCATCGAAGGTTGAAACCCGCTCGTGACGAGCGCGTCGTGCACGGGCCGCCACGCTGACGATTCACGCTAAGGCCACGTGCATGCGATTCGCCCTCTGCGCGCTGGCGTTGACGACCGTGAGCTGTGGGCCCGCGAAGCCAGAGCCGGCGCGCACCTCCATCGAAGGCGACATTCTGCCCTTCACCACGGAGGTCGCCGGCAAGCGCGTGCAAGGCGCGAAGGTGACGATTCTCGAGCGCCCCGACCTGTCATTCACCACCGGCGATGACGCGCACTTCGTCTTCGAGGGCATCGAAGTCGGCACCGACGTCACGCTCGTCGTCGAGCACCCCGACTTCAAGACCACGCAGACCGCGACGGTGAAGGTCGGGCCCAAAGGCATTCACCCGTTCCCGGTGCAGGTCGTCTCGTTGCAGCTCTTCGACTTGCTCGCCGCGGTGATGCCGCTGGCGCCGCAGCAAGACCGCTTCTGCGCCATCGCGTCGACGGCCGCGCGCTTCGGCGGCTCGCTCTACGTCGCGCTCCGACAGGGCATGCCGGGCGTTCAAGTCGAGCTCGAGCCCGCCGCGCGCCCCGAGAGCGGGCCGGTGTATTTCAACGAAGCGGTGATTCCCGACCGCACGGCGAAGGGCACCAGCATCGACGGCGGTCTTCTGTACTACCGCGTGCCTCCGGGTGACTACGTGCTGCGCGCGTCGCGAAACGGCGCGGTCTTCAGCGAGACGCGCTTCAAGTGTCGCGTGGGCATGGTGGTGAACGCCGGGCCGCCGATGGGCGTGTTGGCGCACGTGAAGTCGCCAGACCATTCACTGGGCTTCGACCGCGAGGCCGACGCGTACTCCGCCGCCACCGACGCGCTCTGCGAGAAGACCGCCGTCTGCGTGAAGGAGCGCGAGGCGACTGAGAACTACAAGGCCGCGACCATCACCTCGTGCAAGCAGCACTTCCGCAACGTGTGGGCCTTCGTCGACGAAGAATGTGCAGCGAGCAGCGGCGTGAAAGACGCAGCCGTCGCCACGTACGCGTGTCGCACGGCCTCATGCGCAGACAACCTCGGCGAAGACGTGTGCGCGACTGAAGAGGCCGCGTTCCGCGCCGCAGAAGACGTCTACGGCGCCTGCGTCGCGGCGAAGTAAGTCACACGCATGGTCCTCGGCCTCGCGCTCGCCTTCTCTCTCTCCGCCAACCCGTCGGCCGCCGACGAAGCCCACAAGCTACTGCGCGCCGTCTACGTCGCGCAGTTGAGCTACTACGCAGAGTTCGACCGCTACTCCACAGACGCCAACACGCTGGGGTTTGAGCCAGAGCCCTGCGAAGACGGAACGCGCGCCACCGCCGCCGACGGTGAAATCGCCGGCTGCAGAGTCGTCATCAAGCTGACCGTCTCCGGGTTCGCCGAGACGGCCGAGTTCACCGCCGTCGCAAAAGGAAAAGGCGTTCTGCTCTCGACGTCTTCGAAGACGCGCGGCGACATCAAGAAGGCGAAATAGCCGTTAAAAATTGCGGCGAAATGTAACTACGGCTGGCAACAGTCCCCCAGGTCGCGCGCCGTGTGGGTTCGACAACTTCCCATGCGCGTCATCGCTCAGCAGCCTGCCCCGAAGCACCGCCTGACCGTCGGCTCCACCGGCCCTGCAGTGAAGAAGCTCGAGCAGGAGCTCAAGGCGCGCGGCCTGCTCGAGGGCGCCGTCGACAACGTCTTCGACAAGGCCACCAAAGCGGCGGTGAAGCGCTTCGAGCGCAGCAACGGGTGGAAGGCCGACGGCGTGGTTGGTGGCCGCATCTGGAAGAAGCTCGAGCTCTCGGGCGCCGCGCACGAGGGCTCCGTCGCCAACGTGAAGAAAGGCAAGACGAACTTCACCACCGTGAACGTCAACGTGCGCAGCAACCCGCCCATGAGCCAGGCGCAGGTGCTGCACGACGTGCGTCGCGCCGCCGCCACCGGCGACATCATCGGGTGGAATGAAATCGACATGGTGGCCGGCAAGAACGGCAAGAAAGACGACCGCTACTTCGACGCGCTCAAATCACTGGGCCCGAAGTGGGGCCACTACATGCCGAAGGACGGCGGCCTCCGCATTCCCAACCCCATCTCGTGGAAGAAAGACGAGTGGGACAAGGTCGGCGACGGCTTCCGCCGCACGCACCACGGCAAGAGCGACGTTTCACCCAACCGCTACATCACGTGGGTGAAGCTCAAGAACAAAGAGACCGGCGAGACCATCATTCGCATGAACACGCACCTGGTCAGCGGCGCGTGGAACTCGAAGAAGAAGCCCGCCAAAGAGTGGCGTCAGGACATGTGGAACACGCACATGCGCAAGATGAAGGAGCTCGTCTCGCGCTTCGAGCGCACAGGCACGCCGGTCATCATCGGCGGCGACTTCAACCGCGACAGCTACAAGGTGCTGGGCAACAAGGTGAAGTACGACAACAAGTTGCACGTCGGCACGCACGGCGCGAGCACGCTCGACTACGTGATGCACGTGCCGAACGAAGACCTGAAGCGCACCGGCGGCCGCATTCAGGGCCACTACGCGTCTGACCACGACGCGGTGGTGGTCAACTACCAGCTTGGCTGAAGCGCTCTTTGACGAGGTGCAGCTGGTCTTCACGCACGATGACACCGCGGCACGTGGCGGCGCCGCAGCTGCACGGCTCGGCCACGTCGGCTGAGAACTCGTAGTCCCACGTGACTTCTTCGCCGGCCTTGATGTCGCGCCACGCGTAGACCTTGGCCCACGGCTCGCCGGCTTCATCGACGCCGAAGTCGACCTCGGCGTTGCCTTCGCACGAGTGGTTGAGCCAGCGCGTCTGGTCGACCATGTCGAACCACAGCGACTCGTTGATTTGCAGCGTGTAGCGGTCGTCCCACCACTCGCCGGGGCGCCAGGTCACGCCTTCCACGTCGGCGAGCAGCTCGCCTTCTGCGAAGTCACGCGTGGCGACGATTCCATACCCATGAACTGAAGAACGAACGACTCGGAGCCCGGGAAGCAACGGCATGCCGCCGCCCTATGCCCGTTGCGTCATTCCTTGTCGATGTCTCGGTCCCACAGCTGGGCGGAGCCCCCGAAGCCCGACTGCTTGAGCCGCTGCGCCAGCGCGCTGGCGATGGCCACCGAGCGGTGCTTGCCGCCCGTGCAGCCGATGGCCACGGTGACGTAGCTCTTCCCCTCTTTCTGGTAGCGCGGCACGAGGAACTCGAGGAACTCGAAGCTCTTGTCGAGGAAGACCCACGCATCAGGCCGGTCGAGCACGAAGGACGCGACGCGCGGGTCTTTGCCGGTGAGCGCCTTGAGCTCCGGCACGAAGTACGGGTTGGGCAAGAAGCGCACGTCGAGCACCATGTCGGCGTTCGAGGGCACGCCGTACTTGAAGCCAAACGACATCACCGTGAGCGAGAGCCCCGGCGCCGAGCTGCCGAAGCGCTGCGTGACCTGCCGTCGCAGCTCGTGCACCGTGAGCGTGGAGGTGTCGAGCACGTGCTCGGCGTGGTCGCGCAGCGGGCGCAGCAGCTCCCGTTCACGCGCGATGCCTTCAGCCACGCCGCCGCTGCCCGACAACGGGTGCCTTCGCCGCGTCTCGGAGTAGCGCCGCGAGAGCGCCTCGTCCGACGAGTCGAGGAAGAGCACCTCGACCTTGTGACCGGCGCGGCGCGCCTCCTCGAGCACCTGCGGCGCGTCTTTGAGAAACTTCTGCTCGCGCACGTCGACCACGAAGGCCAACTGGTCACGCGTCTCGCCCAGCTCGGTGACCTTCATGAGCAGCGGCGCGGGAAGGTTGTCGATGCAGAACCAGCCTGCGTCTTCCAGCGCGCGCACGGCCGTCGTCTTGCCTGAGCCCGACATGCCGGTGATGACGATGATGCTCTTCACTCCACTTCCTCCTCGTCGTGTCGGCGCACCGACCTGATGCCGCTGGGCGTGCTGGGCGCGGGCCCGGTCTTCGAAATGGCGCGCGTCAGGCGGTCTGCAAATTCTTGCGCAGAGTGGTGACCGCGGAGCTTGAGCAGGTGATTGCGCGCGGCGACTTCGACGATGGTGGTCATGTTTCGGCCCGGCCTCACGGGTACCACCGAAAGCGGCGCGTCGACACCCACCAGCGACATCATCTTCTCGTCGAGGCCGAGGCGGTCGTACTCGGCGTTGGGCGTCCACTCGACGAGCTCGATGATGAGCTCGATTTTCTTTTTGTCGCGCACGGCCGCCACGCCGAAGAGGTCTTTGATGTTGAGAATGCCGAGGCCACGAATCTCCATGTGGTGCTGAATGAGGTCGTTGCCGTGGCCGTACACGTCGCCCGCGCGGCGCGTGAGGTTGACGATGTCGTCAGCGACGAGGCGATGCCCGCGCATGATGAGGTCGAGCGCCACCTCTGACTTGCCGATGCCCGACTTACCGAGCAGCAACACGCCCACGCCGAACACGTCGGTCAGCACACCGTGCAGCGAGCCGGTGGCGGTCAACGCCTCTTCGAGGAAGCTCTGCACCTGGCTGATGAAGGCCGAGCTGATCAACGGCGTGCGCATGAGCGCGAGGTGGTGCGTGCGGCACCCGTCGATGAGCGGCTGCGGCAGCTCGAGGCCCTTGGTGACGACCACGCACGCCAGCGTCGAGTCGAAGAGCTTGCTCAACACCGCGCGCTGCTCGTCTTCAGTCAACGTGCGCAGGTAGCTGATTTCGGTGTTGCCGAAGACCTGCACGCGCTCGGAGTGCAGGTGCTCGGTGAAGCCGGTGAGCGCGAGGCCGGGCTTCTGAATGCGCGACGAGCTGATGGGGTGCGAGAGGCCATCGCGGCCCTCGAGCAGCTCGAGCTTGAGGTCGTACTGCTGGTCTTCCAGCAGTCGTGAAACGGGAATCGACAGCGCAGTCGCGGAGTTGCTCACGCACTCGATTGTGCATGCGCAGATATGTGGGCGCTACCGCTGCGGCGCTTCGTGACTGTCGTCGAACATCACGGGCAGCCCTCGCTGAAGCCCGTGAGCGGCTGGCGGCCTGCGAGCCCGTCGGGGTCGCCGTTGCCATGAAGCCCCGGCGTGCCGGCCTGCCACGTCGTCGTCGCGTCGAGGTTCGGCGCTGCGCCCGCTCCGCAGAAGAGGCCGATGATGGGCCCGCCCCAACCGCCCGGACCTTGTCGCCCTGCACCGCCGGGCCCGCCGTTGCCGCCCTGCCCGCCTCGCCCTGCGGTGCCGTCCGCGTGCGCTTCACCTGCGCCGCCGACAGCACCGACGCCGCCGGCACCGAACAGACCTGACGCGCCGCCTTCGCCGCCATGCCCACCCACGCCGCTGACCAGCTGCACGTTGCGCAACGTCGGCGCGCTGGCCCACAGAATCAACGCGATGGACGCGCCTCCTGACTGACCTGCTTCACCGCTGCGCGCGCCGCACCCACCGCTGCCGCCGCCGCCCGCACCGCCGCCGCGCGCGATGACAGACGAGACCGCGTTGAGCAACGCGCCGCCGCCACCACCACCGCCTCCGCCGCGACCGTTGCCTGCGGGTGCCCACGTCGGCAGCCGCGCCGCGAACCACACGCCCGCATCGAGCGCGCCGAGGTACGTCGGAGGCGGCGCGCCCGGCGGCGTCGCGGGAGAATCAGCCTGCGTCGCCGAAGCCCCGACGTCGCCCTCGAGCCCCATGCATGGAGGCGTGACACACGTGAAGGCCAACGCTCCGTCGCCGCCGGCCGCGAGGTCCTGCCCGCGCTCTCCGATGCCCAGGCTCGCAGCGACGCCGCCGTGGCCACCGCGGAAGCCGGCCGTCGAGAAACCTGCGTCTCCACACGCGACCGCGGCGCCGCCGACGCCGCCTCCACCGTCTGCCGTGCCGCTGTCAGCGGGGCCACCGGGTTGACCATTGGCGACCGACGGGCCCGCCGCACCGGGAGCGCCAGCGCCGCCCGTACCACCCGCGAGCCGACAGTCTGCGATGTACGAGCTCGGCGCGACGCTCACGAAGGTCACCGCGACTGACGCTTCACCCACCGGCCCCACGTCTGCGCGCACGTCGAGCTGCTCCAACACCACGCGCCCGCCGTCGACCGGCGCCGCGCGCAGCGAGCCCTGCACCACCGACTTCATCACCGTGCGCGACCAGCTCAACACCGGGTCGTAGCCACCGTAGAGCGCCACCGCGTCGCGCATCGTCAACGCGCCGGCCGTGTTGGTGCCCGTCGCCAGGTAGACCTGCGAGCGGTCACGCGTGAGCGCTTCACCGAGCGTCTGCACCGGCGCCGCGCGCGTGCCGACATTCGTATCGAGCCCATTGGTTCCGTCGACGAACACCGCGCGCGAGAGGTCTCCGTCGAAGCCGTCACAGTCGACGTCGAGGCTCAGCGGGTCTGGCTCGTCGATGGCGCCGGTCGGTACGCAGCCCGCGTCGGGCTGACCGGCATCCGGCTCGCCAGCGTCGGGAGTGCCCGCATCAGCACCGGCGTCGAGCTCCCCTGCGTCATGACCTGCGTCATGAATACCGGCGTCGTCATCGCCCGCATCGAGGCCTGCGTCGACCTCGCCTGCGTCAACACCTGCGTCAATTTCCTCCATGCCGCCGTCGGGCGCGTGACACAGCCCGTCGTCGAGGCACTGGTAGCCGGGCTGCGCGCACGCGCCGTCGGCCTCGCATTGAAAGAGCACGCCTTCAGGCAGCTGCGCGCACAGACAGCCCTGCATCAACAGCCCCGACAACAGCCACGCGCGCTTCACTCGACACCCCACAAGATGGCCGTGATGACGAAGCCGACGCCAGCCCCGATGCCGGCGCCAGTCGCGATGGTCAGGTCACGGTTGGCCTGCTGCTGAAGCTCGACCGCCTGCGAATAGGAATGCGGAGAGACGCCATCGGGCGCGTTCTCGAGCTGCGCGCGCTTCGTCATGCCCAGCGCGCCGAACGTCGCCGCCGTGCCGAGCGCGGCCGCCGTCACCACCGTCATCACCCACGCGGCCACCTTCGGCTTCGGCGCCTCCGGCGGCTCCTGCTTCAAGTCGAGCACCGGCTCGGGCGCGGGCTCCGGCGTGAGCACCGGCTCGTCTTTCTTCGGCGCGTCGGCGACGACGGGCGCTGGCTCGACCACCACGGGCGCGGGCTCGGCGACCGCCGCTTCATCTGCAGGCAACAGCTTGAGCAACGCCAACGTCGGCTTGCGGAGGTCTTTCTTCAGCTTCGCCTTCGTGACCTTCACGCTGTCTTTCTTCACCGTCGCGCCGTTGCCGAAGAGCTCGAGGGCCACGGTGCCCCGCGCGCCCTTCATCGACGCCGTCACGATGAGCACGCCGACGACCTTCGCCTTTTCTTCGATGACGGCGAGGCACGCGTCGCGCGTCGCGGAGCTCGAGAGGCAGCTGACCGCCGGCGAGCCAGCAGGCGCCATCTTGGCGACGAACTTCTCGGAGCTCAGCGGGTCGACCATCGCCTCGGCAGCGGGCCGCGACTTGTCGTCAGCAGGCACCAGCAGCACCGACGCAGCGTGAACGGACGACGAAACGAGCACGAGCCCAAGCAACCAACGCATGTGAAACCTCCCCCCCGAGCGCGACGAGCGGGCATCACATCACAACGCGCACGCCGTGCTAATTGCGCGGGCCTTGATGACTGACTCTGCGACGAAGTTCTGGCCCAGGGAGCTGCCGCCGCGCGTCATTCTGTTCGGCTCACTTGTCCTCGGCTTCGTCTTGCGCGCGCGCATCGTCTTCAGCGACGACGGCATCGTCTGGCCCGACGAAATCTACCAATCGTTCGAGCCCGCGCACCGGCTGGTGTTCGGCTACGGAATGGTCGCCTGGGAGTACCTCGAGGGCGCGCGCACGTGGGCCACGCCGGGCTTCGTCGCGGTGTGGCTGTGGCTGTGCAAGCTCGTCGGCGCGGACTCGCCTTCGACGTACATCCACCTGACGAAGCTCGTCTTCTCGGCGTTGTCGGTGGCCGCGGCGCTGGGCAGCTACCGCCTGGCGCGCGTGTTCGGTGCACGTGAAGTGGAGGCGGCCGTCGCGGCGGCGGCGTGGAGCCTGTGCGCGCTGGCGCTCTACTTCGCGCCGCGCGCGATGAGCGAGAACCTCGCAGCGGTGTGCATCGTGTGGGGCGCGGCGTTGACGCTCGACGAGCGCAGCACGCATGGCGGCCGACTGCTGGGCGGCTCGCTGCTGGGCTTCGCCACCATCGCGCGGTTGCAGTCGGGCGTGGTGTGCGCGGCGGTGGTGGCGGTGTTGGTGGTGCGCGCGGTGCGCTCGAAGCAATGGCGCCCGATGCTCGAGGTCGCCGGTGTGTTGTTGGGCTGGGCGTTTCTCTTCGGCGCGTGGGACGCGGCGGCGTGGAGCGACGCGCCAGGCGCGAAGTACGGCGGCTGGTTCCACTCGGCGTTCGTCTACTACCGCGTGAACATCATCGAGAACCGGGGCGCAGCCTGGGGCACCTCGGCGTGGGCGTACTATTTCCAGCACCTCTTCTCGGCGATGCCCGGCGTGACGTTGGCGCTCGGCGTGGCAGCGTTGGCTTCGGTGCGACGCGCGCCGTCGGTGGTGGTGGTGCTCGTGGCGTTCATCGCGCTGCACCTCGCCGTGCCGCACAAAGAGCTGCGCTTCATGGTGCCGGTGTTGCCGTTGGCGTGTGCGCTGCTCGGCATCGCGCTGGCGCAGTTGAGTGAAGCAGTCTCGCTGCGCGCTGCGGCGGCGGTGGGCGCGGCGGTTGCGTTCTCCATGGTGACGCACTCGAAGCTGACGATGGGTGACGTCGGCAGTTACCCCGAGCGCGCGCAGGCCACCGCGTGGGACGACTTCGGCTTCGTGAATCGGTTGATGCTGGCGGCGAGCAAGCAGAGCGACGTGTGCGGCCTGCGCATCGACGCCATGCACCTCGCGTGGACGGGCGGCATCACGTACCTGCACCGCAACGCGCCGCTCTACATGCCGGGCACACCGCATCAGCACGGGTGGTTCAACTACGTCATCGCGCGCGCGGGCAGCGGCGCGGAGGTCATCGCGAGTGAAAACGGTTGGGAGCTCGTGAAGTTGCCGGGCGTGAATGGCTGCGCGCCGAACGCGGGCTATTCGTGGAAGTTGCCGTGATCAACGCACGGCCGCCGCGATGGCGCGCCGCACGTTTTCCCGCGTCAAGGTGAGGTCGTTGTTGGCGAGCGCCTCACGCGCCGCTGCGAGCATTCCGCGCGCGGGCTCATCGAGCGCCTCGCCGGTGG
Organism: Archangium sp.; assembly: GCA_035910535.1. GTDB lineage: Bacteria > Myxococcota > Myxococcia > Myxococcales > Myxococcaceae > Archangium_A. The sequence continues at coordinate 25,608 of JAMHXF010000101.1, read as the reverse complement.
TCTGCAGAATCGCGTCGACGCCGTCGATGTTACCCGTGGCGAGCTGAGACTCGACGGTCTGCAGCAGGCGCACCGCTTCGTTTCGCTGCTCACGAAGGTCGGGGGGCTCCGCTTCAACCTGCGGCGCTTCTTCACGTGGCGCTGGCGCTTCAGGGGCCTCGGCGGCCGGCGCGCGCTCCGTCACCGGCGGGGCGACGGGCGGCGGTGGTTGCGGTGGCGCGGCTTCGACGCGACCCGGCGTCGGCACCGGAACCTCGACGATGCGCTCGATGACCTCGGGCGTGCGGCCGGCCTGCGAGCCTGTCCACAAGAGCGCCGCCGATGCGATGGCCAACACCGTCACGCCAAACACGAGCGTCAGCTTTTCGGCACGCGTCATGAGCGCCTCATGTGAGCGCCGACGCAGCGCCGCCACTCACGTCACGTCAGGGTGACGTACGTGCTACGCCGCGCGCGGTGAGCACCGCTACCGCGCCGTCACGCGAGCTGTTCGGCCACCCCATCGGCCTCTACGTCTGCTTCTTCACGGAGCTCTGGGAGCGCTTCTCGTTCTACGGAATGAAGGCGCTGCTGTTCCTGTACCTCACGAAGTACCACCTGTTCGGAGACGACCCTTCGTACGACCTCATCGGCGCGTACGGCGGCCTCGTGTACGCGGTGCCCGTCATCGGCGGGCTGCTCGCCGACCGGTACCTCGGCATGCGCAAGGCGGTGGTGTTCGGCGGCGTGTTGTTGGTGCTCGGCCACCTCGGCATGGCCTTCGAAGGCGCGCAGGCCACCCTCGAAGGCGGCGCCGTGAAGCGTGACGACGGCGCGCTGCAGGTTTTCTACCTCTCGCTCGCGTTCATCATCATGGGCGTGGGCTTCTTGAAGCCGAACATCAGCACCATCGTCGGCAAGCTGTACGAAGAGAACGACCCGCGGCGTGAATCAGGCTTCACCATCTTCTACGCGGGCATCAACGTGGGCGCGTGGGCCTCGAGCCTGGTGTGCGGCTACCTCGGCGAAACCTACGGCTGGAAGTACGGCTTCGGCGCGGCGGGCATCGGCATGGTGCTGGGGCTCATCGTCTTCGTGGTGAACCAGCGCTTCTTGATGGGCCACGCCGAGTCGCCCAACCCCGAGGCGCTCGCGAAGAAGACGTTCGGCCCGTTCTCGCTCGAGCACGTCATCTACGTCGGCGCGGTGGGTGGAGCGCTCGTGGTGTGGCAGCTCATTCAGCGCACGTGGACGGTGCACAGCGCGATGCACCTGGTGTCGGCCTCGCTCGTCATCTGGTTCGTGTGGTTCGTGACGACGAAGTGCACGAAGGTCGAACGCGAGCAGATGGTTGCGCTGATTCTGCTCATCATCGGCTGCCTGCTCTTCTTCTCTTTGTACGAGCAGACCTACGGCAGCTGGTTGGCGTTCACCGACCGGCTCATGACCAAAGACGTGCTCGGCTGGAAGATGACGGCCAGTCAGTCGACGAGCATCGGCGCGTTCTTCATCGTCGCGCTCTCGCCGTTGTTCGCGTGGCTGTGGCCGTGGCTCGACAAGCGCGGCGCGAACCCGTCGAAGCCCATGAAGAGCGTCTTCGGGCTGGCGCTCGGCGGGCTGGCGTTCGTGCCGTTGGTCATCGCGGCGAAGAGCATCGACGCAACCTCGCCGCTGGCCAGCGTGTGGTGGTTGATGCTCGCGTACTTCGTGCTCGAAATCGGAGAGATGTGCCTGTCGCCGATTGGGCTCGCGGCCGTCTCTCAGCTGTCGGTCAAGCGCGTGACGTCGTTGATGATGGGCACGTGGTTCCTGGCCACCGCGTACTCCGAGGTCATCGCCGCGCAGTTCAGCAAGCTGACGTCACTCGACGGCGTGAAAGACGCGACGCCGATGATGGCCGCCGCGAAGTACGGCGATTCATTTCAGTTGATGGTGTGGCTGGGCCTCGGGGCTGCGGCGCTGTACCTGGTGCTCGCGCGCCCGATGGTGAAGTGGATGCACGGCGTGAAGTGACACGTCACGGCCACGCGACGTTGCGATGAATGTCCGCGTGCATGATGAGCTCCGTAGGAAGCGCCTTCTTGATGCCGCTCATCGCGATGAGGACAACTTGAAGACCTGACTGCCGCGCGTATTTGAGCGCGGGAACCATGTCGGTATCAGCCGTGATGACCGCCACACGGTCGACGAGGCGCTTCGTCGAATACGACGCGATGTCGAGGCCGATGCGCATGTCGACGCCCTTCTGCTCAAACCGTGGCGTGAAGTCGTTGTCGCTCTTTGGAGTGACGCCTTTCTTCGGGTCCCACCCGCGAAATTTGAGCACGCCTCGTCGAACTGCGAAGAAGTCGCGCTTCGCGAGATCCGTCAGAAGTCATCGCCGACGAACTTGTGTGGCTGATGACTGATTGGCGTCTGAACGGTGCCGTTGAACGGCGCGCAGTCGTAATAGAGGACACGAAGAAGCTCTTCGTCTTTGCCGACCGACAGCTTCGCCACGTGTTCGATGAGGTCCGGCGTGTACTTTCGTCCTTCGTCCGACGACCACTGGCGCAGACAACCGCCGTCCACCAACAACGCCAACCGTTTCACGTAAACCCCCGGGCAAGAAAATGCCCCCGCCTCATTTGAGAAGCGGGGGCGGTATATGTGCCCGCCTACGGGCGTAGCGGATGGTCAACAATATGCGCAGTGACGATCATCGATGTCAAAACAATCGATGTCTGCTCGATGAGTGAACACGGACACCGTCATTGAATGTCGAAGGCCGTCGAAACGACGGGCGCAAACCCGGTGCTCTCGGCGGTCAGCGTACAACCGGTGCCGGCCGACGCGGGCTTCAGGCCACCGAACGACGCCTCGCCCATGCGCGCGGAGACGGTGAACAGGCTGGTCGCGTCGAACGTGGCGGCGCACGAGCCGGGCGTCAGGCGCAGCGTCACCTGATTCGTCGCCGTGGTGACCGTCATGCCGTTGGAGCCGACCAACACCACGGTGGGAATGGGGCGCAGCAGGTTGCCCAGCGGCGTGGTCGACGGTGACGTCGAGAACACCAACCGCGTCGCGGCGCCCGTCGAGCCCTGCGTGAAGGTGAACGACGGCTTCACGTCGTTGGGCGCGTCGGCAGTGGCGACGGTGACCACCAGCGCGCCGGCGCTCGTCGACGTCAGCTTCGTCACCGCCTGGCCCTGCGCGTCGGTGACGACAGACGTTTCAGACAGCACGCCGGGCTCCGGCACCGAGAACGTCACCGTCGCGCCCTGCACGGCGACCGTGCCGTTCATCACCGTCGCGGTGATGGTGATGGCTTCGCTGCCATTGGCCTGCGCCATGTTGCGGTCGGTGTTCACCGACAACGACACCGCCGAAGAGCCACACGCAGAAAACGCCAGAGCCGTCAGAACGAGAAAGCGCATGACGCGCGTCTCTCACGACGTGTGGCGGGGCTCAACTCCCTCGCGAAACACGCGGAAGGTTGGAACGTCGGGCGTCTCGAGAGAACCCAGCACCGCGCCGACGGCCCAGTTCAACGGAGGCGTGCGGTGCTTGACCCACAACGCGCTCGCACCCGGCTCCGCGCCGAGGCGCGCCTTGGGTTCTTCAGCGGTGCGCCCCATCGAGATGCGTTCACAACGCCAGGCCGTGCCCGTCTCGATGATGGCCACCAACAACCGCAGATAGAGAGGTGCGTCCACCGACTTGTCGAAGCCCAGGTAATAGCCGACGCACACCGCGCCGCTGCGCAGGCTCACGCCGAAGCCGTCGAGCCGCTCGCCGTGGAACAAGCCCGTCACCACGCAGGCGTCGCCCAGGCGTCGTTGCAGCTCGACGAAGAAGCGCCCCGACAAGCGCAGCGGCCGCACGTCGGCGTTGGCCCACACCTGGCCATAGAGTTCATCGAGGCGCGCTTCGTGCTGCAGCAGCGTCTCGAGCGAGAGCCGTTCGACGCGGTACCCCGCAGCCGTCAGGTCTTCGCGAACCTTCTTCACCGCGCGGCGACGCTTCGAGGCGAGCGACGCGAGGTAGCCCTCGAAGCCGTTCCACGCAGCGTCGACGGTCAACACCATGTCGGGGCCCGACGGCGCGCGTTGGTAGCCCTGTCGTCGCAGCGCGTGGGCGTCTTCGTCAGCGCACGCGTCTTTCACGAAGGCCACGTTCACCACGCCATCAGACTTCTCGAAGCGACGCAGGCGGTCGACCAGGCGCAGCGCCTCGTGCCACACGAGTGACGCGTCGGCGCCAGGCGCCATGGCGAGGCCCGTGTCGCCCCACGCCGCGAGGTTACCGAGCACCAACGCGCGCTCATCGACGAGGTGCGCGACGCCAGCAAAGGGCAACACCGAGCGACCTTCGATGCGCACGAGGTGGAGGTGAAGCGCCGCGACGGCCTCGTCGCCCAGGTACATGAGCGCGTAGCGCGGCGAGACGTTCTCAGGTGCAGCGGCTTCGAAGGCGGTCAGAAACGGGCGCTGCATGAAGACGCCAGCGGTCTTCGTCAGCGAGTCCCACGCGACGACATCGAGGTGCGCGAGGCGCTCGGCGAGGGCGAAACGAACGGCGCGGGTCGTCGTTTTCATGCGGTGGACAACGGGCGCTGGGGGCCACCATTCCCACCGGCGCAAGTACGCGAATCAGCGTCGCTCCACTGCGCGGAGTTCTGCGCAGAATCGTCAACGTCGCTTGTTGGTTGACGAATTGCCGAGCGGAAAAACGTCAACGTGAGGCGCGCATATCGTCAACGTCGGTCGAAAAAATTGCGGGGCTGCAACACGCCGGTAGCGTGCGCGCGTGCCTCAACCCATCACCGACGTGCTGGAGCGCCTCGTCAACGCGGGTGCCCCGTTTTCGAGCGCCGACTTCGCAGGGCTCGCGGGCGTCTCGCGGCAGGCGGTGCATCGACACCTCAGGAAGTGGGTCGCCGACGGTCGACTCTCGGTCACCGGCAAGGCGCGCGCGGCGAGGTACCAGCGCAACGTGGCGCCGCTGCATCAACGCGTTGAAGTGGCGACGGCGGGGTCGCTGTACCGGCTCTCGGCGCGGCTGTTGTTGCTGGAGGTCGAAGCGAAAGAAGTGACGCTCGACTTCACGGGAGTCACCGCGCTGGGCGAAGAGTTCCTCGAGGAGCTGTTCCTGGTCTGGGCGCCGGCGCACCCGGCGGTGAGGTTGCAGGTCGCGCATCTGCCGGCGCGCTTCGCTCCGGAGTTCTTCGCGTTCGCGCGGCGGGTGACGGCGCTTCGGACGGAGGCGTCAGCGCGCGTGGGTTGAGCGACTTCCCCGATGAAGGCGGGCGTGAATGTGGCCCGCGCGCTGCCAATGGCGCACAGGCCCTCGGCCTCGGGGGAACGGGGCCACTGTTTTGGAGCGGTACCAGAACAGTACGAGTCGGTACCTTTTTGGTACCACCTCAAAAGTGCGCTCCCTTCGCACGTGGTCGAGAGGCCAACCCGCACCGGGCACGTCGTCGCGGCGACTCATCTCACCGCGCTCCGCTGAGAGAAGCTGCGCCCTCGCCGGCACTTGCGAACGACCGTCACGACAGGCTCAAGTCCGCCCACTCATGCCCCGCATTCCCACTGCCCAACCCCGCGCCGCCACCAACCCCCGTGGCACCGCGCTCCCGGAGCCGAAGCCGACCACGCAGACGAACGGAACCTGGGGCAGCGCACCGGCCCGCGCAAAGAAGCCCGTGCTCGCCGGCCTCGACGGCACGCTCAGCGACGCCGCGTCACGCGTGCGCGGCAAGCTCACCTTCCCCGCATCGGTCGCCGGCGTCGCCGTGAAGACCGCCAACGAGCTGCAGTACTCCGGGCTCAAGGGCGAGCGCGACCTGATGACCCGCGGCGCCGACGTTCAATTCGGCAAGCTCACGCAGCCGAAGTTCGACGCGCTCAAGGCCGAGTTCGGCGGCCGCTCGCAGGTCCGCTACGACCCGAACCGCAGCTACGGAGCGACCGACTTCCTCCCTCCGATGCTGCAGTCGCTGGTGGGCAAAGACCTCGACACCGGCAGCACCATCGAGTTGCCGAAGACCAAAGCCATCGCCAAAGAAATGATGATGGAGGGCTCGAACGTCACCATCGCATCGACGCCCAACTGCCACGGCACCGCGTGGGAGGCCGCGCGCGCATATCAAGGCCAGAGCGGCGCCCACGTGCAGCTCGCCTACGGCGACGCGCTCACCGCAGGTGAAAACTACAGCCGCGACTTCCAGTCGCTCGGGCTCACGCAGCCCGGCGAGAAGCTCGACACCTCGAAGCTGCAGCCCGGCGACGTCGTCAGCTTCAGCAGCTCCAACGGCGAGGGTGGCGAAATGGAGCTGCTGCACTCGGCGGTCTACGTCGGCGGCGGGCTCTTCTTCGAGAAGCCCGACACCGAAATCGACGACTACGGCGAGACGCCCTACCGCCTGGTGACGCTCGAGCAGGTCAAGGCGCCCATCACCGAGTTCAACGGCTCCGAGCCGGTGATGAACACGCTGCGCCCAAAGGCGAACCTCGCGCCGCCCGCGCAGGCCTTCGCCGCCGACGCAGCGGCCCTCGAGACGTTGCTGCAGAAGCGCGGCGAAACCGTGGGCAAGCCACTGGTGCAGGAGTTCTACATGGGCCTCGGCGGAGGCGTGAAAGGCATGGCCTTCAACGCCGTCGTCACCAAGCGCCTCGAGACCGACGCACAGGGTCGCGGCGTGCTCCGCTGAGTGACGGCAGTTAGAAGAGGCACATGAAGTCTCCTCGCTGGTTCACCGCCGCGCGCACGCGCTACCAGAGCTCCCGTGTGTTCCGCTGGGCCGTCGACTTGAGCGTGCTGGCGCTGGCGCTCGTCGTCATCGGCGCCTTTCAGACGCGCAACCACCCGCGCGGGGACGCCCCGGCGTACGTCTTCAATACCCTCGAAGGGGGCACCGTCTCGCTCGCCTCAATGCAAGGCAAGCCGACGCTGCTCGCGGTGTGGGCGCCATGGTGCGGCGTCTGCAAAGCCGAGTCGGGCAACGTCTCGCGCGTACACCGCTGGCTCGGCGCGCGCGCCAACGTGGTCTCCATTGCCACCGGCTACGGGCAGCTCTCCGAGGTGCAGGGCTACATGCAGGCGCAAGGCGTCGACTACCCGGTGCTGCTCGCGCGCGACGACTTTCAGCAGGTGATGCACATCTCCGCGTTTCCGACCGTCTTCGTGTTGGACGCGCAGGGGCGCATCGTCAGCTCCATGCAGGGCTACACCACGACGCTGGGGCTGCTCTTTCGTACGCTCTTCGCCTGATGAGCCTGCGCACCATCAAAGACCTCGTCGCCCACTTCGCGCGACAGAACCGGCTGGTGCTCATTCCCCTGCTGGGCGTGTTGCTGCTCGCGGCGGTGCTGCTGGTGCTGACGCAAGGCCTCTCGGCCGTCGCGCCGTTCGTCTACGCGCTGTTCTGAGGTCAAGGCCCCTGGCTGCGGTTGCCCTTGTTGCCCGACGGCCCGTACAAGTCGTAGTCGCAGCCACCGTCGAGACACGCGGCGCGTTGGCAATAGCCACCTGCGCACTCCAACTCGAGTGCCTCGGGGCAGAACTCGACGTCACCGTCTTCGCGACACGTGCCGCCGTCGGCCAACCGCTCGCCCACGATGCAGGTGATGCGACAGCCGGTCTCGACCTTCAGCCAGCAATCGCTCGTCTGCTCACACCTGCGCGTGCAGATTTCAGCGAGCGCGCAGTGGTAGCCCGCAGGGCAATTCGCGCGGCGCGGGTCACAGTCTTTGCCGGGCCCCGACGGGCACGCCTGCTGTTGACAGCTCGCGACGGTGAGCAGCACGCACGACCTGAGCCAGCGACTCATGTCGGCAACGCTTCAGGCTCCGCGCCGGCCTGTCGTGCCGTGGTGCTGACGCGGTACGCCGCGTTGCGCGCACGCATCATCGCGCCGAGCGGTCGCAGCACGTCTTGCGCGTGCCACGGGTCGAACGACAACGTCTCAACCCACTCCGAGAACGTCGACGACGGCGCCTGCTGCGGCAGCGTCAACGTCGCCAGGGTGTTCCACGGCGTGTTCCACACCACCGTCGGGTCTTCGATGGGCGTCGTCACCTCGTCGGCGAACAGCTGCACCTGAAACCGCCACTTGAGCGCCCCACCCGAGAGCGCCAACACCAGTTGCGTGCCGAGCTCTTTGCCCGCGTCTTCGCTCGTCGGCTCTTCCGGCGTGAAGCAGAACTTCGCCGCGTACGGCCCGAAGCGAATGGGCAAGGCGCTGAAGTAGCGGTTGTCGCGCAGCGGCTTGAGCTCCGCGCCGAGCTCCTTTTGCAGCTGCTTCACCAACGCCATGGTGCGGCCGAAGCCGAAGCGCGCGATGGCCTTCGGCAGCAACACCAGCGGGTTGTCGGCGTTGAGCACGAAGAAGACGAACTCGTCGGGCGTTCGAAAGGGCACCGCCTCCGAGAGAATCGACAAGAAGTCTTGCGTGGTGTGCGCGAACCCGGGAATCGACTTCGCGCCTCCGACGCCGAGCAGCTTCACCGCCACGCCGCGCACGTCGGGCTTCTTGTCGGCGCGCGAGTGCGGCCCACCATTCGAGAAGCGCACCACCGCGTCGTACGAGCGCGCCTCAGCGAACAACCCCACGCGCAGGTGCTCTGGCAACCCCGCGTGCACGTCGAACTGCCCGCGCGCCGCCACGTTGGCCTTGGCGTGCAGCGCGCGCTGTGGCTTGCCGCGCTTCTTCATCAACCCGGCTTGAAGGCGACCCAAGTCTGCGGCCAGCGCCTCGAGCTGCGCGGCTTCACCTTCGGCGCTGACTTCTTTCCACCCGGTCGAAGGCGTCATCGTTTCTTTCTCGCGACGAGCACCAGCTTCTGCGCGCGCGTCAGTTGCTTGAGCCTGGCTTCACGCGACAACGCCGCCGACCTGTCTTTCACGCGCACGTTCCACACCAACTCCACCGGCCGACGGCTGCGCGTGTAGCGGGCGCCGGTGCCTGCGTTGTGCCGCGCGACGCGCTTCTCGAGGTCATTGGTGCAGCCCGTGTAGAGCGAGCCATCGACGCAGCGGACCATGTAGACGCGCCAGCTCACGGGCGCCGTTCAATACGGGAAGTCGAACGTGCCGCCCAGCCCGACACTCGCGCCCCCATCGGTCGGCGCGAGGCCGAAGCCCGTAATCGCCAGCCGTTTGGGCGCAGGCGGGCTGCGCGGCGTCGTCACCAACAACACCAGCCCTGTGACCTGCAACGCGAGCGAGACCACGTTCACCAACATGCGCGGCGCGAGGTTGACCTGCGACTGCGACAGAAACACCAGGTCGCCCAGAATGCCCGCGGCCGGACCCAACACCGGAATCGCCGAGATGACGATGCCGAACGGAACGGTGAGCAACGCGCCGAAGCCCCACGAGCTCGCGCCGCCGGTGAACCAATACGTGGTGGTGTTGGCGATGGACGCCACGTAGCCGACCACCAGCAACGACACGCCCGCGCCGATTCTCGGGCCGTGGTTGGCCTTTACCTTCTGCTGTCGCGCCGGCGCCGGCGCCACGTAGCTCGGCGGCACCATGTCTTGAACCGGCGCGTCGAACACGGCGGGCGGTGGAGGCGGCGGCGTCAACTGCTCCTGCGAAGGCGCGCCTTGCGACTGCAGACCAGCGAACACCACGGCGACGAAGAGAGAGTTCATGATTTCTCGGAGCGCATCAGTGGAAGTCGAATGTACCGCCGAGACCGAGCACCGCGCCGCCATTCACCGGCGCGACACCGAAATCAGTGACGGCGAGGCCCTGCGCCTTCGAGGCCTTCGGCGCGCGCGGCGTGGTGAGCAACAACACGAGCCCCGTCACCTGCATCGCGAGCGACACGGCGTTCACCACCGTACGAAACGCGATGTCGCGCCCCGGGCGCTCGGGGAAATTGGCGCGAGCTTCAGACCAGAACGCGAGGTCGGCGATGATGCCCGCCGCCGGCCCGACCAGCGGCACCGTCGAGGCCGCGATGCCGAACGGTGAGACCGCCGCCCAGCTGAAGCACGAGAGGTACGCCTCACACGTGATGTACGCCGCCGTCGTATTCGCGATGGACGCCACCGTACCGGCAGCCAGCAACGAGACCCCGGCCCCGATTCGGGCTCCATTCGACTGAGGCGCCTGAGACAACACCAAGGCCAACACCAGAGCATTCACGTGCCCCGGCAATAGCAACACCCGCGCCGACACAGAATCGAGGGGTTGTGGCCGCGCGCTGTGCACAGCGCTGCACACGCGCGGCTCGCCTGTGCACGCGCTGTGGTGTTTCGTGCGCACATGAATTCAATGCTCCAGCCGTGGCGTGGTCCTCATGGAGGCGTGCCTCCTTTCGATGCAGTCGACGTGGCGCACTTCGAAGCCGCGCTCACCGAAGGCATCGCGCTGCACCTCGCAGAAATCGACGCCATCGGCGCTGACACCTCGCCGGCCACGTTCGACAACACGTACCTCGCGCTCGAGCGCTCAGGCCAGCCGCTGAGCCGCGCGATGACGCTCTTCTATGTGTGGAGCAGCTCGCGCTCGTCGCCCGAGTTCCGCGCCCTGGAAGAGACGATGTCGCCACGGCTGGCGCAGTACCGCGACCGCATCACCCAGCACGCGCCGCTCTTCGCGCGCTTGAAGCACGTGCACGACGCGAAGCCTCCGTTGAACCCCGAGCAGCAGCGCCTCGTCGAGGTGACGTACACGCAGTTCGTGCGGCAGGGCGCGGCGCTGGGCGAAGCACAGAAGGCCGAGCTGTCGAAGCTGAACCAGCAGCTCGCGACTCTGTTCACGAAGTTCTCGCAGAACCAGCTCTCCGACGAAGAGCAGAAGTGCCTCGTCATCGAGCGGCGTGAAGACCTCGGCGGCTTGAGCGACGCGCAGATTTCGGCGGCGGCCGCTGAAGCGAAGGAGCGCGGCCTCGAGGGCCAGTGGGTCATCGCCAATACGCGCTCATCGATGGAGCCGTTTCTCACCTCGAGCACAGAGCGCGCGCTGCGCGAAGCCGGGTGGAAGCTGTGGGTGCAGCGCGGCGACAACGGCGACTCGCACGACAACAATTCCATCGCGTCAGACATTCTGTTGCTGCGGGCGCAACGCGCAAAACTGCTCGGCGCGGAGACCTTCGCGCACTGGCAGCTGGGCGACAGCATGGCGAAGAAGCCCGAGACCGCGCTGCAGTTGATGGAGTCGGTGTGGAGGCCCGCCGTCGAACAGTTCAAACGCGACGTGGCGGAGTGCCAGCGCATCGCCGACGCGGAGGGTGGCACCTTCGCCATCGCCCCGTGGGACTACCGCCACTACGCCGAGAAGCTGCGCGCGCAGAAGTACGACCTGAACCTCGACGAGGTGAAGCCGTACCTGCAGTTGGAAAAACTGCGCGAGGCGATGTTCAACGCGGCGACCGCGCTCTACGGCATGAGCTTCACGCGCGCCCTCGGCCTGCCCGTGTTTCACGACGAAGTGCAGGTGTACGAGGTCACGCGCGACGGCGCGCACGTCGGTTACTGGTACTTCGACCCGTACCAACGCGCAGGCAAACAGTCGGGCGCGTGGATGAGCGCCTACCGCGACCAGCACCGCACCGCGGGCGAGGTGACGACGCTGGTCAGCAACAACTCGAACTTCGTGAAGGCCGCGCCGGGGGAACCGGTCACGCTCTCGTGGGACGACGCGCGCACCATGTTCCACGAGTTCGGCCACGCGCTGCACGGGCTCAACTCGTCGGTCACCTACCCGTCGTTGTCGGGCACCAACACCACGCGCGACTTCGTGGAGCTGCCCTCGCAGTTCTACGAGAACTACCTCTCGGCGCCGCAGACCATGAAGCTGCTCGTCAACGCGAAGGGCGAGTCGATTCCCGCGGCGTTGCTCGCGCGCATCGAGAAGGCGCGCACCTTCAACCAGGGCTTCGCCACGGCCGAAGCGCAGGCCAGCGCGCTGGTCGACATGAAGCTGCACCTCGCGGGCGAGCAGCGCATCGACGTGAAGGCCTTCGAGAAGCAGGTCAGCGAAGAAATCGGTGTGCCGCCACAGTTGGTGCTGCGGCACCGCGTGCCGGCGTTCGGCCACATCTTCTCGGGCGATGGGTATGCAGCGGCGTACTACTCGTACATCTGGGCCGAGGTGCTGGAGGCCGACGTGTTCGCGGCCTTCGAAGAAGCGGGCGACCCGTTCGACGCGGCCACGGCAGAACGACTGCGCACCACCATCATGAGCGTGGGCAACACCGTCGACCCGGCCGTCGCGTTCAGAAATTTTCGTGGCCGCGACCCGAGCCCCGACGCGCTGCTGAAATCGAAGGGCTTCGCGTGAGGTGCGCTACAGCGTGAAGCCGAGCGCAGTCGCCATTGCGCGCCCGCGCTCCATCACGCGCTCTGGCGTCACCGTGTGAATCGGTCCCTGGTAGTGCCAGTGACGGCCGTGCGCCAACCAGTGACGAAACGGAAGCACCTGCTTGAACTCACCAATGGCTCGAGCCGTAGCGGTCAAATGCCATGCATCAAGCACGTCCTCCAGAGCGAGCCTCGACTCATTCGACGCGAACAGTCGCCGTAAGGCTCGCGTCGTGGCATCTGCGCTGTTTGACGTGCGCCGAGCCTTCGACTCCGACATCACAAGCCCTTCGAACGCGGCAACAAGCAACAACACCAGGTGGAGTTCGGCTTCTTCGCGACGTGCGACGAGTTCGTCCTGAACTTCGTCGGGTGTCATGCCGAAGAAGACGGACGACGCTCCACTGTTGAATCCTGAGCGCAGAACACGCTCCAGAGCCTCAAGCGCTTCAAGAATCACTGCGCGATGGCGAGCGACCTCCGAAGGCTTCACGACAGCAGTTCTTTGAGCTGCGCCGAAAAGACATCCTTGTCGAGCTTCACTACATGAAACGCGACGGCGTTTGGCTTCGACAGAGCAACCACCCAGTTTTCGTCGGCGGTGCGAATCAGTGAAACGCGTCGTGCACCGGCGAGCAGATCGACCCGTCCTTCACCACCGATGACGAACCGTGCCTTGGGAACGACGTCAACGTGTCGACCGTGCGGCGCTCGAATCCTCAACGACGGGAGCTCCAGACCCATCATGCTGGCTTCGTCAGAGCCATGAACGCGCTCCTCGACGATGAGCAACTTGCGCTTCTCAAGGTCGGCAAGCCAACTGCGCAGACGCTTGAACAAGCCCGCAATCGCCGCCTGCCACTCCTTCTTCTCTGCAGCTCGCGCAACGGGGTGGCTCTGCTGTTCGAGAAACTGCTTGAGATCTCGTGCTCCGCTCATGACGGCCTCCGACGCTGTTTGTACTTCGCTCTGACCTACGGCGAACAGCGACGGCGACTACACTCCGCGCCCCATGAAACTCACCGGCGCGCGCGTCATCGCAGACCTGAAGGAACTCAAGGCCCTCACCTCCGATGAGCGCGGCGCCCAGCGCGTCGCCTGGGGCCCGGTGTGGCGCAAGGCGCGCGAGTGGTTCCAGATGAAGCTGCACCACGAGTTCGGCCTCGGCACGCAGACTGACGGCGCCGCGAACCTCTGGGCCACGCTCCCGGGCACGTCCAAGCAGAGCATCGTCATCGGCAGTCACCTCGACTCGGTGCCCGGCGGCGGTTGGCTCGACGGCTGTCTGGGCGTCGTCGCGGGCCTCGAGGTCTTCCGCCGCGCGAAGGCTGCGGGCACGCCGCTCACCATTCACCTCGTCGACTGGGCCGACGAAGAAGGCGCGCGCTTCGGGCGTAGCCTCACCGGCTCGGCCGCGTCAGCCGGCACGCTCGACCCACACAAAGAGCTCGCGCACCTCGTCGACCGCAACGGCGTGAAGCTGCCCGACGCGCTCAAAGACAACGGCTACTCGCTCGACGGCATGAAGACGGCGAAGAAGTACTTCGACGCGTTGAACGCGCTCGCGTACCTCGAGCTGCACATCGAGCAGGGGCCGGTGCTCGAAGACCTGAAGAAGCCCGTGGGCGTGGTGCTCGGCACCATGGGCGTCGAGCGCTACAACCTGAAGTTCATCGGCCAGGCCGCGCACTCGGGCGCCGCGCCGCTGCACCTGCGCAAAGACGCGTTCCTCGCCGCCGCCGAGTTCGCGCTCGCCACGCGCTCCATCTCGATGAAGTACTCGGGCAAGACGCCGCGCACGCGCGTGGTGGCGACGTGCGGCGTGGTGAAGGTCGAGCCCAACTTCGTGACCGCCGTGCCGGGCTCGACGGAAATCTCCATCGACCTGCGCGCGCTCGACGGCAAGGTGCTCAAGAAGATGCTGCGCGACTCCATCGCCGCGTCGAAGAAGGCCGCGAAGAAGCACCTCGTGAAGGTCGAGTGGAGCCCGCTGCTCCACATCACCCCGCGGCCCTTCGACGAGACGCTGATGAAGTTCGTGCGCAGCTCGGTGAAAGAGGTGACGGGCTCCGCGCCGGAGTTGCCGTCAGGCCCGCTGCACGACGCGGCCGAGATGGCGGGCGTGCTGCCTACGGCGATGGTCTTCGCGCAGTCGAGCCCCGGCATCTCGCACACGCGCTTCGAAGACACGCCGCTGCCCGCGTTGGACAAGTCGATTCGTGCGTTCCTGCTGACTGTCGACAAAACCCTCGCGCACTTCGGGTAGCCTGCGCCGCCTCATGCCAGCCGGTAGCAGCTCGAAACTCATCTTCAGCAGCTCGGTCGAACCGCTCATCAAAATCTCCTGGGAGAAGCTGAAGCCCGAGACGAAGCAGAAGCTGGGCGCCTTTCGCATCGGGCCGCCGCACAAGGTCGAGCCCGCGTACCCGGCCGAGAGCTGGGCCACCGCCGTGAAGCTCATCGCCGCCGAGCTCTTCCCCGGGCCGGTCGACGAAGAGCAACACCGCAGCCTGGGCCGCGCGACGGTCGAGCAGTTCACCGAAGGCGTGCTCGGCAAGGCGATGTTCTCGGCGGCGCGGCTGTTCGGCGCCAAACGCACGCTCGAACGTTTGAGTCACAACCTCCGCAGCGGCGCGAACTTCATCGAGACGAAGTTCACGGTGACGGGCACCGACGCGTACGAGCTGTGGCTCAACGACGTGACCGACGTGCCCGGTTTCTACGCGGGCATTCTTTCGGCGGGCAGCGGGAAAATCGACGGCTGGCCCGACCGCATTGAAATCAAGCAGCGTGATGGAGCGAGCTGTCTGTACTCGCTCACCGTCGCGCGCTGAAAAGCATCAACCAGCAGGGGGAGTGAACATGGCGGAGCCGAAGGTGGACGAGGTGCAGCTCGCGGTGGATCGTGCCCATCGCGTGCTCTGGAAGACGCAGCGCGCTGACGGCTCGTGGGACATCCCGGCAGACATCGGCGCGTGGGTGACCGCGCAGACCGTCACGGTGCTCAAGTACCTCCAGCAGCTCGACTCCGGCGACACCGCAGCGGCGGCGAAGTGGCTCACCGCACAGCAGCGCCCCGATGGCTCGTTTCTCGTGCAGCCCTACGCGAAGCACGGCGACCTCGGCTCGACGGCGAGCGGCTGGGCGGCGCTGTACCTGTGTGGCGCGCACGACGCGGCCGAGAAGGCGCGCACCTGGGTCGAAGCGCACGGCGGCCTGGCGCAGGTCATCGACAAGATGAATGACGGAGACTTCGCCGCGCTCTTCCTCGCGATGGCGGGGTTGGTCGACGCGAAGAAGCTGCCGTGCCCCAACATCAGCGCGCTCATCATTCCCGGCGCGCTCGACTTCATGGCCACGCGCTTTCACGCCGGCATTCTCATGGGCGCGTTCCAGACGAACATCCTCATCGAGTCGCTGCGCGGTGACTTCGGCGGCCTCATCGACTCGCTCAAGGCGCGCACCGCGCTGGGCCTGTTCCGTCAGTTCCAGAATGAAGAAGGCAGCTTCAACGGCGCCTCGTCCATCACGGCCATGGCGCTGCCGATGCTCAAGGCCATCGACACCGCTGAGTCACGCGCGATGCTCGACCGCGCGCTGCGCTGGCTCGACAAGAGCAAGATTCGCGACGAGCAGGGCCTGCACTTTCCCGGCTACGGCACCGACGTGTGGAGCACCGCGTTCGACGCGCGCGCGCTGCTGTGGGGCGGCGTTCCGGCGACCGACCCCGACCTCGGCCGCGCCTTCAAGTGGATGGTCGACGCGCAGCTGCTGACGTACCCGCAGCCGCACATCGACAACCGCAAGGCCGACGCCGTGCGCTTCGGTGGCTGGGGCTTTCAGAAGACGAACCACACCATGGCCGACTGCGACGACGCGGGCGTCATCTTGAGCGCCATGGGCAAGGCGCTCGAAGACCCCGCCGTCGACCCGGCGTTGCGCGCGCGCATGTCGAAGTCGGCGGAGCTCGCGAAGCGCTGGCTCTTCGACATGCAGAACGAAGACGGCGGCTGGTCGGCCTTCGTGTGGGACCTCGGCAGCAAGCCTCCGGGGCCGGTGATGCAGAAGCAGGTGCGCATCGACCTGTCGAACCCGCTGGCCATGGTGCCGCTGGTCATCGACCCGCCGCCCTTCGTGCAAGACCCGTCGACTGAAGACGTGACCTCGCGCGTGCTGCACGGCCTCGCGCACGTCGGTGAAAAGTTGAACGCGTCGCCGTCGGTGCAGCGCGCGGTGTCGTTCTTGAAGAAGCAGCAGACGGCGAGCGGCGCGTGGTGGGGCCGCTGGGTGGTGAACTACCTGTCGGCCACGAGCTTCGTGTTGTTGGGGCTCGAAGCGGTGGGCGTCGACCTGCGCGAAGACTGGGTGCGCCGCGCGGTGCGCTGGGTGCTCTCGAAGCAGAACCCCGACGGCGGCTGGGGTGAGACGCCGGACTCGTACAAGAGCGAGTCGGCCGCGGGCATCGGGCCGACCATGCTGCCGCTCACGGGGCTCGTGGTGCAGGGGCTCATCGCCGTGGGTGAAGGTGACAACCCGCAGGTGCAGAAGGCCGTGCAGTTGCTCGTCAGCTCGCAGCGCGCCGACGGCACGTGGCCCAACGGCGAGTACCTGCACACCAACATTCCTCCAGACACCTTCTACGTGTACCCGGAGGCCGCGCGGTTCTACCCGGCGGAGGCGTTGGGTCGGTACCTCACGCACCGCAAGCACCGCTCGACGTCGGGTGAAGAGCGCAAGCGGTGGAGCAACACGAAGCTCGACGCGTTCCGCCAGGTGATGGACCCCGTGGCCGACGACGTCGTCGCGCAGATCTTCGCGAAGGGAGACGTGAAGGCCGTCAACAAGTTGATGGGCAACATCTTCCGCACGGATCAACCCATTCCCCCGGAGCTGCCCGAAGAAGCGCAGGCGTACTTCAAGAACACCGCGCTGCCGCCGTGGGCTGATCAGCAGCAGCTCGCCATCGCGCAGCAGTTGTTCACCCGCAACGGCTGGCAGGTGGCGATGGGGCTGTTCTGCAGCTCGCTGCCGCAGGCCTATGCGTGTGCCCACGGCGCGCACGTCATCACCCAGACGCAGGGCATGACGAAGCACGTGAAGCAGCGCGTCTTCGAGACCGCGCAGTTCTTGTTCGACGTGATGGACGAAGGTGCGTTGAAGCCGTCGGGCCAGGGCGTGCGCACCGCGCAGAAGGTTCGCTTGATGCACGCCACCGTGCGGCACCTGCTGCTCAAGCGCCCCGAGCCGAAGTGGAACGCCGAGCTGCGCGGTCAGCCCATCAATCAAGAAGACCTCGCCGGCACGTTGATGACGTTCTCCATCGTGACGCTCGACGGGCTGCGCCTGCTGGGCGTGCCCTACTCGCCCGAAGAGGGCGACGCGTGGCTGCACGCGTGGAAGGTCGTCGGCTTTCTGCTCGGCATCGACGAGGCGCTGCTGCCGCTCGACCTGCTCGACGCGCAGGAGTTGATGGAGGCCATTCGTGACCGGCAGTGGCGCGCGTCGGACGACGGCCGCGAGTTGATTCGCCCGCTGGTGGGGATGATGGAGAGCTACTTCCCCGGCGTTCCGCTCGACGGGTTGCCCAACGCGCTCATTCGTACGCTCGCCGGTGACGTGTGCGCCGACTTGCTCGGGTTGCCGCCGGCCGACTGGACGAAGTCGTTGATTGGCGCAGCGACCGAAATCGAGCAGTGGCTCCCCGACCTGGGGCCGCTCGACCCGGGCGTGCGCGCGATGTCGTGGGTCGCGCACAAGTTCATGGAGGGCGTGGTGCTCGCCGAGCGCGAAGGGAAAGACGCGAAGTTCCGCATTCCTCCGTCGCTCAAGAAGACCGTCAACCCCAAGCAATGACCGTCTCCATCTCCATCACGCAGGGTGACCTGCTCGACGTCGACGCTGACGTGCTCGCGCTCAAGTTCGCGCAGGGGTTTCATTCGTCTGACGGGCTGGTGGCGAACCGGCTGCGAGACCGCGGCGTCGACCGGCGCTCGCTCGAGGCCACAGAGGGCGACGTGAAGCGCACGCCGTCGCTCGGGGCCGTGCGCGCGCGTGAGGTGCTCTTCGTGGGCACCGTGTCGCTGCGGCGCTTCGGCTACCACGACGTACGGCGCTTCTCGGTGCGCACGCTCGAGGCGTTGGCGCCATCGACGACGTCACTCGCGTTGACGGTGCACGGCGCGAACTGCGGCCTCGACGAAGAAGAAGCGGTGTTGGCGCTGGTGGGCGGCCTCATCGACGTCATCGCGCGAGGTGACGCGCCAGCGAGCCTCACGCACATCACCATCGTGGAGCTGCGTGAAGCGCGGGCGCAGCGGCTGCAGCAGGTGTTGGAGAAGCGCCTCGCGGGCATGAAAGGCATCACGGCGCGCAATGGTGCGTTCGAAGTCGCTGCGAGCCAGCAGCCGTCACTGCCTGCGGCCATTCAGAAGCCCCACGCCTTCGTGGCGATGCCCTTCAAGCCCGAGCTCGAAGACGTCTTTCACTACGGCATTCAGCAGCCGTTGCACGGTGCGGGGCTGTTGTGTGAGCGCGTCGACCAGGCGCAGTTCGACGGGCTCATCATCGAGCGCATCTTGAAGCGCATCGAGACGGCGAAGGTCGTCATCGCCGAGCTGAGTGGTGCGAACGCGAACGTGTACCTGGAGGTCGGCTACTCGTGGGGCAAGGGCGTGCGCACAGTGCTGCTGGTGCGCGACGTCGCCGAGCTGCAGTTCGACGTGAAGGCCCACCGGTGCCTCGTTTATTCGAGCATCAAAGACCTCGAGCAGAAGCTGAAGGCCGAGCTGGCGACGCTGTAAATGCCTGATGAGGTTGGTCTTTTTGTCGTCGGTCACAAACGGGCGCGCAGAGGTCTCCAATGGCCGAAATGAAGCTCGAAGCCCTCGTCGAACAAGCGCTGCGTGGAGACCGGTCGGCGCTCGACGCGCTGGTGCGCGCGATTCAAGACGACGTGTACGGGCTGGCGCTGCGCATGTTGTGGGTGCCCGCCGACGCGGCCGACGCGACGCAGGAGATTCTGGTGCAAATCATCACGCACCTCTCTTCGTTCCGCGGAGCGTCGAGCTTTCGGACGTGGTGCTTTCGTGTGGCGTCGAACGCGTTGCTGCGCGCGAAGACGAAGCGCACGCCAGTGCTGGAGCCCGTCGACGAGGCGCCCGGCCGCCCGGTGCTCACGCCTGAAGACAAGCTGCTCGAGCGCGAGGTGCGGCTGCAGTGCTCGCTGGGGCTGCTGCAGACGCTCGATGCCGAACATCGGCTCGCGTACGTGGTGGGCGAGGTGCTGGGGCTGTCGGGTGAAGACGCTGCAGAGGTGACGGGCGTCGAAGCGGCGACGTACCGCAAGCGCCTGTCGCGGGCGCGTGAACGCATGCGCGCGTTCCTGTCTTCGCAGTGCGGCGTGGTGAACGAGCAGGCGACGTGTCGCTGCAACAAGCACCTGCACAAGGTCGACGGTCGCGAGCGCGTCTTCACGAAGCAGTTGCCGCGCGTGACACCCTCCGTGTTGCAGCACGCGCAGCGCCTCGCCGCGACCGACGCCAGCACCTCGCTCTACCGCGACCTCCCTGATTTCGCCGCGCCGGAGACCCTGCGCGCGGCGCTGACTTCACTCCTCACCTGAAAGAGCCGTCATGCACACCGCGTCACTCGTCCTCGCTGGAATCGTCGCTGCACTGCATTTGTATTTTCTGACGCTGGAGATGTTCCTCTGGGAGAAGCCGCTTGGCCTGAAGACGTTCGCGAACACGAAGGAGAAGGCGGCGCTCACGGCGGTGCTCGCGAAGAACCAGGGCCTCTACAACGGGTTTCTGTCCGCCGGTCTGGTCTGGGGCATCGTGCACCCCGACGCGAGCGTGAGCGTGCAGTTGCTCCGCTTCTTCTTCGGGTGCGTCATCGTTGCGGGCGCGTATGGAGCCATGACGGTCTCGAAGCGCATCTTCTTCGTGCAGGCGCTGCCGGCGCTCATCGGCCTCGGGCTGACGTTCGCGTGATGGCTGAGGCGGTTGGCCTCGCGAGCACGCGCGAAGGGCGCGCACTTTTGAGGCGGTACCAAAAAGGTACCGACTCGTACTCTTCTGGTACCGCTCCGAAACAGCGGCCCCGTTCCCCCGAGGTCGAGAGCCCGCACGCGACGCGCTGTACGAAGGCCCCTGTTCAACCCACTTCTCCAGGGGATGCAGTTGGCCGCACAGAAGTTAGGCTGAGCGCCGAATGAACGACCCCAACGAGCGCCCGTTCTCGACCGCGTGGACGATTCTGAGCCTCGTGCTCTTCCTCGCCATCGAGCTCGTCATCGGCACGTGGCTGGGGCCGCTCATCGCCGGCAAGTACGTCTCGCCCATGTTCCACTACCAGGTGCAGATGTTGATGCACCTGCTCGCGCTGTACTTCGGCGGCGTGGTGGTCGGCGTGGTGAGCCCCGGGCGTCGCCTGCTCGAGCCAGCAGTGGGCGCGTTCTTGTCGGTGCTCATCACCTTCTTGATGTCGTTCTTCCTGCCGACGTGGTTCCTGCGCTTCGACCTGATGAAGGTCCTCATCGGTGGAGGCATCGGGTTCGGCGTCGCGCTGCTCGGCGCGTGGCACGGCGAGAAGATGATGGGGAACCTGCCGCCCGACGAGCTGCAGCGCACGACGCGAGGTCGCCTGCGCTCGGCCATGTGGCAGGACGAAATCGACGGGCTGCCGCGCATCGACCGCGACCGCGAACGTTGATCAGAGCAGCTGCACCAACAGCCCCAGAATCAACAACACGCCGACAGCCATCAGCGTGACCAACACCCACGCGCCAAGCTGAAACACGCGCACGGTCTGCTGTCGCTGCTCGGGCGTCTTCTCTGGGGCGGTCGGCAAGCGCGGCAACGAGGCGCCGTCGAAGCCGTCTCCGCGCATCGGCGCCTTCACGACAGTCTTGCGAGGCCTCGGCTCATTCGGAGGCTCGTCGTCGAGCGTGCGGGTCGGTGCCGCTTCGTCTTCTTCGAGCTCGAGCGTGTTCGCAGGAACGGGCTCGAGCAGCGCCGCGGTCTCACCCACCGGCTCGAGCGTGGGCTCGGTCGTCACGGGTGCGAGCGCGGGCGCGGTGATGTCGGGTTCATCGGGCACGTGACGAAGCAATCTACCAATTTGTAGAGCGCCTACAGCCGCGCCCACGCTTCGAAGCGCAGGGGAGACAAGCCGTACGCACGCGCGAGCTCGGGGCGCGCCAACACCGGCGCGTAGTTCATGTACGTGAGCCCCTGCGCGACGACCGGGTGCAGACCGGCGGCGGTGGCCTCCTCGACAGTTCCCGATTGAACCGAGTACCGCTTGCCGTCGCGACGAGAGAGGAGCTCGACGACCTGCGGCAACGTCAGCAGGTCACCAGCGAGCTGCAGCGTGACGCCGTTGAACTTTGCGGGGTCGTTGATGGCCGCCGCGGCCGCGTAGCCGACGTCTTCAGGCGCGACCCACGGCAGCACCACCTCCGGTTTGATGGCCGTGACCAGCCGCACGCCGTCGACGAAGCCAGCGGGGTCGAGCATCGCGTGGTCCATGAACGTCGACGGCAAAACGAGCGTCCAGCTCTTGAAGCCCGCGTGACGAACGAGCTCGCAGGTGGCGAGCTTGTTCTCCCAATACGCCTCATGTGACTTCCAGCGCCCTTCGGCCCAGCCTTCGACGTTGCGGTGGTCACCGACGCCCGACGTCGCCGTGTGTACGAACGTGGCCACGCCTTCTGCGAGCGCGGCCTCGACGAGGTTCTTTCCCTGAGCAACCTCTCTGCTGTTGTCGATGCCGGTCGCGGTGACGATGGGCGCCTGCATCGAGAACACGGCGCGCGCTCCGACGGCCGCGGCCCGCAGTGAACGCAGGTCATCGAGGTCTCCGACGGCGACCTCTGCGCCGGCGGCGGCGAGCGCCTTTGCGTTGGGCGCTTCGGGGTTGCGAACCAGCACGCGAACCCTGCTGCCGAGGGCCAACAGCGCGCGCGCGGTCGCTCCGCCCTGACGGCCTGTGGCTGCGGTGACAAGTACCGGGTCTTTGCTCATGAGGTTTCTCCAGTCCGTAAACGGTGTGCCCCACCACTTAACGGAGTCATATATGGAGAGCCACCCCGTTTGTGGCTATTCTGCGAACACCATGAAAACGCTGAGAGCCGATGGGGCCCGAAACCGTGAGCAGATCGTGGTGACGGCCGCGAAGCTGGTGAAGAAGCACGGGGCCAGCGTGTCGCTCGAGGAGATCGCGCGGAGAGCCGAGGTCGGCTCAGCGACGTTGCATCGCCACTTCGCGTCTCGTGGCGCGTTGCTGCACGCGGTCTTTCGGGAGGGCGTCGAAGAGCTCTGCGCGAACGCCACCGCGCAGCCCGGTAAAGCGCCCGGTGCAGAGCTCGCGACGTGGCTCGAAGCGCTGACCGTCTACACGGCGACGCATCGCGGGCTCGCGGCGGCGCTGCTGGCAGGTCCCGATGGGCTCTCCCGAGAAGACATCTGCTGCACGGACCTGGTGCGTGACGCGCTCGACGTGCTGGTGAAGCGTGCGGGGCGCGCGCTCCGGCCCGGCGTCACCACCGACGACCTGTTGACCCTGACCAACGCCATCGCCGCCGCGACCGAAGACGACCCGGTCACCGCGCGGCGCGTGCTGCGTCTGGCGTTCGTCGGCATCGCATCCTGACGGCCATGCGTGCCTTCGCACATCCTGACTCGTCGTCACGCGAGCGCATGCACGAGAACGAGTGGGCCGAGATTCTGAGACTTCGATTCTCGGCGTTCCGGGGGGTCGGCAAGTTCCCGAACATTCACGCCCAGCGAGACATGCAGGACCGCTTTGACCTGTTCTCGACGCATTTCGTCTCGCGCGATGACGCGGGTCTGGTGTGCGCTGTTCGGTTGGTGCCTGTGCTTGAGCAGAGCCAATCCGAGAACCTCGCCAATGGGTTCCCCGTGCCGCATTGGCTGGCCGAGGGCACATTCATGGAAGCCTCGCGCGGCTGCAGCGAACCTCGCTGCCGGGGCACTGGTCACTTCTCAAACCTCATGCAGTTTCTCGCTGAGCACGCTCGAACGCGTGGGGCAACGCGGCTCCTCGCCAACTGCCACGCAGAGTACCTGTCCATCTACCGACGCCTTGGCTTTCGTACCGTCTCCGAAGGGTTCCACGCGTACGGCAAGGACGACTGCCGTCTGATTCTCTGGGAGCTGTAGGCGCACGCTCACGGTCACCACGAGGAGAGTGCCAGCGCCTGCGATTTGGCAGACTGGCGCCATGCGTCTCTCGCTCCTCACGTTGCTCTGCCTCGGCCTCGCCGCGTGCCCAACACCGGAAAAAGGCTCGTGCAAGACCGACGACGACTGCACCAGTGACGAAGCGTGCTGCGACGGGCGCTGCCGCAACGTACAAACCGACAGCACCAACTGCGGCGCGTGCAACGCCGTGTGCAACCTGCCCAACACCTTGCCGTCATGCAGCGCCGGGCGTTGTCAGGTGACGTGCACTCCCGGCTACGGCAACTGCAACGGCGCGCGCGACGACGGCTGCGAGTACGTCACGGCGAACGACGTCTCGAACTGCGGCGTATGCAACCGCGTGTGCATGTCCATCAACGCGGCGCCGGTGTGCGTCGACTCGCGCTGCGCCACGGGCACCTGCACGGAGCACTTCGAGAACTGTGACGACGACGACATCAACGGCTGCGAAATCGACACCCGCATCGCGCTCGAGCACTGCGGTGCGTGCGGCAACAAGTGCGTGCTCGCGAACGCCACCGCGCGTTGTCAAAGCAGCACGTGCGCCGTCGCGAGCTGTCAGACGAACTGGGGCAACTGCGACGGCCTCGCGCCCAACGGCTGTGAGGTGGACTTCACCAGCGACGCGCAGCACTGCGGCGCGTGCGACAAGGTCTGCGGGCCGGGCCAGAGCTGCGTCGCTTCGTTGTGTCGCGCGAACGAGCTCATCGTTTTCGGAGGCAAGGTGAGCTTCGCCGACACGAGCGTCACGCGGCAGGTCTCGCGCTTCGACCTCGCGACGGGGCGCTTCACGGTGCTGACGCCGGCCACGCCCGACGGCAACATTCCAGGGCGATGGCGTCACGTCGCCGCGTGGGACCTGCCTCGGAATCGAATGATTGTGTGGGGCGGTGGAGACGGCTCTGGCACGCCGGCGGCGAACGACACGTGGGCGCTCGACTTCGAGGTGGTGCCGCCGGTGTGGAGGAAGTTGACGACGCAGGGCACGGCGCCTTCACCGCGCTTCGGGCCGGCGTCCGCGCTCGACGCGAGGAGCTCGAAGCTCTACGTGTTCGGCGGCATGACGGCGCAAGAGACGCCGCTGTCGGATCTCCACGTGCTCGACCTCGTGACGCTGCGATGGAGCGAAGTACACGGCAACAACTCCGACGGCGGCCCGAGCGACCGCTTCAGCACGAGCGGCGCCTTCGACCCGGTGAGCCGCACGTTCCTCGTGTACGGCGGGCACCACGGAGTCATCACCACCGACCTCGGCGAGCTGTGGAAGTACGACGTCGTCGCGCAGTCGTGGACACCTTCACCGATTCCCCCGTTTCCTTCGGGCTGGGCGCAGCCGCGGGCGCTCGGTGCGTTCTTCAGCGGTCACCCGGCGTACCTGTATTCGGGGATTGTTTCGCAGCGCTTTCCGCCTGGCTCCGCGTCGATGGCGCACGACTTCTGGGAGCTCGACCCGAGCCAGAGCGACCCGTGGAGGTTCGTGATGCTGCCCGCACTACCGACGATGTACCCGCGACCACGGCTCGAGGCGGCGGCGGTCGAGCGTGATGGCTTGCTGTACTTGTTCGCGGGCGGCGAGGTCGACGCCGACGGCTCGCGCACGCTGCATGATTTCTGGATGTACGCGCCCGATGGTGGTGCGTGGTCGCTGTTGAATGACGGCGGCGTCGGGGCGATGCCGACCGCGCGGTTGTCGGGGTCGATGATCGCTCGTTGACCACACGCGCCTACTGAACACCTGTACGGCACTCCCTGCTGCGAAACGCGACTCGTGATGATCTGCGGTCGCATTCGCGATCTGATCAATGTGCGCGAGTAGTGTGCGCGGCCATGAAGTCGGGAATCGCTCTCTCGTTTTCGGTTGGCCTTCTCATCGCGCTCAACGGCTGCGGGAGAACGGGCGCGACGTGCATCACGGCGCTTGATTGCGAGACGGGGCAGGTCTGCACCGCAGACGGTTGCGTTGATCTGATCAGTCCGTCCGGCGGCGGCGGATCATCAGGCAGCGGTGGTGGCGCTGGCGGCGGCGGCGCAGGCGGCGGTGCAGGCGGGGGTGTCATCGGCGGTGGTGCAGGCGGCGGCGTCGTCGGCGGAGGGGCCGGCGGCGG
>JAMHXF010000100.1:0-1069 GCA_035910535.1 Archangium sp. | reverse complement strand
CTACAACGTCACGGGCACCGGCGTGAGCGGCGCCTCGGTCGCGTTCGCAGACGCGGGCGTGACCACTCTGAACACGCTGCGCTTCTTCGGCGACGGCGTGGGCAACAGCTTCAGCAAGAAAACGTGGGACCACGTCATGCTGCGCCAGTTGGTGGCCGGCAAGGCGCCGACGGTCTACGAAGGTGTCGCGGAGCCGGTCGGGGCGGGCGACGTGTGCACGCTCACCGGCACCGGGCCGCGGGTGCGCTACTACCTGGCCGAGACCGGCGTCGCGAACACGGCCGACGACGCGCTGAACCAGCACGACCTCACGCGCACGACCGAGAGCACGAGCCCGTCGTGGCTCGACTTCTTCGGCAACGCCGGGCTCGGCTTCTCGGTCGATGGTGTCAACGACGGGCGGCTCCAGTCGGGCTTCTTCACCGGGACCAGCGTGAGCACGAACCTGGCCGGGCTCGACCGCACGAAGGTGGTCACGGTCGAGGTCGTGTTGTCCAACCTGGACACCGCCGACACCGACGCCACGAACTACGTCGTGAGCCTCGACAACGAAGACGGGACGGCGGTGCTGCAGCTCGGGCTCGATGGCAACACGGTCACCGCTACGCTCCGCATGAGCAGCACCGACAACGGCGGGACCGTCGAGGCCGTGACGAAGACGTGGGCGCTCGGGTCGTTCCCCTATGCACGACGCGCGGTGCTGCACCTCGTCGTGGACGGAGACGCGGCCGAGCAGATCAAGCTCTACTACAACGGCGTGCTGCGCACGGGCTTGACGGCCACGTTCAACACGGCCTACGGCCTGCACCTCATCGACAACGAAGGTGGCGCAGACTCGGCGCTGCTCACGCTGGGCAACGACGACAACTTTGACGACGCGATGTACGGCACGCTGTACTACGCGGCGATCTACAAGAGCGCGCTCGACCAGGCGGCCGTGACCCAGAACGCGCGGATCCTGCTGCGCAACGACGACCTGCCGTGAGCCGGAACAGGCGCTCGCTGTCGCGGGGTTGTCACGGCTTCCAAGCCAAGGGTTGACCATGCGCCTCGCCCTCTTGCTCGTCAT
>JAMHXF010000099.1:0-150159 GCA_035910535.1 Archangium sp. | reverse complement strand
GATGAAGGAAGGCTCGTTGAAGGTCCCCGCCATCAACGTGAACGACTCGGTCACCAAGTCGAAGTTCGACAACCTCTACGGCTGCCGTGAGTCGTTCCTCGACGGCATCAAGCGCGCCACCTACGTGATGATCGCCGGCAAGGTCGTCGTCATCGCCGGCTACGGCGACGTGGGCAAGGGCTGCGCCGCCGCCGCCAAGGGCATGGGCGCGCGCGTGTTCGTCACCGAAATCGACCCCATCAACGCGCTCCAGGCGGCGATGGAAGGCTTCACCGTCACCACGATGGAAGACATCGCGCCGTCGGCCGACATCGTCTGCACGGCCACGGGCTGCGTCGACGTCGTCACCGGCGAGCACATGTCGGCGATGAAGGACGGCGTCATCCTCGCGAACATCGGTCACTTCGACAGCGAGATTCAGGTCAGCTGGCTCGAGAAGAACCCTGAAATCCGCGAAGAGAACGTCAAGCCGCAGGTCGACCAGTTCATCTTCCCCAACGGCAAGCGCCTCACGCTGCTCGCGCGCGGCCGCCTCGTGAACCTGGGCTGCGCCTCGGGTCACCCGTCGTTCGTGATGAGCAACTCGTTCACCAACCAGTCGCTCGCGCAGCTCGCGCTCTGGGGCGCCATCGACACGGGTCACAAGTTCGAGGCCGGCAAGGTGTACGTGCTGCCCAAGAAGCTCGACGAGAAGGTCGCGGCGCTGCACCTCAACAAGGTCGGCGCGAAGCTGACGAAGCTCACGGCCACGCAGGCCAAGTACATGAGCCTCTCGGTCGACGGCCCGTTCAAGCCCGAGCACTACCGCTACTGAGCAGTCTGACAGCGCGTTGAAAATGGAGGCCGTCTTCGCTCACGCGGAGGCGGCCTTCGTGTTTTCAGAAGATCTGCGCGCAGGCCGCGTGGCCCGGGCAGCAGACGTCGAGGCCGCCGAACTGCGCGGTACGCAGGCAGATGGTCCGCGCGCTGGCGGGCGCGACCCAGGTGCGCAGCAGGCAGATTTCGTCGGTTGAAGCGGTGCCGAAGCCCACGCTGCTGCCGGTGGTGCTGTTCCACGTGCAGGAGATCGTCACGCCACCGTCGGGCGTGATGGCGACGGGCGCGCCGGTCCCAATGCTGGGCGAGTCCCAGAGGTACGGCGTCGGCGCGTAGACGATGGACGCGCCGACCGACGTCGAGAAGTCGGTGCCGAGCCCGTGCGTGAAGCCGGTGAAGTTGAGCAGCTGACCTCCGGTGACGTCGGCCGGGAGGCGCACGGTGCCGCTGATGCTCGTGGGCTGCGCCATCGGGAGCGAGATGTCGGGGAGCGTCGTGAGCAGCAGCCCAGCGGGTGACGGGCTCGACGAGTGGGACGCGGTGAAGGTGAACGTGGCGTCGAAGCTCTGCGTGTTGGCGAGATCATTTCGCCCGTGGAACTCGATGCGCAGCATCTGGTTCGCGTCGAACGGGACTCCGTAGGCGAGCGGGAGTTCGATGCGCTCGTCAGTGCTGTGGCCGAAGAAGACCGGCGTCGCGGTGCCGTCACCGAGGCCACTGAAGGGCGAGCATGGAGTCGGCGTGAGCGACTCGGTCGAGTCATTCACGCGATAGGCGACGACTTCTCGCCAGCCACCGCTGAGCTGGGAGTGGATGGTGCCGGCGTGGAATGCGGCCGTATTGCCGAGCCGCTTCGTCACGCAGAGGGTGTTCTCTTGCCCGGCTGAGAGAGAGAAGCCGCCGAAGGTCACAGAGAAAGACTGAACGCCCGCGTCGATGCCTGCGTCGCTCTCGGTTCCGCCGCCGGTTGCGGTTCCTCCGCCAGTCGCGGTTCCTCCGCCCGTCGCGGTTCCTCCGCCCGTTGCTGTTCCTCCGCCCGTCGCGGTTCCTCCGCCCGTTGCGGTTCCGCCGCCCGTCGCGGTTCCTCCGCCCGTTGCTGTTCCTCCGCCCGTTGCGGTTCCTCCGCCCGTTGCGGTTCCGCCGCCCGTTGCTGTTCCTCCATCGGGAGACGACGGGCTACCGCAGGAACACAGCACCACGACGAGCGCGACGAGCGTTGAGCGATTCATGCGAGCAGCAAGGCCCATCACGCCTTCGTGCGCAACGTCCGCAACGGCGCAAGTCCGGCAGCGATGAACTCGCACGCGGCGCGCGCGGCTTCGTCGACCGAACGCGGCGAACGAAGCTCGAGCCAATACGCGGCGAACAACGTCGCGCCCCAGCTCATGTACGCGAGCAATTCAGTGTCACCACTCCGCACCCTGCCCGCACGTTGACCACGACGCAGGGCCGGTGCCGCGTTGGTCACCACGCGATGCAACGCTTCACGGGCGCGACGAGAGAGCTCCGGGTCAGCGCCCGCTTCGGTCTGCAGGAGCAGTCGATTCAAATCAGTCCACCCACGCGCGCGCGACACGACGGTGGTGATGCGGCGCTCGAGCTCGCGCCCGAAATCGCGACCCAACTGCGCGCGTTCTCCCGGCGTCGCCAGTGAATACCGGAGCGCATCGACACAGCGGAGGAAGCAGTCAGGCTTGCCCTTGAAGTGCCGGTAGAACGTCACGCGCGGAACACCCGACGCGCGGAGCAGCTCGCTCACCTCGACGCCGTCGTAGCCGCGCTCGAGAAACAACGGCACCGCGGCCGCCACCACCTTGTCGCGAACGGGGTCCTTCGACGTCGGCTCATCGACGACTGGTACGCGCCGGTGGTGACGCAGGCGCTCGCGGATCTCATGGAGCGGCCTCCCTTCACGACGCAGCTTCGCGAGGTCACGAAGACACGTCAGGTGAACCGAACCGTAGACATGCAGCTTGGGCCCCTTTCGTTCAGGCGGAGGAAGAAGACCCAGGTTCCGGTAGTAGTGAATCGTCGAGCGGTCGATTCCCGAGGCAGCGACGAGCTCCGCCATCTTCATGGCCGTATTTTGTACTGCACAAACCAGACGACCACCGCCGCCGTGGTGCTGAGCCATGGTTCATGGTGCCATCGCGGTGCTACTCGGTGGTCATGCGCTGGGAACTCGTCGCAATGCTGGTTGGTGTGAGCGGGTGTGGCTCCGTCGTCGTCGGCCCGTACGACGCGAGTGTCGACGCTGGCGAGACCATCGATGCGGGCGTCACCATCGATGCGGGCGTCACCATCGACGCGGGCACGAACGTCGTCGTCGACGCCGGCATGCCCCGCTGCACGGTGACGACCGCCGCCGTGACGTGCGCGGCGAACATCACCAACCTCACCGCAGGCACCGCGAGCCGCGACGTGTACTGGCAGACGCCGTCAGCGCCCGCGCCGAGCGACGGCTACCCCGTCGTCGTGATGTTTCAGGGCAGCTTCTTCGGCCCGTCGACCACGTGGGGCGCGGTCTCGAGCAGCACGCCGTTCGGTGGTTACCAGCAGGCACGACTTCAAGCCTTGCTGCTCGCGCGTGGCTTCACGGTCGTCGCGCCGAGCGCAGCGATTGGCCTCGCGTGGCAGACGAACTCCGGCGTGCCGTGGAACCTCACGACTGACGAGCCCTTCATCGACGCGCTCTTCGAAGGCATCACGCGCGGTGACTTCGGCCCCGTCGACGCCACGCGCTGGTACGCCACCGGCATCTCGAGCGGCGGCTACATGACGAGCCGCATGGCGCTCAGCTACGCGGGCCGGTTCCGTGCGTTGGCGATTGCTGCGGGCAGCTGGGCCACGTGCGCAGGCGCCGTGTGTCTCGTACCGACGACGTTGCCGGCTGCGCACCCACCGACGTTGTTCCTGCACGGCCGACGAGACCTCACGGTGCCGCTCTTCACCGCCGAGAACTACTTCGAGCGATTGCAAACACAGGGCTTCATCACCGAAATCGAAATCGACGACGACGCTTCTCACGAGTGGCTCCAGGTCGCTCCGGAGCGCGTCACTGCATGGTTCGAGGGCCACTGAAGATGCCGACGTTGAAAATCGAAGACACCGAGCTGCACTACCTCGAGCACGGCAGCGGCACGCCCATCGTGTTTCTGCATGGGCTCGGCAGTCACGCAGGCGACTGGCGCTTTCAGTTCGAGCACTTCGGTGACTTCCGCTGCATCGCCTTCGACCTCCCGGGCTCGGGAAAGTCGGTCGACCACGCGCACCCGCACGGGCCGTTCTCGTTGCCGGGCTACGCGCGCGTCGTCGCCGCGGCCATTCGAGAGCTGAAGCTCGAGCAGGTGCACCTCGTCGGCTTGTCGATGGGCGCCATGACGTCCCTGCAGCTCGCGCTCGACGCGCCCGAGCTGCTCCGCAGCGTGACGATGGTGAACGCCGTCGCGTCGATGGAGCCGAGGAATGGGAAAGAGCGCCTCGCGCTGCTGCTCCGCAAGGTCATCACGTTGACGCTGGGGCCGAAGGGCATCGGCACCATCGTCGCGCCGAAGCTGTTCCCCAAACCTGAGCAGGCGTCGCTTCGCGAGCAGTTCCGCGCGCACCTCGCCACGCAGCACCCAAAGACCTACGCGGCCCAATCACGCGCGCTGCTGGGGTGGACCGTCGAGCCGCGCCTCGCGGAGCTGCGCGTGCCGCTCACGATCATCTGCGCCGACGGCGACTACACGGAGGTCAGCCGCAAGCGCGAGCTCGCCGCGCGCGTCACCGGCGCGGAGGTCGTCGTCATTCCCGACACGCACCACGCGCTGCCCGTCGAGGACCCGACTGCGTTCAACGCCGCGCTCCGAGCGCGACTACAGTCGGCCGGGTGACTGAGCAGGTCGTCTTTGCATCATCGATGGAGGGCATGTGGCGCGCGCTGCAACCGCCCACGCCTGCGGAGAGCGCAGCGTTCAAGCGCGCAGGCATCGACGGCAAGAAGTTCCAAGCCGCGTACCCGCTCATTCAATACACCGACCTCCTCGACGCGTGCGCGTCGAGCCGCTTCGGTCACCTCGAGCCGCTGCAGCGCTTCACCGAAGTCGGCCGGTTGTTCATGGTCGGCTACGAGAAGACGCTCGTCGGTCAGGCGTTGATCGCGGTGCTGCGCGTGCTGGGCCCACGACGAATGCTCGAGCGCATGACTCGAAACTTCCGCACGGCGAACAACTACACCGAGGTCACGGTCGAGCCCGTCGCGCCTGCGCACCACGTCGTTCGCGTCACGCACGTCACGCGACCGGGGCTCTTCATCGGCCTGCTCGAGACGGGCCTGACGTACGCCGGCGCGCAGGCGCTCTCGGTGACGCTGCTCGACCACCACGACAAGGTCGCGCGCTACGACGTGCGTTGGAGCGGTTGATCACGGCCCGCCGTCGGGCGGCGTCGGCGCGAAGTTCAACGGGTAGGTGACGTTCACCGGCGCGGTCGGCGGCTCGAACGTCAAGTCATTCATCACGTTCAAGACGCAGCCTTCGAGCGCTGTGTGGCCGAGGCCACCGTCGACGATCGACAAGCCGGAGACCGCGCCGACGCCCGCATCGTTCTTGTCGATGACGAACGCGACGGCGATGGAGCCACCGAGCGACGCCTCGCGCTGAACCCAACCTTCGTAGCAGTCCTCCAGCTCGGGGATGACCTCGCGCATCGCCGTCTGAATGCCGTTCTTCGTAATCGGGTGCAGCATCGCCACCGCGGCGTCGGTCGAGGCGAGCGCGGGCCGCTCGTCGAGCCGCGGGGGCGCCACCAGCGGTCGACCCGCGTCGAGGCGCTCCGTCACCCCGAGAGGTCGCGGCACGTCGGTCGGCCACTGCTCGAACTCAGAGCCACCGCGCTTCGACGCCGGCGACCTCGACGACGACGAGCCCGGCGCCACCTGCGCGCGGGACCACGTCTTGCCGGCGTCGACCTGGATGGCCGCCACTTCATCGGGCGGAGTGACCCACGCCGTACCGCTCAACACGTAGAGCGTCACCGCGCTGACCACCGCCGCGCCACCAACGATTCGAATCGTCTTCGGGTTCATCACGTCTCCGCGTTCGAGATGTGACGTTTCACGAAAAGACCCCTCGAGCGGTTCCGTGGCGACGACGACCTCGCCGTCGACCTCAACCCAGTGCGCGTCGACGCTCAGCGGCGCGCGCCCCGAAATGACGACCGCGCCGCGCAGCAGCCTGTTGCCCTGCAGGAGCACCTCGCTCGACGGCGTCACGAGCCACTCCGATGAACGACGGCGCACGTGCACCGCGCCGAGCTCACCGGTGACGATGTCGTTGCCGCTGAGCACCGATTCACCGGCGACGAGCCGGCGCGCGTCGACCGTGACCACACCACCCAGGCTCTCGAGGCGATCCACTCCGAAGCGGAAGAACGCGAACGCGAGCAACCCCGCGGCGAGCAACACCGGCAGCCAGCGGCGCCCACCGGGCACCGGCAACGCGCGCGCGACCAGCTGCTGACTCGCGGCGTCGCTCAAAGACGTCGCAGCGAGCTTCGGCAGCTCGAGGCTCGCGCGCCTCGCGGCGCTCAACGCCTCACGCAGCTCCGCGCGGGCGCGCAGCTCGACCTCGAACGCCGCGCGCTCGTCAGTCGACATCGCCCCTGCGTCGTAGCGCTCGAGCCGTTGCACATCGGCGTCGCTCAAATCAGCCATGTCGAAGCTCCTCCGCAAACGTGGGCCCCAGCGCGCGGCCCAGCGCGACGCGCGCACGAAAGAGGCGCGACTTGATGGTGCCCACCGGCACTCCTTCGACGTCGGCCACCTCTTCGACGGAGTGTTCGAACACGTGGACCAGCACGACGGGGCGCAGTTGCTCCTGCGGCAGCCTCGAGAGCGCGTGCTCGAGCGCATCGCCGACCTCACGACGCCACGTCCCCTGCTCGACGTCGTCTCCCGACGGGGTGCTCGACAGCGCGTCGGCCGACACCAACACGGGCCGGAAGCGCTTCCGCTCGTCGAGCAGAAACCGATGCGCGACGGTCATCACCCACGTCGTCAACGTCGCCGGGCCGTCAGGCTCGAAGCGCGGCAACACCTCCACCAGCTTCGCCAACATCGCCTGCGCGAGCTCCTCGGCGTCGGTGCCCGGCGACGAGATGCGCGCGAGCCGATGCAGCACTTTCGCGTAACGCGCGAGCACCTGCGTCAACGCCGCGCGGTCGCCGCGGCGCGCACGTTCGACGACCTCGCGGGGCAGCTCCACGTTCACCACGGCGGTTTCACGAATGTCCGAATATCCGGTTTCACGAAATTTTCAGTCGCGCAGGAGCCGCGCCAACGAGCGGGCGCCGGGCACGCGCTTCAATGACCTCGACAGGCGCGGGAGCCAGCGCAGCACCGACGCCGCGAGCGCCGGCCACTCGTGCGTCGCGCCGCGGCGACGAAAGCCGGTGACGCGCGCGAGCACCTCGAGCGCAGCGGCATCGACGACTCCGACGCTCGACGCGGTGCGCAGCGGGTTCAGCGCGACGACGATGTGCGCCGCGAGAATATCGCCCGGCAACTTCACCACCGCGACGTCGCCCATCTTCAGCGCTGCTTCGTCGAGCCGTTGCACGCGCAGCGAGTCGCCATCGCGCAGCAGCGGCCACAGGCTCTTTCCCCGCGCCGGGAGCCACATCACGCCGCCGGTCGGCAACGCGCGGAGCAACGCCTCGTGCGTCATCGACAGCCGCCGTCAGCGCTCGTCGAAGGTGGACTGACGACGTGGCCGCCCGCGAGCTGGCACGCGTTGACGACGTTGAACCGCACGCGCCCGAGCCCAGCGCCACCACCGCCGCCGCCACCTTCGTTGGCGCCGTTCGTTACGCCCGGCTGCCCGGGGAAGGCGTCCACCGCGCTCGACGCGCCAGCGCCGCCGTTGCCACCGCGACCGGAGTTGTCGCCTCCGCTCACGGCCGCCACGTCTGCAATCAGAGAGCCGGGCCGACCGTCGACCCCATTCTGACCGCCCGAGCCTTCACCGCCCGAACCACCCAGCGCCAGCACGCGCGCACCGGAGCCGAGCACCAACGTCGTCGCCTCGAGCAGCACCGCGCCACCGCTGCCTGCGCCGCCACCGCCAACCGCGCCCGGCGCAGCGCCGCGCCCACCCTCGCCCGGCGCGCCGATGACCCCGTTGATGGTCAACGTTCCGCTGACCGAGAGCTGAAGCCCGCCGCCACCGCGACCACCGGCGCCACCGCCGACGCCGCCTCCGCGTTGACCTGAACACCCGCCACGAAGCGGGACGAGTGACGCTGTGCCCGACGCGCTCGACGTCATGGGCACGAACCCGCCGACGACCGAGCCCACACCACCAGCCGCTCCCGGAGTTCCGAAGGCCGCGCCACTGCCACCGGGCTGGCCTTCACCCACGAGGCCCGCGTCAGTGAACACTTCGCAGTGCCCCGCCATGTCGACGCCGGCAGACGTGACGACTTCGCCTGCAACCACGCCGTCTCCGCGCACCGCGAGGATGACGGGCCGCGTGCCTTCGAAGACCAGGCGTGCCCCCGCGTCGATGAACAACGACGAGCCGCTGATCAACACTGCTTCACCAGTCAGCATCGGCAACGGCACGATGACGAGCGCGTCGAGCCCCGTGGGGGCGCTCGCGCAGCCCGTCGTCGTCACCACCGGAATCGCCGACGTGTTGACGCGGACCTCTGCGCAGTCGACGACGATGCCGGCGGCCCCCACCGCGCGCGTCTGATTCACGTTCGAGAGCGGATACGGCCACGGAGTGCCCGGAACGCACGCGCCCGCGACGTCACACACCCCACCGTCACACACGCCCGACAGCCGCGTGCGAATCATGCAACTCCCACCGCTGCAGGTGCCGTCCCACTCCTGGCACTCGGTCACCATGGCCGCGCAGTTGAGCTCGACGCCCGCACAACCCCCGTCGGCCTGACACGAATCATTGACGGTGCAGGCGTTCGAGTCGGTGCACACGTTGCTGAGCACCACCTCGTAGCGACAGCCACCGTCGAGCAACGGGTCGCAGGTGCCGGGGCCGAAGCACGCGCCCGCCGGTGGGCAACTCATCGGAGTCGCGACGCACACGCCCGCGTCGCAGCCGGGGCTCACGAAACACGCGGGCACCTGCGCGGCACAATCGAGCGGAGCACCGGGTGGGCACACGCCGCCCTGACACCGCTCGCCACGCGTGCAGCCGTCGTTGTCGGAGCACAGCTGGTTGGCGCACGACGAATCAGCGCAGTCGACGATGCCGTCGCCATTGTTGTCGTCACCGTCATCGCAACGCACTTCAGACAGGCCGACGCACACGCCCGCATCGCCGCACACGCCGCCCTCCGCGCACGTCGCGCGCGCACAGTCGGGGTCGCGACAGTCGACCAACCCGTCTGCGTCGTCGTCGAGGTTGTTCGTGCAGTCGAACTCGCCGCACGCCCCGGCAATGCACAGCCGCCCGTCGCCACACGCCTTGCGGTCGCAGTCGTCGTCGTCACAGTCGAAGGCGTCGTCGCAGTCGTTGTCAAACGTGTCGGAGCACAGCTCGATGCGCCCCGGGTAGATGTCGGGGTTCCCGTCGTCGCAGTCTTCTGGCGTGGTGACGCCGTCTCCGTCGAGGTCGACGCCGTCGTCAGGTCGCAGCTGCACCGTGAGCACCACGCCTTCAGCAGCGGGGTCGGTGACGAAGGGCACGGTGACGGGCTCCGACAACTCGTCAGTGGTGAGCGTGCACGCCTCGTCGGAATAGCCGAGCGCCTCGAGCTTCACCTCGGGGCTGGCAGACGCGCGGAAGACCGCGACGGTCAGCTCCGTGGTGTCGGGGAGACGCTTCATGGGCGGCGTGGTTCGCGCGCGGTCATCGACGGTGGCGCGCACCACGAAACACGTGGCGGTCACCCGGGGGACCCAGCGCACGGTGACCCGCACGAAACCGGGCGTGGGCCGCGTCGAACATGACGCGAGCACCACGCCCAGCAGGAGCCATCGCAAGTCCGTCACGGCTCCCGAGTGTAGCGAAGGTCAGGCGGCGGTGCGTTTGCCGCTGATCGCCTGCTCGACGTACTTGATGCCGTTGGGGGTGATCTGCACGCCCTTCGCGGTGCGGCGCGCGTAGCCGACGTGCTCTCGCAACGCCTTGGCCGCGTTGGGCGCCGCGTACGTGATGCCGTGCGTCGACCAGAACTTCGAGGTCGTGCCCGACGACACGTCAATGCCGGCCTTCGCGCCGACGTAGAGCGGGATCAACGAGCGCAGGAGCTGATCTTTCAGCTTGCCGGCCTTGATCAACGCCGCCTTCTTCGGGTGCGCCTCGAGCGCGGCGAGCAGCGCGTGGAGTGGATCAGCGGCCGGCGCCGTGGCCTTCGCGGCAGCCTTGCTCTTCTTGGCGGGCGCCGCGGCCTTCTTCGCGGGCTTCGCCACGGGCGCGGCCTTCACGACAGGAACGGGCTTCGCAACAGGAGCAGGCGCGGGCACCGGTGCAGCCTTCGTGGCCAGCCCGAGCGCCTTCCGCAGCTCCGCGACCTTCTTCTCGATGAACAATTCGAGGCCGTGAATCTCGAACAAGCCTGACTTTCCTTTGGACGCCTTGAAGGCCATGCGTAACTCCCGTGGTGCGGTTGAAGGGCGCGGACCATACACCTGCCCACCGCGCGCGGACCCGCGAAATATCGGCCCGGGCGGCGTTTCGACCTGCTCTGATCAATCCATGTTGATGTCGTTGGTGCTGATCACCGTGTTCGCTGCTCCAAAGGTGCCGGCCGGCGCGGAGCTCGTTTCGTACGTGCCGAAGCTCGACGGCGCCGAGCAGTTGCTGCCCTTCTTCCAGGCGGCAGGCACGAGGTCGACGCTGCTGCGACCCGACACGTGGGGCGCCGACGCGCACCCGTTGATCAACGTGAACCTGCTCGACCGTGACGCGCTCGCGCGCTCAGGCATCGACGGCAGCGCGCCATTGTCCCGCACGCAGCTCGGCGACGCGGTGCTCAGCTGCGTGACGGTCAAAGACGTCGAGACGTACCGCAGCGCGTGCGACGCGAAGCTGGCGCGAATGGGCGACGTCTTTCAGAAGACAGAAGGCGGCGTGACGGTGCACGGCTCGAGAGATCCACTCGGGCGCGTGTTGGTGGCCTACGCGATGTCGGGTCGTGAATCGTGCGCCATCGCGGGGCACGGGAGATCCATCGACGCGCAGTTGCCGTCGCTCGTGAAGATGCTGACGAAGCCGTCGACGGGGCCGGGGCTCTCACTGGCCGCGAAGGTGCCGGGCGCGCTGCAATTCATCGTGCCGTCGGGCAGCACGCATGGCGTGGTGGCGCTCACCGGCAAAGGGCTCACGCTGCAGGCCGACGCGCGGCTGAAGGGCACGCGCATGTCGACCTTCGCGGGCGCGGGTGAGTCGCCGCTCGGGAAGTTCTCGACGCCCGGCATGGCGGTGCTTCGTGCGCGCGTGACGAAGACTGAAATACCCGCCGTGGTGGACCGCGTGGTTCGCACCTTCCCCGGAGGCGCGGCGTTGTTGCCGGTGGCGCGCGCCATCGCCCCGCTGCTCACGGGAAACACGGCGGCGCTCGCGAGCCACGTGCGCGTCACCACGGGGCTGCGCACGAAGGAGGCGAGGTTCTTCGCGCTCCGCGCAGCGTTCATCGCCGAGGTGTCAGACGCGGCCGCGGTGAAGGCCGAGCTCGACAAGCTCGACCCGAAGACGCTCGCCTCACGGGAGGGCACGTTGTTGGTGTCGCTGCATGGGAACTTTCTGGTCGTCGCCAATGACGCAGAGGTGAAGACGCGCGCCGTGACTGCGCTGGCGAGCGCGGCGGGCAAGCAGGCGCACGGCCTCGAGTACGTGGTCGACCCTCGCCTCGTGGCTCGGGGCCTTCAGCAGGTGCCGTTGCTCGAAGCGGTGCAGTCAGCAGAGCTCGCCGGGCTGGTCGCCGCAGGCAGTGAGCTGGGGCCGTTGTTGCTCGCCTCGGAGCGCATCAGCGGCTGGCTCGACTCTTCGGGGGCGTCGCAACACACGGGGCGACTGACGTGGGAGCTCGAGGCGTCGTCGTTCAAGCCGCGCGATGGCGGCGTCGACGCAGGGCCGTAGCGCCCCGCAAAGACAAAGCGCCCGAGGCAGTTGGCCCCGAGCGCTCGTCACTTCGCTCAACGGGAGCTGATCAGTGCTCGGCGTTGCCGCCGATGACGATCTTCCCGTCGCTCTGCACGACGACCCAGCGCGCCGTCTCTTCCGTGCCGCCTTCGGGCGTCACGTCGATGGTCACGATGCCGCCCGTACCGAACGTCGTGTCGAGCGCGCCCGCAGTGTCGAAGCGAGCCGCCGCGAACTTCGTGTCGGCGCCGTCGCGCACGAAGCCCACGCCGATGATCTTCGAGCCGTCCCACGCGACGCCGAAGAAGCGGTCGTTACCCGTGGCCGACAGCGGCACGGCGTCGGCGAACTCCGCCGGCGCGCCCGTCGAGAGCGGCATCACGAGCAGCACGGCGTCGTCATTCTCACCCGAGCCAGCGACCCGGTAGCCAGCCGCGGCGAGCGACATGCCGCCGGGGCCAACCGCTGAACCGAAGAACGCCTCGTCGGCGCGGCCGAACGAGTACGTCTTCGAGCCCGTGGTGTTGAACGTGGTGTCGAACTGACCGTCGGCCGTCAACACGGTGACCATCGCGTCGATGTTGCCCGTGAGCGCCACGCCGCTGCCGACGTTGACGACGCGGTCATCGCTCAGCACGACCGCGTGACGGCCGCGCTCATCACCACCGATGAGGTCGAAGACGAACGAGCCGTTGGTGCCCCACGACGGGTCGTCCGCGCCGGTGTCGAGGTAGCGGAAGCCAACCATGTCCACCGCGCCCGACGGCGCAGCGCGGCCATAGCCGGTGGTGACGTACTTGCCGCTCGACTGACGAACCGCGGCGTAGGCCTCGGCCATGCCCCACAGCTCGGTGGGCACGGTCGGCACGAACTTCGCCGAGTTCACGACGCCCGCGTCGCCGAACGTGGTGTCGGGCGTGCCGTCGGAGTTCAAACGAATCAACACGATGTGGTTGGCCGCCTGCACGCCGCCGTCTTCCAGAAGCGCGCCCGTGGGCTGCGAGGTGTAGCCCGACGCGACAATCTTGCCGTCGGCCTGCACCTGACCGTGGCGCGCCGAGTCGCTCAACGTGCCGAAGCCCTGGCGGTAGATGCCGGCGGTCGCGAACGTGGTGTCGAGCGACCCTGCGGCCGTCACGCGCGCCACGAAACGATCCGCATCGGAGCCCGTCGCCGACTTCGTCGCGCCGAAGAGCACGAAGCGACCCGCGCTGTCCTTGTCGAAGCTGTAGAGGTTGTCGCGCGCCGCGCCAGTGGTCTGCCCGAAGTCGATGCGTGCCACGCCGTCGGTACCGAACGTGGTGTCGCGCGTGCCGTCGTTGTTCAAGCGCACGAGCACGACGTCGAGGTCGCGCTGCGTCGTACCGCCGCCCGTCGCCGTACCGCCGCCCGTCGCCGTACCGCCACCCGTCGCCGTGCCGCCGCCCGTCGCCGTGCCGCCGCCCGTTTCAGAACCGCCGCCCGTCGCCGTACCGCCGCCCGTCGCCGTGCCACCGCCGGTGCCGCCATCAGTGCCCGGGTCGACCGGGGGGCAAGCCGACAACGCCGCCGCAACTGCTGCTCCAAGAATCCACTTCATTCCGATTTTCATGATTCATCTCCTCCCTTGAGATGAACGACATCTGGGGTAAACTGCCTCGTTGATAATGAGTTTCAAAATCACGACCCCCCTGATGCGTCAAGCTCTTTGCTGCGCTGCAGCACTTTCCGTAACGGCTTGCATCCCATCGAAACCACAAGAGAAAGACGCAGGCAGCGGCCTGCATGAAGACGGTGGGAGCACCGCGTCACGGACCGACGTCTTGGCGGCCGTGGGGCAATGCGCGCGCAACAATGCCCTGCGCTTTCAGACCGAAGCGGGGGCGCTGGCGGCCGCTCCGTCGCAAGACGCGTGGAGGCGAACGATGGCCGCGTGGCAGCGCCTCGAGGTGATGCAGTTCGGCCCGACTGGCAGCTCCATCAAGCCCGGCGGGCTCGACATTCGCGACCACGTCTACGCGTGGCCATTGTTCAGCCGCTGCGCGACCGAAGACGCGATGGTCTCGAAGCAATACGAGGGCGGCGTCGACAAGCTGCTGGTGAATCGCCGCGGCCTCACCGCGCTCGAGTTCCTCCTCTTTCACCCCGGCGATGACGTGAGCTGCTCGGCGACGGCGTGGGCTGCGTTGACGCCGGCCGAACGCACCGCGCGCAAACAGGCGTTCATCGCGGCGCTCTCGAACGACGTGAAGGCGCAAGCCGACGAGCTTTTCGCAGCGTGGGAAGGCGGCTTCGTCGAGACGCTGCGCACCGCAGGCCCCGGCAACCGGGTCTACATGACGACGGCCGGCGCGATGAACCGCGTGAGCGACGCGATGTTCTACGTCGAGAAAGAAGTGAAGGACATCAAGCTGGCCGTGCCGATGGGCCTGCGTGAGTGCGGCGCGCCTCCGTGTCTCGAAGCGCTCGAGTCGCAGTACGCGAGCCACAATACGGCCAACCTGCGCGCGAACCTCGAGGGCTTTCGGCAGCTGCTCGAGGGCTGCGAGGCCGACTACGAAGGCATCGGCTTCGACGAGCTGCTCGTGAGCGCGAACGCGGCAGACCTCGCGAGCCGCATGAAGACCAACACCGCGGCGGCGCAGCTCGCCCTCGAGGCGATTGAAGAGAGCGACCTCCGTGAGGCGTTGATCAACGACCCCGCGTCGGTGCGCGCGCTGTACGAC
Organism: Archangium sp.; assembly: GCA_035910535.1. Lineage (GTDB taxonomy): Bacteria > Myxococcota > Myxococcia > Myxococcales > Myxococcaceae > Archangium_A. Next base: position 135,548 of record JAMHXF010000099.1, on the reverse strand, counting down.
GCAGTGAAGGGCGTGACGGACCTCATCAAGAGCGAGTTCGTCACCGTGCTTGACCTCGAGCTCCCGATGGGGCTCGAAGGCGACAATGACTGAGCTGCGACAGTGGTTGGGCGCTCCACGCGATGCCGCGGCGCTCGCCGTGTTTCGTGTGGCGTTCGGGCTGCTCGTCGCGGTGTCGGCGCTTCGGTTCCTCACCTACGGCTGGGTCGACACGCTCTTCGACACGAAGTACCGGTTTACGTACTGGGGCTTCGCGTGGGTGCCGTCACCGGGCGTCGACGTGGTGCGCTGGCTCTTCGTGGCGCTCGTGATTCTCGGGCTGCTCGTGGCTGCGGGCGCGCTGTACCGCGTGAGCATCGCGCTGCTGTTCGTCGTCTTCTCGTGGGTGCAGCTGCTCGACGTCTCGAACTACCTCAACCACTACTACCTGGTGTGCCTGCTCGCGGCGTTGATGTGCTTCATGCCGCTGCACGGGCTGTGGAGCGTCGACGCGTGGCTGCGACCGTCGGTGCGGCGCGCCACGTTGCCGACGTGGTGCACGGCGCTGCTGCGCTTTCAGGTCGGCGTGGTCTACGTGTTCGCGGCCATCGCGAAGTTCAACAGCGACTGGCTGGGTCACGGCGCCGCGCTGCATCTGTGGCTCTCGGCGCGCCCGTCGATTCCCGTCATCGGGCCGTGGCTCGACAGACCTGAAGCCGCCTGGTTCGCGTCGTGGGCCGGGTTCCTGTTCGATGCGTCGGCGCCGTGGCTGTTGTCGTTCAAGCGCACGCGCCCGTTTGCCTATGGAGCGGTGCTCGCGTTTCACCTGATGACGAGCGCGCTGTTCCCCATCGGCATGTTCCCGTTCATCATGATGCTCTCGACGTTGGTGTTCTTCGACGCGAGCTGGCCTCGGCGGTTCGTCAACTCGGCGGCGCCGCAGTTCGCGCGCCCCACGGAGCTGCCGCGCTGGGGCGTCGTGGTGTTGGCGACGTACGTGGTCTTTCAGGTCGCGGTGCCACTGCGCACGTTCGTCTACGGAGGCGACGTCTCGTGGCACGAGCAGGGCATGCGGTTTTCGTGGCGGGTGATGACGCGCGAGAAGAACGGCGTGGTGACCTTCGTGGTGAAGAACCAGGCGGGCCGTGAGTGGCACGTGTCTCCGCGCACGTACTTGAACGGCGTGCAGGAGCGGGAGCTGGCCGTACAGCCTGACCTGATTCTGCAGCTCGCGCGGCACATCGCGGCGGACTTCAAGGCGCGTGGCGAGGGTGACGTCGTGGTGCGCGCGGATACGCTGGCCTCGCTCAATGGTCGCAAGGCGGCGCCGCTCATCGATGCGTCGGTCGACCTCTCACAGGAGCGCGACGGGCTCCAGGCCAAGGCGTGGATTCTCCCGGTGCCGACGACGCCACCGCTCGCGCCCGCGTTACTCTCGACGCGATGAACGACGTCGAGGCGCTGCTGGCGAAACGTGCGCACCCGCTGAACAGCGTGATTGCGGCGCTGCGGAAGCTCATTCTCGCGGCTGACGAGCGGCTCGTCGAAGAGACGAAGTGGAACGCACCGAGCTACCGACTCGAAGAGCACGTGCTGACCTTTCAGCTGGCGAAAGACGACCGCGTGATGCTCGTCTTTCATCGCGGCGCGAAGGCAAAAGCGGCTGCGAAGCGCGTGAACGTCGTCAGCGAGCTGCTGACGTGGCTCGGCACCGACCGCGCGACGGTGACGTTCACGAGCGACGCCGAGGTGAAGAAGCACAAGGCCGCGCTGACGAAGCTGGTGCGCGCGTGGGCTGCGCTCTGGCCTTGAGCACTTCGGCTGAGACCGGAACGTTGCAGCCGCTCCACGTGACTGCCGCGCGCGTCGAACATGAAGTCGCGCATGGAGCAGCTGCGGCGAATTCTCGCGTGGGACGAAGCGGTGCTGGTGGCGGTCTCACGGCGACAGCGCCCGCTGGCCACGAAGGTGTTCCGCGCCGTCACGCACCTCGGTGACGGCGCGAGCCTCACCTTCCTCGGCCTCGTGCTGTTGCTGGGCGGCAACCAACACCTCGCGCTGCTGCTTGGCCTCTCGACCGGCGCGGCGACCGTCGCCTCGCAGGTGCTCAAACGGGTCCTCAAGCGCCGTCGCCCCAACGTGGGCATCGCCGGCTTCAACGCGCTCGTGCAGAACCCCGACGCGTTCTCGTTTCCCTCCGGGCACACCGCCGCGGCCGTCTCTCTCGCCGTCGCGTGGGCGGGTGAAGGCAGCGCGCTGGGGCTCTTCGTGTCGGGCTTCGCGGCCGTCGTCGGCTGTTCGCGCGTGTACCTCGGCGCGCACTACCCGCTCGACGTGATGGCCGGCGCGACGATTGGTCTCGTCGCCGGAGCGTGTGCCCGACTGCCGTTCATGTGAGCGCAACGTGGTAGGCCGTGCTCCATGGCGTACACGAACGCGACGCACGAGACGATCGGCTCCGACATTCTCGCGGTGCTCGGTGTCTTGAAGTTCCCCGAGCAGATTCTGGGCGCCGCGTGGGTCGAGCGGCTGCGCACGCACCGGCCAGACCAGTGGTACCCCATCGGCACGTTGCTCGAGCTGCTCGAGGCGCTCGCGAAGAAAGGTGGCCATGCGTCCGTGGTGCAAATGGGGCGTCAGCTCTTCCGCGACTCGCACCAGGCGCGCCTGACGCCGGAGCTCAAGAGTGCCGGCGACGTCGTCTTCGGCATCGACGGCATGTACCACCACGCCAACCGCGGCGAAGACCTCGGCGGCTGGACCGTGGAGCGCTTCGGCCCCGGCCTCGCGCTGCTGAACAAGACGACGCCGCACCACTGCGCGCTCGAAGAAGGCATCCTCTACGAGGCGCTGCACACCGTCGGCGCCGAGTCGCTCATCGTGCAGAGCCGCTGCCGCGCGCGCGGTGACGCGCTGTGTGAGTTCGAGTTGCGTTCATCGGTGCGCGACGAGCGGTGGATGGGCGTTCACGCTGCGCGGTAGTCCTGCTAACTCGCGCGGAGACATGAGCGACCTCCTCGACAACGACCCGCTGCGCGCCCGCCTCAAGAAGCTCGAAGACCAGGCCGAGCTGGGTGGCGGCGCCGACCGCATCGCCAAGCAGCACAAAGACGGAAAGCTCACCGCGCGTGAGCGCATCGACCTCCTGCTCGACCCGGGCAGCTTCATGGAGCTCGACAAGTTCGTCACCCACCGCGCCGTCGACTTCGGCATGGGCGACAAGAAGATCCCCGGCGACGGCGTCGTCACCGGCTACGGCACCATCGACGGGCGCCAGGTCTTCGTCTTCGCGCAGGACTTCACCGTCTTCGGCGGCTCGCTCTCGGGCGCGTACGCACAGAAGATCTGCAAGGTGATGGACATGGCGACCCGCGTGGGCGCGCCCATCATCGGCCTCAACGATTCCGGCGGCGCGCGCATTCAGGAAGGCGTCGAGTCGCTCGCGGGCTACGCCGACATCTTCCTGCGCAACACCATGGCCTCCGGCGTGGTGCCGCAGCTCTCGCTGATTCTCGGGCCGTGCGCCGGTGGCGCGGTGTACTCGCCGGCCATCACCGACTTCATCCTGATGACCAAGCAGAGCTCGTACATGTTCATCACCGGGCCCGACGTCATCAAGACGGTGACGCACGAAGAGGTGACGAAAGACGCGCTCGGCGGCGCGACGGCGCACAACCAGAAGTCGGGCGTCGCGCACTTCGCCACCGAGAACGAGCAGGCCGCCATCGCCATGACGCGCGAGCTGCTCTCGTACATGCCCTCGAACAACGCGGGAGACGCGCCCGCAGGCCCCACCGACGACCCCATCGATCGCGCAGACGCAGCGCTGGCGACGCTTGTGCCGACGAACCCCAACAAGCCGTACGACATCCGCGACGTCATCAAGAAGGTCGTCGACCACAAACACTTCTTCGAGGTGCAGGAGCACTACGCGAAGAACATCGTCATCGGCTTCGCGCGGCTCAACGGCAAGTCGGTGGGCATCGTGGGCAACAACCCGGCGGTGCTCGCGGGCTGCCTCGACATCGACGCGTCGGTGAAGGCCGCGCGCTTCGTGCGCTTCTGCGACTGCTTCAACATTCCGCTCGCGACCTTCGTCGACGTGCCCGGCTTCCTGCCCGGCACCACGCAGGAATGGGGCGGCATCATCAAGCACGGCGCCAAGCTGCTCTACGCGTACGCCGAGGCCACGGTGCCCAAGGTGACGCTCATCACCCGCAAGGCCTACGGCGGCGCGTACGACGTCATGGCGAGCAAACACATTCGCGCTGACATCAACTTCGCGTACCCGACGGCGGAGATCGCCGTGATGGGGCCCGAGGGCGCGGTGAACATCATCTTCCGCAAAGAAATCGAGAACGCGGCTGACCAGAAGGCCGAGAAAGACCGCCTCGTCGCCGACTACCGCGAGAAGTTCGCCAACCCCTTCAAGGCCGCTGAGCTCGGGTACATCGACGAGGTCATTCGCCCGGAGCAGACGCGCCTCAAGCTCATCCGCGCGCTGGAGATGCTCAAGGACAAGCGCCAGGAAAACCTGCCGCGCAAGCACGGCAACATTCCGCTCTGAGTCGGCATGTCACGGCCCGCACGCAACAGGCTGTTCGCCGTGATTTTCGTCGTCGCGACGTTGGGCTTCGCGCCGAAGTTGCCCAGCCCGCTGCTGTGGTCTGCGGCGGCGCTGGTGTTCTCGCTCACGGCGTTCGCGCTGTGGCTGACCACCGGCTTTCGTCGCGCGCGCGCGCTGCTGGCGCAAAAGCAATACGACGCCGCGGCGACCGAGCTGGCGGCCTTCGAGCTCTCGCTGACGGAGTCGTGGAAGCGACACGTCGCCGGGCTCGCGGTGGGCACGTACACCACGAGCGCCTTCGCGGCGGCGCGCAACACGCTGGGCGCCGTGCGGCTCGAGCAGGGGCGCCTCGACGACGCGGCGACGCACTTCAGCGCGGCCATCGCGCTCGACGCGCAGTACGCGGTGCCCTGGGCGAACCGCGCGGTGCTGGCGGCGATGCGTGGTGACGCGGCGGGCGCGCACGAAGCGAAAGACACGGCGAAGAAGCTGGGGTTCCGCTCGAAGGTGCTCGACTCCGTGGTAGCCGACAAACTGGCGAAGTGACGCCAACTTGTTGGCGAGGCAAACGCGAGCACGACTGTGAACCAGCGGGTTCGACGACAACTCGAAATGGCGCGTGATTTGCTTTGAGCTCATACCAATGACTCGTCTGCTCATCGTTTTCGTGGTGGCCCTCACCGTCGGGTGCACGCCGTGTTCTGAAACCGACGCACCCTCCTCGACCATCTCGTGCGGCATCTCCGACGGCGGCTACGTGCTCGCAGACCGGCGGTACGTCGCGCTCCAGGCGTCGGACATCGTCTCGTGCGTCGCCACGCTCAACGGCGGCACGCTCAGCTTCGTCACGCGAACGCGCGTGTGCACCGACGACTCGAATACGCCGACCGGCTTCGCCATCTGCGAAGTGCCGTCACTTCCCGCGGGTGAGTACGACTTGCCGGGCGGTGACGTGCTCTCGGTGCCGGGCGACGGGGGTGTGCCGTCGTGCAGCAACTGAGCTGGTGGCTGACGCTCGCGGCGCTGGGCAGTGGTTGCGACGAGCCGTGCAAGACGCTCCGCCACGACGCCAGCCAGGTGACGTGTGGAGGCGCGTCAGGTTCGCCTCGCTTCGTCTATGCGCCCTTCTCGGCGGGCGGAGAGGTCTTCGTCGATTCGTGTGACGTCTACGTCGAAGGCGGCGCGCTCGCGTTCGAGGTGGGCGTTCGCGCCTGCCCCGTCGGCGCGTCGCAAGGCCCGACGCACCTCGTGTGTGAGCCACCTCCGCTGCCGCCGGGGCGCTATGTCTTCCCTGCGTTCACGCCCTCGGGGCTCGGCGCGCTCGATGTCTTTGAAGACGGAGGTACGACGTGCGTGGAGTGACCGTGGTGCTCGTGCTGAGTGTGATGCTGGCGTCGGCGTGCGGGAGCACATGCAAGTCGAGCACCGACGAGCCTGAACACATCGACTGCACGTCGCTGCGCTTCGACGGTGCGGGGAACCGCGTCGTCACGACGTCGGGAGTCGGCAGCTCACCCTCCTGCGCTGCGAGCGTCGCCGACACGACCGTGTCGCTGCAGGTCTCTGGCGCGCTCTGTGGCGGCGACCACGGCAACAAGCCGACCATCAACACCTACCGGGCCGACTGCACGCTGCCTCCACTCGACGCAGGCACGTATGCGTTGCTGCCGGGCGCGACGCTCATCATCCCTGACGATGGCGGCGTGGGTTCATGCGCCCCCTGATGCTCGGCGCGTTGCTGCTCGTCGGCTGTGCGCCGCCGTGCGTTCCATTCTCGCGCGCTGCGCATGAAGTCTCGTGCAGCAGTGATGGCGGCGTCGGCCTCGTCGGCACGATGAACAGCGGCAGCAGCGCGGTGCTCTCGCTTTCGTGCGCCGCCCAGGTCGACAGTGGCGTCGTGGTCGCGGTGATGACTGGCGTGTTGTGCCCCGGAGAGCAGTTCGAGCGACTCGCCGGTCGCGCGTCGGCCGACTGTGCGTTGCCGTCACTCGAAGCGGGCCGCTTGCCGGTGCACGGCGGCGAGGTCGAGCTGGTCACCAGCGCCGGCACGACGGAGTGCCGTCAGTAGCTCAGCTCGCGCCCAACGAGACGTGCACACGCGCGTCGTCGAGCGTCACCACCACGAGCGTGCCGGCGGGAAACTCTCGTTTGAAGCGAACGCCAGCACGGCCTGGTGCCTCCAACCACGACGGCAACGTCGAGCCGTCAGCACGCGCGCTCGTCGCTCGCGCGAAGTCGACGCCACCATGCGTGAGCGCGAGGTCAGCCGCTTCACCTGATTCCCACTTCACGCGCATCGCCGTCGTCGCGTGCACGTCGTGGCGCTCCATGAAGCCCCAACCATCGCGCACGAAGTCGAGCCGCAACGGCGCCGTCAGCACGCCTCGTCGTGACGGCCCGTCGAGCGCGTTGGTCGGCCACACCTCGAGCTGCGGCAACAACGGCCGCGACAGCGCGCGCGTGAACTTCGCCAACACCGAGAACTTCAGCGTGCCGACCGGCGAGAGCTCAGCAGCGAGCGCGGTGGCCCACGAGAGCCCACGCAGCACGTGCGCGACGAGCAGCAGGTACAGCGACATGAACTCGAAAATGGGCCACGCGAACACGAGGCCCACGAGGAGCCCGATGCCCGCCTCCATCAACTCCGGCGGGTGGCCATTGCGGAGCCACGGCCCGAACACCGGCGCCAGACATGCACCCAACGTGACGAGCCCTGCCCCCCACCGAAGCACCTTGAGCGCGCGCACCGCGCGAAACGAATACAGAGCCCAACCTGCTGCGAAGCCCCGCCACGCGCTCCATGACAACTGCAGCGACTCGACGCGGAGATCCACCGTCACGCCGCTGCAACGAGGGCACTTCCTCCACCCGCTGCGCAGCAGGCACCGGGGGCACGCGAAGCACGCGCCGAGACTCCAACTGGTCACCGCAGGCGACATAGCGTGCTGACCCATTTGAGCGGGGTAGGGTGAATTTTGACTTTGACTTGCAACTTCCGACCGACCATTTGAGCCGCATGCTTCGCCGTACGTTCGTCGTGGTGCACCGCTGGCTCGGGTTGATCGTCGGCATTCACCTGCTGCTGCTGGGGCTCACGGGCGTGCTGATGGCGCTGGGCGAGCCGTGGGAGCGCGCGTTCGGCCACCGAACCGAGGGCACCGGCGCGGTCACGCTCGCGCAGGTGATGGAGGCCGCGCGCGTGAAGACCGGCGCGACACAAGACCCGGGTTGGGTGAAGGCGCCGGCGGCAGGCTCGGGCCGCGACTGGCGAATGATCATCGACGCCGCGCCGCAGGGAGGAAAGCGTGAGCGCGTCTACGTGCACGTCGACTCAGGCACGGGCGAAGTCACCAAGGTGGTGCCGTACGAGCAGAGCGTGAAGGGCTTCTCGTTCATCTTCCATCACGAGCTCTTTCTGAGCGGCAAAGTCGGCCGCCCCATCGTCGCGGTCTCGGGAATGTTGGCGCTCGTGCTGAGCGTGCTGGGGCTCGTCATCTGGTGGCGCGGAGGGCGCGGGCCGAAGCAGGCCGTCACGCTGCGCGGGCTCAAGACGCCGTCGCTGCGCGCGCGCATGTTGGCGCTGCACGAGCTGACCGCTGTGTGGACGGTCGTCGGCCTGCTCGTCTCGACCGCCAGCGGCATCGTGCTGGCCAAGCCCGACTGGTTCGGAGGCAAGCTGGGCCGCCCACCGCCGACCTCAGCGCGCGTCGACTTCGCGGCGTTGACCAAAGCCCTCGAAGGGAGCGCGTTCGAGCAGGTGCGCTTCGCGCCTGACGGAGCGAAGGTCGCCATCACGCTGGTGCGCGACGGCCAGTTCAACGTCGACTCCGAGACGTTCGAAATCACGCCGAAGAGCGCGCCTCCGACGACGTTCGTGAGCACGATGCGCACGCTGCACGAAGGGCACTACTGGGGCCCGTTGGGCACCGTCATCATCTCTCTGACGGGCCTGGTGCCGCTGGTGCTCTTCGTCAGCGCGCTGATTTCGTGGTGGCTGGGGCGCAGGCGTCAGAGCCCGCAGGTCGCGCCGTAACCGGTGCAGCACGCCGTGCCGGTGCAGCTGGTGGTGAGCATCATCACCTGCAGCGCGCCGGTGTTGTTCTTCGCGCGGAAGTGGCCGACGCCGTCCGTGTCTCCAGCGCCGGCGATGTACGGGCTGTAGTCGGTCCAGTCGAAGTCGACCTGCAATGACGTCGCCCCGTGGCCCACGTCGAGCTGCGCGCTGACGTTGCTGCGCGCGTCGAACGAGCCCGTCTCTCCGCAGCTCGAGGTGAACGCGTTGGTGGGGCAGCTGAAGCCGTCGTGCACGTCGGCGCGCAGTGAATAGAAGGTCGACGACGTGAAGCGTGACGGCGTGTCGCGAAAGCCGTTGTTCTGCATGCGCGAGTTCATCGACGGGTAGAACCCGAAGATGTCGGAGTTGAAGTAGTTCTGGCTGCCGCACGTCGGGAAGTACGGGTTCGCGTAGCCGACCTGCGTGCACACCGAGAGCCCGCGCAGCGCGCCAGAAATGGCGATGAAGCGACGCAGCTTGCTCTGCAGCGAGAAGCGCTCGAGCGCGTGCAGCGAGACCGTCACGCCCATGGAGTGGCCGATGATGTCGACCTTCGAGGCCTGCGTGTACGCGAGCACGTCGACGATGAAGTCGCGCACGCGCGCGGCCTTGTCGAACGAATGGTAGTTCGACGTGGGCGACTGCCGCTGCGCCGCCGAGAGCCAGTTGATGCCGAACAGCTCGCAGTCTTTGTAGCCAGCGGCTTTGAAGGCCGCGTAGGCCGACGGCACGCCGGTGCTCGACGGGAAATCGAAGTTGTTCGCGGTGTCTCCGTTGCCGGGCACGAAGATGACGGGCGTGCGCGTCGCCGTGCAGTTGGCCGCGCCTCCGAAGCCACCATACGGCGCGTTCGACGGCGCAAAGCCGCCCGCGAACTGCGCGTCGGCCCCGCTGAAGCTCAGCGTCGAGGTGACGGTGTCGACAGACGAGTCACTGACAGCGAGCTGCGAGTCCGGTCCGCACGAACACAGCAACACGAACAACCCGAAAAATGAACGAGCCACGAAGCGACGTCTCCTTCCCCTTTGAAGGAGCGGAGACGGTCTCACTCATGTCGTTGGAGCCGCAATGGACTGCAATGCTCACACCAGCGAGCGCGCGGGCAACTTCCATAGTTGCAATCGTCACGCCCACTGCTGGTTTGAAATTTTCAGCGACCGCGCGGGCGACCGCTGAAGACCACCGCACCGGTCGACTTCTTCTCGCCACCGCCGCTGCTGTTGCCGCCGCCACCGCCGCTCGACACGCGCGAGTTGCGCGCATGTGAACGGGCGTGACGGCCGGGCTGCTGACCTGCGGGGCGCTGCGAGACGCCGTGGTCGCTGCGACGCGGGCCGGGGTCGGCCTGGCGCGTGCGCTCTTCGGCGAGCGCCTTCATGTAGACCTCATCGGTCTTCGGCAGCGGCTCACGCGGCACCTTCACGCGCAGCAGCTTTTCGATGTCGCGCAGCAGAGGCGCTTCATCGGGTGCGCAGAACGCCGACGCGTGACCGCTGGCCGCCGCGCGCGCCGTACGACCGACGCGGTGCACGTAGTCTTCCGGTACGTGCGGCAGGTCGTAGTTCACCACGTGGCCGATGTCGGCGACGTCGATGCCGCGCGCCGCGATGTCGGTGGCCACCAGCACGCGGTACTGACCAGACTTGAAGCCGTCGAGGGCGTGCTTGCGCTGGCCCTGGCTGCGGTCGGCGTGGATGCGCTCGACGGCGTGGCCGCTGCGCTGCAACACCTTGGTGAGCTTGTCGGCGCGGCGCTTGGTGCGCGTGAAGACGAGCGTCGTCTCGTCGCCCTTCGAGAGCAGCGAGAGCAGCAGCGCGTTCTTCTCGTTCTGACCGACCTCGTACACGCACTGCGTGGCGCGCTCGGCGGTGGTGCCGCTGCGGGCCACTTCGACGCGCACCGGGTTCTTGGAGTGGACCTTGGCGAACTCCGCAACCTCACCGGCCATGGTGGCGCTGAAGAGCAGCGTCTGACGCTGCCTGGGCAGCTTGGCGAGGATGCGCGTGAGCTGCGGCTTGAAGCCCATGTCGAGCATGCGGTCGGCTTCGTCGAGCACCAGCACTTCGATGCCCGCCATCGACACGTTGCCTTCACCGATGTGGTCGATGAGGCGGCCCGGCGTGGCGATGCAGAGGTTGGCGAACTTGAGGCCGTCTTTCTGCGCGCCCATGCCCACGCCGCCGATGACCACGACCGACTTCACGCCATGCGGCGCGCCGAAGCGAACCGCGTGCTCGTGAATCTGCAGCGCGAGCTCGCGCGTGGGCGCCAGCACCAACGCGAGCAGGCCCTTCTTGCCGTGCAACCGCTCGACGATGGGGAGGATGAATGACGCCGTCTTTCCCGTGCCGGTCGCCGCGCAACCGATGACGTCTTTGCCAGCGAGCGCTGCTGGAATGGTCTGCGCCTGAATCGGCGAAGGCCGTTCGTAGTTTGCGCGCTGAAGAGCCGTCAGCGTGGCGGCCGAGAGGCCGAGAGAAGCGAAGTCAGTGGGCTGCATGAGACCTTTCAAATCAGGGGGTACGGCAGAAGAAGCGGCGGTTGTAGGTGTCCGGGAGATCGTTGGCGCGTCCGTTGCCAACGACCTCGACGAAGTGTTCACCACCGCTGGGCTCGCTGGTGTCCCAGAAGTTCATCTCTGAAACAGGCGAGTACGTCGTGAAGCCGCTGACGGCGACGAAGGTGCCCTCGAGCACCTCGTCCGAATAGCCAATCCACCCGGTGCTGAGCTGGCCGTTCATGACCGCGGTCGAGAACGTGCTCCATTCGATGGCCGACTCGAACCAGGCCAGCGAAGCACCGGTGCCCAGCGTCTGGCAGAGCGCCAGCGCGTCAGAGAAGTACATGCTCTTGCGGCACTGCGAGAGGTTCGTGAGGCCGGTGAGCGTGACCGGCGCGCAGAGGTCGGCCGCGGTGCACGTCGTCGTGGTCTCGTTGTTGTAGATGTCGCTGTGCTCGGGCGCGTTGACGAGGCGATTGAAGAGCCGCCACACGCCGCACTCGACGAACGCGGCGTTGTACGAAAACCCGAAGTAGTCGGTGACCGACTCGAGCGCCGGCGCCGTGAGCGTGGTCAGCACCTCGTTGTCGTAGACGTCGAGCGTCCCCACCGACCTGAGCAGCGGCGCCTGAACCGTGACGAGGCCGTCCATGTTGCCGACGACGAACGAGGTGGCCGAGACCAGCTTCGGCAGCGTGAGCGTCGTCAGCGCCTGCAGGCCGTAGACACGGAACTCACCGGCGCGCACCAGTTCGGGGAGGTCGAGCGTCGTCAACGTCCGCACGCTGTCCGCACGGAGACCACCGATGCTGTTGAGCACGGGGAAGTGCAGCTCGCGCACCGGCGTCAGCGCGCGCACACCAATCGAGCCTTCACCGCCGCCGCGCTCACCTGCGGAGATCTGTCCGGTGACCTTCTCGAGCGTCGGCAGGTTCACCACGCCGGCGGGCGCGTGCTGAAAGTGCAGGTTTCCGACGATGACCTTGATGTTGGTGAGCAGCGCGAGGTCGTCGTCGGAGACGATGGTGAGGTCACCGAAGTACATCGCGTCGAGCGACGAGCGATCGCAGATGTAGCGCGTGCTGGTGATTTCAGTCGACGACAGCGCGCCGTCGTCGTTCACGTCGATGCCGGCTTCGACTTTGGTGCCGCCGAACTCGCAGTTGGTGCCCGCAGGCTCCGCCGTCAGCAGCGTCAACGCGTTGTGGCCACCGACGCCCGCGTCACCGGTCTCGCCAGCGGGGCCTTGCATGCCGGCGGCGCCGTTCGCGCCGTCACACACGTAGCGCGTCTGCGCCGCCACGACTTCGCCGTCGTCGAGCGTCGAGTTGTTGTTCTCGTCGGTGCCCGTCTGAATCGCCACGCCGCCGTTGGCGCAGTTCGCACCGGGCATCTCGGCGTCGATGCGGATCAACGCGGCGGGAGCAGCAGAACGGCACGCGGACAGCGCGACCACAGCCAGCACGAGGAGACGGTTCATGGGAGGAGCGCCCTTTCACCTCCCGCGCGTAGACGCAAGCCCTCACCCCACGTGAATCACGGAGTCCCCACCTGAACGCCAGGACTGCGGCACGAAGCGATGCCACCACGGCTCCGGCGGCAGGTCGGCCACGGGGTGGATCAGCATGTGCACGCCCAGCCGCCACCGCGTGCCCACGGCCAGCCCGGTGTTGGGAACCGGCCTGGAGCGCTCGAGGGCCTGCTCGAAGCACGGCAAGAGCAACGGCGGCAGCGTGGGCCGCTCCGGCATGCGCACGAACATCAGTTGCATGCCGGCGGCCTGCTGCTCGAAGAGCAGGTCGGCCTTCACCACGTCTCCGTCGGCGAGCCGGTAGAGCTCCATGTTGCAGTGCTGGAGCTCTTCACTCACCGCGCTGAAGACGTCCTGAATCACGCCGCGCTTGAGCACATCGGTCGACCAGTCACGCTCGATGGTCTCAGGGAGCGAGGCCCACGGCGCATCGAACCCTTCTGGGCGCGGGCGACGCGGGCGCTGAATGACCAGCGCGAGCACGATGGCCACGAAGAGCACGACGAGGGCGATGACGACGATGCGGCGCTTCACGGTGGCGACTCTAACCGCGCGGGCTTGCAACAACACACTTGCATCATGCAAGTGACCTCGAAGCAGCTCAGCTCCGCCGTCCGAAGTGAAACCTGAGGTACTCGTCGAGCGACGCGTCTTTCGACGCAGCCAATGACTGCGCACGACGTACGACTTCAAGCGCCTCCGCCAGCGACGCCTCGCCCTCACGCAGCGCGGCGAAGAGCAGACACTCGTAGCGCCGACACGCGAGCGGCCGCTCGGCGTAGACCTGACAGACCGTTCCGTTCAGCGCGGCGCAACGCTGCGGCACGTAGCGTGCGTTGGTCGGCGTGGTGATGACGTTCAGCTTCACTGCGGGCACGACCTCGTCGACGGTCAGCGGCACGCGCGTGAACAGCGTGCCGTCACAGCACAAGCCACACGCCTGACAGAGCGCCTCGAGCTCGGCGCTCACAGCGGGCTCCACACGCGCGCAGGCCGGTCGACGACGCTGTCCCACGCGGGCACGGGCGTCAGCGGGTACGTCGCCTCGCAGCGCAGCGAAGCCATGGGCAGAAACGAGCGGCCGGGATCTCCGATGCGCACCACAGCCCCTCGCGCCGCGAGCGCTCGCAGCCAGCTCGCCACCCGGCGCGAGAGCTCATCTTCGTAGAAGACGTCGCCCACGAGCACCACGTCCCACCCGGCGTCGAGCCCGATGACGTCGTCGTTGCGCACCGTCACCGTCACGCCGTTGAGCGCCGCGTTCTCGTCGATGGAGGCGCAGGCGAACACGTCGACCTCCGTGGCCTCGACCGACGCTGCGCCCGCGCGCGCCGCCGCGATGGCCGACACGCCGCAGCCCGAGGCGAAGTCGAGCACGCGCTTGCTACGCACGAGGTGCGGCGCGTCGAACACCCACTTCGCCAGCGCCAACCCACCCGGCCACGCGTGCGCCCAGAACGGGGGCCCCTCAACGCGCCCGCTGCAGCGCTCGGTCGCCTGCCACGGCGCGAGCGGCTCCTGCGCGACGAGAACCTGCAGGCCGGGCAACACCTCCGACGCGCGCGTCACCTCGCGAACGACCTGACGCTCTGCGGCGCGCAGCGGTGTCACGGCGCGGCGCATACCCGATTTCAAGCGTGGGCTCTCCTCCGGGCGACATGGGAATGATAGGTGACACGCATGCTTCGAACGCTCTGCCTCGCCGCCGTCGCCACGGCCTTCGTCTGGTCCTGCGGCAAGCCGCCTGTTGTTCCCGAAACGCCTGACGCCGGAACTGACGGTGGCGCAGCGGTGACCGGCGGTGGTGACGGCGAAGAAGACGCGGGAACGGGCGGCGGCGCAGCGACGGGCGGCGGCAACGCGACGGGCGGCGGCGCAGCGACGGGCGGCGGCAGCGCGACGGGCGGCGGCAGCGCGACGGGCGGCGGCGACGCGACGGGCGGCGGCAGCGCGACGGGCGGCGGCGACGCGACGGGCGGCGGCGACGCGACGGGCGGCGGCAGCGCGACGGGCGGCGGCAGCGCGACAGTCGACGCGGGAGTCGTCGTGCGCTTCATCGCCATCGGCGACACGGGCAAAGGCAACACCGGCCAGAACACGGTCGGTCAGGCCATCGGCACCTTCTGCGCCACCAACGGCTGCGACTTCGTGGTGATGCTCGGCGACAACTTCTACCCGTCGGGCGTTTCGTCGACGACCGACTCGCAGTGGCAGACCGCCTTCGTTCAGCCGTACGCGACGGTCAACGCGCCGTTCTACGCGGTGCTCGGGAACCACGACTACGGCGGCGACGGCGCAGGCACCGACCTGCCGAAGGGGGCGCACCAGGTCGCGTACTCGAACGTGAACCCCAAGTGGCGCATGCCGGCGCACCACTACAAGTGGCGTCTGGGCGACGTGGAGTTCTTCGCCGGAGACACCAACCGCTCCATGTTCAGCGTCGACAACGACGTCCGCGCCGCCTTCGACCAGTGGCTGCCGCAGTCGACCGCGCTGTGGAAAATCGTCTTCGCGCACCACCCGTACAAGTCGAACGGGCCACACGGCAACGCGGGCAGCTACGACGACCTCTCGTTCGTGCCCATCGCCAACGGCGCCGGCGTGAAGAAGTTCGTCGAAGAGCGCGTGTGCGGTCGCGCCGACTTCTACATCACCGGTCACGACCACAACATTCAGTGGCTGCAGGCGACGTGTACGCGCGCCGGCTCGACGTTGAACACCGGGCTGATTCTCTCGGGCGGCGCGGCGTCGACCACCGCGCTCGAGCGCAGCGACCCGGCGTACTACCAGTCTGACGCGCTGGGCTTCGTCTACATCGTCATCGACGGGCGCAACTTCACCGCGAGCTTCTACGACCAGCTCGGCGTGCAGAAGTTCACGCGCACCGTCACCAAGTAGTGAGCACCGAGACCCCGGCCACGCGCTTTCTCACGCTCGCACACGTGGCCTTCACGCTGCACGCGTACGACTACGAAGAGCGCGGCGGCACGCGGGTGTCGTCGCAGAAACTGGGCGTCGACGAGCATCAGGTCATCAAGACCCTGGTCTTCGAAGACGAGACGAAAGCGCCGCTGCTGGTGCTCATGCACGGAGACAAACAGGTCTCGGCCAAAGCGCTCGCGCGACAGCTGGGCGTGAAGTCGGTGGGCCCGTGCAAACCCGAGGTCGCGCAGCGCCACACCGGCTACCTCGTCGGCGGCACGTCGCCGTTCGGTACGAAGAAGACGCTGCGCGTGTGTTGTGAACGAAGCATCACCACGCTGCCCACGCTCTTCATCAACGCGGGCAAGCGCGGCCTGCTGTGCACGCTCGCGCCCTCGGAGCTGGAGCGCGCGCTGCCGCTCACGCTCGTCGACTGCGCGACCGACTGAATCAGAAGCCGGTCTGCAGCATCTCCGCCACGACGCGGCGGATCAGCTCGCGGCGCACTTCACTGCGCGCCCGTTCAAACGCGCCTTCGTGCACGCGCCCGGTGGCCGCTTTGCGCGCCTTCGCGGCGGCACGCACTACGAGGTCGACGCGCGTCGGCTCGAGCTGAAACGGGCGGCGCGCGTCTTGTCTCAAGAAGTAGTTGATGCCTCGAGCATCGAGCAGCTTGGTGAGGTGCTTTCGGGATTCAGCGATGAGCGAGAGGTCGATGATGTCGGCCATGCGTGAATGGCGTTGTCGTTCGATTCACACAGCCCGTCCATTTCACGGCGTGATTCACCCAGAGGTTTGACAGCGCACGAACTTCGGTGAAGCGCGGCGGTGACGACGTTCTCCGAGCCGCTGCAACGCGCGCGCGCCCGTGCGAGAATACGCGCCTTCTATGGAGTGGCGCCAAGACATCGGCCCCGCACGCGCGGGTGATGCAGCAGCCAGAGAACGGCTGCGCGAATACCTGACGCCCTTCGTGCACGGCGTCGCGCTCGCGCACGCGCCACAGCACCTCGTCGACGGGCTGGTGCCGCGCATTCTCGACTCGGCGCTGGGCACGCTCGGCGCGGTGACCGACTCGCAGCTCGGGGTGCACGTGATGAACGTGGCCCGCAAGCAGGCCCGCGACATCGCCGGGGCGCGCATCGAAGAGCAGTCGTCAACCGACCCCAGCGTGCTCGAAGCGCGACAGGCGCTCAGTCGCCTCCGCACCCTGCCCGACGCGACGCGCGAGCGCTTTTTTCTGCGCGTAGTCGAAGGCATTCCCGGCCCGGAGCTGGTGGAGTTTTCGAGCACCACGAGCGGCGAAGTGCGCGCAGACCTCGAGCGCGCCGCCGACGCTGCCGCGCGCGTGTTTGGCCAGCCGAGCAGCTTCTCGGGCGACGACTACCTGTGGGAGCTCGTCGGCACGCCGCCAGCGCTGCTCGCGCAGCTCGAGATGCAGTTGCCCGTGCTGCGCTTCGACCCGACGGCCGCGCCGCTCGCCGCTGAGGCCGCCGCCAACGCCGGCACGTTTCAGGAGCTGCCGCGCATCGGCGGGGCGCTGAGCAGCGCCATCAAGCCCTTCAGCCTCGAAGACGAGACGTCGGTGGGCACTGAAGTGGGCACCGAGCCCGGCGTGGCGACGACGAAGCCGCCGGTGCCTCCGGTGGGCGCCAACCCCTTCGAGCCGCAAGTGCGCACCATCGCCGCCACGGACCTCCCCGTCGAAGCGAAGGGCCAGATGCCGATGGTGCCGTGGAACGAGGCGGCCTCGAGCAAGAGCGCGAAGCTGGCGCCGCTGCCCGCCCGCCCCGTGCCGCAGCCCGGTGAAGGCGGCGAGCGGAGCGGCAAGAGCGGCAGCGGGAAGAAGGTCGCCCCCGAGACCAGCCGCAGCGGCCGTCAGGGTCAGGTGCCGGGCTCCGAGAGCAGCAAGAGCCTGAAGATGCCCTCGAAGCTGGAGGTCACCAAAGACGCCGCGCCCGCGCTCGACGAAGACGTCGGCCCGACCATCGCAAAAGTGCCGGCGCTCGCGCTGCAACACCAGGCCGAGCAGATGATGCTCGGTCGCCCCACCATCGACCTGCCGTTGTCAGCCGCGGTCGAGACGCGGATGTTGCCGATCCCCGCTGGCGCCGCAGTGGAGCCGCCTCCTCCGAAGGGCTGGCTCGACGGGCTGACGTTCAAGGGCACGCAGCCGCTCTTCATCGCCGGCGTGTGCATGGCGGTGGGCCTCGTCATCTATTCGTTGTCGATGTTCGCCGTAGAGCGTCAGGCCCGCGCGAGCTGGACGCTGACGCAGGTGGTGGTCGCCGCCGAAGACATGGCGGTAGGCGACGTCATCACGCTGGAGAACGTCGCGCTGCGCGCCGTGCCCGAGCCGTACCAGGGCAGCGGCGTGGTGAAGGGCGACGCGATGAACATGATTCTCGACCAGCGCCTCGCCGTCGCGGTGCAGATGGGCGACCCGCTGTTCTACTCGCAGCTCGTTTCGATGCGGGTGATGAACGACCGCCTCAGCCGCCGCGTGAGCAAGAAGGGCCGCGCGTACACCATCGGCACCACGGCCACGAGCGCGGTGGGTCGCTTCGTCAAGGCCGCCGACCTCGTCGACGTGGTCGTGAGCTTCCCGATTGCCGAGAAAGGCGTGGAGACGCGCCGCGCCGTCACGCTGCTCCAGAAGGTTCGCGTGCTGGCCACCGGAAAGCTCACCGGCACGCTGCCCGAAGCGACCGTCGACCCGCGCGACCGTGAGTACGGCGACGTCACCCTGCTGCTGACCGCTGAAGAGGCCGAGGCGCTCACGCTGGCCACGCGCCTGGGCCGCGTGAAGCTGACGCTGCGCAACGACGAAGACCTCGAAGAAGACCGCAACCTGCAGGACGCCTTCACGAACTGGCAGACGCTGCTCAAAGGCGACCGCGTCGACGTCGTTCAGAAGAAGCGCGACCGCATCATCAAAATCATTCGCGGGCCCAGCGTGGAGCCCGAGACGCCGAAGAAGCGCTGAGCCTCACGCCACGCGCGCCGACAGCACCGAGGCGTGCGGCGTGCGCAGGTAGTCCGACCAGAACTCTTCGCCGAAGATCTCCAAGCCCATCGGGTGGCACTGCGGCGCGTGCCAGTGAATGTCGGTGAAGCCCGCCGCGCGCAGCGCCTCTTCGTAGGTCTGGCGCGTCCACCGGTGGGCGAAGAGCTTGGTCTCCATGCCCGGCAGCACGATTTCCAACGTGAGCAGGTCACCGTCGGCGCCGCCACCCGAGAGCTGAAAGCCGTAGTTCAGGTAGTAGCCCGGGTCGCTCAGGTTGATGTCGGGGCTCACGCACACGGTGACGAAGCGCCCACCGGGCCGCAGCGCCCGGCCAATGTTCCCGCACATCGAAAACAGCGCCTCGCGTGTCGGCGCGTAGTGCAGCAGGTACGCCGCCATCACGCGGTCGAACTGGCCAACGTCGCCCAGGCTGCTCACGTCGCGAACGAAGTACTCGACGTCGAGCGCGTCTTTCTCTTCGACGTACCGCGCGTAGGCGATCATGCCCTCGGAGTTGTCGATGCCCACCACCCGCCGCGCTCCACGCTCCTTGAGCTTGCGCGTGTAGATGCCGGTGCCACACGCCAGGTCCAACACCGAGAGCGAGTCGACCTCGCCCAGGGCGTCGAACAACGTGTGCTCTTCGTAGAATTTTCGCAGGGGCGATTCGGCCGTCTGCTCACTCAGCTCTGCCAACGCATCGTACTGGCTCAACTTGAAGTCCCGGTTCTTCCCCCGACTTGAAGAGGCGCGCGTCTAGCCGACGACCGCCTCGTCATACAGGGCTGATTCGCCGGTACCGCTTGAGCGTGTCGACTTCACTCATGTGGTGCTCGAAGCCCGTCGCCTCACGGAAGGCTGAGCCGTCGACCACGATGGGGTACTTGATGTGCTCGAGCGCGCCCTTCGGCAGGTTGGGCAACCCGAAGCGCCCCAGCAGCTGCTGCAGCACGACTTCAGGCACCGGCACCACGGTGCGCCCGGTTTCGCGCGCGATGGTGCCCAGCGGCACCGGCGGAGGCCCGGCGACGTTGAACACGCCCCGCGGCCGCTGCTCGACCGTCAAGGCGATGGCCCGCGCCGCGTCGCTCTCGTCGAGGTACTGAAAGAGCGGGTCGTAGCCGAAGACCATGGGCACGCGACGCCCGCGCAAGAAGCTCGACAGCGTGCCCGAGCGCGACGGCCCCAGCGTGTAGACCATGCGCAGCACGGTGGTCGTCAGCTTCGGGTCGCGCCACAACATGTTCGACGCGTAGAGGTCTGCGGCCACGAGGTCAGCGAGCTCCGGGAAGCTGCCGATGCCCTGCGGAGGCTCATTTTCAGTGTGGTACAGCGCCGAGTCGGCCGACGCGCCGTAGTACGTGTGCCGGCCCACGACGACGACGTGCTTCACGCCGTGGTTCGTCGAGTGCGCGAAGACCGCCTGCGTACCGCCGAGGTTGATGCGCGCGCGCTCTTCACCGCCGGCCGACAGCGCGTTGACGGTGGCCATGTGCACCACGCAGTCGGGCTTCTCGAGGCGAAACACGTCTTCAGCCGCGCGCTTGCGAATGTCGACCTCGTGCACCGCGATGTCTTTGGGCGCCTCGAACCACGGGCGCCGGTCCATGCCGATGACGGTGTGCTTCGCTTCACGCAGCAGCAACGCGACCTGCCGCGCGATGGCACCACCCACGCCGACGATGAGCACCTTCATGTGCGCCCCTGCTCTCCGCGGCGGTCGGCGCGCGCAGCCTCGATGAGCTGGGCGATGCGCGCCTTCACCTGCTCGACGTAGCCCTTCACCACCGAGTCTTCTTCGTCTCCGGTGCCCTCGAAGTGCATCGGCGCGCCGTAGTGCACCACCAGCTTCGCGGGCAGCGGCGCGGCCAGGAAATACGGAGTCACCGGCACGTACGGCACGCCCGCGAGCTTTCCCAGCGTGCGCGAGTTGTGAATGGTGGGCACGGCGTCGCCACCGCCCACGAAGCCCAGCGGCACGATGGGCGTCTTCGTCTTGAGCGCGAGGCGCACGAAGCCGGTGCCGAAGTCGACCAGTGAATAGCGCTCCTTGAAGAGCTTCGCGGTGCCTCTGGCTCCCTCGGGGAAGACCATCAACAGGCGGTCGTCGTGCAGCAGGCGCTCGGCGTGCTCCGGCAGGCCGGTGAGCTGCCCGCAGCGCGAGCTCCACAGGCTGGAGACCGGCAGCTGATTCATGAACTTCTCGACCATGCCCTGCGCCAGGCGCGGCGGGTTCATCTCGAGCAGCATCGAGGTCAGCACCATGGCGCCGTCGATGGCGTAGCCGCCCGAGTGGTTGCCCACCAACATCGCGCGGCCGCGCGGCGGCACGTGCTCGATGCCCACCGCCTTCACGCGGAAGTAGCGGCGGTACATGAAGCCGAGCATTCCGAAGGCCACCGCGAGGTGCTTCTTCGAGATGCCGTAGGGGTCGACGCCGAACTGGTTGAAAGGGAGCTCCAGCCGCTCGACCAGATCTCGTACCGCTTCATCTCGAGCCATGAGCGCGCGAGTGTGAGCGCGCTCGCCAACCAACGCAACGACTTGGTTGCTTCAGCGGAAGGTGACGGTGGTGCGCGTGCTGGGGCGACCGACGAACTCTTCCAACGTGCCCGACAACGACGTGGCGTCGAGCATCGTCTTGAACTGACCGATGGGCACGTCTTCCGGGCCCGACGCGGTCATCACCCACAACGAGAGCGCGTAGCCCGTCGGCATGCTGGTGAACGGCCACTTCAAGACCCGCAGCTCGACGCGCGCCAACTCGAGCGGCTCTCCGTCGAGCAACAGCCGGCCGTGCGTGCGTACCAACGTGCGCTCGTGGCGACGGCCCAGGCGCGTGAGCTTCACGATGAGCGCCGGCACCACCGCGACGCTGGCCGCGCACAGCAACAGCGCGAGGCCCGAGCCGAACTCCACCAACGCGAACAACGAGACGAACGCGGCGAGCACCCCGGCCCACAACACGAGGCCCGAGCGGTCGACGCCCACGCGCACCACCACACAGTCATTGCGATTCAGGGTGACGGTCGCGCGTCGCACGGTGACGAGTGTAACGCCCGGAGGGCCCCGAATTCATCCCGCCTGCTCGAGGTGTCCCTACATCCACACCAGAATTCCCACGAGGATGCCGCCCAGACAGAGAATCAACCCCGCCGCCACGGCGAGCTGAGTCATCGCGTCTTTGCGCGCCACGTCGTCGAGGTCTTCCCCGCGCAATAAATGCAGCACGTTCCACACCATGCGACCGCCCAGCACGCCGTCTTTCCCGCGCTGGCGACGGGCGCCGGCTTTCTTCTCGGCCTCGTCGACGCGCGAGCCTGTCGTGCGCAGCTGAGGCGTCACCGGCGCGTGCGACGAGTCGAACGCCACCGCGCGACGTTCACGGTCGACTTCAGTGCGCAGCGTTCGCTCGGCGTTGTCTTTCCACGTGGGGGCGTCGACCGCCGCGGGCCGCGCCTGAACATGAACTTCGCGGGTGCGCGCCTCGAGCATCTGCAATGCGGCCTCGAGCCCGGTGCGCCCGTCGCCCGTCGTCAGCTCGCCGAACTTCGCGCGCGTCAGCACCTTCTCGAACTGCAGCAACGCC
This sequence comes from Archangium sp., assembly GCA_035910535.1. Lineage (GTDB taxonomy): Bacteria > Myxococcota > Myxococcia > Myxococcales > Myxococcaceae > Archangium_A. Next base: position 113,399 of record JAMHXF010000099.1, on the reverse strand, counting down.
TTGCCCCACTCGGCTTCAGTCAACGGACGCGCGTCGTTCGCCATGCCGTTGGCCAGCTCGTTGAAGCGCGCCGCGTACGTCTCGAAGAACGTGAAGAGCCGCTCGGCCTGTTGCTGGCCCGCCATGCCCGGGTGCTCCAGCAACGCCGCGCGCACCAGCGTCAGGTCGGACATGAAACGCTCGGGCAACGCGCGGGCGTCGGTGAGCCGTGCGGTGTCGGGCTGCAGCGACTCGACGTCACGAAAGACGAGCTCGCCACCGCCGGTGAGCGCGCCGGCTTCTTTCGCCACGCCACGAAAGACGTCGCGCAGCTCAGGTGAATTGGCGGCCTTCTGCACCTCGCGCAGCTCGGCGGGCGCCAACGCGCCGGTCTGCGCACGCCGCACCAGCTCACGCGCCGCCGCCGCCGCGGCGCCACCGCCTGCACGAACCGACCGGAGCAAGTCTGCGCTGCCCGCCATGGGCACCCAGTGTAACGCCTCCGCCACCATCGACGGGTGAACGGACGATTTCGTGGGGCGCCGCTGGAGCGACCGCTATCCTCAAACCATCCATGAGTGAATCTGACGGGCCCGGCGCAGAGAAACGGCGACACCCGAGAACGCCGCTGAACGTGCTGGTGCAGTTCCGCTTCGACACCTTCGACGAGTTCCTCGCGGAGTACTCGGTCAACATCTCGCCCGGCGGCATCTTCATTCGCACCGATTCTCCGCGTGAGCAGGGCGCCGTCATCTACCTGCAGTTCACGCTGCGCGACGGCAGTCGGCTCATCGAAGGCATGGGGCGCGTGGTGCGCGTCAACCCGCCGGGCGATGCAGCGCGGCCCGCCGGCATGGGCATCGAGTTCACCAACTTCGACGACGAGTCGATGGTGCTCATCTCTGAAATCTGCGCGCAGCGCGTCGCCGCACGAAGCTGATACGACGCGCGCATGGGGCTTCGCGCTCGGCTGCTGCTGGCCTTTTTGCTGCCCGCGCTGCTCGTGTTGTCAGTCGGCGGTTACCTGCTGTTTCGCGCGAGTCGCAACGTGCTCGAAGAAGAGCTCGGGCGCTCGCTGTCGGCCGTCGCCGCGTCGGTCGCCTCGCAATTGAAAGCCGAGCGCGTGTTGTCGGTAGAGGCCGGTGACGCCAGCGGCGAAGGCAGCCGCACGTGGCGCAGCTTGAACACGCAGCTGGTCGACGTGAAGGAGCGCACGCAGGTTCGCCGCATCTTCGTGGTCGACGCGCAGCGGCGCGCGCGCCTCGACGTGGGCGGCACGCTGGAGCCGATGGCCGAAGCCACGGAGCTGCTGCGCGACTCGGCCGAGGTGCAGCGTGCGCTGAACGGCGCGTTGTCGTCGAGCCAGGTGTTGTTCGAAGGCAACGACGGGCAGCTCTACAAGACGGGCTACGCGCCGCTGCTCGCTGAAGGAAAGCCGGTAGGCCTCGTGGCCGTCGAAGGCAGTGCGGCGTTCTTCGGCCCGCTGCGACAACTTCGAAACGCCTTCGTGTTGCTCTCGCTGCTCACGGTGTTGCTGCTGGCCGTGGCGGCGGTGTTGGTGGGCCGTGGGCTGGCGACGCCGTTGGAGCAGCTGGTGCGCGCGGCGCTGCGCATCGGCCGTGGTGACTTGACGACGCCGGTGCCGCTCGAGCCCACGCTGGAAATCGGCATTCTCTCGCGCGAGCTCGAGGCCATGCGGCAGGCCATCGAGAGCCGCGACCGGCAGCTCACGTTGATGCTCGGCGGCGTGGCGCACGAGGTGAAGAACCCGCTGGGCGGCATGGAGCTCTTCGCGGGGCTGCTCGACGAAGAGCTCGGCGGCGTGAAGCCCGACGTCGGCGAAGCGCGCGAGCACCTCACGAAGATTCGCCGCGAGCTGCAGTACCTCAAGCGAATCGTCGAAGACTTCCTCGCGTTCGCCAGGGAGCAGCGCGTGCAGCTGGCAACGTTGCCAGCGCGCTCGTTGTTGGAGGCAGCGCAGCAACACCTCGCGGGTGAAGCAGAAGCGCGCGGCGTGAAGTTGGCGCTGACCGCTGAAGACGGCGACGTCGACGTCGACGCGAGCTTGATGACGAGCGCGCTGGTGAACCTCGTGAAGAACGCCGTGCAGATCAGCGCCAGCGGGCAGACCGTTTCGTTGTCGGGCCGGCTCGACGGGGAGCGCTACGAGCTGCAGGTGCACGACGAGGGCCCGGGCATCGCGGCCGAGCTGCAGGCGCGCATCTTCGAGCCATTCTTCACCACGAAAGAGAAAGGCACCGGCCTGGGTCTGCCGCTGGCGAAGAAGCTCAGCGAAGCGCATCGGGGCACGCTCACGCTCGAGTCGCGACCGGGCTCGACCACCTTCCGCCTCTCACTCCCGAGGAGTTCATGACTTCACCGAGCTGTGTGCTTCACCCAGGCCACTACGCAGGCAGCACGTGCCCGCGCTGCGGCAACTTCACGTGCGTCACCTGCAACCCCGACGGCCGCACCGAGTGCCCCACGTGCAAGGCGCTCTCGAGCAACGCGGTGCGCGGCAAGGTGCCGTGGGAGCGCCGTGACGAGCTCGGGCTGGTGAAGGCGTTCTGGCTGCAGGTGAAAGAGACGACGTTCGAGCCGCGGCGCTTCTGGGCGACGGTGGACCGTGCGGGCAGCGCAGCCGACCCGTTCTGGTTCGCGTGGTTGGTCTCCGTCGTCGCGGCCATCGGCAGCGCGCCGTACCAGGCGCTCAACTTCTGGCTGCAGGCCAAGCAGTTCGAAGACATCGGGCGGCAGTTGGGCAACTCCGGCCCCATGACGCAGGTGCTCGAGCTCTTCGTGTGGCTCGGCAACCACCCGGTGCAGGCGACGTTCGCCATCACCGCGTACACCGTCATCATCTTCCCGCTCGGCTACTTCGTGAACGTGGGCCTGGTGCACGTGGGCTGCTTGATTGCGGGCATGCGCAACCACCCCATCAGCGTCACTGCGCGCGCGCTCGGGTATGCGCAGGCGCCGAACCTCGCGCTCGTCATTCCCGTCGTGGGCAGCTTCGCGGCCTTCTACACATTCGTGCTGCAGATCTGGGGCGTGCGTGAGCTGCAGCAGGGCACCACCGTCCGCGCCGTCATCGCGTGCCTGTGGTTCACCGTGCTCTTCATGTGTCTCGGGCTGGTTGCAGGCGTCGCAGTGGCGACGATGCTCGTCAGCAAGCTTCACTAAGCTCTGGCGCCATGCGCGTCGTGCTCTTCGTGGTGTGTCTGGCGGTGCTCTCGGCGTGCCCTGCGCCGGGCGCGTGTGACGGTGGTGAATGCAGCGGCGACGCTTCGAGCGGCGGTGGCGGCGGAACGAGCATCGACTCCGGTACCGGTGGCGGCACGACGGGCGACGCGGGCTCTGAATGGGAGCGCTACTGCTCGTCACACCGCCGTGAGTACTGCCGCACGTTGCAGCGCTGCGGCCTCTTCGCGTCGGCCATGGTGTGCGAGTCGAGCCTCACGGAGTTCGACTGCGGCGTGACGCCTCCGGGCATCGCTGATGGTCGCGTGCGCTTCGATGGTGCCGCGGCGGCGACGTGCCTCGCGGGGCTCGATGCGATTGCATGCGGAGCGCTGACGTTCACCGAGTGCCCCGGCGTGCTGACTGGCCTGGGCGTGGCCGACGCGCTGTGCTTCGGCAGCGATCGCGAGTGCGGCGCGAACCTGTACTGCGATTCGTCGATGACGTGCCCCGGGCGATGCAAGGCGTCGGCGGCCATCGGCGCGACGCCGACTCCCGGGCAGAGCTGCGTGCAGGGCGCGTACGTGTACGAAGGAAAGTGCGTCGCGTACGCAGCCGTCGGTGCGTCGTGCGCGGCCGACCGCGAGTGCGTGGAGTCTGCGTTCTGCAACCTGACGACGACGTTGTGCGAGGCGAAGCACGCCGTCGGGGAAGCGTGCGGCGGCTACGGCCAGTGCCTCGGGGTCTTGAAGTGCCAGGCCGGGCGCTGCGGCAGCCTCGCGAACGTGAACACGGCGTGCAACGAGACGACGTTCTGCATGAACGACCTGCGGTGCGGAGATGCAGGCACGTGTTTGTCGCGCGGCGGTGGCGGTGCCGCGTGCACCCCCGAGACCGACGAGTGCACGCTCGAGTTCTTCTGCAATTCAGAGAACACGTGCGAGCACTACCGCGACGAAGGTCAGCCCTGCACGGTGACGGGCGGCGAGTGCGGCCTGTCGGGGAGCCTGTACTGCACGGCTGACTTCACGAGCGATGGCGGCGTGTGCGCGAAGGCGCGGCCTCCGGGTGAGGCGTGCGCCGCACCGTTCGAGTGCGTCACCGGCCTGTGCAGCAACGGCATGTGTGTGGGCTGCATCGACTCGACGCCATGAGCGCGCGAGTTGATAGATGCGCCGCATGACGTTCTGGAGCCGGTTTCGAGCTCGTCCCATCGAAGCGCTCGTCGGCCGCGTGGTCGATGACGCGCTCACGTTCGGAGAAGTCCGGAGAGAGAGCGACGAACTCTCCGACGACATTCCATCTGACGCTCGGGCGCAGTGGCGCTGTGTCGACCTGCTCGCGACGGGCTTCGCGGGGCGAGCCTCGGTGCCGCCGCAGCTCTTTCTCCGCTATCGGACGAGTGACCGGCGCGTCTGGTCGGGTCGTCTCTCGAACGTCGGAATTTCGCGCGGGTTCAGCCTGGGCGGCGCGAAGGCACCCTTCGATTTCGCCGCGTTGCTCGAGCGACTGGGCGCACCGAATCGCTCACAACAACTGACGGTGACCCAGCGAGGCCACTGGTTCGAGCGCGGCCCGCTGCTCTACATCGCCAAAGCACAGACGACGGACGACGCCCTCTTCATCGGCTCGGTGACGGGCTCTTTGTCCTACGTCACCGTCGTCAACCTGGCGCTGGCACCTCCGGGCTTCGACGGCGATTGGCGGGCGTCACGAAGATCCGTCTTCGTGCGTTTTCCGGGCTCACACGCCGCGTTTCTTCAGGCCCTCGTGCCGTCGCTCGGCCTCACTGCGCTGTCAGAGCAACGAGCCGACTGGTCGGCGAAGTGCGGCTCGATTTCCGTGAGTGGCTCGGCGCAGCACGGCATCGAAGAAGTGCACGCCAGCGACGACGCGTTCGCAGAGAAGGTGCGCGCGGCCGTGACTGCCCTCGGTACCGTGCTCTGAAAACTACCCCTTGAACGTCCAGTGCCAGGGCTCGCCGCCGACGTCGTTCACGAAGCCGTAGCTGCGCGCGTTGTTCTTGAGCCAGCGGTACGTCGCGCCGCTGTAGCCGCCGGGCGTGTTGATGTCTGCGGACAACCCGCCCTGATGATTCGAGTAGCCGGGGCGCGCCGCGAGGTTGCCGCGACCCGAGATGTAGAGGTCGTACAGGTAGCGCTGCTGCGCCATCGTGCGGAACCCGGAGTTCACCGAGAGGTTGATGCCCGCGCGCGATGCCGCTGCCTTCATCGCGTTGAAGCGCGCCGCGGCGTCGCTGCGCATCAGCTTGCCGTTGCCGACGCTCGCGACCGTGATGGTCGTCGCGCGGCCATTCACGTAGCCGGTGACTCGCTGCGTGCCTGCAGCCGGAGGCGGCGCGCCCGTCGGCGCCGCACGAAGCGCAGCCCACGTACGCGGGCCGACCACACCGTCGACGCCGAGGCCCTTCGCGCGCTGAAACGCACGAACACCGGCCGCAGTGCCGGGGCCGAACACGCCGTCGACCGACACGCTCTGGCCGTGCGCACGGAGGCGCTGCTGAAGGTCGGTCACCGCCGCACCGCGCGCGCCCTGCTTGAGCGTCGGTGAACCACTCGAAGGCGCCGTCGGCTTGGGCGCCGCCGCGTTCAACTTCGCCCACGTCTTCGGCCCGACGATGCCATCGGCGCCGAGGCCGTTCGCGCGCTGGAACGAGATGACGGCGGCCTTCGTCTTCGGCCCGAAATCACCGTCGGCGGAGACGTTGAAGCCCTTCGCCTTCAGCTTCTGCTGCAGCTGGGTGACGGCGGCCCCGCGCGAGCCCTGCTTCAGGGTCGGCGTAGAAGAAGCGACGCGCGCTGTGGTGCGGCTGACGGCTGAGACAGGCATGGTGTGGTCTCCGGTGGTCCCTTTACGCAGAGATTCTCACCTCGACCAAATTCGAGTTGCGGCTGTATTTTCGCTCAAATATCAACAGCTTGAATGTAAATACCGTTGACGAATTCCACGAATTAGCGCGGAGAGCAGATGGAGCGCTCGATGCCGAAGCCCACGTAGAAGCACGTCGGCAACGTCGTGTGGCACTCCGCGTTGACATCGCAGATGGCAGAGCAGCGGTCGCCGCCGTCGTTGTTGGAGCTGACGCACAGCGAAGAGAGGCAGTCCGCTTCTCCGGTGCACGCCGTGCCGACGAGACCGGCGCCGCGCTGCCCGGGCACGCAGTACACGTTGAAGCCCGAGCTGTCTTCGGAGTGGCAGTAGAAACCGGGCCCGCAGTCGTCAGACGAGAAGCAGGGGCAGTCGGTCTTCGTCGCGCAGGTGCCGCCGTCCCAGAAACGGTAGAGCGTTCCACCGTCGGGGTACGTAGCGCTGGTGCCGCCGTCAACACCGGGGGTCATGGCGCAGACACCCAACTCGCACGACGCATTGCTGCGCGCGCAATCAACGCAGGCCAGGCCGCCGCTTCCGCAGGTCGAAGTCGAATTGCCACCGACACACGCGCCCGTCGCATCGCAGCACCCTGAACAGGTCGTCGTGTTGCAGGCAGCTGGCGTGGTTCCACAACCTGACACCACCAACATCGACACGACGAGCACGAACGAACGCATGCGCCGTGAGTTAACACGAGCGCGCTACGGTGCCGCGCATGTCACTGGCCTCGCTCGTTCCCGCGACCTGGAAGAGTGCACTCGGCAACGCGCTCGACGCCCCGTCGTTCGTAAAACTCGACACCTTCCTCGATGCAGAATGGAACACGGCGACGGTATTTCCACCGAAGCCGCAGGTGTTCGCGGCGCTCGAACTGACGAAACCTGCAGACGTGCGCGTGGTGTTGCTCGGTCAAGACCCGTACCCGACGGCGGGCAACGCAAACGGGCTCGCGTTCTCGGTGACGCGCGACGTGAAGATCCCCGCGTCGCTCAAGAACATCTTCACCGGCCTCCATCGCGAGCGTGGCCTGCCCATGCCGACCCACGGAGACCTCACCAACTGGGCGAAGCGCGGCGTGTTGCTGCTGAACACCGTGCTCACCGTTCGCGAGAAGACGCCGCAGTCACATCAAAAAAAAGGCTGGGAGCCGTTCACGACGGCCGTCTTGAAACACGTCGCCTCGCAGTCCCGCACCGTCGTCTTTCTGTGTCTGGGAAAGCCGGCGCAGAAGCTGGTCGACTCGCTGGGCACCACGCAGCCCGTCGTCAGCGCGCCGCACCCGTCCCCGCTCAACGGCCACGCGTTCGTCGACGCGGTGGTCAAAGACAAGCTCTTCGCGCGCGTCGACGCGCTGCTCGGCGAGAAAATCGACTGGTCAGTCTGATTCGCGACCGTTCACCGACGACACGTTCCGTCGCGATTTCAGCGGCAGCAAGGTCGCGCCCATGACGGACTTTCTCGTGAAATACGTCGTCGGTTGGTTGGCGTTCTGCGTGCTCGCGACGGTGCTCGCCGTCAAAGACGTGCGGCCGACGTGGGGTGACGAAATCGCGTTTCTCACGGTGCCGTGGAAAGTGGCGCTCTTCGTCCCGGCGATGCTCTTCGTCACCTTCGCCGGTCGCTTCACCAACGACGAGACGTGGGACGTCGTCAGCGGCGGCGGCATGTCGCTGCTCACCTTTCTCACTGCGGGCTGGGCGGTCGGCACGCTCTACAAGGTCGCCGTCGGTGAGCGACCGTGGACGCACGCGGTCGTCGCCATCGCCCTCGCGCTCTTCGCGAGCAGCTGGTTCTACGACGGCTACCTGTTGCTGCGAGACGGTGCGTACACGCGGCGGTGGCTCGGCAACCTGCGCCTCTCGCCCATCATCTACGCGTGCGCCGGCGTGCTGCTGAACCTCGAAGTTCGCGGGCGAGGGCTGGGCTTTGCGTTCACGCGGAGCGACTGGCCACGACCCGTTGGCGTGCAGATTTCAGGCTGGCTCGCGATGGCCGCGGTGCCGCTGGTGCTCATCGCCGCGTACGTGTTGGTGGGCTTCGTCGGTTGGAGATTCAACGCGTAGCGAACTGCCGCGCCTTCTCGAGCAGGCGACGCAGCGGCGCTTCGTCGGCACGTGCGAGCGCCTCGTCCCAGCTGAGCCACTGCGCGCCGTGCGACTCGTTGGGGTCGTGTGCGAGCTGCTCGGGGTTCTTCGCGACGACGAGGTAGCGAACGTCGAGGTGACGGTGCTCGGGCTCCGTCTTGCGCGCGGGAATCACGTGCACGTCGACATCGAGCGGGCGCGGCGCGAGCGCGTGGAGCTCCACGTCACAGCCGGTCTCTTCGCGCGCTTCACGCAGCGCGGAGTTCTGCATTTCACCGTGGTCGACCGCGTCGGCGTGGCCGCCGGGCTGCAGCCAACGATTCAGCTTCGCGTGCAGCACCAGACACACGCGCGACCCGTCTGGCGTGACGACCACGGCGCTGCCGGTGAAGTGCGCAGGCCACTGCGAGCGGGAAAAGGGCTCAGCGAGTGCCGAGGCGAAGTCGCGCATCGACTGGAGGTCGGTCGCTTCTTTTTCGTCGGCGGCGTGGTGCGACGTCAGCAACTCGGTGAGCGACATGCGAGCGCGCGTAGCGCAGCGACGACGAGCCGTGAAGCGCGCTGGGGTTGAACGACTTCTCGCGGTGCCTTTCGCGCGCAGGCACGCGACCTCACACAAGGAAAGCGCAGCTGCTGAGAGCGCGGCCCTGGTCGAGGGCGAGCACATTCGGGCGCAGCGACGACGAGCCTGAAGAGCGAGGGGTTGATGAGGCTCGCGACGAACCACAGCTGATGGTCGGTCTCCCGGAGCGGTACCAAAACATGACCACTCGGTACTCTTTTGGTACCGCCTCAAAAGAGCGCGCCCTTGCTCGAAGGCGAGAGGCCAGAGCGTTCGAGCGCAGGCGTCGCGCCGACACACTCCGGCCTCCTTCAAAGCGACTGCTTCACTTCTTCGTGAGCTCGACCTCGAGCGTGATCTCCACGACGTCGCCCACCACCACGCCGCCCATCTCGAGCGCCGCGTTCCAGTTGAGGCCGAAGTCTTTGCGGTTCAGCTTCGCGTGCGCGCGCGCGCCGCGCTTGATGTTGCCGTACGGGTCCTTCGCGGCGTCAGCGAACTCCTCGACGTCGAGGGCCACGGCCTTGCTCACGCCGTGCATCGTCAACTCACCGAGCACGCGGAACGCGCCACCTTCACCGGCCTCGAAGCGCTGCGAGACGAACGACAGCTCGGGGAACTTCGCGACGTCGAAGAAGTCAGGGCTGCGCAGGTGGTTGTCGCGGTCGACCGTGCCGGTGTTGATGCTGTTCGCGTCGATCTTCACCGAGAGCTTCGACTTGCTCAGGTCCTGCTCGTTGAGCTCGAGCGAGCCCTCGTACTTGTCGAAGCGGCCCTTGGTCCACGACACCATCAAGTGACGAACGCGGAAGCCGACCTCGGAGTGAACCGTGTCGATGACCCAGTTCGAAATCGGCGAGGTGACAGGCGTGGCGGCAGTGGTGGAAGCGGTGGTGGTCTGCATGATTCCCTCGGTTGCGACGTGCCGGTGAATTCCGGCGACCACCATGAAGTACGTCGGCCACCATTCAGGCGGTAGGCGGACAAACTGGTTCACACTGTTCCGCACGTTGGACAATCGAGACCTCGCGTTCCGCTCACGAGGTGCTCGCTGCGCTTCAGAGTGAAGTCGCCTCGGGGGTCGGGGCCGCGCTCGTCTTCACGAGGTAGCAGCGCCACGCGGCGTACCGGCGCGTGGCGTTGCGCGGGCAGAACGCGAGGTTGGCCGACGCCGCGTAGGCCGCCTTCTGCATCGCGGGCAGCACCTCTTCTTCGGTCGGCGTCTTCCACTTCGCGAACAACTCCACCGAGCCGACCATCCTGGCCGAAGAGCCACGCGCGACAGAGACGACCGCGTTGGTGACCGAGAGCTCCGGCGGCACCGTGTCGATGAAGACCTTGATGGCCGCAATCTGTTGCTTCGCGAGCTCGCTCGGGTCTTCACGGAACGCTTCGCTGGCGGCGCTGTTGAGAGCGGCCGTCTCGGTCGCCGCGCCAGCGGTCGCGTAGCGAACGTCGTAGTTCGCTGACGACGACGTGGCGCAACCGAAGACGAAGCACGACGAAAACACAGCGACGACGAAGCGATTCACGGTGACGTCCTTGGTGTGAGGGCTGGCGGCAGATACCAAGGCACGCGCCAAAAATGACATTTCGCGCAGAATGCAGTGCGTGAGAATGCAACATCGCGTGCTGGGCCTCGCCGCAGTGCTCCTGCTGGTGAATGGCTGCAGCTGTGAACGTCGCACCAACGTCATCAGCGCCAAGCACCTCGACGTGATTCACGAAGACTCGTGCGAGACGAAGCCGTGCCCAGCGCGGCTCACGTGCGTGCCGTTCGTCGGGGCGAAGCGCCCACCGACCTGCCGCCTCGTCTGCGACGGGCACCACGACTGCCCCGAGGGCTTCAGCTGTGCGCGCTTCACTGAAGGTGGGCCGCGACCGGGTGACGGCCGCGGCGTCTGCGCACGAAACCCGTGATCAGGCCTTCACGGCGCGAACCGTGACGGTGTGACCGTCGAGGTCGAGCACCTCGCCCTGCGTCGCGTCACCAATCTCCAGCGACACCGCCAGCACCTCGTCGCGGATCTTCGCTTCGAACTCGCTCAGGCACGCCTTCACCGCGACGTCTTCCGTCGCCAGCGTCACGCGAATGCGGTCGGCCACTTCGAAGCCCTGGTCTTTCCGCATGCGCTGAATGCGCGAGACGAACTCACGCATCAAGCCTTCGCGCTCCAGCGCCTCGGTCACCGTCGTGTCGAGCGCGACCGTCAGGTCACCTTCGCTCTGCACAACGACCTCACCGCGCGCGCTGCGCGTGACCAGCACGTCTTCCTTCGTCAGCTCCACGCCCTGCACCAGCACCGAACCGCCGCCGTCGAGCGTCGTCCACTGCTCACGGGTGAAGGCCGCGATTTCAGCGCCCGCTTCCTTCAACTTCGGGCCCATGCGCTTACCGAGCGTCTTGAAGTTCGGTTTGAACGACAGCGTCGCCAGCGTCGCGTCGTCTTTGAGCGTCACCACGTTCTTCACGTTCAGCTCTTCGACCAGCAGCTCGCGGTGCTCATCAATCGCCTTGCGCACGGCGTCGGCCGTCGAGACCACCGTCAACGTCTGCAGCGGCTGGCGCGTCTTCAACTTGTGCTTCTCGCGCAGCGCCCGGCCCAACGTCACCGCGCGGCGCGCAGCGTCCATCTGCTGCTCGACGTGCGCGTCGGTCTTCGACGCATCGGGCTGCGGGTAGCTGCACAGATGCACGCTGTCTTCGCCCGGCTTCGCCATGCCCGGCTGCACCACCAGCTGCTGGTAGACGCTCTCAGAAATGAACGGCAGCACCGGCGCCAGCACCTTCGAGAACTCGACCAACACCTCGTACAGCGTGGCGTAGGCCGAGGCCTTGTCGGCCGCGTCGTCGCTCTTCCAGAAGCGGCGCCGCGAACGGCGAATGTACCAATTCGTCAAATCGTCGATGAACGCGAGCATCGGCGGCACGACCTTGTCGAGGTAGTAGCCCTCCATCTGCGTGTTCACGTCGCGCACGAGCGTCTGCAGCACCGAGAGCACCCAGCGATCCAGCTCCGGGCGCTTGCTGAACTCCGGCGCCGCGGCGAGGCCGGTCTTCGGGTTCCACCCGTCGACGTTCGCGTAGGTGGTGAAGAAGCTCCACGCGTTCTGCAACGGAATCAGCACCGTGCGAACGACCTCCTTCACGCCGCCTTCAGAGAACTTGAGCGGGTCAGCGCGAACCACTGGTGAGTTGATCAAGTACGCGCGCAGCGCGTCGGCGCCGTGCTGCTCGATGACCACGTTCGGGTCGGGGTAGTTCTTCTTGCTCTTGCTCATCTTCTCGCCGTTCTCGGCGAGCACCAGCCCGTTCACGATGACGTTCTTGAACGGCGCCTTGTCGAAGAGCGCCGTCGACAAAACGAGCAGCGTGTAGAACCAGCCGCGCGTCTGGTCCAAGCCCTCGGCGATGAACTGCGCGGGGAACGAGCTCTCGAACGCGGCCTTGTTCTCGAACGGGTAGTGCACCTGCGCGTACGGCATCGAGCCCGACTCGAACCAGCAGTCGAACACGTCACCGATGAGGCGCAGCGTCTTGCCGTCTTTCTCGAAGGTGAGGTGGTTGATTTTGTGCGGGTGCAGGTCCGTCACCGTCGCGCCGGTCAGCTGCTGCAGCTCTTCCACCGAACCCACGCAGTGCATCACCTTGCCGTCGTCGCTCGCCCAGATGGGGATCGGCGTGCCCCAGAAGCGTGAACGCGAAATCGACCAGTCGCGCGCTTCTTTGAGCCAGTTCTCGAAGCGCTTCTCGCCGACGAACCCCGGCACCCAGTGAACCTGGCGGTTGTTCTCGACCATGCGCTCGCGCAGGCCTTCGACCTTCACGTACCAGGACGGCGTGGCCTTGTAGATGAGCGGCGTGCCCGACCGGTAGCAGTACGGGTACGCGTGGCGGAGCTGCGCGTGCTTGAAGATTCGGCCCGCAGCCTTGAGGTCGACGATGATGGGCTTGTCGGCCTCCTTCACGTTGAGGCCTTTGTACGGAGGCACCTCGTCGGTGAAGTTGCCTTCGGCGTCGACCGGGTCGACCAGCTCGATGCCCGCCGCTTTGCACGCCGCGTAGTCGTCTTCGCCGTACGCCGGCGCCATGTGCACCAGGCCCGTACCGTCAGTGGTGGTGACGTGACCCGAGGCGATGACCTTGAACGCGTTCTTCTGCTGCTTGAAGAAGTCGAACAGCGGCTTGTACTCGAGGCCCACGAGCTCGCTGCCCTTGAGCGTGCCGACGACCTTCGCCTTGTCACCGAAGTGGTTGGCGACCAACGCCTGCGCGACCACGTAACGAATGCCGTCTTCGTGCTCGACGATGACGTAATCGAGCTCCGCGTTGACGGCGACGGCGAGGTTGCTCGGCAGCGTCCACGGGGTCGTCGTCCAGATGAGCAGCGTGGCGTCGGCGCCGGCGAGCGGCTTGAGCAACGGCATGCGCACGGTGAGCGCGGGGTCGTCGACGTCGCGGTAATCGAGCCCCGCTTCGAAGTTCGAGAGCGCCGTCGACAGGCGCCACGAGTACGGCATCACGCGGTGGCCCTTGGTGACGAGGCCCTTCTTCCAGAGCTCCGCGAAGACCCACCAGACGCTCTCCATGAAGGAGACGTCCATCGTCTTGTAGTCGTTGTCGAAGTCGACCCAGCGGCCCACGCGGGTGACGGTGCGGCGCCACTCGTCGACGTACTTCAAGACGCTCGCGCGGCAGGTCTCGTTGAAGGTGTCGATGCCCAGCGCGCGAATGCTCGCGGGCCCCGAGAGGTTCAGCGCCTTCTCGACCTCCATTTCAATGGGCAGGCCGTGCGTGTCCCAGCCGAAGCGGCGCTCGACGCGGTAGCCGCGCATGGTCCAGTAGCGGGGCACGATGTCTTTGAGCGTCGAGGCGACGAGGTGGCCGTAGTGCGGCAGCCCGGTCGCGAACGGAGGGCCGTCGTAGAAGACGAAGTTCGGCGCCGACGCGCGCTGCTCGACGCTGCGTTGGAAGGCGCGGAGCTTCTCCCAGAGGTCGAGGACCTTCTTTTCTTCCTGCGCGAACTGACCTTCCGACGAGATGGACTGAAAGGAAGCCATGAGGTGTCTCGTCGCGCGGGGCGGGCCCAACGTCAACTGTCGGTTTGAGGCGGCCCGAACATGTCAGTGCGGTGAGGTAGAGAGCTTCTCGGGAGGAGCGCGCGTGAGCGAAAAGCAGAAGCCTGTCGAGCCGAGCGAGTTGATTCTGTATCGGACGCCGACGGGCACGGTGAAGGTCGGCGTGTTGGTGCGCGATGAGACGGTGTGGCTGACGCAGAAGGCGATGTCGGAGTTGTTCGCCGTCGGCGTACCGGCCATCACCAAGCACCTCAAAAACATCTTTGAATCTGGTGAGTTAGCGGAGTCGGCAGTTGTTTCCATTTTGGAAACAACTGGCCCAGACGGAAAGCTGTACCAACGGCAGTGGTACCACCTCGATGCCGTCATCTCCGTCGGCTACCGGGTGAACAGTCACCAGGCCACGCAGTTCCGCATCTGGGCGACGACGGTGCTGCGCGAGTTCATCGTGAAGGGCTTCATGCTCGACGACGAGCGCCTCAAGCAGGGCAAGACGCTCTTCGGAAAGGACTACTTCGACGAGCTGATCGAGCGCATCCGCGAGATTCGCGCGAGCGAGCGACGCTTCTACCAGAAGGTCACCGACCTCTACGCGACCTCGATTGACTACGACTCCAGTGCACCGGAGACGAAGGAGTTCTTCGCGGCCGTGCAGAACCGACTGCACTGGGCGATCACCAGGCAGACCGCAGCAGAGCGCATCGCCGAACGTGCCGACGCGGCCAAGCCGCACATGGGCCTGACGACGTGGAAACAGGCGCCTCACGGCAAGGTGGTGAAGAGCGACGTGACGGTCGCGAAGAACTACCTCACCGAAGACGAGGTCTCTCAGCTGAACCGAATCGTCTCGGCGTACCTCGACCTCGCGGAGCTTCGTGCTCAGCGGGGAATTCCCACGAAGATGAACGACTGGTCCGAGTTCTTGAACAAGATGCTCGCGATGTCCGAGTACCCAGTGCTCACCAACAAAGGAACGGTGAGCGCGCTGACGGCGAAGCTCAAAGCCGAGTCAGAGTTTGAGACGTTCAGGGCGCGTCAAGACGAGGCGTACGAATCGGACTTTGACCGCGTGCTCGCAGAGACGAAGGCGTTGAAAAAGAGCTGACGCCACCACGCCACAGGTGAGGCGGTTTGGTCGCGAAGGCTCGCACTTCCGCCGCACTTTCCCCTGCGCGGGTGGCAACGGAACGCGCGGTGCATAGGGAGTGACTCCCACCATCGAAGGAGCTCCAACGATGACTGACATCACCCACGAATTCGAAGCCGACTACGCGCTGCACCCCGACGCGCACCTGAAGGACGACGTCGCCCGCGCCAAGCCGCCTCCGCCGCGGCAGCCGACGGCCCGCGCGCGCCGCACCTTCCGTCGCACCGAGCGCCGCTCACTCATGCGCCAGTCGGTGCGGGGCGCGGTCTCGAGCCTCACTGCGTCGACGCTCATGGGCGGCTTGCTCGTCGCCGCGCAGAGGCTCGGCCTGCTCGGTGGAGCCCCGCTCACCACGCGCAAGGTGCGCGGCCGTCTCGACGTTCGCCCGCGCGGCGCCGACCTCGCCTTGCAGCTCGGCTACGGCGCGCTGGTCGGTGCGCTGTCCGGGCCGCTGCTCGAGCGAATTCCCAACCGTTCGCTGCGCGTGCTCGGGGGCGTCGCGACCGGCGCCGCTGCCTGGGCCGCCAGCTCCGGCGGCTGGCTTCCAGGGCTCGGGTGGGCGCCTGCTGACGAAGACAAGCGGGCCACGCGACCGTTGATCATACTCGGCGCGCACCTGGTGTTCGGGGCGGTGCTGGGCGCGTCACTGCCGTCGGCTGATCACGTGCACGAGCTCGACCTCGACGACGATCCGCACGTCGAGGCCATCGGGCTCGCCTGATTGTGCGAAGCTGGGCCCATGAAAATTCTCCTCCTGCCCCTCGTGTTGATGTTCTCGCCCGCAGCGCCCCGCGAAGTCGAGCCCTCGTGTGACGCGCCCAACGCCATCGGTGACGACGCGTCGAAGTGTAAGAACAAGTGCAACTCGAAGTGTTCAGGCGCGCAGAACAAGTCGAAGTGCGTCGGCGAGTGCCGCCGCGCGTGCGACAAGTAAGCGCGTGCGCCGAGCGCTCGTCGCCGTCGGCTGCAGCGCCGTCGTCGCCCTCGCGGCCCCGGAGGTCGTCGTCGATTGCCCCGCGGGCATGCACTTCGTGAGCAACAAAGGGTGCGTCGCCAACATTGCGCCCTCATGCCCCGGCGGCACGAAGCTCGAGAACGGCAAGTGCGTGGCCATTCTCGACACGTCATGCCCGGCGGGCATGCACTTCGTCACCGGCACCGGCTGCGTGCAGAGCGCCGCCTCCGCGAAGAAGCGCGCTGACGTCCTGCGGGCCACATGTTCGGGGCTGCGCTTCGAAGTGACTGGCGAGCCCCACCTCACCGGCGTGCGCGCGCAGCTGTTGATCGACGGCGCGCGGCTCGCGAGCGAAGAGCTCGTCGACCTCGGAGCGATTCACCACATCGAAGGCACCGTGAAGGGCAAGCGCGTCGACCTCAAGGTGCAGCAGGCCGCGGGCGGGCCCCGCTACTCGCTCAACGTCGACGGCGTGGAGTGTCAGCTCAGCCGTTGACCCACTTCACCGGGCCGCGCACGTAGTCGATGTACGGCCGCCAGCTCTTCGGCACGGGGCCGCGAGGCAGCAGCACCGTGGTGAAGCCCGCGCGATGCGCCGCCTTGAGCCGCTCCATCGCGCCCGACGTGGTGGAAATCGTCTTCACGAAGACCTGCGTGCGCGCGGCATCTGAGATCTTCTTCGCGTCGACGAAGGTCTTGAGGCCACCCTTGCCGTACTCGAAGGGCTTGCTGCCCTTGGCCTCGTACTCGACGCGCACGCCGAGCTTCGCCGCCTTGCGCAGCATGTATTTCATCGAGCGGATCCGGTAGCCGTCCTTCGAGCGGAGCCGGAAGACCTCGGCCGCAGTCAGCTGGCTGACGCGCGCGTTCTTCGGAAGCTTGCCCTTCGGGTCGTAGAAGCCACCGCGCTGCAGCACGTCGGCCCAGTGCGTGTTCACCGCCACGCCGTCTTTGGTGATGTTGACGTCGAGGTCGATGGCCTTCTGGTTCTTCGACGCGTGCTTGAGGCCCTGCAGCGAGTTCGCGAAGCGGTAGTTCGTGCCGTGAAAGAACGTGCTCCACTTCTTCGGGAGCGGCGGCGGGCGGCGGCTCGCGGGGTGGTCGGCGCGCACGCCGAGCTTGAGCAGCTGCCCCTGCGTGAGCGGCTTCGAGAGATCGTTGAGCGCGCCCAGCTCGCCGCGGGTGACTCGCAGCTTCTTGACGATGGAGGCGACGGTGTCGCCAGCGCGCACGCGGTAGGTGAGCGGCGAGGTCTTCACCTTCGCCTTCGCGGCCGCCGGTGCCGCCACGCGCGCCGTGGTGAACGCGCTGGGCGCCGTCAGCGCCGCCCCGGCACGACTCGCGCTCGGGTTGTCGAGCTGGTTGACCTTCGCCAACGCCGCCACTGGCGCATGGTGCTTCACGGCGGTGCGATTCAGATACGTGCCCATGTGTGGGCATCTTCGTCGCAGCGAGCGCGCGGAGTTCACCCGCAGCTGCCGCGCCGATTTACAGATCGTTCACGGAACAGCGGACCAGTGCAGGTCGACCTCGAAGCGGTGACCGTTCTGCAGCGTCTCGACGCGGTCGAGCACGGCGGTGTGATTCACGATGGCGCAGACGTACTTCATCACCCCCGCCCACGCGTGCGCCGTGCCTTCGGGAAACGGCAGCGGGTAGTACACGCCGAACTTGCCGCTGCTCGGCCCCGTCTTCTCGTAGTCGGAGCGCACGCCGCGCAACGCCAGGCCGATGATGGGCTTGATGTTGCCGAGCACCGTGTGCGGAGACGGGCTGCTCAACGACACCATGATGCGGATCATGCTGGTGATGATGGGCCCGAATTGATCGCGGCCCATGCGGTAGTTGATTTCAGCCATCTGCTCGAAGGTGGAGACCTTCACCAACGCCTCCGTGAGCCCCTGAAACAACCGACCTTCGTGCCACGAGCTCGACGCGGGGTTGTCCCACATCGCGGCGACGTCCGGTGCCATGTGCACCCGCGCGCCATCGGCCAGGCCCATTTGAATGCACGCCTTCTTGAAGCCGGTGATCAACAGCGCACTCACTTCGAACGGCGTCTCGGCCATGCGCGTGATGTTGGCACGCCAGCCGCTCGATTGTGACACCGCCGAAGTAGGGTCGGCGTCGATGTCGCGCGACACGCTCCCGCCCACGCAGGCGCAGACCCCCAGCGGCACGGCTGCCGTCGACGCCGAGCTGCCTGACCTCCGGGAGCTCTCGAGCTCCCGGTTACTGCCGGGTGAAGTGCTGGGTCGCGGCGGCATGGGTGAGGTGCGCGTGGCGCGCGACACCCGCCTGGGTCGCCAACTGGCGCTCAAGACCGCCACCACCGACGACGTCGAGGCCACGCACCGCTTCGTTCGTGAAGCGCGCGTGCAGGGCCAGCTCGAGCACCCCGGCATCGTGCCCGTCCACGAGCTGGCGCTCGATGAAGACGGTCGGCCGTTCTTTACCATGAAGCGCGTGCGCGGCGTGACGCTGGGCGAAGTGCTGCGCGACGCGACGTTTCCACGGCGGCGGCTGCTCACCTTCCTTCAGGCCGTCAGCAAGACGCTCGACTTCGCGCACTCGCGCGGCGTGGTGCACCGCGACGTGAAGCCTGCCAACGTGATGCTCGGCGACTTCGGCGAGGTGTACCTGCTCGACTGGGGCCTCGCGAAGGTCGGCGCCACCGAAGACCGTCACGCGCCGCCGCTCCAGGGAGACAGCCAGCCCGGCGTCACCGTCGCCGGCACCGTCATGGGCACCGCCGGCTACCTGGCTCCGGAACAGGCCGCCGGTCGCCCCGCCACCAGCGCGAGTGATGTCTGGGCGCTCGGCGTGATGCTCTACGAAGCGCTCACCGGTGAGCGACTCATCTCGGCCACGCAGTACATGGAGGCGCTCATCGCCACGCAGCAGCTGCGCGCCCCGTCACCGCGCGCGAAGCGGGCCGACGTGTCACCGGAACTCGACCTGCTGTGCCTGGCGGCGCTCGCGCCCGAGCCTTCAGCGCGGCCCACGGCGCGTGAATTCGGAGAGCGCCTCGAGGCGGTGCTCGCCGGTGAGCGCGACGTCGAGCTGCGCGCGTCACTCGCCGAGCGCCACGCGAAACGGGCCGCCGAAGCTGCGACGCGGGCGCTTGAAAATGGCTCGCTCGACGCGCGCCGCGAAGCACTGCGTGAGGTCGGCCAGGCGCTGGCGTTGGAGCCCGGGCTCGCGCTCGCGCACGACACCTTCGGTCGCCTGCTCGCCGAAGCGCCGCGTGAACTGCCACCCGAAGTGCAGGCCGACCTCGACGCCGCGCAGCGCGACTCCGAAGCGACAGGTATTCGCAACGGCCTCGAGGCCAACCTCTTCACGGGCCTGCTCATCGCGCCGACGGTCTTCTGGGTGCGCGACTGGACGCTGTTCGGGTTGCTGGTCGCGCTCTGGGTCATCACCACCGCGTTCATCGCCGCTGTCGCGAAGCAACGGCCGGCGCGCCGCCTCAGTCGCCTGCTGGGCGTCGCGGCGCTCAGCAGCGTCAACATGTGCCTGGGGTTCATGGCCGGGCCGTTCATCATCGTGCCCGCCATCGCCACGGCCTACGCAATGGGCACGACGTTGTGGATCCCGCGCGCGGAACGCGTCGTCGCGATCGCCATGCAGCTGGCCAGCGTCTTCGTACCGGTGGCGCTCAGCGGCTTGGGCCTCATTCCCCGCCTCTACGAGTCGCGCGACGACGGCGTCTTCATTCACCCCGCGATGCTCGACATCAGCTCCAACTATTGGTTCGTCGCGACGTCGGTCGCCGTGGTGGCCACGCTGCTCTCGGGCTGCGTCGCCATGCTGCGCGTGCGCAACGAGCTCGAGGCTGCGCGCAGGGCCTTGTCACTCCAGCGGTGGAACCTCGAGCAGCTCCGCACGGCGGCTCCGCGCGGCTGAGCTATACCGCCGCGCATGGCTCGCATCCTCGTCATCGATGACAACGACACCATGCGCGAAGGCATGGCGGTCACGCTCAAGAAGTCCGGCCACGAGGTGCTCGCGTTTCGCAATGGCACCGACGGCCTCACCGCGTTCAAGAGCAAGGGCGCCGACCTCATCGTCACCGACTTGAAGATGGACGGGCTCAGCGGCCACGACGTGGTGCGCGAAGCGAAGGCGCATGACCCCAACGCGGTGCTGATCATGGTCAGCGGCCACGGCAACATCCCCGAGGCCGTGCAGGCCATGCAGCTGGGCGCGTCGAACTTCATGGAGAAGGGCTTCACGCCCGACGAGCTGCGCGCGAAGGTCGACGCGGCCCTCGAGCTGGCGCGCACCCGGGCGCGCGTGCAGAAGCTCGAGGCCACCACCGAAGCGCTCTCGAAAGATCTCGGCCAGCGCTCCGGCGTGACGCTGGTGGGTGACAGCGCGCCCGTGCAGAAGCTGCTCGCGCAGGTCAAGCGCGCAGCGGCGACCGACGCGACGGTGCTGGTGCACGGCGAGTCGGGCACCGGCAAAGAGCTCATCGCGCGCATGCTCCACGACCTGTCGCCGCGCGCCGCGGGCCCGTTCATCGTCACGCACTGCGCGGCGCTGGCCGAGACGCTGCTCGAGAGCGAGCTCTTCGGGCACGAACGTGGCGCCTTCACCGGCGCCATCAAGCGCAAGCTGGGGCGCTTCGAGCTCGCCGACGACGGCACCATCTTCCTCGACGAAATCGGTGAAATCTCCGCGTCGGTGCAGACCAAGCTGCTGCGCGTGCTGCAGGAGCGCGAGATTCAGCGCGTCGGCGGCGAAGAGACGAAGAAGGTCAACGTGCGCGTCATCTGCGCCACGCACCGCGACCTGAAGGCCGAGGTGGCCGCCGGCCGTTTCCGCGAAGACCTCTATTACCGTCTGCACGTGGTGCCGCTCGAGCTGCCCGCGCTGCGTGAGCGCCCTGAAGACATCGGCACGCTGGCCCGCCACTTCGTCGCCAAGCACGCGCCGCGCATCAACTCGCAGGTCAAGGCGCTGAGCTCCGCGGCCGTTTCGGCGCTCTGTCGCTATGCGTGGCCCGGCAACGTGCGCGAGCTCGAGAACGCCATCGAGCAGGCGCTGGTCTTCGCAGAAGGCAAAGAGCTCGACGAGAAGGAGCTGCCCGCGTTTCTTCAGTCAGCGACGGCCCGCGCCGCACACGTGGAAGGCGCCCTACCGGTGCCACACGGCGACCGCCCGCTGCCCGACATTCTCGAAGACCTCGAGCGCCAGCTCATCGAGCGCGCCTACGAGAAGGCGAAGAAGGTGAAGACCGAGACCGCGCGGCTGCTCGGCATCAAAACGAGCGCGCTCTATTACAAGCTCGAAAAATACGGCTTCATTCAGAAGGGTGAGCGCCCGCCTGACGAGGCGTGAGCTGATCAGCGAGCGCTCCGAATGCCTCGTCGCCGGTCGCGCGGTTCACGGGTTTCGTTGCAGGCATGAAACACCCAGGGGTTGCAGAATACCCCACTTTTTGAGGCCTGCTCCAGAGACAGGTCGCTGGAATTACACGGTAGATCCGCCGGGCGCACATGTTGCTCTAGCCGACGGCCATGCACGCCATCGAGTCCACCCGCAAGGTCTTGGTTGTCGACGACGACGACAACTTCCTCAAGGTCTGTCTGACGGTGCTCCGCCGCGCGGGCCTCGAGGTCGAGGGCGTCGGCGACCCACACGAGGCGCTGCGTCGCATGGAGGCCTCGCACTACGACGTGGTCGTCTCCGACATGTGCATGCCTGAGCTGTCAGGCCTGGCGATGCTGGAGTCGGCGCGGCGCATCGACCCCAGCGTGCCGATGGTGCTGATGACGGGCGCGCCGACGGTCGACTCGGCCATCGGCGCCATCGACCTCGGCGTCAGCAAGTACCTGCGCAAGCCCTTCGACATCGACGTCTTCGTCAACACCGTCACCAGCGCGGCGTCGCGGCGCACGACCAGCGGCGAGATGCAGGCGCTCTCACCGAAGCTCGACAGCGCGCTCGCCGGCTTGTGGATGGCGTTTCAGCCCATCGTCGAGTTCAGCACACGCAAGGCCTACGCCTACGAAGCGCTGATGCGCACCAAGGCCGTCGACGTGAAGGGCCCGGGCGAAATGTTGTCGCTCGCCGAAGAGACGGGCCGCATCTTCGAGCTGGGTCGCGCCGTGCGCGCGCAGGTCGCCGCCGTGCTCGACCACTTCACGCCCGACGCGGACATCTTCGTGAACCTGCACCCGGAAGATCTCGGAGACCCAGACCTGTATTCCGAAACCGCGCCGCTGACGCGCCACTCGAAGCGCGTGGTGCTCGAGATCACGGAGCGCGCGTCGGTGGCGAATGACGCGACGTTGACTGATCAGGTGATGGCGCTGCGCGCGCTGGGCTACCGCATCGCGGTCGATGATCTCGGCGCCGGGTATTCAGGGCTCACCACGCTGGCTCGCGTGCAGCCCGAGTTCGTGAAGATCGACGGCGCGCTGGTGCGCGACATCGACCGCTCGAGCGTCAATCAGCTCATCGTCACCGCGGTCAGCGACCTCTCGCGGGAGCTCGGCTCGCGGTTGGTGGCGGAGTGCATCGAGACGCCGCGTGAGCTCGCCACGCTGCGCGCGCTCGGCATCGACCTGCTGCAGGGCTACCTCTTCGCGAAGCCCGGCCCGGGGTTCCCCACCGTCGACTTCACGAAGCACTAAACATCGAGCCGCTCAACGGCAGTCGGAGGATCGACACATCAACAGTGTCCACGAGTCCGGATCAGGCCCAACACCAAGCCATTGCGACTCCGACGTGACCAGCTAGGACACCGACCCGATATGTTGCGTCTCGTCATCGTTCTGCTCGCAGCCACACCCTCCGACGCAGAGTTGTCTGCAGCCATCGAGGTACTGGTGGAGCACTGGCAATCACGCGCCTCAGGCGATCTGCTCTCGATGGTTGCAGCAGAAGATCTCGTCAATCTCTCGGAACAACTGGATCACGCTTCGGAGGCTGTGATCCAGCAACAGGCCGAATGTCTTCGCTCGGGGAATAGCATCTGTGGTCCGGCTGCTTCACACCGTCCGACGAGACCAAGCGACGATGCCCTTGCACGAGCGCTCGCGACCCTCGGCAAGGCAAGTCACCTCGACAAGAACACGCTCGCCCGCGTGGTGATGGAGGCCTTGGGCTTCACATCGCTGAAGTACGCGCGACAGGAGGACGAACTTCGCCTCGCGGGGTTGCTCGCACGCGTGAAGTTAGCCGGGACCGACCTGCGCCCGCTGTTTCAGCCCGAACTCAATTCCATCGAGAACGAAGCCTGCGACCTGGGACGTATCGAAGTGTGGGACAGGCTTCAGCAGCTGATCATCGAAGACACGATGATGACGTCGCCACCGCGAAGTGGAGCCGTGCGAGGCGTGAAGAACTACACCATCGAGAGCAAGGTCTCCGGAGTGCAGGTGACGTTCATCGCGCGAGGCTCCGGGCCGATGAAGGGCGATGTACTGTCGACCGAACGCGGCTACGCGACGGTCACAACCGACGCCTGCGCAACCAAACGTGGACCTCCGCTCGGTGCGCCGCGACCTGCGCGCGACGCTCTAAATGCCTCCAAAAGGCGATGATGCTCTGAAGCGCATCTTCAGCCGGACAACTCAACTTCGGATGACGCTCCGCGGGCCGTGCTTATGCTCACGACGAGGGGCGCCCTGTCGACGAGAGTCACCGCCAGGGTGTTTCGGCGGCACCATCTGATTCGGCGTCACCAGCGTCAGCATCAGCGGTGCGGGACCTGCGTTTTTCATCAGCCTGCTAAACGCCGCCTGGCAGCAGCCGCGCGCCCACCGCGACCAACCGTTCCTGGTGAAACGCGCGCACGCCAAACGTCGCTTCAGGAAACCCGCGTGGCAGCGGCCACTCAGGCGTCGTCACCGCGCGTGACGGCAGGCCGCCACCGGCCCGCAGCGCGCCGAGCTCGGCGTCGGTCAACGTGAGCGACGGCAACCACGGCAACAACGCGCGCCCCGTCAACGGTGCCGTGGTGCGCGACCACGGCCCCAGCGACGTGCGCACCAGCGTCTTCACGTGCGCGCCACAGCCGAGCGCCCGGCCCAGGTCGACCGCCAGACTGCGCACGTAGAACCCGCCACGCACCACGAGCTCCACCGTCGCCGCACCGATTCGCTTCGCCGAGTGGCAGTACACGCGCTGCGCGGGCAGGTGCACCACCTCGCCGCGGTGGGCGCGCACGTACGCGCGTTCACCGTCGACGCGTTTGTTGCTCGTGGCCGGCGGCGTCTGAAGCGTCCACCCCACGAAGCGCTGCAGCTCGGCGTCGATGCGCTCGGCGCTCGCCAGCGCCGCGTCACCACGCGACACCTCTTTGCCGCCCGCGTCGCCCGTCTCCGTCTCCACGCCGAACCCGAGCTCCGCGACGTAGGTCTTGGGCGCCTCGTGCAAGCCCTCGAAGAGCCGGTTCGCCGAGCCCACCAACAGCAACACCAGCCCTTCGGCGAACGGGTCGAGCACACCTCCGTGTGAGACCTTCAGCGACCAGGGCCCGGAATGATCTGCGCGAAACCGGTCGACCAGCGAGGTGCTCGTCGCACCTACCGGCTTCCACTCACACCAGATCGCCGACGGAGGTCGCTTCATCGCTTTTCAGA
The DNA here is from genome assembly GCA_035910535.1 of Archangium sp. Lineage (GTDB taxonomy): Bacteria > Myxococcota > Myxococcia > Myxococcales > Myxococcaceae > Archangium_A. The sequence goes on along the minus strand of JAMHXF010000099.1, from coordinate 88,924 downwards.
AAACTGTCGTGACACCACAAAATCCACCTTCGGAGCTTCTCCTACACCCTTCCAAGAGGCTGGAATCGCGTCGTTGAACCGCCTACGCCTTGGCACCGCAGTTGCTCAAGAGACCTGCCGTCATGAACCGCTTCGTCGCTGTCCTCGCTGCTGTGCTCCTCGCGCTCCCCGCGTGGGCCGTGGGCGCGCTCGACGGGCTTCGTGGCAACAGCCGGGCGCTTCGTGAACAGGTCACCGGGCTGCGCGCGCAGCAGCTGAGCCAGCGCAACGAGCTCTCGCAGCTCTCGTCGCGCATCGAGGCGCTCAAGGCCAACCAGAAGGGCAAGCTGTTGCCCGGCGGCGAGCTCGACGCGGCGCTCAAGCGCAGCCAGGAGCTCTCGGGTGTGCTGACGGAGCTCTCGGCGCAGGTCTCGGGGCGTGAAGCCGAGCTCGAGACGGCGAACCTCTCGCTGCTCGACGGCCTGTCTGCAGAGCTGGCCCGCGTGCGCGCCGACTTCGACCGCCAGACCGATCGCGAAGTGCGCAAGCGCCTCATCGCCGACATGCGCCGCCTGCGCTCGGAGCGCGACGCGCTCCGTCAGACCCTGCCCGCCGCGCGCCTGCCGACGCTCGACACCGTCAAGCCGAGCGACGACCCTGAAGAGCTGCTCGAGCAGGCCGACCTGCTGCGCGACAACGAAGAGAAGCTGCGCCGCGAATTGAAGTCGCTCGAGGCGCGCATCTCCGAGCGCCGTGAAGAAGCCGAGCTCGACCGCCGTGTGCAGCGCTTCATGGGCGAAGAGTCGATGTTCGACGACGGAGATCGCCGCCTGCGCGTGCAGCGCACCACCGTCACCCCGGGCACCGCGCCCATGGCGCCATCGCTCGGCAACGAGGCCACCAACAACCCCGCGCCTCCGGCATCGGTCGGCACCTCGAGCGACACCACGGCCGGCACCGGCGGCTTTGCGGCGGCGCCGCAAGACGGCTTCGCGCTCGGCACCAACGAGGCGGTACGTGGTGGCCCGCCAAACGAAGGCACCACTTTCAAGAATGGCATCGACTCGTCGAACATCCGCGTGACGAACGCCTCCGACGCGCGGCCACAGGTCGGTGGCGGCGCCCGCAGCATCTCGAGCGGCGACGATGACCTCGACGAGCTCGAGGTCGAGCGGGCGCGGCTGCAGGGGCTGGCCGGTCAGCTCAAGAAGAAGGCCGACGAGCTGCAGAAGCGCGCGTCGCAGCTCAAGTAAGCGTCACAACCCCACGCCGACCAGGAACTTCACCGTGGCCTCGAGGCGCACGTCGGCGCTCGGCTGGCGGCCGTTGCCCCGCGAGATGATGGTGAACGACTCGGCGCGCACGTGCTGAGACATGTCTTCACCCGGCAGGTCGAGCACCAGCGTCGGGTTGGGCGCCTTGAGGTTCAACGCCGCGATGCCTTCCTTGCGCGCGATGACCGTCTCGGTGTCGCCGCTCTTCACGGCGAACTCCAGCGTTTCGAGAAACGAGAAGTCCTGGTCGGTGGGCGAGACGATGCGCAGCGTGAAAGACGTCACCTTCGTCTCCTTCACGTGCGAGCGCTGCGCGTTGTTGTTCTTGAAGTCCTGGTTCTGGTCGAAGTCGATGTTTGAGAACGAGCCGAGCTGCGGAAACAGGTTCAACGTGCTGCCCAGCGGGCTCCCGGCGATGGTGGCCTCGCCCTTGAGCTGCGTGGTGAAAGTGAGCGGCCCGCAGCCGACCAGCGCGAGGGCCGTGACGAGAAAGAGTCGACGCATGACGCGTGACTGTAACGGTGGGCATGAGGCTTGGCTAAGTTCCCGCGCGCTTGGTGCGAGCCGCTCTCACGTTGACCGCGCTTCTCTCTGTTGCGGCCAGCGCGGCCGACTTCCGCGGTCGCGCGCGCGTGTGGTTGGGGCCCGGCATCGACTCCAACGCGCGGCGCGAGTTCGTCTCCGCTGACGTCGCCACGCTGCCCGACGGGTTCCTCTTCGGCCTGGGCCAGCTCGAAGGCGTGTTGACCTTCGCCGACCGCTTTCGCGTGGCCGGCGCCTACGACATCGCGGCGCGCAAGTTCATCACCCTGCCGTCGGAAGACACCGTCGTGCAGTCGGCGCAGCTCGAGGGCACCGTGGCCTTCGCGAACTACTTCGCCGTCGGCATCGCGGGCAACACGCGCGACCGACGTGGCGCGCTGCGCGACTACACCGACCTGCAGGGCGGCGCGGTGTTGGACTTCTTCCCCGACCCGAAGGTCGAGCTCCGCGCGGCCTTCAACGCGCACCGGTTTCTCTTCTACAACCGCTTCGCCTACAGCTTCTGGGGCCCCGACGGCTGGCTCTCGGCGCGCTACCGGTTCGACCGACGGCACTCGGTTTCGGTGATGGGTGGCTTCAACCCGCGCACGTACAACAGCGACGCGCGCGTGCGCCCGGGGCCCGAAGGCACGGAGGCCCCGCCAGCGGTGGTGCGACAAGACGCGGTGTTCAGCGCGAGCGTCAGCTACTCGTACCGCGGGCCGTTTCATTTCAGCTTGAGCTACGGCTACTACGACCAGACCTCGAACTCGTTCGGCGAGACCATTCGTCGGCACCGCGTGAGCGCGACGGGCGGGTTCCGGTTGCCGTGGAAGCTGACGATTCTGGGCAGCATCACCTGGCAGCCGTCGCTGTTCCCCGACGGCGTGTACCTGGCGCCAGACCTCACCGTCGTCGAAGACGACGAGACCGTGTCGTCAGCGACGTTGAAGATTGTGAGGCCGCTGACGAGCTGGCTCGACATCGACCTCCGCTACGCCGGGTACCTCGGCATTTTCCCCGACAACGCGTTTCTGTACCTGCGCCACGTCGGCAGCGTCGGGTTGTCAGCGAGCTTCTGAGTCGGGGCTCACGCGCACCTTGCGGCCGGTGAAGGGGTTGATGACCCAGCGGGCGCCGCGCGCGTCCATCGCCGGAGCGCGGCCGACGAGCGCATCGAAGCGCTCGTGAATGCGCGCCTCGAGCGCCGCGTAGCCCGACTGAAACTCCATCTGCGTCAGCTCGTCGGCCGAGAGCCGCGAGAACGTGCAGCGCCCGCTGCGCACCACGAAGCGCTCACCGAAACGAATGCCCCGGTAGCCGGCGAAGTGCAGCTCACCGACGCCACCGAACTCCGCGGCGCTCGCCATCAACAACGCCAGCGCCTGGCTCGTCTGTCGGTACGTGTCTTCCGACGCATAGACCTGCATCGAGACGCGCCCGTCTTCGAGCGCCACGCGGAACAGCTCGTGCGGCAGACACACCACGTCGGCCAGCAGCGTAAGCAGCGCTTCGGGCGTCTCCTGCAGCACGTCCGCGCCGCTCAACTCATCGAGCCACGAGAGGCCCGCGCGCTCGAGGGGCGTGGTGAGCCACTCCTCGACGTAGCGCTCGGGGACACTGAGCGAGCCGAACATCACGACGTCGAACGCCATGGGCAGTCTCCTTCGCTGCAACAGGCAGCAACACGAGTGTGGCGCGGTTGCGCGAGTCGGCAATTTTTCTACAGCGGGTACGGCAGCGTCAGCGACAGCACGGTGACGAGCACCAGCACCAGCGGCGTGAGCACCAGGAAGACGAGGAACGTGTAGCCCATGACCAGCACTGGTTTTCAGACCTCGCCGATGCGCGCACGACGATTGCTGCCCTGTCGCGACGACTACAACGACGTCCGGCCTCATGGTTCCCTGCGCGGCCTCACTCCGAACGAGTACTCAGCAGATCGGAGACGCGGAGTGGACGGGACCCACCGAGCGGCTCACAATTACAATATGGATGGCCGAGTCACACGCGTCTCGGGAGACGAACTCCGCCTATCGGCCAAGCTCCAAAGCCAGATTCGAATAGCGGTAACCCCGCACTACGTCGATCCTGACGCGCTGCTTGCGCGAGAGTTTTCAAAGTGTACCGACTGCTACTGCGGGCTTCGGGAGGACGATTCGGTGCACGCGTTCTTCATGGTTCGATGGGATGAGGATTCGCACCGGGTCTTCCTCGGGTTGAGTGGAACGAGCCTGGAGGCACGAAGGTCTGGGCTCGTGCACCGGCTCTATTCCGCGTTCATTGCCGATGCCCGCGCCTGGGAGAGTACCAAGGACACGCGGCTGCTCTTGTGGGGCACCACCGCAAGCCCGGCAGCATTGCGAGTTGTCCAGACGATGTTCGCCGATGCGGCACCTCGCCCTGATGGCTCCGCTACCCAAAGAGAGAAGGACACAGTCCGCATCCTGCTGCCGCAGCTCGGGGCCGTCGTTTCTCCGGGCGCGCACCCTTTCGTTGCTCGTGAGATCGCCACCGCAACCCGATACTCCGTCGCCGAGTCGCAGCGAAACGGACGCTATGCCCAAGAGCACGGCATCGATCTTCTCGAAAGGCTCGGCGTACGCGAGGAACGCGGTGATCGGTTGGTCTTTTTGTGCCGAGTTCCACCCGTCCCCGCGATTGAGCGAGTCAGCAATTTTTCTACAGCGGGTACGGCAGCGTCAGCGACAGCACGGTGACGAGCACCAGCACCAGCGGCGTGAGCACCAGGAACACGAGGAACGTGTAGCCCATGACGTCGCGCGCCTTCAGGCCGAACAAGCCCAGCACCGGCAGCATCCAGAACGGTTGCACGAGGTTCGCGAGCGCTTCGCCGAGGTCGTAGACGGCGACCATCCAGCCGAGGTGCACCTTCAGGTCGTGCGCGGCCTGCATCACGTACGGCGCTTCGATGACCCACTTGCTGCCGCCCGACGGCACGAAGACGCCGAGCACCGCCGAATAGAGCGCCACGAGTGCGGGGTACGTCTCTCTCGTCGACATCGACACGAAGAAGCCCGCGATGGCTTCGTTCAAGTGCGTCTTCACGATGAGCGCCGCGAGCCCTGCGTAGAGCGGGAACTGAAGAATCACGCCCCACACGCCGGGCGTCGCGTCTCTCACCGAGCGCATGAGCCGCGCGGGCGTCCAATGCAGCGCGGCGCCGAGCGTGAGGAAGGCGAGGTTCAACGTGTTCAGGTTGAGCGCGTTGAGCGGGTCGCTCGAGGTCGCGAACGTGGTGACGAGGTACGCGCCCGCGAGCGCCACGAAGAGCAGCGAGAGGTACGGCCGATATTCCAACCACTCGCCCGGCGTTCCACGGCCCGTGGGCTCAGGCGTGTCGAGCGGTGACGCGCCGAGCTCGACGCCCAGCATCGACGCGGTCTTCGCGCGGCTCGCGGTCGGAGCGGCGAAGTACATGAGCGCGGTGATGACGACGATTTCCACCACCACGCTGAGCAGCGACTGCCAGAGGAAGATGGTGCTGGTGAGCGGAATGACGCCGCCGGGAACCTGGTTCGCCGGGCCCGCGACGATGGCGCGAATCGCCGGCTGCAGTGACGCAGCCGTCGCCATCTGCAGCGCGGCAGAACCTGAGAGGCCCTGCGCCCAGATGCTGCCGAGGCCCAGAAAGGCGCTCGCGCAGACGGCGCGGTAGTCGACCTGCGGCACGCGACGCGCGACTTCCCGCGCCAGCATCGCCGAGAAGATGAGCGAGAAGCCCCAGTTGAACCAGCTCGAGGCCATCGCGAGAAACGCGACCCACGCGACGGCGCCGCGCGGCGTGGTGGCGACCGACGCGAGCTTCACGATGAGTCGGTACACCGGCCGCGTGGTGGCGACGACGGAGCCGGTGATGATGACGAGCGCCATCTGCAGCGTGAAGGGGATGAGCTCCCAGAAGCCGTCGCCCCAGATGGTGACGACGGCCCTCGCGTCGCCGAGCTTTGCGTACGCAGCGATGACGACGATGACGGTGGCGACGAGCGCGAAGACGAAGGCGTCGGGTATCCACCGCTCAGCCCAGGCGGTGAAGCGGGCCGCGACGCGCGCGAAGAAACCTTCAGGCGGCTCGGAAGACACCGGAGCCGACGACGACATCGAGGAAGGGAGGTCAGCGCCCGACATGCGGCGAACCGTAGCCACGTGTGCAACTTTGCGCGGCCAGGAAAGCCCGCCGCGCGCGGGCGCTGCTGTGTCGTGGCGCGTACGTGCAACGCCGTGGCGCGGCGCCGAGGGAGCCCGACCTCTAACGTGCGCGCCATGAACCGCACACAGCTGACGTTGGTCTCGACGTTGTTCGTCGCCGGTTGCTCGTCTGGGACGGGCTCGACGCCGGGAGGCTCGACGCCGGGCGCCGGTGAGTTCCCCGAGACGTTGGCCGTGAAGGTCGTCGTGTCGTCGTTCAAGGGAGCGCGCGACAGCGACAGCACGCACCAGAAGATGACCTTGCAAGGCACGCTGCTACGCACGAACAACTCGAAGAACCGCGGCATCTACCAACTCACCGGCGTCGACGCGGGCATCACCGTCACCGACGCCATCGAGATTCAGACCGCGACGGGTGAAGGCCCCGACCTCGACACCTTGACCACGCCGGTGCGTGTGCTCTCCAACGCGTACCTGCGCGTGGAGCTCACCCACGAGAAGGGCGTCTACGAGGCGAAGGTGCAAGCCCGCGTGAGCGGCGAAGGCACGCAGACGCTCACCAACCGCGCAGGCACGCAGACCACCGCGAACTGGCCCATCTCGCTCGACGTCGACTTCCCCGAGACGGTGTGCGGGCGCACCGACGACTTCGGCGTCGCAAGCGGAACCCCGGTGACGTCGCTCTCGCTGAAAGACGACGCGAAGTGCGCGGGCGTCGAGGTCTCGAACTCGTTCGACACGCAGTGAACGCCGTAAGCTGAGGGCCATGCAGCGCCTCGCTTCTCTGGTCGTTCTCGTCGTCGCTCAACTCGCGGTGGCCCAGCACACGAGTGACGACGACCTCGCCAACGCGTTCGGCCCGCAGAAAGAGCTCAAGGTCTTCGAGCCCGAGCGCAACGTGCCAGCGCCTCCGCTGCCCGACGACGTCGACGCGAAGCTGCGCGCGACGTTCGAGCCAGAGCTCGCGGCAGCGAAGAAGACGCTCGAGGCCGGTGACGCGGCGGGCGCGAAAGAGCAGCTCACGATGCTCGAGCTGAGCGCCTTCGTGCTCGGCGGGCCGGAGCGCGTGCGCGTGCATCAACTCCAGCGGCTAGCAGCGGTGGCGCTGAACGAGCACAAGTCGCTGCCGGAGCTCGACGCGAAGTGGCTCGCGGCCTGTGGGCCCAACGACGTAGCGACGTGCCGAACGAGCGCGCTCGAGGCGACGGCGACGTACGACAAGGCACGCGCAGAGAAAGTTCGGGCCGCCGATGCGTGCGTGGCGACGGCCGAGAAATCACCGGGCAAGCCCGGGCCCGCGTGTCTGGGCGCGGCGCTCGCGCTGTACAAGAAGGCCGACGACAGCCTGATGGTGGCGCGCGTCGAGTTGGTGAACGCGCTGGTGCTCGCGGCCGACCCGAAGCAGGCGAAGGCGGCGAAGAAGGCGCTGACGAAGCTGGGCGAGACCATCGACGGTCGCAACGGGCACGTGCGGCAGGCGGCGTTCGACGCACGGGCGAAGCTCGAGCTGGCCGAGGACAACGTGAAAGAGGCGGCGAAGACAGCACTGCTGGGCGCGGAGGCGTTCGCCAGCACCCTGCCCCTCGAGCAGCGCACCTGGGCGCGCACGCAGATGGTCGACGTGGCGTGCGCGGCCTACGACAAGCTCAAGGGCGTCGACGCGTGCCGGCAGCTCGAAAAGCAGGTCATCGGAGCCTACGTGTTCCACGACTTCTCGAAGGAGCACCTGGGAGATCGCCAGCTGATCAACCACGAGACGCTGGTGCGGGTGAACGAGCACTACGGAATCCTCATCAAAGACTGCCTCGCCGCGGAGATCCGCGAGATCGCCGACAAGGCCGCGGTCTCGTACCTCGTGAACTGGCTCGTCATCACCACCGGGCGCGTCGACAACTTCCACTCCGTCAGCACAGAGCAAGACCAGAGCCGCTTCGTAGTCTGCCTCCGCGAGCAGTTCGGTTACTGGCGCTACCCGAGCCACGAGGGCGACCCACAGCGCATCACGCAGGGCTTCTCGGTGAAGAGCACCCTGCGCGCCACCGAGGAGACCGAGCCGCAGTGACGACGTGGCCCACGCGCCGCGCGGTCAGAAAAATACGGCACGAATCGCGCGCGAAAAATTCGAGCGCGCGTGACACCGTTCGCCGCGCCACATGTTCACGTCTCTCGTCGCCTCGTTGATTCTCACGGCAGCACCTGACTGCAACGCGCTGTTCAGCCGCACGCACCCCGGCCTCTCGGCAGCCCACGTCTCGTGCGCGGTGTGGCCGGCGCGCCCCGAGTTCACGCTGCTGCTCGCGAGCATGGCCGACGCCAACGCGGGCCCCGTGGTGCTCCTGCTGCGCAGCGACGACCTCACCGTGGTGGCGCGCCTCGAGGGCGAGCCCGACGCGCGCTTCAGTGCGCCAGACCTCGACGTCGCCGCCTACCGCGGGCCCGATGGCTCACCGGCGTTCGGCGTGCGCCGCGACGAGAAGCTGCTCTCGCGTTGGGCCCAGAGCACCGTCACCACGTTGGCGCTCTACACGTTCACCGGCGCTCGACTGACGCGCGTGCTCGCGCCGCTCGAGGTGCAGAACATCGCTCGCGCGCAAGACGCCGACCTGGGCTGCGTCAACGAAGAGAAAACGACGAGCACCGTGTCGAACGACAAGCGACATCGGCTCGTGGTGCGCTCCGTCACAGCGGGAGTCAGAGAAGTGCAGCGCGGCACCTCGTGCGTGAAGAAGAAGTACCGCTCGCAGCCGAAGGTGCAGACGCTCTCGGCGCGCGATGGCGTGTTCGTGTTGCCGTGAAAACGACGACGCCGACTCCGTTGAAAGAGTCGGCGTCGGGGCTGCGAAAACGCTGCGGTTGGTCAGCCCAGCAGCTCACTCCACAACAAGAGGTCGCCGCGCGTGAGGTACGTCTTGTCGGCGAACGCGGCGTAGAAGTCTTCGAACACCGCCTCGAAGTCGGGGTAGCGCGACTCTTTCCGGTCTTGCGTCATCTTGTCGAAGATGGGGTCGAGCTTCGCAGGCGCTTCGGAGTTCACTTCAGAAGGCAGCGGGCTGCGGCGCCCGGGGATCTGACCGGTCAGCATTTCGTAGAGCAGAATGCCGAGGCCGTAGACGTCGCTCGACGGGCCTGAGTCTTTCGAGCGCGCGATGAGCTCGGGGCTCATGTAGCCCATGCCACCGGTGCCGACGAAGACCTGCGGCATGCCCTTGCTCTGGTCGACTTCGATGACACGCGAGAGGCCGAAGTCGCCCAGCTTCGCGTTGCCCCACGCGTCGAAGAGCACGTTCTCGGGCTTGATGTTGTGGTGCGTGAGGCCCTGCTGGTGCGCGGCGCGCAGCGCGTAGGCCAACTGCAGGAAGTACCGAATGGCCTGCGGCACGGGAATGCCCTTGCCGTTCGACGCGTCGAGCTTCTCGCGCAGGCTGCCGCGGCACAGCTCCATCACGTAGTACGGGCGCGCCACGTCGGTGTTCTGGTCGATGATCTGCACGATGCCCGGGTGACGAACCTGCGCCTGCGCGCACAGCTCTTTCTTCAAGCGCTTGATGACCTCGCCGCGCTGCAAGAACGAGAAGTACCCGAAGATGTCTTTGAGCTCCTTGACGCACACGTCGAGGCCCAACGCGTTGTGCTTGCCCTTGAAGACGGTGCCCAGCGGGCCCGAGCCGAGCTGATCAGACTTCTGGTAGCGCAGGTCGAGGTCTTGCCCCTTCGGCGCGCTGCCACCACCGCTCATCAACCCTGACGGGCTCGAGACGGCGGCGGTCAACGGCAGCGGCGCAGGGGGCGGCGGCGGAGACGAATAACCACCGCGCACTTCGGGCGCGGTCACCTGCGGGAACGAGTCGTCGGGCTGCTTGCGGCGCGGGGGCTGGGGCATGGGAGGAGACTCCAGAACGATGTCAGAAGCGGGGAGAGGGAGAGGCGGCGCGACCACGGGCGCAGAGGCCGACGTCGGCTCGTCATCGAGCGGCAACGGAGGCGGCGCGCCGTCTTCGACGATTTGATCAGCGAAGAACTCGCCGATTTCACCGCCGAAGCGCTCACCGTCTTGATCACCGGCGATGCGCTCGCCCTGCTCGGTCAACTTGAGCTGAGCCTCGCGGTCCATCGCGATGTAGTGGAACTTGCGCAGAAAGAAGAAGTAGCTGTCGAAGTCGAGCGAGACCGAGTTCTCGAGCGACATCTTCACGTCGGCCAGCTTGTTCGACCGGCCGTTTCGACCGTTCTCTTTGAGGCTCTTCAGGATGAAGAGCGCGTCACCGCTCACTTTGTCGCGCGTCGTCGCTGACATGGGTCTGAGGGTTACCTTTCACTTGAGACGCAGCAGCTGCTTCACGGTGTCCATCACCTCGGCGAAGCGGACAGGCTTCTTGAGGAAGACGTTCACACCGAGCTTCATGGCTTTTTCACGCGCGTCCTGGCCGCCGGCAGAAATGGCGACGACAGGGATCTGCGCCAGGGAGGGCGTGCCACGCATTTTCTCGAGCAGCTGAAAGCCGTCGAGCACGGGCATGTAGAGGTCGGTCATCACCAGCGAGAAGGGGCTGTCGGTGAGCATCGTCAGCGCGGCGTGACCGTCGGCGGCGAAGTGCACCTCGAGCGCCGTGCTGCCCTTGAACTCGCTCGCGGCGAGCTTCTTGAGCACGTAGCTGTACATCTCGATGATGTGAGGGTTGTCCTCGACGATGAGCACCCGCACACCCGGGGGAGGGAGTGAGGTCGAGCTGGACTGGGTCTGCTCGGTACTCATCGGAGAAACGAGGGTTTATTCGATTGTGGTGCGAGAGTGAAAGTTTGATCAGCGTGGTACACCGCCGGGGCCTTGAGGCTCGAAATGCGTCCTGTCCTGTGCGCCGTCCTCCTTCTCCTCTCAGCCGCGTCGTGCGGGAAGCCGAGCGTAGGTGGCGCGTGCGCTGCGACTGACACGGTCATCTGCAAGTCGGCCACCGAGACGTTCTTCTGCGACGACGGCACGTGGGCGAGCGCTGCCTGCGGCGGCCCGCTGGGGTGCTCCGACGCTACGTCGTACAATTGCGATTTGACCGTGGGCGCGGCGGGCACGCCGTGTCCTCCGTGGGCCGAAGGAAGGCAGGCCTGCCAGACCCTGCCGCCGGCCGTCATCTCGTGTGCAGCGGGCACGTGGCAGCAGCTTCAACAGTGTCAGACCTGCAGCACCGCGCGCGGCACGCCGGAGTGCGTGAACAACAACACCGGCGGCGGCTCAGCGACAGGCGGCGGCTCAGCGACAGGCGGCGGCTCAGCGACGGGCGGCGGCTCAGCCACGGGCGGCGGCTCAGCAACGGGCGGCGGCTCAGCCACGGGCGGCGGCTCAGCGACAGGCGGCGGCTCAGCGACGGGCGGCGGCTCAGCGACGGGCGGCGGCTCAGCGACGGGCGGCGGGTCAGCCACGGGCGGCGGCGCGCCGACGGGCGGCGGTTCTGGAACCTGTGGCCCCGGCAACTGCAACGGCTGTTGCCGCAACGGCCAGTGCCTGCCGCCTCCGCTCAATTCAACCAACGACTACTGCGGCCAGAGCGGCGCGGCCTGCGACGACTGCGTCGCGCGAGGTCAGGTCTGCAACGCCACGACGTTCACGTGCGCGCCCGTGGCCTGCAACCCCACCACGTGCCCCAACGGCTGCTGCGCCAACGGCCAGTGCTTCCCGCCGCCGATCAACTCGTCGAACGACTACTGCGGCAGGTCGGGCAACTCGTGCCGCAGCTGCACCAACCTCGGCCTCGTGTGCAACGCGGCCTTCACCTGCGCGTTGCCGAACACCGGCGGCGGTGGTGGCGCGACGGGCGGTGGTGGCGGCGCGACTGGTGGCGGCTCGGCGACGGGCGGAGGCGGCGGCTCGAGCGACCCGTGTCAGGGCGTGCCCGTCGGCGGTGAATGTCTGTCGAGCTCGCTGGTGCGCTACTGCGCGGTGCCGACGGGTACCGGCACGCCGTCGGTGCAGGTGTACGCGTGCCCTGGCGGCAGCAGTTGTCAGGCCACCGGAGCGGGCGCCGCGTGCATTCAGACCGGCGCCTGTCGTCAGGGCGACACGCGTTGCAGCGGGCCCACCACGGCGCAGACCTGCAACAGCAGCGGCAGCTGGGGCAGCAATCAGACCTGCGCGGCGGGGTGTCTGGCCACGTCGGTCGGCGCGGCGTGCGCGACGGCGGTCACCAGCGTCTCGTTCAGCGGCACGCTGCGCTACGAGACGCGCAGCCCCAACTCGACGACCTTCCCCACCGATTGGGGCCCGGTCACTACGGCGCCCGCGCGCAACGTGCTCGTCATCTCGGCGCGCGGCAACAACACCGTCGGCGCGACCACCACCGACGCCAACGGCGCGTTCACCATCAACGTCGCGCAGACGCCGGGCAGCACCGACACGTTGACCTTCATCGCAGTCGGCGGTGACGGCTTCGGCGGCCGCTACGAAGTGGCGAACCCCGGCTTCACGCAGGCCGGTGAATACTCACCGGGCCAGACAGGCACGTCGCGCACGTGGGGCTGGTCGAAGCAGGTCTCGTCGTTGTCGAACGGCGGCACCATCACCATCACCACCGCTGAGGGCTCCGGCGCGCTCAACATGTATGACCTGCTGCAGAGCATCTGGACGAGCTCCATCGCCAACAACCAGGGCCGGCAGGGCCTGACGATGCGCATGTGGCTGCAGCTGGGCGTCGAGTGGAGCTGCGGCGCGTGCTTCAGCGAAGTAGGCGGCGACTACGACTCCGAAATCTGGATGCCGGGCGACTCGACCGACCAGGGCTACTGGAGCGACTACACCATCGGTCACGAGCTCGGACACTGGCAGCAGGCCAGCTACGGCCGCGCGCCGAACGAAGGCGGCACGCACTACCTGGGGTGCCCCACGTTCCCCGGCCAGGCGTGGAGCGAGGGCTACGCGACGTGGCACTCGGCGGCGGTGCGCAATCGCCCGTTCCTCGAAGACAAGCAGGGCGGCGGCTTCTTCTTCTTCGACATCAGCAGCCGTACGTATTCGCCTGGCAGCACGCAGCAGTCGGCCATCAACGGCCCGGGCGGTACGAACCTGCTGGCGCAGATCGACGAGAACGCCGTGGCGGCGATGCTGTGGTACCTCTCGAACTCCCGCCCGACGGGCGCGCGCGAAATCTTCAACGCGCTCACCGGTCGCCACATGACGACCACGCCGTGGCCGCGGCAGTACACGCGCCACACGTGGGACGTGGGCCAGAACTGCACGAAGATCAACGTGACGAACACGCAGCAGTCGTCGCCGCACGTGGCCGACCTGCTCGACGCGCTCTCGTGTGGCGGCAGCCCGGCGCAGAGCAACCGCATGCCGCAGACCACCATTCAGCAGGCGTGCAGTCAGCCCACGTCGACGGGCAACGGCGCGTACTACCCGTTCCCCAGCGCCTCGCCCGTCTGCCGCAGCGGCTTCTGCTACGGCTGCCTGTCGGGCTCGACATGTACGGCCGGCAACACTGCGGCGGCGTGTGGAACCAACGGCGTTCGCTGCGTGGCCTGCAGCGGCGGTCAATCGTGCGTCAACGGAGTCTGCCAGTGATGAAGCGCGTTCTCGTCGCAGTGATGCTGTGCCTCACCCTGTCGTGCGCCAACGCGCCCACGGCGCCTGACGAAGCACAGAAGCCGGCGCTCAACACCACCACGCGGCTGCTCTCGCCGGTGCGCGTCACGTGGGAAGAGGTCTCGCGCGGTGAGCATGACGCCGTGGTGCTGGCGAAGGTGGAGCGCGTGCTCAAGCTCGACCTGCCGTTTCTCGTGAAGGTCGACGTGCCGGCGGGCGTGACGATGAAAGAAGGCCGCGCGGTGCTCGAGCTGTTGCCGAACAAAGAAGCGGTGTTGATCACCGAGCGCTACGTCTTCACGTGGGACGTCGCGCCCGAGACCGACGCTGTGCTGCGCCTCGACGGCAACACCGGCTCCATGGGCTTCCACTTCGAGGTGCCGTACCGCTTCGGTCGCGCCGCGCCGCTCGACGTCGACCCGGCAGCCACGGGGCCGTCGCTCGAAGTGGGCGGCAAGAAGTTCGGCCCCAGCGTGCCGCTGAAGTGAGGCGTATGCCCGCATAGTCGGGCGCTTCGACACGTTGACTGCGATTACTCCGCGGCGAGGGGCTCGCTTTTCCCAAACCATGTCGCCATCTCCCCCCCGCTCGATGACAGTACAGACACTCACGTCACCGGAAACCGTCACCTGAATCTGCGAAATGTACGTGCACGCGTTCGTTGACGGAGCGCTCGCAGACGACTCTCTTGCGCGCCCTCATGGCGAACGACTTCGCGAACTACCCGAACATCACCAACCCCGTCTGCACCTGGACCCCGCTGCGCGAGTGGGGCGGCCTCCCGAACGTGAAGTGGTGCGAAGAGACGCTCTGCGGCGTCATCGCCGAGCCCGCCAACACGTGGAGCAACCTCGCGTACCTCGTCGTCGCTGCGGGGCTGTTCTTCTACACGCGCAAAGACACCAGCCGAACGCTGCGCTTCTGGGCGCCCGTCGCGTTCTGGGTCGGCATCACGTCGGGCATCTACCACGCGACCGTGACCTTCGTTTTTCAGGTGCTCGACTTCTGGGGCATGTACTTCTTCTTCGGCCTCGTGCTGCTGCTCAACCTCGTGCGCATGGGCAAGGTGAACGCCGACACGTTCTTCCGCACGCTCTACATCACCATCTTCGCGCTCACCGGCTTCACGGTGCTCGTCGCCAAGCTGCACCTACCCATTCAAGGCATCGTCGGCATCATGGTGTTGCTCACGCTGGTGACCGAGGTGCTCGCCTCACGCGCCTCGAAGGTGCCCGTGAATCACAAGTGGCTCGCCGGTTGCCTCGTCTTCATCGCCGCCGCCGCTGCGTTCTCGGCCTCTGACGCGTCGGGCGCGCGCTGCGACCCGCACGACCACCTCTTCCCCGGTCACGCCATCTGGCACGTGCTCGGCTCCGTCGCGATCGCCTTCGCGCACTTTCATTACCGCCAGTTCGTAAATCTGTTCCGCTGAAAAACCTGTACGACAATCATCAGATTCGACCGCACGGTAATCGCGCGTAAGGTCCGGCTCCTTTCTCCATCTGGGGGCCCCTCATGCGTCGTCTCTTGCCCGCACTTTTTGCGGTCGCAGCGTTGTTCTCTGCCTGCGGCAGCACGACTCCCATCGTCGGCGCCTGCGAGTTTACCTACGAGTGCCAGGCCGGCTCCGTCTGCCGTGACGGCGCGTGCGTGGTCGTCGAAATCGTCGCGCGAGACGGCGCCGTCGTCGAAGTCGACGCAGGTGCACCGCGCCCCGACTCCGGCACCCCTCTGCCCGACGGCGGCCTGCAGCCCCCCGACGCCGGCGCCACCATCGATGCGGGCGTCGACGCAGGCACGCGGCTGACCTTCGCGCCCGGCGCCTACCGCCGCTGCAACGACGACCTCGAGTGCGCCATCTTCGGGG
This sequence comes from Archangium sp., assembly GCA_035910535.1. Taxonomy (GTDB): domain Bacteria; phylum Myxococcota; class Myxococcia; order Myxococcales; family Myxococcaceae; genus Archangium_A. The sequence goes on along the minus strand of JAMHXF010000099.1, from coordinate 73,542 downwards.
GCAACTGCGTCGTCGAGCTCTCGCTGAGCCGCCCCACCGACGGCGGTGTCGACCGCGTCGCCATCTCGGCCATCGACCCGTCTTTCGCCGCGGGCCAGGGCGTCTGCACGCTGCCCTGCACGAGCGACCCGCGCATCTGTGACTCCATCGCCGTCACCAGCCCTACCGGCGCCACCGCGCCCTTCACCTGCCAGGTCGTCTACGCGGCCGCGAGCCCGTACCCCGCGAACCCGCCGGCCTTCCCCTTCGACTCGCAGCTCGACCCCATGGCGCTCGCGCGCGGCGTGCCCTTCGCGTCGGTGTGCCGCCCACCGTTCCAGCACTCCATCACCCACGCCGAGACGTTCTGCGCGCCGTGCACCGAAGACATGCAGTGCGGCGCCAGCAGCGCCTGTTACCTCGAGCGCGCCAGCAGCACGCCGCGCTCAGGCTCGTGCGTCGAGTCGTGCAGCGCCGCGCAGCCGTGCCAGTTCGGCTTCACCTGCGGCACGTTGCCGGGCTCGAGCAGCGCGGCCACGTACTGCCTTCCCAGCGCGGGCACGTGCGGCCGTTGCCGCGACTCCGACGGAGACCTGCGCGGCGTCGGGCGCTGCGGCGCCATCACCGAGCCCAACACCGCCGTCGACTGCGACGACACCAACGCGCGCGCGTTCTACGACCCGGCGAACCCCACGCACCCGTTCCCCGCGGCGTGCGGCAACATCGACATCAACTGCAACGGCAAGTCAGACGAAGCCGAGCAGCTCGGCGGCAGCGACCACTGTTCAACCTGTGGCGACGTCTGCGTCGGCCGCGCCGGTGACATCGCGCACGCGCGCAAGGCGTGCCTGCCGCGCACCACCACCAACACCTTCGCCTGCGTCGCCGACTGCGAGCCCGGCTACGCCGACTGCGACGGAGACATCACCAACGGCTGCGAAGCGCAGCTCGGCAGCAACGCCATCTGGGCTGAAGACGCCGACGGCGACGGGCGCGGGTCGATGAGCAACTTCCGCTACGTGTGCTCCGGAACACAGCCCACCGGCTGGGTGCAGAACCGGTTGGACTGCAACGACAACAACGCCACCATCTACGGCGGCAACGCGAGCCTCGCCGCCGGCCCCGAGCTCTGCGACGGCCTCGACAACAACTGCAACGGCATTCCGGACGACCCGGGCTTCATCGTCGACGAGGGCACCGCGTGTAACACCGGCGTGCCCGGCGTCTGCGCGGCCGGCAACCGGCGCTGCGTCAGCGTCTTCGCCACGGCCGATGCGGGCGCGAGCGGCAGCTTCTCGTGCGTTGGCGTGCGCGACCCGGTGGCGCAGGCCAACGTCATCGAGACGTGCGACGGCCTCGACAACAACTGCAACGGCTCCACCGACGAGGGCCTCGACTATTACGAGTCGCAGGGCCAGCAGAACCCGAACGGCAGCGGCGCTCCAGCGGTGTGCCCGGTGACAGGCGGCAAGGGCATCTGCGCGCAGGGCGCGTTCACGTGCACCACGGTGAATACGTCGCTCGTCGACGGCGGCACGCGCGTCACCGGGGCGTGGGCGTGCAACGCCAACCTGCCGCAGCCCACCGACGTCATCGACGACGAGGGCATCGACTCCAACTGCGACGGCAGCGACGGCGACCTCTCGGCGGCCGTCTTCGTGCGTCCGCTTGCGGGCAACGGTGAGCTCGACGGTAAAGACACCAACCCCGGCTCCGCGCAGCTCCCCGTCGCCTCCGTGCAGCGGGCGCTCGAAATCGCGTGCGCGACGAACCCGTGCCGCGACATCTTCGTCGAGGCCGCGGAGTTCGAGACCAACGCGCCGATTCGGGTGCCGACCTTCGTCATCAACGCGGGTACGCCGCCGCCGGTGCGCATCTACGGTGGCTTCACCACCGGCGTGAGCTGCTCGCCCATCGGCTGCGAGCTGACGTGGACCCGTGGCAACGACGCGACCGTGATGCGCCGCACCGCGCCCGCCCCGAACGTGGCCAGCGACCGGCCGTACGGCGCGTCGTACGCAGCCATCGAAGCGGCTGGCTCCACCGGGCCGCTCTCGTTGCGCCTCGACGCGATTCGTCTCGAGGTCTCGGCGCCCGACCCGTCGACCGTGACGGCCGGGGGCAAGCACGCGCCTTCACAAATCGGCATCGCGTGCCCCACGCGCGGCTGCGGCGAGCTCGTGTTCCGCAACGTGGCCATCTCGGTGGCGGCGGCCATCGGCGGCACCAACGGGGTCGCGGCGCAGGCGCCAGTGCTGGGCACTGCTGAGAGCACCTACCACGGCAACAACGGCTGCTTCAGCCCGACCGAATGCGGCAACGTCGGCACGCCCAGCGGGTGGATGCTGTACCCGCAAACCACGCGCTCCGCCGTGCTCACGCAGATGGACAATGACAACCTCGGCGGCCGCGCGCCGGGCGCCTGCCCGCGCCTCTTTCCCGGAAACGTCGACTCACGTGGTGGCTCGTCGGGCGGCGTCGGCTTCATCGACAGCACCTACGTTCCGGTCACGCAGCCATACGAATTCGGGCAGATCAACGTCGGGCGAGCCGGTTTCGGCCCCGGGGCTGGCGCGGGCGGTAGCGTCTACGACAACTGGGACTTGATGCGGGGATTCAACAACGATGACTCGCGACCCACCGTGCTGCGCACGGCCGGGCGAGGGGCCAACGGTAGCGGTGGCCACGGAGGCAGCCGCACAGGCACCGTCGATCTCCGCGTACGCGCGGTCGGCCAGGCGCTGACGCCCACGCACAACGTGGCACTCAACAATGCGGAAGCTGGATTGCCCGGCGCAGGCGGTGGCGGTGGCGGCGGCTGCTCCGGGCTCGCCACCGTCCCCTCTCCTTTACTTTTAGCCAAGTGCATCGTGACCCACTTCAGCATGACGCGTGGCGGAGGCGGCGGAGCGGGCGGCTGCGGCGGCTTTGCCGGAGGCAGCGGTGGCGACGGCGGCAACACCATCGGCCTGCTGTTGACGTCGGGCACGAGCGGGACCGCGCGGGTCACAACCTCAGGCGCGTTCAGAATCAACGTCGGTAACGGCGGGCGGGGCGGCAACGGGGCCAACGGCGGCACCGCAGCCGCAGGTGGCTATGGCGGGTACCTGGGAGGCACGGAGCAGCTCAACGGTGGCCATGGCGGTGACGGCGGCGGCGGCGGTGGCGGCCACGGTGGCATCGGCGGCAGCGCCGTCGGCGTCCTCCGCGCGTGCCAGCGCAACGAGACGGACCCCACGCGCTGCGGCCTCGTGCTCCCGGCGTTGATGGTGGCAGCGCCGAGCCAGTTCATCACCGTCGGCGAAATCGGCGCGGCAGGGAACGGCAGCACCGGTGGCGGCACGGCCGTGAAGGGCCACGACGCCAATCGCAGCGACCCCGCGACGGTTCACTACGACGGCGCTCCCGGCGCTGCGGGCCTCGAAGGCACCAAGGCGTTCCTCTCGTTCAAGGCGGTGCTGCCATGAAGCGCGTTCTCGTCACGGTGCTCGCGGCCTTCGCGCTGGCCGGTTGCTCGAAGACGACCACCAACCTCGCTTCGAGCACGCCGCAGGTGCCGTCGTCGAAGCTGGTGCTGACCGACGCATCGGGCTGTCTGCTCGACGACGACTGTGAAGCGGGCCTCTTCTGCTTCCAGAACCGCTGCACCTTCGAGTGCGCCGCCGACGTGCCGTGTGGCCTCGGCGAGCGCTGCTCCGAGCGCGGCCGCTGCTTGTCTGACACCAAAGAATCGCTGGTGTGGAAGGGCACCGAGCTGACGCCCGTCGCGTGGGACGAAGAAGAGGCCGCCGCCGCGCCCGGCACCACGCCCATCAGCGTGCTCTCGCCGCCGCCGCAAGAAGTGCAGGTCATCGCCGGCGCGCCCTTCGTCGAGGTCTCGCTCGAAACCTCGGCGCCGCTGCCCGATGGCGCGCTGCTCTACCGCGTGGCGCTCGAGGGCGCCTCGGGCACGCAGCAGAGCCTGCGCGCCACCGGCAGCACGCGCTTCACGCTGACCATTCCCACCGGCACCGCAGGCACGCTCGACGCGACGCCCACCGTGCAGCGCGCGAACGTCGTCACCTCGGTGGGCGCGTTCCCCATTTCGTTGGTGCCGCGCCGCAGCGTCGACGGGCTCTACGCGGGCGACGTCGCGGTGCGGGAGTTCGGCGGCTCGTCGGTGCCGCTGCGCTTCGGCCTGCGCGTGGTGCCGTCTGACGCGACGTTCGACGACGCGCAGGAGCGCTACCTGATTCTGCCCGCGTCTCCGCAGGCGCTCTTCTCGCCCATCGTCAGCAACACCGAAGTCTGGGTCGAGCGGCCGCTGGAGTTCGACACGCAGAGCAACGTCTGGTTCGCGCGCTTCGCCGCTCCATTTGCGCTCGACGGAAATTCCCAGTTTGGCGGCGACATCGTGCGCACGCTGCGCGTCGAGCTCTCGGGCATGGAAGACGGCCGCCTGCAGGGCGCCGTGGCCGACCGCTGGCTGGGGCTCTTCGCGGCGCGCAGCGCTGACGGCGTGCCGACGCCCGCGACCGTGGGGCTCACGGGTCAACTCACCGCCATGCGCGTGCAGTCGCTGCCGGCCGCCGCGCGCACACCGCTGCAGGGCAACGCGAGCGCGACGACGCCGTCACTCGCCGCGCCGCTGGCCATCACGCAGTGCACCAGCGCCGTGTACGGAGGCCTCGTCGCCGGTACGGGGCAGCTCACCGACGCCGGCGTCGCCACCGGCCCCTGCCCCGGCATGACGACGCCTGTCGCGTTCACCAGCGCAGCGAACGCCGACAAAGCGACGTGCGCGCTCGCGTTGGCCGACAAGGCGCTGACCGGCCCGTCGACCGCCGCGCAGGTGCTCGCCTTCCTCGACGAGAACACGCCCAACCCCGGCGGGCTGACGTTCAGCGAGTTCCTCACGAAGTGTGCAGCGCGCGACGGCTACTGCGTGGCCACGCCCGAAGTGCTGTGCGCCAACCAGCTGCTCGCGCACGCGTACCAGACGCAGGCCGCCGAGCTGACGCAGGCCGGTGAGCTGCTCGGCCGCTACCAGCGCACGGCGCGCGAGGTGTACCTGGGTCGTCAGCTCGCCGCGTTCCAGGTCGACACCAACATTCGCCTCGAGTGGCTGCGCACCAGCGAAGCGCCGCTGTTCCTCGCCTCAGAGCTCAAGGCCTACAACGAAGACATCCTCGCCCGGTGGAAGACGCAGGTGCTCGACGCGCACTTCGAGGTGCTGCGCTCGCAGTTCGCGCCGGCGGGCCTCGAGGTGCTGGGCCGTCAGCCGACCGACGCGACGGCGCTCTCGGTGCGTGGGCAAATGCTGCTCGAGCAGGCGCAGACGTGGCAGGGCGCGATGGAGGCGCTGCAGATCGCCACCACGCGGTGGAACTCGCTCTACCAGGACACCACGAGCCGCGCGTCGGCCACGGCGCTGGTGCGCTCGCGCATGTTCGACCTCTACCTGTCGGCGGCGGTGCTCTCGCAGCTCAACCGCGCGTCGGGTGCGTCGGCGAACAGCTCCATCTTCGGCAGCGGCTTCGCGGCGTTGATGCGCTCGCTCGAGCAGCTCTCGTTGCCCTTCGACTCGCTCATCTTCATGCGTGACGCAGAGGTCGTCGTGAATCGCTCCGTCGACCCGTCGAGCAGCGCCAACACGCTGCTGGCCGACCGCCGTGAGCTTGCCCGCCGCGCGGTGCTCGACGCACAAGATTCAGTCGACCGCGTGCTCGCCGATTCGCGCGCGTCAGAAATCAACGCGCAGGTGCTGACCGACCGCATGATTACGCAGGCCGAAGAGCTGCGCTCAGAGCTGGTGCAGGTCTGCGGGTTGCCCAAAGGCTGCTCGACGACTGACTTCGCGGCGCGGCCCGAGTGCGCGGTGAACGTGAGCGTCGGCTCGTGCGGCTTCGTGCGCGAGCCCAACGGCGGCGCCGTCGACCCGATTCTCGCCATCTCTGCGCAGCCCTCCATCAGCGAAGCGGGCCAGGCGATTCTCGCGTTCCGCCAGTCGCTCATCGACCAGCAAATCGCGCAGGAAGAGTTCCGCGGCAACCAGGAGCGCGCACAGATTGAGCTCGATTCTGCTGAAGCCTTCGCGAAGAAAATCGAAGCGTGGGACCGCCAACGTCGCGCGGTGAACACCGAAGTGGTGACGCTGCTCAACGAAATCACCACGCTCAACATCGAAGCCATGGGCGAAGAAATCGCGGGCCTCAAGGCCATGCAGGAGCGCCGTGAAGCCGCGTACGACGTGCAGGAGGCCGGCGTGCAGAGCTGGTCGAAGATTCGGTACGCCGGCATCACCGCCGACATGAAGAAGATGACGAGCATCAACGCGCTCAACCAGACCGGCGCGTGGTTGAGCCGCACCGCCGACGAGGTCGACCACCTCGCCGAGACCACCGCCGAGGGATACCCCAAGGCCGTCGGCCTCTCGAACGACGTGTCCTTCGCGGGCCGCCTCATCATCGGCCTGGCGGCGTACGGGGTGACGGCAGGCCTGCGCGCCGCCGCCACCGCGCTCGACACCGCAGCCGCCAGCGTCGAGCTCTCGCTCACCGAAGACCGCGCGCGTCGCGACGCCAACCTCGAAGAGCTGGCCGACCTCGCCGACCTGCAGGTTCGTCAGACCGAGAACCAGCTCGCCGACATGACGACCCGCCTCCGCGTGCACGCGCTGCAGACCGAGGCCGCGGTGGCGCAGCGCGAGGCGCTCATCGACGCGCTCCGCCGTAACCTGGAGCTCGACCTCGCGCGTGACCGCGACCTCATCGAGCTGAGAGATCGCCGCGACAAGGTGCGCCTGCGCCTCGCCGACTCGTCGGCGCTGCAGGCCCGCGTCGCGCGTGCGGAGGTCGTCGCCACGCGCCACCTGCTCGAGTACTTCGAGGTCGTACAGCGCGCGCAGCTGCTGCAAGGCCGCTACGCCGCGTTGTCAGCGCGCCTCGAGAACCTGAACGAGCTCATCGCCAGCCCCGCCGTCATCTTCGCGTTCGCCAACCGCCTCGCGCGCGCCGAGTCGCGGGTCGACCGCGCGCGCACCCTGCTCTTCGATTGGCTCGTGGCGCTCGAGTACTACGCAGTGCGCCCCTTCATCGACCAGCGCCTCGCGATTCTGCTCGCGCGGAACCCGTCGCAGCTCGAGGCCATCTCCAACGAGCTGGTGCGGCTGCAGAACGCGTGCGGCGGCAACGTCAACACCGCCATCGCCGAGCTCTCGCTGCGTGACGACCTGCTCAAGGTGGGCTTCGAGACCGAAGCGCGCACCGGTGCCGAGCGCTTCCGCGAAGTGCTCAAGCGCGGCAACGTGCCCATCGACACGCAGGTCCGCTACTCGACCGACCAACGCGTCGGAGACCTGCTGCGCGCGCGCAAGGTGCTCGCGGCCACGTTCACCTTGAGCCTCGACGACTTCGCCAACCTTCCGCAGACGTGCAACTCGAAGGTGGCCTCGCTCGACGTGCAGTTGGTCGGTGAAGGCCTCGGCACCGCGCGGCCTACAGTGAGCGTCCTCTACGACGGCACCAGCACGCTGCGCAGCTGCCAGCCCAACATCCGCGACCTCGTCTCCACGCTCGCGCCGGGCACCACCAGCTTCGGGCCGCTCACGCGCTTCCGCACCAAAGGGCGCAGCGTCTCGCCGGTGGCCAGCATCAACACCTTCGGCCTGAGCGACTCGGTCAACCGCGGCCTCGAAGGGCTGCCGCTCGCCTCGACGTACACGGTGCTCATCGACCCCGACGCCGGTGAAAACAAAGCCGTCGACTGGAGCCGCCTCGAAGACGTGAAGCTGAAGCTGACCTGGGCGTACCAGGACCTCTTCCCCGTGGGGCAGTGCCAATGAAGCGCGCGCTTTCTTTCGTGCTCGTCGGGCTCGCGGCGTGTTCTCCCACCGAGACACCGCAGCCTTCTGCGCCGGCGAAGCTGAACACCGCGCTCACCGTCGACTCACAGAGCGGCTGCCGCCTCGATGACGACTGCGTCTCCGGCCGCTTCTGTTTTCAGAACCAGTGCGTCTCGGAGTGCACCGACGACAGCGGCTGCCCGGCGGGCTCACGCTGTTCGACGCACGGGCGCTGCGTCATCGGCGAAGTTCCCGACGCGGCCATCGACGAGCAGACCATCGCCGCCAGCAACGGCGACCTCGGCGGCATTTCGCTCTCGGGGTGGCCCGCGGACAACGTGGTGCGCGTGGCGCCCGGAGCGCCGTTCGTCGAGGTGACGCTCACCACGTCGGCGCCGGTGCATGAAGGCCGCATGCTGTATTCCATGCAGCTGCAGCGCGGCGCTCGCACCGTGGCGCGCAGCGAAGGCACCACCGAGTTCAAGCTCTCGCTGCCCTCGGGCACCGCTGGCGGCGACGCGCCGACCACGCAGGTGATTGAAGTCGTCACGCCCATGGAGCGCCGCACCTTATTTATGGTGCCCGCGCGCCCGCGTGCAGGGCGCTACGCCGGTACGTTCACGCCGCCGGTGTTCGGTGGCGCAGGGCTGCCGCTGGAGTTCGCGGTCGAGACGCAGCCCTCGACGGTCTTCGCGCTCGCCGACGCGCAGCAGGCGTGGGTGTGGTTGCCGACGACGCCCGACACGCTCGTCTCGCTGGCGACGGCAGACACCACGACGACCTGGGTTCGCCGCCCGCTCACGTGGGACGCAGACCTCGAGGTGTGGGTCGCGCTCTTCGCAGAAGACATCGCGCCCGCGCGGTACTTCGGCGTCGGCGCCTTCCCGCTCGCCTCGCGCGCGCTGCGCCTCGAAATCGCACAGGAAGACGACGGCGCGCTCACGGGTGCCATCGCCGACCGCTGGCGCGGCCTCTACGACCAACGCAACGCCGACGGCGTGCGCAACCCCGGCGTCGCCACCGTCTCAGGCAGCTTCCGCGTGGGCCGCGTCGCTCCCTTGCCGGCCTCGAGCGCCGCGCGCGACGGCACGTTCTCGCCGTCGCTGCCGCCGCAGCAGCCGCGCCCCATTCTCGACGCGTGCACCGACGCCATGTTCGCCGTGCCCGCAGCGCCCGGTCAGACCGACGGCCCGTGCAGAGACCTCGGCAACCTCGCCGCATTCTCAGCCGCCGATGCAGCGCGCCGCGCGACGTGCGCGCTCGGCGTCTCGGCGCAGGTGTTGTCGGGCCCCACGGTCGGAAAAATTCTCAACGCGCTGCTCGACCCGTCAATCCCCGACCCGCAGGGCCTCGACTTCAAGAGCTTCATCGAGGCGTGCGCCAGCGACACCAACCCGCTGTGCAAGGCCACGCCGCAGCTGCTGTGCGCGCGCGCGCTGGTGGCCACCGCCGCCCTCGACGTCGACGGCGCGAGCGCCGACGTGCAGCGGCTCTCACAGGCCTACGACGCCACCACGCGTGAGGCGTTCCTCGGTCGTCAGCTCGCCGCGTTTCAGGTCGACACGCAGACGCGACTCAAGTGGCTGCAGACCTCCGAGGCACCCGCGTTCCTCGCGTCCACACTGCGCGACTACAACATGGAGATTCTCTCGAGCTGGCGCGGCAAGGTGCTCGACGCGCACCTCGCGGGCGTCTTCGGTCAACTCGACTCTGCGGGCCTCGCGGTGCTGACGCGCTCGCCCACCGACCCGGTGGCGATTTCGAATCGCCAGGCCGCGCTGCTCGACCTCTCGAACTCGTGGCGCGCCTCGATGGACGCGCTGGTGTTGCTCACCACGCGGTGGAACGTGCTGCTGCAAGACGCGTCGTCGCGCTCGCAGGCCGCAGCCGAAGTGCGGTCGACCGCGCAGCGGCTCTACGTCACCGCGGCGATTCTTCAGGAGCTCGCGCGTGAGTCGGGGGCTGGCTACCTCGCGAGCAGCTTCGGCGCCGGCTTCTCGGTGTTGATGCGCGAGCTGAACCGCCTCTCGATGCCCTTCGACGTGCTGCTCTTCGCGCGCGACGCGGAGGTCGTGACCTCGCGCTCGGTCGACCCGGGCATGACGGGCCGCTCGTTGTTGTCTGAAAGGGAAGAAGCGGCGCGCGCCGCGGTGCGTGACGCGGCCGCCAGCATCGACGTGGTGCTCGCTGAAGCGTCACAGACGGCGATTGACCAGGTCGCGCTCGAGGCCCGCTACGAAGACCAGATTCTCGCGCTGCGCAACGAGCTCATCTCGCTGTGTGGGTTGCCGGTGGGCTGCACGGCCGGTGAAGTGGGCAGCGTTGCGCAATGCGCGGTGCCCACGGCCGCCGGGCGCTGCGGCTTCATCGTCAACCGCGACGGCACCGGCACGCAGTCGCCCGCGTCGTCAGAAGGTGGCGCGGCGATTCTCGAATTGAAGGCCGCAGGCCTCGGCATGCAGGAGGCCGAAGCCCGCCTGACGGCGCTCGTGCAGCAGGCCAACCTGCTCGGCGCGACGGCCGAGGCCTTCGCCGGCAAGGTCGACGCGTGGGACCAGCAACGGCGCGCGGTGAACGCCGAGGTGATGGCGCTGCTCTCGGAGATTGCGACGCTCAACAACGAGCGCATCGACGCGGCGGTCAACGACGTGCGCGCCCAGCAGGCGCTGCGCCTGGCGGCCTACGCGCGGCAAGAAGCCAACATCGACAACTGGGACAAGCTGCGTGAAGCGGGCCTCGCGAGCGACCTGAAGAAGATGCAGAACATCAACGCGCTCAACATCAGCTCGGCGGCGTTGGGGCTCACCGCCGACCGCACCGACCTGATGGCCGAAATTCTCCAGGCCTCGCTGCCTGAAATCGTCGGCACCACGCTCGACCCGTCGGGCAGCATTCGGCTCGGCGTTCGTTTCCCCGCGTGGTTCGCGAGCTCTGCGTTGCAGGTGACCAGCACCGTGGTGCAGGCCACGGCGTCGTCCATGGCCGTCGACCTCGAGCACGAGCAGGCGCTGCGTGAAGCCGAGCTGACCAACCTCGAGCAGCTGCCCGACCTCGACGCGCTCGCCACCGAAGCGGAGCTCGCCGAGCTCCAGAAAGAAATCGACGTCGCCAACCTGCGCAATGAAAAGCAGGTCAACGCGCTCAACGCGCTCGTCGAGGCGCTGCGCCGCAACCTCGAGCTCGACCTCGCGCACGAGCGCGACCTGCAGCAGCTGCGAGATCGCCGTGACACGTGGCGCCTCGCGCTCGTCGACCTGCTGCGCCACCAGTACGGCGTGAAGCAGGCCATGGTCACCACCCGCCAACGCGAGATTGCGTACTTCGAGGTGGTGCAGCGCGCGCAGCTGCTCGAAGGCCGCTACCTGTCGTTGTCGGCGCGCTTCAGCAACCTCGAGAGCCTGCTCGGCAGCCCCGACGTGGTCTTCAGCTTCGCCAACCGCATGTCGCGCGCCGAGAGCCGAATGGACCGCGCGCGGCGCTCGCTCGAAGACTGGCTGGTGGCGCTCGAGTACTACGCGGTGCGCCCCTTCGTGGACCAGCGCCTCGCGATTCTGCTCGCGCGCAACCCGGCGCAGCTCGAGGCCATCGCCAACGAGTTCCTCCGCCTGCAGCGCGCGTGTGGTGGCCCCGTCACCATCGAGACCGTCGAGCTGTCGCTGCGCGACGACGTGCTGGGCATGAACTTCGAGACCACCGCCAGCCCGTCGGAGCGCTTCCGCACCCTGCTCGCGCGCGCGCAGCGGCCGGTGAATCGCAACGTGCCGCTGACGGCTTCGTTGACCGTCGGTCAGCGCCTCGACCAGGGCAACGTGCTCTCGACCAACTTCCCGTTGGACCTCGAGCGCTTCGCGAACCTCAGCCGCACCTGCAACGCGAAGCTCGAGTCAGTCGCGGTGCAGCTGGTGGGCGAAGGCTTCACGGGCCAGCCGGTGGTCTCGGTGGTGCACGAAGGCAACGGGCAGCTGCGCTCGTGTCAGCCGGGCATCGACACGCTGGTGAAGGCGCTCGGGCCGGGCACCACGGCGTTCGCCAGCATCACGCCGTTCAAGACCTCGGGTCGCGCCGTCGCGCCCATCGCCGCCCTCGGCTCGTTCGGGCCCCAGCAGACGTGGAACGCGACGCTCGAAGGGCTGCCGCTCGCCGCTGGCTACACCGTGCTCATCGACCTCACGCACCCGTCGAACGCCGCGCAGCCGTGGGCGCAGCTCGACGACGTGCGGCTCCAGTTCCGCTACTCGTACCAGGACGTCTTTCCAGAAGGGCAGTGCCAGTGATTCGCCGACACCTCTTGGTTGCAGTGGCGCTGATGACGACGACGGCCAACGCGCAGGTCGACACCAACGTCTTGTCGCTGCGCGGCAGTCGCGTCGAGGGCTCGGTGGCGCTGCCGTCGGCGCGGCTGCTCGAGCACGGCGCGTGGGAAATCAGCGTGGGCTACGCGCACGACGGTGAAGTGGTGCGCGCGCAGCAGCGAACTGGAGACGTGCGCGGCGGCGCGTTGACGCAGCCGGTGCGCTGGGTCGACCAACGCAACCTCGCGTGGGTGCACCTCGCGGTGAGCCCGCTGCAGCGCTTCGAGTTCAACGCGTCGCTGCCGGTGTTGCTGGGGCAGACCACGCAGGCGCTCACCGGCTACGAGACGCCGTTGACGGGCGCCGCGGCGCTCGGTGACGCCGCGTTCGGGCTCCGCTTCGCGTTGCTGGAGCGCAAGTCGTTCGACCAGCAGGGCCTGCAGTGGACGCTGCAAGGCACGGTGCTCGCGCCGACGGGCAACAAGAGCGCGGCGTTCTCAGAGGTCGTCACCCGCGTCGACGCGTCGACCACGCTCACGTGGCAGAGCGGCAGCGCGTGGGCCGTCACCGCGCACGCCGGCTACCAGACAGGGCAGCAGCTGCAGGTGGCTGATCAACTCTTCGGTCAGCGCCTCGGCTTCGGCGGTGCGTTCGCCTACCGCATCGCAGGCTTTCAGCTGCACGCCGACGTGCTCTCGAACGTGGCGCTCGGTGAAGCGGCGGTGCAGACCGAACCGGGCCGCGCGTCGCTCGAATTGCTCGGTGGCGTGCGCTGGGCGCATGAGTACTTCTTCGTCGACGTCGGCGGTGGCGGCGCGCCCATCGACGACGGCGTGACGCCGCGCTGGCGCGTGCAGGCCGCGTTCGGCGCGCGTGGGTTGTTCGAGAAGCCGAAGCCGGCTCCCGTCGACGCGGACCCCGACCGTGACGGCGTGGAAGGTGCTGCAGACCAATGCCCCACGCGCGCCGAAGACTTCGACGGCTTTCAAGACACCGACGGCTGCCCCGACCCCGACAACGACGGGGACGGCGTGCCCGACGTCCGCGACGCGTGCCCGAACGAGCCTGAAGACAAAGACGGCATCGCCGACGCCGACGGCTGCCCCGAGGCCGACGCCGACGCCGACGGAGTGCCCGACGAGAAAGACCAGTGCCCGCTCGCGCCGGAAGACTTCGACGGCTTCGAAGACGGCGACGGGTGCCCGGAGGCCGGCAGCCTCGACCCCACGAGCACGTTCCGCGCGTTGTCGCTGGCCGAGCAGACCGTCTACTTCGAGGTCGGCAGCACGAAGCTCGACGCCGCGGCGACGGCCAGCGTTCGCGAGGTGGCCAAGGTGCTGCTCAAGCGAGACGGCGCGGTGCAGTTGGTCGGCCACGCCGATGACCAGGGCGCCGAAGCGCGCAACGACGAGCTGTCACTGCAGCGCGCCGAGGCCGTGAAGGCGGTGCTCGTCGAGGCCGGCGTTCCCGCGGCTCGCCTGACGACGCGCGGTGCGGGCCGTCGTGAGCCGGTGACGAAGGCGCAGGGCTTTGGCCACTCGCTCAACCGCGCGGTGACGTTCGAGTGGGCGAAGTGAGCTCGGCTGTGTAGATGACGCGGCGATGGCCGACCGGGAACTGTTGGAGCTGCGCGTCGAACACCTGCGGCAGCTCATCGCCGAGCAGGGTGACGACGAGCGCGCCAACCGCTTCTACGACCTGGCCCACGCCTTGGAACAATTGGGGCAGATAGAAGAGGCCGCCCGCGCCACGCTGATCGCCGCCGAGCGGTGTCAGCAGCACGCGCAGAACGCCCGCGCGTCGATGCTCGCCCAGCGCGCCTTCCGCCTCGACTCGTCGCTCAAGGAGCCCGCGCTCGCGGTGTGGCGCGCGTGCTCCGGGCTCGAAGACGACGACTTCTTCGCGTGAACGAGCCCGCAATTTCTGCGCGTCGGCGCTGATCAATCGAGCCCGCACAAGGCGAGGAATTCATTGACCGTGCGCGGTGATGCTTCTACGTACGCGCCGCCATGTCGGAGCCCCTCTTCACCGCTGACGAACAGAAGAAGTTCGACGCGGGCATCGCCGAGCTGCTCTCCCATTACCCGTCTGATCGAAAGAGTGCCGCGATGTTGCCCGCGCTGCGCTTGTTGCAATCGATCAAGACCTGGCTGCCGCCCGAGGGCATGCAGCTGGTCGCGAAGCACCTCGAGAGCACCGTCGAAGCGGCCTACGAAGTGGCCACCTTCTACGTGATGTTCCACACGAAGAAGCCGGGCACCTACGTCATCGACGTGTGCACGAACCTCGCGTGTGCGCTCCGGGGCGCCGAGGGCATGCTCAAGTACCTCGAAGACAAGCTGCATACGAAGGCCGGCGAGAACGGAGAAAAGTACTTCCTCCGTGAAACCGAGTGCCTCGCGTCGTGCGGCACCGCGCCCTGCCTGCAGATCAACGAAGACCACTTCGAGAACCTCGACAAGGCGAAGGTCGACGCGCTGATCACGGAGAAGCTGTCATGAGCGTGCTCGCCGAGAAGGTCATCACCCGCGATTGGCTCAAGGGCGCCAACCACACGCTCGACGGCTACAAGAAGAACGGCGGCTACGAGCAGCTCAAAAAAGCGCTCACCATGCAGCCCGCGGCCATCACCGACGAGGTGAAGAAGTCGGGCCTGCGCGGTCGTGGCGGCGCCGGTTTCCCCACGGGCCTCAAGTGGTCCTTCGTGCCGTCGCTCGAGAAGAACACCAAGCCGCGCTACCTCGCGATCAACGCCGACGAATCAGAGCCCGGCACCGCGAAGGACCGCTTCATCCTCGAGAACGACCCGCACCTGCTGCTCGAGGGCATCGGCATCGCCTGCTACGCGCTCGGCGCGCACGCTTGCTACATCTACGCGCGCGGCGAGTTCAAACACCCCTCGGCGGTGCTGGACAAGGCCATCGCTGAGGCGAACGCGGCGGGCATCTTCGGCAAGAAGCTGATGGGCACCGACTACGAGCTCAACGTGTACCAGGTGCGCGGCGCCGGCGCGTACATCTGCGGTGAAGAGACCGCGCTGCTCGAGTCGCTCGAAGGCAAGAAGGGCTGGCCCCGCCTCAAGCCGCCGTTCCCCGCGGTCGTCGGCCTCTTCGGCTGCCCCACGGTGGTGAACAACGTCGAGACCATCGCCTCGCTGCCGCGCATCTTCGAGAAGGGCGCCGACTGGTTCATGAAGCTCGGCACGGGCAAGTCGGGTGGCACGCGCCTGGTGACCATTTCGGGCTCGGTGAACCGCCCCGGCACCTACGAAGTCGGCATGGACACGTCGATGCGCGAGCTCATCTACGACAAGGCCTACGGTCAGGGCCTGCCGGAGGGGCGCACTGTCAAGGCGTGCATTCCCGGCGGGTCGTCGGCGCCGGTGCTCACCGGTGACGAGCTCGACGTGAAGCTGGAGTTCGACGCCTTCAAGCCGCTGCAGTCGATGGCCGGCTCCGGCGGCGTGATGATCATGGACGACACCACGTGCGTCGTCCGCTCGCTCTGGCGCGTGGCCCGCTTCTACGCCGAAGAGTCGTGCGGCCAGTGCACGCCGTGCCGCGAAGGCCAGCCGTGGATGGCGCGCCTCATTCGCAAGATTGAAGAAGGCCGCGGCGAAATGGCCGACCTCGACGTGTTGATGAACGTGGCCTCGGCCATCGCGCCGTACCCGCCCATCGGTCTGGGCAACACCATTTGCGCGCTCGGCGATGCCGGTGCGTTGCCGGTGCAGAGCTTCGTGCAGAAGTTCCGCAAAGACTTCGAAGAACACATCGCGCTCAAGCGCTGCCCCCACGGTGACCACCCCTGGGGTCACTTCGGAGACTTCAAGTGATCGCCGAACAGGTGCTCTTCTGGTTCTTCGCGATTTCGACCGTGGCGTCAGCCTCGGCCGTCATCTTCGCGCGCAACCCCATCGCGTCTGCGATGTCGCTGGTGGCGACGTTCTTCTTCCTCTCGGGCATCTACATTCTGCTCTGGGCGCACACCATCGCGGCGCTGCAGGTGCTCGTGTACGCCGGCGCCATCATGGTGCTGTTCCTCTTCGTCATCATGCTGCTCTCGCTGAGCGATCACGGCCCGGTGATGACCTTCTCGCCCTCGCGCATCGCGGGTGGTGCGGCGGTGGTGGGGCTCTTCGTGGCGCTGACGGCGGTCTTCCGCAAGCTGCCCACCAACGAGCTGGGGTGGACCTCCGACGGGGCGCGCCTCAAGTCGTTCGGCAGCATTCAGCACCTCGGCGAGATCATGTACACGCAGTGGCTCTTCCCCTTCGAAGCCGTCTCGCTGCTGCTGCTGGTCGCCATTCTCGGCGCCGTCGTCGTCGCCAAGCCGCGCATCTAAAAGGGCGGAACGTTCAAGATGATTCAGACCATCTCCACGACGCATTACCTCGTGCTGGCAGCGGCGCTGTTCTGCCTCGGCATGTTCGGCGTGCTCATTCGCCGCAACGCGCTGGTGGTGTTCATGTGCATCGAGCTGATGCTCAACGCCGCCAACCTCACCTTTCTCGCGTTCGCGCGCGAGCGGGGCGACGACATCGGCCACCTGAGCGCCTTCTTCATCATCGCCGTCGCGGCTGCTGAAGCCGCCGTCGGGCTCGCCATCGTCATCTCGGTGTTCCGTGCGCGCGGCACGGTGAACATCGAGGAAATCCAGTCGATGAAGCACTGACAAGGACTTCACCGTGGAATCGCTCCAGACCTTCTTTCAGACGGCTCCCGTCGACCCGACGCAGGCTGGCCACGCGCTGTGGCTCATCATCGCCCTGCCGCTCATCGGCGCGTTCATCAGCGGCGTGTTCGGCAAGATCATCGGCCGCGCCAACGTTCACCTCGTGACCATCGGCGCGGTGGCGGGCAGCTTCCTGCTCTCGCTGCTCGTGTTCTGGACCATCAACGACTACCGCGCCGCGGCGCCGTCGGCGTTCGGCGGCATTCAGTACGCCGTCGGAGCCGACTTCGGCACGTGGTTCCAGGCCGGTGGCTTCCGCGTGAACTTCGGCCTGATGGCCGACCACCTGTCGGGCACCATGCTGCTGGTCATCACCGGCGTGGGTCTGCTCATTCACATCTACTCGTCTGAGTACATGAGCCACGACAAGGGGTACTGGCGCTTCTTCGCGTACCTCAACCTCTTCGTCGCCGCGATGTTGACGTTGGTGATGGCCGACTCGCTGCCCCTGCTCTTCGTGGGCTGGGAGGGCGTCGGCATGTGCAGCTACCTGCTCATCGGCTTCTGGTACGAAGACCCGCAGAAGGCCTTCGCTGGTCGCAAGGCGTTCATCACCAACCGCATCGGTGACTTCGGTTTCCTGGTCGCCTCGTTCCTCGTGGTGTTGACGGTCGAGAGCATCATCGCGTTGCCGGCCAGCAAGCTGGGCCGCGCGGGCATGCAGGGCGAGACCGTCTCGCAGCGCTACAGCGGCGCCGTGGCCGACGTGGGGCCGCTCTCGTTCCAGGTGCTCGAAGAGACCGCGAAGGTGCTGCCCAACCTGCTCGACGAGAAGATCGTCACCGGCCCGCTCACCGGCATCACGTACGGCGTGGCACTCACCATCATCCTGCTGTGCTTCCTGCTCGGCGCGGCGGGCAAGTCGGCGCAGATTCCGTTGTACGTCTGGCTGCCCGACGCCATGGCCGGCCCGACGCCCGTCTCGGCGCTCATTCACGCCGCCACCATGGTGACCTCCGGCATCTACCTGTTCTGCCGCGTGAGCTACTTCGTGGTGCTCTCGCCGACGGCGATGATCGTCATCGCGCTCATCGGCGCCACCACCGCGCTGGTCGCCGCGCTCATCGCCTTCACGCAGAAGGGCCTCAAGAAGATCCTCGCGTACTCGACGGTCTCTCAGCTGGGCCTGATGTTCCTGGGCATCGGCGTGGGCGCGTTCTGGGCCGCGTTCCTCCACGTGTTGACGCACGCGTTCTTCAAGGCGTGCCTGTTCCTCGGCGCCGGCAGCGTCATGCACGGCAACGCCGAAGAAGAAGACGTGACGAAGTTGGGTGGCCTCCGCAAAGAAATGCCCATCACCTGGGCGACCTTCGCGGTCTCGACCGTGGCCATCACCGGCTTCATCATTCCGCTCTCGGGCTTCTTCTCGAAAGACGCGATTCTGCACGCCGCGCACAGCCAGCACATCGCCGGCTTCCACGGGCTGCAGACCTTCGCGTGGATTCTGGGCACGCTGACCGCCGCCTGCACCGCGTTCTACATGCTGCGCGCGTACCTGCTGACCTTCGAAGGCGAGCGCAGCAAAGAAGCCCGCATTCCCCACGCGCACGAATCTGGCCCGGCGATGACCGGCCCGCTGGTGGTGCTGGCGGTGCTCGCCGTGGTGGCGCTCGTGCACGGCCTCCCCGTGATGCACGTGCAGCGCGGCGGCGTCACCGTCACCCAGACGTTGATGGAGAACTTCCTCGACCCTGTGTTCCGCACCACGAACGACCTCGTGGCGCAGAAGCAGTTCCTCGAGTTGCCGGCCGAGCACGGCTCGATGCTCGGCCCGTGGATTCAGGCCTGGCTCATCTCGCTCATCTCCGGCGGGCTGGCCATTTTCATCTACATGCGCTTCCTGCCGAAGGGTGGCTCGCTCAAGGTGCTCGAGCCGCTGCGCAAGTTCAGCTTCAACAAGTTCTACGTCGATGAGGTCTACGAGTTCCTCATCATCAAGCCGCTGGGCTTCCTGGCGCGAATCCTCCACCGGGTCGTCGACGCGGTCTTCATCGACAGCGTGGCCGTACACGGCACCGGTTGGTTGACGACGCGCGCGGGCGCCGTGCTGCGCTACCTGCAGACGGGCGACGCGCAGATGTACGCCGCCGTGATGGCGCTGGCCGCGGCCGGCGGCATCGTGTGGGCCATCTTCAAGGTGCTGCCGTGAACTCCATCTACGACTCGCGCATTCTGAACCTGGTCATCTTCTTCCCGCTGCTGGTGGCGGGGTTGATCGCGCTGCTGCCCAAAGACGAGAAGGGCCAGATTCGCGCCCTCACGTTCGCCGGCATGATTGCCAGCCTCTTCACCACCATCTGGGCGTGGCTGCGCTTCGAGGCGAAGTCGCCGGTCGAGTTCCAGCTCGAGTACCGCATGGAGTGGTTGGCCGACGCGGGCATCAGCTACCACGTGGGGGTCGACGGCGTGGCCATCGCGCTGGTGCTGCTGACCGGCGTGCTCGGGCCGCTGGTGGTGCTCTCGTCGTGGACCTTCGTTCAGGAGCGCGTGAAGGAGTTCCACATCGCGCTGCTGGTGCTCCAGACGGCGACGTTCGGTGCGTTCTGCGCCATCGACACGCTGCTCTTCTTCATGTTCTTCGAAGCGGTCCTCATCCCCATGTACCTGCTCATCGGCGTGTGGGGTTCGGAAGAGCGGCAGAAGGCCGCCGTGAAGTTCTTCCTCTACACGATGGTCGGCTCGGTCTTGATGCTGCTGGCGCTCTTTGCCGTGTACTTCCTGGCGGCGCCCGCGGGTTCGCGCAGCTTCGACTACTCGACGATGTACAACGGCATGCTGTCGGCGAGCCGCGAGCTGGCCGCGTACCTCAAGGCCAACCCGTCGGGTGACGGCGCAGGGCTGGGCCCCACGGCGCTGGCGCTCTTCCGCTACGGCCCGTGGTTGTTCCTGGCCTTCGCGCTCGCGTTCGCCATCAAGGTGCCGATGTTCCCGCTGCACACGTGGCTGCCCGACGCGCACGTGCAGGCGCCGGTGGCCGGCTCCATGGTGCTGGCCGGCGTCATGCTGAAGCTGGGCACCTACGGCTTCTGGCGCTTCGCGATTCCGTTGTTCCCCGTGCAGGCGCGGCAGTACCAGACGTTGTTCGCGACGCTGGCCGTCATCGGCATCGTCTACGGCGCGCTCATGTGCCTCGCGCAGCGCGACATCAAGAAGCTCATCGCGTACTCGTCGGTCAGCCACCTCGGCTACTGCATGCTGGGCATCTTCGCGTTCACCAGCGAAGGCGCCACCGGCTCGGCGTACCAGATGCTGAACCACGGCGTGTCGACGGGCGGGCTCTTCTTGCTGTTCGGCTTCATGTACGAGCGCCGTCACGCGCGCCTCATGAGCGACTACGGCGGCATCGCGAAGATCATGCCGGTGTACACGGCGTTCTTCCTCGTCGTCACGTTCTCGAGCATCGCGGTGCCGGGCACCAACGGCTTCGTGGGCGAGTTCCTCGTGCTGCTGGGCACCTTCAAGTCGAACCTGCCGCTGGGCTTCGGTGTGCTCGCGGCGACGGCCGTCGTTCTCGGCGCCGCGTACATGTTGTGGATGGTGCAGAAGGTCTTCTTCGGCCCCGTCACCCACCAGGAAAACCACGCGCTCAAAGACCTCGGTGGTCGCGAGCTCGCGGCGGCGATTCCTTTTCTGGTGATGATTGTCGTCATGGGCCTGCGCCCGCAGCCCTTCCTCGACGTGCTCAACCCGAGCAGCGAGCGCTTCGTGGCGCGCGCGAAGTACGCGGCAGGCGAAGGCCCCGAAGACGACCGCCGCGTGCGCGTCATCGTTCGTCAGCTGCCCAGGACGGCAGTCGCCGAGGTGATGCAGATGCCGACGGTCGCCCCCACGCCTGCTCCCACGCGGCCGCCTGACTTCATGCGCCCGGCCCGCCCGATGATCATCAAGCCGGTGCAGCCTCAGCTGCAGCCCGCAACTCCCTGAGTGAAGGTGCCCTCGTGAACATTCCCGACTTCACGTTCCCCGAGTTCTTCCCGGTGCTGCCGGCGGCTGTGCTGCTGCTCGGCGGCGTCGTGCTGATGCTCTCGGAGGTCTTCCTCACCAGCGCGCAGCGCACCTACCAGGCCATCGTCGCGGCCTTCGCGACCGCTGTGGCTGGCGCCATCGCCGGCCACAACGCCTTCGAGCCCGCACGCCTCGCGCTGCAGGGCTACGTGGTGCTCGACCCCTTCTCGCAGTGGACGACGGTGCTCGTGTGCGTGGGCACGTTCCTCGCGGTGTTCCTGTCGGCGGGCTTCCTCAAGCACCGCAACGCCGAGCGCGGCGAGTTCTACGCGCTGGTGCTCTTCGCGGCGGCGGGCATGAGCCTGTTGTCGATGTCGGCCGAGTTCATCACCCTCTTCATCAACCTCGAGGTCTTGTCCGTCGCCACGTACTCGCTGACGGCGTTCCTGCGTCGCGGCCCGCGCCCGTCTGAGGCTGGCTTCAAGTACTTCATTCTCGGCGCGTTCGCGGCGGCGCTGCTGCTGTACGGCGCGGCGCTCATCTACGGAGCCACCGGCGCCACCAAGCTCGTCGACGTCGGCGCGGCGCTGCCCGGCGCCTTCGCCTCGCAGCCCGGCCTCGTGTACGCGGGCCTCGGCCTCGTGCTGGTCGGCTTCGCCTTCAAGATTGGCGCAGTGCCCTTCCACATGTGGACGCCCGACGTCTACGAAGGTGCGCCCACGCCGGTGACCGCGCTGATGTCGGCCGGGGTGAAGGCGGCGGCGTTCGTCGCGCTGGTGCGCGTGTTCCTCTTCCTTGTGAAGGGCGTCGACCCGCAGGTGCCGTTCGCGGTGTTCAGCACGCTCGCGCTGCTGACGATGGTGGGCGGCAACCTGATGGCGCTCCCGCAGCGCAACGTGAAGCGCATGTTGGCGTACTCGTCCATCGCGCACGCCGGCTACATGCTGCTCGGCGTGGCGGCGCTCTTCGCTCCGAAGGTCGTCGACGCGACGGCCACGGTGGGCGTGCTGACCTCCACGCCGTTGACCGGCGTGATGCCCGACGTGGCGCCGCTGGTCTTCAAGGGCCTGCTCTTCTACGTGCTCGGCTACACCGTCACCTCGCTCGGCGCGTTCGGCACCATCGCCGCGCTCGAGCGTCGTGAAGACGAGACCCGCGGCAACACGTGGGACCTCGAGCGCTTCGCGGGCCTCGCGCAGCGCAAGCCGGGCTGGGCCTTCGCCATGGCCGCCTTCATGCTGTCGCTGGGCGGCGTGCCTCCGACGGTCGGCTTCCTCGGCAAGCTGTTCCTCTTCAGCGCGGCCGTCGACGCGGGCCTGCTGGGCCTCGCCATCGTCGGCATTCTCTCGAGCGTCGCGGGCGTCTATTTCTACCTGCGCGTCGTCGTCTACATGTTCATGCGCCCCGCTCCGGCCGACGCGCCTGCGCCCTTCCGCCACTGGACGACTGAGTTCGCGCTCATCGCGTCATCGGTCGGCGTGGTGGTGTTCGGCGTCATGCCCGGCCCGGTGACCGAGTGGTTCAGCCGCGCAGGCATGGTGTTCGGCCACTGACGACGGGCGCACTCGAGCGACACGGCCCTCTCCTTGCGCACGCAGGGGGAGGGTTTTTCGTTTCTACCCGCTGAAAAGAAGGCGGCCCGGCATTCCTTTCGGAGCACCGGGCCGCGGGTCTTCTTGTGCTGCTGACCCGGCGACGCTGCTGAAGAGATGGGGGGGGACCGCTTCAGCCTTCAAACCGCCAGGCCGAAGACATTCTTTGCCAACGCCATGCCATGCCGAAGACAACGCAAATTCATGGTGTTACGGCTTCACCACCTCAACTGCTGCAAACCTGAATTTCAGCGCTGCAACCGTGGCTTTCAAGCCCGCAAAAGAAGGCGGCCCGGCGCTATTTTCGCACCGAGCCGCGGGTCTTCTTGAGACTCAGACTGAGAAGGTCGCCGAAGAGGTGGGGGGGAACCGCTTCGGCTTTCGTCTTCCCAGCAGTTCGGTGAGCTAAGCGAATCTTGTGCCACGCGAACGACAACGTTATTTCAAAGGCTTGCAACTGTCGCTGCGACGTCGTTTGCACCCCTGAAACACAACCGATTTCAAAGTTGAAATACACCGTCCCAAACGAAGACAGGTGTCAGTTGGTTGCGGGCTCTTCGCCGGTCGTCTTGAGGCCCAGGCGCTTCATCTTGCGCCAGAGGGTCGTCGCCGAGACGCCCAGCACCTCCGCCACCCGCGAGAGATCGTGCGGGGAGTGCTCGAGGGCCACGAGAATCGCGCGGCGCTCGGCGTCGGTGACGGCGTCGGCCAGCGACTGCACCGCGCCGCCGGTGGGCGCTGCGGTCGTCGACGGCGCGTGCGTCACCGCGAACTCGCGGGTCGTCCGGCGCAGCGGGAAGTCGTCAGGCCCCAGCTCGTCGCCCTCGGCCAGCGCGGCGGCCTGCTCGACGAGGTTCTCGAGCTCGCGCACGTTGCCGGGAAACGAGTAGCTCTGCAGGTGCTCGATGGCGGTGTGCGTGAGGCGGCGCGGGCGGCGGCTGCGCGCGTTGGCCTTGTCGAGGAAGTGCTGCGTCAACAGCGGCACGTCTTCGAGGCGCTCCCGCAGCGGCGGCACCACCAGCGTCACCACCGCGAGGCGGTAGTACAGGTCCTGGCGGAAGCGCTTGTCGTTCACTTCGCCTTCGATGTTGCGGTTGGTGGCGGCGACGGTGCGCACGTCGACCTTGATAGACGCGTTCTCGCCCACGCGGCGCAGCTCGCCCTCCTGCAGTACGCGCAGCAACTTCGACTGGAACGCCGGCGCGGTCTCCGTCACTTCGTCGATGAAGATGGTGCCCTTGTCGGCCTCTTCGAAGAGCCCGCGGCGGGCCTTCACGGCGCCGGTGAAGGCGCCACGGGCGTGACCGAAGAGCTCCGACTCGAGCAGCGTCTCGGTGATGGCCGCGCAGTTCACGGGCACGAAGGGCGCGCGTGAACGGCTCGAGAGCGCGTGAATGGCGCGGGCCACGAGCTCCTTGCCGGTGCCTGATTCGCCCTGCACGAGCACCGTGGCTTCAGAGCTGGCGACGCGGGAGATGCGCGTCGTCAGGTCGCGCATCGCCTGTGAGCGACCGATGAGCGCCGAGAGGCCGTGACGTTCTTTGAACTCGCCGGCCAGGACATCGACGGCCGAGATGAGGCCCGCGTGCTCGAGCCCCTTGTCGACGCGGAGGATGAGCTCGCCGTCTTTGAAGGGCTTGGTGATGTAGTCGTACGCGCCGCGACGAATGGCTTCGACGGCGGTCTCGATGCTGCCGTAGGCCGTCATCACGATGACCGAGAGGCGCGGCGAGATGTCGAGCGCACGCTTGAGCAGCGTGAGGCCGTCCATCGGCTCCATCTTGAGGTCGGTGAGCAGCAGGTCGATGGGGTGGTCGGTGAGCCAGGCGAGCGCCTCTTCGCCGCTGCCGGCCTCGTCGACCGAGTAGCCCTCCGAGCGCAGCAGCAACGCGGTGGTCGCGCGCATGTTGCGTTGGTCATCGACGACGAGAATGCGGCCCTTGCGCGGCGTGCTCGGTTCAGGAGTCATCGGGAGCCCTCTACGTACCACGTCGCGCTCGCGTGAACGGCTCGTCGTCAGCGATGTGAGCGCAGCACGCGGTCATCGCCCACGCGCAGGGTCAGCTTCTCGCGGTCGAAATACTCGGCGAGCGGAATGAGGAACTTCCGCGTGAGGCCGGTGAGTTCCTTGAACTGCTGCGTGGTGAGCTTCTCGTGCGTCTCGAAGTGCGCCAACACCTCCGCCGACAGCGCGTCGATGACCGGCTTCGCGAAGAACAGCTCGCCTGCGCGTACCACCGCGCCGTCGGCCTGCAGCGACTGCGCGATGAAAACCACGCGTGGCTCCGGCACCTTCAACTGCGCCGCCAGCTCGCTCGTCGTCGGAGGTGTCAGCCCGCGCGCGGTGAGCTGCGCGAGCACCTGCGCCTGGAGCGCGGCCGTCTGCTCGGTGTACGCCCTGCCCTGCCCCGGCAACCGCAACACGTCGTCGACAATCTCCACGCGCTTCGCGTCGAGCAACCCTTGCGTCACCCGCGCAAAAACACGCTCTGGCGGGCCGCCGAGTCGTTGCCGGAGCTCTTCACGAGGAACGCCCGAGCGCTCACGATGCGCCGCATGAAACGCCTCGAGCCTCGCCAACGTGCGCGCCTCGAGCGCCTGCAGCACGTCACCTGCGACGAAGCGCCGCGCGTCACGCTCGACCAACACCACCGCGCCCTTCGCCGACGCGCGCTCCAGCGCACGCACCACCTCGCGATGCGGCGCCTGCACCCGCGCGAACAGGCCCCCTTCATCGAGCCCCGCGTAACCGGCTTCAGACAACAGCAAGCGCAGCCGCTCTTCCAACGGCGCGTCGGCGAACGACTGCAAGCGCGCCGCTGCACCCGCGCGACGCCGAGGTGGATTGACGAGCATCACGCGCCCGCCCGCCACCGTCGCACCGCGACCTTCGACGACCCGCGTGCCACGAACGATGAAGCGCTGCCCCGGCAGCGCGGCCACGGGCTCCGAGAGCCGCAGCTGCGCGAAGCACGTCTCGCCTGGCCGCAGCACGTCGACGTCGAGCAACTTCACCACCGCGTCGACCTGCGCAGTGCCCAGCGTCACCAGCCGTCGCGACCGTCGGCCCAGCGGCGCTGCCACCGACGGCAACAACGAGAGCTGCACGTCGAGCACGCGCGCGTCGGGCAGCTCACCAGAGCGCACCAGCGCCTGACCTCGTCGCACCCGCTCGACGTCGAGCTCCGGGAGATTCACCGCGACGCGCTGCCCCGAGGTCGCCACGTCGACCGCAGCGCCGTGCACCTGCAGCCCACGCACGCGCCACGGCCCGGGCAACGACGGCGCGAGGCTCACGGCGTCGGTGGTCGACAACTTTCCGCTCCACAACGTGCCGGTGACGACGAGCCCGAAGCCCTTCACCGTGAACGCGCGATCGAGCGGGAGAAACAACGGCGCGTCGGCCGCGCGCGCGAGCTCCGGGTGTGCGCTCAGCTCGGTCACCAGGCGCTGCAGCGTGGCCTTCAAGGTGTCGAGACCTGCGCCCGTCTTCGCGCTCACCTGCACTGCAGCGGCGGCTTCGAAAGGCGTCCCGACGACGAGCGCACGCACGTCGGCCTCCAGCAACTCGAGCCACCCGTCACCGAGCGAAGGCAACAGGTCTGCCTTGGTGATGACGAGCACGCCGCGCCGCACACCGAGCAACGTGCAGATGTCGAGGTGCTCGCGCGTCTGCGGCATCACGCCTTCGTCGGCGGCGACCACCAAGAGCGCGACGTCGATGCCACCCGCGCCAGCCGCCATGGCCTTCACGAAGCGCTCGTGACCGGGCACGTCGATGACGCCCAGCGTCTGCCCGGAAGGCAGCGTGAGGTGCGCGAAGCCGAGCTCGAGGGTGATGCCGCGCCGCTTCTCTTCAGGCAGCCGGTCGGTGTCGATGCCGGTCAGCGCCTTCACCAACGACGTCTTGCCGTGGTCGACGTGGCCAGCGGTGCCGAGGATCATTTTTTGACGGCGCGATGCTCGCCGGTGTCGAAGCGCACGTCGTCGACGACGTCTTTGTAGTCCCAGGGGAAGACGTAGAACTCGTCACCGACGACGGCGGCGAAGTCAGGCTCGAAGCGACCGGGCCGCGCGATGAGCGCCGCTGACTTCACGGCCTTCACGCCGCTGGCGCGCGCGAGCTTCTGCGCGAAGGCGATGCTGTCACCGGAGCTGGCCACGTCGTCGACGATGAGCACGCGGCGGCCCGCGAGCTCTCGGGGCATGTCGTCGCTCGCGCGCTCGTTGCGCGACGAATCGCGGCTGCGTTCAGTGACGCGCACCGGGAAGAACTCGACCTTCAGCGCCGACGCGAGCGCGCCGCCGACGAACACCCCGCCGTGCACGAGGCCCACGACCGCCTGCGGCTTGAACTTCACGTTGATGGCGCGCGCGAGCGTCTGCACGTGGCGATCGAACTCGCCCCACGAGAGCTCACGAATCGACTGGCGCCGGCTGAAGTCGCTGCCTGGCAAGCCGCTGGGGACAGTGGGCACGCCACCGGCGGCCGAGAACACGTCTTCGTCGGGCGTGCGCTTCTTGATGGTCAGCTTCTTCGGCGGGGTCTTCTTTTTCGTCGTCGCCACGAGCGAGGAGATAGGCCGAAACCTGCAGCTACAAGAGCGGAAACGACCGACGCGCCTCGTCAGACTGCGGCGCGGCGTTGTCGAGCAACGCGGAGGCGTCACGCACCAGAAGTGAGCTCGCGCGTCAGCGACAAGAAGATGTCTGCACAGACGCATCACGCGCTGTGACGGAGCGAGCCGACAGACGGCACCACGTCACCCGAGAAAGTGAGCGCACGCCGGAGCCGACAGTCACGCGCCGAATCGAGCGCGCATCGTCGGCGACAAGAAAATGTCTGCACAGACGCATCACGCGCTGCGCTGGAGCGAGCCCACAGACGGCACCGCGTCACACGCGAAAGAGAGCGCGCACGCTGGCGCCGACAGTCACACACCGAATCGAGCGCGCACGTCGGCGACGAGAAGAGACGCTCGGGCACAGACGCATCACGCGCTGTGACGGAGCGAGCCCACAGACGGAACCACGTCACACGCGAAAGAGAGCGCGCAGAAGAGACGCTCGAGAACGGACACTTCCCGCGCGAAGGTGGCGCGCGCACATCTGCGACGACCACGACGCTCGGCGACGACAGTCACGCCGAATCGAGCGCGCATTCGGTGACGAGAAGAGACGCCCGGGCACGGACACATCCCGAGCGGAGACGGAGCGCCCACGTCTGCGACAACGACGCTCGGCGACAAGAAAGACGTGCGGGTCAGCCCACACGCGCGGAATCAAACGCGCACGCTGCGCGCGACGACACGGCGTTGCGTCGATCACCGACACCTCGAGTGCGAGTTCCTACAGAACGCCGCTACGGCGCGCAGCTGTCGACCAACACCGACGCATCAGGCAGCGCAATCGCCAGCGCACCCACGCGACACGTCGTGGAAGCCGGGCACGTCGACGTCGCGTCGCACGCCTCGAAGCACGCGCGGCCGTGCTGCAGCTGGCCGCAAACACCGCTCGTGCATTCGGTGTCGAGCACGCAAGCCTCACCGCCGTGCTTCGTGCCCAACGTGCGCGGCGCACAACGCGGCACCACCTGCGCGCCATTCAGCGGGTCGCGCTGCAACGAGCACACGCCCGCCTCGCAATCACCGTCGACCCGGCAGCTCACACCGCTGCACGAGCTGCGCACCGCGAGCTGGTCATCAGCCGTCACCGCGACCCCGTCGAACCCGCGCGAGACGAGATACGTCGTCGGCTGACACGCCAACGGGAGCCCCGCGTCACCGTCACACGCGCTGACGTCGTCGCAGAACGTCGCGCAGACACCGGCGCGCCGCACGCCACGCGAATCGTCGAGCACGCACAGGTTGCTGCGGCACTGACTGTTCACCGTGCACGCCTCGCCCGCGCGCCCCGCTCCAGCCGGAGGGCTGCACGTCGAGCTGAAGACCGGCGCCGACGCCGAGCCCACTACGCGCGCGCGGCACGCGATGCCCGCGCCGTACACCGCGCAGTCGGCCTCGGCGGTGCACGTGGGGCGGCAACCGCGCATGAGCCCTTGTGTGCCGTACGCCGTGGTGACGTTGAACTCCGCGTCGCACACACCGGCGTCGCCGCAGTCGCCGTCGCGCTCGCACGCGCCGAAGCAGAAATACGGGTCGACCGCTGGAGCGACGACCAGCGGGTCACTCACGCATTGACCGCTGCGACACTGCCGTTCAGCCGCGAGCACGCCGCCGTCGCTCAGCACGCGCGTTGAACACGGCGCACCGACGCCTCCATCACCCAACGCGAACTGGCAGACGCCCGAAACGAGGTCGGTGTCAGACGGGTCGTCCCACGCGGTGCACGAGAGCCCCGCGCGACACACGCTGTCATTCGTGCAGCGTTGACCGAAGCCGTTGTCGGCCAGGCACACGCCGTACTCGCGGCCCGCGTAGTCGCCCACGAACGTCGCGCAGCGCTCACCCACCGGGCAAGAGCCCGACGCCAGCGGGTTGCAGTACGCGCGACACAACGCGAGCGTCGCGGTGTCAGGCACGCACTGCAGGTTTGGTTGGCAGTTGTTCCCCGTGGGCGTGCGCACGCACGGCTCACGCAAACCACGCTGCCCTGCTTGCGGCGAAAAGCACACGCCAATGGGCCCGCTCGCCTCGAAGACGAAGGACGTGCTCGCCGAATACGTGAGGCCGTAGCAGAGCTGCCCTGCAGCACAGTCGGGCTCGTAGAGCGCGCAGCTCGCAAGGCACACCGGGCTCGCGTTGACGTTCACGCACACCAGGTCAGCGCCGCACGCCACGCCCATGGGGCACGGCGCGTTGGCCGACGCCCCGACGCACACGTTCCCCGAAGCGCAGAACAACCCCGGCGGGCAATGCGCGCTGACGAGGCAGCCCACGCAGCGCCCTTCGACTGAACAATGCGCGGGCCCCGGCGGCTGACACTGCGCGTCGCTGCGGCACTGCACGCACTGTCGAAGCCCGCGGTCACACACCGGCCGCTCCGAAGGGCACTGCGCGTCGTCGCCGCACTCGGCGCACGAGAACGTCGTCAGGTCGCAGAAGCCGCTCGCGCACGAAGCGCCGTCGGTGCAGCCGGTGAAACGACACTGACCTGCGACGCAGCGCTCGCCCAGGCCGCACTCGAGGTCGTCTCCGCACGGCGCGTCGGCTTCGCACTGCGCCTGCCGACACACCGCGCGGTGCTGCACGCAGTCTTCAGGCGAATCACAGGTGACGAAAGTCGGCCCGGCGTCGGGCGCTTCAGGCGGCGGCGGTTCTGGCGGACACCCGAGCGACAGCACCACCACGCCAAGCACGATGAGCGGCCGCATCACGCGTGAGCATACCGTGCGCTACTTCTTCTTCGCAGCGCTCCGCTTCAAGGCCTCACGCAGTCGCTTCACCGCAGCAGGCCCGACGCCGTGGAGCGCGAGCAACTGTGCGTCGCTCAACTTCGCGACCTGCGCGAGCGTCGTGTACCCGGCGTGAAGCAGCGCGTTGGTCGCGGGTCGACCGATTTCGGGTGGCAAGTTCTTCACGCGCAGAAGTGGCGCACGGCGGCTTCGAGGATTTCTGCGCAGCGGTGCAGCTCGTCGACGGGCACGAATTCACCGGTCTGGTGCGCGACGGTGATGTCACCGGGCCCGAAGACCACGGGCGTGGCGCCCAGCGCTGCGAGCTGCGGGCCTTCAGTGCCGAACGAAACCGTGTCGATGGCGCGCCCCGACTGCTGCGAAAGAAACTGCACCACGTCGGCCGACGACTCGGTGTCGAAGCCGCGGTCCATTCGCAGGGGGCGAATGCGGGCCTCGAAGCCCGGCTCTTCAGCGCGGCACTCGGCGATGAGCGCCTCGACTTTCTTGAGCACCACTTCGGTCGGCTGCGTCGGTAGCGGGCGCCACTCGAGCGTCAACCGCATGTGGCCGGGAATCACGTTCTTCGCCTTGCCGCCGTTCGCCATGCCCACGTTGAGCGTGCTGAAGGCAGGCACGAAGTCGGAGTGCACGTGCGCGCGCAGCTCGCCCTGGGAATAGCGCTCGAGCTTCGTGAGCAACCGCGCACCACGGAAGACCGCCGACGCGCCGGTGTCGGGGTACGCCGAGTGGCCTTCCTTGCCGAGCACGTCGATCTCCGCGAGGCAGTAGCCCTTGTTGGCGCGAATGGGCCGCAGCGACGTGGGCTCACCGATGATGGCGCGCCGCGCTTTGCCGAGGCCTCCTTCGACGAGCTTCTTGGCGCCGACGCAGCCGAGCTCTTCGTCGGCGGTGAACGCGAGCAGCAGCGGTCGTGTGGTCTGGCCCTTTGTCTTCTCGGCGGCGGTCAACGCACACGCGATGAAGGCCTTGGTGTCGCACGAGCCGCGCCCGTAGAGCTTGCCGTCACGCTCGGTCAGCGCGAGCGCTTCGCTCCACTCGGGGTCGAACGGCACGCAGTCGGAGTGGCCCACCAGCGCGAGCTCCGGCAGCCCTTCACCACGGCGCGCCAGCAAGTTCGCTTTCTCGACGCCGGCCTCATCGCGGTAGCGCTGACGCTCACACGTGAAGTCCAACGCGCGGAGCTTGAGCTCCAGCGCGTCGACCATCGGCAGGTTCGAGCGGGTGGAGGTCGAGTCGATCGCCACCAGCTCGCGGAGCAACGTCACCAGGCCCGAAGACATGGTGACGTGCTTACCATTTCACGTCGAATCAGGGCGTGATGCTGCCCAACAAGACTTCACGCTGGTCGAGCGACAACCCGATGAGACCGACGGTGTTGAGCACCGAGCCGACGAAGGCCTGTGGCGTCAGTGAGAAGTCGAGGTACTCGAGCGTCGTGTTGGTCTGGAACAGGTACACGATGTCCGCCGAACCGCCCGAGCGGGCGCCGACGCAGAACTCGACCGAGCCGCTGCGCAGACCCGACGAGCAGAACGCGTCATTGCGAATGCGCACTGCGCCGGCGGCCTCGTCGATGATGTGCATGCCGATGCCGTCGAAGGTCACGGCGCCGTAGCGCGTCATCGTGTCACCCGCAAAGCTCCGTGCCACGTAGTTCTGCGGCGCAGTGGTCACGGCCATGTCGATGGGCCGCGTCGGGCCATCGCCGAGAATCGCGCGCCACTTGCCCGTCGTCTGCTGAGGGAAGACGAGGAGCGGGGGAGCCGGATAGAACAACTGAGTGCCGACGTCGGTGTCGACCGGCGCTGCCGTGCCTGCAGTGACGATGCGGATCTTGCGACCCACTGCAGCGCCCGACTCCAGCGCGTAGGCGCGCGTGGGCGAGAGCCAACCAATCGACCAGTTGTTCGCAGCGCTGACGTCGAGGTCGGTCGTCGCTGCGACGGGGGGCACGGCCTCTTCACGCACGGCCCAGAGTCCACCGCCGCTGGCGTACGTGTAGATCATGCGCGTACCAGCCGTGTTGTAGATCAAACGCGAGGTGTCGTTCGGGAGCGCGTGACGCGAACCGTCGCTCGAGCGCGCGCAGAACGAAACGCCCGTCGCCGAGATTTTGTAGCAAGGGTACTCACCTGACGACCCGCCTAAGATGTTGAGACCACCACTCGCAACGGTCACACCGGAGATGAGCACCGCAGGCGTCGTCGCCGTGGGAGACAGCACCTTCACCTGGCAATTGAGCGTGCAGCCCACGTAGGCCCAGGCCGTCGGGACCAGCGACAACGCGGTGACATCGGTAAACGCCTGCGCGAGGTCTGACGTCGGCGTGACCAGGTGGAACTCGGCGATGGGGCCAGCGGCACCCTCGCGCACGAACCAGCGGTCGACCGACTGCGAGCGGATGTCGCTCGAGACACCGGTCGAGGGGAACGTCACCGAGCCAGCGACGTTGGCGAGCGGCACGCGCGTCAGCGTGCTGCCGGCCATGACCTGACGAATCACGAAGACCGTCGACTCGTCAGTCGAGAAAGTGAACGACACCACGTTATTCGTCGTCGCCAGCGGCGTGAGCGTGCCGGAGGCGATCTCGTAGACGAACACGGTGTTGCCGACGTACCAACCCACATACTTGCCGTTCTTCGAGAACTGCTGGCCCGAGAAGGCACCGATGGCGATGAACCGCAGCTCGCCGGTGAGCGCATGCACGATGGCGAGACGAGGCAGGCCTGAGCCAGCCTCGTTGACGGTGATGAGCGACCACGAGTGGTTGATGAGCGGGCCAGGGAAGCTGCCGCCACCCAACGCCAACGTCGCGTTGCTGCGCCAGATGGGGCGGTACCAGGACAACATCGCGCCCGGCAGCACCGAGACGCCACCTTCCCGCACCTCCACCCGACCCAGACTCAACTGCGGGTGCGACGGGGCGGTGGCGACGACCTCCCAGACGCCGACCGGCACCACGAGCGCATACGTGCCGTTCGCCGAGGGGCTGCCCGTCACCGACGTGCCCGGCACCGTGAGCTGAATGTCGCGCGGGTTGCGCGGGCCACGGAACGTGACGAGCCCCTGAATGGTGCCCGTCTTCGGCGCGTCGTCCGTCAGCGTCAGCGCCACGTCGGCATTCACCCCGCGCGTCACCATCACCACCGACGAAGCCGAGCGGTAGAACGGCTCGCTGCCCGTGCGCGCCACCACCGAGAACGTGCCCGTCGGCACGTTGGCCAACGAGAACACGCCCATGTCGTCCGTCACCGACGACACGCTCGTACCCGGCACCGTCACCGAGATGCCCACCGCCGGCATGCCGTTGTACTGAACCGTGCCCTTCAACTGCCCGACCGGCGTCAGGCGCAGCTCGCCCACGTCTTTGGTGCCGCTCGCGTCGACGCCGATGCCCACGCGACCTTCGCGCGTGTCACGCACCTCAACGCTGATGAGGTACGCGCCGTTCTTGATTTTCGCGAACGAGAACGTGCCGTCGACCGCCGTGCGCGTGCCGACCGTCTGCGGGCCCGTCGCGATGACCGTGAGGTTCGAGGCCTCCGTGCCGTCGGCGAAGGCCACGCGCCCCGTCACCGTCGCCGTCGACGCCTTGAAGTTCAACACCGGCTCAGGCGCCGCCGTGCCGCCCTGTGCGACGGTGGTGGTGACGCTCACCTCTTCGACGTCGGCGTTGCGCACCGTGGCACGCACCACGTACTCGCCGTCGGGCACGCCGCTGACAGTGAACGCACCGTCAGCGTCCGTCACCGTGGCTCCGCTCGTCGGGCCGTACGCGAAGACCGCGATACCGGCAGCGCTGCCTCCTTCGACGGTGACCCGACCCGTGATTTTCCCTGCGGGGCCACACGCGCTCAACACCACTGCCAACACCAGACACGACCATCTCGTCTGCAACATGAAAGCTCCTCCCGATGAACTGCGTAGATGCGGCGAAAAGTAGCGAAGGCTCAGCGAAGCGTCTGCATCACTTTGTCGAAGCGCGCGGCGATGGTTTCCTGCTCAGCGTGCCGGCCGCCGCGAACAATACGCCGACCAGCCACCACCACGTCTCGAATCGCTGACGACGGCGCGCCCATCAACACCCGGGTGTCGTCGACCCCGCGCACCGTCGGGTGCGACAAGTCGAGCGTGACGAAGTCGGCGCGCGCGCCCGGCAACAAGGTGCCCGGCGACAACCCGAGGCTGCGATCTCCAGCGAGCGTCATCGACTCCAACAGGCGCAGCGCCACGCCCTGCCCCGCGTCGAGCACGTTGCGCCGCAAGCGCAACAACCGCAGGTGCCCCTCGAGCATCTGCGCTTCTTCCAGCATGCCGATGTGGGCGTGGCTGTCGGTGCCGAGGCTCACGAAGGCACCCGCCCGCAGCAGCTCGTCAGCGCGCACGATGCCGTCGCCCAGGTTGCGCTCCGTCGACGGGCACGCACACACCGTGACGCGCGCTGCACCCAACGCCGCGAGCTCCGCGTCATCGAGGTGCACCGCGTGCACGGCCGTGAAGCGCTCGGTGAGCAACCCCTCGCGCCCCAGAAACGCGACCGGCGTCAGCCCGTGCTCGGCCTGCGACGCGCGCAGCTCTGCGGGTTGCTCGGCGACGTGCATGTGAATGGGCCCTTCACGCCACTCCCGCGCGATGACCTGAAGCCACGACTGCGGCACCGCGCGCACCGAGTGCGGCGCCAGGCCCACCGTCACCAGCGGGTCGCCGCGCGTCTGCGCAGCGAGCTCGGCGGTGCGTGAAAGAAATGTGTCGACGTCTGTGTCGATGAAGCGGCGCTGCCGCGGGTTCATAGCCAGCCCATGGCCCGCCCGCGCATAGCCCACGCGCAGCAACACAATGCGCAGCCCCACGTCACGCGCCGCAGCGATGACGTGCGTCGCCATCACCTGCGGGTCGTCGTAGGGCGCGCCGTCAGGTTGGTAGTGGAGGTAGTGGAACTCTCCGACCGTGGTGACCCCTGCGAGCGCCATTTCAAGAAAGCACTGCTTCGAGACGTCGTAGAGCTGCTCCGGAGTCAACGCGGTGGCGGCCGCGTACATCGCCTCGCGCCAGCTCCAGAAGTCGTCGCGCTCGTGACCCGCGGCGAGAAATTCGGTGCGCCCGCGCAGCACGCGTTGAAACGCATGCGAGTGCCCGTTGACGAAGCCCGGCAACAACAACGTGCCCGGCAGCGCGACGTCGACGACTTCACCTTGGACCGCGTCGGGCGCGAGCACCACGCCGGCGTCGCTCACCAGCAACGAGGCGCCGCGCTGGAGCACGCCGCCTGCGAACACTGCGTCGGGCCGGAAGCGCGTGGTCATGCCGGGTAGTACGGCCTCAACATCAAGAAGACCACCACGCCCGTCACCGACACGTAGACCCAGATGGGCCAGAGCACGCGCGTGACCTTCGTGTGCCGCGAAAACTCCTTCTTCCACGCGAACCAGAAGGCGGTGAGCGAGAGCGGCACGATGCCGATGCTCAGCAACACATGTGAGGCGAGCAGCACGAGGTAGACGGTACGAAGCGTTCCCGTACCGCCGAACTTCGTGTCGCCGTGCACCGCGTGGTAGGCGAGGTAGCCGACAAGGAACAGCGCCGAGGCCGCGAAGGCCGCCACCATGAGGTAGCGGTGAATGTCAGCCCGGCCCCGCTTCACCGCCACCCAGCCGGCGATCAGCAGGCTCGCCGCCGTGGCGTTCAGGCACGCGTTGACCGCCGGCATGAAGCGCAGGTTTACGGCGCTGCCCTGCAACCCCCCGTGAAACATGAGCAACCACGTGAGCAACGCGAGCGCTGCGGCCGACACCACCGCGTTGAAGATGAAGAAACTGCGGTCACTCGGAGGCGCTGGAGAGACGGAGCCCATGGCCCCCGCCTCATACAACTGTGCACAGGAGTATCCACTGTGTGGATGTAGCCGATGAACCACATTGATCTTTGCTGAAGTTCAAAGAGACTCTCGACTCTCAAGCCTCAAGAACCGCACCAACGTCTCAAAAACTGCAGCGGGGTGGCCGATGCGACTCAAACCCTTCCTTGGCGCATGCGCGATGTTCCTGAGCGCACACGTTGCCCAGGCTCAAGAAGCGACGTGTACCCAGTCGCGTTCGACCGTCTCGATTGAACGGCGCCTTCGCCAGATCTACCTCGATCTGCTCGGCCGCCCGCCCAGCCTCGAGGAGTACCGCTTCGCGCAGATGAAGGGCGACATTCTCGAAGAAGACGTGCGCGAGCTGATGCAGCGCGAGGCCTTCTACGGGCGGCTCAAGGGGTACCACCGGGCCATGTTGCGGGCGAACATCTCCGCGTCCATCAACAACAACGGCGACGCGCGCCTGCAGGTCTCGACGGATTTCCTCAAGCCGCTCGAGCTGCGCGGCAACCCGTCGCGCGCGCTGCGTGGGCGCAATGGCACCGGCTGCGACCACTTCATTCTTCAAGACACCTGCAACAGCGCCAGCGAAGACCCGCATCTCGAGCCGACCGTGAAGAAGTGCCGTGACGAACGCGGCGTGCCGCTGCCGGTCTCCGTCAACTACAACCCCGACAACTACAGCTGCGCGCTCATCACCGTGCCCGCAGGCGCTGGCGCCGGTTGCTACGGCGCAGTCGACGGCGGCACGGTCGCCAACCCCGACGGGGGCGCGCGCATCGCGGTGCAAGACAAAGAGCTCTACTTCTGTGACGTGCGCCGCGAGCTGACCGATGGCGGCACGCGCCCGTACCTCTGCAAGCCCAACAGCGCGCTCGTCAACCAGGGCCTCACCGAAGAGGTGCTCGACAACGACGGTCGCATCATCGCCTATCGCAACCCGGCGCCTGCCTCCGGCGCGACCGCCCGCCTGGACCGCTGCACGCTCGACCTCGTCGAGACCAACGGCGTGCGCGGTCGCTACGCGTTCCAGAACGGCTGCGTGCAGAAAGAAGGCGTGGTGCTGACGACCGCTCCGCACTGGGACACCGCGAACACCGCGTCGAACACGCAGGTCTCGATGTGCGCCATCGAAGCGCAGAACCGCGACGTCAACCCGTGGACCATGGAGAGCTGCGAGTCGCGCTTCGCCGGTGACCGTTCGTGTGGCTGCGGCGTCGCCTCGCGTCGCTGCGAGAACAACACCGGCTTGATGCACACCCAACGAGTGGCTGCCGTGAACGAAGAGCCCCTGCAGGTCATCGACTCGGTCATTCGCCGCGACGAGAGCTACTTCAACATCCTCACCACGCGGCGCAGCTTCGTGAACGGGCCGCTCAGCCAGCTCTACCGCGAGACGCAGAGCCCGACCGTGTGGGTGGCGACCGCTCCCACGCGCAAAGACCTCGTGCCCGACGTGCCGCTGGCCGAGAACGACACGTGGGTCGAATACACGCGCGACGAACAGTCGTCGGGCGTGCTGACCACGGCAGCCTGGCTCTACCGCTTCCCCACGCAGCGCGCGCGCGTCAGCCAGTTCTGGGACGTCTTCCTCTGCAAGCACTTCGCGCCGCCTGCGGGCGCCGTGGTGCCGCCGCCTGAAGACAGCTGCAACCGCGACAACAACCTCGCGACGCGCTGTGGCTGCTCGTACTGCCACGCCACCATCGAGCCTGTCGGCGCGCACTGGGGCCGCTTCGGTGAACGCAACGCGCAGTACCTCGACCCCAACGTGTTCCCCAAGGTCTCGGCCAAGTGCCGCGACTGCGCGCTCGCCGGCAACACCAGCTGCGACAACGAGTGCGGCAACTACGTGATGCAGGCCTTCGACGGTGAAGGCGCCGCGTCACTCGGCTTGCTGCGCACGTACCTGTACCGCACCGCCGACGAAGAGCCGAACATCGTCGGCGGGCCGAAGCTGCTCGTCGAGCGCATGCTGCAGACCGGCGACCTCGAGAAGTGCGCGGTGCGCAACGTGTGGAACCACCTGCTGGGCCGCGCGATGACCACCGAGGAAGAAAAGATGTACCTCGGCGGGCTGGTCGACCAGTTCGCGATGAGCAACCACAACATCAAGCACCTCATGGTGCAGATCGTGTCTACCGACGCGTACCGGAGGGTCGACTGATGCGTGCCTTCATCACCGCCGCACTCGCGCTGACCGTGGCCGCCTGCACCAGGGGGCCCTCGGCTGCGCAAGACACGCCCGCCGAGCTGACGCCGGTGGAGCTGCCCACCGACCACCCGCCGCTCGTTCCCCTGCCCGACCCTGAAGCCAACGGTGGCCACGCAGGCCGCGCGCCGCGCCGCATCTCCGTGCCGCAGCTCAAGGAGAGCATCGTCACGGTGACGGGCCGTCAGTGGACACAGATCGACAACCTCGCCAACTCGCTGGGCCAGGCCGACTACGCGCTCGTCGTCTCCGACAGCACCGAAGCCAACCTGGTGTTCGCCAAGTTCCTCGACGACGGCGCCCGCGAGGTCTGCACCGCCGTGGCGAAGGACGACCTGATGCGCGCGCAAGACAAGCGCGTGCTGTGGCCCGAAGTGTCGGGCACGGCGACCGACTTCACGACGCTCGACGACGCCACCATCGCGAAGAACCTGCAGACGCTGTCACTGCGCTTCTGGGGTTCGCCCTTCGACGCCGACGAGCTCACCGCGTGGACGGGCACGTTCAAGAAGGTCGCCGCGCGCGCCGCGACCATTCGCAAACCCGAACAGGCGTGGGGGTCCATCTGCGTCGCGATGATGACCGACCCGCGCTTCATCACCTACTGAAGGACCAGGGAGCGAACCCATGAAGAAAAACGTCGCACTCCCCCGCCGCAGCTTCATGAAGGCCGCGGCCGGCTTCGCAGGTGCTTCCATCTTCGGTGGCATGCCCTTCCGCGCGTTCGCGCAGTCGGCGGGCCTGGCCCCTGAAGACCACTGCTTCGTCTTCGCGTACTTCAACGGCGGCTGGGACGTGCTGCTCTCGCTCGACCCGCGAGACCCCAACGCGTTCACCACCGAGCGCATCAGCGAGACGCGCATTCTGCCGGGCTACAACCAGCTCAACGGCTACGCCACGCAGGGCATCGTGAAGCCCGAAGGCAGCAACATCGACTTCGGCCCGGCCATCGGAGACATGGCGCAGCACTTCGACCAGATGTCCGTCATTCGCGGCATCAACATGGCCACCGTCGCGCACGAGGTCGGGTACCGCTACTTCCTCACCGGCAAGGAGCCCAACGGCGCCGCCGCGCGCGGCAGCACCATCGCCACCGAAATCGTCGGCCAGATGAAGCCCCGGGTGCCGGTGCCGAACGTCGCGTACAACGTCGAGACCTACAACGACCGCTACGGCGGCTACGCCAACGCGTTGCGCGTCTCGAGCTCCAATGACCTGCTGCTGACGCTCGCGCCGAGCACCACCCCGCTCGACAGCGAAATCGAAAAAGAGCTCGTCGACATGCACGGGCGCCGCATCTCGTGTGAGGCCGACCTCTACGACAGCCGCGGGCTCGTCACGCAGTACCGCGACGCGCAGGCGCAAATGCAGACCGTGCTCGACGCGCGCCTCGACCGCTACTTCCGCTTCGAGCACAACGCGGCCGACCCCGCAGAGCTCAACGAGCTGCGCCGTCAGCTGCGCGTTCAATACAAGCTGGCACCCGAAGGCCCGAACGATGCGCGCAGCTCGTCAGCGGCGCGCGCGGCGCTCATCGCCACGGCGCTCAAGCGCGGCGTCAGCCAGTGCGTGTCGATGAACATCGCCGGCGGCCTCGACACCCACTTCGGTACGCAGCTCGCGCACGCCAACAACCAGCGCACCGGGTGGAACGCGCTCGCGGCGCTGGTGACCGACTTGAAGGGCTCGCTGCACCCCAAAGGTGGCACGTGGATGGAGCACACCACCATCCTCGTGTTCTCGGAGTTCTCGCGCACGCCGCTCATCAACGCGGCCGGCGGGCGAGATCACCACATCACCAACAGCTGCATGCTCCTGGGCAAGGGCATCAAGCACAACACCGTCTTCGGCAAGAGCGGCGACGTCGGCATGTCGGCCGGCATCATCGACCACGAGACGGGTCGGCCTGATGACGCGAAGGGTTTCCAGATTCTCCCCGACCACGTCATCGCCACCGTCATGAAGGCCGCTGGCATCGACCACTCCATCACCCGCGTGGAGCCGCTGACCGGGTTGTTGGCCTGACGAACTGGACGCGCATGAAGCACCTCAGCCTGCTGCTTTTCCCCGCGCTGCTGGCGACCGGGTGTGACGAGTCGACGCTGCCGCAACCGCTCACCGTCGATTCGTTCGACGCGGTGACGCAGGTCACCATGCTCGACCTCTCGGCGACGCCGTCATTCGGTGACGAGCGCGGCGGCGGCGTGTTCGTCGACCTCGCAGGCCGCGTGGTGCGCGTGCGCGCCAACGGTGAACGCGGCGTGCTCGAGTCGCACCCGCGCAACGCCGTGTGGCCGGGCCCGGCGACGGGTGTGTATTCGCTGGGCCCGTCGAACGCGTTGGTGGCCACCAGCCGCGGCTTCTTCGTCGCAGACCAGGGCTGGCTCATCGCGCCGTCGTGGCAGGGCGCGTTGCCTGCCGAGGGCCTCCGCGCCACGGCGCTCGGAGCCGACGGCGCCGCATGGCTCGCTCACGACCTCGGGCTGTTCCGCCTCGACCGCGGCCAACTCGCCGAGTTCAAGCAGGCCGAGAGCTCACTCACCGGCATCACCGCGCTCGCCGTGGCGCCGACACTCGATGGCGCTCCGGGCGTGTGGTTCACGCGCGAAGGAAAACTCTTCGCGGCGGCGCAAACCAGTCGCACCTCGTTTTCGATTCGTGAAGCGGTGCTCGACCCCAGCGTCATCGCGGGCGAAGTCATCGGGCTGGCTGGCCTCGGCCCCACGGCGACGACGGGCGGAGAGCTCTGGGCCATCACGCAGCACGCGCTGCTGGCCTACACCGGCTCATCGTGGCGGCAGTTCACGCTGGGCGCAGGTCCTCGCAAGTTGATGGGCGCTGGTCGCTTCGCGTGGCTGCAGGCGGGCGATTCGCTCTACCGCTTCGACGCTGACGGCACCGGCTGGGCGAAGCTGCAAGGCCTCGACGCGGCCGCCACGTTGATGGGCATGGACGCCGTCGGCAACGCCTGGGTTCGGGTCGGCACGCAGACGGTGTCGGTCGGCCGCTCGCTGCCCACACGTTTGCGCGGGCTGTACCAGGGCGCTCGGGTGTTCGACGGGCAGCTCGTCATCGAAGCGGCGCTCGCGTCGTCGCCCGCACCTGACGCGCTCGAGTGGCACTTCGACGATTCAGCGCCGCACGCGCTCGAGCTCACGACAGGAGTCGAGGGCAGCGGCCCGACGAGAAACCAGACGTTCTTCAGCCTCGGCGGCGTCGAAGCGGGTGGCGTGCTCAAGCCCGTCTCGTTCGGCTCGTTGACCGACGGCTGGCACACGCTCAACGTCGTCACCACCCTCGGCGAGCAGAAGACGACGCGCAAAGTGAACTTCGAGTTTCTCGGCGCGGCGACCGCGCAGGTCAGCTGGGAAACCGACATCAAGCCCATCAGCGACTTGCGCTGCGCGAAGTGCCACACCACCGGCACCGAGCCCGAGCTCAAGACCTACGCGCAATGGAAGGCCAACGCCGCCGGAGCCGCGAGCGCCGTGCGTGACGCGCGCATGCCCGCCGACGGCCCCATGGATTCAGCCAGCGTCTCAGCCATCGTGCGCTGGGCCAACGGAGGCACGCTGCCGTGAAGCGCCTGTTGCTGTTGTCGGTCGTCGCGCTGAGCGCGTGTGACGGGAACATCGTCGCGCCGCCGCTCCCCCCTGTCCCCGTCGACACGTGCGAAGGCCTCTCGCCCATCACGGCCATGGTGGTGCCCGACATGATTCGCGTGAACGGCGCTGCGGCCGTGTCGGCGAAGGGCGGCACCGGGCGCTACAGCTACAAAGTCACCAACGAGCTGCCGGTGGGCGTGCTGCAGGGCACGCGCTACGTCGCCGCGCTGCGCGTCGGTGAAGACACCATCACGGTGTCTGACGACTGTGGAAACTCGACGCGCGTCGCGGTGGTGGTGACGGCCGCGTTTCAGGTGCAGCCACAGCGCTCGCGCGTGGCGCCCGGCACCAGCATCACGCTCTCGGTGACCGGCGCGAAGGGCGCTGTTTCGTACGCGCCGCAAGGAGGCAGCTTCGGTTCTGGCGCGACGATGAGCGGCAACACGTACACCGCCGGCGCCACTGCGGCGACCGACATCATCCTCGTCAAAGACACGGCCACCGGAGATCAAGCCGCCGTTGTCGTCGAGGTCTCGACGAGCGCCTCCTTCCGCCCGGCGACGCCGCGCGTGTCGTTGCCGACCTCGAGCTTCGTGCCGCTCTCGACCATCGACGGCTCAGGCGTCGTCACGTGGCGCATCGCCAGCGGGCCGGGAACGCTCGAGCAACGAGCAGGCGCGCAGGTGTACGTCTCGCCCGCGACCGTCGCGGGCAGCAACGACGCCGTGCTGGAGGTCACCGACAACTTCCTCGCCAACGCCACCGCACAGGTGAAGGTGCGTTTGCTGACCGAGCTCACGCGGCCGGAGCTCGTCGCGCAGGGTCGTCGCAGCGACGTGGCCACGCTGCTGACCGCCGACTTCGACGGCGACGGCATCGACGACGTGGCGCTCGGCGTGCCCGAGAGCGACTTGAACCGGCCGCAAGGTGGCGCCGTGTTCATCTTCAAAGGCAGCGCGAGCGGCTTCCCCGAAGCGCCGACGTGGACCATCGCCGGCCAGTCAGACACCGCGCAGTTCGGCGCCGTGATGGCCGCCGGTGACCTCGACGGAGACGGCAAGGCAGACCTCGCCATCTCGGCGCCGGGCGACGACGTGACCATCGCCGACTCGGGCGCCGTCTACTTGTTCGGCATCGGGCCCGACGGCCCGCGCCAGCTGCGCTCACCATTGACGGGCCTGGGTCGCGGCAACTTCGGCGCGGCGCTCGCCATCGGCGACGTCGACGGAGACGGAAACCCCGACCTCGTCGTCGGCTCGCCGGCCGCAGACCTCACGGGAGGTGCGTTCAACACGCGCGGCGTCGTCGACGTCTTCCTCTTGAAGCCGGGCATGCCCATTCCCGACCTCGGGGAGATTCGAATTGGCGGTTACGACCTCGACGCCGATGGCGGCACGCGGCGCTTCTCGGGCACGCGCGCAGGTCGCGCGCTGGTGGCCGAAGACCTCAACGGAGACTCACGCATCGACCTCGCGATTTTGTCGACGGTGAACTTCTCGCAGCTCGCGGCCGATGGAGGCACGCGCGCGGGCGCCGTCAACGCAGTTCAAGTGCACCTCGGCCGCGACGCGACGAAGAAGTTCGAAGACACGCCCGACCTCTACGTGGTGCCCGCGAACATCGCCGACTCCACCGAAGGCACGTGGCGCCTCGGCTTCATTCCCGCAGGCAATGGTCGCCCCGCCTTGCTCGCCACCGCCGCCGACCAGACCGACTCGCCCAACTTGAGCGCGAGCGACGCGGGTACGTCAGGCGGCACCAACGCGGGTGGCGTGCTGCTTTTCGACCTCTCGTCGATGGTCGGCAGTGGCGCGGCGCCCACCAACCCCAGACAGCTCACGCGGCTCGACGCGTGGAGTCGCATCTACGGCTCTCAGGGCTCCATTCAGGCCTCGCGCAGCTTCGCGGCCTTCGATGCAGACGGCGACGCGCAACCGGAGCTGGTGCTCGGCGCTCCGTATGCGTCACGCGCTGTCGACGCCGGCGTGACGTTCAGCAACACCGGCCGCCTCGAGTTCTTCTCACTCTCGCGGCTGAGTGCAGGCTCCGTCGTGAACCGCCCCGACTTCTCGCGCGGCGGTGAATCACGCGTCGACATTCTCGGCACGGCAGTGACGGGGTGGAACGGTCGCGTGGTGGCGTTGAACCACCGCGCGTCTACATCTCAGGGCGACTACACCGGGCGGCTCGACGTGTTCTCGGCGGGAAACACCGACCCCCTTTCGTGGTCAGTGCAGTCCGTCGTGTTGCCCAACAAGCC
Source organism: Archangium sp. (assembly GCA_035910535.1). Taxonomy (GTDB): domain Bacteria; phylum Myxococcota; class Myxococcia; order Myxococcales; family Myxococcaceae; genus Archangium_A. Next base: position 29,866 of record JAMHXF010000099.1, on the reverse strand, counting down.
GGGCGGGCAGCAGTTCGGCGCGTGCATCGAGGTCGGCAAGCGGCCAGCCGGGCTCGCGGCCATCGTGGGCGTGCCCGCGTGGTCAGGTGCAGGCAGCGATGGCTCAGGCGGAGAGACCGGCGCAGGTCGCGCCATCGCGTGGAGCGTGTCGACGCCCAACGCACCCGTCGTCATCGCGGAAGGCGCGAACACCGCGTACCAGACCGACGCGGGCGTGCGCGCCTTCGGCGGTCGAGGGCAGGCCGTCGACGTGGCGATGACTGACTTCGACAAAGACGGCATCGACGACCTCGTGGTGGCCGCGCCGAACTTCTCGATCCCCGGACGCACGACTGATGGTGGCGTCAACTCCACCGAGTACGCGACCAATCGCGTCGAGTGTTCTGCCAACGGCCAGACGACTGGCGCCGTCTTCGTGCACCTCGGCCAGAGCGACGGCACGTACCGCGAAGGCTTCCGCGTGTGGGCGATGCGCGACATCGGTGGCTGCACGGTGCCCGACGGCGGCACAGCGGCGATGTGTCAACGCACGCAGCTCTCGCGCAACGGCGTCATCGGTCGCTTCGACTTCGACGGCGACATGACGCAAGACCTCGCGGTGACACGCAGCAACGGCCTCGAGATTTTTCGCGGCCGCGCGCCTGACGACATGCAGTTGAACAAGCCGTCGATGGTCTGCGACTCGTACTACTCGTTCCCGTTCATCGCGCAGGCCACTACGGCGCCCGCGGCGCTCGGCGACTTGAACGGCGACGGCTGTGACGAGCTTGGCTTCCGCTACGCCGACAACAACCGCCAGGGCGTCATCGTGCTGTACGGCTTCGGCAGCGCGTGCGCGACGAATGCAGCGAGCTGGGTGCGCGTCTCGGGAGACGTCGAGACCGGCGTCGCGCCCATGCGCCTGGGCATCGCGATGACACGCGCGAGCGGCGTGCTGGCCGACAACCGCGACGCGATTGCGGTGACGGCCGACCTGTACCCGTTCGCCGGAGACGTGCAGCCGACGGTGTTGTTGTTGCCCGTCACGCAGCTCAACGCGCTCAAGCCTGCGAGTGGCGGTGTGCTGGTCGCGGTGCAAGGCACGGCCGCGTTGACCCCGGTGCCGCTGGTGCCGACGCAGCGCGCGTTGGGCTTTGGTCGCAGTCTCGCCGGTGGCGTCGACGTCGACGGAGACGGACGGAACGACCTCGTCGTCTCTGCGCCCGGAGCGAGCGTGAATGGCGATGGCACCGGCGCGGTGTACGTCTTCAAGGGCGGCACCGTGGTGAACGGCGCGAATCAACCCGCGTTGCTGATTGTGGCCGACCCGCGTGAGCGCGCGTCGTTTGGCCAGGACCTGTCGCTGTCTCCAGCAGCGGGCGCGGGTGTGCCTGCGGCGCTCGGCATCGGGGCTCCGTTGAGCTACCGCTGGGGCACGTCGAACGGCACGGCGTTCGTGCTGCCGCTCGACTTCTGAGCAGCGACTCGTCTCGCGTGAGACCTGTCACGCGCTCCGGCCGCCGCTCGCCTTTTGAATTTCGACCGCGCGCGCGACGCGCTGCAGGCCGAGCGGTGAACGAAGCAACTTCGGCGGCGCGCGACGTCGAAAAAGTCCGGCCAACGAGAGTTTTCGACGTCGCGTGATGAGGTCAGTTGCACAGCGCTGCATGTCGAAGCGACGTCGGTGGCGCGCGACGTCGAAAAAGTCCGGCCAGCGAGCGTTTTCGACGTCGCGTGACGGGTCAGTTGCACGCGCTGCAGGTCGAACCACGTCGGTGGCGCGCGACGTCTATAAAGTCCGGCCAACGAGAGTCCACTGCGCAGCGGTGCAGGTCGAAGCGACGCGAAAAGACCGGTCAGCAAGAACTCACGAACGCGGCGCGTTGCGCTCGACGAACCGCGAGACCACGACAAAGACGAAGCCCAGCAACAAGAACAACGACGGAAAGCCCCACAGCGCACCGAACGAATCGAGCTGCGCGGTGTGGGGCTCGGCTGCGAGGTACAGCACCTCGACGCGATCGCCTTCGCGGTAGCCGGAGATGAGGCCACCTTGCGGCGTACGCACTGTCTCGCCTGTCGCCGTGACGAACGTGACCTCAGGGTGCGAGCCGCCCGCGAGCAGCTTCGTCACCACGCCCTCGGCGCGGAGCGCACGCGACGTGAAGGTGTGCACCGACCACAACCAGCCGCACGACGCCGCGATGACGAAGACGCCGACGAAAATGAAGAGCAGTCGTCGCATGAGCCTTACTGGAGCCGCAGCGACTGCAGCCGCGAGATGACGGTGAGCGCCAGCTTGTCGACGAACGCAGCCGCCGCGCCGCCCAGCCGCTGACGCCACGCACCAGCGGGCTTGAAGCGAAGCTGGAACAACTTCGCGTTGCCGGTGCGCGCCATCAAGTAGTCGTCGCTGGTGCCGATTTCGTCGACGAGCCCGAGTTCCTTCGCGCGCGTGCCGAGCCAATACTCACCGGTCGCCACTGCGTTGACGTCGAGCGAGGGCCGCTGCGACTTCACGAAGTCTTTGAACAAGGCGTGCGTCTCTTCGAGTTGGTCGACGAACTTCTGACGACCCTTGTCGGTGATTTCTCCAAACGTCGAAATGGTGCGCTTGAACTCACCGGCGGTGAGCTCCTGGTAGTCGACGTCATGCTTCTTGAGCAGGCGATGCACGTTGGGCACCTGCGCCACCACACCGATGGAGCCGACGATGGAGAACGGCGCGGCGACAATCTGGTCGGCTACGCACGCCATCATGTAGCCACCGCTCGCGGCGACGCGGTCGACGCACACCGTCAGCTTCACCTTGCGGTCTTTGAGGCGCTTCAACTGCGCGGCCGCCAACCCGTAGTGCGGCACGCCACCGCCGGGGCTCTCGAGCCGCACCACCACTTCGTCTTCAGGCCGCAGCACCGCGAGCAGCGCGCTGACCTCTTCGCGGAGGTTCGTGGTCGCGCTGGCCATGATGTCGCCGTCGAAGTCGAGCACGTAGACGCGCGGGCCCTTCGACGACACGGGTGACTTCTTGCGCTCCTTCGCCAGCGCCTTGAGCTCCGTCTTCTCGAAGACCTGCGAGCGCACCGCGTCGCCGAGCGCTTCGAAGCGACGGTTGAGCGGCTTCACCTCGAGCCGCGCCGTCTGCGCTCCACGCCGCCGCGTCATCATCACGATGGCCAGCACCGAGAACGTGATGGTCAGAAAGACGATGACGCCCTTCACTGCAAAACCCATCGAGTCGTGGAGGAGTTCCATGACTCAATTGGCTAACACGTCAATTCAGGGCACGCGGCGCGTCTTCACCGTTCTTTGGAATGCCGTCGACGTACACCACCCATTTGCCCAGCATCGCGGGCACGCGCGGGCCCGGCGTCACCACGCCGGTGAGGTTGAGCGGGTCGACCGCGGCGATGCGCAGCGCCTCACCCGTGGGCTCGCTGCGTCGCACGGCGCGCGCCAGCTCGAGCGCTTCTGGTAACGCGAACTGCTCGCCCGAAAAGCCATGCACGAAGCGCCCGCCGCGCACTTCGCCGCGCGCCTCGAAGCGACGGTAGAGCTGCACGAGGTCGCGCCACGGAGGGCTGAGCGGCTCGCGCAACACCAGGTCACGGAAGACGACGCCGTAGCGCTGCAGAAATTGCCACGCGAGCTTCTCGTTCACCGTCGTCGGCTCGAGCGGCTCATGGTGCTGAAGAATGAACCAGCGGCCGGGCCCACCGCGTTGCAGCGCGCGCTGGCGTTTACGCAGCTTCGGCGACTGCAACACGCGGAGGTTCTGCACCGCGTCGGCGGTGATGAGCCCGCGCGAGAGCAGCTCCCACAGCGCGTCTTCGACCTCGACGGGCAGGCGACGCGCGCCGGTCTGCACCTCGGTGAAGAACGAGGCGCCGCGCCGCTCGAGCACCTTGAGGACGTCGGCGGCGGCGTGAGACAGGTCCGTCGGCCACGGGCGCGGGCCGTCGGCCAACACCGCGCCGGGCCGCGCGGCCTGCAACAGCCAGTCGAGGTCTCCACGCCGCACGAAGGTCAGTGAAGCAGCGCGCCCCTGCACCGTACGTTTGGCCGCAGGCTCGGGCGTCACCACGTCACCGCGGGCTGGGCCCGGGAGCACCTTCGGCTCTTTGAGCGTGAGCCGACCCCACGCAACCTCACCCGAGAAGCACGCGTTCTCGAGCCAGTCGCCCTGGTAGTTCTTCATGCGCGTCGGGAAGAGCTCGAGCTCCCACGCGGCGGCGGGCGCTTCCCAGCCCTGCAGCAGCGAGGTGACCTTCGCGAGGCCACCTGCACCACGCAGCCGCGACTCGGCGTCGACGTGGTGCCAGCGAAAGAGGAACCGCATGAAGTCTTGCTGCGTGAGCGGTTCGATTTCACGACGGAGCCGACCGATGGTGAGCCGGTGAATGCGCTGCAGCAGGCGGCGGTCGCACCACTCGACTTCGTCGGCCGTGGCGCTCGGGCGGAACTGGCCACGCAGCACCTGGCCGACCGACTCGAGCTTCATGAGCGCAGCGTCGACGTCGTAGCGACTGAGTGAAAGGCGCTGCTGCAGCTCAGGCGCGGTGACGGGGCCGAGCACCTCCATCCACCCGCGCAGGAGTTGGCGCACGGCGGCTTCACGGTCCATCGGCGCGTCGCCGGGCAACGGAGACAACGCGAGCTGCGCGTCGGGGAAGAGCGCCTGCACGAGTGGCACGCGCTCGGCGGCGTAGGCGAACCCGGCGTGCGTCGCCGCGCGGTGCTGCGCCGCGAGCGACGCGAGAAATTCACCCGGCGGCTGAGGCAGCAGACCCAGCTGCAACAACGTGTCGTGAAACTCCTCGGCATCACGAAAATCAGGAGCCGCCTCCGCGACCACCTGTTCAATCGCCGCCTGGTCCAACGCGCCGAACGCGGCCGCGTCACTCGCGGGCAACCCGCGCCGCACCGCCACGGACCTCGCGCGTCGCTCCTCCAACGGCGCGTCATCAAGAAACGTGTACGGCGCCGAGTTCAACAACGCGTGCGCGAACACCGAAGGCTCCGGCAAGTCGACGGCGACCTTCTTGATGGCGCCCGACTTCATGCGCGTCAGCACGTCGACCAGGCCGTCGACGTCCATCAAGTCGCGCAGGCAGTCCTTCATCGTCTCGTTCACGAGCGGGTGGTCCGGCGGCTCGAGCTCCGCGCCGCCGTGGTTGTCCTGGCAGCCGACCTGCTCGGGGAATACGGCGGCAATCAAGTCTTCCGCGCGCGCGCGCTGAATCGGAGGCGGCACCTTCTTGCCGTTCTGCAACCGCGACAACGACAGCGACCGCCCCGCCGCCCAACGGAACCGCGTACCGAACATGGGCGCCTGCAGCACCGCCTGCGTCAACACGCGCTCCGCCGCCTTCGGAGAGACGAAGTCGAAAATGTCCACCAACGGAAACGAGTGCTGCTCACTGAGCGACAACAGAATGCCGTCGTCGCTCGCCGCGGCCTGCAGTTCAAAATCGAACGTGCGGCAGAACGACTTGCGCAGCGAATGCCCCCACGCCCGGTTGATGCGCGCGCCAAACGGAGCGTGAATCAACACCTGCATGCCGCCTGATTCGTCGAAGAAGCGCTCGGCCACCAGCGTGGTCTGCGTCGGCACCGCGGTGAGCGCCGCCTGCCCTGCGCGCACGTACCGAATCAACAGCTCCGCCGCGTGCGCGGGAATTCGCAGCTCATTCACCAACCACGCGTGCGCATCTTCACGCGCCACGAGCGCTTCACGCAGCCGCGAGACCTCGGCCGACAGCTCATCGGTGCGCGCGGGCGACTCGCCGTTCCAGAACGGAACGCTCGGCGCTGCACCGTGCGCGTTCTCGACCCGCACTTCGCCACCGACGATGCCGCGAATGCGCCACGACGTGCTGCCGAGCACGAAGACGTCACCGGCCATCGACTCGACCGCGTAGTCCTCGTCCACCGTGCCGACCTGCTTGCCTTCGGGCTCGGTCACCACCGCGTACGAGAAGAGGTCGGGGATGGCGCCGCCGTTCTGCAGCGCCATCAACCGCGCTCCGGCGCGCGCACGCAGCACCCCGTTCACGCGGTCGCGATGCACGTGCACGCGTGAGCGACCGCGGCTCGTGGCCACGCCTTCGCTCACCAAGTGCAGCACCTGCTCGAATTCTTCGCGCGTCAGCTCCGCGTACGGCATCGCGCGGCGCAGCACGTCGAAGAGCGCGTCTTCGTTCCAGTCCTGCGCGGCGACCTCGGCGACCACCTGCTGCGCGAGCACGTCGAGCGGCTTTTCAGGCATGCGCACGGCGTCGAGGTGGTGGCGTGAAATCGCCGACAACAACGCGGTGCACTCCACCAGCTCATCGCGCGACATCGCGAAGATGACGCCCTTCGAGACCGCCGCCTTGTGGTGACCGCTGCGGCCCAGGCGCTGCAACATCACCGCGATGCTGCGCGGGCTGCCGAGCTGCACCACGAGGTCGATGGAGCCGATGTCGAGCCCCAGCTCGAGGCTCGCCGTCGCCACCATGACCTTCAGCGTTCCCGACTTGAGCCGGTCTTCAGCCTTGAGCCGCAGCTCGCGCGCCATGCTGCCGTGGTGCGCGGTGACGAGGTCGTGGCCAATGCGCTCGCCGAGGTCGTGCGCCATTCGCTCGGCGAGCCGGCGCGTGTTCGCGAACACCAGCATCGTGCGGTGCTCGCGGGTGAGCTCCACCACGCGGTCGTACAGCTGGCCCCACATTTCATTCGTGGGCACCGCGGTGAGCTCGTCGTCGGGCGTCTCGAGCCAGAGCTCCCACGGGCGCACGTGGCCCACTTGAACGACCTCGCAACCAGCGCCGCCTGTCAGGTAACGCGCGAGCCGGTCCAACGGGCGCGTCGTCGCCGACAAGCCAATCAACTGCGGCGCGCGGCCACACACGGCCTTCAAGCGCTCGAGTGACAACGCGAAGTGCGAGCCCCGTTTGTCGCGCGCCAGGGCGTGAATCTCGTCGACCACCACGGTGCGCACTGAGCGCAGCGTCTCGCGGCTCTTCGCGGCGGTGAGGTACAGGTAGAGCGACTCCGGCGTGGTGATGAGGATGTGCGGAGGCTTCTTCACCATCGCCGCGCGCTCGGCAGCCGGCGTGTCACCGCTGCGCACCATCACGCGAATGTCGGGCAGCTCGAGGCCCTGCGCTTGCGCACGTGCCTTCAACTGCTCGAGCGGCAGCATCAGGTTCTTCTGCACGTCATTGCCCAGCGCTTTGAGCGGCGAGACGTAGACGACGTGCGTCTCGTCAGTGAGCGTGCCACTCGCGGCTGCGCGGAAGAGCTCGTCGAGGCACGCGAGGAACGCAGTGAGCGTCTTGCCCGAGCCCGTGGGCGCGGCGATGAGCACGTCGCGCTTCTCACGAATCAACGGCCAGCCCCGAATCTGCGGCTCGGTCGGCTCGCCGAGCACGTCGTTGAACCACTCGCGCACCACCGGGTGGCACGGCCGCAGGGCTTCGTGAATTTCAGTCGTCATGACGGGCGCGCAGACTGAACAGGAGTTCACGTCGCCAGGCAACCGCCCGACTGACTGGCGGCACCGCAGCGCTATGGTGCGCCGATGCTGACCGCCGTGCTCACGCTGGTGCTGACGACGACGCCTCCCTTGATTCAGGCGCCCGAGCCCACGGCACCAACGCCGCCGCGGACGAACGCGCCGGTGCGCAGCTTCGAAGTGAAGCAGCCGAAGAAGCCCGAGCCGCTCAAGCCCTCGCGCTTCGGGCTGCTGTTTCACCCCTTCAATGTCTTCGCGCTGGCGCTGTGGGTCGAAGGAGATCTCCACCTCGCCGGTGGTGTGTCGGTGTTCGCGAACGTGGGCGGCGGCTTCCTCGGCCAGTTCGGCTGGGACGCGGGCCTGCGCTACTTCATCAACGGCACGCACCTCGAAGGCTTCTACGTCGACGTACGTAACTCAGGCTTCGGCTTGCCCGCCCACGAGGTGTGGATGACGGGGCCCGGCGTGCAGCTCGGTTACTCGTGGCGCACGCCGGCCATCACCATCGCCATCGCGGCAGGCTTCACGACCTGGTTCAACCTCAACGTGGGCCGACCAAGCGCGCAGTTCCTCGGCGTCGCGCCCGTCGAAGCCGACGTGCTCATCTTCCCCGGCGTCGCGCGGCCCGGCCCCGAAACGCCCGCCGTCGCGCCGACCATCAGGTTCTCGTTCGGCCCCTGGTTCTGAGCAGCACGTTCGCCACACCTCGACACGTTCGCCACAGTTTGCGCACCACGCACTGAGGCAGACCTGCTGGAGCGGCGATTGCACGACGTCGCTGCATGAACATCTACGACGCACTTCGAGAGAGCCACGAGTTGCAGCGCACGCTCTGCCGCGGGCTGGTGCGCACCAAAGACGTCGCGCATCGCCTCGAGCTGTTCAACCAGCTCAAGACCGAGCTCGCGGCGCACGCGGCGGCTGAAGAGCGGTTTCTGTACGCACCGATGTTGATGGACGACCTCGGCCTCGACGCGTCACGGCACGCGGTGGCCGAACACCACGACATCGACGAGCTCGTCGAAGCGCTGGAAGAGCTCCGCGGTGAAGGCGCGCGCTGGCACACCGCAGCGATGGCGCTCTCGAAGAAGGTGCACCACCACCTCCGTGAAGAAGAGACGCGCTTCTTTCAGGTGTCGGGAAAGTTGCTGTCAGCCCGGCAGAAGACGCAGCTCGGCACGAAGTACCAGCGCGACTACGAGCGCATGCTGGTCAACCCGCCCGCTTGAAGACGAACGGGTACGTCACGCTGTAGCCACCGGCGCCCTTCGCCACGGGGAACTGCCACGTGCGCACGCGTGAGACGAGACAGTCGCTGAGCAGTTGGTTGTCGGCGGTGCTCTGCGCGACGCGGGCGGTCGACACCGAGCCCGCCGTGGCCACGAAGAACTGCACGGCCACCTTGCCGCCGAGCGACGGGGCTTGAATCAACGCCTGCTCGTAACAAAAGCGAATCTGATCACGGTGCGAGTTGATGACCTTGCGGATCAACTCCTTGTCCATGCACGTGCCGCCGCCGCAGACGACCGTCGGGCCCGGCTCCATGTCGATGACCTGCTCTTTCTTGCACGGGCCCGGACCAGCACACAGCGAGCCGATTCCGGTGAGGCGATCGACGCCCGAGCGCGCGATGCCACCGACTTGAATCGTCGAATCTCTGGGCCCACCACCGCCATCGCCCTTGATTGACCAACCACCGTTGCCGTCGCCGTTCATCGCCACCACGCCGCCCATCGCGCCCGCGAGCTCTTTACCGAGGCCACCGGGCCCGAACACACCGCTCGCGCCGCGGCCTCCGAAGATGCGACCTGTCAGCTCTTTCGCCGCGAGCTGCGTCGAACCGCCGGTGTCACGCGTGGGCTTGTCAGGAGGCTTCGGCTTACCCTCCGAGGCTTCACGCCGCGCGGGCTGCTTCGAAGGCTCTTTGCTTTCTGCGCGCGTCTTCTTCGGAGGCGGCGGCTGTTCGGCCTTCACCAGAATGTGCCGCATGCGCGTGAGGTCGCCCGCCACGAAGTCGTCTGCGTCGACCTCCACGTTCAACGACGCCTGCAGCGCGAACGCGAAGAACACCGCGACACACACCAGCAACGTATTCAGAAAGTCGTAGTCGGGCTGCCACACCGCCGTCGCCTTCGGAGGTGCGCGCACGCGAAACGCTTCGACATGCACGGGGCCTTTGCCGAGCCGCACCACATCGGAGCGACCGAGCGCGAGGCTCCAACCGCTCGACGACTCCACCGCGAGCCCGCGATGCACGGCATCTCCGAGCGACAACTCGGTTTCACCATTTCGCACCAGCGTGCCCACGATGCCTTCGTGAAACGTGAGGCTCGCCGCGTCGAACTTCATCGGCGCGTGCGGCGCTGCCACCGCTTCACCCACGCCGTTCAACGCCAGCGCATCACCACCGCGCAGCAGGTGGGTCGCGACCCGACGTTCACCCCACAACACCCGCACGCACAGCGCTTCGGTCGTCGTCGCCATGAGCGCACGGACACCGCGCGTTCAACCGGGTTCCAGCGGAAAATTACGCGGGGCCGATCATCCACCGGGCGTGCGCGCGCGCCACGACTTCACCGGCTTCATTCTTCAGCTCGGCGGTCACGTCGTATTCCTTCTTCTCGGTGGAGCTGATGGTGGGGCACGTACATTCAGCGACCAACGTGCCGCGCGCCTTCTTCAAGTAGTCCATGCCGAGGTGCGTGATGATTCCGCGCGCGCCGTCGGGCAACGAGCCCATCACCGCCACGCCTGTCGCCACTTCACCCAGGTTCATCAACGCGATGGCGTGAATCGACTTGAGGTGGTTGCGCACCGAGCGTCGGTCATTCATGCGAATGCGCGCGTGGCCCGGCTCCAGCTCCAGCACCTCGGGGCGAATGGTGCCGGTGTACGGCGCCATGCGGCCCAGAATACGCCCGAGAATCAGGCCGCCGCCGGGCACGTTGCGCAGGTAGCTCCACAGGCTGCGAAGCGCTGAAGGTGAAGCGAGGTTCTTGAGCATGGCTGACATGCCGTTTCGCTTACTCCGCGCGCTCGCGGTGGTACAGGCGCCGCCATGACGTTGCTGCGCGCCGCACACCTGAACCTGTCTTTCGGTAGCCGAACCCTTTTCGACGACATCGAGTTCGTCATCGAAGCGCAGGAGCGCGTGGGCCTCGTCGGCGTCAACGGCTGCGGCAAGTCGACGTTGATGAAGATTCTCGCCGGCCAGATGAAGGCCGACACCGGCCTCATTCAGATTCAGCGCGGCGCGCGCGTGACCTTCCTCGACCAGGAGCCCACCTTCCCCGACGGCGCGACGGTGAAGAGCGAGCTCGAGGTCGCACAGGCGCCGCTCAAAGCAGCGCTCGATGAACACGCCGCGTTGTCGGCCGCGCTCGAGACCACGCACGACGACAAGACGCTGGACCGCATGTCGGAGCTCACCGAGCTCATCGACAGGCTCGGCGGTTGGGACACGGCGCACGAAGCGCGCAAGCTGCTCGACCGTTTGGGCGTCAAAGACTGGGAGCGCCCCGTCGCTGAGCTCTCCGGCGGGCTCCGCAAGCGCGTGGCCATCGCGCGCGCGCTGTTGTCGAAGCCCGACCTGCTGCTGCTCGACGAGCCCACCAACCACCTCGACGCAGAGACGGTCTCGTGGCTCGAAGACGAGCTCGACGACTTCGAAGGCGCGCTGCTGCTCGTCACCCACGACCGCTACTTCCTCGACGGCCTCGTCGACCGCATCGTCGAAGTGTCGGCGCCGGGCACCGCGGCACCGGGCCTGACCAGCTACCCCGGCAACTACCAGAGCTACCTCGAGCAGAAGTACGTCGCGCAAGAAGAGGCCGGCGTCGCCGAGCACAAGCGCCAACGGTGGATTGCGCAGGAGGTCGCGTGGCTCCGCCGAGGCCCGCAGGCGCGGCGCACGAAGTCGAAGGCGCGCATCGACCGGGCGCAGAAGCTGCTCGCCGAGAAGGGCTTCCAGCGCCCCAAGGTTCCACAGCTGCAGGTCGCCGCGGCGCCGCGCCTCTCGCAGACCGTCATCGAGGCCAAGAACGTCAGCCAGGGCTACGGAGACCGCACGCTCTTCACCAACCTGAACCTCATCATGCAGCCCGGTGAGCGCATCGGCATCGTCGGGCCCAACGGCGTCGGCAAGACCACGCTGCTGCGCACGCTGTTGGGTGAGCTGCCGCCGAGGAGCGGCACCGTCACGCTCGGCCCGCGCACCAAGGTCGCGTACTTCGACCAGCAGCGCGTCAACCTCGACGAAGACCTCACCGTCGCCGAGAACGCGTGGCACGACGAGTGGGTCACGCTGGGCGACAAGAAGGTGCGCCTCGCCGACTACCTCGACGACCTGCTCTTCCCCGTGCCGATGCAGCGCCAGAAGGTCAGCGCGCTGTCAGGCGGTGAGCGCAACCGCCTGCTGCTGGCGAAGTTGTTCCTCATGGGCGCCAACGTGCTGGTGCTCGACGAGCCCACCAACGACCTGGACCTCGTGACGTTGAACGTGCTCGAGCGCCTGCTCATCGAATTTCAGGGCGCGGTGTTGCTCGTCACGCACGACCGCTACTTCCTCGACAAGGCCGCCACGTCGATTCTCTGGGTGCCCGGTGACGGCGCCATCACGCGCTACGAAGGCAACTGGTCGATGTTCCAACGCCTGCGCGCGAAGGGCCCGCAGCAAGACCAGCCGAAGAGCGCGCCGAAGGCCGCGGCGAACGCAGCGCCGGTGCCGCAGGCCGCCAAGAAGCAGCAGAGCAAGCTGACCTACAAAGACCAACGCGAGCTCGACGGCATGGAGGCGGCCATCGACGCGGCCGAGACGAAGAAGTCGATGCTCGAGGCGAAGCTGGCCGACCCTGCGGTGTTCGCGAAGGCCAGCGAAGTGGCCTCGCTCACCGCCGAGCTCGAGATTGCGATTCGTGGCGTCGAGCGGCTCTACGCGCGGTGGCAAGAGCTGCAGAACCTCGCGGGCTGACGGTCAGTCGATGACGCAGGGCTCGATGTGGCCGGGCCCGCCCGTGTTCTGACAGCAGCCGTTGTTGCAGGTCTGGTTGAACAAGCACCTCGAGTGTGGCGAGGGGCAGTACGGCGACGAGCCCGTGCAGTACGAGTCGTTGGTGCACGAGAAGTACTCGCCTGCCGCGCACAGCGTCGACGCCGGTCTCAACAAGTTGGCGGGGCACGCGCCGTTGACGCACGTCTCCGCGACGTCGCAGGTGCTGACGGCACCTCGGCACTCGGTGCCCGTGGTGTTGCGCGTGCACGCCGCGCTCTGGCTGCTCGTCGACGGTTGGCAGGTGCCCGCGTTGCACGCGTAGGTGGTGACGGTCTGCGTGCCGGTGGCGCTGTTGGCGCACGTGTCTGCGTAGTTGCACCCCGTGACGGGCCCCGTGACGGTCGGCGAACACGCGCCCGGCGGGTTGCCACGTGTGCAGAACGACGAGGTGTCGGTCTCGGTGATGGTGTTGGTCGCGCAGGCCCCGCCGCCGCACGTGTGGGTGGTGACGGTGCGCGTGCGCGTGCCCGTCAACCCGCAGCCGGGTTGGTACGTGCAGTCAGACCACTGGCTGGTGGTGGTCGCGCCGCAGTTGTTGCCGTTGGTGCTGCGGTTACAGCGCGCGGCATCGGTCTCCGTCACCGTGCGCGAGCCGCACGACGCCGACTGACACACGGGCTCGGTGCGCGTGCGCGTGCTGAGCATGGACTGGTTGCATGAATTCGCCGGGTAGGTGCAGGAAGACCACTCGGAGTACGTCGGCATGCCGTTGCCGCACGTGTCGTTCTCAGTCGCGCGACTACAAGCCTGCGTTTCGGTGGTCTGCACACCAGTGCACGCGCCGCTTGCGCAGCGAAGGTCGGTACGCAGCCGCGAGTCGGTCGCCGAGACGTCGCAGGCGTCTTGCCAGTCACAGCCCGACCAGAGGCCGAACGTGGCATCGCCGCAGCTCAGCCCGTCGCTGGGGCGGCTGCACGACTGACTCTCGGTCGTCGAACTCGAGCTGCACACCGTGCTGCTGCCAGTGCACGTCAGGTTGGTTCGGGTACGAGTCTGCACGCCGGTGGCCCCGCACCCCGCGCCGGCGTCACAACCGGTCCACAGGCCGAGCACCGTCGTGCCGCAGCTCACGCCGGCATCGGCGAAGACGTCGCCGGGGCACGTTGCCGAAGTACCGGTGCAGCGCTCTTCGCGGTCGCACTGTGGCGCGGCACCGCGGCACACGCGCGACGGCCCGAGCAGCGAGCACGTACCGTCGGCACTCGAGCCCTGCGCCACGCTGCACGCATCACAGCCACCACCACACGCGCTCTCGCAGCACACGCCGTCGGCGCAGAACGCAGACTGGCACTCACCGGCCGCGCCACACGCCACGCCGTTGGCCTTCTTCGCCGAGCAATACGTGCCGCTGCAGAACGTCGTCGTGGGGCAACCGCTGGCGCAGGTGATGGGGCAGTCGACGAGCGTGCCGTTGCACACAATGGCGCCGCCGCACGCGGGGCTGCCGGGGTCGTTCACCGGAGCCGGAGTGCAGGTGCCGGTGGTGCCCGCCAGGTTGCAGCGGTCACAGCTGCCGCTGCACGCGCCGTCGCAGCACACGCCGTCAGCGCAGAAGTTGGTGCCGCACTGCGAGTTCGACGAGCACGTCTCGCCCTGCGCTTTGAGCGGCTGACAGGTACCGCCCGCGCAGTAGTTGCCGCTCGCGCACTGACGAGAGGTGGTGCACGTCGTGGGGCAGGTGCCGCTCACGCCGTCGCACGCGTAGGCGCCGCAGGCCGTGCCGGCGCTCGCTTCAGGCAACGGGCTGCACGTGCCGGCCGTGCCCGTCGCGTTGCAGCTCTCGCAGCTGCCGGTGCAGGCGCTGTTGCAGCACACGCCGCCCACGCACGCGTTCGACACGCATTCAGCATTCGAAAAGCACGCGTCGCCGACGATGGACAGCGGCTGACACACCGACTGCACGCAGCGTGACTCGGCGCCGCACACAGTGCACGCCACGCCCGACTGGCCACACGCCGTCGCTTCATCGCCGCCGCGACACACGCCGTCCTCATCGCAGCAGCCGGTACACGACGAGCTGTTGCACGTCGCCCCGCCGCCACCGCCGGTCGCGCCGCCGTCTGAACCACCGCCCTGTGCGCCGCCACCGCCGGTCGCCACACCACCGCCCGTGGCCGCCGCGCCCGCGTCGACGACCCGGCAGCGCCCTTCGGCGTCACAGTCGAAGCCCAACAACACCGAAGGGTCGACACACGACGCAGCACCCGCAGCCACCACAGACAGCAAGAGTCGTTTCATGTGCGGTTACTCCTTCACGAAGAGATACGTGGCCGCCGCGACGAGCCCAGCGCTGATGACGCCCGAGGCGATGGCCAACGACGCGCCGACGTTCGCTTCATCGGCGACCTGCTTCGCCCGCGGTTCGCTCAACGTCGTGCCCATGCCGTCGCCCACCGGAACGAGCGACGCGTCGTATTGAGACTTCGCGTTGCCGGCCATCACGCCCAGACCAATGGCGGCGCCGGCAGCCACCGCCGCACCACCGGCGAGCACCCACGCGGCGACGCGCGGCGGCTTGCCCGGCTCCGTCGAAACCAGGTTCGGCGACTCGTCGACCCTCGCGACCGGCGTGAGGTCGGTCTTCTTCGGTGCGTCGGTCTGCGCGGCCTCGAGCGGCGGCGTGGAAGGAGGTGCCTCTTTCGCCGACTTCTTTCCCACCTCGAGGCCGGCCTTCACGTCGCGCACGAAGACCACGATGGGCGCCGACATGGCGTCACTCCAACCGCTGAGCGACGACGACACGTCGAGCGTGCCGAGCGACGTGTCTTTGTCAGCGGCCACGGCCTCGAGGTGAATCGCGAGCGTCTTGCCGACCTTGCCCACGTCGACGCCCACCACCACGGCCCTGGGCCCGAGCAGAATGGCGAGCTTGCTCAGACACGCGCGCGTGCCCTGACAGCTCTTCGGGTCTGAAAACCCCGCCGCGCGGAGCTCCTTCGTGGTGGCCGCGTCGTCGAGCAACGCAGTGACGCCTTCACGCTTGAACGAGTCGAGCACGCGCTGCGCAATCTTCGGGGCGACCGCCTCGGCGCCGGGGCGCTTCGAGGTCAGCACCACCGCGACCGGGGCCCGCGTGTCACCCGCTTGCGCGAGCGCGACTTGCAGAATCAGGAGGGGAATCACGCCTTGAGCTTAGATCCACCAGCCCGGCCGTGCGCGCCCGCCGACGACGATTCAGCGTTTGAGCTGACCTTCGAGGTCGCCCAGAAAACCCCACGCTTCACGGCGGTCGGCGTCGGTGTTGGCGGCTTTGATCTGCTTCTTGGCCTGGTCGATGAACTGACGCATCACGTTGTCGCGCTGGCCCGTCTCGGCCTCTCTCGAGGCGATGGCGGCCTCGACCTTGCGCAGCCGCGCGATGAGCTTCTCGTGGGTGATGCCCACCTTCGGCTTCGGGTCTTTCGGCGGCGTCGTCGTCTCGACCTTCTGCGGCTCTTCCGGCTTCACCGGCTCTTCGACGTTCGGAGGCTCTTCAACCTTCGGCGGCTCGACGACGGGCGGCTCCACCTTCACGACGAGCGGCGGCGGCGGCGTGGGCTCCGGCGGCACGTCGATGGTCTTCGAAGGCCCAGCCAGAAAGAACCCGACGATGCCCAGCACCAACACCCCGACGGTGCCCGCGAGCACGAAGGGCAGCTTCGACTTCGGCGCGACATCGACCTCGTGCGCGTCGGTCGAACGCTGCGCAGCCTCGACGGGCCTCGCCAGGGCGCCGCTGGCGCGCGAGACCACCGGCACTGCGGGCGCGGTCTCCTGCTCGAAGGAGCAGGTGGGCGGCGCGACGCGCGTCTCCTGCCCCGGGTCGTGCGCACGTTCCGCGCGCGTGCGGCCCGAGAGCGACGACTGGGAGCCGCTCCTCGGGGCGGGCGTCTTCAGCGGCGCCTGCGAACCCGAACGCGGCGCCGGCGTACCGACCGCGCGGCTGCGCCCCGACGGCGGAGGCGTATACGAGAGCGGCTTCTGCCCGCCCGATGCCGTGCTCGGCGGCGGCGTGAACTGGCCCGTGGGCGACAACGTCGAGCGGATCGCCGCCAGCGCGTCACGCAGCGCTGCGGCGCTCGGCGGCCGCTGCTCAGGCGCCTTGGCGATGGCCCAGAGAATCGCGTCGTCGAGTTCGGGAGGAATGTCGGCGCGCAGCGATGAAGGCACCGGCGGCGGATCTTCGACGTGCATCCACATCGTCTGCAGCGTGTTCTCGCCGCGGAAGACGCGCTGCCCGGTCACCATCTCGAAGAGCACGCAGCCCAGCGCGTACAAGTCGGTCTGCGGGCTGATGGGCTTGCCGCGCGCCTGCTCGGGGCTGATGTAGTCGGGCGTGCCGAGAATCACCGACGCGCGCGTCTGCGGTGTCGCCTCGCCCTGCAGTACGCCCAGCTTGGCGATGCCGAAGTCGAGCAGCTTCACGTAGGGCCGCCCGCGCCCGGTGTTCACCAGGAACAGGTTCGAGGGCTTGATGTCTCGGTGAATGATGCCCGCCGAGTGCGCCGCCTCGAGCGCGTCGAGCATCTCGTCGACCCAGCCCAGCGCTTCAGCCAACGGCAGCGGCGAGCGCTCTTTGATGATGCGGTCGAAGGCTTCGCCCTGGAGGAACTCCATGACGAAGTAGTGCGAGCCTTCAGGCAGCTGACCGAAGCTGAAGATGTCGACGATGCCGCGGTGACGAATCTCGTTCACCGAGCGCGCTTCAGCCAGGAACCGCTCGACCAGCTCGGCTTCGTTCGACAACGAGGGCAACAACACCTTCACCGCCACGCGCTTGCCGATGAGCGGCTGCTTGCCTTCGTAGACCGCACCCATACCGCCCACGCCGACACGGCTGACGATTTCGTACTCGCCGATTTTTCTACCGGTGAGGTCGGGAATGTTCGCGGACACCGCTGGCCAGTGTACTCAATTCAGCGCAGGCCCCCCCTGGTTGATCAGCGATTTCCAACGCGCGAGACCCGCGCCGCGCTGTCGCAAAACGCCAAGGCACGCGACGAATGCTACAGGCGCGCGCATGACCCCAGCCGTCACGCCGCTCGATGGAACGTTGTTCGGCCCCGCGCAACAGTGCTTCGGGTGCGCGCCTGAGCACCCCGCAGGCTTTCACCTGCGCTTCGTGACCGAGGGCGATGACGTGGTGACGACGATGACACCCGCGAAGCACCACCAGGGGCCGCTGGGCCTGATGCACGGCGGCCTCATCTCGACGCTCGCCGATGAAGCAGCCGCGTGGGCCGTGCTCGCGGGCACCGGCAAGTTCGGCTTCACCACGAGCTTCGAAGCGAAGCTGCACCGAGGCGTGAAGGTGGGCGTCGAGGTCGAAGCGCGCGCGCGGTTGACGAAGACCAGCAGCCGCATCGTGAAGGCGACGTGCGAAATCAGTCAGGGCGGCGAGCGGTGCTTCACCGGCGACTTCACCTTCGTGCTGCTCGAGCGCGCGGCCGCCGAGAAGTTGATGGGCGGCGCGATTCCCGAGGCGTGGGCCCGCTTCTGCCGTTGATGACGTACGCTCCGCGCCCATGAATAGTCGGGGCGTCGTTGGGGTGCTGTTTTTCGCAGGCGTCGTATTCGCGCAGCCGATGGCGGCGCCTGACTGGGCTGAAACCGATGGCGGCTTTCGCCTGCTGCTGTGGCCGGACACGTGGCTGCGAGAACCACACGCATTCGTCCCCAACGGCGCCAACGACGAGGTCGTGCTGCGCGACTCCGACGACCCGAAGAGCGAAATTCGCGTGCAGTTCACGACGCCCGACCCGACGCCGGTGATGCGCGTCGACGCGGGCTTCTTGAGAGAGCAACTGCGCTGGGGTTCGCGCAGCATCGAGTCGGTTGGAAACGGGCTTCGGTTTCAAGGCGGCCCCAACCAGCCGCTTCGCGTGACGTGGGGAGCGCCGCTGCGCGCCGTGCAGAACGACAACGGCACCGTCGACCTGTGGAGCGACCGCGCGGTGTGGAGGTTCTCGCAGCGCTGTGGAATCGAGCCGACGTTCAACATTGGAGAGGCCTCCCTCCAGTCTTCGTGCGACCCCTCCGACGGCCTCGACGTCTCCGTCACGGTGGCCACGATTGCCGTGAGCCACCACGGGCCACTGCTGCTGGAAGACGACACCGTCGCCGCCGCCACCGACACGCAGGTGCTCTTCGTGGGCCCGGGTCGAAAGACGTGGCGCTGGGACCCGTGGCGAGGCGGCATGGGTGTCATCGAAAACGACGCCGAAGTGCCGCGCCGGCGCCGCGGCGGCCTCGCGTGGGACTCAGCACGAAAACGCATGGTGGTCTTCGGTGGCGGCCGGGGCGACGCGCTGCTCGACGACACCTGGGAGTGGGACGAGCGCAACTGGGTTCGGCGCCAACCGATGCTGACGCCACCTGCGCGCATCGCGCATCAGCTGGCGTTCGACCCCGTGAGAAATCGCGTGGTGCTCTTCGGAGGCATCGGCGCGAGCGGCGAGCTGGGCGACACCTGGGAGTGGGACGGCCAGCAATGGCAACAACTGGCGCCCACCACCGCGCCGACGCCGCGTGACGCCTTCGGGCTCGCGTGGGACGGGAACCTCCAGGAGGTGTTGCTCTTCGGCGGTTGGGACGGCGTAGGCCCGCTCAACGACACCTGGTCGTGGAACGGCGCGCGCTGGCTGCAGCACACGCCGACGACGGTGCCCGAGGCACGCTCGTCGCTCGCCATGACGTGGGACCCGGTGGAGCGCCGCGTCGTCATGGCAGGTTCGCTCGACGCCACCGTGAGCAGCGCCGCGTGGGACGGCACCAACTGGACTGCACTCGGCGACCTCTCGATGCGCCGCGGCTCGCTGGTGTCACTCGGCGATGCGGGCACCTACGCGATGCAACGCACGCTCGGCACGGCGCGCCTGACAGGCACCATGTGGAACCCGGTTACCATCAGTAACCCCGTGGCCAGCGGCTCGTCAGAAGACGGCGGCAGCGTTGGTTTCTCGGCGGCGGGCGAGCGCTTCGAATGGTCTGACGACCGCTGGCGCATTGAAGGTTCGGCGCCGTTCACCAACCCGATTTCCGTGGCGCGCTCCGGGCAAGGCGAGCTCGTCGTGCTCACGACGTCGAGCGCCGACACGCACACGTGGGTCGACGGTGCGGGCGGTTGGCAACGCAAGGCTGACGCGCCGCGCGGCCGCCTCGTCACCGCGAACGATGGCGCCATCTGGCTGTTCTCCGGCTCGAGCGCCTCGACGCTGACCAGCGGTGGGTGGGCGCCCGCCCCGTGGCCGACGCTGGCCGTCAACGACGCGCACCCGCGACAAGAAGGCGGCTTCTGGGTGGTGACCCCGACGGGCTATGGCTTCGTGGTCGACGAGACGTGGCAGCGGCTGGGCATGACCGGCGGCGGGCTGCTCGTGCCGCGGCCTCGCGCACCACCACTGGCGATCAACGGGAACAGACTCCTGGGCACCTTCGCGAGGGCCGATGGCGGCACCCAGCTCCTCGAGACGGGCTTCCGGATGGGCAGCGACGGTGTGCCGTCGACCTGGCCCGTGCGCTACGCCGGGAAAGACTCCAGCGGCGCTCACCTCTACCAGGCCGCGCCGCCGACGATGTACCGCGTGGCCTTCGAGCGCTCGGTGGGCTCGCGTTGTGAGTTTGCAGAAGCGTGCCTGAGCGGCGTGTGCGTCGACGGTCGCTGCTGCGATCGCGCGTGCGGCACGTCGAGCTGCGAAGTGTGCAGCGTGGCGCGCGGCGCGAGCGAAGAAGGCGTGTGCACGGCGGCGCCGGCGTCGGTGTGTGAAGCGCGCGTCGACGCAGGTCACGTCGACGGAGAGGTCGATGGCGGCGTGCTGGAGCCGATGCAACCGGTCGGTTGCGGCTGCAGCGCCGAGAGCACGTCGCTGCCGTGGTTGGTGTTGCTGGGCCTCGCGTTGCGCAGGCTCACGTCGCGCCGCTGACGACGGGCACGACCAGGCAAACCACGCTTCGCTTCACGGCCGTCGCGCCCGCTGTCGACCGAACGAGACGCCGAGCTTCGCCTGCACCAGAAACAGGTCACCGAAGCCGCGGAACCGCGGGTCGGGCGTTCCCAGCAACGCCGACGCATCGGCCGTCTGCACGATGGGAAGCATCGCCGCCAGCTCGGGGAACAGGCCGAAGCGCTCACCGAGCCGAATCGAATAGCCGACGCTCACGCCGCCCTCGAAGATCGCCGCGTTCGCCGGCGCGATGGCGACACGACCCTGCACCCGGGCGCCGAGCACCAGCTCATGCCCCCCACGCTGCTTGAAGCCCACCAGCAGCGGCAGCGCGGTGTGCGCGATGACGACCACAGGCCCCGAGCCGGGAATCGTGGCGCCTCCGGTGAGCGGCGCGAGCGACACCGCGAAGCGCTCGTCACCCGGCCGCGTGAGCAGGAATTTTCCGTGCAGCTCCAGGCCCGAGTACCCGAGCCGCGCGCCGACATCGACGCGCTCCGCGAGGCCGTAACGAAAGGCCGCGTCGAAGTGTGGGTACACCGGCAGGTAGACCGACGCCGAGCGTTGCGCGCCCGACTCGACGGCGACCTGCCAGTTGCCGCGGCCCAGCGTGTCGGCCGTCTGCACGCTGCTGATGCTGGCGCAGCCCGACGCGGCGACGAGCCACACCGCAATCGCCGGGGCAGACCTTGAAGACATGGGAAGGCGCCGTGTTAGCACGAGGCGATGGGCTCTACGCCGCAGCGCTCCACTGCCGTCTGGCTGCTGTGCGGCGTGTCGCTGCTGGGCTGTCACCCCAACAACGGGCCCAGCGCCGTCGCGCTCGCAGGCATCACGCCGATTGCCGCCGAGCCGCAGCGCCTCGAGGGAGACGCAGCGCGCGGCTACGCCACGCTGGTCAACGACGGCTACATCAGCCTCGGCATTCCGTGGTCGGGCTTCTCGGCCGCCATGACGCCGCTCGAGCCTCGCGACGCGTTGCCCGGGCGGCTCGGTGACAACGAGCGCGTCGGCTACTCGTTCAACGTCATCACCAACCAGTACGGCATGAAGCTCGCGGCGCCGAACTGCCTGTCGTGTCACGCGCATCACCTCAACGGCACGCTGGTCATCGGGCTCGGTCGGCCGCAGCACCTGCCCGCGCGCCCCTCGGGCATCGCGACCGACGTCTTCGCCATCGACTTCGGCCTCAAGACCGCCGACGAGCTCAAGGCCTTTTCACAGTGGGGCGTGCACCTCGTCGGCTCACAAGAGGCCGGCGCGCTCATGAGCTTCGCCACGCTCGCTGCACACCGTGACCCCGTGACGCTGGCGTGGAGCGATTCGCTGAGGTTCGACCCGTCGACGGAGCTCCAGGGCTGGGTCGACGTGCCGCCGTGGTGGCGCACGAAGAAGAAGAATGGCCTCTACGCCAACGGCGCCGGTCGCGGAGACCAGGTGCGGCACATGATGAACATGTCGGTGGTGTCGGTGGTCGACGTCGCCGAAGCCGAACGGGTCGACGCCATGTTCGTCGACATCGCGGCCTTCATTCGCTCCCTCGAGCCGCCGGCCTTCCCCTTCCCCATCGACGTGGCGCTCGCCGCGCGCGGTGAAGCGGTGTTCTCGGCGCATTGTCAGCGCTGTCACGGCACGCGCGACGACTACCCGAACCTGCTCATTCCGCTCGGAGACGTGGGCACCGACCCACTGCTCGCCAGGCACTTCTGGGCCAACGCCGACGCGGTGAAGTGGTTCAACACGTCGTTCTACGGGCAGGGCGCGCGCTACGAGCCGTCGGTCGGCTACATGGCGCCGCCGCTCGACGGCATCTGGGCCACGGCGCCGTTCTTCCACAACGGCTCGGTGCCCACGCTGGCGGCCGTGCTCGATTCATCGCGCCGCCCGGAGCGCTGGCCCATGGCCTTCGACGACGCCGACTTCGACCCCAACGTCGTCGGCTGGGTCGGCACGAGCGCGACCGAGACCTACGACACCACGAAGCCCGGCTACGCCAACTCCGGCCACACCTTCGGAGACGTGCTGACCGTCGAAGAACGCAGCGCGCTGCTGGAGTACCTCAAGACGCTGTAGCGGCGCGGCGACGCGGTTGGGGGCTCACGGCGTCGGCGACTCGACCGTCAGCGTGACCGGCGCGTCGCCGAACGACACGTAGACGGGCGCGCCCTTCCACGGCGGCAACACGTCGAGGCGCCACGACGGCAGCACCCAGCCATGACCGAACGAGCTCCCCAATGAGTTCGGGTCGAACGAGAACGAACCGTCGTTCTTCGTGACCGTCTGCTCTCCACGGAAGTTGTTGCCCGAGAACGCTGGCAGGAGCCGCAGCGGCACGTCGGCCATCACCGCGCCTCCGCCATTCTTCGCCACCCCCGACAACGGCGGCGCAGGCGTGAACACGAGCGTCGTCGAGTCACCCTTCGAGCCCTGCGTGCCCACCGCGCGCGCGACGACCAGCTCAGCCTTGAGCTTCGACACGCCGAGCACCAGATAGTCACCCGTGGGCACGTGAACGACGCATGAGCGACGGCACGGCAACGCCTTGTTTCCGAGCCGATGCGACACTTGAACGCCCGCATTCAACACGCCACCCGAGAGCGAAAGGTCGAGCGGAAACGTGGGCTCCACGACGAGCTCGACGTCTTCTGCAGGCAGGTCGACGCGCTTGAGCCGCGAGGCGTAGTCTTCGTCCTCCACGATGAGGTCGACGGTCTTATCGACGACCCTGAACGAGAAGCGCCCGTTCTGATCAGTGAGCGCTCCTTCCGAAACGCCGTGGCGATCGATGAGCGTCACGGTCACGCCGCCCACGGGGCTCTGCTGCTCATTGATGACGCGACCACCCACGCGCTTCTCGACCAACAACTCGAGCGACACGACCCGCGTGTCGTTCGACACCACGAAGCGCTCGGGCCAGAAATGCTCACCTTGCACCGACCACTCGCCCGGCTCGAGCGGCTCGAGCGGCAACGTGAGGCCACCCATCACGTTCACCAGCCCGCTGACTTCACGTTCTCCCTGCGTCACCGTTACGCGCGCGCCGACCGCGTGCACACCGTCGCGGCGCACGTCGAAGATGACGTCGACGGGCTTCGTGATGACACCCGGGTCTTCGAGCGCAGGCACGCCGGCGTCGATGCGCTCCGCTCGGAGCTGCGGCCTCACCGCGACAACGACGGGCAGCGGCGCCTCGACGGTCGGCGTGACGACTTCATCAGCCTGCTGAACGCTCCACCACACGCCGCCCAGCGAGAACACCGCGACCAGCACCACCAACGCGCTGCGCATGCCCGAACTCTACCGCGCGGCAGAACGATTGCCGCGCCCGCCTCGGCGTGTAGGCTCGCCAACCCCGTGCGCACGTTCGTTCTCGCAGTGATGTTGCTCGCCGCGGCCGCCTTCGCCGACAACACCGCCGACGAAGCCGACGTGGCCTTCGAGCTCGGCAATCGGGCGTACGCCAAACGCGACTACGACGGCGCGCTGGCCTCGTACTTCTTGTCGTACCGGCTCGTGCCCAACCGCAACGTGCTCTTCAACATCGCGCGTTGCTACGAAGCGCTCGACCGCAACGACGAGGCCTACCGCTATTGGAATGATCTCGCCGTCGACGAGTCGTTTCACGAGCGCGACAAGCAAGACGTCCGCGCCGCCCTCACCCGGCTCCGCCCCAAGGTCGCGCTCGTCACGTTGACGTCGACACCGCCGGGCGCAGAGCTCTTCCTCGACCGAAAAGATCTCGGCAGCCGAGGCAAGACGCCGCTCACCATCGCCGTGCCTCCCGGCCCGCACACCCTGCTGCTCGAGCTCGAAGGGCACCGCGCCGCCAACGTGAAGCTCACCGCCGCGCGGGGTCGTGAAGCAAAACAACAGGTCGAGCTCAGCCGCGTGGTCGGCACCGTGCAGCTCAAGGGCACACCTGAAGGCGCCGTCATTCGTGCGTCGGCCGACGGCGCAGAGCTCGGCCGCCTGCCCGCCACCATCGAGCTGCCGCCGGGACAACGCGTGCTGCTGGTGCAGTCGCCGGGCTTCCTCACGCAGCAGGTGCTGGTCGACGTGAAGGGCGACCTCACCACCACCGCCGAGGTCACGCTCGCCGAGCAGGCGAAGGCCACCGGTAAGATCGTCGTCACCTCCAACCGCGACGCCTCGCTCGTGCGCGTCGACGGGCGCGACTACGGCTTCACGCCCACGGTGCTCACGCTGCCCATCGGAGACTACGAAGTCGAAGTCACCAACGAAGACGTCACGCCGCAGGTGCAGCGCGTCACCGTCGTCGAAGACACCGAGACCCGCGTCACCGCCGAGCTCCGCTACGCACCGCCGCGCGTCACCGCTGCCTCGAAGTCACAGCTCACCGTCGACGAAGCGCCCGCGTCGGTCACCGTCATCACGCGTGAAGAGCTGCGCGCCTTCGGATACCAGACGCTGCCCGAAGCCCTGCAGGCGGTGCGCGGCTTCTTCCTCGCTGACGACCGCGTCTACACGTACATCGGCGTGCGCGGCTTCCAACCGCCGGGCGACCTCAACACCCGCATCTTGATTCTGTGGGACGGCCACCCCATCAACGACGTGTGGGCCGGGCAGGGCTTCAGCGCGCGCGACCTCGAGGCCGACCTCTCGGCCATCGAGCGCATCGAGGTGGTGCGCGGCCCGGCGTCGATTCTCTTCGGCACCGGCGCGTTCTTCGGCGTCATCAACGTGGTGCCGCGCGCGCGCGTGGGCGGCAAGCGCAACGTCGAAGGCGTGGTGGGCGGCGGCGGTCAGAACTCCATCAAGGCGCGCGCGTTCGGCAGCCTCGGCAGCGACGGCCGCTCGCTGAGCCTCACCGGCGCGGGCTACTGGGCCGAAGGCGCCCCCAACACCGACCTGGGCCCCGGCTTCTCGGTGCGCGGGCTCGACGGTGAGCGCGCGCTGGGCGTCTCGCTGCGCGGCGAGTTCGACGGCCTCACGCTCGTCGCCAAGCTGCACCAACGCCGCAAACAGATTCCCACGCAACCGCTGGGCAGCAGCTTCGGCGCGCCCGGCACCGAGTACACCGACGCGCGCGGCTTCGCCGAGCTCCGCTACGAGAAGTCGTGGAGCCGCGTCACCCTCAACGCGCGCGCCAGCTACGACGCGAGCCGCTATCGCGGCTGGTACGCGAAGACCGACGAGCTGGGCGCCACGCAGCCGCGCATCACCGACACCGGCGGCGCCGACTGGTTCAGCGGCGAGGTGCGCGCAGGCGTCACGCTCTTCGAGGGCAACCGGCTCACCGCCGCCTTCGAGGCGCAGGGCCAGCTGGTGACGCAGCGCCCGGTGGGCTTCGCCAACGAAGACCAGCACACGCGCGTGTTGCTCTCGGGCACGCTGCTCGACGAGTGGCGAATCAACAGCCGCGTGTTCATTCAGGCCGGCGCGCGCATCGACAAGTACTTCGACCTGCCCGACGTCGCGCTCTCACCGCGCGGCGCGGTCGTCATGCGGCTCTACGACCAGGGCATCACCAAGGTCGTCGTGGGCCGCGCCTTCCGCGCCCCCAACGTCTACGAGACGTACTTCGGCGACAACAACGTCACGCAGCGCCCGGCGCCGACGCCGCCGCGCCCCGAGCTCATCACCACCTTCGAGCTCGAGCACTCGCACGACTTCACGCCCGAGCTGCGCGCCACCATCGGCGGCTACTTCAACCTCATCGACCAGCTCGTGGTGCTCGCAGAAGAAATGGAGCCCACCCCATTGTGCGGCAACGGCGGCACGCCCACGCAGTGTGTCGTGTACACGAACTCCGGCGGCAGGCTGATGGCCGGCGGCGCCGAAGCGCAGCTGCGTTGGCAGCCGGGGCGCTTCACGCTGGTCGACGCGTCGTATTCCTTCGTGTGGCTCGGCGGCGCTGACATCACCGGCGGCGCGTACCCCATGCACCTCGCGTCGATTCGCGCGCTCGTGCCCATCAAAGACGGGCTGGTGCGGTTGTCGACGCAGGGCACGTACCAGTCCGGGCGCCGCGCTCAAGACGGCTCGCTGCTCGGTGAAGCGGTGCTCATCAACGTCGGGCTGTCGGGGGAATACGGGCCCATTCGCTACTTCGCTGGCGTGCAGAACCTGCTCGACCAGCGCTACTCAGTGCCGTTGCTCAGCGAAATCGCCTTCTCGCGCGTGCCGCAATACGGCCGCACGTTCTACCTCGAGCTCGCCGCAGGCTTCTGAGTTGCACAGCGCACGGGCATGACCCGCCGCGTGTGGCTGTGCGTCGTCGCAATGGGAGCGCTCGCAGTGGCCACGTTGCCGCGACTGCGGCTGTTGATGCACAGCGCCCGCTACACGCGCACCACGAAGCTCTCGATGCCGGTGTCGGGGCTCAACGCCCGTCAGGCGCGCGACTCGTGGCAGACACCGCGGCCCGGCCGACGCAGACACGAGGGCATCGACCTCTTCGCCACGCGCGGCACGGCGGTCGTCTCGGCGACGCGCGGCGAAGTCTGGCGCGTCGGCACTGATTCGCTCGGCGGCTGCGTGGTGTCGGTGCTCGGAGACGGGCCGGCGCTCTATTACTACGCGCACCTCGACGACTGGGCGCCGGGCCTGCGCGTCGGCCAGCGCGTCGAAAAAGGCACGGTGCTCGGCCGCGTGGGCAACACCGGCAACGCGCGCACCACGCCACCGCACCTGCACTTCGGTGTGTACCGCGTGGGCTGGTGGCGCTCGAAGGCCGTCAACCCGGCGCCGCTGCTCGGCGTGCGGTGAGGTGGCAGCATGCCTCTACGAAACGACGCGGGCACATCGCGGTTGTGTTGAGCGACCGTATTTCTACGACTCCGATTGCTCGGAAATCATGAACAGCTTCCGGCGTCGCAAAAACACCAGCACTCCGAGCAACCACACGCCCGGCGCCGCGGCACAACCACCGACGACGTCACCCTCGGGCTTCGCGCGACACACGCCTGCCTGACACGTCATCTCAGAGAAGCACTCTGTGTCGGCGGTGCACGAGCGCGTGCAGAACTCGAAGCCGCGCGGGTCGTGCTCGCAGCGCCCGCCCAGGCACGCGGCGACGCCGGTGCACGGCGCGCCGTCGTCGAGACAGTCGACGTCGGCAGCGCCGCACGACTGCTCGCAACGGCCGTCGGCAGCGCAGCGACAGTCGGGGTCGGTGGCGCCACAGGCCGCTCGACACAGGCCGTCGGCGCCGCACGAACAATCGGGGTCGCTCGTGCCGCACGTCTCGTTGCAGGTGCCGTCGGCGGCGCATGGGCAGTCGAGGTCGGGCGTAGAGCAACTCGCGGCGCAGCGCCCGTCTTGCGCGCACGTCGGCGGGTCGTTCGCGGCGATGAACGAGTCGACGAAGGCCACGCGCGCGTCGACGCGCATGTCGACGCCACGGCCACACGACGCCGACTCGGTGCGCGAGTGAATGCCCACCACCGTGTCGCCGATGAACGACGGCCCGCCTGAGTCACCCGCGCAGATGCCGACGCCGCCGTTGGTGCCGAACTCGAACTCGGCGGCGCTCACCGAGGTGATGGGCGTCGACACCGAGCGCCGCACCCCGCTGCTCGCGCCATCGTTGGCGCCGGTTCGCCCGTAGCCGCTGAGGCGAACCATCGCGCCGTTGACCGGCGTCGCCCGCGACAGCACCGCCGGCGTCACGCCGACTGGCGCGCGCTCCAGCAACAGCGCGGCGAAGTCGAACGCGCTCTCCTGCGCTGACGGGTTCCATTGTGGGTGCCGCAGCACCGTCGTCACGGCGATGGTCTCTGCCTGCATCAGGTTCACCACGTCGGGCTTGTTCATGGCGCGAATCGTCAGGCTGCTCGCGCCACGAAACGTGGGGTCGACGCAGTGCGCGGCGGTCAGCAACACGCGCGGCGAGACCAGCACCGCGCTGCAGATGGACGCGCCGTTGTCGAAGCGCAGGTCGAGCAGGAAGACTGACGACTCCAGCGCCGCCGCCGCGCCGCCCAGAATCGGAGCGCGCGTGACGTTCACGTCTTCAGCGACCGGTGCACAGCCGAGCAGCAGACACAGCACGAAGAACGCGGAGCGCATGCGTGGCGCGCAGCCTACGCCTCGTCGCGCGGCGGCGGCGGCATGAACACCCCGTAGC
This sequence comes from Archangium sp., assembly GCA_035910535.1. Classification (GTDB taxonomy): domain Bacteria; phylum Myxococcota; class Myxococcia; order Myxococcales; family Myxococcaceae; genus Archangium_A. The sequence goes on along the minus strand of JAMHXF010000099.1, from coordinate 1,328 downwards.
GGAGGTCTTCGACGCGCTTGAAGGCCTCGCGCACCGCGTCGGCGACGGGCGCCACACCGTCGATGGCGTCACGCGCGGCCCGCAGCACCAACGCACCGGGCTCCACGCGCAGCGCAGCGCGCAGCACCTCGAGGCGCGCCTGAATGTCACGCACGTGCAACATCGCGTCGTCGAAAGACACCTCGCCGCGCTCGAGCTTCGCGCCCAACGCACAGACGAAGCGCCGACACCCGCCAGGCCGCGCGTCGTAGATGGTGCAGCAGCGACCGTTCAGCTTGCCGCACGGCAACCACATGACGTCGCCCTTCTTCTTGGTGCCCACGCCGATGCCGAGCGTCACCAGACGCGCGCGCTCGTCAGCGCTGATTCGTACCTGCCGAAACAGCGTGCCGTCGCAGCACAGCCCACACTCGAGACACAGCGCCGAGAGCGACATCCCCCCGAAGTTCCTCGACGCAGTGCGTTCAGACAAGCCCGACTGAACGAGGCCATGAGCACGCCGCGCTTGAATCGTCGGCATCGAAGTGAGAGCACCTCAGTCATGCCCAACGTCAGCACGAATCTGACCACCAACACGCATCTCCTCAAGTGGGTCGAGGAGATGGCCGTCATGTGCGAACCCGACTCCATCGTCTTCTGTGACGGCAGCGAAGAAGAGCGCCTGCGCCTCACGGAGTACGCCGTCAGCAAGGGCATTCTCCAGCCGCTGAACCAGGAGAAGCACCCCGGTTGCTACCTGCACCGCAGCAACCCCAACGACGTCGCGCGCGTCGAGCACCTCACGTTCATCTGCACGCCGAACAAAGAAGACGCCGGCCCGACGAACCACTGGAAGGCGCCCGCCGAGGCCTATGAGCTGCTGCGCGGGCTCTTCAAGGGCTCGATGAAGGGCCGCACGATGTACGTCGTGCCGTACTGCATGGGCCCCATCGGCTCCGAGCACTCGAAGATTGGCATCGAGCTGACCGACTCGGTCTACGTCGCGCTCAACATGCAGATCATGACGCGCATGGGCAAGCAGGCGCTCGACATGCTCGGCGAGACGAACGACTTCAACCGTGGCCTGCACTGCACCGGCGACCTGAACCCCGACCGCCGCTACATCTGCCACTTCCCCCAGGACAACGCGATCTGGAGCTTCGGCTCGGGCTACGGCGGCAACGCGCTGCTGGGCAAGAAGTGCCTCGCGCTGCGCATCGGCAGTCACCTGGGCCGCACCGAGGGCTGGCTCGCTGAACACATGTTGATTCTGGGTGTCGAAGACCCCGAGGACAGGCTTGCGGCAAGCGGGCCGAGACGCTGATGGGCCGCTTCGGCATGGACCCGGT
>JAMHXF010000098.1:0-135059 GCA_035910535.1 Archangium sp. | reverse complement strand
CTGGTGGCGGCACGGCGACTGGTGGCGGCACGGCGACTGGTGGCGGCACGGCGACTGGTGGTGGTGATGCGACGGGTGGCGGCACGGCGACTGGTGGCGGCACGGCGACTGGCGGCGGCACGGCGACTGGTGGCGGCACGGCGACCGGTGGCGGCACGGCGACTGGTGGCGGCACGGCGACTGGTGGCGGCACGGCGACTGGTGGCGGCACGGCGACTGGCGGCGGCACGGCGACTGGTGGCGGCACCGGCACCGGCGGCGGCGACTTCGACGCGGGCACGGTTGACGAGCAGGTCGCAGCAATTCGCGCAGGCGCGAACGGCATCACGGTCGACGGTGGCTCCGCGACGGTGAACCTGAGCGTTGCTGGAGCGGTCGTGACCTACATCAAGCCGTTCGCGGCCGGAGCAGGCAGCTCCGACCCGAGGGGCTTCTTCATTCAGGGGTCTCCGACGGGTCCGGCCATCTTCGTCGCGCTTGATCCGACGACGCAGGCGGGTGGTCCGTACGAAGTGGGCGAGATCGTCAACATCACGGTTTCGACGGTTCAGGTCGTCGCGGGTCTGCGCCAGGTCACCGGCATCACGGCCATCAGCACGGTCGGCACGCTGAACGACGTGAACAACTTCGTGCAGCCGGCCTCGGCCGTCGACTTCCTCGCGCCGGGTTCGCTCGACGCGTGGGAAGGGAAGCTCGTGAACCTGAGCGCGAAGGTCGTCGCGGCACCGGCAGCGGCTGGCAACGGTTACCAGTCGGTGTTCATCGAGACGGCTGGCACCATCGATGCGGGAGCGAACTTCCGCTTCCGCGCTCCGACGGCGCTGATGACGGCGCAGCAGTTCGGCATCGGCTGCACGTTCACGTTGAACGGCGGCCCGATGTGGCGCATCAACGCGAACGGTCAGCCGTCGGCGTGGAACCAGTCTGAAATCACCAACCTCGTGTGCCCGGCACCGCAAGTTGTCAGCGCGACTGCGGGCAGCAGCACGACGGTCACGGTCAACTTCAACGAAGACATCGCTGCAGCGTCGGTCGATGCCGGTTCGTTCGCCATCAGTGGCCCGCTGAGCGTCGTCGACGCGACGTTGAACTCGCCTCGCGCAGTGACGCTGACCACCGCAGCTCAGACGAGCGGCACGTCGTACACCGTGACAGTGAATCAAGGCGTGACTGACTTCCGTGGCACGCCAGTTTCGGCGACGAACAACACGGCTACTTTCACGGGCTTCGCTGCTGGCACGTGCGCGGTTGACGACATCGTGATCAGCGCGGTCTTCACGGGCGGCGGCAGCGGCACCACCGCGTTCGCTACTGACTTCGTCGAACTCCGCAATCGTACGGGTTCGCCCATTGACCTCACGGGCTACTCACTGCAGTACGCGGCGGCTGGCAGCAACTGGAGTGGTGGTCTGCACTCGCTCACGGGCACGATTCCCGCGAACGGCTACTTCCTCTACTGCGGCGTTACCGGCACGAGCGGGCCGACGCTTCCCACCGCCTGCGACGTGACGGGCACGATGGCGATTCAGGCAAGCAACGCCAAGATCGCGCTCGTACGGTCCGCTCTGTCGGGAGCGACGTGCAACCTCTCTGCGGCCACGGACATCATCGGGTTTGGTAGTGCCAGCTGTGGTGCCGGCACAGTGTTGGGTGCGCTCTCGGCGACGACAGAGGCCGTTCGCGGCAATGGCGGTTGTGCAGACACGGGCAACAACAGCGTGGACTTCACGATCTCCACGACGCCTGTTGCGCCGCGGAACACCGCGAGCGCCGCTGGCACCGCCTGCACGTGCAACTGATCAGTCACACCGACTGACATGATCAAGGGCCGGTGGGGAAACCCGCCGGCCCTTCTTCTTTTCCACGACGCCCACGCGGCGTGCCCTGCTGTAAGAGACCGCATGCGCATTCCGAAAGCCGCGTTCGGCATCGTGAAAGAAGTGGCGAGACACGTGCTGCGACGCCCGGTGGTGGGGCTCGTGGCAGTGGCGCGCGACGTCGAAGGTCACCTCGTCTTGATCCGCCGCGGTGACACCGGTGAATGGTGTCTGCCCGGCGGCACGCTCGAGTGGGGCGAGACGTTCAAAGAAATGCTGCCGCGCGAGCTGATGGAAGAAGCCGGCGTCGAGCTCCTCGAAGCCGGTGAATTGCTCGGGCTCTATTCGAACCCGCACCGCGACCCACGCTTTCACGCCGTAACCGCCGTGGTCGCCGCAAAGGTCTCTTCGCCGACGCTGCCTCCGATGAACCCACTCGAAATTCTCGAGGTGAAGTCGTTCCCCGTCGACGCGCTGCCCTCGCCGCTCTCGCACGGCATGAGCGACGTGCTGTCTCGTGCGTTGAGCGGTTCACGTCACTGGGAGTGAACTGCCGTGCAGCAAGCTGCAACGCGTGACGCTTTCCACGCAGTCACGGGTGGAGCTGCGACACCTCCTGGCAGATGCGGCTCGCGATGCCCTTCACTTGCTTCTCGCGCGACGAGCCAGATACCTTGAGTGAAAAGTTACCGAGCACCTGTTGATCAGCGCTGCGCACCCCCATCATGTGCAGCGCCATGCCGTCGGCCGTCGCTTCGAGGCGTGGCTTGAGGGTGATGACGCCGTTCTCCGTGCCGCCGCAGTGCGCGAGCGTGTCGCGGAGGCCGACGTCGAGCTGCCGCGTTGCGAGGACGACGAGGCTGATTCGGAAGGGCATGCGCAGCTCGCTTTCCAAGAAGCGCGCCACGCTCAACGTGACTTGCCTACGTACCCGCGCTCGCGAAGCTGCTTCTGCACCAACGCTTCGTGCACCGCTTCGAGATGCGCACCAGCTCCGTCGCCCTCGATGATTCGCAGCCCTGCCGCCAGCGCCTCGAGCGTCGACACGCCCCCTTCAGGCGCCTCACGCAGACTGCGACGACCCGGCAACGGCGCGATGGCGAGCCTCGGCAACGCCCGCAACGCCACAGCGCGCTGAAGCATGTGCCGCGCCTGACTCCACGAGCCGTCGAGCACCACCAGCTTGCCCGGCGTGCCTGACGGGCGCGCGCCATCACCGGGCCACAGCAGCCACGCGTCACTCAAATCATCCGTGCGAAGGGGCTCGTCTCTCGAGCCGTACAGACGTCGCTCTGCGTTGCTCAACGCCGCCAGCGCGTGCTTCGCGGTGTTGCTGCGTTCACCCTGCTCGAGCAGGTGCTGCACGATGATGACGCGCGTGCGTGTCGCGAGCGGCTCCATGGGCGGGCGGCCGTAGCACCGTTACCTGCGGCCGAACGACTCGAAGAAGCGCACGCCCGCGGCCCTCAACAGTCGCGTCACGCGCAGCATCGGCAGGCCCTGAATCGAGGTGCGGTCTCCGTCGATGCGCTCGAACAGCGCCTGCCCGCGCGCCTCGACGCGGTACCCGCCGGCGCAGCCTTCCCACTCGCCGGTCGCCACGTAGCCATCGAGCTCTGCGTCGCCCAGCGGCCACACCGTCAGCTGTGCGAGGTCGACCTCGACTGCGCTGAAGTCAGCGCTGAGCAGACACACCGAGGTGACGATGGCGTGCGTGCGCCCCCGCAACGACGCGAGCTGCTCCCGCGCGGCCTTCGCGTCGGCCGGCTTCCCCAGCGCGCGACCGTCGAGAGAGACGAGTTGATCAGACCCGATGATCAACGCCTCAGGGTTGCGCTCGAGCACCGCGCGCGCTTTGCGCTCGGCGAGCATCGCCACCGCCTGTTCTACGCTCGTACCAGCGGGTACCTCTTCGTCGACGCCCGGCGCCTCGGCGCGAAACGGCAGCCCCAACGACGTCATCAAGGTCCGCCGCGCGGACGAGGTCGAAGCCAATACGAGCTCTCTCATGAAGTGCTCAAGCATAGCGGGCGCCGACGGTATGCTCCCGCGCCATGACCAACCCCACCCGAGGCTTTCTCCTGCTGTCGCTGTGCACGTCAGTCGTCAGCTTCGCGGCCTCGTCCGACGAAGCCGAGTGCAAGAAGGGCAAAGCCAAGAGCTGCGCGCTTGCGGGCCGCGCGTACATCGACAAAGGCCAGAGTGGAGACGAGTCAGCCTACGCGCTGGCCAAGCCATTGCTCGAGAAGGGCTGCAAGGGCAGCGCGGGTGACGCGTGCGATGACCTCGGGTGGATCTACGACGACGGTCTCGGCGTGGAGGTCGACAAGGTCAAGGCGGCGCACTTCTACAGCAAGGCGTGTGACGCCAACTTCGCGCGCGGCTGCACCAACTCCGCGGCGATGAACCTGAAGGGCGAAGGCGTCGAGAAGAACGAGAAGCTCGCGTTCAAGCTCTTCACCAAGGCCTGTGACGGCGGCAACTACGCCGGCTGTCGCGACCTCGGCCTGCTCTACATCGAGGGCAACGGCACCGAGAAGAACCTCAAGAAAGCCAAGGAGCTCTTCCACAAGGGCTGCGACAACGGCCACCCGTCGAGCTGCTTCGACCTCGGCGTCATGTACCAGAATGGCGAAGGCGGCCCGGTCAACGAGAAGCTCGCGGGTCAGGCCTACGACACCGCGTGCGACGGCGACAACTTCAGCGCGTGCCGCAACCTCGGCCTGCTGCACCTCGACGGCAAGGGCGTGGCCAAAGACCTGAAGGTCGCCATGGAGCTCTTCCAGAAAGGCTGCAACGGCAAGCACGCCTCGAGCTGCTACGACCTGGGCGTGATGTTCCAGAACGGCGAAGGCACCAGGAAGGACGCCGTGCGCGCGAAGAAGCTCTACAAAGAGTCGTGCGCGCTTGGGTACAAGAACGCGTGCCAGTACGCCGAGAAGTGACGTACGTCGCGCTGCTGCGCGGCCTGAACGTGGGCGCGCACAACCGCTTGAAGATGAGTGACCTGGTGGCGGTCTTCACCGCCGCCGGGTGCGCCGAGGTCTCGACGTACATCCAGTCGGGCAACGTGGTGTTCAACGCGAACGCCACGCTCGCGCGCAAGGTGCCGCTGCTGGTCGAGCGCGCCTTGAAGGAGGACTTCGACGTACGCACCCCCGTCGTGCTGCGCAGCGCCGCCGAGCTGCAGTCGGTGCTCAAGAAGAACCCGTTCCTCGCGAAGGTCACGAAGCCTGAGCTGCTGCACGTCGCGTTTCTCGCAGAAGAGCCGACGCCCGCTCAGGTCTCGCAGCTCGACGCCACGCGCGTGGCGCCCGACGAGTTCATCGTGAAGGGCCGCGAGGTGTACCTGTACACGCCCAACGGCCTGGGGAAGTCGAAGGTGACCAACGCGTGGCTCGACTCGAAGCTCAAGACCATCAGCACGGCGCGCAACTGGCGCACCGTCAACGAGCTGGCGGTGATGTCTTCACGCTAGGCGGCTGCGTCAGCGGCTCACCGCGATGACGATGACGGCGACCCACGTCAGCATCGCCATGACGGTGAGGCCCAGGCCGACGACGTTCATCCACCCGCGCGTGCCGCCGCGCTTCTTGAGCAGCTCGCGAACGTTCAGCACCAGGCTCGCGACCTGCACCAGCGGGTGGAGAAACGACACCACGCCCAGCACCAGCCCGCCCACCTGCATGCGCTTCGATTCGTTCGCGGTCTGCTCGACCACCGCGGCCGCGCGCAGCTCCCAGCACTTCGGGCACAGCGGCGCGGCTTCGGGGCGCGTACGCCGCTCGCAGGCGCTGCACACGAAGGTGCCACAGCGCTGACAGGCCCACGCCGCCACCACGCCAGCGTGCAACCCACACGTCCCAGCAATCGGCGCGGCGACGGTCATGCGACGGGGCGCGCGCCCGCCGAGAGGTGCGCACGCACGAGGTCTTCAGCCTGCGTGGACGGGAACTTGAGGTGCACGTCGCGCTCGTCGATGCGCGTGACCGTCGGGTACAGCTTGCGCACCTTCCTCGTCGCCACGCCGATGGCGATGATGCTGGCGATGATCAGCACGAAGAACAGCAGCCCGCCGACGTCGTCGAACGCGGCCATGAGCGCGACGCCCAGAAACACGGCGCCCACCAGGCCCGCGACTGCGAGCAGCACGTTGCGGCGCGCGGTCTTCAGGTTGCTCCACGTCTCGTCTGAGAACGGCAACGTGCCCGAGGCCGTCTTCCGCAGCATGAAATAGAAGATGAGGTACAGCAGCGGCGCCATCGCGAAGACGGCGATCCACTTCGGTACGTATTGGAACTCGACCTTCTGAAACGTGACCGCGCCGGGCTGCCCGGTGGCGACGCACACGCGAGGCAGCGAGAACTCGTTCAGCTCATTTCGGGGAATCGTGATGGCCATGGTGCGCGCCTCGAGTCAGTGCTTGAGCGCCGCGTGGCCCGTGCCCTGCGCGCCTTCCATGCCGTGCGAGAGCAGGAACGAGAAGAGCGGGTAGTTCTCTTCTTTGTTGCCGCCGATGCACTCGAAGTTCCACGCGGTGCTGTTGGGTGATTCGTGGTCGGGCGAGGCCTGCACGAAGAGCACCTCACTGCGCTCGATGAGCACCTCCCCGACGAGCGCCTTGCCGAAGATGCACTGCACGACCGCGCGGCCGTCGTCTTCGTCGAAGAAGTCCCAGTGGGCGAGCTCGTGGTCCATCAGCACGACCTCGGCGGTGCCCACGCGGAGCAGGCAGTTGCGGTGCTCCTGGAGCCACCGCCAGAAGGCGTCGAAGGTCAGCGGGGCGGTCGAGGTGCTCGAGGCAGGCATGCGACGCCCTTTATCAATTCGTGCAACCGGTGGAAGCAGCCGAAGACCGTGGCAGGCTGGCGACATGGTGACCGCTGCGCTGTTTCTGTTTCTCACCGTCGCGCCGGATCAACCCGTCGAAGCACCTCCGCAGGTCTCGCCCGGCGCCACGCGCTTCGACGCGCTGCCACCACAGCCGCAGGTCTCTGACGACGCGCGCGTGCAGCGCTTTCTGGGCGCGTTTGCGGGCGGAGTCGTCGGCCTGGCGGCGGGCCTGTCGCTGATGCCGTTGGGTGATGCGTCGGCGTTCTGTTTTCCAGCAGGCAGCTGCGTCTCGGCGGTGCACGGCATGTTCGGCGCGTTCGCGCCGCTGCTCTCGTTGACCGGCGCGTTTCTCGGCTACCAGTTGATGGGCGGCAGCGGCTCGTTGTTGACGACGGCAGTGGCCATGGCACCTGCGGTGTTGATTGCGCTGACGCTGTTGTCGATTGCCGCAGAAGCCGGTGCGTCGACTGCGCTCGAGTTCGCGCCGTACATGGTGGGCGCCGGCGTATTTCTCGCGGCCGGCGCGGCGCTCTCGTTGGACCTGCGCGCGCAGCAGCTCAATTCGCTCGGCGGCGCGTCGTCGTGGGGCGGCGCGTCGGCAGGGCGCGTGGCGTTGACGTCGCTGGTGTCTCTGCTCACCGTCGGCAGCAGCGTGGCGTTGACGGCGCTGACGGCCGCGTTGTGTCGCAGCGCCGAGTGCGTCGCGTTGCCCGTCACCGTCGGCGCGGTGTTGAGCCTCGCCGCGGCGGCGTCGGTGTTTGGCGTGCATCGCGCGCTCAATGGTCGCGGCAACTTCGCGGCGGTGTTGCTGGGCATGGGCACAGCGCTCGCGGTCTCGGGCGCGGCGACGGGCCTCTTCATCACGGCGCAGGGCGGCTTCGGTGGGGCGTTCTCGCCGGTGCGCAGCACGTCTGCGACGGTGTTGTTGCTGGAGCTCGCCTTCATCAGCGGCATCTTCTTCCCGATGCTGGCGCTGGAGTGGAGCCACTCCGCGAACGTGAAGTCGGCGCTGCCGTCATTCACCATGGGCGCGGCGCCGTTGCGCGAAGGCGGCATGGTGTCGGCGGCGTTGCGCTTCTAGGGCGTTCTGCCACCTTGCGCCCATGCGTCGGGTTCTGTTCGGAGTCATCGCGCTCATCGTTCTGTTGGTGGCGGGTTTCGTCGCCGTGCCTTTCTTTCAGTCGCGCGCGTTGGGTCGTCAGCTCGCCGCCGATGTCGCCGCGGCCCGCGCCAACGTCGTCACCCGCACGCCGCCGCCCAGAAACCCGCAGCACGACAACGGCTTCGCCTGCCTCGCGGGCATGTTGAAGGTCACGCCGCGCGACTTGTCGCCGTTCAGTCTCAACGGCGCGACGAAGGAGCCCGACTTGAGCCCGTGGGTTCGTGGCGACGCGCCGCTCGACACGGTGCCGCCGGAGCTCGAGGAGCGGGCGCGGGCGTTGTCGGGGTGGGCCGACGAAATGCGCGCGTGCGGGAGCTCGAAGTCGTTGAAGTACTTCACCGGCACCGAGCCGTGGGACGACCCGCCGCGGCACCCCGAAGCCGTGTTGGCGTTGACGCGCTTCACCACCTTCGAGGTGCGGCGGTTGGTGGCCGAGAAGCAGCCGCAGCTCGCGCTGGAGCGCTGCAACGCGACGTTGGCCTTCGCGCTCGACCAGAGCCACCTGGGGTTGCTCGGTGCGATGACGGCGGTGGCGAGCGTGCGCGTGCTGGCCTCGCACTGCGCGACGGCGTTCAACGCGCTGTCGGCAGAAGAAAAGAAGTCGTTCGCGCCGCAGTGGGTGGTGTTGGCGACGCGCCTGGCGAGCGCGAAGGAGATGATTGAGACCGAGCGCCTCACCGCGTCGGTGACGTACTTCGCGCCGCTCGTCGACACCGAGGGCATTCCGCGCGTACGCGAAGCGGCGCTTCTGGACTCGACGATGTTCTCGCGTTACCTGATGCGTCGGTTGTGGAGCGCGTGGGACCCACGTCTTCGTGCGCTGGTCGACGTCGCTGAAGACCCGGCGGGGCGCGTGCGGGCGTCGGCCGAAATCGACCAGCTGTTCTCGGAGTGGTGGGTGCCGGTGGGGCCTGCGGCTCCCGTGAACTACGGGAAGTTCGCTGAGCGGCTCGACGAAGGTCGGCTGGTGCTCTCGGTGCTGCAGTGGTTGGCGAACGGCGCGAGCGGCGTGCTGCCCGAAGGCGCGACGCGCGTCGACGGTGGCGTCGAGTGGAAAGACCTCGACGGCGCGCCGCACGTCATTCCCGTGGCGCCGTGACTTCGCGGGTCACGCTCTATGCCGACGGCGCGGGGGCCGAGCGGGTGGGGCGGCCCGGTGGTTGGGCTTTCGTGGTGGTGCGTGACGACGTCTTGCTGCTCGAAGCCAGCGGCCGCGTCGCGAAGACCACCAGCCTGGTGATGGAGCTGCAGGCCGCGTTGTTCGGTCTCCGCGCGGTGGCGGCGGAGGGCTGGCGCGAGGTCGAGCTGGTGAGTGACTGCCGAATCGCGCTCGACGTGGTGCGCGGCGAGTTCCTCCCGAAGCCCGTGGTGGTGCGGGCGTTGGCCGCAGAGCTTCACGCCGCAGCGGGCGCGCTCGAGGTGCACACGCGGTGGGTGCGGGCGCACTCTGGCGAGCCGTGGAACGAAGCGGTCGACGCGTTGGCCTCGTTCGCGCGCGGGCCGTTGCTCAGCCGCGCCTCGCGTTGAGCCTGGGTTGGGTCACGCGACGTCGAAAAAGTCCGCTCAGCGAGAATTTTCGACGTCGCGCTGTCGCCGCGTCGCTCAGCGGTGCTTCGCGATGAGCGCGTTCGCGGCGTCTGGCGCGCGCTTGCACTCGAGCAACGCCGTCAAGATGAGCGGCGCGACGATGGTCGCGTCAGACTCGATGACGAACATCGGCGTTGTCTCGGTCAGCTTGTCCCACGTGATTTTCTCGTTGGGCGTCGCGCCCGAGTAGCTGCCGTACGACGTCGTGGAGTCGCTGATTTGGCAGAAGTACGCCCACGGCTTCACCGGCTCCTGCAGGTCGTACTTGATGGAGGGCACCACGCAGATGGGGAAGTCGCCCGCGATGCCGCCGCCAATCTGGAGGAAGCCGATGCCCTCGCCCGTCGAGAGCTCTTTGTAGCGGTCGTAGAAGTCGGCCATGTATTCGATGCCCGACTTCACGATGGCGGCGTTGCATTCGCCGGTGCGCACGTAAGACGCGAAGATGTTGCCGAACGTCGAGTCTTCGTAGCCCGGCACCACGATGGGCAACTTCGCGCGCGCCGCGGCGAGCAACCAGCACTGCTCCGGGTCACCTTCGTGCGCTTCTTTCGGGACGGCCTGAATCACCTCGTAGAAGTACTCGTGCCAGAAGCGGCGCTGGCTGTTCGCGCTCGTCGTCTTCCACATGGGCACGATGATTTTCTCGACCGCGCGGAACGCCTCGTCTTCGGGAATGGAGGTGTCCGTCACGCGGCGCATGCGGTTCTCGAGAATCTTCGTGTCGTCGTTCTTCGTGAGGTACCGGTAGTCGGGGAAATCTTTGTAGCTGTGGTTCGCCACGAGGCGGAACAGCGACTCCTCGAGGTTGGCGCCGGTCACCGAGAGGCCGTGAATCAGGCCTTCACGAATCGCGGGCGCCAGGGTGATGCCCAGCTGCGCCGAGCTCATCGCGCCGGCCATCGCCCAGAACATCTTGCCGCCGCGCTGAACGTGCTCCCAGTACGAGAGCAGCGCGTCACGCGTCGAGCGCGCGTTGAAGTTTTTGTAGTTGGTGAGGACGAACTCGAGCACCGGCAGCGGTGACGTGGCCATGTGTAGCTCCTGCTGAAGAGGGCTCAGGCATGCCTGCACGCAAGCCACCCGAGGCCGCCCTACGACCGCGACGGAATGTCGCGATCGCCATCGGAGCGACGCGTGGCGGGGCCGCGGGTAACAAAGTCGGCCGAAACCGACAAGCCACGATTCGGCGCTATGCTGACCGCTGTCGGGGGGCACCGGGAGCTCATGTCTCTACCGTTCGCTGCGCGCTGGGAAGTCTCGTCGTTGCGATGGAATCACGGTTCGTTCGTCGAAGCGGCGCAGGTTCGGCCGCTCGCCGGCCAGGCGCACGGAGACTGGTGGGTCGAGCGCCCCGTCGCCGCGCTGGCCGAGCGTCACCTCGCGCGGGTGCAGCGTCGTTGGTGGCTCGCCTCGAGGTTGACCTCTGCGGTGTGGCCAGCGCTCATCGACGCGGGCGACGAAGGTGGCGCGCCATGGGCCGTCATTGAATCGCCGGGGCGTCGCACGGAGGGCACCTTTCCTTTCGCCGATGCGGCGCTCGCGGTGCGCGCTGCGCGGGGGTTGTCTCTCGGCGTGGCTGAAGCAGAGGCGGTGCTGCTCTCGCACTTCACGTCGCCGCACGTGTGCCTGCACCCCGCGATGCTCGGCAGTGATGAGCACGGCCGCTTGCGCCTGCACCTCGCGGCGCTCGACGCGACGGTTGATCAAGGCTTCCTCAGCACGCCTGCGACCTGGTCGTGGACCCCCGAGGCGCTCTTCGGTCAGCCGCTCACCGCGCGCAGCAACGTGTTCTCGCTCGCGTGGTTGCTGCACCTGATGTTGTCGGGGCGCTCGCCGTATGGCGCGTTCGCGCAGGGGCGCTCTGAGAGTGCGGCGCAAGAAGCGCTTCGGCCGCTGGTGGTGGGGAACAAGCTGCAGCTCGCGCTCCCGGCCTCGTTTGGCAAGTTGGAGCCCGTGCTCCGGCGCGCGCTCGCTGCGTCGCCTTCACAACGCTTTGCCTCCTCGAGCGCGTTCGCGGAGGCGCTCGCTGCGTTCGCCCCGGGGGCGCTCACGGCGCGCGCGACGCCTGTCACGGCGACGGTGTTGCCGGTGCCCGCGCTCGAGCCACAGTTCGAGGTGTTGCCCGCGGCGATGGAGCTGCGCCTGCTCGCCGCGACGGACGACTCGGCGACGTGGAGCGAGCTCGCGCAGGCGCTCGAGGCCTCGAAGTCTCCGCGCGCGAAGTGTCTGCGTGGCGACGTGACGGCGCAGGCGGAGTTGACGCCGGTGCTCTCGGGCGAAGGGCTGCAGCTGACGTGGAAGCGGGGCTACGTGCGCGCGCTGGCGACCTCGCCGAGCGGTCGCGCACAGACGCAGGGTGACGCCCGCGTGAATGAGCTGACGGCGCTGTTGCAGCACCCGAGCCTGCGGTTCCTCAATGAGCTGACGCTGTTGGGGCCGCTGCCGCACGCGCGCATCTGGCTCGAGGCGTTGGCGCGCAGCGCACCGCCGGGGCTCAAGCGCGTCACCGTCAACGCCATCGCCGCGACGGAGCCTGAAGCGGTCGACCTGGCGTTCCGCTTCCCGAAGTGGACGTGGGTGTGGGGCTCGAGCGCGCGCGGCTTGTTGCGGCGGCTGCTCGGTCGTTGAGCGCGAGGCGTTCTCTTGCCTGGCGCCGGTGCCTCCACGCCAGCGCAGTCACTGCTTGCTGCCGTGAATGCACTGCGCTGTCACAGAGGCCCGCGGCATGCAGCCAGCGCCGATTCATTCTGTCGCGACGCGCTTGCAGCGCTACTTTGTCCGCGCGGCCTTCTCGCTCGGCAGCCCGTGGGAGGGGCTGCGCCTGGCCGACTCAACGCGGCGCGCGCCACATGAAGAACATCGTCGGGCCGCCACCCGCCAGCGGCGCAGCGCTCTTCACCTCGAACCCTCGCGACCGGTACAGCGGCACGTTGTGTTCGACGCACTCGAGGTACGCCGGCATCTTCTCGGCGTCGCAGCGCGCGAGCATCGGCGCCATCAACGCTTTGCCCAGCCCGCGCCCCTGCTGTGTCGGCTCCACCGCGAGCGTGCTCAGGTAGTAGTGCGGCTCCGTGGGGTGGTGCGCGAGCACCATGTTCACCGACTCGAGCGAGCGCTTGAGCTTTCGCCAGCCGAACGCGCGCAGCATCTGAGGCGCCAGCCGCAGTTGCAGCAGAAAGTCCACGGTCCCCTGGCCCGGAGGTACCCACAGCGCCGCGCCGTGAAGCGCCCCTTCGGTCACGAAGCTCAAGTCATACGGAATCGTGAGGTGCTCGAACGTGGCGCCGAACCAGGCCTCCATGCCGTCGAGGTGCCGCGCGTCGTCGCGCATCATCCACAGCGTGGCGGTGTCTTTCGCGAACGCGCGCACCAGCAATGAAACGATGCGCGCCCCGTCTTCTCGCCTCGCCGCCCGGAGCGCCGTCATCGGCGCGCACCAGACCTCGACGCCGGGCTCGATGCCAGCACCCTTTTGAATACCCCGCCGTCGGTAACGTCAGCGGCGCCATGCGCATGTTCGCCCTGGTCGCCGTCGTTCTCTCCGTGCCGGTGTCAGCCCAGACCGTCTACTCATGGGAAGACGCCGACGGCGTTCACTACACCGATGACCTGAGCCAGGTGCCGAAGAAGGGCCGCGTCGACGCGACGTTGATGAAGGCCGACCCTCGCCCGGCCGTGACTCCGGTCGCCGTGCAGCGCGCGCCGGCCCTCGCCGCCGAGCCGAGCCGCCCTGCCTCGAGCCTCAATGAGCGCGAATGGCGCGACCGCTTCGTCGCCGCCACGCGTCGCATCTCCACGCTCGAGCAGAACATCACCGCGCTGCAGGTCGCGTTGCCCGCCCGCACCGAGTGCGTCGCGCAGCCGCTGGTTCCCGTGGGCACCGTGCAGGTCGGCCCGCAGCAGGGCGCGCCCATCACCACCGCGCCGGGCGCCCAGGTCGTCACCAACAATGGCTACACGACGGTGAACAGCGGCCGTGTGTACTCGCCCGCAGCGCGGTGTCAGCTCAACCTTGAGCACGACCGCATGGTCAAAGAAATCGAGCTCAAGCGCGTGGAGCTCGGCGACGCGAAGACCGACCTCGTGCAGCTCGAGCGTCAGGCCTCGTACGACAACGTGCCGCGCGAGTGGCGCCGCGGCTGGTGACTCACAGCACCTTGCGCGCGGGCAACACCACGTTCGCCACCAGCAAACCCATCACCAGCGCCACGGCCACCAGCGTCACGTCTGCCAGGCCGCTGATGCCCACCACCGCGTCTCCCGCGAGCAACGTGTCGAGGCTGCGAAACGACAACGCGCCGGGCACCAGCAGCAACATGCCGGGCATGTGAAAGAGCTGCGCCGGTCGCGACGTGACGCGCGCGAACAGGTTGCCGCCGACGCCCAGCGCCAGCGCATTCAAGAAGACGGCGTGCGCCACCGGCAGCGGCCTCGTCAGCGCCGTCACGATGAAGACCAACACCCCCGACGCGAACGCAACCACCAGCCGTCGCCGCGGCAGGCCCATCATCACGCCGAAGCCGAAGGCCGCGAAGAGCAGCGCCACGACTTGAATCGCGAACGGCGCCGCGTCGCGCGCCACGCTCGGTGTGCCCTGAAGCCCCAGCGCCTTCTCGAAGGACACGACGAGCGCGATGCCGAACACCAGCGAGAGCAACGTGATGCCGGCGTGCATGACGCGCGCGGTGCCGGCCACCAGGTTGCGGTACGTCAGCTCCGAGAGGCCCGTCGTCAGCGTGAGCCCCGGCAACAGCTGAATGATGATGGCCAGCACCAGCACCTCGCGGCTGTGGCCGGGCCACACCATCGTCGCGAGCCACGCGGTCAACGCGGCGACGAGCCCACCGATGAAGTTCTCGAGCACGCGCACGCCCGGCGACTGCGACAGCGTCAGCATCAACGCGCGCAACGACAGCGCTCCGGCGCCGGCCAACGCCGCGTCGATGAGGTCGCCTCCGAAGGTCACCGCGGCCCCGGCGCTCGAGGCGACCGACGCGAACAGCTGCCACGCCGTCGACCACGCGGGCGGCTTCTTGAGCACCTCACGAATGCGCAGCCGCGCGGTGGGAATGTCGAGCTCGCCGTCGGCGACCTCATTCATCAGCTCGTCGAGCTCGGCGAGGCGCTCGAGGTCGTTGGCCCACTCGGTGACGCGCACCATGGCCGTCAACGAGGCCTGCCCCTGCGGCGTGCGCAGAGAAATGAAGAGGCCCGTAGGCACCGCGAACACGTCGGCGAAGTGACCTTCGCGACCGGCCAACGTGGTGAGCAGCTCTTCGAGGCGGTGCGTGGGGCACCCGGCCGACATGAGCGCCGTGCCGAGCTCGACGAGGTAGTCGAGCAACAACTGCGGGCTCAAATCATCAGAGCGCGGCATGACTTTCAGAACGTCACGGTGAGCGTCACCGTCTTCGCTTCGTCATTCACTGCGGCCAGCGTCGCGTTTGCGATGCCATGCACCGTGTAGCGCGTCGTCGTCGCGCTGCTGTCGTCGGTCTTCGACGTGAAAGAAATACGGCAGCTCCCGCGCGGTGCGGTGCCCGTCGTCGAGGGGCGTGAGAACGCGGAGTACATGGGCGAACCGTCGGCCTTCGGCGTGAGCGAGACCTGACAGAACTGCACTTCACTGGTGCCGCCTTCGTACGCATCGCCGGGCGGGTTGGGCACCTGGTACAGAAAGTTCACCTCGTGCGTCGTGTTGTCGCTGGCGACTTGCCAGTTGAGCGAGCGCGGCGCGTTGCCGGTGGCCAGCAGCAGCTCTCCTGCGGTGTTGCTGCAATCACCCATGCCCGTCAGCTCGCCTTCCCACGTCAGGGAGCACGGCGTGCTCGAGCCGCCACCGCACGACATGAAGGTCACGAGCAGCGCGCCACGCAAGAGCTTGGTCATGCGCGCGAACGTAGACCGCTGGTAAGCAGCGCGCTCATGACGAAGCGCACCTGGTTGGTGAAGAGCGAACCCGACGTCTATTCGATTGATGCCTTGAAGAAGGACGGCCACACCGGGTGGACCGGCGTGCGCAACTTCACCGCGCGGAACTTCATGCGCGACCAGATGCAGGAGGGCGACCTCGTCATCTACTACCACTCGAACGCCGAGCCGCCCGGCATCGCGGGCCTCGCGAAGGTGCATGGCAAGCCGGTGCCCGACCCGACGCAGTTCGACAAGAAGAGCGACTACTACGACGACACCAGCGACCGCGCCGCCCCGCGCTGGGTGATGGCGCAGCTCGCCTTCGTCGAGAAGTTCGCGAAGTTCATTCCATTGGAGGTGCTCAAGGCCGACGCGTCGCTTGCGGGCATGGCGCTGCTGCAGAAGGGCCAGCGCCTGTCGGTGCAGCCCGTCTCGCCAGAGCACTTCGCGCGCGTGCTCAAGCTCGCCGGAGCGAAGACGAAGCCATGACGTACGTGAGCGCCGCCGAGGCGGTGAAGCTGATTCTCAGTGGCATGCGGGTGTACGTGCAGGGGCAGGCGGCGACGCCGCAGGTGTTGCTCGAGGCGATGACGGCGCGCGCCAGCGAGCTGGAGAACGTCGAGACGGTGCACCTGCACCTCGAAGGTGACGCGCCGTTCGCGCGGCCCGAGTACGCGAAGTCGTTTCGGCCCAACGCGTTCTTCGTGGGCTCGAACCTGCGCGCGGCGGTGAGCGAAGGCCGCGCCGACTACACGCCGATTTTTCTCTCGGAGATTCCGCGGCTGTTTCGTGAAGGCGTGCTGCCGCTCGACGCGGCGCTGGTGCACGTCAGCCCGCCCGACGCGCATGGCTACGTGAGCCTCGGCGTCTCGGTCGACGCGACGTTGGCGGCCGTGCAGACCGCGCGGTTGGTCATCGCGCAGGTGAACCCGCGCATGCCGCGCACGCTGGGCGACGCGGGCGTGCATGTCTCGCGCTTCGCGGCGCTGGTGAGCGTCGACGCGCCGCTGTTCGGCCACGGCGCCGCCGAGCCAGACGACGTGCAGACCGCCATCGGCCGTCGCATCGCGGCGCTGGTCGAGAACGGCGCGACGTTGCAGATGGGCATCGGCGCGATTCCCGACGCGGTGCTCAAAGAGCTGCACGGTCATCGCGCGCTGGGCATTCACACCGAGATGTTCAGCGACGGCGTGTTGCCGTTGATTCACGCCGGCGTGGTGACGAACGAGAAGAAGGTGCTGCAGCGCGGGCGCACCGTCGCCAGCTTCGTCAACGGCTCACCGGCGCTGTACGCCTTCGTGCACGACAACCCGTCGGTCGAGCTGCGTGACTGCGGCTACGTGAATGACACCTCGGTCATTCGGCAGCAGCCGAAGATGACGGCCATCAACTCGGCCATCGAGGTCGACTTCACGGGGCAGGTCGTCGCCGATTCGATAGGTGAGCGCATCTTCTCGGGTGTCGGCGGGCAGATGGACTTCATTCGTGGCGCGACGTTGTCGCCCGGCGGCAAGGCCATCATCGCGTTGCCGTCCACCACCTCGAAGGGCGAGAGCCGCATCGTCTCGGCGCTCAAGGCGGGGGCGGGCGTCGTCACCTCCCGCGCGCACGTGCGCTACGTGGTGACGGAGCACGGCGTGGCCGACCTGTACGCCCACTCGTTGCGGCACCGTGTGCAGCAGTTGCTCAACGTGGCCGCTCCGCAGCATCGCGAAGCGCTGGCGCGCGAAGCCCACCGCCGCAAGCTGGGTTGATCAGACGGCGCGCAGCACGACGGCCGTCGCGCACACTTTGTCGCCCGACAGAATGCGGTGCTTGAAGACGCGCGCGCCGCTCGCGTGACCGGCCTCCACCGTCTCGACGGTAATCAGCTCGCCCGCACCAATCGCCGCGCGGAAGTGCACCGTCTCGGCCACCGGCTTGAGCTGCTGCGGGTCGCCACCCTCGGCTGCAACCACGCGCGCGATGCCCTCGTCGCAGTAGTCGACGTAGGCCGCGTGGTTCGCGTGGCCGTGGGGGTCCATCCACGCGTGCCAGACGGTGAAGTCGAACACGTTCGTCGGTTTGCCTTCGACCGCGATGAAGGACGGCAGCTCGACGTCGGGGAACCCTTCGTTGATGTGGAACGCCGCGTAGATGCCCTTGCCGGCGCGCGTGGGCTGCAGGTCGCGCGTGAGGTAGGCCCATTCTTGCGTGGCACCGGCGATGAGCTCCTCGCCGTTGAACAACCGGACCTGCCGGGTGAACAACATCTGCCGCCGCTCGCGTGACGGCCACGTGCGGCCCTGCAGCGGCTCTTCGATGCGCACCTCGCGCACGTGTCGCACCGTCATGGTGCGCACCACGAACATGGTGTTCTCTTCGACGTAGCGCTCGGGGGTCCACCCGACGGAGCTCGACTGGTCGACCACCACGTCCTGCATCGCCCGCCACACGTCACCGGCGTGCGGCACCAGGCGCGGGCCGAACGCGTTACGCCCCAGAATCACGGGGAAGGGCGAGGTCTCTTCGGGGAACGTGCGCATGTTTCAGATCGCCGAAAAAATGAGCGAGCACTCACCGGCGAGGCGCGTGTCGAGCTCGGTGATTCGGTTGCCCGCATCGTGGGTGATGAAGCGCAGCGTCACCTTGCGCCAGCGAATGTCGATGTCGGGGTGGTGGTCCGCAGCCTCGGCGAGCTGCGAGACCTTGCTCACGTACGAAATGCCCTCGAGGAACGTGCGCGCTTCGAAGGTGCGCACCAACATGTTCGCCTCGACAGCCCAGCCGGGGTGCGACGAGAGAAAGTCCTGCACCTGCGCCTCGGTCAGGGGAACTCGCTGGCTCATGCGTCACGCTCCTAACACCGCGCGGCTATGGTGCGGCCGGCATGTTCCGCCGCGTGTTGCGAATCGGTGTCGTGGTCGCAGTACTCGCGCTCATCGGCGCCATCGCGGCGGCGTGGGAGCCCGACCGGCCGGTGTCATCGCTCAAAGAGCGCTGGGCGAAACCGCCGTCGCAGTTCATCGACCTCGACGGGCTCTCGGTGCACGTGCGCGACGTCGGCCCGCGTGAAGACCCGGAGCCGCTGGTGTTGTTGCACGGCACGTCGGCGAGCCTGCACACGTGGGAGAGCTGGGTCGCGCGCTTGTCGGGTACGCGGCGCGTGGTGACGTTCGACCTGCCGGGCTTCGGGCTGACCGGGCCCGCGGCGAACGGCGACGTCAGCATCGCGCACACGTTGTCGGTGCTGCGCGCGTTGCTGGGCAAGCTGGGCATCGCGCGCTGTGTGCTGGTCGGCAATTCGTACGGTGGTCGCATCGCTTGGGAGTTCGCGCTCGCGCACCCCGAGCAGGTTTCGCGGCTGGTGCTCATCGACGCGGCCGGGTACCCGCTGCAGTCGAAGTCGGTGCCGCTCGGGTTTCGCATCGCGCGCACGCCGGGCCTTCGAAGGCTGGCCGAGGTGTTGTTGCCCCGGAGCCTCATCGAGAAGAGCGTGCGCAACGTGTTCGCCGACCCGTCGCTGGTGACGTCGGACATGGTCGACCGCTACTTCGAGCTGACGTTGCGTGAAGGCAACCGCGTGGCCCTCGCGCGCCGCTTCGAGCAGGTGCCGGTCTTCGGAGACACGTCGCGCCTGACGTCGCTGAAGACGCCCACGCTGATTCTGTGGGGAGGGAAAGACGAGCTGATTCCGCTCGAGAACGGGCGCCGCTTCGACGCCGACCTGCCGGTCAGTGAGCTGGTGGTGTTCGACGGGCTCGGGCACGTGCCGCACGAAGAAGACCCCGAGGCGACCGTGGTGGCGTTGACGCGTTGGCTGGTTAAGTAGGGCGCGTGAACGCGTCTGTGTTGAGCCGGCTGGCCCTCGCGCTGCTCGTGGCGATGGGCTTCGTCGTGCCCACGGCGGCGGTGCGGCGCGCTGACGTGGTGCAGGGCGTCGCGCGACCTGCGCGGCTCGAGGTCGAAGCGCGTGAGCTCGCAGCGCCACAGTTCGTCTCGACGCCCGTCGTCAAGGCCGTCGGGTTGCAGTCGCGCACGTCGGTTGCCGAGCGCCTGTTTCTGCGGCACCGCGCGTTGGTTCTCTGATCAGCCCCCACCCCGCTTGAGCGTCAGGTGCCCCGCTGTGACGCAGCGCGGGCGCGTCATTTTCACGCCTTCATTGGTGCGGTCGAACCCATGTTCAAACGTCTCGCGCAGGGCCTGGTCATCGTGTTGTTGGTCATCATTCCTGTGCCGGTGGGGCGGTTGTTCGCGAGCCTCTTCGAGCCGAAGAGCCGCTCAGCGCCCACCTCGCAGCCTGTCAAGCAGCGCCCAGCTTCGCGTTGAGCTCCGCCTCGTCGGCGACGAACCACGTCTGTCGCCCGCGGTTCGCCTCGCGCACGAAGTCGCGGAACGCGTCACTCGCCGCGACGTACGTCGAGACGTCACCGAGCACCGCCAACTGCAGCTGGTGGTTCACCAGTTTCTGCAGCAGCGCTCCGGCGAGGCCGGTGGACAGCTTGAAGAAGTCTGCATGCAGGCGTTGCACGGGCACCACGATGAGGTCGATTTCCTGACCCCACGTCGCGCCGATGAGCGTCGAGGCATCGGCCGGCGTCGCAATCAGCGGCCCGTTCACGTCGAGGCGGAGCGTCTTCATCGCCCGCAGACGTACTAAGCGTCGCGCCTCATGAACACGCTGCCCGTCGTGCCGTTGACCGCCGAAGCCTTCGCCCCGTTCGGCCGTGTCGTCTCTGCCGGGCTCACCACCGGCATCGCCGCCAACCAGGGCACCGCCGTGCGCTTCGACCACTGCGCCGAGCTGATCAGCACCCGGCCACCGGCCCAGCCGAACCTCGTCGTCTTCCGCTCGACGCCGCGCACGTTGCCGCTCGACGTGGTGCTGCTCGAGCGCCACGCCTGCAGCACGCAGGTCTTCATCCCCATGGTCGTCAGCCGCTACCTCGTCTGCGTGGCGCCGAACCTCCCCGACGGCTCGCCCGACGTCACCCAGCTGCGCGCCTTCAGCTGCGCACCGGGGCAGGGCGTCGCGTACGCGCCCGGCATCTGGCACCACCCCATGGTGGCCCTCGACGCGCCCGGCGAGTTCGCGATGCTGGTGTGGGAAGACGGCACGCCCGTCGACTGCGAAATCCTCAAGCTCGCCGAGCCGATTCGCGTCACCGACTGACGTGTAGGCACGCTGCCGACTCCGCAGCCTGTGCCAGGTGAAGCTCCGCAAAAGTTACAGGGTTGCAGAGCCCAGACGGTCGGGGAGGGTCCATGGATCAGCAGGTTCCGCTGAGCACGGAGCTTGCTGAAGGGGTGCAACCCATGGGTCCCCGAATGCGCAGAGGTTTCACGCTCCTCGAGATGATGGTGGTGGTCGCCATCATCGGCATCGTCAGCGCGATGTCGGTCTCGACGTTCATTCAGCTGGGCGCGAAGAACGCCACGCAGAACGCCGCCAACGACATCTACAGCACGCTGCAGGCGATGCGGTCGCGCTCGACGCAGCGAGGCACCGACGTCTACGCCATCGTGTACCCGACGTACCGAAAGACGGGCCTGACGACGGGCACGACGACCGGCGGGCCGGGCGCCATCTTCTTCTACGAAGACTCTGACGGTGACTTCATGACGGGGTCGGGCTCGTGCAACGGCTCGAGCGAGTGCAGCTGGCTGAACTTCAACCCCCCGGTCGACGTGCGCTCTGCGCCGACGGAGCGAGACCGCTTCCTGCAGGCCATCTTCCTCGATGACTACCCCAAGGCGAACGTGCGCTTCGGCAAGGAGCTCTCGAAGGAATACGGCGTGCCGTTCAAGGCGCTCGACACGCCGGCCAGCGCTGCGGGTTGCAGCTTCTGCGACGGCGAGCGCGGCGCGACGGTGTTCTCCGACGGGCAGGCGCTCTTCTTCGACGCGGCGGGCGTCATGCAGCCGATTCGTGTCGGCGGGTTCGCGTTGCAGGGCGTCAGCAACCCCTCGAATCAGTTTCTCATCGGCTTCGTCCGCGCGACGGGGCTCATCGCTTCTGTGAGGTGACGTATGCGACGACGCGCTCGAGGCGTGACGCTGATTGAAGGGCTCATCTCCACCGTCATTCTGCTGACGGGGTTGGTGGGTGTGTTTCAGGGCATTCTGGTCGCGTCGTCGCAGAACTCGATGGCCAACCGCCGCACGCGCGCCACGTTCATGGCCGCCGAGCTCGCGTCTTCTCTCGAGCTGGTGGGCCGCGAGCGGCTCTTCGGCCCGGGCGGCCTCTTCACGGCGGCGCACTGCACGGCGGGCTACCCCTCGACGCTCGACAAGTTTCGTGGCGACTTCACGGGCGTGCCGGCCAACATGGCCGCGCTCACCGTCTGCTACATCGACTTCGACACCGTCGCGCTGCTGCCTGACTTCAACAAGCTCACGCCTGCGTACACAGAGGCCGACGGGCAAATCTTCAAGCGCGTGCTCGCCATCTACACCGACCCGGCGCAGGCCGACGTGACGTACATCGGCATCAACGTGGGCTGGCGCGAAATGGGCGGCGGCCGCGTCGTGGAGCGCTTCAGCGCG
Source organism: Archangium sp. (assembly GCA_035910535.1). Classification (GTDB taxonomy): domain Bacteria; phylum Myxococcota; class Myxococcia; order Myxococcales; family Myxococcaceae; genus Archangium_A. Next base: position 113,219 of record JAMHXF010000098.1, on the reverse strand, counting down.
TTCTACAACACGAACATCAACCAGACGAACCTGGAGTTCTGACCAATGCGCTCGCCCCGAAGCCATGGCTTCACGCTGGCCGAGATGCTCGTTGGCATCGTCGTCACGAGCATCGTGCTGGTGGCCGTGACGGGTGTCGTCATCGCCGTGCAGAACACCTACCAACAGGAAACCGAGTCGAAGGTGCTGACCGAAAATGGTCGCACCGCGCTCATGAACCTGCAGCGCATCGTGCCGATGGCTGGCTACGGCATCGACCCGCGCATGGCCTTCGACGTGTCGGCGACGGTGCCCGGCTCGCTGGTGCGCGACAACTTCGAGGTGAACGGCGCGACGTTCGTCCCGCCGCAGCCGCTCGTCGACGGCGGCGTGGTGGTGACTGACGACCTCGCCTTCCGCTACCGCGACCCGGCGTGGTTGCACATGGGCCACTTCAGTGCGTCGAGCGCCGCGCTCTCCAGCGGAGACCTGATTCTCGACGTGGCCACCACCGTGCCCATTCCCAAAGACAAGCTGCTGATGGTGGTGTGTCGCGGCGCCGTCATCAGCGCGACCATGCGGGTGACCTCCGCAGTGGGCATTGGCGTGACGTCGGTGCCAGTGGCGTCGGCGGGCGCCGTGTGGGGCAACCGCGATGAAGCGTGCCTGACCGGCACCGGCCTGTCGTCGCCGTGGGTCTTCATGGTGCACGAGCAACGCCTGCGCATCGTCAACCTGGGTGGCCGGCCGTGGTTGGTCAGCTTCCGCAACCTCGACCAGGACACGCGCGAGCTGACTGACGACACGTTCGACCCCATCGCGGCCGACGTCGAAAACTTCCAGGTGGCGTTCGCCGTCAACCGCGCGCCGGTGGGTGTCGGTTGCTGCCAGACCGCGCCCGACCCGGGTGGTGACTGGACGTACGGCAACACGCTCGTCGGCAGCGCCCCGGAGGCTGTCTTCGCGCAAGAGGTCGCGCCGCTGGGTTCGCTGCCCAGCTACGCGACCGGCTACACCGAGCCGCAGCGCTTCACCGGCACGGTCGCCAACATTCGCGCCGTGCACGTGGGGTTGACCATGCGCAGCCCGCGCAAAGACCCCACCGGCCGTCGCGCCAGCCCGCTCGAGAGCCTCTTCAACTGGGAGGCGCCAGTGGAGCCTGCCGACGGCTACACCCGCACCACCTTTCACGGCGTGATGAACGTGCCGAACATGCTCTCGCGCTCCTTCTTTTTGCCGTCACTGCGCTCGTCAGCCGACCTGCGCGACCTCAATTCGTGGGGAGGCTGAACCACCATGCATCGACTCCGGAAAACTCGTGGCAACGCGTTGATGATGACGCTCATCGCCCTCGCCGTGCTGCTGATGCTGGTCTCGGCGGCGATTCAATTCACCGGCACCAACCGCGAGGCGGCCATCGCCATGTCTCGCGCTGACGAAATGTCGGCCTGCGCGACCGTGGCGCGCCGCGTGTTGCTCAGCAAGCTGCGCACTGTCGGTGTCGACATCTCGACGTTGCAGTTGAACACCGCGCTCCCCAGCTCGACCGTCGCCGCCGAGCAGAACCAGGTCATCAGCGCGCACTTCGACAGCACGACGCCCGAGCCGGTCATCGTCTCCGTCGACAGCTCGGCGATGGGCGCCTCGCGCAGCCAGGCCCGTGAGATGGCCAACACGCTGGGGCCGAGCACCATGGGCGGCTCCTACTACCGCGTCGTCGTCACCTGCCGTCACCCCATCTCGAACTCGCAGAGCGAGCTCGAGTTCACCTTCCGTCACGGTCTGTGAGGCCCTGCATGAACCTCCGTCCTTCGCACTTCGTCTCAGCCATCTGTCTCGCGATTGCCGTGACCCCGGCCTCCGCGCTGGCCATCGACCCCGGCGCGTGTTGCGTGCAGTCGACCTCTCGCCTCGACTCGTTGATGAACCCCACCAAGGGTAGCGACGAGGCGTTCTTCTCGTCGGGTGGCGCGCCGCCGAACGTCACGCTGGTGCTCGACACCTCGTGCTCGATGGTGGCCTGGCCCGAGTCGTGGCCGAGCGCCGAAGGCTGCGACCACACCTTCGCCGGCAACGGCTATGTGCCCGGCACGCCGTACCGCGGCGTGATTCAGGGCATCGCCGCCGACGGCTCACCGATTGCCAACCCCCGCTGGTTCGACAACGAAAAAATCTACTCGTTGAATGGCAGCAGCGTGGGTCACGACCTCGCGGGCAGCCCCAGCGTCACTACGTGGTCGGGTACCGGCACCTACGACTCGGCGCGCAACGACGCGTGCAACTCCATCATCCCCACCTCGTACGCGAACTATGCGAGCCGCCGAAGCGCGTGCCGCACCTGCGTGGACACCAAGGGCTACTTCGTCAGAAACAACGGCGGCGGCAGCGTGTCGCGCATCGGCTCGGGCAACTACCTCAAGTACTACGCCCCCCGCGACGTCTCGGCGCTCATGGTGATTTCGCAGATGCTTTACGACGTGCGCGAAGTGCGCCTGAGCATGCTCACCTTCGAGAACTGGACCAACAACGGCCCCAGGAACTGCTGGCGAGGTGGCAACTACGTGTGCATGTGGCAGCTGCCCGCGCCCAGCTGCGACAAGCTGATGCCGTTCGACCAGACCGCGCTGACGACAAGCCGCAACGCGGTGCTCGCGGCGCTCAACGCCAACAACAGCTTCACCACAGACACGCCAGTGGCGGCGAGCCTCTACGCGGCGATGTACGCCATGCGTTCGACTGGCCCGGTGGACTCGTTCACTTCCATGTTCGGCACGTTCCCGCAGCCGCATTCTCCGACGGCGGACACCGTGTGGAACGAGAGCGCCGACTCCAAAGAGCGTCGCATCTGCCCCGGGTGCGGCTTCAACGCAGTCATCGTGCTCACCGACGGTGAGCCGAACGAGAGCATGATTGCGAGCTGGCCTTCGGCCATCACCGCGATGGACTCGGTGACCGCCACCACGTGCACCGGTGGTGGCAGCTGCAACAGCCGTCTCGATGAAATCGCCGCGTACTTCTGGATGAACGGCGACGTGCGTAATGACTACCCGTCCGCCCAGCGCGTCGCGACGTACACGATTGGCTTTGGCACCAACCCCTCTGCCACGCGCCTGTTGGAGAGCGCTGCGGCGGTGGGTGGTGGCACCTACTTCGGGGCGAAGAACGCGTCAGGCATCGTCGGCGCGCTCCAGTCAATCTTCGAAGACATCAACACCCGCAACACGTCGTTCTCGTCGGCCAGCGTTTCGGCCGTGCAGACGGGCAGCTCTTCGACGCCGGCGGTGTTGCCGCGCGTGGTGCCCAAGAAAGACCAGGCCTGGGCTGGCGCGCTGTGGCGCTTCGAGCAGTACAACGAGTTCGTCGAAGACAACGACCTCAACGGAGACGGCGACAAGGCCGACGTCTTCATCGTGGACAAGCCCTGTACGGGTGCGACGCCGTGCGCGGCTCTCGCCGACGGTGGTCGCCCGGAGACGGCCGACAACATCGTCACCGAAGACTCGAACGGCCTGTTCATTCGGCAGATTGGTGGTGCGCCCGCGCAGCCCTATTGGGAGGCCAATCGCGAGATGGTCGCGGCGGGCATCGACGACCGCAAGGTGTGGACGGTCGTCGACCGCAACGGCGACGGCGCCTTCACCAACGCCGACGAGCCGCTGGAGCGCGTGCAGTTGCTGCCGGCAGGCTCGAGCGCCGGCTACGACAACCGGGCCGCCGACTACATGGGCATCAAAGGCTCCGACAAATGCCCGAACGGCGTGGGGTCGGGTGCGTTGCTCACCCGCATGGGCCTGGTGACGGCGAGCGCCTGGGGCCTGACGGGGCTTCCCACTCCGCCCGCGCCGACGCAGGCCGACTACGACCGCCTCTGCACCCGCCTCGTCATCATGTGGACGCTCGGGTACGACTTGTTGAACGCCGACCCTGCCCGCAAGTCGTCGATGCGCGCCGACGCGCTGGGTGACGTGTTCCACAGCTCTCCCATCGCGGTGGAGCCGCCCTTCGAGCCGTTCCTCTGTGACCTCGGCTTGTCGACGCAGTGTGCGCGCACGCTGTACGCGAACTCCGGCGGCAGCACGCCCTTCACGCAGCAGTCGACGGGGACCACGGTAAACGTGTGCAACCCTGTCTCGAGTGCGTACGAGGTCTGGCTGCGCAAGAGCCACCGCCGCCAGCGCGTCATCCTGGTGGGCGGCAACGACGGCATGCTGCACGCGTTCGACAACGGCACGTCGGTGGTCGACGCCGACGAGTGCGTAGGCGGCAAGCCGACGACCCGCTACGGCGCAGGCACGGGCCGTGAGGTGTGGGCTTTCATTCCGCCGGATCAGCTCCCGCGCCTCGCGGATCAGATGCTGGGTCACCAGTACATGGTCGACGGCGACATCATGGTGCGCGACATCTGGCACGACGCGAACAAGGACAACCTCAAAGACGCCGACGAGTTCCACACCCTGGCGGTGATGAGCGAAGGCCGCGGCGGCACGCACTACCTCGCGCTCGAGGTGCAGTTCGACGAGGTCGCCGACCGCGTGAAGACCGTCAAAGACCGCCCCGGCTTCCGGTGGATGTTCCCCCAGCCGTGCAGCGAAGAAGCGGCCACCTTCGGCAAGACCTTCTTCTCGCTCTCGCCCAAGGCGCCGCCCATCGGGCCGGTGCTGTTCGACAACGACACGCTGCACAACAACCAGAAGCGCACCACCGGTTCTCCCATCGAGCGCATGGCAGTGCCTGACGCGGTCGAGCGCTGGGTGGTCGCCTTGTCGGGCGGTTGGTCGCCGGGGCTCGAGCGAGGCCGTGGCGTGTACTTCGTCGACGCCTGGGAAGGGCGAATTGGCGACCGTCGTGACAACCTGTGGTGGAAGTTCGAGTTCGACGAAGGCGCGACTGGAGACCGCGAACCTGCACGTGGTCTGCGCTGGTCGGTGACGGCGCCCATCGCGCTCGTCGACTACGGCTCTGACACGCAGCCTCAGCGCGACATGTTCTTCGACACCGCCATCTGGGGTGACACCGCAGGTCAGGTGTGGGTCGCGCGGCTCCACGAGCCGGCGCGCTTCGCCCACGGCACGCAGCTCATCGAGAACTGGACGGCGGCGCGCGCTCTCGAGCTCGACCGACCTGCTGTCGCCGCAGGCCCTTCGTCCATCGATAACGTGCAGCCGTTCTTCTACCTGCCGTCCGTGGCCATCGAGAACGGCACCGACCGGCTCCGCGCCTTCATCGGCTCCGGCAATCGCTACGCGGTGCTGGAGCGCAAGGCGGGCATGTGTCGCTTCGACAACCCGTTGGCGTGCGCGAAGGCAGGCTGCGACGACACCCGCGTCAACTACACCCGCGAAGACGGCCTGGTCGACATCACGAGGCTCGAGAACCATTGGCAGAGCGGCACGTTCACCTCCGCCGACTCGGACTACACGGTGAAGCGGGGCGTCGACGACACGCTGCACTACGCCGACATGTGCGGCACCGTGGGCACGCCCCGCGTGCTGGCCGAGTACACCGACTTCGAGGCCTCGGGCTGCGGCATGACGAACACGTCTCCGGGCGGCATCAACGAGACCAAGTACCAGTGCGGCATGCTCAACGGCGCCGACGGTGGCTTCTCGTGTCAGCGCATCTTCCAGACGCGCAGCGGCGCGCTCGGCGACCTGCTCGAGTACGACAACATCAATGACACGGGGCTCGGCCACAACCGCTTCGTCGGCTTCTGGGCGTACGGCGCAGGCCGCAACTTCGGCGGCGACGCGGGCTCACCGGCCTCGTTCGACGACGCGCGCCTGTCAGACCGCAACGGCGACCTGGTCGACGTCACCAGCGTGAGCTGCACGACGACGAGCTGCACCGGCGGCGCCACGGCGTCGACCGACAAGGGCTGGTTCGTCAACTACACCGACGTCGACCAGAAGACGGCCACGGGCGCTGCAGTCATCGCCAGCTGCGTGTTGTGGAGCGACCTGAAGCCGGGCGTCAGCCTCGACGCTGGCTCGTGCGCCACGGCGCCGACGTCAATCAGCTCCGTGTACCAGGCCGACTTCATCACCGGGCAGCCCAACTGCGCGTTCGGCTTCCTCGACGGTGGCACGTTCGCGCGCTCGCAGCAGCGCACGGTGCTGGCGCCGCCTCCGGAGCCTGCGTCGGTGGTGCAGGTCTCGAAGACGGGCCAGGTGAAGTACTCGGCGATGCTGGTCGAGCCGGGCAAGTCGCAGGCGACGACCGTCGACGTGACGGGCGCCACCGACGTGCTGCAGGTCGTCTACACGCTGCCGATTACGCGCGCGCTGCACAACTGCCGTCACAGCGACGGCGGCTGCGTCACCTCGCCGTGAAGTGCCGACGGCGGTTCCCCGAAAGGGGAGCTGCCGTCACTTGATGCCGACGAACAACGTCTGCACGTCGTCGTCATCGTCGAGCGTCGCGAGGAACTCTTCGAGCTCTTCGCGGTGCTCCGGCGCGACGGTGACGGGGTTCTTCGCCTTCCACACCAGCGCGGCCGACTCGATGGTCCACCCGGCGGTCTCGAGCAGCTTGCGCACGACGTCGAGGTCTTGCGGGTCTGTGTAGAAGGTGACCGAGCCGTCGTCGGACTTCTCGAAGTCTTGCGCGCCCGCCTCGATTGCCGCACCTTCAGCGTCGGCCTCGGTGGGCCCTTTGGCGCCGATGGCGCCCAGACGCGAGAAGTCCCACGTCACCGCGCCGGTGGCGGCAATCTGGTACTCGCGGAAATGGCCGCGCACGTTGGCGGCGGTGCGGGTGCGGTTGTCCGTCAGGCACTCGACGACGACGGGCACGCGCTGAGGGCCGAAGCCTTCGTAGGTGACGAGCTCGTAGTTGACGGTCTCGTCGAGCTGCCCGGAGCCCTTCTTGATGACGCGCTCGAGCGTCTCGCGCGTCATGTTCACCTTCTTGGCGAACTCGATGGCGATGCGGAGCTTCACGTTGCTGGCCGGGTCGGCGCCGCCCTTGGCCGCAATCAGCACTTCTTTGGCTGCCTTGCTGAGCAGCTTGCCCTTGGCGGCGGAGTTGGCCTCACGGCCCTTCTGTTTCCATTGAGCGCCCATGCCGCGTGCTTGGCAGCGCGCCGCCAGCCCGGCAAGCCTCGAGTTGCCGCGTCAGCTGGGGTCGGGCCTGGGGGTCTCTTTTCCGGCAGGCAGCGCGCGCGGCTCCGAGATGAGCGCCGCTTTCGGCAACGGGCCGGTCAGTGACTTCAAGAACGTGGTGATGGAGTCGACGTCGGCCTTCGAGAGCTGCCGACCCAGCTGGTACTCACCCATGAAGGCCACGGCGCCCTCGAGCGTCTTCTGGCTGCCGTCGTGGAAGAAGGGCCCCGTCATCTCGACGTTGCGCAGCGAGGGCACCTTGAAGAAGAACTGCTCGCCGGCGTTGCGCGAAATCTTCGAGCGCCCTTCGTCCTTCAGCCCGGGCACGGCCTTCAGGAGGCCGTACTTCTGGTACATCGCGCCGCCCACGCCTTCGCCCATGTGGCAGGCCGTGCAACCCACCGCGACGAAGGTCTCGAGGCCCTTCTTCTCGGCCGCGGTGAGCGCCTTCTCGTCGCCCTTGAGGTACGCGTCGAAGCGCGAGGGCGTCACCAGCGTGCGCTCGAAGGCCCCGATGGCGCGGGCCATGTTGTCGTAGGTGATGGGCTCCTTGTCGGCGGGGAAGGCGGCCTTGAAGAGCGGCGCATACCCGGGGATGGACTTGAGGACCTTCTCGACGCCCGGGCCGTCGGCCATGGCCATTTCCACGGGGTTCAGCACCGGGCCCTTGGCCTGGTCTTCGAGCGTCGCGGCGCGGCCGTCCCAGAACTGCGCGAAGTGGAGCCCCGCGTTGTAGACCGACGGAGAGTTGCGATCTCCGCGCTGCTTCTTGTGGCCCGGCGAGGTGACCTCCCCGTCGACGCCGTACTTCGAGAGCAGGTGACACGAGTTGCACGAGACGTCGTGGTTCTTCGAGAGCCGCTTCTCGAAGTACAGCTGTCGACCGAGCGCGACCTTCTCGCGCGTGATGGGGTTCTCGGTCGAGTCGCATTGCTCGCGCACCGGCTTGAAGAACGCCCTCGCCTTCTCGAGCGTCGCGTCTGCCGCCACCGCCGCCGTCGCCACCAACATCATCCCCACAGTCATTGCGCGCATCACGTCGAAGCTCCCGAAAAAATATAGACAACGTCTAAAGTTGGACGAGAACTAATGTGCTCCGCCGCCGGGCGCCAGTGCAAAGAGTGCGTTCACGCGATGGTAGACGCCGGCTTCATGAGCACCCCAGTCATCCCGAAGCACGCGCGCGTCGTCGTCATCGGCGGCGGCATCATCGGCACGTCGGTCGCGTACCACCTGGCGCACCTGGGCTGGAAAGACACCGTGCTGCTCGAGCGCGACAAGCTGACGTCGGGCACCACGTGGCACGCGGCAGGCTTGATGGTCACCTTCGGCTCCACGTCGGAGACCTCGACGGAGCTGCGCAAGTACACGCGCGACCTCTACTCGCGCCTCGAAGCGGAGACCGGGCAAGCCACGGGCTTCAAGCCGGTGGGCTTCATCGAGGTCGCGTCCGACGCGGGGCGCCTCGAGGAGTACCGGCGAATTTCGGCCTTCAACCGGCTGTGCGGCGTCGACGTTCATGAAATCTCGCCGAACGAGGTGAAGAACCTCTTTCCCTTCGCGCGCATCGACGACGTGCTCGCGGGCTTCTACGTAAAAGAAGACGGCCGCGTGAACCCGGTCGACGCCACCATGGCGTTGGCGAAGGGCGCGCGCATGGCCGGCGCCACGCTGCTCGAGAACGTCCCCGCCACCAACGTCATCATCAGGAACGGCGTGGTGAAGGGCGTCGAGACTCCCTTCGGCACCATCGAATGTGAGTACGTCGTGAACTGCGCCGGCATGTGGGCGCGGCAGCTGGGCGCGAAGAGCGGCGTGTCGATTCCGCTGCAGTCGGCCGAGCACTACTACCTCATCACCGAGCCCATTCCCGGCATCGGGCGCGACTGGCCGGTGTTGGAAGACCCGGGCTGTCATGGGTACTACCGCGAAGAAGGCGGCGGCATGATGGTGGGGCTCTTCGAGCCGGTGTGCGCGCCGTGGAAGGTCGGCGGCGTGCCTGAAGACTTCTCCTTCGGAGAAATTTCGCCCGACTGGGACCGCATGACGCCGTACCTCGAGCGCGCGATGTCACGCGTGCCGGTGACGCAGAGCATCGGCCTCAAGAAGTTCTTCTGCGGGCCCGAGAGCTTCACGCCCGACTTGAAGCCCGTCGTCGGTGAGTCACCTGAGGTGAAGAACTACTTCGTGGCAGCGGGGCTCAACTCCATCGGCATTCTCACGGGCGGTGGGCTGGGCCGCGTGCTCGCGCACTGGGTGGCGACGGGGCGCCCCGACGTCGACGTGACGGGCATGCACATTGACCGACTGCAGCCGTACCAGGCCACGCCCGAGTACCGCCGCACGCGCACCGTCGAGTCGCTGGGGCTCGTGTACACGTGCCACTACCCGTTCAAGCCGATGAAGACGGCGCGCGATGCGAAGCGTTCTCCGCTGTACGAGCGCCTCGCGGCGCAGGGCGCGTTCTTTCGCGACGTGAGCGGCTGGGAGAGCGCCGACTGGTTCGCAGGCCCGGGCGTGACGCCGGAGTTCGGGCCGCTCGGCTGGGGTCGCCCCGCGTGGTGGAAGCAGTGGGAGGCCGAGCACCGCGCGACGCGTGAAGGCGTGGTGTTGATGGACATGTCCTTCATGTCGAAGTTCCGCGTGGAGGGCCGCGATGCGGGGCGCGTGCTGAACCAGCTGTCGGCCAACGACGTCGACGGCGAGAGCGGCCGCATCACCTACACGCAGTGGCTCAATGAAGGCGGCACCATCGAGGCGGACCTCACGGTGACGAAGCTCGACGCCACGCGCTACTTCGTGGTGGCCAGCGACACCGCGCATCGGCACGTCGAGGCGAGGTTGCGCCGCGCGTTCACCGAGCACCACGCGTTCTCGAGTGACGTGACGGGCGCGTACGCGCAGCTGAACGTGCAGGGCCCGAAGAGCCGCGAGCTGTTGCAGTCGGTGACGTCGGCGGACCTCTCGAACGAGGCGTTCCCCTTCCGCGCGGCGAAAGAAATCGACGTGGGCTTCGCGCGCGTGCTGTGCGTGCGCATCACGTACCTCGGGGAGCTCGGGTACGAGCTCTACATTCCGACAGAGCAGGCGGTGCACGTGTACGACCGGCTGTGGGCAGCGGGCGCGCCGCTCGGCGTGAAGAATGCGGGGCTCAAGGCGCTCGCGTCGCTGCGCATGGAAAAGGGCTACCGCGACTACGGCCACGACATCGACAACACAGATTCGGTGTTGGAAGCGGGGCTGGGGTTCGCGGTCGACCTGACGAAGCGCGACGGGTTCATCGGCCGGCAGGCGGTGCTGGAGCAGAAGCATGGCGGGCCGCTCAAGAAGCGCCTGGTGCAGGTCTTCGTCAAAGACCCTGAGGCGCTGTTGTTTCACGCGGAGCCGGTGCTGCGAGACGGCAAGCCCGTGGGCTCCGTGCGCGCGGCGTCGTACGGGTTCACGTTGGGCGGCGCGGTGGGCCTGGCGATGGTTGACGGCGGTGGTGAGGTCGTCGACGCGAAGTGGTTGGCGAGCGGCGCGTGGGAGGTCGACATCGCTGGGCAGAAGTACCCGGCGATGGTGTCGATGCGGCCGCTGTACGACCCGGACATGAAGCGCATCAGGAGCTGATCCTCCGGAGCGCCTTGGCGTGGTTTTTACGCCCGAAAAGACGTGTCGTTTCAGCGGTTTGAACAAGTCCTGGCGTCGTTGCGACAATTGCAGGCGAGCCCCGTCTTCAACCCGACTCCTCTCCCCGCGTTTCTGCCGAAAAAACCATGACCATCAAATCCCTCAGCGACTCCCAACTGGCATCTGCTCGTCGTGCGGAGGCTGCGCGCCGTGCGTTGGAAACGAAGCCGAAGCCCGAGGTGCGCCCGACGAAGCAGGCGGGCACCGTGGCCGACGGCTTCTCTGACACGAAGCTCGACGAGATGGCCGACATCGCGAAGGGCATTTCGCAGGGCCCGAAGAAGGCGAAGGAAGATTCCATGGGCATTTCGAGTGGCTTCGACATGCCGAAGGTCAGCAGCGACGGGGCGGTCATCGGCGGCAACGTGTCAGGCAAGCTGGACATCGGCGCGCTGAGCGTGAGCCTCAAGGCGAAGGCGTCGGTGTCGCTGGGTTCGAAGGACGGCGTGACGACCGCGAAGGTCACCGGCGAGGTGTCTGCCACGGTCGCCTTCGACGGAAAGCTGGGCCCGGTCGGCGCGAAGGCCAGCATCAGCGAAGGGAAGACCGCGAGCTACACCGTGGCGATGCCCGATGAGTGGGCCGCGAAGGTCGACGTCACGTCAGTCAACCCGTTCATCCCGTCGTCGATGCCCACGGGCACCGTGGTGACGATGGACGAGTCGTCCTTCAAGGACACGAAGATGGGCGCGTCGTTCAAGGCGCTGTCCGTCGAAGCGGGAATCAAAGAGAGCGAAGGCACCAGCATCGCCATCGAGAAGACGGGCGACACCACGGTGCGCGTGACGGTGGGGCCGACCGAGGGCATCGACGCCACGTTCCGCGTGGGCCTCGGCCTCGGGAAGGCCAGCGTCGGTGTGGGCCGCAGCGACGAGCTCGACGGTCGCACCATGCGCACCGCGGAGTTCGACGTCTCGACGCCGGAAGGCGCGAAGGCCTACGCCGCCTTCGTCGAGCAGGGCGTGATGCCCGACAAGGATGGCCCCGGCGTCAAAGGCGTGGCCACCATCGAGACGACGACGGTGAGCTCGGCGACGAGCGTCGACCTGAAGCTGGGTGACTCGACGTTGAGTCATGAGCTGGCGCGCAACGAGGGCAAGGTGACGCGCACCACGCTCCCTGACGGCACGAGCACCGAGTCGGCCCGGCTTGCGTACGGCTCGAACGTGCCGTTGGAGCTGACGCGCGCCTACGACGCCGCAGGCAAAGAGATTCTCTCGGAGCGCCGCTACTCGTTCGAGGTGAAGGTCGACGAGCAGAACGCCGAGACGTTGAGCGCTGCGCTGGGTGAGGGCGCGAAGGTCGAGCCGGGGAAGACGGTGACGGTGAGCTTCACTGAAGAAGAGATGCAGACGTACCTCGAGCACACCAGGACGACGGCCGCAGTGGGTGAGCTGCGCGACGAGTTCGATGAGCTGCTCATTGGTGTCGAGACGCCGCTCGAGTTCGCGGTCGCCATCGCGCGACGGAGCAATGACTTCACCTTCGGGGCGACGATGTATGGCGTGGCCGACGGGGCCGACGGTCGCTACGACGGCGGCGTCACCAGCATTCCGGCGACGCTCACCGAGAAGTGACGGCGCTTCAGAACCGGAACTGCGCGAGCACCTGCGCGCGCACCAGTGGCGCGTCGTCAGGCCCGCACTCCACACCGCTCCCCGTCGGGTTTCTGCACGCCTGACGCTGCTGCGTGAGCACCTCGAAGGTGCCGAGCAGCGCGATGGCGTCGGCGGGCTGCCACGTGAGCGACGTACCTACCGAGAATCGCGCTCGGACTTCTGTCTCGGCTGTCAGTGTGACGGTGCCCTCGCGGTCTCCGGTAACAGTTCGAGCGCCGCCGAGCCCCGGAGGCGGGTTGCTGCCACCCGGGTCGGCGGGCGCGAGCCGCAGGACCGCCGGTCGTGAGACGCCCAGCAGCACCGCCGGAGTGAGCCTCGCCGGTCGCCACGTCCACGACGCTCCGACGAGCCCCAGCAGCCTCGGTTCCTTCGTGACGTTCACGGAAGGCGAGCGAGCGCTGTTCTCGAAGAGCAAGAGGTCGGCGGTCTGCACTCGCCCGGTGACTGAGAGCCGCACGTCGCCGAACTGGAGCCTCGCCTGGGCGTCGAGCCAGCCTGCAGCCACCAGCTCCACCATCGCGGCGCGAGACACGCGCGCCCCTGCGAAGCCACCTTCGAGCGACGCCTGCGCCGCCGGGCCCGAGGCATCGAGCGCGGTGAAGAATCGCTCGAAGCGCTGCGGGTCGTTGCCGTAGTTCACGAAGTCGGGCGTCGGCGCGACCGCGTGACGCCACGTGTACTCGACGCGGGCGCTGACGATGAACTGAGGGTCGATGATGGGCGCGAGCAACCTCGCCGACGGCAGCCACGCGCCGCGCACGCCGGCGCTCAAGCCGTCGAGCAGCGTGACGTCCATGCCCGCGAGCAGGTCTGGGTCGACCGGAGGTAGCGCCGCGGCGCCCACCGCGCCGGTGTCTTGCCGAACCAGGAGGCGACCCGTCACCCACAGCCTGACGCGCTCGAGCTCGAGCGTTGCGGTGAGCGCCGGCACCATTGCGCGGCTCGGCAGCGTGCCCACGCGGTTGTCCCAGTCGAAGAACGCGCGCCGGTTGACGGAGTTGAAGGGAATGAACTCGAGGCTCACGCGCCGCACCACGTCTGAGAGCCGAACACCGACGGTGATGCTGCTGCCGAGGTCTTCGAAGGACGCAGTCTGCTCGCCAGAGAGCAGCACCGACGCCCTGGCTTCGACGAAGAACCGCTGGACGTCGACGCGCGCGTCGAGCCGCCCGTGCACGACGCCGGTGGCGCGCGACGTCTCGCCTCGCCCGACTACCGCCACGCCCGTCGTCATCGCGCCAGAGGGAACTTCGAGCCCCGCCAACACCACCAGCACCGGCCACACCGTCATGCGCGGCTCTTTGCCACGGCTGCGAAATGCATGACAGTTCACGCATGAGTCGCCCGGCGCTCCCTCAGTTCACCGCGAAGCAGCGATGAAGCCGCTCTGCGCCGTCATCGTGGTGTTGCTCAGCGGCTGTGAGCAGCCCCGGTGTCTCAGCTCCTGCGCGACGCTGCAGACGCTCATCTTCGAAGACGCGTCGGGTGCACCGCTCGCTCCGCTGCGCGTTCGTGATTCGCAGCGTGAGGTGCACGAATGCCCGCCGCTCGACGGTGGCGTCGGGAGTGACTTCGTCACTTGCGAGGGCAACCGCTTCACCTACGACCAGCGCAACCTCAACATGCACGTCATCCGAGCCGAAGCGGCGAGCGGCGAGGTGTTCGAAGGTCGCATCACGCCCGTGTTGAAGGCGACGGCGGCGTCTTCATCGTCGTGCGGTTGTGAAGGCTCGGGGTTGGTCGACCTCACCGTTGAACTCGCGAAGGAGTGACTGATGAAGCGGGCGTTGGTTCTCTTACTCAGCACGCTCGCGTTGAGCGCTTGCGGTACATGCGCCATCTACTGCGCGGTGCTTCAGACGCTGGTGTTCGTCGATGCTTCCGGCGCGCCGCTGACGCCGTTGAGCGTGGTTGATCAATCAGGCGCGGTTCACGAGTGTCCTCGCGACGGCGGAGTGCCCGCCACGTTCGTCGTCTGCGACGGCAACCGCATCACCTACGACGCAGCCAGCTTCTCGGCGACCAGCATTCGCGCCGAGGCCGTCACGGGCGAGGTCTTCGCAGGCACCATCACGCCGGTGCGCGTCGCGGGTTGGCTGATTCCGCCGTCGTGCGGTTGCAATGGCCGCGACACGCTCGAGGCGCAGACCGTCACGTTGACGAAGCCTTGATTAGAGCTTGTTGAAGAACGGAGCGCGCAGCACACGCCCCGGGACGAGGTGCGGCACGTCAGGGCGCAGAATGAGGATCTGGTCGCTCTCTGCAGGCACGACGACGAGCGCTCCTGACGGGTGCCCGACCAGACCCATGAATGGTTGCGTGAGGGCCTCGTAGCCGCGGATGCGGTGCAGCTCCGCGCCCGCGTCGCCGTCTTCGTCGAGCACCCACAGCCCGTGTTTGCCCATTGCGTAGATGTAGCCGTCGCCGCGCGACGCCGGCCACGACACGGCGCCTGCGTCGACCACCATGTCGGGGCTGCGTCGCACGCCCCCGGTGTCGGTGTGCAGGTACGACTCGCCGGTGTTCGCGTTGAAGATGACCACGTCACCGCTGCGCGTAATCGCGGCGCCCGCGACCTCACTCGAGAACGCGCCGAAGTCAGTGAAGCTCCCCGTCGTCGAGCCAGCCACGTAGCCGCGCGTGGCCACGCCGAGCGCGAGCAGCGGTCTCCCCGAGAACAGGCACTCCGCGTCGCCGACACCTCGGCGGTAGCAGCCGCGCATGGTGGCGGTGTACTCGAGCGACCGGCCAGTGGCCGTCGTGGTCGAGACGCCGGTGCCAAAGGTGTACGTCTCGAGCTGGTAGTTGCCGGAAGGCATCGCGACGCCAGCGTCTGAACACGTGCCGCGCAGCACGCCGCCGTGCGACACCGTCGAGCTGTTGAAGTGCTCGAGATTGCCCGCAGGCGTCAGCCGCGTCAGCGCATAGTTGCCGAGCGGGAAGGCCACCACGTTGCCGGCGCAATCAAGGACACCGCCGGCGAAGCTGGGCACGAAAGGCCCGACAGCGCCGTTCTCCCTCAACGTCGGAATCTCGGGGCTCGCGTTGGTCGCGGCGCCGCTCATGACGTCCACGCGCACGAAGTGCCGCGCGCACGCGGGCACCAGAATCACCGAGTCGTCGGGCATCAACACGCCGCCGCTGAACAGGGGTGTGCAGCCCGCGTCGGCGTCAGGCACGTCGTAAGCATTCACGGTGAAGGTCGGCCGCGACGTGCGCCGCTCCGGCAAGCTCAACTCGACACACCTCCACGTCTCGCAGAAGAGCTGCACGCCCGCGTCGGGCACGACGGCCCCGCCGCCTGTGCCGCCTCCGTCTCCGCCGGTCCCCGCGCCGCCGCCGCCGCCGGTGGCCGTGCCGCCGCCGCCGCCGCCGGTGATGCCTGTGCCGCCGCCGGTTGTCCCACCACCACCACTCGTGTTGCCGCCGTCACATTCGCCGATGAGGCACACGTCGTCCGGCACCTGCGCGCACTCGCAGGCAGCAAAGAGAACGACTGATGAGATGACGAGCGACCGCATTCATCAGCTCCCATTGACGACGAAGAGAATGGTGAAGAAGACCACGCTGATGGCCGCGGCGACGGCGGTGAACAACGACGCGGTGAGCAGCCCGTTCGCGAGCGAGGCCTGCTCGAGGGCCTGCGGTCGTGAGAGCACCGGAGGCTGCTGCGCCAGCGACGTGTCGAGCGCGCCCTTGACGACCGCGCCTGCGACGCCCAGGCCGATGGCCGCGACGCCGGTGACGACACCCGTCCACAACGTCACATGGGTCGGCACCGTCCAGAACGAGGTCGGCACTTCGACGACCTCCACCGGCGCTTCGTCGACGACAGGCGCGAGCGCGACGGGCTCCGGCTCCACTTTCACGGGGCGCGCTTTCCACGCTGCGGCGAGCTGCTTCGCGAAGGCATCGACCTCCGGGAGCTTGCGGTCGCCCTTCGAGGGCAGCGGAAACGTCACCGCCGCGAGGTCAGTCCCGTCGGGCGCGGTGGCCTGGAGGTCGACCAGCAACCCCTTGCGGCCCTTCGCGATGGAGAGCCCGATGGCGACGCTCTCCGTCTCCCGAGCGCGCGCGAGCAGACAGTCTTTCTCGGCGCCGCACGCCTTGAACCCTTCAGCGACCTCGAGCGCCTGCTCAGCCAGCGACTCACGCACGCGCAGCTCGACGGTCTGCACGGCGCTGCTCGGCACGTTCTGCGTCTGGCGCTCCCACACGGTGAAAGCGGGCGACGCGGCGAGCGCCAGCGCGACGAGCGTCACGCTCATTTGAGCCACTGCTGTTCGAACTCGCGGAGCAGCTCGCGCGCCTTCTCTGGCGGCACCTTCTCGACTTCGTCTTTCAAGTCTCGAAAGTCTGCGAGCGCGAGGCGCTGTTGGTTGTCGGTCAGCTCCAGCAGACAGCGCTCTTCGAGCTTCGCGAGGCGCTTCGAAAGCTGCACGTTGCGTGCGGGCTTCTTCACCACGCGAGCCGGTTCGTCGACCGGCGCGGGCTCCGGCGCTGGCGGCGTCACCACCTCCACCGGTTCGGGTGGCGGCACCGGCTCGGGAGTCTTCTCGACGATGACCTGCGGCTTTGGCGTCACCACCGGCGCGTCTCTCGGCCACACCGCAATCGCCACCGCGCACGCCACCGGCACCAACACCAGCCACCACCACCACGTGCGCTGCGGTGGCCGCGACTGCGCGACGTGCGACAGCGTCGTCGGCCGCTCTTCCTGCTCGGGTTGATGTTGCTCCGTGGCGCGCACCGCGGCGGGCTTCCGGGAGCGCTTCACGGCCGGTACGACGAGCTCTGTCTCGACCGGCGCGCGCTTCACGGCCTGCACCGCGGGTCGCGTCTCTGGCGGCGTGGCGGCGAGCTCTTCGAGCGCCAGCGGCACCCGCGCGCGCACTGGCACGCCTTGTTGGTTGAGCTGCGGCAGCTGCACGTTCGTGCCCGCAGCCACCAACAACTTTCGCTCGATGCGGTCGACCTGTTGTCGCGCGGCGATGGCCGACGCAGGGCGCTTGCCGGGCTCCTTCTCGAGCAACGCGAGCAGCAGCTCGGGCACGCCTTGAGGCAGCCCCGGCGGCAACGGCGGCGGCGGCGAGCGCAGGTGTTGCCCCATCAACTCGATGAGGGCCGGTGCGGTGAAGGGAGGCCCGCCGGTGAAGAGCTCCCAGGCGATGCAGCCCATGGCGTACAGGTCGGTGTACGGCCCGGTGACCTGCCCACGCACCTGCTCGGGCGCCATGTAGAGCGGTGTGCCGGCGATTTTTCCGTGCGTGAATTCAGGCGCCTTCGGGTCGACGCGCTTGGCGAGACCGAAGTCGAGAATCTTCACGAACAGGCCGTCATCGGGCAGCGACGCGAGGAAGATGTTTGCGGGCTTCAGGTCGCGGTGCACCACGTTGGCCGCGTGCGCCGCCGAGAGCGCCGAGAAGAGCTGCTTGAGGATCGAGGCGATCTGCAGCGGCGTCGGTTGGTGATTTCGCAGCCACACGTCGAGCGCCTCGCCGTCGAGCAGCTCCATGACGAAGTACGGCTGGCCCGCGGGGGTCTGCCCGAAGCTGAGAATGTCGATGATGTTGGGGTGTCGCGCTGAAGCCAGCGCGCGCGCTTCGGCGAGCAGGCCGTCTGCGTCGAAGCCCTGCTTCATCACCTTGACGGCGACGGCTCGCCCGATGACCGGTTGCAGCCCCCGGTACACGATGCCCATCGCACCTTCACCGAGCCGACCGTCGATGAGGAACTCGCCCAGCTGCGCGCCGACCAGCGTGTCGCGCACCCGTGTCGAGCCCACCTCGTCTTCGGAGAAGTCGCCAGACGGCGTGACACCGCTGTCTTTGTCACCCCGGCTCACGTGCTCAGCATCGCAAGTCGGCGTGGCGCGTCAACGCCGCGGCGCGCGTCGCGATTTGCGACCTGGCGCTGACATTCGTGTCTTCCCGGTGGCGCCGTTGGCTACCTTTGCGTGAATGAGCTTCGTGGGTTTTCCAAAAGAAGGCGTGGCCTGGTTCGACGCGCTCGCGTTGACGCAGACGCGCGAGTGGTTTCAGGCGAACAAGGGCGCGTACGAAGCGCTGTGGTTGACGCCCATGAAGGCGCTGCTCGAGGAGCTGCCGGGCCCGCTCGCGAAAATCTACGGGCGGAAAATGGGGCCGGCGAAGTTGTTCAGGCTCAACCGCGACGTGCGCTTCGCGAAAGACAAGCGGCCGTACAAGACGCACATCGCCGCGCTGATTCCCTTCGAGGGCTTCGAGCCGATGGCTGGCCCGGCGGCGCTCTACTTTCACCTCGGCGCTGAAGAGACGGTGGCGTTCGGCTTCTACATGCTCGAGGCAGCGGGCCTGAAGACGCTGCGCGCCGCGCTGCTCGACGAGAAGCAGGGGCCGAAGCTGGCCGCGTTGATCAACGTCGCGGTGAAGCA
Source organism: Archangium sp. (assembly GCA_035910535.1). Lineage (GTDB taxonomy): Bacteria > Myxococcota > Myxococcia > Myxococcales > Myxococcaceae > Archangium_A. The sequence continues at coordinate 94,437 of JAMHXF010000098.1, read as the reverse complement.
GGGCTTCTCACCCGACGCCATGGAGCGCCTCAAGCGCACGCCGCCCGGAGTGCCGATGGACCACCCGCGCGCGGAGCTGCTCAAGAACAAGGCGCTGGCATTGAGCTGCGACGTGATTCCGAAGTCGGTGCGCTACTCGGCGAAGTTCAAGCCCTGGTTGCTCGAGCAGGCAGCCATCGCCGCGCCGGTCGTGAAGTGGGGGCTGCAGCACAAGCTCGCGGGTTGATCAGCGGTTCAACACTGCGTCGATTCGCGCGCGCACGTCGGGTGGAAAAGTTCTGCGACCCGGCACTGCAATCGAACACGTTCCGGCGACGGCGTTGATCAACAGCAGCGGCGCGTCGTCGACGACGAGCAGACGCTCTCGGTGATGCGGCAACGCGCGCACGACGGCTTCTTCGGCGAGTGAGGCCACGCCCGGCGCGTCGAGCGGCGCGAGCACCAGCTCTTCACCGTCCCACGAGAGCACAGACGCGGAGCACGACTCGTACAGCTCGCGACCGTCGTTGCTGGTGAGCAACGTCGAAGTGCCGGGCACACGGACGCTGTCGTAGAGGCTGGGCGGTGGCGGCTTTGCGAAGCGGCCGCGACGCTGTGCGAAGGGCGAAGTCGCGAAGCGCGTGGGCATGCCTTCGACGAGTCGCGAGGAGGGCCGGGGCTCGGTGGTGAGCGTCACGCCGCTCCACAGCGCTCGGTACACGCCGGGTGGCGCGGTGTGGGTGAAGCTGCGCAGCGCGCCTCGTGACGCGGCGCCGAGGCGTCGCACGTGCGCGTCGAACAACGGCACCCGGCCTCCCTCTGCGACGCGCAACACGGTGTACATGCGCGATGAGTACGCCGCGGAGTAGCCTCGCGGGTCAATGCCGCACATTGTGTTGGTTGCGCCGCACTTCCTCGAAAACACGAATCGTTACATCGCAGCGTTTCTCGAGCTCGAGGGCGTCGCGCTCTCGGTGGTGAGTGAAGACGCGGAGCGCCAACTTCCCGAGGTGTTGCGGCGCCGCATCGCCGGGCACTACCAGGTGCGGAGCATTGGCGACGCCGCGCAGCTCGCGGCCGCGGTGAAGGTGCTCGGCCGCGCGGTGGGGAAGGTCGACCGGCTCACCGGGGCGCTCGAGCAGCTGCAGGTGCCGATGGCTGAGGCGCGCGCGTTGACGGGCGTGCCGGGCATGAAGCCGCACCTCGCGCGGCGGTTTCGCGACAAAGACGTGATGAAGGAGGTGCTGCGTGCGCGCGGTGTCCCCGTCGCGGCGAGCGCGTTGGTGTCGTCGGTGCGGGAGCTGCACGCGTTCATCGACCGTGTGGGGTTGCCCGTCATCGTCAAGCCACAGGCCGGGGTCGGCTCGCGCGGCACGCATCGCATCGACTCGGCAGAGGCGCTCGCGGCGCTCGGGCGGTTGGGGTTGGTGCCGTCGGAAGAGCGGCCGCTGCAGGCCGAGCAGTTCATTCGTGCGCGCGAGTTCACGTGCGAGACGGTGAGCATCAACGGCGAGGCCGTGTGGCGGAGCGGCACGCGGTATTTTCCTTCGCCGCTCGAGGTGCTGGAGACGCCGTGGATTCAATACTGCGTGTTGTTGCCGCTCGAGGTCGAAGCGCCGTGGACGCAGTTCGCGCCCATCAACGACGCGGCGCTGACGACGCTGTTTGGAAATGACGCAGAGGTCTCAGGCACCGCGCTCACGCACATGGAGTGGTTTCTGCGTGACGACGGCGCGATGTACGTGAGCGAGGTCGGTGCGCGGCCTCCGGGTGTGCAGATCATGCCGTTGATGTCGTTGGCGCATGAGGTCGACTTCATCAAGAAGTGGGCGGAGTTGATCAGCTTCGACCGCTGGAGCGACCCGGGCCCGAGGAAGTGGGCCACGGGCGCGGCGTTCTTGCGCGGGCAGGGCGCGGGGCCACAGGTGACGTCGGTGCGCGGTGTCGACGAAGCGGTGAAGAAGGCCGGTGCAGCGTTGGTCGAGCTCAAGGTGCCGAAGGTCGGCCAGGCGCGCGCGGCGGGGTACGAAGGTGAAGGCATCGCGCTGGTGCGCAGCGCGACGACGGAGGGTGCGAAGCAGGCGCTGCTCGCCGTCATCGAGAACGTGCAGATTCGGTACTGAAGGCGCGTCGATTGCAGCGCGCCGCGCGTGCTCCGCTCATTGCTCATCGCAGGTGCGCTGAACCTGGGGTTCCTCGTGGCGCTGGGCGAAGCGTTGATGCGCCCGCCACGTGGTGAGCCGACCGCGGCGCACGTGCTGTTCGCGTGTGTGAATCCTCGACCGCCGCGGCTCATTGGGCACACGTGGGTCGCGGAGTGGCTGCAGCTCGAGTGGTTCAACATCCGGTTCAACGCCGCGCAGCGTGCTCGCTATGTCGGTGACGCGTCGGGGTTTGGTGACGGCGTCGTCGGGCTCGAAGAGGCCGCCGCGCACTGGTTTCACAAAGACGTCGCTGCGCTGAGTGCGGGAGAAGCCAGCTTCCTCGCCGCGCTCCCGCAGTCCCCGAGTCTTCTCGACCCGTCACGCCATCGGAAGAACGCGCGGCGGCTCGCGCGTCGAATGGCTTGGGTGCAGACGAGCTGCTTCGTTTCAGAGGCCGCGCGCGAGTGACTTCACGGCTTCACCGATGTCTTCGAGCTCGTCGTCGTCGAACGAATGGTCATACCGCGCGCCCAGGCGCAGCAGCGTGCGCTCGAGCGTCTCGAGTCTCTGCGTCACGGCCGCGCCGCGCAGCTTCTCCAGCTCTTTGGCTGCGTCATTCACGGTGGCCTCTGCGTCATTGATCAACGCGGGCGTCACCTGCCAGGCCGCGAAGAACGCACGCTTTGACGCGCGTGGCGTCGCCGCTGCAGCCGCGAGCCGCGTCAAAGCCGCTGCTTCGGCTCTCGCGTCATCACGCGTCACGGCTGCGCGCTCGTGCTCCCACCTCCACTGCGTACGCGCGAGCTCGATGAGCGCCGGCCACGTCGTCATCGGCAGCACTGCGGTGCCTGCGTCACGTTTCTCGACCCACGACTGCGGGTGCTGAACGCGCGAACGCTCCTTCGCCTTCACCGCGACGACGCCGAGGCTCGGCAACGGCGACGGCTCGAGCACCCAGCCGCCGAGCATCGGCCGGTTCCACGCGTGATGCGTCAACGGCTGCACGTCGTACAGCGCGCCGCTCTTCGACAACTGCTTCGGAGCGCGCCCTTCATGCCGCGTCATCACCACGCAGCGGGCCGCGTCGTGCGCCGCCACCACGCGCAGCAACACGTCGGCGTCGTCAGCCATCGTCAGCATGAAGACTTCTCCGACGCGGGGCTTCACGGCGGGTCGCACCAAAGCCCGTCGCGCTTCACGGTCAACTTCACGACCGCGAGGCGCTAGCTTGCGCCCACTATGAATGGTGCCTTGCTGGCCGCCGGTGCTGTGAAGCTCTTCATCGGCATTGGCCTCGGTGGTCTGGGCGTGGTGCTGGCGTACCGACTGCTCTCGCGGCTGCTCTCGGGCAACGCGGTGCCGCTCGAAGACAACCCCGCGGCCGGCGTGCTGCACGCGAGCGCGCTGCTCTCGCTTGGCATTCTGGCGCGGCAGTCGCTCACCTCGCTCTACGACACGCTCGACCTCGTGTTGCTGCGCGGCGAGGTCTTCAAGACGTTGCCGAAGGTGCTGTTTCTCGGCGCGCTGCACGTGGGCCTCGCCATCGGTCTGGGCTCGGCGTTGCTCGCGCTCGGGGTGTGGCTCTTCAACCGGCTCACGCCGGGCATCGATGAGGTCGCCGCCGTGGGCCACGGGAAGGTAGGGCCCGCGCTGGTGCTCGGCGCGATTCTGGTGTGCTTCGCGCTGCTCGCCGCGCCGGGTCTCGAGGCGCTGCTCTCGGGGTTGGTGCCGTACCCCGCGCTGCCAGAAGGCATGGGCATTCCCAACGCATGAGGTGGGCGGAGCAGGGTCAACCGCCGCCGCTGCGCCCTCCGCCGCCAGCGAAGAAGGGTGGCGGATGCCTGAAGTGGGTGCTGTTGCTGCTGGGCGGCTCGTTTCTCATGTGCTGCTGCCTGTCGATGGCGGCCATCGAGAGCGCCGACGACCCGCTCGACTGGAAGAAGGTCGTCACGCCCGAGGCCGCGCCGAACGAGAACGAAGTGTCGATGGGTCTCGCGTTGGTTCCTGAAGACCTGAGCGCCAGCAGCGCGCGGCGCTACCACTGGCGTCAACAGCACGCGGCCTGGTTGGTGGGCTACGGCCTCTCGTCGGAGGTGCACGAAGAGGTGTACCGACAGTTCTCGGAGCTCGCAGACGACTTCTCGTTTCGACAGGGCTCGGGCACGTCGTTCACGTGGTCGGCGCCGTCGGGGTGTCGCGAGCGCGAGTGGCAGTGTGTGTTCGACGCGCTCGCGCGCGACAACGCCGACGACATTCGTCCGCTGACGGAGCTGTTCCGCAAGGTGCAGCGGGAAAAGAAGCTCGACGCGCGGCAGACGACGGAGCTGGTGGTGACGTTCGTGCAGAACATCACGTACCGGCTGCCGACCGAGGAGACTGCAGCGTTCGGCATGTTGCCGCCGGCCATCGTGGTGGCTGACGGGTCGGGTGATTGCGACTCGAAGGCGTTGCTCGCGGTGGTGATTCTTCAGCAGCTCGGCGTCGATTCGGTGGTGTTGCTGGGCTCTGCGTTGGGTCACGCGGCGCTCGGCGTGGCGCTGCCGGTGACGGGGAAGAAGTTCGTGTATGGCGGCAAGAAGTACGCGTTCGTCGAGGTGACGACGCCAGGGTGGGCGCTCGGTGCGTTGCCTCCGGAGTACGACGTTCCCAGGGCGTGGAAGGTGATTCCCGTCGCGGTTCCGGAGTGACGCGCGGCTCAGCGTGGCAGTCGCAGCTCGAACGTCGTGCCTTCTGGTGATGATGTGCTGATGCGCAGCGTTCCGTCGTGCAGCGCTGCGATTCGCCGCGCGAGCGCGAGCCCCAGCCCTGAGCCGCTGACCTTCGCGAGGCGGTGAAAGGCGTCGAAGACGCGCTCGTGTTCGCTCGACGGAATGCCGGGGCCGTTGTCGCGAAAGCGCAGCACGACGGAGCCCGCGTCTTCATGGCCGCTGATGCGCAACTGCACCGGCTGGCGCTGCGCGTACTTGATGGCGTTGCGCGAGAGGTTGAGCACGAGAATGCGAAGGAGCGCCGGGTCGAGGTTCAACGGCGCGAGCGTGTCGAGGCCGCTGAAGGTGAGCTCGACGTTCGTGTCAGGCAGCAGCGCGGTGTCTTCGCGTACGAGCGCCTCGAGCGAGGCGAAGACGAACGACGCGCGCTGCGGTGCCCAGCGGCCGGCTTCGAGTCGATTGAACGAGAGGATGTTCTCGACGAGGAACGTGAGCCCGTCGGACGCGGCGACGAGGCGGCGTGGGTAGTCGCGCGCCGGGCCGTCGGCCGGGAGTTTTCGTTCGAGCGTTTCTGCGAGCAGGCGCACGGTGGCCAGCGGCGTGCGCAGCTCGTGACTGACGGTGGCGATGAAGTCTCGCTGCGCGGTGAGGGTCTCTTCTTTGCGACGTCGTGCGAGGCGGGCGAGGGCGACGGCGCCGAGGCCGAGCAGCGCGGTCACGGTGAGCAGCACGAGCTTGAGCGCGAGCGTGCGCGAGGTGGCGTCGAGCGCGTCGGTGTAGCGCGCTGAGGAAAGGTGAAGAGGGAGCGAGGTGGTCCACGTCTCGCCGGGGTCCTGGGTTCGCTCGATGATTTCGCGGAGCGAGACCTTCACGCCGCGCACGTCGTCGCCGCGCTTCACGACGAGCCAGTCGTCGAAGAGGGTCGGTGTGGTGGTGGCGTTCTTGAAGTCGAGTCGTGTGGCGGCGAGGCCTCGTGCACAGGCGGCGTCGAATTGTTGAGTCGCGACGCGCGCGGCTTCGAGCTCGCGGTGTACGCGCACGCAGTGGTTCGCGGCCTGTTCTCTGGTGAGCGTGGGCCAGGCGCGCAGCACATCTTCGGGTGAGTGCAGCGCTGAGGCGGTGGCGGCCGGTGCAGCGCCCGCGAGGCGTGGAAAGCGCTGCACGCCGGAGTGGATCCACAGCAGCCCGTCGTCGTCTCCGAGAGGCAGGGTCTCGAGTGCTTCGAGGCGCGCTTCGGCGACGTCGAGTGAACGCGAGAGGGTTTGCTGAACTTGCTCCGTCAGCTTCGTTTCGCGGGCGAGGCGTTGCGCTTCGATGGCGTCACGTGCGTCGCGAGCCTCCCTCATGAAGAGGGCCGCGAAGGCTCCGAGGAGCCCTAGCAAGATGACGAACCCCACGCGTGGGCCGTGCACGAGGAGTCGCTGCATCACGGGTGCATCTTCCACGACGCGAGGTCAGCCTGCTTCACGGTTGCTTCATGGGTGGTGTGTGACTCTTGAGACACGGCTCAAATACATCGGCCGACGCGAGCGCGGGTCATCACGGATTCCGGCGCGGAGGTGACGACGAGCTGGCCCCTCACCGCGCGACAGGGAGAGCCAAAGTGGCTGAGCTGTCTGGACCGCAGATCACAGCGCCGAAGAAATTGATGATGACTTCACGACTGAAGAGTCGACATCGGTCGCAGCCGGGAGTCCCGCGACGCGCTCGCATTTGAAGTCGGTTCGCTCGACAAAGTCGCAAGTCGGAGCCGCGCCTGATCATCGCATGAGTAGTTGATGACGACTCACGGCCGACGAATCGCTGATCAGAGTCCGCTCGTCGACCGCTGTCCCGAAGCTGCGCGCCCTGCATCACGCGAAAGCCCGAAGTCACGGAGCCGCTGCTTCGAGGCACTGCGGCAGACGAGGAGCCCCGCTCTCACCTTCGGACTCTTGAGTGGTGTCTGCATTGTCATCGAACGAGTAAAAACACCGCGCTCGATGACTACCGTATGCCGAGTCAACGCGTCGTCTGCGGCGCCACGTACGGCTGCCCATCGACGCTGAACTCACCCGTCGCCTTGAGCTGCACCAGCGCCACCGTGTCCTGCTCATGCAGCTGCGGAAACCGCAGCTCGCGCCTTCGGCACTTCACCTCGAGGCTCACCACGTCGACCCACGGCGCGTCGGGCTGCAGGCTCGCGCCACCCACCTTCGCCGGTGAATTCACCTCCACCACCAACGACGGCGAAGACACCTCGAGCTCCGCGCGTACGCCGGTCACCCAGCGCTCGTTCTCGCGGCTCACCGTTCGCCACGCCACGTGCACCTTCGCGGGTTCGAGCGGCGGCGCGCCACACAGCGTCACCTTCGCCTCCCAGTCGTTCGCGGGCACGGCATCGGGCGGCAGCGGCTCTCCTGTGCGCTCGAGCGTCAACGGCCCCAACGCGCCCGGCTTCGTCGCCGTCGTCTGATTGCAACCGCTCACCAGCATCGCCAGCAGCACGCAGCGCAGGGTCATTTCGCGACCGTACCACCCGCAAGACGAAGGGCCGGCGAGCGCTGTGCTCACCGGCCCTCGTCACTGCAGTGAGAACTCCCGGTTACTGGAGCTGCACGTTCAACGAGTACTCCGCGCCGGGAATGCCGGCGACCTGCAGCATCAACGCGCGGGGCGCTGCGCCGCTGTTCGTGAACGTCACCGTCTCGGCCGCGCCGCGAGCCCCGACGTTCGCGCTCGCTGCACACGAGGTCGCCACCGTGCACGACGGCGCGTCGAACAGGTTGAGCGCCAGGTTCGGGCCCGTCATCGCCCCCGTGTCGGTGGGCGTCGCCGTCGCCGTGAGGCGCTGCCCCGCCGCCAGGGTGATGGAGTACACCGCGTCAGGCACGCCCGAGGTGTTGATGCAGCCGGTGACCGCCGCGCCGAAGTACACGTCGGAGCTGTTGCCCGCGACCGTCTGACCCGCGAGCGTGCCCGCCGTCAGCGGCACCGCGTTGCTGCACGACTCACCGGCCGGCACCGCGCTGAACGTGTGGGTCAGCGAGTACGTGAGGTCTGGTGACGTCGCGCGCCAGTCGGCCACCGCCACGAAGACGTCGGCCGTCGCGCCGCTGGTGTTGGCGTACGTCGCCGTCTCCGGCAGGCCCTGCACGGTCTGATCAGCACCGTACGCGCACGTGCGCGTCGAGGTCGACTCGCACACCGCTGCGGCCACGGGGATGAAGTTGATGACCGTGTCGATGCCGGCGTCGCCAGCGAACGGCGTGACCGTCACCGACACGCGCTGGTTGTTCGGCAACGAGACCCGGTACAGGCGCTCGGGGCCGTTGTACGCGATGCAGTTCGAGGCCGCCGGCGAGTTGCCGTAGTCAGACTCGAAGCCCACGAGCGTGCCCGACTGCGGGCCGCCGTCGAGCAGCTCGGTGGTGGTGGTGCACGTGTCGTTCGCCGGAGGCGTCTCGCTGGTGAAGGCGATGTCGAACGTGCCGCCCGCCGCGTTCGACGAGTCGACGATGGCGTAGACGTTCGCCGGCTGCGCACCCACGTTGTAGTAGCGCGCCGAACGCGCGCTGAACGCGCTCGCCGTGCTGCTCTGGCAGACGCGCGGCATCACTTCGCAGTTGGCCGCGACGCCTTCGACGAGGCTGATGCTGGGCGCGAAGTTCGCGCCGCCGTCAGCGAGCAAGGTCGGCGTCACCGTCACCACGCCACGCACGCCCGTCGGCACCGCCACCGAGTACACGCGGTCAGGCCCGAGGTAGCCGCTGGTCGCGCAGCCTTCGCCGAAGCCGTAGTCACCCGTGTAGTTCGCCGTGGTCTGCGCGGTGAGCGAGGTGGTCAGCGCCGTCGCGCCCTGGCACACGTCGTCGGCCGCAGGCGTGGCGACGGTCGCCGTCAGGGTGAATTCACCGCCGCCCGACCACGCGTCGATGACGATGACGTACTGCTGCGCCGAGCCCGAGCGGTTCACGAACGTGAGCGTCTCGCTGTCGCCCGGGAAGCCGTCATCGGCCACCGCGAGGCACGCGGTGCCACAGGCGCCCGCGCCTTCCACGAGGTTGATGACCGAGTCGAGGTCGCTGGTCGCGCCGTCGACGTCGACGGTGACGACCAGGCGGTCTCCGGCCGGCACGGTGATGGTGTACGCGCGGTCGCCGCCGCCCTCGAAGCCGCAGTCGGTGCCCACGCTGTCGAAGTCGTTGCTGTAGCCGTCGAGCGTCTGGCCCGTCAGCGCCACGCCCGACGTCAGCTGCGTCGGCATGTCGCACGTGTCGTCAGCGGGAGGCGGCGTCACCGTCGCCGAGAGCTCGAACGTGCCGGTGGTGACGCGGTTGCCGTCGACCACCACGAAGACCGTGGCCGTCGCCGCGCCCGTGTTCTTCCACAGGAGCTGTTCAGCATCACCTTCGCCGCCGCTGTCGGCGCCGCTCACGCACACGGCGCCGCACTCCGCCGCCGTCTCCGAGAGGCCGAGCGTCAGGTCGAGGCTCGCCGAGGGCGTCGCCGTCACGCGCAGCACCTGGCCCGCGGGCACGTCGATTTTGTACGTGGCGTCGTTCGAGCCCTTGCCGGGGCAGTTGTCATTCGCGCCCGGCTGGTAGTCGTTGCCGAAGTTGGCGAGGTCCTGGTTGGTGAGGGGCGTGCCGGGCGTCAACGTCACCGCGGTCTCGCAGCGGTCGCCGTTGGTGCCGGGCGTCGCGACCTCCACTTCGAGCGCGAAGGCGCCTTCGCTGGCGATGCCCTGGCCGCCGTCGGGGTTGTTGTTCGTCGTGGCGAAGAACGAGTCGACGACGACGAAGACCTCAGTCGCCGCGCCGGTGCCGTTGAACCACGTGGCCGACTCGATGGCGTCGACCGCGTCAGGGTCGTCGGAGCCCGAGAGGCACGCGATGGCCGAGCCACCGTCGGCTTCGACGGCGTCACAGTTCGAGGCCGGAGAAGGCACGAGGTACAGCGAGAGGTCGTAGAAGTTCGGCGTGGTGGTGGTGCCGCCGCCGCGCACCGAGATGCGCTGACCCGCGGGCACGTTCACGCGGTACACGGTGTCGACGCCGGGGTTCGGGCCGCCGGTGCAGTCTTCGGGCGGGTTGTAGTTGTTGGTCGAGCCGGTCGTCTCGCCCCTCACGTCGCCGGTGACGAGCACCGCCATCGCGCAGGTGTCGCCGCCGTTCGAGACGGTCGAGCCGCCGCCGGTGCCGATACCGCCACCCGTGGAGCCGCCGCCGGTGTTGCCGCCTCCGCTGCCGCCGCCGGTCGCTGCCGTGCCGCCACCGACGTTCGCCGGCCCGCACAGCCCCGACATCACATCGCAGCTCTGGCCGACGGTGCAGTCGGAGTTGGTGGTGCACTTCCTGGGGCTGGGTCCGCAGGCCACGAGGGCCAGGGCCGCAGCGAAGAAAAAGCTCCGCGTGAGACGATTCGTCATGAAGTCGACCAAAGGTGAGGTGGCGATCGGCCTCCCGCCACACTGGGTTGAAGCCCGCGTGTACCATCGGCCTGACGTTCGTGAATACACCGCCGCACAACGTCGGGTGCTTTCCTACCTGATGAGAAGGAAGCGTGACGTCGGCTGCGCAGCGCAGAGAGTGGCGTGCGTTTCCACCGCATGAGAATGGGTGACGCGTGACGTGGGCACAGCTGCTGGTGACAGCGTTGTGGGGAGGGCTCATGGCGCTCGAGCGCCGGGCCTTCTTGCAGGCCATGGTCTCGCGGCCGTTGGTGGCCGGCACGGTGATGGGGCTGTTGCTGGGTGACGCGTGGGCCGGGCTGTACGTGGGCCTCGTCTTCGAGCTGCTGCACCTGGGCGGCGCGTCGCTGGGCGGAGCGCACCCGGACCACGACACGTTGCCGGCGATTGCAGGCGCGGCGATGGCGGCGGCGATGGGGCGCGCTTCGGGGAGCGACGCGACGCCGGCGATGTGGGCGCTGGCGATTCTGGTGTGTGCGCCGTTCGGTCGCGCGGGGCAGCGGCTGGAGCACCGGCTCGATGAGCGCGCGCGGAAATATTTCGGGCGCGCGCTGACGGCGGCGGACGCGGGGAACCTGGCGAAGGCGGGGCGACAGAACCTGCGCGCGATGTGGCCGCAGTTCTTCTTCTACGGGCTGCTGTGCGCGGCGGCGGCGGCGGCGGGCCCGACGCTCGGCGTGGTGCTGGAGCACCTGCCGGTGCGGCTGCTGCGCGGGTTGGCGTGGTCCTACCCGGCGATGGGCGTGGCGGCGGCGGCGATTGCGGTGCGCGGCAGCCACGCGCCGCAGCGCCGGTTGATTGCGTTGGGCACCGCCGTCGTCACCGCCGTGGTGATGTTCGCCACGAGGTCCGTGTCGTGACGCTGCCCTTCGTCACGCTGCTGCGCATCGCCGTGCGCTCGCTCTTCATTCAAGCGGGCTTCTCACCCGAGGCGATGCAGACGCTGGGCCTGCTCTACGCGCTCGCGCCGGCGTGGCCGCACCTCTACGCCGACGAGGCCTCGCGCCACGCGGCCGTGCGGCGACACCTCACGCCCTTCAACACGCACCCCTACGCGGCGGCGGCGCTGGTCGGCGGCATCCTCTTCTACGAGGTGCGGCTCGCGCGCGGCGAAGGCTCCGCTGAAGACATCGCGCGCTTCAAGTCGACGTTGATGGGCCCGCTCGCGGCGCTGGGTGACGGCTTCTTCTGGCTCTCGCTGCGCCCGGCGACCGGCGCGGTCGGGGTGGCGCTGATTCCGCTCATGGGCATCTGGGCGCCGTTGGCCTTCGTCGGCGCGTACAACCTCGTGCACCTGGCGGCGCGCGCGTGGCTCTTCGTCGTCGGCTACCGCCTGGGCTCGGGCGTGGTGGCGCGGCTGCGTGACTTGAAGGTGCCCACGTGGAGCAACCGGCTGCGCAGCATCGCGGCGGCTGCGGCCTCGGGCATGGGCGTGTGGGTCGCGCTGCGCTTCGGCGCGCTCGCCGGCTCCGACTCCGGGCTCTACGTGTCGGGCGCGTGCTTCGGGCTCGGCGTGCTCGGGGTGTTGCTCGTCGAGCGCAATGTTCCGCCGCTGGCGGTGTTGTACGGCACGGCGGCGCTCGCAGGGCTGGCCGGCGCGCTGTGGTGATACATTTCTCGTGAGGTGAACGTGGAAAAGGTCGAGGCGGAATACACCATCATCAACGCGCTGGGCCTGCACGCCCGCGCGGCGGCGCAGCTCGTGAAGGCCGCCAACCGCTACACCTGCGAGGTCGAGGTCGAGTGCGAAGGCCAGTCAGTCAACGGCAAGTCCATCATGGGCGTGCTGATGCTGGCGGCCGCGCAGGGCATGCAGGTGAAGGTGCGGTGCTCCGGCGACAAGGCGAAGGAGTGCCTCGGAGAAATCGCGGCGCTCATCAACAGCAAGTTCGGCGAGCCTCGGTGACGCTGGCGTACCTCGACCACAACGCCACCACGCCGCTGCTGCCTGAGGTGGTGGAGGCGATGCTCCCGTATCTCACCACGCACTTCGGAAACCCGTCTTCGGCGCACGCCTTCGGGCGCGTGGCGAAGGCCGCCGTCGAGACGGCGCGCGCGCAGGTGGCCTCGCTGGTCGAAGCGCAGTCGCCAGACGTGCTCTTCACCTCCGGCGGCACCGAGGCGACGGCGCTCGCGCTGCGCGGCACCTTGAGCGAGGCGAACTCGTACGTGGTGACGACGCGCGTCGAACACCCGGCGACGGCGAAGGTGGTGACGGCGCTCGAGCTCGCTGGCGCGCGCGTGGCGCGACTCGGCGTCGACGCGCACGGCGTGCTGCGGCCCGACGAAGTGCGCGCCGCGCTCGAAGCGAAGCCGCGGTGGCTCTCGGTGCTTCACGCGCACAATGAAACGGGCGTGCTGCAGCCGCTGCCGGCGTTGTCGGTGTTGGCGCGCGGCAACGGCGTGTTGCTGCATGTCGACGCGTCGCAGTCGGCGGGGAAGGTGCCGCTGTCGCTGCGCGAAGACGGCTTCGACTTGCTGACGCTCGCGGCGCACAAGTTGTACGGGCCCAAGGGCGTCGGCGCGTTGGTGGTGCGCAGCGGCGTGACGGTGGCGGCGCAGCAGCTGGGCGCAGGTCACGAGCGCGGGCTGCGTGCGGGCACCGAGAACGTCGCGTCCATCGTGGGCTTCGGCGCGGCGTGCGTCGCGGCGAAGCGAGACCTGGCGGCGCTGTCGGCGCGGTTGCTGAGGTTGCGCGAGCGGTTGATTCACGGGCTCAAGCAGCGCGTGCCCGGCGTGTTGATTGCGGGTGAACGCGCGGCGCGGTTGCCGAACACGGTCTACGCCGTGTTTCCCGGTGAGAGCGGCTCGCAGGTGCTGGCGCGCGCGCCGGGCATCGCCGCGTCGACGGGGTCGGCGTGTCACGACGGGCACGAGACGCCGCCACAGGTGCTGGTGGAGATGGGCTTTGCGCCGCAGGCCGCGTTGGGCGCGGTGCGGTTGTCACTGGGCCGCGCGACGACGGAGGCGGAGGTCGACCTCGCCGTGCTGCAGCTCTCGGGGACCTGAGACTCGCGCGCAATCATCAGCGGAGCCGAACGTGGAGCACCGCAATGAGGCTCCGACGACTGCTGACAGGACCGCTCGCTGTCCTCCTCGCCTATGCGGCGGTGGCGCTCACGCCTTCGCTGGTGTTCGCGCATTCACTCCGCGTCGAGAACCTGGTGCTGCATTCGCGTACGCCGCTGCCGCCCGAAGCCACCGGGCTGCTGCAGCGGGTGCAGGCGCGCGTGCGTCAGTCGCCCGCGTTCGAGCGCGCCGACACGTACGACGTCTTTCTGTGTGACACGCCGGGGCTCTTCGCGTTCTTCGTGCCGTGGGCGCCCGACGTCGGCGCGGTCTCGCTCGTCGGTGTCACCGGCAACATCTTCGTGCGCCCGTCGGTCATCGAGCGGGACCGGTTGGTGAGCCCGCTCGGCACCGACGTGCCCGGCGAGCGCACGTTGACGTACTACCTGGCGCACGAAGTGACGCACACCGCGATGGCCCGAAGGCTCGGGCGCATCGGCTACCAGCGCCTCGAGCCGTGGCAGCAGGAAGGCATCGCCGACTTCATCGGCAAAGCAGGCGCGTTCGACTTCGAGGCCATGCGCGCCGCGCTCCGTGCGGGCGACGAGGCGCTCGCTCCCGAGAAGTCAGGGCTGTACTTGAAGTACCAGCTCGTCGTCGAAGCGCTGTTGCGCGAAGGCAACACGCTCGAGGCGCTCTCGACGCCGGGCTTCGACGCGCGTGAAGTCGAGCGCGAACTGCTGCAGCGTTAGTCAGCCCAGCGCTTCGTGGAGGCCGACCTGATTGCCTTCAGAGTCGAGCATCATCGCCGTGAAGCCCTGCGGCCCGATGCTGGTCTTCGGCAGCACCACGCGCCCGCCCGCCTGCTCGATGCGAGCGAGCACCGCGTCGAGCTTCCCGTTGCAGTTCATGTACACCACGCTGCCCTCGGTGCTCGGCGCGCGGCCCTTGCGCAGCACGAGCGCGCCGCCCGCGAAGAGCGCGTGGGGCTCGCCCATGAAGTCCTGCGTCTTGAGCGTGATGCCCAACGCCTGCTCGTAGAACTTCTGTGCCCGCGGCAGGTCGGTGACGAAAAGTTCGAACCAGTTGATTGCGCGTTCCATGGTGACTCCGGTGTGTGCGCGAAGGTTCATTCCGTCGCGTGCACCCAAGGTCTCCCGGCGCGCTGTCAGCGGTGTGTCAGGGGCTGCTCACCGCGTCACTTCGACTTCGCGAGCCACTCGTCGAGGTACCGCGCAATCGCCAGCTCGGCGCGCACGTCGAGCTCCGTGAAGCGCAGGTGAAAGTCGATGCCCACGCCCGCGGCCTTCACGCGCAGAATTTCACCGCGCGCGCGCACCTCTTTGGGCACCAGCGGCAACCGGAAGCGCACCTCGACCTCGGTGCCGTGCGGCGCGGTCTTGCCCTTCCACGAAATACCGCCGAGCGAGAGGTCGCCTTCGCGCTCTTCCCAGTCGCCGTCGCGCAGGCCCACGTCGCGCACCAGGAACTTCATCGGCACGCGCGGGCTGTCGCGGCGCTCGTCGTCTACCTTCCGCTTCTTGTCGGCCATGTGGCGGCAGAAGAAATCAGACCGCTCCGGCCACGTCGTCGAGAAAGCGCCCGAGCAGGCGGGTGAACGTGTCTTTCACGCGGTTCGCCGTCTCCGACACTTCGTCGTGCGAGAGCTTCTGGCTGCTGATGCCCGACGCGAGGTTGGTGATGCACGAGATGCCGGTGACCTTCACGCCCATGTGCGAGGCGACGATGACTTCTGGCACCGTCGACATGCCGACCGCGTCGCCGCCCAGCGTGCGCAGCATGCGAATTTCTGCCGGCGTCTCGTACGTCGGGCCCGAGAGGCTCACGTACACGCCTTCACGCAGGTTCACGCCCGTCGCGTGGGCCGCCGCGCGCAGCACCTTGAGCGCCGCCGGGTCATACGCGTGCGTCATGTCGGGGAAGCGCGGGCCCAGCGCGTCTTCATTGGGGCCGACGAGCGGGTTGTAGCCCGCAAGGTTCAGGTGGTCCGTAATCGCCATCAGGTCGCCGACGTTGAAGCCGAGGTTGATGCCTCCAGCCGCGTTGGTGATGGTGAGGTGCTTGACGCCCAGGCGGCACAGCACGCGCGCGGGGAACGCGACCTGCCACGGCGCGTAGCCTTCGTAGAAGTGCACGCGGCCCTGCATGGCGACGACGGGCACGTCACCGCGGTAGCCCAGCACCAGCCGACCCGCGTGGCCGTGCACCGACGAGGTGGGGAAGTCGGGCAGCTCGCGGTAGTCGATGGACACCGGGCGCTCGAGTTGATCAGCAAACGCGCCGAGGCCGCTGCCGAGAATGATGCCGAGTTTCGGCGTGAAGCCGGGCGCCTTCTTACGAATGACGTCTGCGCACGCGTCGATGCGGGGAAGCAAGGGTTGCGACATGCGCGGAACCCAACCACACCGCAGCGCGCCGTCACCAGTATTCATCTGTGAGAGACGCTAGGGTTTGCGACGCGATGCGGCGCGCGTGGCTCGGCTCTCTGTGCAGTCTCTTCGTGGCGTGTCAGCCCATGGAAGCGCTGCCCGACGCCAGCGTGGCGCCAGACGCGGGTGCAGGGCAGCTGGTGCTCGTCTTCGACGGAGACTTTGGAGACGTCGAACGGCACTCCACCGCCACACACTTCGCGCGCTTCTTGAACGTGGGCCAGGTGCCCGCCGCCATCTCGCAGCTGTCGGTCGAAGGTGAAGGGTTCTCGGTCGGCGACGGCGCCGAGCTGCCGGTGCCCGTCGGTGGCTTTCGTGACGTGCCCATTCACTTCACGCCCACGCGCAACGGCCCGTACCTCGCGCGCGTCTCGTTTCAGGCCACGACGCTGCCGGTGTTGGCGCACTTCACCATGGAGGGCTTCGGCGTCGGCGCGCTGCAGGAGCTGACGCCCGCGGTGGTCGACTTCGGTCGCTTGCCGCTCTTCGAAGGGGTGGTGACGCGCGCGTCGCAAAGCGTGCACCTCGAGAACGTGGGCGACCGCTGGCTGCAGTTCGCGTCCAACGCAGCGCCGTGGTTCGCGAGCCCTGTCGAAGAGCTGTGCCTCGGCGCGCTCGATGGCGTCGGCCAGTGCGTGGGCGGCGTGCCGGGCTTCGACCCGTCCATGGGCATCGCGCCGGGCCGCGCGGTCGACCTGCCGCTGCACTTCGCCACCACCACGCCGGGGCGCCGCGAGTGGCTCATTACGCTGCGCACGGCGTCACCCGGGCAGCCGGAGCTCACCGTGCGCGCGCGCGCCGACGTGGTGCCGCAGCCGCTCTGTCGCTTCTCGGTGCCCGGCGAGCTCGACTTCGGCTCGCTCGAGGCGCTGCGCACGCGCGACCTGCCGCTGCGCTTCACCAACATCGGAGACGCGGCGTGTGTCGTCGAAGGGGCGTCATACGAAGCGCTGGGCGTCACCGCGTTCAAGCTCGTCGACGCGCCGACGTGGCCGCGCACGGTGTCGCCGGGCGAGAGCCTCTTCCTCACCGTGCGCGCGCGGCCCGAGGTCGCCGGCCCCGTCTTCCTGAGCGACGCGTTGAAGCTCAACGTGAACTCGCCGCAGCCGCCCAGCGTGGCGCTGTGGGTCTCCGTGGCGACGCCGTGCCTGGTGCCGCAGCTGCCAGGCGTCGACTTCGGCGTGCAGCCGCCGTCGTGTGGCGCGAACAGTCAGCTCGTCACCGTCATCAACGCCTGCCCGCAGCCGGTGACGCTGTCGTCGGTGGTCGTCACGAGCGCTGCGTTCTCAGTGTCGTCCGAGCTGTCGCTGCCGCGCGTGGTGGCGCCGGGTGAAGTTGTCGAAGCGGTGGTGACGCGCGTGCCCGACGCGCAGGAAGGCCGGGCCATAAGCACGCTGCGCTTCCGCGTGAATGCCGGCACCTCGTCGCAGCTGCTGGTGTTGCCGGTGAGCGCCGAGACGAAGCCCGGGCGCGCGAGCCGTGTCTTCGCGCCGTCGAGCGACAAGGCCGACGTCTTGCTGGTCTTCGACCGCGGCCCGGCGATGGCGCCGTTTCTCTCGCGGGCGCGCACGCAGCTCTCGACGCTGTATTCGCAGCTCGCCGCGTCGGGGCTCGATTTCCGCCTGGGGGTGGTCCACGGCAACGACGACGGTGGCCCGTTGCTGCGCAGCGGCGCGACGCGTTGGCTGACGCCCTCCGATGGCTCCGATTCGCGGCTGCTCGAGTTTCTGCTGCGGCCCGGGACGACGGCCGGCTCGAGCTGTCTGGGCGCGGTGCGCGCGGCGTTGTCGGCGCCGTTTG
The DNA here is from genome assembly GCA_035910535.1 of Archangium sp. GTDB lineage: Bacteria > Myxococcota > Myxococcia > Myxococcales > Myxococcaceae > Archangium_A. The sequence goes on along the minus strand of JAMHXF010000098.1, from coordinate 76,895 downwards.
GCACGGACACAGGCGTCAATGGGGGCTTCCTGCGCGACGGCGCGTCGTTGACGGTGCTGTGCGTGTCGGGCCTCGCGGAGCTCGCGCCGCCCGGCGAAGTTGAAGCGCTGCGCCGGCTCGAGCTGCGCCTGCACTTCATCGGGCCGGTCGAAGGTCGGGCTGACTGCGGCACGGTGGCCGGTGACTCTCCCGACTTGTTGGCGGCGTCGAGCGGCGGGCAGGTGACGCCGGTGTGTGACGCCGACTGGTCGGCCGCGGTGCAGCAGGTGGTGCTCGACGCGCGCGGGCTGCGCAGTCACTTCTGGCTTCAGTCACCGGCGGTTGCTCAGTCGCTGGCGGTGGCCGTGGGCAGCCGCACTTTGTCGCTCGACGAGTGGACGTTCGACGGCACCTTCGTCGACCTGGCCGCGTTGACGCGCGACCGCGTGGAGGTGTCTTTCACGCCGGCTTGTGGGCCGTAGGCACCTCCTTTCGCTTCGGTCTCGGCGCTGGCGCTGCACGCGACGTCGAAAACTCTCGCTGAGCGGACTTTTTCGACGTCGCGCGACGGAGCTTCAGGGACGCCGACCTGTAGTAGACGAGGAGGTCCGTGCTTCGCCTCCTCCTTGCTCTCTGTCTCGCGCCCACCGTCGTGCATGCGCAGGCGCTGGTCAGCGCCGTGTTGGACGCCACGGGTGTCTCCGATGGCTCCGTGCGCCGCGTGCAGCGCGCCACCGAGGCCGCGCTCAAGCAGGTCAGCTCGCTGGCCGTCGGTGAAGGCCCCGCTTTCAAGAAGGGCGCGCCGAAGCGCTGCGGTGACGACTGCGCAGCGCAGCTCGCGAGCTCGGTGAGCGCCGCCGGAGTGGTGCTGCTCGAGCTGCGCGCGCTCGACAAGAGCGGCGAGCGCGTCGCCGTCGAAGTGCAGCTGTGGATTGACGGAGAAAAAGTCGGCGCCAAGCGCGGTGAAGGCACCGTCGACGGCTTCGGCGAGGCCGTGAAGCCCGCGCTCGAAGCGCTGTTGCCCGCGTGGGCGCGCAAAGGCTTCGGCGGGCTGCGCCTGCAGGTCGAGCCCGGCACCGTGGTGAAGGTCGACGGGCGCCTCGCCACCGCCAGGGCCGGTGAGGTCTTCGCCGTGCCCGCCGGCGTGCATCAGGTCGACGTGGTGTTTTCAGAAGGGCACGCCGTGCTGCAGCGCCTCGAGGTGGCCGAAGGCAGCCGTGTGAAGGTCGAAGCGCAGTCGCCTGAAGAGGCGATTTCCGGCAAGGCCCCGAAGTCGATGAGCGCGCTGCGCGGCGTCAGCTACGGCACCTTCGTGGCGGGCGCGGCGGTGTTGGCGGGTGGGCTCATCGCCGGGGCTGCCGGGCGCGGGACGGCCGCGGGCTTGTCGTCGTGCTCGGGTGACGTGCGCGACTGCGCGCCGTTGACCGAGGTGCAGCGTCGCCAGGCCGAATCAGAGTCGTACGCCACCACCGGCAACGTGATGGTCGGCGTGGGCAGCGGGCTGGCGGCGACGGGCGTGGTGCTCTTCCTCATCGACGCGTTGACGGACTGATGCGTTCTCTTTTCATCGCGCTCGCGCTGCTCGGCACGAGCGGCTGCTTCACCGGTTGGCAGTTGGGCGGCCCCTGGGCCTGCAGCGCGGGCGACGTGTGCCCCGAGGGCTTCTCGTGCGACGAAGGTGTGTGCTGCGTGCCCGGTGGAACGCCCGCGTGCTCCACCTTGCCGCATGACAACAGGTGCCCGTCGGGTCGCGAACCTGACGTTTTCTTCTTCGACGCCGACGGCGACGGAGACGGCAACGAGAAGGTCCCACGCCGCTTCTGTCGCGCCCCGCGCGGAGGTCAATGGGTGCTCTCGGCCGGCGACTGCGACGACACGCGCGCCGACTTGCACAGCCGCGCGCTCGAGCAGTGCAACGGCCTCGACGACAACTGCGACGGCGTCATCGACGAAGGGCTGTCGAACACCACGTTCTACCGCGACGACGACGGAGACCTCGCCGGTGACGACAACGCGCGGGTGGCCGCGTGCGTCGCCCCGCCGGGGTACGTGGCGGTGGGCGGCGACTGCGCGCCCTTCGACCCGGGCAAGCGCCCCGGTGCGCCGGAGCTCTGCAACAACGTCGACGACAACTGCAACGACGACTCTGACGTCAGCGAGACCTCGTTTGCCGACACCGACAACAACGGCTCGCAGAACTTCCCGTGCCTGGTGCCCGGCGCGCTGGGCGAGTGCCGCGTGGGCACGTTTCAATGCGTGAGCAACGGGCAGACGGTGCAGCGCCTGTGCGTGAAGCGCTTCGACCCCGCGACTGAAATCTGCGACGGCCTCGACAACGACTGTGACGGCGCCAGCGACGAGCAGCCCGAGTGCGGCGGCCCGGCGAACGTCTTCACCGCGCCAGACCTCGTCTTCTCGGCGGGCTACCTCTCGACGGCGGCCAACATCGCCACCAGCTGCCAGACGCCCTTCGTCGCGGCCGCCGAGACGCTGGCCAACGGCAACCGCGCGTGGACGGGCTCGGCGGCCGGCAACTACCACGTGTACAGCTTCGCCAAGGCCGACGGCGGCGTGTGGGACCTGAGCCGCCTCGACGCCGAGCTGCGGATGGACTTCGGCACCAGCACTGCCACGTGGGGCGCCAACGACGCCGTGCGCGACCCGGTGGTGTACCTGTGCGGCAGCCAGGCAGACCAGTTCATCCGCTACGTGCGGCGCGCGGGCTCCGACGGGCTGTTCGACGGCGTCACCTCGTTCTCGAGCAACCTCTCGCTGAGCCGCCCGTCGGGCAGCAGCTGGGTGGTGGGCGCAGGTTCAGGCTTCGACACCGCGCGCGTAAAGCGCGTCGAATTGCTGCTCTTCAACAACAGCAGCTTCAACGTCACCTTCAACACGCTGGGGTTCGGCCCGTGATGCGCGCGCTGCTGTTGTTGACGTGTGTGGTGGTGAGCGGCTGCTTCACCGGCTGGAAGTCCGAAGGCCCGTGGGCGTGCGTCGACAGCGCGTGCCCCGACGGCTTCACGTGCGACGATGGCGTGTGCTGCAAGCCGGGCTCGTCACCTGCGTGCCCCACGTTGCCGGTGAGCGGCGCGTGCCCCGATGGCGGCGCGCCGACGACATACTTCAACGACGCCGACGGTGACGGCGTGGGCTGGTCGGATTCAGGGCGCCCGTTCTGCCGCGAGCCGCAGCTCGGCGGCTGGGTGGATCTCGGCGGTGACTGCAACGACGCCGACGACACCGTCGGCCCCCGCGCCAGCGAGCGCTGCAACGCGAAAGACGACGACTGCGACGGCGTCATCGACGACGGGCTGCTGAACTTCACGTGGTACCGCGACGGCGACGGCGACGGCTTCGGTTGCAAAGAAGCCAGCTGCGTGCTCCTCGCGTGCGTGCAGCCCGACGGCTACGTCTCTCAGGCCGGCGACTGCGACGACGCGTTGAATGACGTGTACCCGGGCGCCCCGGAGCGTTGCAATCAACGCGACGACAACTGCAATGGCCAGCTCGACGACGCGCCCTTCGTCGACGTCGAGAACCCCGGCACCAACGACCCCGCGCGCTTCGACTGCACCACCACGGGCCTCGGTGTCTGCGCGGCCGGCGGCTGGCAGTGCGTCTACTCGGCGGTCGACGCGCGCTATGAGCGCCGCTGTGTGCCGCGCAGCCTCCCGTCGACCGACGTGTGCGGCGACAACCTCGACAACGACTGCAACGGCGGCGTCGACAACCAGCCCGGCTGTGGTGGCCCCGCCGACGTGACGACGGCCGCGGGCGTGGTGATGGGCGCCTTCATCCTCAACGACGCCGGCTCGTGGACGCCGCCCGGCTGCCTGCGCACCGGCGGCACCGAGTCGATGTCCTGGCTGCGCCCCGCGTGGATTGGCACCAACGGCCGGCTCAACTCCGCGTTTCAAATGGTGGAGGACTACAAAGGTCTGCACGTGCTGCACGCCGACGCGCCCGCAGGCCAGTGGTGGGACTTGAGCGAGAACCCCACGCTGCACCTGACGGTGACGAACATCGGCGTCGGCGGTGGCCCGTGGAACCAGGATGACGGCACGCTGCGCAGCTTGACGGTGCAGCTGTGCGGCCCCGGCGGCACGTTCGCGCGCTACACGCCCGGGGTCGGTCAGCGGTTGGTCGGTGGCAGCACGGTTTCTCTCGACATTCCGCTGCAGGGAAGCGCGACGTGGGTGCTGACCGCCGGGGGCCTCGACCTGAAGCGCGTCGACCGCATCGAGCTGTTGGCGGCGCCTTCGCAAGCGCTGACCTTCACCAACACCTTCGCGGCCGACGGCGGCTTCGGCTTCAAGCGCTGACTATTTCTTTTCGGCCGGGGCGGGCGGCGGCGCGTCGGTCGTCTCCGTGGCTGGCTTTTCTTTCTTCGTGCCGGAGCCCTTCTTCGTCGCCGTCGACGCGCCTTCCGTGGGCGGCGCGTCAGGCGCGGGCGCGGGCTGTGCGAAGGCAGGCAGCGAGAGCAGGGCGAGCAACGTGAGCGTGCGGTTCATGACGTGCCTTTCGTGAAGAGGTGCAGCAGGTGACGCATGTTACGGCGAGTCATTCAGACGTGAGAGGCTTCGCGCATGCGATGGCTGGTGCGAATCGGTGTGGTGGCGCTGGCCGCAGGCGTCGGCTTCGGCGTGGCGACGCAGCTGCAGCGCGCGTCGGCTCTGCGGCCGCCTGACCCGCCGGCGTTGGTCGAGCGCATTCGGGAGGTCGCGCGCCTCGAGACGTTGGAGGTGCGGTTGTACAAGCGCGTGTCTTTCGCGCCGGAGCCGGCGCCCGCCGCGACGGTGTGGGGCGATGTTTTCAACTTCATCAAGCAATCCATCAACGCGAAGGCGGGCCGGGCGCTGGTGTTCGCCGACGTGAGCCTGGGGTTGGACGTGTCGAAGCTGACGGCCGAGCAGCTGCGCGTGAAGGGCGCGCGCGTCGAGGTCGCGTTGCCGCCGTTGAAGGCGCAGGTGTCGCTGCGGCCCGAAGAGACAGAAATCATCGACTCCAACCTCGACTCGGCGCAGACGGCGAAGTTGTTCGAGCTGGCGAAGGAGGCGTTCGAGCGCGAGGTGGAGGCCGACGTTCGCCTGAATGAAAGGGCGCGCGCGTCGGCCGAGCGTCAGGTGCGCGCGTTGTTGATGACGGCGGGCTTCACCGACGTGGTGTTCGTGCCGTACCCGATGGCGCGCAATGCGGGGTGACGGGCTAACTTCGCGGCATGGGTGACGGCGCGAAGCTGACGATTTTCATGGTTGGCGCGGTGGGCGTGGTCTTCGTGTTGCGGTGGGTGCTTCACCGGCTCGTCGGGCGACCACGGCCGTCGACGGAGGCGACGCCCCGGTTGAACGAGTACGCCCGGCAAGACGCGCCTCGCCGACCGCTCAAGTGATCAACGCTTGCCGTGCTGTTGCTCGATGGCTGCGCGCTGCGCGTCTTCCTGCGCGCGAACTTCGGGCGTGTATGCGGCGCCGAAGTCAGCGGCCTCGAACACCGGGCGCAGCTCGACTTCACCGTCTTTGAAGGGCGCGCGCTTGAGCCACTCCACCGCCTCTTCGAACGTCTTGACCTGCAGCAGCCAGAACCCGGCGACCAGCGTCTTCGTCTCGGCGAACGGGCCGTCGATGACGGTGCGCGCGCCGCCTGCGTATTGAACGCGCGCGCCGCGCTTCGACGGGTGCAGCCCTTCGCCCGACACCATCACGCCGGCCTTCACCAGCTCGTCGTTGAATGCGCCCATCTCCAGCAGGTCTTTCTCCGTCGGGACTGCGCCGGTCTCTGACTCGTTGCTCGCCTTGACGATGACCATCACTCGCATGACTGCTCCAGGTTGAAGGGGGCTGCTCCAGCGCTTCGAATACACGCCGAAAATCGCCGCGGCGAATCGACATTTCGAGGTGGCCGCTCAATTTCCACCACCTGCGAAGCGTGGGAAACTCGCGGGCCCATGCGTGCTTCACGTCGTCTCGTGGTGTTGTCGTTGCTCGGCGCGTTCGCCTCCTGCTCGAGCAACCCCATCGCCACCGGCGCGCTGCGCGTCGAGGTCGAGTTGAAGCCGGGGCTCGCCAGCCGCTGCGTGAAGGTCATCGTCACCGACGGCACCCTGACCCGTGAGAGCGAGCCCATCGTGTTGGCGGGCAAGACGTCGCCGCTGCGCATCGCCGTGTTGCCTCAACAGATGCGCTCGTTGGTGACCGCGCAGGCCGTCGGCTACGCCGATGACGACTGCACGCAGCTCACGGTGCCGCTGGAGCGCAGCGACGCCGTCGACGGTGAATTCACCTCTCCGACGAGCACCGTGCGGCTCGCACTGGGGCCTGCGGAGCCCGATGCGGGCGTCGACGCAGGGCTCGATGCGGGCCTCGATGCCGGGGTCGACGCGGGCACTGACGCGGGCCTCGACGCCGACGGAGATGGTTACCCCGTCGGTGCTGATTGCGACGACACGCGCAGCGACGTGAACCCCGCAGCGCAGGAGCTTTGCGGCGACGGCATCGACAACGACTGCGACACGCGCGCCGACTGTGCACAGCGCCCGCTGTGCGACGGCATGTTGTGTGTGGGCAACGGCACCTGCGGCATGGGCGTGTGCCAGCAGGCGCTGGAGACGATGTGCAACGACGGCTTCGACAACGACAACAACGGCCTTCAGGACTGTGAAGACCCGAGCTGTCTGGGCTTGTCGTGCGACGACGGCACGCGCTGCACGTCGTCGGAGACGTGCGCCCCGAATGATGCGGGCTGTACGCCGGCCTTCACTGAGATGTGCAACTCACCTGCGTTCTGCGAGGCGCCGGTCGGCGTGTGTGAGCCCACGGGCGGCACGTGCAGCTACGTGAAGTTGAACTACGGCTCGTGTGACGACGGGCTCAAGTGCACCACCGGTGACAGCTGCTCCGTGGGTGCGTGCCTGGGGCAGCCGGTGACGTGCGCACCGCCGAATCAGTGCCAAATCAGCGCAGGGTGTCTCGAGTCGCTCGACGGCGGGTGTCTGCTGCTCTCGATGGACGCGGGCGTGGGCTGCAACGACGGCCTCAACTGCACGTTGAATGACCGCTGCGATGGTGACGGCGGCTGCACCGGAGACCTGCGCGATTGCTCGATGCCTCCCACGCCGTGTCACGCGTGGAACAGCACGTGTTCAGTGCAGGGCGACTGCAACTGGGCTCCGACGACGGGCGCGTCGTGTGACGCAGGCATGGGAGCGCCGGGCACGTGTGTCGGCGGCTTCGTGTGCGAAGTGGTGCCGCCGTCGTTGTTCCCCTTCATTCCCAGCAACTTCACCCAGGCGCAGCTGCCCGACGCAGGCGCGAGCTTGACGGTGACGAGCAACGCGACCATCGACACCAGCACATTCCCCCCCACGGTCTCTGCGGGCTCGTTGACGCTGCCGCCGAGTGCGGAGGTCGGTGGTGCGGTGCTCTTCCGTGTCGACGCGTTGACGGTGAACGTCGGCGTGACGTTGACGCTCGAGGGGGCTCGCCCCGTCATCTTCGCCGTCGTCGGCGACGCGGGCATCGCCGGCGACATCGACGCGCGCAACGGCACTGGCGTGAGCGCTTCATGCGGCGTCGGCGGCCCGGGCACCGACATGGGCTCGGGGGGTGGCTACAAGGGCGGCGGTGGTGGCGGCTTCGGCGCTGACGGCGGTGTCGGCGGCGGCGCGGCGTCAGGTCGCGGTGCTGGCGGCGTGACGAATGGAAACGAAGCGCTGACGCCGCTGCGCGCCGGGTGCGCGGGCGGCTCGTCGGCAGGTGGCGGCAGCGCGGGCGAGGCCGGGGGCGCGGTGCAGCTGTCGGTTGCGGGCTCGCTCGACGTCACCGGTCGCATCGGCGCGGCCGGGCGTGGTGGCCGTGGCGCTGCGACCAGTGGCCGCGGTGGTGGCGGCGGCGGCAGCGGCGGCGGCGTGTTGCTCGAGGCGAACGTGCTGTCGCTCTCGGCGTCGGCGCGCATCACAGCGAACGGCGGCGGCGGTGGTGAAGGCAGCGGCGGCTCGGCAGGCGAGAATGGCGAAGCCGGCCGCCTCGACGGCTCGGCGGTCGCGCTCGGTGGTGACAGCTTCAGCATGAATGGTGGCAACGGAGGCACGGGCGGCGCGGGCACGACAGCGGCCGCCAACGGCCTGGGCGGGAGCAACGGCGGTGATGGCTCTGGTGGTGGCGGCGGTGCAGTGGGGCGCATTCGTTTCAACGTGGCGACGTGCACCAGAGCCGCGACGGCTGCGGTGTCTCCGCCCGCGACGTTCGGGAGCGCGGCGAGCTGTCAGTGACCCTCGGCTTCGGCGCCCCGGACGTGAAATGTCTGCGCACTTGTGCGACGAAGTGGGTCCTTTCCCCCCGCACACCCCATGAAACTTCGCTCCCTCACAGCGCTCTGCTTCTTCTGTGTGTCTCTCGCCGGCTGCCCTCCGAATGAGGTCGTCAACCCGCCGAAGAAAGAGTTGTGCACCAACGGCATCGACGACAACGACGACGGCAAGGTCGACTGCCTCGACCCGGAGTGCTTCTCGAACGCGTCATGTCAGCGCGTGATGGAGGACTGCCGCAACGGCATCGACGACGACCGCAACGGCAAGGCCGACTGTGACGACGCCGCGTGCGCCAACGACGCGAACTGCGCGCGCTACGAAATCTGCGACAACTCCGTCGACGACAACGGCAACGGGCTCGTCGACTGTGCCGACGCCATCGACTGTCGCACCGCCGCGCACTGTGGAGACGGCGGCGCCGAAGCGCCCGACTTCTGCGCTGACTCGCTCGACAACGACAACGACGGCACCATCGACTGCAAAGACTCGCAGTGCCTCGGCCAGTCGTGCGGCACCGGCTGCGCGTGCACCGACGCGGGCGTGCGCGGCGAGACCAACTGCGGAGACCTGCAGGACAACGACGGCGACACCAAAGCCGACTGCGCCGACTCTGAATGCGAAGGCATGAGCTGCGGCGTGGGCTGCGCGTGCCGCGGCGGAAATCGCGGCGAAGGCATCTGTGACGACGGCTTCGACAACGACGGTGACGGCCCCGCCGACTGCCTCGACATGGACTGTGCGATGCAGTCCTGCGGCGTCGGCTGCACGTGCCTCCAGGCGCGCCCCACCGAGACGTCGTGCAGCGACCTGCAAGACAACGACAGAGACTCCGCCATCGACTGCGCCGACACCGACTGCGCCACGAAGTCGTGCGGCACCGGCTGTGAATGCCGCAACCTCACGAAGTTCGAGACCAACTGCACCGACGGCGTCGACAACGACGGCGATACGAAGGTGGACTGCCTCGACGGGCCTGACTGCGACGGCACCAGCTGCGGCGCGGGCTGCGTGTGTCAGAGCGGCGCGAAGAAAGAGACCTCGTGCACCGACGGCGTCGACAACGACGGCGACGGCCTGCGTGATTGCGCCGACGTGGCTGACTGCAGCGGCGCGGCGAACCTCTGTGGCACGGGGACGCTCGAGGCGGCCGCGTGCAACGACGGGCTCGACAACGACCTCGACGGCGACCGCGACTGTGAAGACGCCGACTGCAACGGCGGCGCGTGCGGCAACGGCTGCGTGTGCAGCGGCGGTCGTCGCAGCGAGAGCAACTGCTCCGATTCGGCCGACAACGACGGCGACGGCCTGGCCGACTGCGCAGACCCGGACTGTGTGGGCATGGGCACCGAGAGCTCGTGCACCGACGGGCGCGACAACAACTGCAACGGCCTCGTGGACTGCGCCGACTCTTCGTGCGCGCAGAACGGCTCGTGCACCAACCTCAGCATCGGCAAGGCCTGCAGCACCGACCTGCAGTGTCAGTCGTCGCGCTGTCGCACCGAAGCCGCGACAGGCTGGCCGTCGGGCGCGTGCGTCAGCGCGGGAGGTTGCTCGCTCGACGCCGGCGTCTCGTACGGCTGCCCGGCGGGTTCGGCGTGCACGACGGACCAATACGGCAACTTCTGTCGCCAGCAGTGCAGCGGCACGGGCGCCACCGCGTGCCGTCAGGCGTACGCGTGTCACGAGAACCCCAGCGACGCTTACGAAGGCCCGCGCACGTGCACGCCGCTGTGTGGCAGCGACGCCGACTGCAACCGCGGCGGCGGCTCGAACTACGGCTGCAACCCGTGGAGCAAGCGCTGCGAGTCGAAAGACAAGGGCCTCGCGAAGTACGGCGCGGCGTGCGGCAACAACGCGCAGTGCGAGTCGGGCATGTGCCTGGGTGGCAGCGGCGGCTACTGCGAAGGGTTGTGCGTGAAGAACGGCACCGCGTGCGGCCCCGACGGCACGTGTGGCAGCGACGGCTTCAGCGACGCCACCGGCCGCTGCTTCGACGCCTGCGCGAGCGCCGCTGAGTGCACGCGCGCGGCGCCCTACAGTTGCCGCCCCGCGCCCAACGGCGGAGCCTCGTCGAACGTCTGCTACTGCGCGCGCACCAACGAGCGTTGCTCCACCGCGTCGGATTGCTGCAACCAGGGCGCAATCATTCCCGCATGCCCCGTCGTGTTTGGTGCCGGGTACTGCACGTTCTAATCAACGCCCGGAGGTCGCCCCATGTGGTTCTCCCTCGTCGCGACGCTGGCGTTGAGCGCCGCTGAAAAGCCGAAGCTGGTGGTGCTCGAGCTCTCGGCGGGCGCAGGCGTTGAGGCTTCGCTCACCGCGCCCCTCACCGAGGCCATCACCAGCGAGGTGCAGACGCGCGGCTACTTCGACGTGCTCAGCTCGCGTGACCTGCAGTCGCTCATGGGCCTCGAGCGCCAACGTGAGCTGCTCGGCTGCAGCGACGCGTCGAAGAGCTGCATGGCTGAAATCTCCGGGGCGCTGGGCGCGCGCTTCGTGATGACCGGCTCGCTGGCCCGCCTCGGAGACGCGTGGCAGCTGACCTTGACCGCGCTCGATTCGCAGAAGGCCCAGCCGCTCGGTCGCGCGACGCGGCTCGCGCGCTCACTGGAGGCGCTGCGCACCATGCTGCCCTTCGCCGTGGCCGAAGCGACCGCCACGCCGTCGCCGCCGCCGCCCTCGCGGTTGTTGCCGTACACGCTGCTCGGCGTGGGCGCCGCGGCGTCGCTCTTCGGGCTGGTGTGGGGCGCGCTCGGGCTCTCGCAAGAGCAACAGCTCGCGACGTTGCTCGACGCAGGCGCAGGCACGCCGGGGTTGCTCGGCACGCGCGCGGGCTACGAAGCGCAGCTGCGCAACCTCGAGACGCAGCGCTGGGTCGCCGTCGGGGCGCTCGGTGCGGGCGTCGCGTCGTTGATTCTGGGCGCCGTCTTGATGCCGGCTGACGGCAGCTCGGCCACCATCGCGCTCGTGCCCACCGGCAACGGGCTCGGCCTCGCGGGGGTCTTTCCATGAAGCGCGCGTGGCCGTTGGTGTTGGTGCTGAGCGCGTGCGTCGACTTGAACCAGCCGCGCGCGTACCGCTGCGAGTCGTCTCGAGACTGCGTCGCGCCGTGGGTGTGCCTGAGTGACAATTATTGTCACGACCCCGAGGTGGGCGTGGCTGTCGACTGTGCCTCGAGCGCCGACTGCACCGCCGACTGGTTCTGCGGCAAAGACGCGCGCTGTCACGATCCTGCGAAGCCCAGCGCCCTGGCGTGTGACGACGGCTCGCAGTGCCCGCGCGACTGGTTCTGCGCGCAAGACGGCGTGTGTCGTGACCTGTCGGTGGCGGGCCCATTTCTGTGCAGCACCGACGCGCACTGCGTGGGCGGTTGGCGCTGCAGCAGTGAAGGTCGATGCATCGACTTCTCGATGGAAGTTCAAGCGCCCCCTTTGCCCGGCGGTGTCGCGGCGCTCGAATGGAAATCACCGCTGACTCCGGCGGCGACGCGGCTGCACGCGAGCCCGACGTCGAGCGTGCTCTTCGACGCCGGCGTGTTGCTGGTGCAGAAGGCGGTGCTGCGCCTGAGCGACGCGGGCACGCTCATCAAGACCTTCGCGCGCGTGCAGGAGGGCGATTCGCTCTCGATGTTCTCGACGCTCGAGGTGCTGCCGTGGTCGGGCACCATCACCGACGTCGAGACCGTCGGCGCCTGGTCTCTGGTGTTGGACGACGCGCAGCAGCTCTGGCTGGTGACGGACACCGCGACGCCCATCGACGCCGGTGGCCCGGTGCAAGACGTGGTGCCCTTCACGTGGACGCGGCCCGACACCTCGGTGGGGAACGCCTTCGGGTTGGTGATGAATGACAAGGCGCCGCGCGTGTTCTTCCCCGGCGACTCGTCATTCATCGACGTGGGCAAGGGCCCGGTGGTCGACTTCGCGTTCGTCGAAGAGACCTACGCCGGGTTGCGCTTCGCGGTCGCGACGCGCGCGCCGAGTGGCGACGAGGGCACCGTCGAGACGTGGTCGACGGAGCCGATGTCTGACGTGTTGTTGCTGCGCACCACGACGATGACGGGCCTGCCGACTCGCGTGTGGGCCGAGGGCGCGTCGGTCGGCGCGGTGTACGAGTTCAGCGATGGTTTTCGCCCCACCACCGGCGCACGTCGGCTCGACGTCGACACCAACGGAGGCCTGCGGAACTCGCGCGTGCTGGTGTGCCCAGGCACCGCGACCATCACCGACCTGTCGATTGCTCAGCAGAACAGCGTCGAGCTCGTCTGTGAGGGTGGCGCGCAGTCGACGTTCGTGTGGCAGGCGTCTTCGACGACGGCGCCGTTGCAGGCGTTGCGCGAGTACAGCGGCGGCGTGTCGGCGGGCACCAGCAGGGGGCGCGTGCGGCAGTCGTCTGACGGCGTGCTGCGCATGGGCGAAGGGCTCGACTTCGACTTCGCCGTGGAGCTCGACGGTCGGCCCGACGCCATCGGCGCGCTCTTTGGTGGGCCGCTCTCGGCGGTGCGCGACCGCAGCCTCTTCACGACGGAGTCACCGGGCGATGCGGGGCTGCAGCAGGGCCTGACGCTGGCGCAGTACGCGCTCACCGACACCTCGCGCGTGGTGGGCTTCGTCGACGACGCGCCTTCGGTGGTGTTCCACGACGGCATCGTGATGGAGCAGAGCACCGGGCGCAGCGGCAACACGTTCCCGTGGCTGTTCGCGGGGTCGACGGTGTTGCGCAACCCGCGCGCGGCGGTGGTGTCGACGGCCGAAGGCTCGGTGTTGGTGTGCTCCGACGGCGACACGCTGTGGGCGGGCGCCGCGGTCGATGGAGGCACGGGGCTCGTGCGGCAGGCGGTGAAGCCGGCGCCGGGTTTCGCAGTGACGAGCTGGGTCGCGCGCCAGGCTGATGCGGGGCTCATTGAAGGGTGGGCCACGGCGAACAACCGGCTCTTCCGGCTCACGGCGAGCACCGCCGACCGCTGGAAGGCGGCGGAGCTCGCGGTGTCGGGGCGCGACGCGTTGACGGTGTTCTTCTCGGGCGACGCGGAGTGGTTGGGCACGGCGTCGGGTGAGGTGTTGGCGTTGCCGTCGCGGGTTCCGGTGGCGCCGGCGCTGGGTGAGACGGTGACGTCACTCGAAGGTGCGTGCGGCACGGTGGTGGCGACGACGGATGACGGTGCGTTTCAGTTGCTCGACGGCGACGGTGGCGCGCGCTGGGTGCCGATGCTCGAGGCCGCGAAGTTGTCGCGGCCGTTGGTGCATCGCGCGGCGCGGCGGCTGTTCTTGTCGTCAGAGACGGGCGTGGTGATGGAGCTCGCCGTGTCGTGCCCCTGACGCGCAGCGCTGCTTCAAATCAACGGCAGCTGTGACTCCGGCGCGCGCGGCGGCTCGCTGGTCGGCAGCTCGCCGCCGGCAATCGAGTTGATGCGCGCCGCCGCCGCTGTGCCCGACAAGAATGCGTCTTCAACCCGGGCGCCCAGACACCAGTCACCACACACCGCCAGCTGCGTCGCCGCGTCCCACAGGCAGCTCTCTCCGAGCGCCTTCTGTGTCACCGCGTACCGCCACCGCTTCGCCGTCACGAAGACGGGCACCTGCGCGCGCGCCCCAGTCGTCGCCCAGAAGGCGTCCATCAACGCGGCGCTCACGGCGTCGGGTTCGTCCTCCAGGTGCGCGCGGCTCCACTCGGCCGACGCGTGCAGCACCCACGACTCGCCCGCCAACAACGGGCGCTCCGGCTTGCTCGAGTTCCGCGCGAGCCACGCGAGCGGCCCCACGTGATTCCGCAGCCCGTCCCACGCGAGCCCGACGCCTTCGTTGAAGTGCGCGAGCACCGCCCAGCACGGGTCCATCACCACGTCGCGGACGCGCGACGCCAGCTGGTACGACGACGGGTCAATCAGCTCTGCGGCGCGTGGGGCCGGCGTGGCCACCACCGCCACCTCGTATTCGCCGAGCGGGTGCCCCGAAGCGTCGAGCAAGCGCCACCGTGAGCCATCGCGCGTGAGGCCCTTCACGTCGACGCCGAACCGCGCATCGAGCCCCAGCAGCATGCGCTTGACGACCACGTCCATCGACGGCGTGCCGAGCAGCTTCACCAGGTCACCTGCCTCGCCGCGCGGCTCGCCTTCGATGACGCCGCGCCACTGGCCCAGCGCGCGCTCCTGCCACCAGCCGCGAGCCCACCGCGCGAAGCGCTCATCACGCACCGTAAAGTATGGCGCGCCGTGGTCGAACCGCAGCGGCCCTTCCGTGCGCGTCGACAGTCGACCGCCAGCGCCTCGGCCGCGGTCGAACAGCGTCACCACGTGCCCCGCATCGACGAGCGCTCGCGCCGCCGCAGCGCCTGCCACGCCTGCGCCCACCACCGCCACGGTGAGCGGACTTCCTCTCGACGGCCGGTGCGCCCGCCGCTCGAACTCCGCCACGTCGAGCAGCCGCGCGTGTTGCTGTGTCGTGCGCGCGCGAACGGTCCCGAAGTACGTCGCGTCGAGCGGGCTGGGCGTCTCGAACGCGCCGAAGCACCGCGCAATGCGCAGGTACGACGTCGGGTCGTTGCCGTCGAGCGCGTAGCGGGTGTTCAGCTCCACCGCCACGTGGAGCGCCTCGGCCGTGGTGCGCGTCCACGGAATGAGCGCGCTGAGCCACGTCGCGCGAACGTCGTCGCGGAGCTCGCCGTGCGTGAGCAACTGCCGCTGCGCCGCGTCCCACAGGAGGTCGCCGGTCTGGGCCCGAGCGAGCTGCTCCCATGAAGGCACCTGCGTTCGGCCATCGCGCTCGTGCGCGCGCAGCGTCTCGCGTGCCCAGTCCGGCAGCGCGTCGACGTGCGCCGGCTTCTCGTGATGCAGGCAGAAGTTCCACGCGAGCTCGCGCTCACCCAGAAATCGCTCGACGAAATCCCGCGCGTCGTCGCTCGCGACGGCCGCCGCTTCGCGCAGCACGGTGAACGGCGAGAGGTGCCCGTACTGCAGGTGCGCCGACAGCAGGCTCGCGTCACCCACGAAGCCTCCGTCACGAAACGTGCGCCAGCGCTGCATCGCCGCGCGCGCGCCGCCGCACACGTGGTGCACCGGCGCGACGGAGTGATCCACCGCATACACCCCGGCGACTTCCCTCTCTTCGCGCCCACTCACCGCAGCGTTCGTCTCGGGCCACGCCTCGACGCGCAGCCGCCACTCCGTCGCCCGCGCCGCGCGCAACGCCTCGAGGCTCTCGAACATCGACGTCGCGCTCCACACCGGCACCACGCATGACGCGTCGACCCGCCACAGCGGCGCGAACTTCTCGGCCTCCACGTCGGCCGCGCGCCACGACGGCACCGGCACGAAGTCAGTCACCACCACGGCGGCCCGCGCGAAGAGCTCCGACGAGAACGCCTCGGCGCGCACCTCGAGCACGCAGCGCACGCCCCGCGACTCCAACGCGCGCTGCACTTCGCGGGCGCCCTCGAGCGCGAACTTCACGTGCCGGTCTGAGGCCCACGGCACGCCCGTCGACACGCACTGGTACACGACGAGCGGCGCCTTCAACGCCGCCGACGCGAGCGAGGCGACCTCCAGCGCCGGGTTCTCGTCGACGCGCACCGCGCCGCGCATCCAATACACGACGAGCTCGCCACGCCTCGGCGGAGCAGCCCCCGGCTCGAGCCGTTCATGCAGGCGCGCAGGCAGCATCGTCGCGCCACTTCACCATCACTTCCTTTGACTTCCAGCGGTGATTCTCTTTGTGTGCCCGGCGCGATGGCGGTGCCCTCTTTCATGATGTCGTACCTGGCGACGCGCTCAGTCACCCTGGCCGAGCGCTTCACGCAGCAACACGCGGGCCCCTGGCTGGTGTGGGAGCCCGGGAGCTGGAAGCCCGCGGCCAGCGCCGTCACCACGCTCGTCGCCGGTCGCGCCCACGAGCCCGTCGCCGGAGACGCGTTGTGCTTTCAGCTCGGCGCTTCAGGGGCGCCGCGCGCCGTGCGCGTCGGCCGGGAGTCGAGCTGTGAGCTCGTCATCAACGACGCCACGGTCTCGCGGCACCACGTGACGCTCCACGCCGCGGGCCTGGGTTGGGAAATTGAAGCCGTGAAAGAAATCGGCGCGGCGCTCGATGGCCGCCCGCTCGCGAAGGGTGAGCGCCGCGTGCTGCGGTGGGGTGCCGGGCTGTCGCTGGGCGCCGTTCGCCTGTCGCTCTACGACGACTTCGGCTTCGCGACGCGCCTGCGCTCGTGACAGCGGAAAAAAACGAAGGCACTGCGCGTCGGGGGAGCACGCAGTGCCTTCGGGGCACCTTGCCGTAAAGCGCGGAGCCTCAAGCTGTAGCTAGCGCTCCTTTGAGGAGCGTTTCCAGAAAATCGTCGTCGCCTTCACAAAACGTGTACGCGTGGTGACCACTTTACCGCGTGATGTGCGGCGCTATTCCGCCTCGGTGTGACGTTTCGATTCAGTAACGAGACGAATGGTCTCGAGTCGGTTTCGGAGCTCTTCCGGGTCTTTGGCTGGCAGAAAACGCGACTGCACGCCGTCTCGGGGTACCTCGAGAAAGCCTGTCGGAAGAAATGCGGTGAGCTCGCCGACGAGGCGCTCGAACTGAATGGCCGTGGCGCCTTCGACCTTCTTGTCGACCTTGTAGAAGGGCAGCGCGAAGTCGGTGTCGATGGCCGCCGCGTCGAGCACGAAGGTGTTGGTGTTGAAGACGGGAATCGAGTCCTGGTCGAACGTGGGCGGAAAGCGGAAGCCCTCGATGATTTGCGGTTTGCCCTCGAGCCGCGCCGGCGCGCCGCCTTTGTCACCCTTTGCTTTGCGGACGACCTCGGCGGTGAGCGCCACGCCACGCTCGAGGTGCGCGCCGAGCACCGCCGGGTCGAGCGTCGCGCCGAGGTTGTCGACGTTCGACATCACCAGCAGCGTGCCGCCCGCGTCACGGAAGCGCTTCAGCGCGCCGCTGCGACGCATCGCGAAAGAGAGGTCTCCGTGGCCCGTGGCGTACGGTGAAATGTCGCCGTCGGTCTCTTTGAAGAGCGCGCCTTCGGGCGTGAGGCGCAGCGAAACGTATTGAGGGAAGACCTCGACGTGCCGCGCGCCGAGCTCGCGGACGTGCTCGAGCAGGCGTTCATGCGTGGCGAAGCTGCTCATCACGTACACCGGTGCGTCGGGCGCCACCGCGCGCACGTCGTCGAGCTTGAGCTGCAGGAAGGTGCGGTGCTCGAGCACCGGCACCACGGCCTTCACCACACCGCCAAAGCGCGTCGCCATGCCACCGGCGAGAATCACGACGCCGACCTGCTTCGCGGCGAGCGTCTGGCGGCCGAGCTTCGAGAGCCGCTCGTGTTCCGCCGAACCGGGCGCCGGCAGGAGACGAACGTCGCCATCGGCAGGGGGCGTGAGCGGGCCGTGCACTGCGTTGCTCTGCACCTCGCGGCAGCGGGTGGCGAAGCGCTCGAGCTGCGCCAGGTCGAAGCCCCACGGGGCGAGGCGCTCGTTCAATTCCGTCGGTAGTTCCATGAAGTGAAATGTACCCGGGCCCCCGTGAGCCGAGTCACGAGAGTTGTTATGAGCTTCGACATGCGAGTTCTGCTCTTCGCGGTAGTGGTGGCCAGCACGGCGGCGTCAGCCCAGCAGCAGGGCGTGTGGACGGGCTACGTGAATGGCTGGGTCAAGCCGGCGCCGGCGCCATCGACGTACGCCACCACGCTGTCGCCGTCGGTGAACCGGCAACAACAGCAGCAGTGGTACGCGTGGCAGCAGTACACGGCGACGCAGCTGTTCATCTCGCAGCAGCAACAGCAGGCGCGCGCGAAGGCCGAGGCTGACGCGGCCGCGCGCGCAGAGACTTCAGCGCAGCTCGCGTTGCAGGCCGAGCTGGCGCGTGAGCAACAGCGCGTGGCCGACGCTCAGGCGGCGCTCGCGGCGCAGCAGTGGGCCGCACAGCAGGAGCAGCTCAAGTTGCAGCAGCAGCTGCTCGAGCAGGAGCGGGAACGTACCGAGCAGGCGCGCGCCGCGTTGGCCCTCGAAGCGCAGCAGCGGGCGACGCAGCGTGACGCCGAGCAGAAGCTGGAGTCAGAGCGCGAGGCGCTCCGTCGGGCCGTCGCGCGTGCGGAAGAAGACGCGAAGCCGCGCGAGAAGGGCCCGGAGATTCACCGCTGGGTCGATGACGACGGCGTCGTGCACTTCTCGACGCGCCCGCGCGAATCACGCTGAGGCTTCGGCGCTCCGCTTCGCCACCACGACTTCATTCTGAGCGCCGTGGCGCAGCGCCGCGTCGAGTGCTGACGGCAGGCACAGCTGCGGCAACACCGTCGCCACGCCGACCGCACCGAGCCGCTCGACGTCTCCCTGTGTCGGGCAGGCGACCTGCACGATGACCGGCGCCGCGCACTCACGCTTCACGGCGCGCACCAGCTCGAGCGCCGCGTCGTCGACGACATCGAAGCGCATGATGAGCCCCGTCACCGGCGCGGTGAGGAACTGGAGCCAGCGCTGCAGCACGCTGAGCGACGGCGCCCACAGCGGCGTCCACCCGTCGTGAACGCGGCGTGCCACACGGGCGAAACCATCCACCGACGAATCTATGATCAACACCACGCCGTGTTCAGCCATGCGAACTCCATGAGCAAACGGTCGGCCAAGTCACATCTCGCGCAATCACGCTTCGCCGCGCGGGCGCCACGTTGCGTTCCGCACGGTTTTCGCGTTCTGCGGCCACACTCAGCCGCGTTGGAGCCACGGCAGCAGCTCGCGCAGGCTCTTGGCGTCGATGTCGGCGGAAACCCCACGCGGTTTGAACCCCCGGTCGAGCCACGCGGTCGCCATACCTGCGTTTTTTCCACCCTGGACGTCGCGCTCAGAGTTGTCGCCGACCATCACACACCGGTCCAACGGCACCTGGAGTCGGTCTGCCACCCACTCGAAGATTCCGCGCTCGGGCTTGCCGATGCCCACCTCGCCAGACACGGCGACCGCGTCGAACCAGTGCCCCAGGCCGCTCAGCGCCAGCTTCCGGTGCTGCAGCCCGGCGACGCCGTTGGTCACCACGCCGAGGCGCGTGTGCGGCCGCAGCAACGCCAGCACTTCATCGGTGTCGTCGAACAACGGCGCGCGCGCGCGCAGGGCCTGCCAACGCGCTTGGAGCTTGTTCGCGTCGCCCGCTTCACCACAGGCCTCGAGCGCGCGACGCCACGCCTCGGGGCGCAGCTCGCGCATGAGCCCGTCGAGCGCTTTCTCTTCGGGAATTCGGGCGTCGTAGGTGGCCCACAGGCTCTCGAGCGCGGAGTGCCCGATGCGCGTGGCGTACGCGATGACTTCGCGGGGCAGGGTGGCGCTCAGCGCGCGCGCTTCACGCTCGGCGGCCACGGCCAGCTTGCCGGCGCGCGCGGCGTCTCCAGTCAGCTCGAGCGCGGTGACGTGAAACGCGTGCGCGCTCAGCGGCTCATCGGGGATCAACGTCTCATCGAGGTCGAACAGAACCGCTGCGAACATGAGCGCGTCTTACCCGACGAATGGGTACGTTCGCGGCCTCCCCTCACGAAGGACACCCATGAATCGCCGTGACGCCCTGAAGACGACTGCTGTTGCTGCCTCTGCGCTCTCGCTCGCCGCCCTCGCGGCCGACGCTCCGAAGGCGGCGCCGAAGCCGTCGGGGCTCGCGGCGAACAAGGAGGTCTACGAAGCGGCGCTCGACTGTGTTCGCACCGCGACGGAGTGCCTCGACCACTGTGTCCGCAGCCTGTCGACCGGCGACAAGATGATGGCCGAGTGCGCGGGCACGGTGCGCGCGATGTTGCCGCTGTGTGAGGCGCTGGCTGACCTCGCGCTGCTCGACAGCAAGCACCTCAAGGCGCTCGCGGCGGTCTGCGCGAAGGCGTGTCGTGATTGTGAGGCGGCTTGCAAGAAGCACGCGGGTCATCACGCTGAATGCAAGGCGTGCATGGAGAGCTGCCAGCGCTGCGCTGCGGCGTGCGAGAAGCTCTGATCAACGCTCGAGGCCCTGCTGCAGGTGCTGGTGCAGCAGCGCCGCCAGCCACGCGTGAAAGCGCGGCACGGAGACCGCCGCCTTCTTCGACCGCTCCTTCAACGCCGAGAGCGACAGCAACGCCAACGTCGTCAGCAGCGTGGTGAAGTACGTGTCTTCGCGGCTCGGCTTCTTGCGGCGCCCGCGGGCAGCCCACAGCCGCCCCCGCGTCGCGTGCACCGAGTCGACGAGCGGGTCGAGCCCGAGCCCCTCGATGCCTCCGCCGTAACCGGCCAACGTCAACTGCAGCAGCGTGCGGGCGCGACCACCTCCGTCCATCTGCGCCGCCACCGCCTCCAGCAACACGCGCACGTCATCGAGCGCCGGCTCCGACTTCAAGTTCGAGAGCGCCCCCAGGCGCAGCGTCGCCAACGCGCGCTCGGCCACCGCGTCGAGCAACCCTTCTCGACTGCCGAAGTGGTGCAGCACCGTGGGGTGCGCCACGCCGACGGCGCGGGCCACGTCCTGCAGACGAACTCCTGCGGGGCCTTCGTCGCGCAGCATGGCCTCGGCGGCATCGAGGATCGCCGCGCGCGCTTCTTCTGCCGTGCGGCGGCGGCGCGGCACCACGCTTCGCGGGGTTCTCGTCATGGCGCACGTGTACCACGGCGATGCTGTTGACAGTTCTGTCAGTAGCGCTATCTACAGTCGTGTCAGTAACGGCAAGGAGCCATCAGATGAGCGCGATTCCCCGGTATGACGTCGTCGGTGCAGGCAAGGCGCTGCGTCGCCTGTTGCGAAACCCTGACGATCTCCCGCAGGTCTTCGTAATCGTCGAGGCGCTCCAGGGCCCCGCGCTGCAGAACATCTACGACCGGCTCATGCAGACTGAGGACGGTCGCCGGCTGCTCGAAGAAGAGCCCGACGTGGTGCCGTTGCTCACCGACCGTGAACGCCTGCGCGCGTTGCCTGAAGGCTCGTTGGGTCGCACGTACCTCGCGTTCGTCGAGCGCGAAGGCATCAGCGCCGAGGGCATCATCGAGGCCAGCATCAAGGGCAGCAGCGCTGAAGACGGTCACCTCACGTGGGTGCGCAATCGCCTGCGCGACACGCACGACCTCTGGCACGCGGTGACGGGTTACCAGGGCGACGTGCTCGGAGAGCTGTCGATTCTCGGCTTCATCCTCGCGCAGAACTTCCAGCTCGGAATCTTCGCGATGCTCACCGCCGCGTTCGCCAAGGGCTACCCCGGTGACGACGGTTGGCTCGTCATCGACGGCTATGTGCGCGGCAAGCGCGCGGCGTGGCTGCACGGCGTTCGCTGGGAAGAGCTGCTGCCGTTGCCCATTGAAGAAGTGCGCGCGCGCCTGAAGGTCGGCGCGCCGCGTGACTATGTGCCCATGCGCTCGAGTGAGATGCGGGCGCGCGGCGTGCTGCCCACCATCGCTTCGTAGGCCCGACTGTGGGCACAGTCGGAAACCATGACGACGCGACTGCAGGTCGTGCTGTGGGCGCTCGCGTTCATCGCGTGCGAGCCAGCGGGTGTCACGGCGCTGCCCCCGGCCGACGTGCGCGTGAGCGAAGCGCAGCTCGTCTTTCCTGCGACGTACGTCGGCGCGCGCAGCACGCGCACGGTGACCTTCAGCAACGCGGGAGGTCTGCCGGCTGACGTCGAGCTCGTCGTCGACGCGCCGTTCTCGGTTGATGAAGCGAACTTCACGCTGTCTCGCGGCGCTGCCGTCACCGTCGAGGTGACCTTCGCGCCGACGACGCCGGGGCTCGCGCAGCGCACGCTGCGAACGCTCCCGCTCGAGGGTGAAGGCCTCGCGATTCCCGAGTGTCAGGCCGACACGGCGTGCACCACCGCGCGCTTCGACGTCGCCGCCGCGCAGTGCCTCGAAGCCAATCGCCCCGACGGCACGAGCTGCGAGACGAGCTGCCTCACCGGTCAATGCAGCAGCGGCGCGTGCGTTGGCAGCGTCAAGGGCTGCGAGACGAACGACCTCTGTCTCATTCCCACGTGCGACGAGGTGACGGGCTGTGGCGCAGCGCCGCGCGTGTGTCCGGTCTCCTCGTCTCCGTGTCAGGTGCCGAGCTGCGATTCGGCGGCGGGCTGTGGCTTCACCGACGCGCTCGACGGCACGCTCTGCGGTGACGACGACTGCTTCGCGACGCAGGTCGACGTGTGCATCACCGGCCAGTGTGTGTCGCGACCGCGGCCCGTCACTGCGCAGTGCTCAAACCGCTGGGTGCCCGACACGTTCCCCACGCGCGACCGGCCGACGGCGGCGTACGACGTGCTGCATTCACGGCTCGTCGTCTTCGGAGGGCTGGGCTTCGACGACACGTGGACCCACGACGGCGCGCGTTGGGAGCAGCGGCTCCCCGTCGGAGCGCCGACGATGCGTAGTCAACACGGCATGACGTGGGACCCGGTGCGAAAGCGCGTGTTGCTCTTCGGCGGCGCGTTGCTCAACACGCGCTTCGACGAGACCTGGGAGTGGGACGGCAGCACGTGGCTACGCCGAACTCCGGTGACGTCTCCACCTCCGCGTGCTGCGCGAAAGAACCTCGAGTGGGACCGCGTGCGTCGACGTGCGGTGCTCTTTCTGGGCGCCGACGGCACGTGGGAGTGGGACGGCTCGAGCTGGTCTCGCCGCGCGACGGGTGGGCCGCCGGTCGACCGCACGGCCATCGCGTGGGACGGCCTCGCGCAACGCGTGGTGCTCTTCGGCGGCCACACGTCGTCGGGGCAGCGCTTCAACACCACGTGGGAGTGGGACGGCGCGCAGTGGACGGCGCGCCCGGTGCCGATGATTGCGCCGTCGCCGCGCTTCGCCGCCGCGCTCACGTGGGACTCGCTGCGTCGACGGCTGGTGCTGGTCGGCGGGTTCGGCGAGTCGATGCTCAACGACACGTGGGAGTGGGATGGCCTCGCGTGGCTGCGACGGACCCCCGCGACTCCGCAGCCCGAGAGCGCCGACGGCACGCTGCTCTTCGACGAAGCGCGAGGCCGTGCCGTGTTGCTCAACGGCGACGACAGCGGGTGGGAGTGGGACGGCACCGACTGGAGGCACGTCGCGCGGGTGAGACCTCCGCTGTGGGTCGACAGCGCGCTGAGCGCCGACACGCTTCGACGACGGGTGGTGCTGTTTGGTGGGCGAGACCTCTCGGCGCAGGTGGAAGAGGTCGACGAGACCTGGGAGTGGGATGGCGCGAGCTGGTCGCGTCGCCAGCCGGTGACCTCTCCGTCGCCTCGGAGCGCGCACGCGATGAGCTACGACCCGGTGAATCAACGCACGGTGCTCTTCGGCGGCGCGCAGGAGCAGACCTCGCTGAGCGACACGTGGCTGTGGGACGGCACCGACTGGCAGCAGCCGCCGACGACGACCGCGCCGGCGTCGCGCGGGCTGCACGTGATGGCGTGGGACGCGGCTCGTCAGCGCACGGTGTTGTTCGGCGCCGACAATCGCAACGACACGTGGACGTGGGACGGCGCGACGTGGCTCGCGCAGACGCCGGTGAGCTCACCTCCACCGACGCGGTCGGTCGCCGCGTGGGACGACGTTCAGCAGCGCGTGTTGGTGCAGAGCGTGTCGACATGGTCGTGGAATGGCGTCGACTGGGCCGAACATGTGCCGTCGCCTCCGTGGCGGTTCACGTTCGCGATGGCCGCTGACGTCGCGCGGCGCCGCGTCATCTTCGTGGTGCGCGCGCAGCAGTTCACCGACCCCATGGAGACGTGGGAGTGGAACGGCGTCTCGTGGACGATGTTGCAGCCGGTGGCGCGCCTGCCGAGCGGCTCGGTGTTGCTGATGACGTGGGACCCCGTGCGCCTGCGCGTGATGGCGATGCTCGACGGCACGGTGTGGCACTTTTTGCCGTGAGTGGCTCTTGAGACATGCGTCACGGGCGCCGGTTCGTGACTGCCACCCGGCTTGCTCTGTCGACCGCATCGACATATCTACATGCATCGATGGAGCAACTGACGGAGGCCTTTCGAGCACTCGGTGACCCGACGCGGCTGCGCATTCTGCGGCTGGTGGGTGAAGCGCGTCTCAACGTCTCCGAGGTCGTCTCGCTCGTAGGCGTGGCGCAGTCTTCAGTCTCGCACCACCTCACCAAGCTCAAGGCGCTCGACCTCATTCGCGAAGAGCGCCACGGCGGCTACACGTACTACTCGCTGGGCATCGACGAGAAGTCGTCGCTCTGGCCGTTGATCAACCTCGCCCGCGGCGCCCCCGACGCGCACGGCGACAAGGCGCGCCTCACCGAGCTGCTCGCCCGCCGTGAAGACGTCCAGACGCTCAACGAAAAGCTGCTCGAGCCCGGCCAGTCGTGGCGCTTGTGGGCCGCCGCGTTGTCGTCGCTGCTGCCGCCGCTGGAGGTCGTCGACTTCGGGTGCGGCACCGGAGCGCTCACCGTCGAGCTCGCGCGGTGGGCCAGGCACGTCACCGCCATCGACCGCTCTGACTCAGCGCTGGTGAAGGCGAAGAGCGAAGCCGCGCGTCAGGGCCTCACCAACATCACGTTCCTCGCCGCCGACCTCGAGAAGCTCCCGCTGCCCGCTGCCACCGCTGACCTCGTCGTCATCTCGCAGAGCCTGCATCACGTCGGGAGCATCGACGCGGTGCTCGCTGAAGGCGCGCGGCTGCTCAAGCCCGGCGGCCGCATGGTGGTGCTCGAGCTGTTGCCGCACGACGAGGCGTGGGTGAAGTCACGCCTGGGTCACCAGCACCTGGGCTTCGACCCGGGCGTCGTGCAGGCCGCGATGCAACGCGTGGGGGTCGACGCGCAGCCGGTGCACCCGGGCCCGCGCGACTCGGCGTCTCCCTTCAAGGCGTTTCTTCTCACCGGCACGCGCGGCCGAAAATCACTCGCAAAGCTGAGGTCTGTATGACGTTCGAAGAGCTCTTCAAGCAACGCATCGTCATCATCGATGGCGCCATGGGTTCACTCATTCAGACCTACGAGCTGGAAGAGAAAGACTTTCGCGGCGAGCGCTTCGCTGCACACGGCAAAGACCTCAAGGGCAACAACGACCTGCTCAGCATCACGCGGCCCGACATCATCGAGGCCATTCACGGGCGCTACTTCGACGCCGGCGCCGACCTCGTCGAGACCAACACCTTCTCGAGCACCTCCATCGCGCAGGCCGACTACGAGCTCGAGAGCGTCGTGCGCGACTTGAACGTCGCTTCTGCGCAGTGCGCCCGCCGCGCCGCCGCCGCCGCCGAGGCGCGCACGCCGGGGCGCAAGTGCTTCGTCGCCGGCGCCATCGGCCCGCTCAACCGCACGCTGTCGATGTCGCCCGACGTGAACCGCCCCGACTTCCGCGCGGTGACGTGGAGCCAGGTGACGAGCGCGTATGAAGAGCAGGTGCGCGCGTTGCTCGAAGGCGGCGTCGACGTGCTGCTCGTCGAGACCATCTTCGACACGCTCAACAGCAAGGCCGCGCTCTTCGCCATCGAAGGTGTCTTCGAAGAGCTCGGTCGCCGCGTGCCGGTGCTGGTGTCGGTCACCATCACCGACGCGTCGGGGCGCACGCTGTCTGGGCAGACCATCACCGCGTTCTACGATTCGATTCGTCACGCGAAGCCGTTCAGCGTGGGCATCAACTGCGCGCTCGGCGGCAAAGACATGCGCCCGTACATTCAAGAGCTCGCGCGCACAGCCGAGTGTTACGTCAGCTGCTACCCGAACGCCGGCCTGCCCAACGCGTTCGGTGGCTACGACGAGACGCCCGACGAAATGGCCGCGGTGCTGGGCGGCTTCGCGAAAGAGGGTTGGCTCAACCTCGTCGGCGGGTGCTGTGGCTCGACGCCGGAGCACATCGCGGCCATCGCGCGCACCATGAAGCAGCACGCGCCGCGCACGCCGAACGCGCCCACGCACGCGATGCGCCTGTCGGGCCTCGAGACGCTGGTCGTCGCGCCGACGGTGTAGCTACCGAACCTCGCAGCGGCAGGTGCTGGTGTTGCACACCGTCGACGCCGGGCACGCGTTGCTGCAGTTGTTGCCGCACACGCACTGGCCGGTGACGCACACCTGCGTGGTGGCGCAGCGGGCTTCACAGGTGCTTGCTGGCGCCGCCGCTTCGAGCAGCATGGAGCGCACCACCACCTGGCCCGAGCTCGCGCGACAGTCGCCAGAGAGCGAGAGGCGCTGCTCGCGCTCATCGTAGATGCAACCGTCGGGGGCGGAGACCGAGGCGGTGTTGCACACCCCGCTGGGGTTTGTGGGGAAGGCGCTCGTGAATGGCAGCGCGAGCGGGAGCGACAGCCGGTGCCCTGAGCGCTTCGCGATTTGTTCAAGCAGGTAGGCCGTGGGGCGAACCTCCGTCGAGCTCTTGATGATGCTCAGCGACGCGAGCACGCCGGAGGTGTCGCGCACTACAGACTGGTACCTGCCGGTGCTCTGAATGGCGCCTGCGCCGCAGTTCGTGTTCTCGGGGCAGACGAAGCCGTGCGCCGTGAAAGAGGCCACGTTCGACGCCATGTTGGCGTTGAAGACGGCGGGGAGCAGGTCCGGCGTCGCGTCGTCGGCGGCGGTCGCGAAGACCACGTGAACGTCCGCGTCGGGTCTCATGGGGAAGGTGCTCTTGAAGGTCTGCGCGGCGAGCAGCCCGCGCTCAACACTCCCACCGGTGCGCACGCCGCCGTCGGCGCTCCTCATGGCTGCGGTGAGCGACGGCAGGTCTGCGAGCCACCCCGAGGCCGTGAGGTTGCCGCCGTCGACGTTCACGCTGGGCGTGGCAAAGCCGAAGCGCCAGGCGACGTCGACCTTCGAGGTGACCTGTGTCGTCAGGCTGGAGTTGAGGAGCTCGATGAGCGCCGTCTGCGCGGCCCCGGCGCTGCTTGACTCATAGACCACCCACACCATGTCGACGCTCGGTGGCGGCCCCGCGTTGAAGACCTGACACGACTTGCGCACGGTGTCTGTCGCCCGGCCCACGGACGTCGCCACGGCGTATTGCCTGCGGGTCTCGTCGAGGTACCAGACGTCTGGCGTCACCGCGATTGACGTGAGCACGCGCGTCTGGAGCGAGAAGAGCACGTCGAAGCGGAGCGAGGGGCTGCCGCCGTCCTCCGTGCCAGGCGACGAGAGCCGGCCGACCACCGATGCGCCGAAGGCCTGCGTCAGCGCCGTGTTGATGCCGTCGTTGGGCGTCGCGCCCGCGCCGGTCACGCGGTATCGCCCGAGCAGTGCGGGCTCGCCACGCCAGGTCGTCCGTTCGACGCCGATGACCTCGACGACGCCGCCGATTTCACTGCGCCAGCGCTCCTCCTCCGACTCGAGCGTGGGCGAGGGCGTGATTACCGGCTGACGCAGCACGATGGCGTACGACGTGCTCTCTGTTTCGAATTCAATCGCCTTGCCCAGCGTGACGCCGTTCAACGAGACGACGGTGTGCTGTGAGGGCGGGTACTGGAAGAAACCGCTGAGGTTCGTCTCTTCGTCGCGCCACTCGAAGGCCGCGTCGGCCACGGTGCACTTGTTTGTGACGTTCGGGTCGGCGGCCGTCGGGTTGAACTCATTGGCGTCGACGCGGCCGTTGCGGTTGCCGTCTTCGAGGCCATCGTTGAGTCCGTCGCCGTCGGTGTCGGCGCTGCACGGGTTCGTCACCGTCGACGGGTCGAGGTCGAACTGTTGCGTCGAGTGCGCGCAGCGTGGCGAGTCGATGGCGAGGTTCAGGCCGCGCTCGAGACCGTCACGGAGCCCGTCACCGTCGCTGTCGGCGTCGTCGGGGCGGGTGATGCAGCCGTCTCCTCTCGACCGTTCCTCCTTGTCATTCAGGCCGTCGCAGTCGGTGTCGTACAGCAGCGGGTCTGCTTCGCGCGGAGACCGCTTGCCGTCTCTGTTTGTGTCTTCCTCGCCATCGGAGAGCCCGTCGCTGTCGGTGTCGGCGACGATGGGGTTGGTGACCGTCGTCGGGTCTGCGTCTCCGATGAAGTTGCAGTCTGCGCGGACGCTGGTGGTCGCGCCTGCTTCGAGGCCGTCGAGGAGCCCGTCGCCGTCGGTGTCGGCGGTGCACGGGTCGGTCCGGAGGCCTCCCACCCAGACGATGTTGTACTCGTCATCGTCGGAGAGCCCGTCGCAGTCGGTGTCGCGCGTGATGTTGTCGCTCGCCGTCGGGGAGCACCGCAACGAGCCACCACCTCCGCCCGTGACGAAGCCGGAGCCCGCGTCGACGCACCGGCCGATGGCGTAACAAGTCCGGAGGTCGTCATCGAAGTTGAAGCACGCGCACGACAACGCACACCACGCCACGACAAGAATGCGCTTCACGGGAGCCTCCCCTGCACAGACACCATGCCGCCGCCGGGCGTCATGAAGGCGCTCACGGTGGGCTTCGAGTCATCGCTCGGCGGCAGCGCGAGCAGCACGATGCCGGTCGCCATCGCCACGCCGCCCACCGTCGTGCCCACCCAACCGAGCGCCTGGTAAATTTTTCCGTCATTGGCGATGCGCTCTCCGTCGCTGAACTGCACGTTGATGAAGGGGTCCGTCAGTTGCCTGTGCGTTGTGCTCGCACCAATGAAAGAGAAGACGCCCGCGCCGGTGACGAGCGCGCCGCCGATGAGTGGCACGAGGCCCACGAGGCTGCGCTTCGCCGCAGGCTTGATGACGTCGACGGGTGGCGTCGTCGCGGGCGCTTCAGGTTCACTCTCGACGAGCGGCGCGGGCGTCGCGTCGGCCACCTGCTGCGGCGCCACCGTCGGCGCTGGCAGCGTCAACAACACCGGCGTGCGCGCCCCCGCTTCGATGGTCTCTTCCACGCGCGCGGTGCGGCCGTCACCCGCCGTCACTTCGAAGACGTGCGCGCCTGCCGTCACCTGCGTGGTGAGCGGCGCGGGCCCCATGGCCTGCCCGTCGACGCGCACGCTGCCACCGCCGTTGCTGACGCTGATGGTGACCGTCGCAGGAAACTCAGCGAGCGCGCGCGTGAACAGCTCCAGCGCCTCGGGGCTCACGCGCGCTGCTTCCAGGCGCACCGTGGCGTCTTTCTTCAGGCCCGCGACGAACGCCGCGCGCGCCTTGTCAGCCTTGCCGATGGCCAGCAGCGACAACCCCTTCGCCAGCTGGAGCCGCGCCGCTTCATTCGCGCTCTTCGAACGCGCGATGCCGACGTCGGCCTTCTTGATGGCTCGCTCGAATTCGCCTTCGCCGTAGAGCGTGTCGACCTCCGAGACCGCGTCGCCCTTCTGCGCGAACGCGGAACACGCGAGAACACAACCCAGCACCAGCGCTCGATTCATTGCGTCATCTCCACGACGACCTTCAGCGGCTCGCCGCCGACCACGTTCACCTTGCGCGTGACCGACGGCGCGCCGTCACGGTGAAACACCACCGTGTGTGGCCCGGCGCTCAGCGAGTGACGAAACGGCGTGGCGCGCAGCCGCAGCCCGTCGACGTCGACGAACGCGGGCGCCGGCACGCCCTTCACCTTGCACAGAAACGTCACCTCGGCGGAGCGCGGCGCTTCGACCTTCGGCGCGACCTTCTTCGGCGTCTCCACCACGACCGCGACGGGCTCGGGCTTCGCCGGTTCGACGACCGGCTCGGGCGCCTTCTCGATGACCTTCGGAGGCGGCTCGACGACGGCGATGGGTTTCGGCACCGGCGCTGGCGGCACGTCGTCGTGGGCCCAGGGGCGCAGCGCCGCGAGCGCGAGGCCTCCCAGCACCACCGCGCCGAGCGCCACGAAGAGCGGCACCTTCGAGCGACGCAGCCCTGCGAGCTGCTCGTCGCTGGCCTCGCCCACGGTGGTGACGTCGCCGCGTGGTGACGGCGTAGGGTCGCGCGGCGCAGGCGTCGCCCGCGCGGGCGCGAGCGGCGGCTTCGCGGAGCGCTGCACCGGCGGCCCGCTGTTCCACGCCGCTTCGAAGGCCGTGAAGAAGTCACGCGCGGTGGCGAAGCGGTCGGCGGGCTGCTTCGCGAGGCCGCGCTGCAGCACGGCAGAGACGCCCGGCGGGAGCGCGACCAGCGTGGCGGCGTCTTGCGGCGGGAGGTCGACGTGCGCGCGCATCAGCTCGAAGTCGGTGTCGGCCTCGAAGGGTTGGCGACCGGTGACCAGCTCGAAGACCACCAGCGTCAACGCGTAGAGGTCGGCGCTCGCCTCGGCGTGCTTCCCCAGAATCTGCTCCGGGGCCATGTAGCGGGGCGTGCCCATCAACATGCCGGTGCGGGTCATGTTGTTGTCGGCGTCGCGCGCCACGCCGAGGTCGAGCAGCGTCACGTGGCCGGTGCTCGAGAGGAAGATGTTGGCGGGCTTGAGGTCGCGGTGAACCACGCGCTGCGAGTGCACGAAGGCGAGGCCCTCGCAGAGCTGCTTGATGACCGAGAGCAGCTCGGTGCCCGAGAGGTGCTGCTTGCTGGCGATGAAGTCGCTGAGGCTCCTGCCCTCGAGCATCTTCATGACGATGAACGGCGTCTTGTCGCGGCGGCCGACGGCGTACACCGGCACCAGGTTCGGGTGGTCGAGGCGCGCCATCATGCGGGCTTCGCGCTCGAAGCGCGCGACCAGCTCAGTGTTGTCGACGAAGGCGCGCGACATCATCTTGATGGCCACGCGCCGTCCGAGGTCGAGGTCTCTGGCGAGGTACACGGTGCCCATGCCGCCCTGCCCGAGCGTCTTCTCGATGACCCACTTCCCGTCGATGACGTCGGTGTTCAGGTCGGCGCTGCCGCGTGCGCGCGTCGCCTCCATGACAACCTCGGCGCCACACGCAGGGCACGCGACCTCTTCGCCCGTCAGCTCCGCATTGCACGCCACGCAGTGATTCACGACCAGGCACCCCGGGTGAAAAGTCGAGCCGATGATGAGGCTCGTCGAGTGTCTTGCCAGAAACCGGGCCTCGCTGCTGGAGCCTTGGAAGACTGTTGGTGTCGATTCCTGCCACAACTGCGCTTCCCAGCAAGTGGAGCGCGCTCGCGCTCCTCGTCGCGCAGACGCAGCGTGGAACGGTCGACAAGCAGTCGCTGCACGTGGTCGGCTCGGCTTCATGAGCAGCCGTGATTTGCGTGCCCGTCTCGAGGCGCTTCAGCATCGCGTTCGTGTTGAACGTGAGCTCGCGGTGCCACCGCTGCCGGAGTTGCTCTCGTTGAGCGATGAACTCGCGCAACTCGACACCCGGCGTGACGCGTTGAAGGTCCGCGTGGCGGCGCTTCGTGACGAACTCGCTGCAATTGAAAACGACACACGTGACGGACAAGCGCGGCTGTTGCTCGCGCGCACCGAAGTGGCGTCACGCGAGCAGCTGGTTTCACCTGAGCAGACCGCGAAGCCGGTCATCGCGAAGATTGTCATCGCGCTGGCGACGTTCGCTGGTGTGCTCTCTTTCGCTGCGGGGAGATGCGGGGGATGACGGTCGAAGACGAAGCGCTCGTCAATGAAGTCACGCGCCTTGAAGCGGAGCTGTTGCAGTTGCAGCAGGCGCGACGTGTCGCAGAGGCCGCGCAGCTCGAAGCCGTCGTCGTTCGTCGCGCTGAGGTTGATGCTGCCCGTGCGCAGGTGAAGTCGCTCGAGGAAGAAGCGGCGAACCTCGAGCGCGAGGTGCTCGGTGACCGCGTGGCGCGCGATGAATCAATGGCCGAGGCGCGGTCTGCGGAAGCGCATGTCGATGAATTGAAGGCCGTGGGCGCGACGAGCAAGGCGCCGGCCAAGTACTGGTAGCCGGCGTCGAGCGCCTCGCCCGAGACTTGAAAGACAGTTGGTATCGACGTATCTACATGCATCGATGCCTACGACAGCTTCTCAGTTCTTGATGGTCGGCGAGCGCACCAACATCACCGGCTCGCCGAAGTTCGCGAAGGCCCTGAAGGCGGGCGACTGGAACGAGTGTCTGGCCATCGCGCGGCAGCAGGTCGAGTCGGGCGCCAACATCATCGACATCAACGTCGACGAGGCGCTCATCGACGGTGAGGCGACGATGGTGAAGTTCTTGAACCTCATCGCCGCGGAGCCCGACATCTGCCGCGTGCCCATCATGATCGACTCCAGCAAGTGGAGCGTGCTCGAGGCGGGCCTGCAGTGCCTGCAGGGCAAGGGCATCGTGAACTCCATCTCGCTCAAAGACGGCGAGGCCGAGTTCCTGCGGCGCGCGAAGCGCATCAAGCGCTACGGCGCGGCGAGCGTGGTGATGGCCTTCGACGAGCAGGGCCAGGCCGCCACGCGCGACGACAAGGTGCGCATCTGCACGCGTGCGTACAACCTGCTGGTGGGCATCGGGTTTCCCCCGGAAGACATCATCTTCGACCCCAACATTCTGACCGTCGCCACGGGCATCGAAGAGCACAACAACTACGCGGTCGACTTCTTCGAGGCCACGCGGCTCATCAAGCAGACGCTGCCGTACGCCAGGGTCTCGGGCGGCGTCTCGAACGTGTCCTTTAGTTTCCGTGGAAACAACCCCGTACGAGAGGCCATTCACGCGGCCTTCTTGTTCCACGCCGTTCGTGAGGGCATGGACATGGGCATCGTCAACGCCGGCATGCTCGGCGTGTACGAAGAGATTCCCAAAGACCTGCTCGAGCGCGTGGAAGACGTGCTGCTCAACCGTCGCCCCGACGCCACGGACCGCCTCGTCACGCTCGCCGATGAGGTGAAGGCGCAGCACGCTGCGGGCGGCGGCAAGGTCGAGAAGGTCGAAGACCTCGCGTGGCGCAACGCCGGCGTCGCCGAGCGCCTGAGCCACGCCATGGTGAAGGGCATCGACGCGTTCATCGAGGCCGACACCGAAGAAGCGCGCAAACAATACAAGCGCCCGCTGGACGTCATCGAAGGCCCGCTGATGGACGGCATGCGCGTGGTCGGTGACCTCTTCGGCGCCGGGAAGATGTTCTTGCCGCAGGTGGTGAAGTCGGCGCGCGTGATGAAGCGCGCGGTCGCCTGGCTCACGCCCTTCATGGAGGAAGAGAAGCGCCAGGCCGCCGCCGCCGGCAAAGACGTGCGCACGCAGGGCAAGGTGCTGCTCGCCACGGTGAAGGGCGACGTTCACGACATCGGCAAGAACATCGTCGGCGTGGTGCTCGCGTGTAACAACTACGAGGTCATCGACCTGGGCGTGATGGTGCCCACCGAGAAGATTCTGGCCACCGCGAAGGAGCACGGCGTCGACGTCATCGGCCTGTCGGGGCTCATCACGCCGTCGCTCGACGAGATGGTCTCGGTCGCCAAAGAGCTGACGCGCGAAGACTTCAAGGTGCCGCTGCTCATCGGCGGCGCGACGACGTCACACCCGCACACCTCGGTGAAGATTGCGCCGCAGTACGCGCCCGGCGTGGTGCACGTGCTCGACGCCAGCCGCGTGGTGAACGTGGTGAGCGCGCTGCTGTCGCCCGAGCAGAAGCCCACGTTCTTGAGCGAGGTCGTCGAAAAGCAGAAGAAGGCGCGCACCGACTTCGAGTCGCGCCGCGTCGAGCGCAAGCTGCTGACCGTCGAGGAGTCGCGCAAGCGTAAGCAGAGCTACGACTGGGCGAACATCGACATTCCGACGCCGGAGTTCCTCGGCACGAAGACGTTCAGCGACGTGCCGTTGGAGAAGCTGGTGCCCTTCATCGACTGGGGGCCGTTCTTCAACGCGTGGGAGCTCTTCGGCTCGTTCCCGAAGATTCTCGAAGACGAGAAGGTGGGCACTGAAGCGAAGAAGTTGTTCGCCGACGCGCAGGCGTTGCTGACGCGCATCGTGAAAGAGAAGCGCTTCACGGCCAACGGCGTCATCGCGTTCTGGCCCGCGAACTCTGACGGCGACGACGTGGTGCTCTACACCGATGAGTCGCGCAGCAAGGAGCTCCAGCGCTTCCACATGCTGCGTCAGCAGACCGAAAAGCAGCCGGGGCAGTTCAACTTCTGTCTCGCCGACTTCGTGGCGCCCAGGGGTTTGCGCGCTGACTACATGGGCGGCTTCGCGGTGACGGCGGGGCTCGGCGTCGAAGCGTTCGCCCAGAGCTTCCGTGAGAAGCACGACGACTACTCGGCCATCATGGTGCAGGCGCTGGGTGACCGCCTCGCCGAGGCGTTCGCAGAGTGGGCGCACAAGCAGGCGCGGGAGTTCAGCGGCTTCGGCAAGAGCGAAGACCTGTCGAATGATCAGCTGATCCGCGAGCAGTACCGCGGCATTCGCCCGGCGCCGGGTTACCCCGCGTGCCCCGAGCACACCGAGAAGGGCACGTTGTTCACGTTGCTCGACGCGACGAAGGCTGCGGGCATCACGCTGACCGAGAGCTTCGCGATGTCGCCGGCTTCGAGCGTGAGTGGTTTCTATTTGAACCACCCCGACGCGAAGTACTTCGGGCTCGGGAAGATTGGTCGCGACCAGGTCGAAGACTACGCGCGTCGTAAGGGCATGACGTTCGACGAGGCGGCGAGGTGGTTGGGCCCGAACCTCGACGACTCGAGCGCGCCCGTCAGCGCCGCTGCGTAGTCTCTTCAGATGAAGACGCTCCGCGTCGTGGTGCTCGCGCTGGTGGCGTCGTGGGCGTTGGTGGCGCTGACCGTGCTGTTGATGGTCTCGCCGTACGTGGTGCGTGTTGGCATCACCAACGAGGCCCAGGAGCCCATCGAGGCGATTCCAGTGGGGCGCTTTCCTTTTGCGTTGGTTGGTGTGCCGCCGCTCTTTCGCGCGAAGTTCATCATTCCGATTCCGCGCGGCACGAGCCCTACCGCCTCGAGACTGGCGCGTCGGTACCGCTTCTTTACGACTTCGATGACGTGAACCTCTGCTGGTTGCTGGTGCGCGGCGCCTCGAAGACGTGGAAGTTCGTGCCGAGTCGTCTGGCTGATCAACCCGGCTGCGCGCCCAAGCCAGACGCAGAAGTTCCGTGTTGCGCCGCGCTGAGCCCCGATGACGTCTTTCGCGTCAAACCACTCGAGCAGTTGCAAGACGCACCACCGTGGCTCGCCTGCGTCGCCGAC
Source organism: Archangium sp. (assembly GCA_035910535.1). Taxonomy (GTDB): domain Bacteria; phylum Myxococcota; class Myxococcia; order Myxococcales; family Myxococcaceae; genus Archangium_A. The sequence goes on along the minus strand of JAMHXF010000098.1, from coordinate 41,779 downwards.
GCTTCTTGCTGAGTGCGAGCGCCGTGCACTTCATGACAAGAGGCGCGCCATGAATCGCTTCATCACCCTCGCGCTCGTGGTCGCGCCGCTCGCCTTCGCCGACGACTGGAAAGAAGTGCAGAGCGCCGACGGCGTGAAGGTCTACAGCCGCTCGCTGCCCGACCGCGCCATCAAGTCGGTGAAGGGCACCGGCATCGTCAACGCGCCGGTGGCGACGGTCGCGCTCGTGTTGCTCGACGACGACCGGGCGCCCGAGTGGGTCGACAGCCTCGCGGAGGCGCGCGTGGTGCGCCGCGTCGGGCCCGCCGAATACATCGAGTACAACCACATCAAGATGCCGCTGGTGGTGAGCGACCGCGAGTTCGTCACCTCCGTCACCATGACCGTCGACCGCGAGAAGCGCACGGTGTTCATGCGCTCGGTGCCCGCCGATGACGCCGAGGTGAAGGCGACGCCCGCCTGGGTGCGTGGGCAACTCAGCGCCTTCTACGTGCTCGAGTCGATTGATGAAGGCACGCGCACGCGGCTCACCGTGGAGGTCGACGCAGACCCGAAGGGCGCGCTGCCGCCGTTCATCGTCAACTTCTTCCAGAAGGACTGGTCGCGCGACACCATCAAGGGCATCCGCACGCAGGCGAAGAAGCCCGACCTGAAGCCGCCCGAGGCCTTCGCCGAGTTCCTCGCGACCATCGACTTCTGAGTCAGCGCATGAGCGTCGTTCTTCAACACGCCCACGCCACGCTCGGCTCCATTCCCGGCCCGCTCGCGCTCGCCGTCTTTGGCGACGTCATCTGGGCTGCCGGCGGTGGTCGCGGCGACTCCGCCTTCTTCCGCTTCACGCACGACACCGGCTGGCTCCGCTTCCGCTCGGCGGCGCACGGCCTCCGCGCGGCGCTGCCCCTTTCTGCAGAGCGCGCGCTCATCGTCGGTGAACACGGCTTCGCGGCGGTCATCGACTCCACCGGCGGCGAGCGCGTGTTTCACACCGACACCAACGGCTGTCTCTTCACGCTCGCGCCGACGGCCGACGGAGGCTTCCTCGCCGCGGGAGACGACGGCGAAGCGTGGCTGCTCCACGTCGAGGCGCTCGAGGCACGGAAGACGACGCTCGGCACCACCGCGCGCGTCGTGCAGCTTGAAGCGCAGCTCCTCGTCACCGCGAATGGACTCATGCGCGGGCGCGAACTGCTGTTGCCCACCGCCGCGCCGCTCACCCGCCTCGCCACGTCGCCCGACGGCGTCATCGCCGTCACCGGTGACGCCAACCAGCTCTACCTGGGCCGCGAGCCCGACGCGTTGGAGCGCTTCGACACCTCCGCGCTCGGCAGCGTCGACCTCGAGTGTGTGCTGTGGCACCGCGACGCCTTCATCGTCGGCACCAGCGGCGGGCTCGGCCGTGTCGACGTCGCCAACAAGTGCGTCACCCGGCTCGGTGGAGCGCCGAGCGACGAGCGCGTGACCTCGTTGGTTCCCTGGAGGTCCGGCCTGCTCGGGGCGTCGTGGCGACAAGTGGGGCCGCCGTTCTCCTTCGTCGCGTCCATCTTCTTCGAGGGCGACGAGGCGCCGTCGCTGGTGAAGAGCGCGGAGCGTCAGTCCATCCCCGCGCCGCGCGTGCGCACCGTCGCGCTCGACGTCACCGACTTCCTCGACGCGAGCGCCGGGCAACGGCTCACGCTCGAGGAGGCGAAGCGGCGCCTGCCGAACAGGTTCTGGCCTCCTTCCACGAACCACGGCTCGGTGCGGTACTTCGATGGACACGTGCGGGTCGCCAACGTCGACGAGCTGCTGAGCGACACCTCTCGCGGCGGCTTCGCGGTCGTCATCAACGGGCACCTCGTCGTCGACGGTTTCCTCGACGCGGTCGCGGGTGGAGACGGGTACGACAGCTTTCTCGTGGTGAACGGCGACCTTCACGCGAAGTCGGCGCGCATCGCTGACTACAGCGTCGTGGTCGGCAACCACGTCGAGGTCGAGACCGCGCTGCTCTGCAACAACGGCGATGGTGGCATCTTGATGGCCGACAAGGTGACCGCGCAGGTCTTCTCGTACGCGTCCCAGTTTCAGCTCCCGAGTTGCCCCATCGACGCGTTCTGCATCGGCGACGTAGGTGGTGACGCGTCGTTCCCGCCCGAGCGAGCGCGCGAGGTGTTCGTCGACGAGGTGCTCGACAAGGCCGGCTACCTCTCGGAGCGCGCCGCGCATGTGCTGCTCGCGGAAGGTCGAGCCATCATCCGGCGGGCGTGACGCTGCCGCTCAACGAGAGCGGCACACCCATGGGTGAGACGTTGCAGTCAGGTGAGCTCGCCTCGAGCGCCACGCCGTCTTTCACGCGCTTCGCGGTGCCCGAAATCTTCCGGCACACGGCGTTGGTGCGCAGCTGCCCCGAGAACGCGGGGAACGCGCAGCGTGAATCGGTGAACTTCAAGTCGTCACCTTCGCGTGTGGCGTAGAGGTCGCAGCTGGCCTTCGCGTCGTTCGGGTCTTCGAGGTGCAGCGTGACGCCGCCGACGGTGTTGGCGTGCGCCGAGACCTTTAACGAGCCCGCGCCTTCGAGTCGCAACCCGAGACGCGTCAACGCGGCGGCGCTCAAGCGGTCCTTCGTGGCGCCCTTCGCCTGCACCTTCGCGGTGAGGCCGTCGAACTCCCAGAGGTCGGGTGAACCGGTCACCACCAGCGTCAGGACGAGTGCGAGGTTCATCACTTGAGACTACATGGAGCCCCATGACGACGACGCTCATCGATGACATCGAGACCAGCCGCGATGGCGGCACGCTGCTCATTCGCTTCGCGCGGCCTGCGAAGAAGAATGCGCTCACCATCGCCATGTACGAGCGGCTGAACACCGCGCTCGCCGAGGCCGCCAAAGACGACAGCGTCACGGCCGTCATCTTCGCCAGCACCAGCGACACCTTCACCGCCGGCAACGACCTCGGCGACTTCATGGGCCAGCCGCCCACGGGTGAGGACTCGCCGGTGTTCCGCTTCATCAACGGTCTGGCGAAGTTCGAGAAGCCGCTGCTCGCCGCGGTTGACGGCAAAGGCGTGGGCCTCGGGCTGACGCTGCTGCTGCACTGTGACTTCGTGTACGTCACCGAGCGCACCTCGCTCGTCGCGCCCTTCGTCAATCTGGGCCTCGTGCCTGAAGCCGCGTCGTCGCTGTTGTTGCCGAAGCTCGTGGGCCACGTGCGCGCGGCTGAAATTCTGCTGCTGTGTGAGCCGGTGTCGGGCGCGCGCGCGGTGGAGCTGGGCATCGCCAACGCGGTGTTGCCGGCTGATCAAGTGCTGACGAAGGCGCGTGAGACGGCGCGCATTCTCGGCGAGAAGCCGCCTACGGCGCTCAAGCTGAGCAAGGCGTTGTTGAAAGACGCCGCGGCCATTCAGAAGCGCATGGGTGAAGAGGGCGCGCACTTCATCGCGCAGCTCGCGTCTCCAGAGGTCGCAGAGGCCATCGGCGCGTTCTTCGAAAAGCGGAAGCCCGACTTCAGCAAGCGGGCCTGAGCCCATGTCTGAGACGCTGGCGGGCCGACTGGTGGCCGAGACGTGGGAGCTCGAGTCGCTCATCGGGCGGGGTGGCATGGGTGAGGTGTGGCTCGCCCGGCATCGCCGCGTGGAAGGCAAGCAGGCGGCGGTGAAGGTGATGCGCACCATGGGCGCGCTCAACCCCGAGCTGCTGCTGCGCTTTCGTCGCGAGGCAGAAATCGCCGCGCGGCTCGAGCACCCCAACATCATTCACCTCTTCGACTTCGCGACGCTGCCGTCGGGCGAGCCGTACCTGGTGATGGAGTACCTGCGCGGCGAGTCGCTCAAGTCGCGGCTCGCGCGTGGCCCCATGTCGTGGGACACGTTGAGGCCGCTCGCCGTTCAGCTGTGTTCGGCGCTGCACACCGCGCACGAGCGCGACGTGGTGCACCGCGACCTGAAGCCCGAGAACATCTTCCTCGTGCCCACGCCCACCGGCGACCAGGTCAAGGTGCTCGACTTCGGCATCTCGAAGGTCCTCGGCTCCGACACGATGCAGACCGGCAACTCGGTGCTCATCGGCACGCCGCTCTACATGTCGCCCGAGCAGGCCATGAGCCAGAACGACACGCTCGATGGCCGCAGCGACATCTTCTCGTTCGCCAGCATCGTCTACGAGGCGTTGTCGGGGCGCGCCGCGTTCGCCGCTTCAGGTGTCGCGCAGGTCGTGCACCGCGTCGTCTTCGTCGAGCCCGAGCCGCTGCCGCAGGTGCTGCCGCACGTCTGGGCTGCGCTGGCGCACGCGTTCGCCAAAGACCCCGCGCACCGCACACCCGACGTCGCCACGCTGGTGCTGGAGCTCACCGGCAAGCCGCTCTCGGAGTCGTCGAACATCGCGCCCGCAGCGCCGGTGTCGTCGCCGCGCATGCACGCCGAGACCGTGGCGCAGAAGGCGTCGTCGCAGACGCGTGCGCCGCAGGTGAAGAAGCCCTTCAACGTGGTGCCGTGGTTGGTGGCGGGCATCGTGCTGGTGGGCCTCGCCAGCGGCGGCGTGCTGTGGCGCAAGAGCCAGCACGTCGAAGCGGCCGCGGTGTCGGTGGTGGTCGACGCCGGTGTGCAGCCCGTCGTCGCCGTGGAGCCTGCGGTGGTGCCCGAGCCCCCGCGTGATGAGGACGAAGAAGTCGACGCCGGTGTGGCGGTGGCCGTGGCGGTGGAAGAGACGCCGACGCGCGTGGTGGTGGCGAAGCCCGAGCCGCCGCAGAGCGACGCCCAGCGCGAACAGCTGACGCTGATTGAGGCGGCCTTCGAAGCGCAGCGCTACGCCGAGGTGCTCAACCTCACCGTGAAGCCCGACGTGGCGTCGCTGCCGCGGGCGATGCGTTGGCGCGTCATGGCGGCGTGTGCACTCGGTAACGTCGCGCTGGTGAGCTCTCTTCGCCCGCGAATGTCGGCCAAAGAGGTTGGCGCGGCGCGTTCATTTTGCCGCCGCCACGACGTCACGCTGTAGCGCGCCACTTTCTTTGGGACGGTGGGCCTCCGGCGGTGTCTGAAGGGTTCCATGGAGAATTTTCGCATGAAGAGTCAGGTGTTGGGTCTGGCGCTGGTGTTGACGGCGTGCGCGCACGGCTCGGGTGGTTCGGCCGAGGTCGAGAGCGCGCAGGTCTACGTCGCGAAGACGGGGCTCAAGGTCGAGCTGCTCACCATGAAGACGGGCGACCGCTGCCTGGTTCGCGTGCGCAAGTCGGCGGCCGAGAACTTCGACGACCACGTGTTCGGCTGCGCGCGCGTGGTCGAGGGCAACAGGGTTCGTCATCGCATCGAGCGCGACGGCCGCACGTGGTCAGTGCTGGATTTCTACGAGCGCGGCGTGCGGGTGTGGGTGCCGTCGCAGCGTGACGAGGTGCACGTGACGCTCGACGAGGCGGCCTCGAAGGCGCTCGACGTGGGCGAGATGCTGGCCTCGCACGACAAAGAAACGAAGAACGGCACGCTGGCGAAGCTCGCGGCGTTCGACCGACCGAAGAGCGAGAAGAGCAACCAGGACGACTTCAACGAGCGCGTCGAGCAGGTGAAGCAGGCCTGCGGCGTCGAGGTGAAGTCGCAGCTCGAGCTCAACAAGGTGAGCGACGCGCACCTGCAGAAGTGGGCCATCGGCTCCATTTGCGGCGACGTGCTGAGCGGCATCGCCGACCTCTGTGAGTCGCCTGCGGCGAAGGCGTTCTTCCGCGATGAAGTCACCGCGTTCTCGTGCACCTCGATGAACGACGACACCAAGCCCAGCGTCATGGCGCTCGACGGCAAGACGCTGCGCTACACCGTGGGCGACGCCAGCAACGTGCGTGAAAACGCGCGCAGCTTCTTCGGGTTGGTCGGCGCGTCGGAGCTCTCGAAGGGCAACACCATTCCGTGGGGTGACGGCAGCTCGCTCAACGACAAGCTGGTGCTGACTTCGATGAACGTGTGCGCCGACGACAAGGGCCGCGTCATCGCCTTCGACCGACGCCGTATTGAAATGCGCGAAGACCGCTTCCGGGAGGCCATGTACACGGGCACGTCGAAGGAGCTGTTCGCGGTGCAGAACCCCGGCCGCTACGCCGGGTACTTCCTCGAGCCGCGGCACACGCGCAAGACGGGCGAAGGCGACGCGCGGTTCTATTCGTCGGTGAAGTTCGACCGCGACGCGAAGCAGTGCACGGTGCTGTGTGGCGAGCGCGAAGTGCGCGTGCCCATGTTGTCGACGGAAGACGGCGTGAAGCTGGTGCAGGCCGCGAAGTTCGGAGAGGGCCCGTTCAGCCGCAAGCCGCACGCGCTGCTGCGCGACCGCGTCGGCAACTACTACTACGTCGACACCAGCACGCTGCCCAACCGCGAGAAGGACTTTCACGTGTACGTCGGTCAGCGCGGTCGCATGAAGCGCCAGCAGTTGACCAACGCGTTGAGTGACACCGCTGGTGACCTCTTCACCACCAAGACCGGCGAGCTGCGCCTGAGCCTCGACAGTGAGAAGGGCTCGTTCTGGCATGACAAGGCGGCGCAGCGTGCGCTCCGCGTGGTGCCGGTGAATGAGAACCTCGACGTCATCTTCACGGAGCTGGGCGTCTATTCAGGGCGGCTCGGCAACCCCTGCGACGACTTCTGAGTGACGACGGCGAGGGGCGGGCGCGCGAGCTATCGTGCCCGTCATGTCGTGCCTGACGGACAACCAGGTCAGCGCGCTCGTCGAAGGCGCGCTGACTGATTTCGACGCGACGCCCGCGTGGGCGCACGTGTCGGGCTGTACGGCGTGCGCGCAGTTGGTCTCGTCGCTCGCCGAGCACTTCGCTGTCGAGGCGCCGAAGGCGGTGCTCACGCCGCGCTCCCTGGAGGGCGCGCGCTGGGCGGGCCGCTATGTGGTGGGGCGGCGCCTCGGCAGCGGAAAGCGTGGCGTCACCTTCGAGGCTGTCGAGGTGCTCGGTGGTGAGCGCGTGGCGCTCAAGCTGCTGTGGGCGGGCGGCGATGCGTGGGCTGCCGCTGCGGCGCCGTTTCTGAAGTGGCGACATGTCGCGACGACGGGCGTGCGTGCGTTCGGCGTGGTCGACGCGCAGCCGTGGTTGGTCAGCGAGCTCATCGACGGTGCGGCGAGCCTCCATGGCCGGGCGCTGTCGTGGGCCGAGGCGTGGCCGCTGTTCTCTCAAGTGGCGCGCACGCTCGACGACGTGCATCGCGCCGGGTTGGTGCACGGCGCTGTGTCGTTGAGCAGCGTCCTGGTGCGCGGCGAGCGTGCGTGGCTGGGTGACTTTGCGTTGGTGTACGCGCCGAAGCCCGGGCCCGGGCAAGTCGTGGTGGCCGAGCGCCATGACGCGCTGGGGCCCGTGGGTGACCAACGCGCGTTCTGCAAGGCGCTGCAGCGGTGCGTCGGTGACGACGTGCCACGAGGTGTGGTCGACGCGCTGCAAGAAGGGCTCGAGTCGCGCTTCGCGTCGATGGCGGCGCTGCGTGAGGCGCTCTCGGTATGACGGGCGCCTTCCCCGGGTTCGACGCGAAGCTGCGCGCGGCCTGTGCTCGCTGGCCGTCGGTGCAGTTCGACGACAGAGACTTCGTGGCGGCGCTGCGTCGGCGCGTCACGACGGTCGAGCAGTTCGACGCGTTGCATGTCGCTGACCTCTTTCTCGCGGCTGCGTGCCTCGCGAAGCACCCCAGGGCGTTGGAGCACTTCGACGCGCTGCTCGAGCGGGAATGTGCAGCGGTGGCCGGCCGCGCCCGCGACCTCGACGCGGCGGAGCTCGTGGGCTCACTGCGAGCGCGCCTGTTGGTCGAGCCGCGCGCGCTCTCGGAATTCGCCGGGCAGAGCTCGCTGCGGAGCTGGCTCGCGGCCGTGGTGGTGCGCGCGAGCCTCAACCAGCGCCGTACACAGCAGCGCGCGAGCGCCCGTGAAATCGCCCAGCCCGAGCCGCACGAGCCGCTCGCCCACCCGGAGTTCGAGCTGCTGCGCGCGCGCTACCGCGACGCCTTCGCCGACGCGTTTCGTGAGGCGCTCGACACGTTGGAGCCGAAAGACCGCGCGCTGTTGCGCCTCAACGTGGTCGACGGGCTGGGGCTCGACCGCCTCGCGCGGCTGCGCAACGTGGGGCGCTCGACGGCGGCGCGCTGGTTGGCGGCCATTCGTGAGCAGCTGCTCGAAGAGACGCGGCGGGCGCTGGCGACGCGCATCGGCGTGGGAGAGCAGACCGTCGACAGCCTGCTGCCGATTCTCCGCTCGGGGCTCGACGTGAGCCTGCGGACGTACTTGTCGAAAGACGAGTGACGCGCTCAGGGACCCAACAAGAACTGACACGACGGGCAATCGAAGAGCATTCGCGGCGCGCCGCGTGCCGGGTTGATCCATCGGGCGGCGGTCGCTCGGTGCGTGCCGTAGAGGCTCCAATCTGGTCGACAGAGAGTCGGTCGACGACAGACAGGCGCAGCACGTTTCGCTCTCTGGGTACGAGTGATGTGAGCGCGTCGGCGCGGTGAGCCGAGCGCACGTAGTCGAGCTCGAGGTCTCGGCCCGTCAACGAGCACGCCGTCTTCTTGTGGCTCTTCTTTGCCACCGTCGCGGCCCGAGTCGAAGCGCGCTGGTTCGAGCAGTGCGTCGAGTGCTGGCCAGCGCGGGTCGTCAGCGGCAGCTCCGGGTGCATGGAGCTGAAGCAGAGACACAGTGCCAAACATCCACCGATTGCGTGACAGTTTGTCAGTTCGGCGGCCACGTCGCGTTCGAGCTCCGAGCGGTTTCGTCGCAGCGACTGTGGCCTCCGATGTGCAACGTGCGACGGCATGAACCGAATGGTGGTGTTGGTGGCGGTGTTCTTCGCAGGCTGTGAAGCGCCTGTTTCTCTGGAGTCGTACTGCCGCGAACTCGTCGTTGCCGAATGCCAAGCGCAGCAGCGATGCGGGCGGATCAGCTCGGCGTTCGACTGCAGCAGCCGCGAGCCGGTGTCTGACTGTTTGAGCGGCAGACGTGTTGGGTTGGCGAATGGAGTGCTGCAATACGACGGCGTCGCTGCGTCGGCGTGCATCACCGAAATTGGAAGCTCGAGTTGTGAGAACATTCAGTGGACGGCGCTGATCTCATTGCCGAGCTGCCTCGCGGTGTTTCACGGCGTCGCAAAGCAGGGCGAGACGTGCGGCACGTGCGCGGCGGGGCTGCGATGTTTAACCTCGGGTACGTCGTGCGGTACGTGTGAAAAGGTATCGACTCCGCCCAGGGTTCTTCTGCGCGAAGGCGAGGCGTGTGCTCCTGCGCCCGTCGACAATCGCGTGTGTGCAGCAGGTCTCCGGTGTCTCGATGCAGTGTGCGTGCGGGAGCCGGTGGCCAACGAAGCGTGCGGCGAAATACCGTGTGTTTTAGGCGCTGCGTGTGTGGAAGGGCTCTGCGTGGCGTGGGCCGAGGCGGGCGAACCGTGTGGTCCGGTCGGGTGTAAAGCTGGCTTGTTTTGTTCGTCCGCAGCTACCTGCGAAGTAGAAAAACCGCTCGGCGCGGCGTGCGACGCAGTCGAGCAGTGCGCTTCTTTCCTCTGCAGCAACGGCGTGTGCACCGTTACTCGTGGAGAGGGCCAGACTTGTGGCCTCGGAGCGCCATGTGACTTTGAGTTTACGTGCCTCGATGGTGTGTGCGCGGCGCGTGCGCAGAACGGCGAAGCATGTGAGCCACGTGGCTGTGCCAACTCCGCGCTGTGTGTCGACGGTACGTGCTGGGACCCGATGCTCGAGTGCCGCTGATCACTCGTCGAGCGTCAAGGCCCCAACAAGAACTGACACGACGGGCAATCGAAGAGCATTCGCGGCGCGCCGGTCGGCATGTCGGTGACGATGCAGGTGCCGCCCATCGCTTCGATGCGGGCCGAGAGGCCGCGCGGGCCTTGAAAGTAGAGGTCGCCGAAGAACACGTCGCCAGTGGGGCGCTCGAGGGAGAGCGGCACGCTGCAGCCGCCGTCGCGGGGAAGTTGGCGAATGAGGTCGCCGTCGCGCACGCCCGCATCACGCGAGCAGGCGATGGCGTCGACGTGGAACACCGCGTTGAAGCCGCCGCCACATTCAGGCGCTACACACGCCGAAGTCGGTGGGCACTTGAGGCACTCCACGCCTCGCTCTTGCGCGCAGGTCTGAGCGCCCTGCTCGGCGCACTGCGCGACGCAGCGATTGTCGACGCAGCTGAAGACACCGCCGCCATCGCCACCGAAGACGCCGCACCACCGCGTGAGCTGCGGCGTGCCAGTGCAGTCAGAAGGTTGGGTGCACTCAGGTTGCGCGCCGGCGTCTTGAACGCCCGAGTCGATGACCGTGCCTGCGTCGTCTTCGTCGACGGGTTCGAGACACTGACAGCCTGAAATGGACAGCGTCAGCACCACTGCGAGGGCGCGCATGGCGACGTGACCTTCGAGCGTGAAGTCGAGCTCGCGCACGAACGGCAACGTGAAGGGAAAGGCGGTCTCGCGCTCCGCCAACTCCGGCACCACGTACGCACCCGAGAGCCACGGAACCGGCACGCGTCACCGCACCACGCGCACGTTGAACTCCGAGAGCTGCAGCGAGCCCCACATGCGCACCCACAGCGGCAGATACATCTCCATGCCGCGCGCACCGGTGAGGTCGCCCAGGTCGATGAAGTGCTTCCACCCGAAGCTCGTCAGCAGCTCTCGTACGCGCTCCTTCGCCTCGGCGTCGTTGCTGCAGATGAACAGCTCGTGTTCACCATTCGCGAGCTTGCCGGGGTTCACCATGATGCTCGCGTTCACGGTGTTGAGCGTCTTCACGACTTTCAAGTTCGGAAACGCGCGTTGCAGTGTCTCTGCCAACGAGTCGGTGTTGCTGATGAACAACGACGGCGGCATGCCCTTGCTGAAGTCCAACGGGTTGGCGATGTCGACCAGCACCTTGCCGTCGAGGTTCGCTTCACCCGCCGCCCTCAACGCCTCGAGCGAGCCGCCGCCCGACGTGCAGTTGAAGAGCAGCGCACCGAAGGCCGCGGCGTCGGCGAACGTGCCTTCGCTGCCGTGGCCATTCGTGCTCGCGACCCAGGCCTTCGCTTTTTCTCCGCCCGCAGTGCGCGACCCCATGCGCACGTCGTGGCCCAGCGAGACGAGCTTGCTGGCGATGGCGTTGCCGACGGTGCCGGTGCCGAGAACTCCAAAGCGCATGTGTCTCTCCTTCATCAGCCGAGAATTTCGACCTCTGCCAACAGCCGTTGCTTGAGCTTGTCATCGGCCAGCGCGGCGAGCTCCTTCAGCGTGGCCCGCAGCGCCGTGCGCTGGCCCTCGAGCTCGGCGACGCGCTCTTCGAGCTCGCGCGTGGCGTCGGCGATTTTCAGCTCGACGACGTTCTGAAACAGGTCGAGCTCGGTGCGCGTCGAGAAGGCCTCGGCTTCGCTCTTTCGCAGCGACTTCTCGAGCGTGTGGAGCGTGTCCGAGAGCACCTGTCGTTCAGCCAGCGTGCGGCGGTGCGCGATGGCGTGCTTCACGCGCTCGACTACCAGCATGATGCTCTCGAAGGGCTTGAGCAGGTAGTCGTCGGCGCCCAGGCGCAGCGCCTCGAGCACGGAGTCGGTGTTGACGAAGCCGGTGATGACGACACGCGCGCAGTTCGGGCGCTTCTCGTTCACGTAGCGCAGCAGGTCGAGCCCGCTCTTGCCCGGCAGGTTCTTGTCGGTGACGACGGCCGCGAACTCGTGCTCTTCGAGCAGCAGAATCGCGTCTTCGGCGTTGAGCGCGGTGCGCGTCGGAATGCCGGCCTTCTTGAAGCCCATCACCAGCACGTTGACGATGGTCTGCTCGTCGTCGACCACCAGCACGGTTGCTGCGTCAGACATGCGCGGAGTTTCGACCGGGTGGCCCGCGCGCGCAAACCCGTTGAGGTGCGAGCGACGCGCCGGCTCCTGACATGCGCATGACAGCGGGCGGGTGGAGGTTGCACACATGAACCTCCGCCTCGACGCGCCCGTCGGCTTCTCACTGGCTGCTGCTGCAGATTTCTACGCCGGCTTTCAGCCCATGGGCGGCGCCGCGACGCGTGACGCGCGCACGTTGAGCCTCGCGTTCCTGCTCGACGGAACGTTTTCGCCGGTGGCGGTGACGCTCGCGCAGGAGGGGCGCGAGCTGCGCGCCGCGGTGACGGGCGCGGTCGATGAATCGGTGCTGCGTATTCAGTTGAGTCGCATGTTGGGGCTCGACGTCGACGGCGCCGCGTGGGCCGAGGTCGGCGTGCGTGACCCCGTCGTCGGTGGGTTGCAGCGCGCGTTTCCGGGCTTCTTCACGGCCGCGTTTCCGTCTCCGTATGAAGCGGGGTTGAGCGCGTTGCTCAGTCATCGCTCCTCCATCGCGCAGGCCTCGGCGATTCGACGTCGGCTCGCTGCGGCGCACGGCGAGTCGGTCGGAGGAATCTCCGTCGTGCCGGCACCGCGCGTGGTGCTGGCGCTGTCGTCGTTCTCGACGGTGCCAAAAGAAAAGTGGGAGCGCATTCGTGCCTTCGCGCGCGCTGCGGGTGAAGGGCGCCTCGAGGCCGAGCGGCTGCGCGCGTTGCCTGCGGAGTTCGCGTTGGCACAGCTGCAGGCGTTGCCGGGTGTCGGCCCGTGGACGGCGGCGCACGTGTGGATGCGCGGTGCTGCGCCGCGTGACGCGCTGCCGGTGCATGAAGAGCGCGTGCTGCGTGGCTTCTCGTTGGCGTACGGCGTCGACGCGGCGGAGTTCGCGAAGCGCGCAGAGGCGTGGCGCCCGTTTCGGATGTGGGTCGGCGTGCTGTTGTCGCGAAACCTGATGCGCTCGGGGCAGTGGAGCGTGGGTTTTGACAGTGTGTCGCGTCGCGAAGCGTCGCGCGTGACGCGGTGACGTGAAACGCCCGCGCGCTGAGCACGGCGCGCAGAGAAACGTGGTGACGGCACGCGCTTCGCAGGGTCGCGCCTTTGAAGTTCCAGGGAGCCACTTGAAAGCGACACATGCGACGTGCGCGTCACCCGCGAGGTCTCTCGCTGATTGAAATCATCGTCTACATCACCATCGTCTCGATGCTCATGGCCGCGGTCAGCGTGTACGCCATCGGCGTGCACACCGATTCACTGCGGCGCACGGCGGAGCTCGACGTGCGTACGGCGCTCGACGCGCTCGAGCTGTATCGCGGCAGTCGAGGTCGCTACCCCGATGAACGAGAGGGCTTCGGCGCGCTCGTGAAGGCGAAGGTGCTGAAGGCAGTGCCCAAAGACCCGTGGGGTCACGCGCTCGCGTTCTCGATGCGCGACGGAGCGCCGGTGGTCGTCAGCTACGGGGCCGATGGTGTGCCCGGTGGCGAAGACGAAGACGCCGACGTGACGTCGTTGCAGGTCATCGGTGAATGACCGCCGTTGGGCTGATCAGACCGCGGTGGCCACGTAGACGACGTGACGCAGCCCACCTCGCCCCGGGCGCTCGCTGCGCACGCTGAAACCGACCTTCTCGAGGCGCTTCACGTACGTCTCGTCGTGCGCTTCGCCCCAGATGGAGAAGATGCCGCCCACCACGAGCGCCTGGCGCGCGAGCATGCAGGCCTTCGCGCCGTAGAGCGGGTCGTCGCGCCGCGTGCCAGCGTCGGGCCCGACGTAGAGGTCGATGACGAGCGCGTCGTAGCGACCTGCAGGGCCACCGTGCGCGGCCTTCGCGACGAGCGCCATCACGTCGGCGTATTCGACCTTCACGCGTGCATCTTCGACGGCGTGGTTTGTGAGGTCGGCCATCGGCCCGCGACACCACGTCTCGATGACGGGGTTGAGCTCCGCGACGACGACCTTCGCCGTCGGCGGCAGCTCGTCGAGCACCGAGCGCAACGTGAAGGCCATGCCCAGGCCGCCCACCAACACTTTGGGCTGCGCGTACGAGCGCAGGCGACGACACGCGACCTTCCCGAGCGCGATTTCGGAGCGATTGGCGGTGCTGCTCATGAGCACGCGGTTGTCGATGGTGATGAGAAAGTCTCTCGGGCCGCGCGACTTCAGCTCCAACAACCCGTCAGGCGTCTTCGACGATTCCAGCGTGCGCAGCGGCTTCATGTTTCGGGCTCATACAGCGGCATGGCGACGGTGTCGTCACGGCCCTCGCGGCGGCACGCCGACCGCCGCGCCGGTGCCGTAGGTCGACTGCACATACGCGAGCATCGCCTCTAGCTCTGCGTCGGTGAGCAACCGCCGCATGGGCGTCATCGCCGTGCCCGCGATGCCCTTCTCGAGCACCTGAATGACGCGCGCCCGCGTCGGCTGTTTGCGCGTGAAGTCGGCCGGAGGTCGCACGAAGCGCGAGCGCGCGATGCCGTTGCCGCCACCGCCGATGCCGTGACACGCGGCGCAGCGGATTTCATAGAGGTCGCGCCCCAACGCGACCATCGGCGCCGCGCCTGCTTCAGGCGCCGCTGGCGCCAACGACGACACCCACTTCACCAACGCCGCGCGGTCGACAGGCGTGAGGTCTTGCTGCGCCGGCATCGACGTGCCCGGCACGCCCTGCCACATGACGTGCTCGAGGTACGACGCGTCGAAGCGCGCGGCCGTCAGGTCGGCCGGCGGTGGCTTGAGCGCGCTCGCGGTGACGCCGTCACCCTTGCCGCCTTCGCCGTGACACACCGCGCACCGCTGCGCGAAGAGCGCCTTCCCGCGCGCGAGCTGCGTCGCTTCAGGCGTTGCTCCGAGCGTCACCACCACCGTCAACGCGAGCCAGCTCATGGCGCCTTCCCTTCAGCGAACACCGGCGTGGGCACGTCGACACAACAGAAGGGCTCGAGCTGCAGCTGCTTCTCGTCGAGCCGTTTGGTTTCACGCCGCACCGGCGGCAACGCGCGCAGGTACCGCACGATGGCGCGCACGTCGTCATCACGCATGGCCGCGTAGGCGACGGCGTACGGCATCGCGGGGTGCAGCTTGCGACCCGAGCGCGAGACCCCGGTGCGCACGGCGGCGACGATTTCGTCATCAGTCCACGCGCCCAGGCCCGTCTCGACGTCGTTGGTGAGGTTCGGCGGCAACAGCACCGCGTCTTTACCCATACGAATCGCGATGCCTCCGCCGGCCATGCGGTGCGCCTCGTCGTACGTCACGCCGTCTTCGTTGCGCGGTGAATGACAGTCTTTGCAGATGGCGACGTGCGCCAGGTACTCGCCGCGCTCCTCCGTCACGCCCGTCGGCGCGGTCTCGCGTACGGCCTCCGGCGTCAGCGGCGCAGGTGGCCTCCAGTCGCGCTTCAAGGTGTTCGCCGGTGACGGCTCGTCGACGGGCTTGAGCGTCTGCAGAAACGCCACGAGGTCGCGCATGTCGTCGGCGGCCATCACCGCGTAGAGGTCGGTGGGCATCAGGAACTTGTGCGAGAGCTGCCCACGAATGGCCGCTTCGAGCAGCGCGGGCTCGTACTTCGCGGCCACCATCGACACGTTCGCCGAGTGCACCGTGCCCCACGGCCCGGAGAACGGCGTGCCGCCCGCCATCAGCTTGCTGCGCTCGAGTGAATTGAAGTCTGACGGCGTGCGTGGCGTGTGGCACTCGACGCACGCCGCGATGGTCGCGAGGTACTCGCCGCGCGCGACGTCGTCACCGGGCTTCACGTCGACGTTCACCGGCGCTGCGACAGGTGTTGGCTCCGGCGGCGGAGGCGGCTTCGTGCAGGCGGCGAACGACAGCAGGCTCCACAGCAGGGCTGGTCGTGTCATCGGGGCGTTTTTACCCGACGCGCCCGGTCGGCTGGCGATTGATTGCAGCTTCAACCATCGGCAGCTCGGCGCGCAGCTTCGGCAGGCCGTCGGGTTGTTGCTGCAGCCACTTCATCACCCGCTCGCGAATGATGCAGCGCAGGTCGAAGGCCTTGCCTGAGTCGTCGGCGCTGACGAGCACGCGCAACAACATGGCGCGGTCGGTGAGGTTGGTGACGGCGACGGTCTGCACCTTTCCGTTCCACAGCGTGCTGCGCTGCTCTTCGAGAATGCGGCTCACCTCGGCGCGCACGGCGTCGACGTCGGTGCGGTAGTCGGCCCAGATTTCGGCGGTGCCCAGAATTTCGGTCGAGGTGCGCGACCAGTTCTGGAACGGCTTCTCGAGGAAGTAGCTGATGGGCAACACCACGCGTCGCAGGTCCCACACCTTCACGACCACGTAGGTCAGCGTGATTTCTTCGACCCAGCCCCACTCGTTTTCGACGATGACGGTGTCGCCGATGCGCATGGGCTGCGTGAGGCCGATTTGAATGCCCGCGAGCAGGTTCGAGATGGAGCGCTGCGCGGCGAGGCCCAGCACCACGCCGGCGACCCCGGCCGAGGCGAGCATCGACATGCCGATGTGCCGCACGCCGGGGAACTGGAGGAGCACCAGCGCGCCACCGACGACGAGAATCACCGCGCTCGCGACGCGGTGGAGCACTGAGACCTGTGTCTTCACCGCGCGCGCGGAGCGGAAGTCACCGTCTTGCGCGGCGCGCGCCTCGAGCGCCTCGGCGACGAGCTTGCCGATGACGAGCAGCGCCCACACCAACGACGCCACCACGCCGGCGCGCACGAGGTCGTCGACGAAGGACTGCGCCGCCATGGGGAAGGCGAGCGCGCGCGTGCCGACGGCCATGGCGATGAGGAAGAAGAAGAGGCGCGCGGGCTTGAGCAGGCGCCGCACCAGCTTGTCGTCGAAGGTGCTGTCGGTGCGGGCGATGAGGCGCTTCACCAGCGGCTTGATGACCGCCGACGAGAAGCGCGAGAGCCCCCAGCCGAGCGCGAACATCAACACCAGGCCCAGCCACTGCCACGCGCCGAGCGGGCCGAGCGAGCGGCGCATGAGCCACTGCGGCAGGAGCTCCCAGAGCGGCGAGCCGTTCTCGGCGAAGAGCGGGTCGATGGAGCGGACGGTGCGCGCGCTGAAGAGCCACGTGCCGTTCGACTGTTGCGCGAGCTGCACGGGAATGCGCACGCGGCCCAACGGGAGCTCGCCGACGGTGACGAGCGCGGCGTCGGTGGTGGCGAGCTTGTCGGGCTCGAAGGTGAGGTACTGGTCGAGCAGGAACATCAACCGGCGCGCGAGGCGCGGGCCTTCGGTGTCGTTCGGCTCGAGCGAGAGCACCTGCGCGGCCCGCGCGAAGTCGCCGTCGTGTGCGGCCTCGAGGAAGGTGGTGACGGCGTCAGCGGGGCCGGGCGCGGCGGCGTCTTCGGCGACGTCAGAGAGAGACAGCAGCGAGGTGAGGACGAGGGAGAGTTGCAACACGGGGCTGCAGTAGTGACCTCAGCGGAGAGTTCAACCAAAACCCCTCTCCGCGCGAAGCGGAGAGGGGCGGGGGGTCGACTTCAGTTCTCGGGGTACGCCGTCCACCCTGCGGTCCAATCGGCGTCACCGATGGCGCCGACGAAGGTCGCGCTCACGTCGAAGAAGCCGTCATTCGGGGGCGTCGCGCCGCCCGTGAGCGCCGGTGAACCTGCGGCCGGCTTGAACGACGGGCCCGACAGCTGCGGGTCGACGTCGAAGCGGTTGTTCAACGTGGGCGCCGCGAGCTCCGTGGGCTCGTTGAACCCGTTGTCAGTCACGCCGCCGTCGGCACGCGGCGCCGACACGTAGTCGGTCAGCGACATCGGGTTCTGGAAGAACATCGAGTTCGACACGCTCAGCGCGCCCGCAGCCCACTGCAGCTTCGACGGGTTGCCGTCGACCAGCAGGCCCTTGTCGGTGAAGTTGGTGACGATGACGTTGAACAGCTTGCCCGCCGTGCCCGCACGCAGAATCAGCCCGCGCGAGGGGCCTTCAGAGGCCGCGGTGTCGGGGTTCCGGCCGACGAGCGTGACGTTGTAGAGCGTGGGCGCGCTGCGCGGCGTGAGGTCGGCGTTGTTCGCGTCGTTGTCGGCTTCGATGCCGTGGTTGCCGCGCCCCGGCACCTGCGCCGCGAGAATGAACTGGGCCTTGCCCGTCCACCCCTTGTCCCAGTCGAGGCCGTCGTCGTCGCTGCCGGTGATGACGAGGTGCTTCAGGTTCACCGTGCCGCCGAACAACTCGACGCCGTCGTCGACGCCGCGGTGCACCTGGAGGAAATCAATCTTCGTCGCGCTGCCGCACGCGTTGAGCGTCACGCCGTTGAGCTCGTTGTTGGCCGAGAGCGGGCGCCCGGCGAACTCCACGCGCACGTACTCGAGGGTGCCGCAGTCGTACGCGTCGTCGGTGCCGCCGTACTTGTTGCGCGCTTCGTCGGCGAGGCCCTCGGCGTTGTTCTCTCCGCCCATGGTGTTGATGCGCGCGCGGCCGAGAAACACGAGCCCGCCCCAGTCTCCCTGCGGGTTGCCGCGTTGCCCGGCCGGCAGCGACGAGGTGAAGACCACCGGCGCGCTCGCCGTGCCCACCGCGCGCAGCTTCGCGTCACGCGAGACGATGAGCGCCGAGGCCGAGTCGCCCGCGATGGTGGTGCCCGCTTCGATGGTGAGCGTCGCGCCGGTGACGTAGGTGAGCTGCTTGAGCACGTAGGTGTTGTTCTTCGTCCACGTGGTGTCGGTGGTGATGTCGGCGGTCACGTTGATGACCTCCATCTGTGTGGTGCCGCCGCCCGTTCCTCCGCCGGTGCCTCCATCGGGGGCGGGAGTGGTGGTGCAGCCGATGCTGATCAACGCCAATGCAAACACTGCGAGTTTGAGCTTCATGTCTATTTCCTCTCTTCGTTGAAGTTCCACGACAGGGTGCCGAGCACCTGAACGCCGGGCGGGTTGGTGAGCACGTCAACCGCGCCCTGTCGCAGCCGCACCGATTGGTTCAGCACGTTGCTGGCTGCGAGCTTGAGCTGGAATCCGGCTCCCAGCCGTTGAGCCACCGTCAGGTCGAGACGGTGAAACGGTTGTTCGACGACGTCGGGCAGCCCGTTGATGCCGACGTCAGAAATGCGCGGGCCGTACACGTTGTAGAAGACGCCCACCTCGGTGCCCCACGTGGGGTGTGCCCACGTGATGAAGGCGTTGGCCGCGTACGGTGACTGGCCCTGGAGCGGGCGGCGGCTGCTGGTCTGCGGCGAGTTCGGGTCGAGCTGAATCTCTGAATAGATGAGCGACACGTTGCCGCCGACCGCGACGGGCGCGAGCGACGGGTGAAGGCGCGCGAGCGTGGTGCGCGCCTCCAGCTCGAGGCCCAGCAGCGTGGCGCCGGGTGAATTGCGAAAGCTGACGTCGCCGACGCTGTTGCTGGTGCCGTAGATGACGCGCTCGATGGGCTTCTCGAACTGCTTGGCGAAGGCCGAGAGCGCGAGCACCTCGCCCGTGCCGGGGAACCACTCGACGCGCGCGTCGGCGTTGTGAATGCGCGTGTTGACGAGCTCCGGGTTGCCGCTGACGTTGCGACGGCGCACGAGGTCGTAGAAGAGAAACGGCGCGAGCTCGCGGAACGACGGGCGCGCCAGCGTGTACGAATACGCGAGGCGCACGTTGAGGTCTTCGCGCGGAGCCATGACGACGTTCACCGTCGGCACCACGTCGACGTAGGTCTTCGTCACCGGCGCCCCGAGCGGCGCGCCCGACGTCATGAAGGGCGAGCCGCCGCCGACCTGCTGCGTGCTGCCTTCGACGCGCGCGCCGGCGACGCCGCGCAGCCACGACGACGGCCTCCATTCGACCTGCGCGTAACCGCCGTACACCGCGAGCGTGGCCTGGTAGCGGTCGTAGCTGAGCGTCGTCTCTTCGAGCGTGAGCTGCTGCTCGCCGCCGATGGGCGGACCGAAGCGCGAGGGCACGAGCAGCTGTTCTGCGCTGAGCGTCTCGAGCGCGCCGTCGGTGCTCCAGTCGAGGGCGCGGAAGCGACGGCCGTCGAATTGTCGCGCCGAGAACTGGCCGAGGCCGCCGACCTCGAAGCGCCACGCGCGCCACGGCAACGCGACCGACGCCGTGCCGCCGCCGGAGTCTTCGTGCAACGTGAGGAAGAAGCGCTCGAGGGAGTTGGGTTGAAAGCGGAGGCGCCGCGTGCCGTCGGGGTCGACGAGCAGCCGCAGGTCGCGCACGTCGGGCTCGTCACGGTTCACGCGCGAGTAGTTGCCCTGCCACTTGAGCTCGACGCCGCCGACGCGGTGAAACCCCTTGAGCTGATTGAAGAAGAGCTGTCGCGCCGTGAACTGCGAGCGGTAGCCCGCGACGTCGGCCATCTGTTGTTGGTCGAAGCCCGCGTTGGCGGTGGCGGTGCTCTCGGCGTTCCACAGGTAGAGCCCGAGCGCGGAGATGTCGTGGTTGGCGCCGACCTGGAGCCCCGCGTTCGCGAGCAGGCTGGTGGCGCCGCTCACGGTGCCGACCTC
The DNA here is from genome assembly GCA_035910535.1 of Archangium sp. Lineage (GTDB taxonomy): Bacteria > Myxococcota > Myxococcia > Myxococcales > Myxococcaceae > Archangium_A. Next base: position 21,575 of record JAMHXF010000098.1, on the reverse strand, counting down.
GGTTTGAAACGGCTCGATGGGCGTGGCCTCGCCGTCGTCGAGGCGCACGGCCTGGGAGTCGAGGCGCTGCCGACGTTCACGCCGCGAGACCTGGGCCGCGAGCAGGTAGCCGAGCTTCACGTCTTTCCCGAAGCGGTGCGTGTTGCCCAGCGACGCGCCGAGGCTGCCCGACGGCAGCGCGCGGAGCTGTGAGGGGGTCCACCGTTGGGTGAAGGCGCTCGCGGCGGCGCGTTGCTCATCAGCGGTGACGCCGGAGGTGCCGAGCCGGCCGGGTACGAGCGCGCGGTCTTGCGGAACCTGCGACGGCAGCGCGCGTGAGGGGCTCGCGAAGCCGAGGTTCTCGAAGCCCGTCATCGGCTCGTCGGGCCGCTCGAGGCCGGTGGTCATCGTGTCGCCGCCGACCTGCAGCCGCACCTTCGCCTCGAGCTGCGTGGGAAAGGTGTTGGTGTCGATGGTGACGGAGCCGCCGCCGAAGTTCGCGGGCAGGTCGGCCGAGTACGTCTTCACGACGCTCAAGTTCGAGAGCAGCGCGACGGGGAACATGTCGAGCGGCACCGAGGGCTCGTCGGGCTCCGGGCTGGGGAGCAGCGTGCTGTTGAGCAGCGTCTGCGTGTAGCGACCGCCGAGGCCACGAATGAAGACGTACTTGTTGTCGACGAGCGTGGCGCCGACGACGCGCTTCACCGCGTCACCGGCGTTGGCGTCGGGCGTCTTCGCGATGGCCTGCGCGCCGAGGGAGTCTTGCGCGACGGCGGCCTTCTTCCTCTCGTTGAGCAGCGCCGCCTCGTTGCGCTTGTCGACCTTCGCCTCGACGACGACCTCTTGAACGGCGCGCGCGTCGCGCTCGAGGGCCACGTTGAGCTCGACGGGGGCGCCGTCCTCCACCTCGACGTTGCCGAAGCGCTGCGACTTGTAGAGCTCGTAGAAGACGCGCAGCTCGTACGTGCCGGGCGGGAGCTTGAGCTTGAAGTTGCCGTCGAGGTCCGTGAGCGCGCTCTTCGTCGCGCCGAGGGTCACCTTCACCGTCGCTTCAATCAACCCCTCGCCGGTGCGTGCGTCGGTGACGCGACCGGTGACGCCCGTCGTCAGCTTCTTCCGCACTGCGGGAGCGGGTTCGACCACGACGACGCCCGCGTCTTCCTGCGCCACCGCACAGAACGAGAAGAACACCGTCAGGAGCGCCAGCCGTTTCACGCGGCGGCATATGCGCCCCGGTGATGGCGACCACCGCTCGCCCTCGTCACTTCTTCAACACGGGCTCGTCACGCGCAGGCAACGCTTGCCAACTTGCGCGCGGGTGGATACTCCCCCCCAGTACACGCCATGCCGCACGCCCCTGAAGAAAAGAAGCGCGTCATCACCCGCCTGCGCCGCATGCGCGGGCAAACCGAAGCCCTCGAGCGGGCCGTCAGCGCCGGTACTGAATGCGGTGACGTGCTCCAGCAGCTCGCGGCGCTCCGCGGAGCCGCGACGAGCCTGATGGCCGAGGTGCTCGAGATTCACCTGCGCGAGACGTTCGGCAGTCGTCACGGCCCTCAGGTGAAGGCCGAAGCCCAGCGTCTGATGTCCCTGGTCCGTTCATTCTTGAAGTGAGGAAACACGCCATGAAATCCCGAGCCGCCGTTGCCTTTGAAGCTGGCAAGCCCCTGCAGGTCGTCGAAATCGACGTCGCGCCGCCGCGCAAAGGTGAGGTGTTGATCAAAATCACCCACACCGGCGTGTGCCACACCGACGCGTTCACGCTCAGCGGCAGCGACCCTGAAGGGCTGTTTCCCTCCGTGCTCGGCCACGAAGGCGCGGGCGTGGTGGTGGAGGTCGGCGAGGGCGTCACCTCCGTCGCTCCGGGTGACCACGTCATTCCGCTCTACGCCGCTGAATGTGGAACGTGTCTGTTCTGCAAGTCAGGCAAGACGAACCTGTGCATCGCGGTGCGCTCGACGCAGGGCAAAGGCGTGATGCCCGACGGCACCTCGCGCTTCTCGTACCAGGGCAAGCCGCTCTTTCATTACATGGGCTGCTCGACGTTCAGCGAGTTCACCGTCGTCGCTGAAGTCTCGGTCGCGAAGATCAACCCGCAGGCGAACGCCGAGCAGGTCTGCTTGCTGGGCTGCGGCGTCACCACCGGCCTCGGCGCCGTGAAGAACACCGCGAAGGTGCAGCCCGGTGACTCGGTCGCCGTGTTCGGGCTCGGCGGCATCGGCCTCGCGGTGGTGCAGGGCGCGAAGCAAGCGGGCGCCGGTCGCATCATCGCCATCGACACCAACCCCACGAAGTTCACGCTCGCCAAAGAGTTCGGCGCCACCGACTGCCTCAACCCCAAAGACTTCGAGAAGCCCATTCAGCAGGTCGTCGTCGAAATGACCGGCTGGGGCGTCGACCACTCGTTCGAGTGCATCGGCAACGTGGGCGTCATGCGCGCCGCGCTCGAGTGCGCGCACCGCGGCTGGGGCCAGTCGGTCGTCATCGGCGTGGCCGGCGCGGGCCAGGAGATTTCGACGCGGCCGTTTCAGTTGGTGACGGGCCGTCGCTGGTTGGGCAGCGCGTTCGGCGGCGTGAAGGGCCGCTCGCAGTTGCCGGGCATGGTCGAAGACGCCATGGCCAACCGCATTCAGCTGGCGCCCTTCGTCACGCACACCATGCCGTTGACCGACATCAACCATGCGTTCGAGCTGATGCACGAAGGCAAATCGATTCGTTCAGTCGTTCATTTCTGAAGTTCTTCCACCCCTCACCACGAGAACACTCATGAGCGTTTCAATTCACCCGTTGGTCGACGGCGGTATTGCCAAAGCTGCACCCGGGTTCGCGGGCGGCACGCTGCGTTGTCGGTGCAGCACCGATGCCGTGGAGGTGAAGGTCGACGCGCAGGTCGCGTTCAACCACGCGTGTGGTTGCACCAGGTGCTGGAAGCCCGAAGGCGCGCTGTTCTCAGTCATCGGCGTGGTGCCCAGCGCGAAGCTGAGCGTGACGGCCAACGCCTCGAAGTTGAAGCTCGTCGACGAGAAGGCGCCGCTGCAGCGCCACGCGTGCACGGGCTGCGGGGTGCACCTGTATGGGCGTATTCAGAGCAAGGACCACGCGTTCTTCGGGCTCGACTTCATTCACACCGAGCTCTCGAAAGACGCGGGCTGGGAAGGCCCGGGCTTCGGCGCGTTCGTCTCGTCGCTCATCGAGGCCGGCACGCCGCCGACGAAGATGGCCGCCGTGCGCCTGGCGCTCAAAGAGAAGGGCCTCGAGGCCTACGACTGCTTGAGCCCCGCCTTGATGGACGTGCTCGCGACGAAGGCCGCAGAGCTCAAAGGCACGCTGCGGAAGGAGTGACCATGGAGCGCATCGAACAGCACGCGAGCTTTGGTGGGCGGCAGGAGGTGTGGAAGCACGCCTCTGCAGCGCTGCAGTGCGAAATGAAGTTCGGCGTGTATCTGCCGCCGTCGGCGGTGCAGGGCGAGCGATGCCCGGTGCTGTATTGGTTGTCGGGCCTCGCCAACACCGAGCAGAACTTCATCACCAAGGCTGGAGCGCAGCAGTACGCCGCGCAGCACGGGGTGATTCTCGTGAACCCCGACACGAGCCCGCGTGGTGACGACGTGCCTGATCAGCCCGGCTACGACATGGGGCAGGGCGCGGGCTTCTACCTGAACGCGACGCAGGTGCCGTGGGCGAAGCACTTCAAGATGGAAGACTACGTGGTGCGCGAGCTGCCCGAGCTGGTCGAGCAGCACTTCGCGGTGACCTCGAAGCGCGGCATCTCCGGTCACTCGATGGGTGGGCACGGCGCGTTGACGCTCGCGCTGCGTCACCCGGGTCGGTACGCGAGCGTCTCGGCGTTCGCGCCCATCGTCGCGCCTGGTCAGGTGCCGTGGGGCCAGAAGGCGTTCACGGCGTACCTCGGTGAAGACCGCGCGTCGTGGAGCGGGCACGACGCGACGGCGTTGATCAGCACGGCGACGGAGAAGTTGCCGCTGCTGGTTGATCAAGGCGAAGGCGATGAGTTTCTCGCGGTGCAGCTGAAGCCGGAGCTGTTCGAAGCCGCGTGCGCGAAGGCGAAGCACCCGCTCACGTTGCGACGTCACGCCGGGTATGACCATGGCTACTACTTCGTGGCCAGCTTCATTTCAGACCACCTCGCGCACCACGCGAAGGCGCTGAAGCGCGCCTGAAGGAGCGCGGTGCCTGCACGACTCGCGACAGGTGCGTCGTGCTGCTCACGCGACCCCGCGCGCCTCGGTGACCTTGCGTCGCCACAACACGGTGACCGTGACGAGCAACGCCAACGCCGCGCCGCCGCCGAACAGCCACCGCACCAGGCCTTCCGCGAACAACGGCCGCGCGAAGGCCGTGCCCAGCGACGCGCCGATGAAGAGCGACCCCGAGAACATCGCGATGCCCGGGCCGCGTGACGTCGGCGCGGCCTGCGTGGCCCACACCTGCAGCTGCGCATGCAGAAACACGATGGTCGCGCCCATCAACATCGACGCCGTGAAGATGCCGGGAGCTCCCGGAGAAATGGCGACCGTGCTCCACGCGAGCACCATCAACACGCCACCAAACGCCATCGCTCTTCGTGGCACCACGCGCGCACCCAGGGCTCGCGACACGCGCGCCCACACCACCACCGACACGCCGTAGCCCGCGATGACGAGGCCCGTGACCTTCGCCGTCGCGCCCGTCGCCAACATCGTCGGCGCCAGAAACGCGAACAGCCCGAACAACACCGAACCTTCGACCAACGCGATGGCCGCGAGCCACCGCACGTCGCTGTACGCGAGCGCCGCACGCAGACTCCCGGGCTGTGCGGGCTTCGTCGGCACGAAGAGCACCGCCGTGCACGCGAGTGCCACCACCATCAACCCGCCCGACACCGCGAAGCCCATCGCCCACCCGAAGTCATCTGCGAGCAGCCCCGCGCCCAGCACGCCCGACGCCGCGCCCGTCGCGTACGCCGAGTTCATGTCAGTCGCCGCGCGCGTGCGTTCACCCAGCGGCAGCGCGTCTCCGAGCCACGCGATGACGGCCGGCACCACCGCCGCCATGCCGGCGCCCGCGACGAAGCGCGCAACGAGCAGCCCCAGCAACGTCGTCGACAGCACCGAGGCCACCGCGCCGATGATTCCCGCCGCGAGCGCGAGCCGCATCACCGTCACGCGCCCCAGCCGCTCCGACGCCAAGCCCCACGGCACCTGCATCAACCCGTACGCGAGGTAGTACGACGACGCGACCGCCGTCGCTTCGTGGAGCTCGACCTTCAAGTCGACCGCAATCGCGCGGACCAACGGCGTCATCGCGAAGTTGTCGAACGCTGCAGCGAACGCACACAGGTACGCGGGCCAACGGGACGGCGTTGAGGTCATCGCTTGATGCCGAGCAACAGACCGTCGGGCGTGGGAATGCACACCGTCTCGAAGTGCAGCTTCGCCTCTTCGTGAAACCGGCGCATCGCCGCCGCGCGACCGTCACTGTCGAGCAGGTGGCCGAAGAGGAACACGTTGTCGCCCAGCAACAACCCGCCCTGGCGCAGGTGCTTCGCGGCCCAGCGGCCGTAGCCGTCGTAGTTCTCTTTGTCGGCGTCGATGAAGACGCCGCAGAACGGGCCCTTCGCCGCGAGCTTCGGCAGCACATCGAGGGCTGCGCCGACATGCACCGTGATGCGCTTCGCTTCGCCCGCAGCTTCGATGACCTTGCGCGCGACCTCGGCGTGCTTCTCGTCGAACTCGATGGTGTGCACCTCACCGTCGGGCGGCAGCGCCCGCGCGAGCCGCAGCGCCGAGTAGCCCGCGAGCGTGCCGACCTCGACGACCTTCTTCGCGCCCGCCAGCCGCAGCAGCATCTCGGTCAGCTTCGCTTCAGACGGCGCGAGCTGAATCGCGGGCATGTCATTCGCGGCCGGGGCGTCGAAGGCCTGTTGCAACGCGGCGTCGTTGGGCGCGTGCAGCTGCGTGGTCCAATCGAGGAGCGTGCGGGTGAAGTAGACGAGGCCAGCGCGAGAGTCGGTGTCAGCCATGGTGGCGACTCCTATACGCCCGCGCGTGCGTTTCCGCTGGCCCACGTGTCGCGCCAGAAACGACTCGACCCCTCTCTCCGTGAAGGAAAGAGGGGCCGTGAGGTGCGGCGACTTACTTGTTGCCGCTGCCGCCTTCTTCGCCGACCGCCATGGTCGTGAAGATGTCGCCAGGAGGCTTTGGCTTGCTGCCGCCTTCTTCGCCGACGGCCATGGTCGTCACGTCGGGAGGACGCGTGCCGCCTTCTTCACCGACGGCCATCGTGGTGACGTCGGGAGGCTTGGGCTTGACGCCGCCTTCTTCGCCGACCGCCATCGTGGTGACGTCGGGAGGCTTGGGCTTGATGCCACCGCCCTCTTCGCCGACCGCCATCGTCGTCATGTCGGGAGGCTTCGGCTTGCCGGGGAGCCCGGGCTTGATGCCGCCGCCTTCTTCACCGACGGCCAGGGTGGTCGCGCCGCCTTCGCCCCTGGGCTTGGTGGTGCCGCCTTCTTCGCCGAGCGCTTTGGTCGTCGCGCCGCCGCCTTCTTCGCCGACCGCCTTGGTCGTCGCGCCGCCACCTTCTTCACCAAGCTTCTTGGTGGTGGAGCCGCCGCCTTCTTCACCAACCGCCAACGTCGTCGCCTTCTGGTCGGACTTCTTCTTGTCAGCCTTGGGCGACTCGTACTTCACGAAGCTCTTCGGTCCCTTCACCTTCATGGCGAAAACCTCCCTGTGAGTGAGTGTTCCCGACATTATCGGACACTCCTGTCCCAGGTTGCCCCAGAGGAGCTGTCATGAAGGTTGGCATCTTCGGTAGCGACGATGATCCGCAGGTTCACGCCGTCGCGAAAGAGTTACGCGCCCTTGGCGCCGACGACGTGTTGATCCGCGCCGACGCGCTCCACGAAGGCTTCCCGCTCTCGGAGCGCGACGGTCGCTTCAATTACCGCGGCATCGACACCACGGAGTTCGAGGCCTTCTACCTCCGTGGAATTCCGGCGCCCTACGCACCCGCGATGGAGCGCGACGACGAGCTGGTGCTCTACGACGACTGGTTCATCCGCTACATGCAGGAGCGCGAGCGCGCGTCGTTCTACGTGGCGTGGCTGCTCTCGCTGCAGGCGCGGGGCGTTCGGTTGATCAACCCGCCGCAGGCCGCGAGCGTGCTGCAGTACAAACCGTTTCAACTGCACGCCTTGCGCGAGTCCGGCGCGGTGGTGCCCAGGACGTTGATCAGCAACGACCCGGTGGCCGTGCGCGCCTTCAAGGCCGAGGTCGGTGACGTCATCTTCAAGCCCATCATGGGTGGCGCCATCACGCAGCGGCTCGAAGGTGAAGCGCTGGAGCGCCTCGAAGACGTCGCGTCGTCACCGGTCATCTTTCAAGAGACGATCCCCGGAGACGACCTGCGCGTGATGCTCGCGGGCAACGACATCGTCTCGTGCGTGGCGATTCGGACCCCTTCGCAGCACCTCGATTTTCGCGACGACCCCGTCTACTCGGGCGGCGAGGCGACCTACGAAGAGGTCACGTTGCCCGACGCCGTCATCGACCAATGTCGCAAGGCCGCGCGGCGTTGCGGCCTCGTCTTCGCAGGCATCGACATCAAGCGCGCGCCCGACGGCCGATGGGTGTTCCTCGAGTTGAACAGCTCGCCCATCTACCTCGACGTCGAGTGGAAGCTGGGCCACCCCATCAGCCGGGCCATCGCGGAGCTGATGGTGGGCAAGCGCGTGTATTGAGCGCGCCGTGAAGCCCCAGCGCCTGTCGTTCTTCAACGAGCAAGACCCCGAGGCGCTGACGTCGCTCACCGCACGCGCCGAGGTGACCGCTGCGCTGCGCACGTTGAACGCCGGCGTCACCATGGGCCTGCGCGACTTGTCAGGAGCACGCGCTGACGCCGTGAAGCGGCTCGCAGATGAAGGGGTTCGTGTCGGCGCGTGGTTGTTGTTGCCGCGCGAGCACGGCTACTTCGCGACGCACGACAACGGCGCGGCGGTGACGGAGCGCGTCGACGCATTTCTGTCCTGGGTGACGACGCACGGCTTGAAGTTCGAGAGCCTGGGCTTCGACTTCGAGCCCGACATCCGTGAGCTCGACTCGTTGTTCGCCACGCCGGTGCGCGCGTTGAGCCGCTGGGCGCGGAGGTCTGCTGACCGCGCCCGCCGTGAAGCCGCGCTGACGCACTACCGCGCGTTGTTGAGCCGCCTCAGCGCCGAGGGTTGGGCCGTCGAGAGCTACCAGTTTCCCCTGCTGCTCGAAGACCGCGCTGCGGGGAGCCACTTCTTTCAACGCTTCTCGTCGTCGCTCGACGTGCCGGTGCAGCGCGAAGTGGTGATGGCGTACTCGAGCCTGCTGGGGCCGCTCGGTGCGGGGCTGCTCGCGAGCTGGTCGCCACACGCGCGCGCGATTGCCGTCGGCAGCACGGGCGGCGGCGTGGACCCGCTGCCAAAGTTGAGCTGGCCCGAATTCGAGCGCGACTTGCGAGTGGCCGCGCAGGCATGTCGCGACGTGTCGGTCTTCAGCCTCGAAGGCTGTGTCGAACGCGACTGGCTGCCGCGCCTGGTCGACTTCGACTGGGCAGCGCCGGTGTCGCTGAGCCTCACGCAGCGCCTCGGCGCCGCGTCGATGCGCACCTCAGCGCGGGCGCTGGCGCGGCTCCTTCGCTGACAGAAACGCGCGGTCCCGCTCCTGCTGAGGGAGGAACAACGTGTCGGCGCGCTGCAGCTTCACCAACGTCGCGCGCAGCGGCACGCACTCGTCTTCGTGAAAACGCTTGAGCAGGTTCAACTGCGCTTGCGTGTCGTCGGCGTGGCGTCGCGCCGCGCGCTTCTCGACCAGCGCCAGCACCAGCTTCGACAAGAACGCGCGTGACGTGCCTCGCCACCACGCCAGCAACAACCCGACCCACGCGTCGTCGAGCTGACGAAAGCGCACCACGCGCGTGTACTTCGGCGCCGCGGCGTTCTTCTTCGACGGCTCGCGGTGCCCGACGTGCTCGAGCAACTCCACCAGCGCATCGAAGGCCGCGCGCGTGACGGCCGGAGAGCGAAACGCGCCGCACAGCTCGAAGCCCTCGAGCTCCTCCGGCGTCGTGGTGCAGCACAGCTCGACGTCGCGGTCGACGCGGCGCACGCCGAGGCACGGGTACATGAACGAGAACGCGCCCGCCACGTTGTGCGCCGGCTGCAGCGCCTGAATCAGCTCATTCTCGAGCAGCAGCGCCGCGAGCTCATTTTCCGTCGCGCGAAAACGCACCGTCGCCGCGGCCTTCACCAGCTGCGCGCGCTTCCGCTCTGTCTTCTTGCGCGCGCCGGCGAGGCGGTACTGCGCGAGGCGCTTGCGCAGGTTCACCGCCTTGCCGACATAGATGGTGCGGCCCGCGGCATCGAGCCACTCGTACACGCCGGGCCCGTCGGGGACGGACGCGAGAAAGTCAGCGCCGAACTTCGTGTCGAAGTGCTTCGCCGTCACACCAGCGGCTTGATGGCGTCGAACAACGTCGTGGTGCCGTGCAGCACCTGCTTGGGTCGCGCGAAGTCGAGCAGGCCGCGCGCGAGGCCCTGGTACAGCTCGGCCTGCAGCGCCGCCGTCGAAGAAGAGAGGCCCAGCTTTTCGAACGCCTCCTTCGCGTCGCTCACCGGGCGCTCGACGGCTTTGACCTGCTGGCCCAACAGCGAGGTCAGCACCTCGGCCACGTCGTCGGCCGACCACGGCTCCTGGCCCCGCAGCTCGATGAAACGAGAGCCGGGCACGTGCTCTTCCAACGCCTGCGCGGCGGCCTCGCCGATGTCATGGGCGCCGACCTGAGAGAACTTGTGGTGCGGGTGCCCGAAGTGCGGCAGCTCGCCGGTCTCCAGCGCGTGCAGCAGCCACGCGCTCCAGTTCTCGACGAAATATGCGGCGCGCAGAAACGTCACCGACGGTGCGGCCTGCGCGAGCGCCTTCTCGGCGTGATGCAGAGACAACAGTGGCCCCGTTCCCGCAGCGTGTTGCGCGCCGGCCGCAGAAAGAAAGAGCAGGCTCTTGAGCCCTGAACCCTTCAACGCCTTCACCATGCTCGCGAGCGTCGCCGCCTGGTCGACGAGGAAGTCAGCGTCGGCGGGCGGCGGCGGTAACAGCAGGTACGCGCCGGTGAGCCCCTTGATGGCCGCCGCGAGCGCCGCGCTGTCTTTCAAGTCGACGACGGCGACCTCGGCGTGGCGACGCAGCCACGGCTCGCCCTGCGCTTCATCACGCACCAACACGCGCACCTTCTGGCCTCGTTTGAGGAGCGCTGACGCGGTGGCGGCTCCGGTGCGACCTGACACTCCGGCGACTGCGAACATGGGTGCTCCCTTGTGTGCGTGGGTGACGCTTTTCTCATGCTCGGAAGCAACCACGGGGCTAAGCGTTCCGATGAAGCAGGCAAGGTGTAACCCATCGGGGCCGTCGTACGTTGTGGGAGTCGAGCCGTGATTTCCTGGAGTCGCATCGACAGCCGTTTGATTCACGGTCAGGTCATCGAGGCCTGGCTGCCCTTCCTGAAGGCTGAACGCGTGGTGGTGGCTGACGAGACCGCCGCGCACGATGACCTCGCGAAGGCCGCGTACGCCCTCGCCGTGCCGCCTGAAGTCGAGGTGGTGTTGGCGCCCGTCGAGAAGCTCGACTTCCGCGCGCTGGCGGCCGACAAAGTCCGCACGCTGGTGTTGTTTCGAGACGTGAACGCCGTCGTCGTGGCGCGTGAGCACGGGCTGCCTGACGGCACGTTGAACCTGGGCAACGTGCATGCGGGCCCGGGTCGCGTGGCGGTCTCGCGCTCGGTGTTCCTCGACGACGCAGACCAGCAGGCCCTCGCGCAGCTCGCGTTGAGCGGCATGCGGGTGCAGGTGCAGGCCGTGCCTTCCGAAGCGACGCAGGTGTTCTCGCGTTGAGCTTCGCGCTGCTGGCGTTGGTGCTGACCGCGCCCGACGCTGGCATGCCGAAGTGGAACGTCGTCGATGGAGCGCCCGTCGTCTCGGCGTTGTTCAGCCGCAAGCCCGTGCCCGACAAGAACGACTTCGGTGTGGTCTCTGCGGCCTTCGCTTCTCCTGCGGCGCTCGCGAAGTCGAAGCACGTGGTGTTGGACGCCTGGTCTCTCGAGCAGCGTGCGCTGTTGACGACGCTCGTCGAGCTCTCGAAGCAGGCGAAGCCCGAGCTCGCCGTCGGCCACGGCGCGTCAGAGACAGAGCCGTTGCCGCACGCACGACTCTCCGACTTGAAGCTGGTCTTCGACGCGCGCGCGAAGGTGGTGGTCAACCGCTACGAGTCGGCGACGTGTTGCGACGACTCGCACGCTGACGGGCTCTTGAAGGACTACCCGGTGCGCGTGCGTCGCGATGCGCAGGGGCGCGTGGTGGCTGCACTGTTCCGCTGGGAGTCGTTCGTCTCGCAGGACAATCACGGCGGCCGCGTCACCGAGAAGAACGCGAACTCTCACACCGACGACTGGGCGCTCTTCACGTTCGACGACGCGGGGCGCGTGGTGGGCTTCGTGCGGTTCCTGCGCGACGACAACGTGATGCGCTACGGCCCTGAAGTGCAGCTGCGCGCGTGCACCACGCAGTGGGCCGACGAGGTGTTGAGCCGCGTGTCGTGTCACGCGTCGCAGAGTGACGACGAGCTCCAGCTCGTCTCTCGCGTGCGCACGTGGACGAGGCCGTGAGCTGCATCGGGCATTCGAAGAAATGTCACGACCGCTGACGTAAGGTTGCCGCGTGTCAGACATCACACCTCTCGCCATCGTTCGCGAACACGGCGCGGTCGAAGATTTGGGTTCCTGGCACAGCGCGACGAAGACGCTCGAACTCACGCAGCTCGGCTTCCCGTTTCTCGGTGTCGGCCAGCACGTCATCGAGAGCGCCATTCCATGGATTTTTTCAGACATGGCCCCGGCAGGTTTTCTTGGGGCCGGCTTCGCCAGACGTTTTCCTGAACTCCGATTGCCGGATCAGCATTGGAGTGACGAGCACGTGCTCATCGCCATCAGCCGACGCGGCGAGGATCTCTCCGGCAATCTCCTCGTCGGTGCGGAATCACGTCGCCGGTTCGAAGACTCGTTCGCACCGGAAATCATGTCGGGTGCGCGCAAGCGCGACGACTACGCGCGCGTCATCGAGGAACTCCTCGCACCGGGGAACTTCGGCAAAGATTCATCGCTCGGCGGAGCTCGGCCTAAAGTGGTTCTTCACTCGGTTGGCACGCAGACGCCGCGTGACATGTTGCTCAAGTTCACGCCGCCGCTGTCGACCGCGCTCGGCACCAGGTGGAAGAATTTGCTGCTCGTCGAGACGCTGGCTGCGCAGGCGCTCGCAGCGGACGGAATTCTCACGTCGGGCGCGTCTCCCGGCACCTTTGAGTTCATTCGAGGCAGTGACCGCGCGGGAATCTTGATGCCTCGATTCGACCGCACGTCTGGCGTGGGTCGGCGTGGTGCAGCAACGCTCTACTACCTCGCGATGGCGCGGGACGAGTTCGAGCTCGAGGCGCCTGCCGTGTTCGCCTCGCTCGCGCGCGATGGCCTGGTGAGCGAGGCAGACGCGAAGACTGTGGCCAGGGTTCACTCGTTCTCAGCGGCCATCGGCAACACCGATGCGCACCTCGGCAACTACGGTCTGCGCTTCGACGAGAAGGGCGCGGCTCAGCTCTCGCCCATCTACGACGTCACGGCGATGGTGTTCGCACCGCGAGCTGACGAGCTGCCCGACGCGCGGATCAAGCCGCGAGTGGGTTCCATCGCGTCAGACCTCGCGCCGCTGGTGCAGACGCTGGTCGACCTCGCCCGCGATGAAGGTCGGCTCGACGCTGATTTTCGCGACCAATGGTTTCGATACATGGGCGTGTGAAGCGCTCCTCAAACTCTGCGTAGCGCGTTCCACTTCGCGAGTGATGGTCGCTGCCAGTTCGCGTCGGCGTAGTTCTTGAGCGCGGGCGGCAGCGCGTAGCCGTTCAAGTTGAGCCGCTGCAGCATCACGGTGAGGTCGACGTCGGCGATGCACCATTGCTCGAAGAGGCTCGTGCCGCCGTGCGAGAGCAGCGACGTGGCGACCTTCACCAGGCGCTGCGCGGCCTCTTCACCGGCGGCGCTCAGCGGGGTCGTGGCGGGCGCGCCCCAGAGCGTGCTCGTCGGTCGCTCCTGTCGCAGCGGCAGGAGGTCGGAGCGCAGCCACGACTGCACTTCACGGCACGTCGCGCGTTGCTCGAGGTTCGAAGGGAAGAGGCGCGGGTGTTTGGGAAAAGGGAATGACTCCGCGAGGTACTCGGCGATGGCCGTCGACTCGGCGAGCCAGAAGTCACCGCGTCGCAGCGCCGGCACCCGCTGCGTGCGCGCCTGGTAGTCGGCGGCGAAGGTCTGCTTCGACTCGAGCGCACGCGTCTCGAGGCGGTACGGCAGGCCCTTTTCTTCGAGCGCGACGAAGGCCGTGAGCGCCCACGGGCTGATGAACTTCGAGTCGACGTAGAGCGTGAGGTCGCCAGTCATGGTTCCGACACGTTGTCCGGACAGGTGCTTTCGCGCCACTTCTTCCCGTCGAAGAAGAAGACCGTGTCACTGCCGATGGCCCACAGCAGGCCGTCTTTCGCGCGCAGTCGACGGCCGGGCACTTTCAACGGTTTGATGCGCTTGCCGTTCAGCTTTCCGACGCCCGCTTCACCGGCGACGTAGATGGCGTCGTCGAAGCACTCCACGCCCCACAGGTCTTCTTCGAAGGCCGCGTCGTTGATGACGGCCCACGTGTCTTCTGCGCCGACCAACACCGTGCCGCGCTGCCCGACGATGAGCACACGACCGTCAGGCAGGCAGCGCACTTCGTGCAAATCGACGTCGGTGGGGCTCTCGCGTCGTCGCCAGGTTCGCCCGTCGAAGTGCCAGATTTGCCCGCCCGAACCGACCGCATAGATGCAGTCGTCTGCCGTGCCGTCGATGGCCTCCAACGTAGAGCCACGAGCGGTGCGCGCTTCGAGCAGCCCTTCGTCGAAGCGCTTCCACACGCCTTTGACGCGACGACAGACCTGCCTTCGAAAGCCGCACACGTACAGCGCGTCTCCGATGGCGGCGATGCGATTGACGTAGCCGTTGTTGCGCGGGCCGGTGCCAGCGCCGGGAATCTGCTCGAGGGTGATGTCGTCGCCGATGCGCGCCACTTCGCCGCGCTTGCCGAGCACCCACCAGTCACCGCTGCCGGGCGCTCCTGAGTACGTGACGGAGCGACCGTCGAACTCGAACGGCTCATGCGACCAGTCGTCGTCGATGGCTGTGTAGAACGTCGTGAATTCGGTGTCGGCCGCGCGCAGCCGATTCGGGAACGCGACTACGCCGAGCAAGCCGCGGCGCGACGAATACCCGTCGATGAACGTGTGACTGGTGTCGGTCTTCTTCTTCGTCTTCGGCATGTCAACCCAGCAGGCGCGAGAGCTTCTCGGCGGCGGCTGGCAGCGCGCGGAGCACCAGCGTGCGGCCGGTTTCGTCGAACGTCTCCGACACCACGCGTGCGTGCTCGTACACCTGCGCCACCAGCGCCTGCTTGTCGTACGGCAGCACCAGCGTCAGCTCGACCATCGACTTCTCGAAGTGTTCGATGATGCGCGTACGGAGCGCGCTCACGTCGTCTGCAGCCTTCGCCGAGAGCACCACCGCGTCGGGGTGGCGCTCCAACAATTCGGCGCGGCGCACCGGGTCGAGGCGGTCTGACTTGTTGAGCAACAACAGGTGCGGCACCGACTCGGCGCCGATTTCACGGAGCACACCCATGGTGACTTCGAGCTGCGCTTCACACGTCGGGTCTGACGAGTCGACCACGTAGAGCAACAGCGAGGCCTCGAGCGCTTCATCGAGCGTCGACTTGAATGACGCGACGAGGTCGTGCGGCAGCTTCTTGATGAAGCCCACGGTGTCGCTCACCAGAATGCGCGGGCGCGTCTCGGGCTGCAGCGCGCGCACCGTGGTGTCGAGCGTCGCGAACAGGCGGTCAGCGACGTAGACCTCGCTGCCCGTCAACGCGCGCATCAACGATGACTTGCCCGCATTCGTGTAGCCGACGAGCGCGACGCGGAGCTGGTCTTTCCGGGCGTAGCGGCGTTGGTCTTGATCCGCGTGAATCGTCGCGAGGCTCGCCTTGAGCTCGGCGATGCGGTCGCGAATCTTTCGGCGGTCGAGCTCGAGCTGCGATTCGCCGGCGCCGCGGCCCTGCTGACGTTCTTTGCCGCCGCCCGTCTCACGCATGCGCGGCGCCACGTAGTTGAGGCGCGCGATTTCAACCTGCATGCGCGCTTCGCGGCTCTTCGCGTGGCGATGAAAGATGTCGACGATGACGCCCGTGCGGTCGAGCACCTCGGCGCCGGTGGCGCGCTCGAGGTTGCGTGACTGGCTGGGCGAGAGCTCGTGGTCGACCACCACCACGCTGGCGAGCGCGGCGTCTCTTTCAGGCGCGTCGTCGCTCTCTTCTTCTTCGGGTTCTTCTTCTTCGTCTTCTTCCCACTTCTCGCGCGCCTTCGACTTCTGCTTCGTCGCGCCGCTGGGAATTTCGCCGGTGCCGCCGGTCAGCTGTGCGAGCTCCTTCAACTTGCCTTCACCGAGCACCGTGCCCGCTGCGAGCCCGTCACGTTTCTGGGTGACGGTGCCCACCACTTCGAAGCCCAGAGTGTGCACCAGCCGGCCGAGCTCGGCGAGGTCAGCCTCGTGGTCGACGTCGCTCACCCCAGGCAACTGCACACCGACGAGCACGGCACGAGGCGTCATGCTCGCTCGTACCACGGCGCTGCTTCGGGCGACGGAGCCAACGTGAGTCGCCTGGGAGCCAGCTCAGTACCCGCGCTCGTTGGCCTTCGCGCACGCCTCTTTCATGTCGGCCTCTTCGCCGATGAGCTTGCACAGCGCGCGCTGCTCGTCACGCGTGCGGCCCTCGGCCTTGAACGCGGTCTTGAGGTCGCCCTTCTTCGACGCGCACGCCCCGGCGACCAGCTTCGCGTTCTCTTCCACCCAGGAGCCGGCGATGGCCGCGTCGACGAAGCCCTGCGTGAAGACCTGGTCTGCGCACGCCTTCGCGGCGTCACGCTTCGCCGCGACCTCGAAGAGCGGGTACGCGGCGACGGGAATCAAGCGACCCAGCACCACGTCTTTCGCGAGGCGCGACGGGCCGTCGGGCGTCAGCGTGTCTTTCTCGATGAACGCCACCATCTTCGCGACCCACGGGTTGGAACCGCCGGAGTGACGGAAGCTGCCGTGGTTCGCGCGGAACGCCTTCACGCCGAGCTCGAGGCGCGCGCTCATGAACGTCGTCGACCGGCCGAGCTGCGGAAAGCGCTCGAGCAGCGACTCGCTCTCTTTCAGGGCGCCCTCGCCGCTGCTCTCTTCGAGGTTCAGCTGCCCGAGGTACGCCGCGGCGCCACGCTCGGCGATGGCGAACCACTCGCCGTCACGCTCGGCCGGCGCGACGAGCCCGAGGCGCTCGACGAGCTCCTTCTTGCTGCCCTCTTTGTCCAACGCGCGGAGGTCGGCCATGGCAGGGCTCGACGACGACGTCGCGCACGACGAGAGACCGAGGAACGTGAGGGCACCGATGATGAGTGTCTTGTTCATGCACCGATGGTGCGTCGGCGACTACTCGAAGTCCATGAACTCGATGGTGCCGGTGCCTTTCGTCAGCTGACCACCGACCTCGAGCGTCACGTCGCTGCGCCAGCGCGTGTACCAGGGCGAACGGCCCGCGAGCCGCGCGAAGAAGCGCACGATGCCCGGGCTCCCCGACAGCAGGTCGAGCGACGTCGTGGGCACACCGTGCCGCTCGAAGCGCGCGTTGGCGTCGCGCGACTGCAACGTCACCCAGGCCGAAAATGTCTGGTCTGTGTTGAGCGCGTTGCCGGGTGTCGCGGTGGTCTCAATCAGCGCCGTCTGGTCTCCGTGGAGTTTGGCGACGATGCCGTCGACTCCGGCCACCAGCAGCAGTGACATCGCCTTGTCGCCGCGACCCTTCGCCGGGCGCATTTCAGACATCACGACGGTCTTGCCGTTCACCTCGCCGCGGCCCCACCACCAGTTGCGCATGAGGCTCCACGGCGGTGCGTTGCCCCAGTTGTGGTCGTGGTAGCCGGTGCCAGTGAACGTCGAGCGCTGGCCGTCGATGCTCAACGTGCCGCTCAGCGCTCCTTCGGGCACGGGCACGACCCACGCGAAGTAGTCGTCGCCGCTCGCCATGACGCCGGTGCCGGGTCGGTACGAAGGCACGCGGCGGAGCAGCTCGAGGTCGCAGCCGAGGCCCTGCGCGTCGCTCGCGTCGACGTGAATGGTGTAGCGCTCGAGGTTGCCTTCGAAGCGGCTCTTGCCGATGCGCACGTCGGCGCGGTCGGTGGCGAAGCTGCCGGCGTCGTCGGTCGCGAAGGCGGTGCGGCGCGTGGCCTGCCCCGGCTGCGTGATGTCGAGCGTCACCTCGCGGCGATGCCCACCCGGCAACCAGTTGTCCGAGAAGACGACGACCACCACCGTGCCGTCGGCGGCGACGCCGTCGAGGTACCACCACTCGTAGTCGTCGGTGCCCGCGCGTGAGCGACGGCCGTCTTCACGGGGCTCGACGGTGTCGGTGAGCCCGAGCGCCGCGAAGTCTTCAGGCGTGTCGCGAATGCGCAGCGGCGGGTGGGTGGTGGCGCAACCAACGAGCAGCAGGGAAAGGATGACGAAGAGACGCACGGCGCGCGTCTACTGCGAAGTCGTGGTGCGCACCGTGACGGCGAGGTGTGGCTGTTCGGGCACGTCAGTCGTCGCTCGAAGCGTGGCGAGGAGCGTGCCGGCCTGCGTCGGGGTGAACGTGAACTCGAGCACCGCGCGACCTGCGACGAGCTCACCGGTGGCGTCGAACGTGGCCTCGGGGACGTCGAACGTCGTCGGCGCCGAGAAGTGTGGCGACGGGCCCGACATGCCCTGCTCGACGACTGAGACGTTCGTCATGCGAACGATGCGCGTGCGCAGGTTCGTGAACTCGACGCTCAGGTTGGCGGCGGCGCCGACCGTGGTCGCGGGGCTCAAGAGTCCGGGCGTCCATTCGAGCGCGGCGCTGACGCCGCTGCCGCGCAGGTCCGTCGGCAGCACGCAGGCAGCGTTCTCTCTGCGCATGTTCAGCGTCGCGGCGTACGCGCGTGTTTCGGTGGGCGTGAAGCTCACGACGACCTCGTTACCGTGCTGCGTGACGGAGAACGCCGGTTCGTCGAGCGGCTCGAGCGTCGCGGGCTCCGAAATCGTGAAGGTGCGTTCATCAGTCCCTCGCGTGGAGACGCCGCCGAAGTTCAGCGAGAGCCATTCCCAATTCTCCGAAGTGGTGACCGCGCGCAGTTGCACCGACTTCTCTGCGAGCACCAACGTGCGCGCGAATTCACCTTCGCGCTGCGGTGCGACGAAGACGACGTTCAGCGACTTCGTTTCTCCCGGTGCGATGCGCACCTCGCCGGTCGGCGAAAGCTCGAAGTCTTCGACCGCAGGCACGTCGAGCGTCAGCGGGGCGGCGCCGACGTTGCTCAGTTCGAGCGTCTGCGTGCGACGACGACACTGCGCGACGGCGCCGAAGTCGATTGCCTCGGCCGAGAGCTTCAACTCCGCCACCGGCGCCGGTGTGCACGCCGCTATCAACGATGCCAACAGGGTCCAACGCATGACTCACGTCATCGCACGTTCAGTTGGAACTTTTCGCCGTCATCGCGGCTCGAACGAAGACGTGCCACGTTTCCGCACCTTTCCGAGGGGACCACTTCATGCGTTCACTGCTCACCTGCGTCGCGTTGGCGGCGTCTGTCTCTCTTGCTGCGCCTCCCAAAGCTGATCAATTGCCGGCCGCGCTCCGCGACTGGGCGCCGTGGGTGCTGCACCACGAGAAGACCGCGGCGTGCCCGTTTCTGCAGGGCGGCGACAGCCGTGAGTGTGCCTGGCCCGCGCGCCTGAGCCTCACGCTCACCGACAAAGGCGGCACGTTCACGCAGGGCTTCAAGGTCTACGGCCCCGAAGCGTGGCTGGTGTTGCCCGGCGCCGCGAGCCGCTGGCCGCAAGACGTGAAGGTCGACGGCAAGCCCGCCGTCGTCGTGGCCGGCAGCTCAGGCCGCCCGTCGGTGCTGTTGTCGTCGGGTGAACACACGGTGAGCGGCGACTTCCAGTGGGACTCGCTGCCTGAGGCGCTCGAGATTCCCTCCGACACGGGGCTGCTCGCGTTGAGCGTCAAAGGCCAGGCCGTCACGTTGCCCAACCGCGACGGTGAAGGCCGCGTGTTCCTCCAGCGCGAATCGACGCAGCAGGAGACCGACCGCGTCGACATCGACGTGCATCGCCTCGTCACCGACGAAATTCCGCTCACGCTCACCACGCAGGTGACGTTGAAGGTCTCGGGGCGCAGCCGCGAGGTGTTGCTCGGGCGCGCGTTGCCGCCGGGCTTCGTGCCCATGGTGTTGACCGCGGGGCTTCCGGTGCGCGTCGAAGGTGACGGTCATTTGCGCGTGCAGGTGCGGCCCGGCACGTGGGTGCTGCAGCTCGTGGCGCGCGGTGAAGGTGCGGTCGCGTCACTCAAGCGGCCGGAGCCCGCAGGGCCGTGGGCCGAGAGCGACGAAATCTGGGTGTTCGACGCGCGCCCGTCGCTGCGCCAGGTGCTGGTGGAGGGCGTCAACGCCGTCGACCCCACGCAGACCACGCTGCCTCCTGAATGGAAGGGCTTCCCCGCGTATTCCATGAGCGTCACCGACGAGTTCAAGCTCACCGAGCGGCGCCGGGGCGACAGCGAGCCTGCGCCTGACGTGCTCAACCTCTCGCGCACGCTGTGGCTCGACTTCGACGGCAGCGGCTACACCGTGAGCGACAAGATGAGCGGCCAGCTGCACCGCTCGTGGCGCCTCGACGTGCTGCCCGGCACGGAGCTGGGTCGCGTGGTCACCAGCGGGGCTGATCAATCCATCACGCGGCTCGACGCGCAGGGCAAAGCGGGCGTCGAGCTCCGTCAGGGTGGTCTCGCGCTGGAGGCCGACTCGCGGCTCTCGGGCAACATCAACTCCATCTCCGCCGTCTCGTGGGACGCGGACTTCAACTCGGTCAACACGACGCTGCAGCTGCCGCCGGGCTGGCGGTTGATCAGCGCGTCTGGCGCCGACAAGGTGCCGGGCACGTGGGTTGATCAATGGACGTTGTTCGACCTGTTCCTCGTGTTGATTATCGCCGTGGCGATGGCGCGGCTCTTCGGCTTGCCGTGGGGTGTGCTGGCGGCGGTGACGCTGGGCCTGGGCTGGCTCGAAGACGGCGTGCCTCAGTACACGTGGCTCGTGGTGCTCGCGGCCGAAGGCCTGTTCCGCGTGTTGCCGACGGGCTCCATCAAGTCGCTGCTCAACTTCACGCGCTATGCAGCGTGGGCGTGCCTGGTGCTCATCACCGTCGCGTTCGCGGTCGAGCACGTGCGTGAAGGCATGTACCCCGCGCTCAGCAAGGACCGCACGTTGGGCGGCGTGAAGAGCTTCTCGGAGTACAGCAACGAGAACGCGATGCAGTACCAGCGCAGCTCGAGCTTCGAGGCCTTCGAAGACAGCAAGGTGCTGGAGCAGCAGCAGGAATGGGAAGGTGACTACGGCGGCAGCCTCATGCGCAACGCGCCCGCGCCGCAGTCGGCGATGAAGGAGCCCGCGCAGGACAAGAGCGGCAAGAAGCGCAGCTTCAACGTGCGCGACTTCGACAAGAACGCGACCGTGCAGACCGGCCCCGGCTTGCCCCGGTGGGACTGGAACCCCGTGCAGATTTCCTTCTCGGGCCCCGTGCAGCGAGACCAGCAGCTCGACTTCTTCTTCCTCGGGCCGGCGGCGAACTTCGTGCTCGCCTTCGTGCGCGTGCTGCTGCTCGCGTTGCTGGTGTTGTGTGTCCTCGGCTTCCCCGGCGGCTTCTGGCCACAGGCGCTCAAGCGGTTGGTGAAGACGGCGGCCCCGGCGGCGGCGGTGTTGCTCGCGTTGTTCGCGCCCATGGCCATGGCGCAGCAGCCGTCTGCGGAAATGTTGGAGCAGCTGCGCCAGCGGTTGCTCGAGAAGCCTGACTGCGCGCCGTCGTGTGCGTCGAGCCCGCGCCTGCAGCTGGAGGCCTCGCCGAAGCTGCTGCGCCTGCGCCTCGAGGTGCTGGCCGGCGCAGATACCGCGGTGCCGTTGCCGGGCAGCGCGACGCAGTGGGTGCCTGAATCGGTGTTGCTCGACGGCAAGACCGCGAGCGGCCTGCGCCGCGACAAAGACGGCTCGCTGTGGCTGGCCGTGAGCGCCGGCGCGCATCAGGTGACGATGGAGGGCGCGCTGCCGCCGCGTGACACGGTGCAGGTGGCGCTGCCGCTGCGCGCGTACCGCGTTGAAGCGAAGCTCGACGGGTGGACGTTGGACGGCCTGCACGAAGACGGCGTGGCCGACGACAACCTGCAGCTCTCGCGCAAGGCGACGAATGAGAAGGGGCAGGGCGCGGCGCTGCAGGTCGGCACGCTGCCGCCGTTCGTCCGCGTGGAGCGCACGTTGGTGCTGGGCCTGACGTGGACGGTCGAGACCCACGTAACGCGCGTGACGCCCACGGGCAGCGCGGTGGTGTTGGAGGTGCCG
>JAMHXF010000097.1:0-104045 GCA_035910535.1 Archangium sp. | reverse complement strand
CCCGCTGGTGCGCGGCGCCGACGCGGGCATGTTGATGGCCGAGCTCTACGGCCGCGACACCGGCTACTCGAAGGGCAAGGGCGGCTCGATGCACTTCTTCGACGTCGAGCACCGCTTCTACGGTGGCTACGGCATCGTCGGAGGCCAGATCCCCCTGGCGGCCGGCATGGCCTTCGCCAGCAAGTACCGCGGCGAGCAGCACATCGCGGTGTGCAGCTTCGGCGACGCGGCCGCCAACCAGGGCGCGATGCACGAGACGTTCAACATGGCGGTGAAGTGGAAGCTGCCGGTGCTCTACGTCGTCGAGCAGAACAAGTACGGCATGGGCACCGACATCGCTCGCGTGTCTTCCGTGCCCGACATTCACAAGCGCGCGCCGGGCTGGAACATGCGCGGCGAGTCGGTGAACGGGCAAGACGTGGTCGCCGTGTACGAGAAGGTCAAGGAGCTCTCGGAGTGGATCCGCGCGGGCAACGGCCCCGTGCTGCTCGAGTGCTACACGTACCGGTTCCGCGGCCACTCGATGTCTGACGCGGCCGGCTACCGCACCAAGGAAGAGCTCGAAGACTACAAGGGCAAGGATCCCATTCTCACGTTGCGCAAGGCGCTGCTCGGCAAGAAGGGCGTCACCGAAGAGCAGCTCGACGCCATCGACGAAGAGGAAAAAGCGGTGGTGCAGAAGGCGATGGACTTCGCCGACGCCTCGCCCACGCCTCCCGACGAAGACATCTGGAAGCACACGCTGGTCGAAGACGGCGAGCTCGACGAGAAGCCGCGCGAGCGCGTGCTGGGCGCCAAAGAGGTGAACTGGCCCGAGCACCCGACAGACTTCAAGGTGACGTGGGATCTCGAGCCGCGTGAAAAAACGGCTGAAGCTGCAGACAAGGCTGCGACGAAGGGAGCGGCGTGAACCATGGCTGAACTTGCCTACCGTGATGCGTTGAACCAGGCGCTCGCCGAAGAGATGGAGCGCGACCCGCGCGTGTTCCTCATGGGTGAAGAGGTCGCCCGCTACGACGGCGCGTACAAGGTCTCGAAGGGGTTGCTCGACAAGTTCGGCAGCGCCCGCGTCGTCGACGCGCCGATTTCAGAGCTCGGCTTCGGCGGCCTCGGCGTCGGTGCGGCCATGGCCGGCCTGCGCCCCGTCATCGAGATGATGACGTGGAACTTCGCGATCCTCGCGATGGACCAGATCGTCAACAGCGCCGCGAAGCTGCGCCACATGTCGGGCGGCCAGCTGCGGTGCCCCATCGTCTTCCGTGGCCCCAACGGTGCGGGCGGGCGCTTGAGCTCGCAGCACAGCCAGGCGCTCGAGGCGAACTACGCGCACTTCCCCGGCCTCAAGGTGATCGCCCCGTGCACCCCGGCCGACGCGAAGGGCCTGCTCAAGAGCGCCATTCGCGACGAGAACCCCGTCATCTTCATGGAGGCCGAGCTGCTCTACGGCACCAAGGGCGAGGTGCCCGAAGGTGAGTACGTCATCCCCATCGGCAAGGCCGACGTGAAGCGCGAAGGCAGCGACGTGACCATCATCACGTGGTCGCGCATGTTGATCGCGTGCGTGTTGCCGGCCGCCGAGCTGCTGGCAGAGCAGGGCATCAACGTCGAGGTCATCGACCTGCGCACCATCAAGCCGATGGACGAAGAGGCCGTGGCCGCGTCGGTGAAGAAGACCAACCGCGTGGTCGTGGTCGAAGAAGGGTGGGGCTACGCGGGCTTCGGCGCGCACGTCGCCGACTTCATTTCGCGCGAGTGCTTCGACGACCTCGACGCCCCGGTGATGCGCGTCACCGGGCTCGACGTGAACATGTCGTACGCCGAGAACCACGAGCGCCTCATTCAGCCCTCCACCGCGCGGATCATCGAAGCGGTGAACAAGGTGCTGTACCGCTAACCCTCATCACCGAGCACACCAGCCATGGCCATCTCGATTCTGCTCCCGGCGCTCTCTCCCACGATGTCGGAGGGGCGCATCACCAAGTGGCTCAAGAAGGAGGGCGACAAGGTCAACTCAGGCGACGCCATCGCCGAGGTCGAGACCGACAAGTCGAACCTCGAGATCGAAGCGACCGACTCGGGCGTGTTGCTGAAGATCGTCGTGCCCGGCGGTACGACGGCGCCCATCGGCGGCGTCATCGGCTGGCTCGGCAAGGCCGGTGAGGCGATCCCCGACGCGGCTCCGGTGCCGGCTGCTGCGCCTGCCGCGAAGGCCGAGCCCGCGAAGGAAGAAAAGAAGGCGCCCGCGCCCGTCGCGACGGTGCCTGCCAAGCCGAAGCCCGCCGCCGCCGCGCCTGCGCCCGTCGCGGCAGGTGAGCGCGTGCGCGTCTCTCCGCTCGCCAGGAAAATGGCCGAGACGCAGGGCCTCGAGCTTGCGTCGATCCCCGGGTCGGGCCCCAACGGCCGCATCGTGAAGCGCGACGTGGAAGAGGCGATGTCGGCGCCGGCGGCGAAGAAGGGCAAGAGCGCGCCCCTCATGCGCGCGACGCCAGGTGTGCGTCAGCCGCCCGACAACCTGCCGATCTCCACCATGCGCAAGGTCATCGCGCAGCGGCTGGGCGAGGTGAAGCCGGGCGTTCCGCACTTCTATTTGAACATCGACGTGGAGATGGACCAGGCGCTCAAGCTCCGTGAAGAGGCCAAGGCGCAGGAGCTGAAGATCTCCGTCAACGACATCGTGGTGAAGGCTACGGCGATGGCCGTGCGTCGGTTCCCGCGCATCAACCAGATCTTCGCGGGCGATCACATCGAGCAGCTGCACACGGTCGACGTGGGCGTGGCGGTGGCGATCGAAGACGGGCTCATCACGCCGCTCGTCAAAGACGCCGACGTGAAAGGCCTTGCTGAGATCGGCGAAGAGGTCCGTGCGCTGGCCGAGCGCGCGAAGAAGAAGTCGCTCAAGCCCGACGAGTACACGGGCGGCTCCATCACCGTGTCGAACCTCGGCATGTTCGGCATCGACAGCTTCATCGCGGTGCTCAACCCGCCGCAGGCCGCGATCCTCGCGGTCGGCAAGGTCGAGCCGAAGGTCGTGGTGCGCGACGGCCAAATGGTGATTCGCCAGATGATGTCGATCACCCTGTCGGGCGATCACCGCGTCATCGACGGCGCGGTCGGCGCGCAGTACCTGCAGGAGCTCCGCGGGTTGCTCGAGCACCCGCTGCGCCTGCTGTTCTGACGCCAGCTCCCTCTCCCTGCGAAGCGGGGAGAGGGTTGGGGAGAGGGGCCAACACATGAAGCACCTGTTGCTCTCGATGCTGTTGCTCGCTGCCTGCACGACGCCCTCTGCCTCACAAGGCGGAGCAAAATTCACCGACACCGCGCCGGCACAACTCACGCTGCCACCTGAAGCGCTCTTCGCCGTCTGCTGGCCACAAGACGCGCTCGCCGCGTCACGCGTGACGTTGACCTTCCTCGACGGCGACGTGCTCTTCGAGGCGAAGCACGGCGCGAGTAACTCCACGGCGCGCTGCATGCGCGAAGTCGCGAGCACCGTCGTGTGGCCGAACAAGCCCGCGACGCTCGAGGTCGCGCCGCCGTCGCAGCCCATCGACGGCTGGGCGGCGCTGGCGTGGGTCACGCTGCTCTCGTCGTCGCGCTTCGGCCCTGAGCGCGGGCTGCTCGACCCGGCGGCGCGCGTCGCGGCGTGCGTCGCGAAGGCCGGGCCGCTGCGCGCGACCACCGCCTTCATCGTGCGCCCGGGCCAGAGCATTCGCGTCGTGCCTGCAGCGCTCAGCGACTCCGAGCGCTGCGTCGAAGCCGTGCTGGGCGCGACCGTGTGGCCCTCGACGCGCGAGCTGTACTTCTCGCTCGACGGCACGCGGGGCAGGCCGGCGCCTGAAGGTGACGTCTCGGCGTACGTGGTTCCGGAGGGCACGAGCGGCGCGGCGCTCGACCCACAGTCGGTGCGCGACGTGATTCAGCTCGCGGGCAAGAAGGTGAGCGCGTGTTGGGAGTCAGCGCTCGCGCGGCGCGCCGAGCTCGGAGGCGCGCGCAGCTTCCGCTTCACGGTGAATGACTCCGGCGCGGTGACGCAGGCGTGGGTGACGAGCACTCTCGGGCCCAACGAGACGGCCTCCGACGCGCTGCTCGATGCGTGCCTTCGCGACGTGTTGACGGCGCTGCACTTCCCTCCGCGCGCGGGAGACGGCGTGTACACGTGGGTCTTCGCGACGCGCTGAGCTCTCGAGGTGCACGGCTCTGATTGACGTGAAGTCGCGTCACGGCTTGGAGGTGAAGCAGGAGCCGCGTCTCGGGATGTCCGCGTCGTGAAGGCTCGTCACTTCGACGCGTACTTTTGCAGCACGGCCAACTGCCCCGGCTCCAGGCGCATGAACTGAACGCCGGTGCCCGCGGGCGCGGTCGACACGCGCCGCACCTGCGCCGAGAAGGTCACCTTGCCGGTGGGGAACTCGACGGTCACCGTGGCCGAGGTGCCGGTGAGCGCGACGCCCTCGAGGAACAACCCTCCGAGCGAGAGATCCGTACACGTGCCGCGCATCGGCCCTCGCGGGCCATCAGCCGACGCAGGGAAGCGCACCGCGAGGCGGGGAAACTGACGGCGTTCATCGAAGGTCATGGGCGGGCCAGTGCGAGTGGGTTGGGGAACCATGTGCATGGTTCCCGCCCCCGGGGCGAGTGGCCAGAGGAACCATGCACATGGTTCCCCGGCGAGAACGTCAGGCGGGCGAGGGGGGCGCGATGGTCTTCGTGCGCGTGCGGTCGGCCAGCGGGGGCACGCGGGCCTCGGCCTCGCGGTAGCCGACGACGGCTGCGACGGCCGCTCGCAGTCGGTCATGACGAAGGACGATCAGCGTGGCGTAGCGGTCTCGGAGCTCTGCTGCATCGGAGGCCGCTTCTGTCGGTGCACGCCCGGCACCGAGCGCCTCGTTGGCCGCGCTCGACGCAGCCAGCGCCTGGCTCAGCGCACCGGCGCCGACCATCGACTCGACCTTCGCTTTGAGCGGCGTCAGGAGCGCGACGAGATCGGCGACGTCGCTGAGCTGATCTGCATTGCCACTCCCCTTGCTGATGGCGTTGACCTCTCTGATCGAGATTTCGCCACTCTCCGCGAGGCTCTGCGCCAGAGGCAGCAACTTGCGGCGCCACGCGAACACCGCAGGCAGCAACTGGGCGAGGGTGCCTGTGGTGGTCGTCTTCTGCACGATGCGCTGTTGCTCCCGTGTGCGATCGCACAGCGCGAGCAGCTCATCGAACGCGTCGAGCTCGAAGCCTTTGTAGTTTTTCTGCAGCTCGCTCCTGAACTTCTTCAGCGCCGTCAGCCCGTCTCGGCACGCAGCCTTCGCGCCGATGGGGTCGAACGCGAGCCTCGACACTTCCTTCGGTTTCAACGCCATCGCTGCCGCCAACAACACGTCGCCCGTCTTCTTCGCCGCCATGTTCCGACCTTTCGTGTGGTGACTTCGGTGAGTGGGGCGGCGCGACGTTCACGTTCCTCGCAAGCCACCGTCGCCTCCCCGGCGAGCAGTCTACGTCAACTGCAGCGCGCCACGCCGAGCTCGGTGGCGAGCCACTGCATTGAGACGTCATGCGGCTCGGTGTCGAGCGCTGAACCCACGCTGACCTCGAAGGCGATGCCGATGAGCGCCGCGTCGATGCGGCGGCCCGCGAGCGTCATGTCGTAGTACCCGGCGCCGCGCCCCAGGCGACGGCCGTCGCGCGTGAAGGCGACCCCGGGCACCAGCCACACGTCGATGTCCGCGAGGTCGACGCGGGGAGAATCAGCAGCAGGTTCCCGGAGCCCGAGCGGCCCCGGGGCCCAGCGCGCGGCCTCGTGAAACGCGAGCACCCTCGAGCCCTTCACGATGCGGGGGAAGACGACCCGCACGCCGCGCGAGGCGAGCGCGTCACACAGCGCGTGCAGCGGCACCTCGAAGCCTTGCGCGTCGTACGCGGCGACGGTGCGGGCGGCGCTGAAAAGAGGAAGGGCGGCGAGGTGTCGTTGCACCTGGCCGCCCCACCGGTTCACCACTTCGGGGCTCAAGGCGCGCCGCCGACCTTCCGCCTCCACCCGCTGCGCCGCCTTGCCCAATGAAACGTCCCCCGCGATGGCCGTGTGACCCGACTTACGCTGAACCAAATTGGTTCAGGTGGGAGCAATCTGCCTTTCCGTCGGCGTCCCTCTCTCTTTCGAGGAGGGCATGCACCAGGTCGGGACGAGACAACCCCCGTTTTGTTTGTATCGGTTCGAGCATCAGTCGAGCATCACGAGCCCCGCAGGGAACAACCTTTCGAAATCTCCTTCGTGCGGAGATCATAAGCACGCGTGCGCTGGTTTCAAGGTGCTAACTTGCCCTCGTTGATGAAGCTCACGTTGGCCCTCGCGCTCTGCTCCTTCGCCGCTGCGGCTGCGCCCACGCCTGTTTTGACGGGTCTGTATTCGGTCGGTGAGCTCGGCCTCGTGGACTTCTCGACCGTCGACGGCAAGGTCACCGGCAAGGTCCGCTCGTCGGCGCAGTGTGTCTTCGCGCCCGACGCGGTGGTGGTGCAGGGCGCGCTCGAGGGCACCACGTTCTCGGGCACCGTCGTCATCTGCCAGGACGGCGCGAGCTGCCCTTCGACGCGCACCTACCCGATGCTGGGCGTCTTTCACGACGACTCGGTCGCCGGCTACGTGCGCCTCGACTCGGGCTGCAGCTCGCCGGCGCTCGACGGCAAGTCGCTGCACTTCCGCCCCGCGTCGATGGAGGAAAAACAGAAGCTCTTCGGCGACGCGTCTGCTTCCGCGCTCGCGCAGAAGCTCTCGAAGGCCGACCTGGCGCAGCTCGCGGCTGAAGCGCTGAGCGACGCGAACCGGCTCTTTCAAGATCAGAAGGTCGGCCCCGCGCGCGAGAAGTTCCGTCAGGCCATGGAGCTCGATGAGACGCGCTGGGAGGCGTTCATGGGCTACGGCGTGACCGAGGTGAAGCTGCGCCACGCGGAGCTCTCGCTGCCTTACTTCGACAAGGCGTTGGCCATCGCCCAGGCGCGGCGGGTGAGCGTCGGGCAGCAGGCGCAGGTGCACTACAACCGCGCGTGCGCGCTGGTCGCGTTGGGTCGACACCCGGAGGCCGTCACGTCGCTGCGGACGGCGGTGAAGCTGGGGGGCGCCGCGAGCTTCGTCGATTCACTGCAGGCCGACCCCGACCTCGAGGCGCTGAGGAACGATCTCGAGTTCCGCCGCCTGGTCGCCGAAGTGCTGGTGCAGTCGCGCCGCAAGACGAAGTGAATCGTGCCCACGGGGAACTACGAGATTCTCCGGTTACTGGGCAAAGGCGGCATGGCGGAGGTCTTTCGCGTGCGCGCCACCGGTGGTCGCTACAACGGTCGAGAGCTGGCGCTCAAGCGCCTGCTGCCAGCGCTGCGGAAAGATGAAGAAGCGGTGCGGCTGTTCACCGCCGAGGCCGAGCTCTCGCGGCACCTGCACCACCCCAACATCGTCGACGTGCTCGACGTGGGGAACGACGCCGACTCCATCTACATCGTGATGGACTTCATCGACGGTCGCGACGTCGCGCAGATCATCAAGCGGTGCAAACAGAAGAACGTGCCGTGGCCGGTCGACTTCGCGCTCTACCTCGCCAAGGCGTTGCTGGAGGCGCTCGACTACGCGCACCACGCGCTGGGGCCGACGGGCAAGCCGCTGGGCATCGTGCACTGCGACGTGTCGCCGTCGAACTTCTTCGTCTCGCGTACCGGCGAGCTGGTGCTCGGTGACTTCGGCGTCGCGCGGTCGCTCATCGAGGTGGGGCCTGATCAGGTGATGGGCAAGCCGTACTACCTGTCGCCCGAGGCGGTGGGCGGGCACCTCGACGCCACGGTCGATCTCTGGGCCGTCGCGGTGACGCTGTACGAGCTGCTGACGCTGCAGCGCCCGTTTCTGGGCAAGACCTCGCAGGAGGTCTTTCAGGCGATTCGTACGTCTTCGTACATTCCGGTGCGCGAGCTGCGCGGCGAGGTGCCGGCGATCATCGAAGGCCTCATCGCCCGGGCGTTCGACGTCGACCCCGCGATGCGCTTTCGCACCGCGCGGGAGTTCGCCGACGAGCTGGCGCCGCTCTACGACGAGCGCGTGGGGACGCCGTTGGCGGTCTCCGCGGTGGTGCGCGGGTTGTTCGGCACCAGCGATTGATTCAGCGGAAGGCCGTCGTCTGCTGTTCGTCGCAGAACGTGCCTTCACTTTCAGCGCGGGAGCAGGTGCACGTCGACGTCGGAGCCCCACGCCAGCGCTGACGCTCTACGCTCGCAGGTGAACGGCATGCGGCAGGTCTCGACGGCCGCTTCGTTGCGTGGCGCTCAGGATCGATTCAGCGGCACGAGGCGGGTGAGCGCGGCGACGACGGTGTCGAGCTCGGCCTTCGTGGTGGTTTCACCGAGCGAGAAGCGCAACGAGCCGTGCGCCTGTTCCGACGTTCGCCCCATGGACAACAGCACGTGTGACGGAGACAACGAGCCTGACGCACACGCTGCGCCGGTCGACACGCAGATGCCTTCGAGATCGAGCGCGATGAGCAGCGCTTCACCGTCGACCTTCGGGAACCAGAGGTTGCTGGTGTTGCCGACGCGCGGCGCGGTGCCATTCACTTCGACGCCTGGAATCGCGGCGAGCAGCGCGCCCTCGAAGCGATCTCGCAGCGCGCCCGTGTGCTCGTCGGGTCGCGAGAGTGACAGCGCCAGCGCCAGCGCCTCGGCGAGCGCGACCGACTGCGTGCCCCCGCGGCGACCGTTCTCTTGATGGCCAGGCGTCACCCCGGCCACGTCGACGCCGCGGCGGTTGAAGAGCACGCCGACGCCCGATGGCCCGCCGAGCTTGTGCGCCGAGAGCGAGAGCAGATCTGCGGGGACTTCGCGCAGCGACGCGTCGAGCTTGCCGAAGGCCTGCACCGCGTCGCAGTGGAAGGTGATCTTCCTTTCGACGCACGCGCGCGAGAGCTCGACGGCGGGCTGAATGACGCCGGTCTCGTTGTTGACCCACTGCAGCGAGCACAGCGCGGTCGACGGCGTCAGCGCGGCCAGCAGGGCGTCGAGCGGCACGCGACCGTCGGCGCCGGGCGCGACGCGAAGGACTTCAGCGCCGTCTTTCTCGAGCTGCGCGACGGCGCCGAGCACACACGGGTGCTCGATGGTCGTCGTCACCACGCGATTGCGGCTGCGATCTTTCCGCGCACGAAAAGCGCCGAGCACCGCGATGGCCGCTGCTTCACTGCCCGAGCCCGTGAAGATGATCTCTCGCGGCGTACACCCGAGCCGCTGCGCGACTGATTCGCGCGCCGCGTCGAGTCGGCGCCGCGCCGCACGACCGGCCTGGTGCACGCTCGAAGGGTTGCCGCCACCGCTGGCGAATGACTCGGCGAGGCGCTGCGCGACTTCGGGCCGCAGCGGCGCGCCCGCATTGTGGTCGAGGTAGATCACGTCTCGTCGGAGAGCAGCGAGGTGCCGCGCTGCCCCTGCACGCCGAACGCGTCTTTGAAGCGCCGCACCACGTCGCGCTTGAAGGCCTCGCGCTGTGACTTCTTGCCTGTCAGCGGCAACCGCGCGCCCGCCATGCTGCCGTGACCACCTGCAGAACCGCCCAGCGGCGCGCAGGTCTCACGAATGAGGCGGCCCGCGTTCATGCGCTTGTCGCTCACGCGGAGCGAAAGGTAGAGCTGGCTGCGGTAGCTGCCGAACGCGAGCGACCAGCGCGGGCCTTCGATGAAGGAGAGGCGCTCGGCGACCTCGGCCACCATGTCGGGCGAGTACACGTCACCGAGATCGGTGATGACCGCGTCGGTGTAGAGCCGACCCTTTTCGATCGCCGCGTGCAGCAGGCGGAAGTAGCGAACCGGCAGCTGCGGGTGCTCGATTTCCTTGAGCATCTCGATGTCGATGCGCGGAAAGAGCCAGAGGTAGTTCTCGACGTCGGGGTCTTTGGTCTGTCGGCCGAGGTCGCGCGTGTCGGCCTTGATGCCGTAGTAGAGCGCGGTGGCCAGCTCGATCGACGGCTCGATGGCCGCCGCGCGCAGGTACTCGGTGAGCAACGTCGACGTCGCGCCGTACGAGCCGCCGAGATCCGAGAACGGGTTGATGGCGTCGTCTTCGCGCACCGGGTGGTGATCGATGACGATGTCGGCCACGCGATCGGAGGGCAGCGCGTGGTTGCCGACGCCCTGCTGCGTGTCGAGCAACGCGAACACGTCGTACGCGCCGAGCTCGACGTCGTCGATCTGCTTGATGGGGACCTTGAGCGTCTTCACGAACGCGGCGTTTTCAGCGCGCCCGATGATGCCGCCGTAGGCCAGGTCGGCCGGTACACCTACGCGCAGCTCGAGCACGTGTTTGAGCGCCCAGGCCGACGCCATGGAGTCGGGGTCGGGGTTGTCGTGGGTCAACACCAGCGCCCGACGACGCCCCCGGAACAGCTTGCGCAGCCGGGCGATCTTTTCTTTCGCCGGGAAGACGCGCACCACGTCAAATCACCGGTAATACCGCTGGAGGTCCTTGAAGAACTTGAGCGCGTAGTCGAGCGAGTTCTCCATGGAGTCCATCATCAGGTTGGAGAACGCGGTGAAGCTCGAGCGGAAGGTCTCGTAGTACTTCGCGCGATCGACCGAGACGATGACGGCGGGCTGGTAGCCGTTGCGCAGCAAGATGAAGTTACTGAGCATGCGGCCGACTTTTCCGCTCGTGTCGGTGAACGGGAAGATCTTGATGAACTCATGCTGCACGCGCGCCGCCTGCAGAATGGGGTGGAACTCGCGGAACTCGCTCGAGGCCGTCCAGTCGAGGAGCTTCTCGAGCGCCGGCTGCACCTTCGCGGGCTGCGCGATCTCGTGCAGGTACGTCTTGTGGAGCGGGATGTCTTTGCGGAAGCCCGCCTTCTCGCGCTCTTTGCTCAGCTCTTTTTCGGTGCGCTCGCGGCGCTCGGCCTGCGCGCGGGCCTGCTGCGCGTCAGGCGTGTTGCCCGACAGCAGATCATGCACGCGGCGCACGAAGGTCATCGTCAACGCGCCGTGCTTCTTCGACGTCTTCGCCTCTTCGCGAATGAAGTCGACCGCCGCCTTGTGGTTGCGGATCTCCCAGACGATCGGGAGCAGCGACGCCTCGGCCACGACCGCGCCGGGGTGCAGCGCCGCCGTCAACTCGGTGGGCGAATAGATGGAGCCCTCGAGGGCGCAATCGTGGTGCACCCACGCCATCTCAAGCTTGTCGAGGAAGTCCTGCACCTCGGGGCGCTTGAGCGTGAGTACGTCACGGAGCTTCTTCGTCTTGTCGTCGATCGACTGGAACCGCTCTTTCACGGCGGCGGAACCTAGTCTTTCCAAGCAGATTTGACTACCAAAAACACGCTAAGTCGATGATCTGACAGGCGAAATTGGTCAGTGTTTTCGCTCGGCGGAGCATGGGAATCGAACCCACCGGCCGACGCTCGCGCGCCAGCCCAACGATTTTGAAGACCGCGCCGGTCACCAGAGCCGGCCGCTCCGCCGTCGGCGCGTGTACCAGACTTCAGTCGAGCCCGCGCTCGGTCAGCTCGTCTTCGTCGAGGCCCAGCAGGTGACCGACCTCGTGCAGCACGGTGATGCGGATTTCTTCGAGAAGTTCGTCGTGCGTGCGCGCGAAGCGCTCGAGGTTCTTCTGAAACAGCACGATGCGCGCGGTCTGGTGATGGGCGTCGTGCGTCGCGAGGCGCTCGTCGACCGGCGTGCCTTGAAAGACGCCGAGGATCGTCGGTGAGAGCCCCTCGGCGAGATCGTCGTCGGCGGGCAGCGGCTGCACGTCGATGATGACGTTGCTCAAGTGCGGCTTCGCGTGCGCCGGCAGCGCGTCGATGGACGCCTTCACGGCTGCGTCGAAGGCCTCGCCCGAAATGTGCACCGGCAGGGGGAACTCTTCAGGCGCGAGGTCGCGGGCCTTCTTGAACCAGGGCTCCGGGTCTTCACCGCGACGTTCGGCGAGCAGCCCGAGGTAGTGGTAGCTCCA
Organism: Archangium sp.; assembly: GCA_035910535.1. Classification (GTDB taxonomy): domain Bacteria; phylum Myxococcota; class Myxococcia; order Myxococcales; family Myxococcaceae; genus Archangium_A. Next base: position 92,087 of record JAMHXF010000097.1, on the reverse strand, counting down.
CGGCTCGTCGGGCCAGTCGCGCGAGACGCGATCGAAGGCCTTCTTCGCTTCTTGAACGCGCCCGAGCTCGAACAGCCCAATCGCGCGCTCCAGCTGCGCTTCGCCCATTTCAGGCTCGAGCGAGACGGCCTTCTCGAACGCGCGGAGCGCTTCTTCGAATTCGCCCAGGTGATTGAACGCGAGGCCCTGCAGCAGCGCGATTTCAGCCAGCAGCGCGTCGTCGCCCTTCGCCAGCGGCGCCGCGCGGTCGAGCAACGAGAGCCCCGCTTCGACCAGCGTGCCGTCGTCCCACGGCTCGCGGATCTTCACGTCGGCCGCCGCGATGAGCGCGCTCACGTTCTTCGGCTGTAGCTTGAGCAGCGCGTCGAAGACCTCGTCGGCGGCGGGGAAATCACCCAGCTCGGCGAGCACGAGGCCCTTGAGCTCGAGCGCTTGTGGATCGGTGGGGCGAACGGCGAGCGCGTCGTCGACGGCTGACAGCGCGGTCTCCAGTTCGCCGTCTTCCAACGCGACTTCAGCTGCATCGAGGGCTTCGTCGAAGGGGCGCTCCATGCGAGCCCTCATATACCCAGCGGCATTCGTTTAGGTGTAAGGGAGCGGGCCATGACGTTGACCGAATCGGGACGGCCGGTCGTCAGTGTGCTGGTCGTCGATGACGACGAAGCGACGCTCAACCTGCTCGGCACTTTTCTGCGCCGCAATGGCTACCGCGTGCTGACGGCGAGCAACCCCGTGCGTGGGCTCGAGCTGCTCGCGCATGAAGACGTCAGCCTGGTGATCACCGATCTCATGATGCCGCACGTCGACGGCATCGCCTTCACCGAGCAGATTCACGCGCTGCCGAAGTACCGCCACGTGCCGGTGATCATGATGACCGCCTTCGGCAGCGACTCCGTGCAGGACAAGAGCATGCGCCAAGGCGTGGCGATGACGCTGAGCAAGCCGCTCGAGCTCGCCAAGCTGCTCGATCTCGTGGGCTTTGCGACGGCGCCTGCGCCTCGCGGTTGACAATCGCTCAGCGCTCCTTAGTTTGGCGCTCGCCATGCCCGAGTGCTAACGCGCGGGCTGACGTAAACGTCTGTCTTTCCCGGAGGTTGTAAATGGCTGCCAAGGAAATCTTCTTTCACCAGGGTGCCCGCGAAGCGATTCTGCGCGGCGTTCGTATTCTCTCTGACGCGGTCGCCGTGACGCTGGGGCCCAAGGGCCGCAACGTGGTGATCGAGAAGTCGTTCGGTTCGCCGACGGTCACCAAAGACGGCGTCACCGTCGCCAAGGAAATCGAGCTCGAGAACAAGTTCGAGAACATGGGCGCGCAGATGGTCAAGGAGGTCGCCAGCAAGACCTCCGACACCGCCGGTGACGGCACCACGACGGCCACGGTGCTCGCGCGCGCGATCTATGAAGAGGGCCTCAAGCTGGTCGCCGCCGGACACAACCCGATGGACCTGAAGCGCGGCATCGACAAGGCCGTCGAGGCCGTAATCGCCGAGGTGAAGAAGCTCAGCACGCCGGTCGACGGCAAGAAGGGCATCGCGCAGGTCGGCACCATCTCGGCCAACGGCGACGAGACCATCGGCAACATCATCGCCGAGGCGATGGACAAGGTCGGCAAGGAAGGCGTCATCACCGTCGAAGACAGCAAGGGCCTCGAGACCGAGCTCAACGTCGTCGAAGGCATGCAGTTCGACCGCGGCTACATCTCGCCGTACTTCGTCACCAACCGCGAGCGCATGCTGGTCGAGCTCGAAGACCCGTACATCCTGGTCTCCGAGCGCAAGGTCAGCGCGATGAACGATCTCATCCCGCTCCTCGAGCAGGTGGCGCGCGCTGGCAAGCCGATGTTGATCATCGCCGAAGAGGTCGAGGGCGAGGCGCTCGCGACGCTGGTGGTGAACAAGCTGCGCGGCGTGCTGAACATCGCGGCCGTGAAGGCGCCGGGCTTCGGCGATCGCCGCAAGGAAATGCTGAAGGACCTCGCGATTCTCACCGGCGCGACGGTGGTCAGCGAAGAGCTCGGCATCAAGTTCGAGACGTTGACGCTCAACGATCTCGGCCGCGCGAAGAAGATCACCATCGACAAAGACAACACGACCATCGTCGACGGCGCCGGCAAGAAGGCCGACATCGACGGCCGCATCAAGCAGATGCGCGCGCAGATCGGTGAGACCACCAGCGACTACGACAAAGAGAAGCTCCAGGAGCGCCTCGCGAAGATGGTCGGCGGCGTGGCCGTCATTCACGTCGGCGCGGCCACCGAGACCGAGCTGAAAGAGAAGAAGGCGCGCGTCGAAGACGCCATGCACGCGACCCGTGCGGCCGTCGAAGAGGGCATCGTGCCCGGCGGCGGTGTGGCGCTGGTTCGTGCGCTCACGGCGCTCGACTCGCTCAAGCTGGACGGCGAGCAGAGCTTCGGCGTGGAGATCGTCAAGAAGGCCATCACCCAGCCGCTGTGGAAGATCGCGACCAACGCGGGCCACGAGGGCGCGGTGGTGATCAACAAGGTGCGCGACGGCAAGGCCGGCTTCGGCTTCAACGCGCGCAGCGAGAAGTACGAAGACCTGCTCGCCGCTGGCGTCATCGACCCCGCGAAGGTGACTCGCTGCGCGCTGCAGAACGCCGCGTCGGTGGCCTCGCTGCTGCTGACCACTGAGGCGATCGTCGCCGACAAGCCCGCGAAGAAGAAGGGCAAGGGCGGCACGCCGGACTACGGCGGCGGCGGCGACGACATGGACATGTGACGCACTCGAGAAATCGAGTCGTTCAGCCGCCTCGTTCCTTCACCGGGACGGGGCGGTGTCGTTTCGCTAGGGTTCGCGACCCATGAAGAAGCTCATCAGCGGCCTTGGCACTGCGGTTCTCCTGTCCACCTTCGGTTGCGGCGAGATGCCGTCGGGCGACCCGGAGCTGACGTGCGCGACGGCGCCGCAGGCTGCGACGCTCGCCACCAACGTGCAGGCGGTCTTCGACGCCAAGTGCAAGAACTGCCACGAGGCGAACTACAGCTACGGCGACTACACGACCGCCGAGAAGACACTGGCGGCGACGAACAAGAAGTCGCTCTACGCGGGCAAGAACGCCACCCTGATGATCGTCGACCAGAGCAACAAGCTGGCGAACAGCTCGTTGTGGCTCAAGGTGCTCGGCGGTGCACAGGCTGCGCGTACGGGCCCCAATGGCGAAAACGTGCAGGGCAAGATGCCCAACGACAACCAGGAGCTGACCGCCAGCGAGAAGCAGCTCCTCAAAGACTGGATCTGCACCGGCGCGAAGTGACTCAGGCGCGCTTGCGCGCGGGGCCGTTCGGGTTCCGCCGCATGTCGGGCGTCGCCGAGGGAAACTCGACGAACTCGCACATCTCACAGAGCCGGCTGTAGATGCGGTCGCCCACGCGGTCGCACAGCAGCTTCGAATCTTTCGCGGCTTCCAACACCGAATCAGTCGAGAAATACCCGCGCTGGCTGCGCTCCTCGGGCGGCTTGAGCGAGTAGTTGGTGGCGAACAACGTGACCTTGCCGCCGTTGTAGCGACGCGCGATCAGCTCATCGAGCGTCTCGAGCTCGAACTGGCTGCCGCGGCCCTTGCCGAGCTCGTCGATCGCCAGCACGTCGACCTGGCTCAGCGGCCCGATGATCTCTCCGCCCGACTTGCCGTCCTGAAAGCCGCGGCGAATCTGCGAGTAGAGCAGCGAGATCTCGACGTACGCCGTCTTCACGCCCTGCTCGATGGTGAGGTGCTTGAGCGCCGCGCTCAGCAGGTGTGTTTTCCCGGTGCCCACCGGCCCCGACAGCACGAAGCCGCGCTGCGCGGGCCAGCGAAAGCAGAAGTCTTTGGTGACCTGCAACGCGCGGTGCTGCTCGCCGTTCGAGGGCTTGTAGGTGTCGAGCGTGGCGTTGGCCTGCACGGCGGGCAGGTGCGCGCGGTTGAACATCTCGACGCGCTGGGTCTGCCTCCGCCACGCGCACGGCGCGACGACTTCGTACTCGCGACCGTTCTGCTGCGTGACGGAGCGCACCAGACCTGTACCGCCGCAGTCGGGGCAGTCTTCGAGTTTTTGCGTGAGCCGCGCCGCCGCGTAGTCGCCGACGCGCTCGAAGATGATGGGGGCCGGGGTCGTCACGTGAAACTCCTTCACCACAAGCCAGGCATGTTCCACGCCTGTCGCGCGAGCGCCGCGCGATGAAACTGCAGCGAGGCCCGCTGCGTTGACGCCGAAAACGAAGGCGCCTTCTCCACCAGCGCGCGGGCCTCACGCAAGAGCGTCAAGCGTCGCGCGAAGGGCAGCTCGCGCAGCAGCAAGAGCAACGAAAGCGACTCTTGACGATCTGCCGCGTCGAAGTCGGGAGGCACCGACAGCGCAGCGACCCACTTCGGCGTGGCCGGCTTCGTGACCTTCTTGAGCGCGGCGATCAGCTTTTTGTGCCGCTGCACGTGAAACGGCTCGTCGGCGACCGCGTTGGTGGTGCGGCCGGCTGACGTCCGCTGAAACTTCGAGATCTCCTGCTCGACGTGCCGCTTCGTGGCCCGCAGCGAGCGCAGCCCCACGCCTTCTTGATCGGGCGCGTCCCACAGGGCGGCCTCGGCGGCCTTGCGAATGCCGCGGGCGATCACCTCGAACGGCACCTGCAACTCGGCCCACACATCGACGAGGTCGAGATCGACGGCAGAGAAGCTCACGCCGTGGCCGCGGTAGGTCACGAAGCAGTCTTGAACGCGCTCGTGGAAGCTGGCGGTGTCAGGCAAAAGACTCATGGTTCGTGAGGACCATGTACATGTCTTGTTGACGTGAAGGAGAGCGATCGGTACAAGCCGCCGCGCTTTCGACAGCAGCACGCGTCCTTAGCTCAGTGGTAGAGCATCACCTTGACACGGTGGGGGTCGGAGGTTCGAAACCTCCAGGACGCACTGACGAAGCCCGGTGAGAAATCACCGGGTTTTGTCGTTTCTGGAGCTCCAGTACAGGTCCACGGCGTCGCCGGGTTCTGCGCGGAGCCACTCACGTCGAAGCACGGGCATGTCGACGCAGCCGATGACGCGCGCCCGGTGCGCATCGAGCCAGCGATCGAGGCGAGCTCCGCTGAACGGGCAATACAGAAAGTACGCGTCGGCCTCGGGGCAGTGCGCCGCGTCGCCTTCGACGAACTGCACGGCGCTCGCGCGCTCCCGGGCGATGCGCACGAGCGTCGGCTGAATTTCTACGCCGATGCAGCGCGCCCCGGTGAGCAGGTGAATGAGCAACGCCGCGCGCCCCACGCCGGCGCCCACGTCGACCACCACGTCGTGGCTCCCGAGCTTCGCGCGTTCGACGAACTGCAGCACCGAGGCGACCGGCGCAGGCAGGTACGGTACGCCATCGCGCGGCAGGCTCGGCCCGTCGTCGGGAACTTCGGCGAAGCCCAGCGTGCGATCGACCCACGCATCTCGCTCGAGCGGCGGCACGGCCAGCAGCTGCGCACGAAACGACGACATGCGGGCAGGGTACAGCGGTTAGGCGGCGCACGGCTCGCTCGTCGGGCCGCGCGTGAGTTCCTTTGTTCGAAGGTGCACGCGTCGGCCGGAGTGAGTCCCTTTCGAGGGGATTGCTCCGGCCTTCGTCGTTTCTTTCCCCTCTCGCCTCAAACGCACTCGCACTAAAGGGGCCCGCCATGGCTCTCGTTTCGATCTCTTTGCCCGACGGCTCCAAGAAGGAAGCCGAAGCGGGAATTTCCATCGCTGATTTCGTCAAGAACCACATCGGCCCCGGCCTCGCGAAGGCCGCCGTGTTCGCGAAGTTGAACGGGCAAGACGCCGACCTCGCGCGCGCCATCGACGCCGACGCGAGCCTGCAGATCTTCACCTCTAAGAGCCCTGAAGCGCTGGAGGTCAGCCGTCACGACGCCGCGCACATCGTCGCTGACGCCGTACAGCAGCTCTTCCCCGGTACTCAGGTCACCATCGGCCCGGTGATCGAAGAAGGCTTCTATTACGACTTCTACCGCGAGCGGCTCGGCAAGCCTGCGCCGTTCACCCCCGAAGAGCTGGAGCAGATCGAGAAGCGCGCCAACGAGATCATCGCCAGCGACGTGCCCTTCAAGCGCTCCGAGGTTTCGGCCGAAGACGCGGTGAAGCTCTTCGAGGGCAAGGGCGAGAGCTTCAAGGTCGAGATCGTTCACGACATCGTGGCGCGCGGCGCGAAGAGCCTGACCCTGTACGCGCACGGCGACTGGGTCGACTTCTGCCTCGGGCCCCACGGCCCTTCGACTGGCAAGGTCGGCATCATCAAGCTGCTCTCGTCGTCAGGCGCGTACTGGCGCGGCGATCACACCAAGGCGCAGCTGCAGCGCATCTACGGCATCAGCTTCTTCGACAAGAAGGGGCTCGAGGCCTGGCAGAAGCAACGCGAAGAAGCCGCCAAGCGTGATCACCGCCGCCTGGGTCGCGACCTCGACCTCTTCCACTTTCACCCCGTCGCGCCGGGCGCCGCCTTCTGGACCCCGCGCGGCACCGTCGTCTACCAGACCCTCAGCGACTGGATGCGGCGCCTGACCCGCGAAGACGGCTACGTCGAGATCAAGACTCCGCTCATCTACAACAAGCAGCTGTGGATGAAGTCGGGCCACTGGGACAAGTACCAGGAGAACATGTTCCTGGTGAAAGACTCCGATTCGGGCGAGCTCGACTTCGGCGTCAAGCCGATGAACTGCCCGTCGCACCACGTGTACTTCTCGTTCGGCAAGCACAGCTACCGCGAGCTGCCCATGCGGTTGCACACTCAAGACGTGCTGCACCGCAACGAAGCGGCGGGCGCGCTCGGTGGGCTGACTCGCGTGCGTCAGTTCGCGCAAGACGACGCGCACATCTACTGCCGCGAAGATCAGATCGCCGACGAGGTGTTCCGCTTCGTGAAGCTGCTCGATCGTGTCTACGCGGCGGTGGGGCTCAAGTACGAAGCCAAGCTCTCGACCCGCCCCGAGAAACGTCTGGGCACCGACGAGCTGTGGGACCGCGCCGAAGCTGCGCTCCAGAACACCCTCGAGCAGATGAAGGTGCAGTACGAGCTCAAGCCCGGCGATGGCGCGTTCTACGGCCCGAAGATCGACTTCGTGGTCAGCGACTCCATCGGCCGCAAGTGGCAGCTGGGCACCATGCAGCTCGACTACGTCGCCGCCGAGCGCTTCGAGCTCTCGTACGTCGGCGACGACAACAAAGAGCACCCGCCGGTCGTGTTGCACCGCGCGATCTTCGGCAGCTTCGAGCGCTTCATCGCCATTCTCATCGAGCACTATGCGGGCGTGTTCCCCACCTGGTTGGCGCCCGTGCAGGCCACCATCGTCACCGTCGCCGATCGCCAGGCTGACTACGCGAAGAAGCTCGCCGCCGAGCTCAACGCGAAAGGCTTCCGCGTGGAGTTCGATGAGCGCGGCCTGTCGATGCAGAAGAAGATCCGCGAGGCCGAGATCGCGAAGATCCCGTACATCCTCGTGATCGGTGATCGTGAAGTCGAAGGCAACGCCGTGGCCCCGCGCAAACACGGTGGTGAAGACCTGAAGTCGATGCCCGTCGCGCAGTTCATCGAGGTGCTCGCGAAGGACGCCGCCATCCCTTGACCCCATGGGGAGGCGCCGTTACTTTCCGCGCGCTTTTGATTTTGAAGTCAACGCAGTCACCCTCACCGAAAAAAAGAGGTTCGTCATGGCCGTGAAGGACATTCTGGAGACCGAGATTCCCAACCGCCTCACCGCGAAGCCTGAGCTCGCGAAGGAGCTCAACGCGGTCATTCACTTCGACATCACCGGCGACGGCGGTGGCGCGTGGACGCTCGACGCCACCAAGGCGGCCGACTGGGTCAGCGAAGGGAAGAACGGCGAGTCGAAGATGACGATCACGGCGACGGCGGCCGACTTCGAGAAGATCATCAGCAAGCAGCTCTCGGCGCAGACGGCCGCGATGACGGGCAAGCTGAAGTTCAAGCCGATGGACATGGGCCTGGCGATGAAGCTCGCCAAGCTGATGGGCTGATTCGTTTCATCGACGGCGAGGTCCAACATGACGTTCCCGCTCGCGGGTCTGAAAGTGTTGGACCTCTCCCGTCTCCTCCCTGGCCCGTACGCCACGCTGGTCCTCGCGGATCTCGGCGCGCAGGTCGACAAAGTCGAAGAGCCCGGCACCGGTGATTACACGCGCCACGCGCCGCCGATGAAGGGCGACACGTCGGCGCTGTTTCTGGGGCTGAATCGCAACAAGCGCTCGATCGCGATCGATCTGAAATCAGCTGCTGGGCTCGAGACGCTCAAGTCACTCGTCGCGCACTACGACGTGCTCATCGAGAGCTTTCGCCCCGGTGTCATGGCTCGACTGGGCTGTGACTACGACGCGCTCAAGGCGTTGAACCCGCGCCTCATTTATTGCTCCATCAGCGGCTACGGGCAGACCGGGCCGGATCGACTCAAGGCGGGGCACGATCTCAACTACCTCGCGCGCAATGGTGCGCTTGGCTACGGCGGCGCTCCAGACACTGCGCCCGCGATGCCTGGCGTGCAGGCGGCCGACATCGGCGGAGGCAGCCTCTTCGCGCTCGTCGGCATTCTCACGGCGCTCCATGAACGTCACCGCACGGGTGAAGGTCGCTTCGTCGACGTGTCGATGACCGACGGCGCGATGGCATTTTTGCACATGCACCTCGCGGCGCGGCTGGTGCTGGGCGGGGAGGGCGCGGCGTTGCAGCGTGGGCGTGAAGCGTTGAACGGCGGCTACCCCTGCTACGGCCTGTACCGCACGAGAGACGATCGCTGGCTTGCGGTGGGCGCGTTGGAGCCCAAGTTCTTCGCGGGCGTGTGCAACGCAGTGGGCCGGCCTGAGTTGCTCGACGACGCGTACGACTTCGGCGAACCGGGGCGGCGCGTGCGGCGTGAACTCGAGACGATCTTCGCGACGAAGACCCGTGATGAGTGGGTGCAACTGTTCGCTCCGCTGGATCTGTGCGTCGAGCCGGTGCTCGAAGGAGACGAGGTGTTGAGTGACGCGCAGCTCGTGGCGCGCGGGCTCTTCGAGAAAGACGGCGACGTCGTCTGGCTGCGCACGCCGTTGCGGTTTGGCGACGTGCCCATTTCGCAGCCACCGACCATCGGTCAGCACACCGAAGAGATCTTGCGCGAGTGCGGACTCCTGAAGTGACTTGGGTCTACAGTCGCCGCCCGTGAATCACCTCCGCTCTGCACTCGCGCTGGCCGTCGTCTTCACGGTGCTCGTCTTCGCGGCGTGCGGCGCCGAGAACCTCGTGGCGCCAGAAGCTGAGAAGCGGCAGGACATTCAGGAGTGTCGGGGCTTCGACGCGTTGATGCCGAACTTCGTGCGCGCGTTGAACACCGGCCGTACCGAGAACCTGAAGACGCTGGTCGAGACGCAGCTGCAGGCCTCTGATCGCGAAGACGTACCGCCGCCGATCAACGAGGTGCTGCGCGCGGTGTTCCGTACGTTGACGACCTTCGCGAGCAAGCCGCGTGAGCCCGGCGCGCCTGAAGGTCAGTTCTGCGCGCCCACCGCCGCACCGCCGCCGCTCTCTCAGGCGAACGAGCTGTGCGAAATGCGCCGCGCGCTCGACACGCTGGTGCACCAGGGCAAAGGCCTCGACGCCATCGGCCTGCTGGAGCCGCGGCTTCAGATTATTCTCAACTACATCACCGGCACCGGCACCGACTGCAAAGGTCGCCCGCGCACGGCGCACTACGAGGTCGCGAACATCGTCTCGACGTTCTGCGCGCAAGACTTCAACTGCCAGCTCACCAGCGGGCTCGACTCGGTCATCGCCATCACGAATTACGTGAACACCCCTGAAGGCAAGCTGCTCGTGGAGCACATCAACGTGCTGCTCGAGCGACCGTCGCTCTCGGGGCTGCTCAACACCTCGGCGCTGACCGAGAACGACATGGTGGCCATCGTGCGTGCGCTGATTCCGGCAGTCTCGAGCGCTGACGGGCCGACGCTTCGCAACGCCTTCGCGCAGCTGCCGCTGCCCGAGCAACTGAAGATGGACCTTCAGCCCATCGTCGATGACCTGGTCGTGCTCACCGGCCGTACCGAGATCATGACGCCCGTGAAGCAGGCGCTCAATTGCTTCACCAACAAAGACCGCAACCTCGACACGGTGCGCATGCTGTACCGAATCTCGATCGAAGAAGAGTGCGCGCCGTTCAGTCTCGTCGCGCTCACCGATGCGGTGACGCAACTGCAGGAGGTCGACAAGCGCGGTTCGATCATCTTCATCGCGGGTACGTTGGCTTCAGCCGTTCGCGCCGACGAGCTCGCGATCGACTCGGCCGCCAACGTGTGTCGCACGGTGATGACGACGCAGCGAGGGCCCGGGCAGGTTCGTTCGAACGCCGAGCTCGCGTTGCCGGTGGTTGGTGAGCTCGTTCAGAACGGCGTCGTGAACGAAGGCATCTGCGCCATCGACACGCTGCTGTTCGGTTGTGCCGGTGACTCGCAACCCGCCTGCCGCTGAGTCGAGGGAACGGGGCCCAGCGCCCGGTCGTCTTGCAGGTCATGCACAAACTGACCGCGCTCGCTCTCGTCGTCTCGTCTCTCACCTTCGCCCAGACGGAGGCCCCGAAGCCGAAGGCACAGGACGTCACCTTCGAGCAGGGGAGCGACATCGACGGTACGAGGCAGTCGCCGCTGAACTCGTACATCGTCAATCAGCGCAAGTCGGTCTTCAAAAACCTCATCAAGGTGCGCGCCGACTTCAACGACAAGCTCGCGGCGAGTGTGCACGAAATGTGACACCTGCCCCCACCCAGCATGAAGCTTGGGATTTGCGTTTGGGTGGGGAGTGGTAGCATCCGCGCGGTCAAAGGGCTCCGTTGGAGGAAGTCATGAAGAAGATTCTTGGATTGATGATCGTTGTGACGCTCGCCACGCCGGCTTTCGCGCAAGACAAAGGCGTCACGTACAAGAAGCAGACCGAGTACTCCTTCGAAGACGACACCATCGAAGGCGATCTCACCAAGCCCGACGGCGAGTACGTCGAGGCTCGCAAGACGGTGAAGCACTCGAACCTGATCAAGATTCGCGAAGAATTCAAAGACAAGGTCATGCAGTCGGTGGGCGAGCTCTGACGGGAACCCGTCGGAGTTCCTGCTGTCTGAAGGCTCGCTCGTCCCATTTCCCTGGAGGCCCACCGTGGCTGTCCCTCTCACACTGAAGGTCTTCAAAGGCGACGAACTCGTCGTCGCGAAGGACTACGACCGAGACATCATCAAGATCGGTCGCTTGTCGTCGGCGCACCTGTGCCTCGATGACGAGAAGGTCTCGCGCATTCACTCCGTGATCGAAGTCGCGCCTGACGGCACGCTGTCGATCATCGACATGGGAAGCGTCGAAGGCACCTTCGTCAACGGCAAGCGCGTCAACAAGGGCGCGCTGCAGTTTGGTGATGAAGTGAAGGTCGGTAACACGACCATCAAGGTCGAGCAGGCCGGTGCTGCACCTGCGGTCGCCGCCGTCGCGCCCGTCGTCGCCGCCGCGCCTGCTGTTGCTCCGGTGGTCGCCGCTGCACCGCCGCCGCCTCCTGCCGAGGCCATGCAGGCGCAGCCGGTGCCCGCGAAGGCGCCCGCCGTCATTCCGCAGCCGCCACCCGAGCCCATCGACGTGCAGGACGAGGCGACTGGTGCTGCGGTGCGTTCGCGTCCCCGACGTCGCAAGGGCACGGGCCCGCTCGGCGTCGAGCTCCGCTTTTTGTGGGGCGATCAGATGGTCGGCGAGTTCTTCCTTCAGCCCGGCGCCGAGCGCACGTTCCGCGTCGGCCAGCTGAAGGGCGTCGATTTCGAAATGGGCGACTCGAAGCTGGGTGGCCCGTCGTTCGAGCTCGTGAAGTTCGGCAAGAACGGCGCGACGCTCCGGTTCTCTTCCAAGATGAACGGCGAGCTGCAGCGCCGCTTCGGCGAAGAGACGATGACGCTCGACGAAGCGAAGAAGCGCGGCGTCGCCAGCAACGACGGTGACGCGCTTGCCATCACGTTGGCGCCCGAAGACTTCGCGTGGGTCGATCTCGGCGGCATCGTGGTGGAGGTCTTCTTCCAGCCGCAGCCCAAGCCGGTCTTCGTGCCGTTCGCGGAGTCGGTCGACTTCACCGTTCTCAACATCTTCCTGTTGATGTTCTTCCTCGGCGCGCTGTTCGTGATCAGCGCCGCCAACTTGAACGCCGAAGGCGACGCGTTCGACGACGAGCTCAACTCGAACTCGGCGCGCATCGCCAAGTTGCTCATCAAGCCGCCCGAGAAGAACCCCATTCTCCAGAAGTTCGAGAAGAAGAAGGACTCAGGCGAGGTCGCGCAGAAGCACAAGGGCGACGAAGGCAAGATGGGAAAGAAAGACGCGCCGCAGCGCTCGGCCCACGCCGCTCCCAAGGGCGACCCGAGCAACAAAGATCAAGCGCGCCTGCTCGTGAACAAGGTGTTCGGCGGCTCCGGCGGTGGCATCTCGACCATCTTTGGCCACCAGGGTCTGGGCGGTGAATTGAAGAGCGCCATGGGCAACATGTTTGGCGCGGCGGCGGGTGACTCGGGCGGCTTCGGCGGTCTCGGTCTGCGCGGCTCGGGCTCGGGCGGTGGCGGTGTCGGCGACACCGTCGGCATCGGCGGCATCGGTACCAAGGGTCGTGGCGGCGGCACCGGCGGCTACGGTTCTGGCGTCGGCGTGCTCGGCGGCAAGAAAGACGTCGACATCGGCATCACGTCGTCGGAGCCGATGGTCATGGGTTCGCTCGACAAGGAGCTCATCCGCAAGGTGATTCACGCCAACCGCGGCCAGATTCGCTACTGCTACGAGAGCCAGTTGAACCGGCACCCGAAGCTGTCAGGCAAGGTGGCGGTGAAGTTCATCATCTCGCCGTCGGGTTCTGTGTCGACGTCGTCGGTCGCGCAGGCCACCACCAACAACCCTGAGCTCGAGGCTTGTGTCGCCGGCCGCGTGCGCACGTGGCAGTTCCCCAAGCCGAAGGGTGGCGGTGTCGTCATCGTGACGTATCCGTTCATCTTCGCGCAGTCGGGTGGTCAGTAAGCCCGTCGCGTTTCAGCTCGAAGTTTCAATGCGCCCTCGCTTCCAATGTTGGAGGCGGGGGCGTCGTTTGAGTAGGGTCCGCGCCTCATGAAGCGACTGTCTGCTGTGTTCGGTCTGGTAGCGGCTCTTTCATCGGCGATGGTGTTCGCCCAGCCGGTGGCGAAAGAAGAGAAGAAGGCGACGTCGCTCAACGAGATCGAGCGCGGCTTCTTCTTCGAAGCGCGTGGCGGCGTGTTTGCGGTCATCAACCCACCCGCGCTCTCGGGTTCACCGTCGTACTTTTCGATGGGCCAGGCGCTTGGCGTCGACGTTGGCTTCGACATCGGTGAGCGCATCTCGCTGAGCCTGTTCTTTCTCGGCTCGGCCAATCGCATGGGCAGCGACTACACGGGCCTGTCGACCACCGGCCTGTCATCGGGTGACTTCGGCGCGTTGACGCCGGGTGCCGCGATCAAGGTTCGCCTCGTCGGCTTCGAAGACTCGCAAGACGTGAAGCGCACGTGGATCTACGTGCGCGCCGGTGGTGGCGTCTCGTTCTACACGCCGCCCGCACTGCTGCAGATGTTCGACGTGTTCCTCACCGCGGGCCCGGGCGTCGAGTACTACACGCGCCTTCGCCACCTGGTCATCGGGTTGGAGGCGAACTTCAACTTCATGGCGCTGACCCAGTCGTTCGGGTTCTCAGTTCTACCCACGGTCAAATACGCCTTCTGAAGGCGCTTGACCCGGGCCACATCGGCCTGACATGGCTTCTCGTACGCCGTCGGCAGTGGTTGCCGGCGGCGTTTTCCTTTTTCAACGAGACGACTCATGGACGACAACAAGGCGAAGGGCCCCGGGCAGAACGGCCGGGGAAATCGCAGCGGTAACGGTTTCTCTTTCGACGAGCCCAAGCGTGGCGGTGGTGGTCGCGATGGTGGTGGTCGCGGCGGTGGGCGTGATGGTGGCCGTGGCGGCGATCGTCGCGGAGGCCCCGGTGGTCGTTCAGGCGGCGTCTCGTACCGCATCGACAACGAGTTGACGGCGCTCGAGCGCTCGCTCACCAAGCGCGATCTGGGCTCGATGATCGACCCGCTGCAGTCGGTGCTCCGCGCGATCAAGCCGATGCGGCTGACGTCGCTCGAGCAGCTCGATTCGGGTGCGCGTGGCCGTCTGTTGACGACGCTCATGCGCGTGCAGCGCATGGACAAGCCGGCCGAAGAAGTGGCGGCGCCTGTCGAAGCTGCGCCCGTCGAAGCCGAAGCTGCGCCCGTCGAAGGTGAAGCGGCTCCTGCGGCCGAACAAGCGGCGCCTGCTCCGGTGGCCGAGAAGAAGACGAACGCGTACTCCGACGTGCAGTTCACGATCGGTCTCATCTGGTCGGCCATCACCGAGACTGACCGCGCGTCGGTCGCGTTCGGCAAGGCCGAGCGTCAGCCCACGGAAGCCGAGCTCGCACAGCCTGCGGCGCCGGAGCGCGCACCGCAGCAGGACCGCCCCGAGCGCGGCCCGCGTAAAGATCGTGGCGCCGAGCGTGGTGGTGAGCGCCGTGAACGCCGCCCCGAGCGCAGCGCGCGCCCGGAGCGCCCCGAGCGTCCGGCTCCCTTCGTTTCGTCGGGTGACTGGAAGGCCGACGTGAAGAAGCTCGAAGAAACGGGCCGCACGCGTGACGCCGGTCGCATTCACGAGAAGAACCAGTCGTACGCCGACGCGGCGCGGCTCTACGAGAAGGGCGGCGATAACAAGTCGGCGCTCCGCAACGCAGCGCTGGGCAAGCTCGACGAAGACTTCACGCGACTCTCGGCTGGGCTGAAGCCCGAAGAGATCGTCGAGGCGCTCGAGCGCGCGCAGGCGTTCGAAAAGTTGATGGAGTTCCACGTGGCGCGCGCTGACTTCGACGCGATCGCCAAGCTCTACGAGCGTGCGAGCCAGTTCGACCAGGCCGGTCTCGCCTGGGAGCGTGCGGGCAAGTTCTCGTTCGCCCGCAAGGCCTACGAGCGCGCGAAGGATTTCGGCGCCGCGCACCGCGTGCGTGATCTCGAAGTGACCAAGCTCATCGAGCGTGGCGATCGGCTCGGCGCCGCGACGCTGCAGATCGGCGCCGGCAAGAAGGCCGAGGCGCTCGAGACCATCAAGCCGTTGCCCGGGCCCAAGGCGTTCCACTTCATGCAGAAGCTCAAGCTCACTGCCGAGGCTGACGCCTTCGCGAAGGACGAGCTGGCCAAGGCCGAAGCGGCGAACAACGCGCTGCAGAAGGCGCGCTGGCTCGAGCTCCTCGGCCGTCAGCAGGAGGCGGCCGACGTGTACCTGGCCGCCGAGCGCAAAGACAAAGCCGCGTTCGTGTTCGAGGCCATGGGCCAGCTGCCCCGCGCGGCCGAGCTGCTCGAGGCCGCAGGTCAGTTGGACAAGGCGCAGGCGCTCTTCACCAGGGCTGGCGACGCCGCCAACGCCGAGCGCGTGAAGGCCCTGCCGCGCCCTGAGCCCAAGGCGAAGCCGGCCGTGGAGGCGAAGGACGAGGACGACGCGATTCCGCCGCCCTCTGCGTCTGCTCCGGCCACGCCCGGAAGCACCGCAACTGCCTGAAAAGAAAGTCAGTGTACGTGGGAACGGGCGGTAGACTCCCGCCCGCTCCCACATGTCGAACACCCCCGAGAAGCCCTTTGGCGAGGTTGAGGCCAGCCTCGAAAAAACCGGTCGCGTCGACGAGCTGATCAAGCTGTACGAGTCGCGATCGAGAGAAGTACCGAAGGCCGATGAGGCCGCGCACCTGTTGTGTCGCGCAGCCGATCTCTGCCGAGAGAAACTCAAGAACCCCGTTCGAGCCGAGGAGCTGTTTCGTCGCGCGTTGGTGTACCTGCCCAACGCGCGCGAGGCCCTCGAAGGGCTCCGCGGCATCTACGAGTCACGCAGTGACGCTGCGGCGTTGGCCGAAGTGCTGGAGCGCCTCGCGCTCGTGCAGTCGGGGCCGGCGGCGGCGACCATCTACCTCCGCGCTGGCGAGCTGTATGAGACGAAGCTGTCTCGTCGCGACCGTGCGGTGCTCTGTTACCAGCTCGCGTCGCGCGCCTCGCCGCAAGAACGGCAGGCCTACCAGCGCGCGCGCAAGTTGCTGCTCGCGGAAGGTCGGCACGCGTCGGGCTTCGATTCGCTCGAGCGAGAGCGCAACGCGTTGGGTGATCGCGAGCTCGTCGAGGAGTACGTCGCGTTCGCCGAATCGCTCGTGAATTACCCGCAGGAGCACGGGCTGGCGACCAAGGCGCTGGTGCGTGCGCTCGCGGTCGACGGCAAGCACCCGCGCGCGACGCAGATCCAGAAAGACCTCGGCAAGCTCGAGTACGTCTGGCGCGACAAGGTCAAGCAGCTCAAGTCACAGTCGCTCGAAGAACGAGATCGCCGCGTCGCCGCGCGCTTGTCGCTGCAGGTCGCGCGCATGTTCGCGTTCTACGAGTCGGCTGCGGTCGACAAGGTGAAGGAGGCGATCGATCGCTGCTTCGCGCTGTGGCCGGCGATGCCTGACGCGCTCGATCTGCTCGAGCAGGTCGCCACCAAGGCCGGTGATGTTCGCGTCGCGCTGACGGTGTTCTCGAAGCTCGCGAGCGACACGCGCGACAAGCAGGCGCGCGTCGATCTCCACCTGCGTATTGGTCAAGTGCTCTTGTCGAAGTTGAACGACCAGCAGGGCGCGGCCGACGCGTTCGAGCAGGCCGCGAAGCTCGACCCATCACGGCCCGACGCCGCTGAGCTCGCGAGTGAGGCGCTCATTTCGACGGGCAAGCCGGCCGAAGGCATGGCGGTGCTCGAGCGTCACCTCGCGACGCTCAAAGACAAGCACGCACAGGTCGCGTTGCGGCTCAACCTCGCCGACCTCACGCAGAAGCTGCTCAAAGACGCGGCGGCGTCGCGCGGTCACATCGAAGCGGCGCAGAAGGTCGACCCCAACAACGCGCAGGTCGCGTTCCGGCTCGCGAGTCTCTACGCCGAAGAAGGCAACCTCGAGGGGCTGTGGCCGATGATCGAGCTCGCGGCCTCTGCACCGCGGCCGATCGCGGCGCGCGTCGCGTTGTGCGAGCTCGTGGCGATGGTGTGTGAAGAGGCGGGTGACGCGAAGAAGGCGTTCCACGTGCTGTCGCTCGCGCTCCCGTTGGACCCCGCGAAGACGACGTTGCTCGTCTCGTTGCAGGCCGAAGCCGAGAAGGCGAGCACGCAGCCTCAGCTCGCGTTGGCTTTGCGCCGCGCGGCGCAGGTCGCGCCTCCCGAGGCGCAGTTGGTGCTGTGGCGAACGCTGGGCAAGTTGCTGCAGCAACTGCAGCGGCCCGCAGAAGCGCAGGAGGCCTGGCTCGAAGTACAGAAGCGTCAGCCTGACGATGCCGAAGCCACGGCGGCGCTCGCGGCGATGCTCAAGGCGCTCGCTGAAGAACCACAAGACCCGCGCTCGAAGCTCGAGGCCGAAGCGCGTCGTCTCGAAGCGTCGGCGGCAGACCCTGCGTCGTCGGCTGCGGTGTACCGGAAGATTCTCGAGATCGACCCCGACAGCGTGCAGACGCTCAAGAAGCTCGGCTCGTCGGCCGCGAATCTCGGGCTCTGGGAAGAGGTGGCGAGCGTCGCTGAACGCTTGCTCGCCCTCGCTGATTCTCCTGCAGAACGTCAGGAGTGGCGTTCGCGCCTCGCGCAGCTCTACGCCGAGCGGCTCAACCGTCGTGAAGACGCCGCGAAGCTGTACCTGAACCTCCTCGACGAGGGGAATGACAACGCCGCGGTCGTTGGTGGCCTCGAGCGCCTCGCGTCGCAGGGCGTTCGTCAGGGCGACATCTCGCGCGCGTTGGCGCCGGTGTACGCGAAGGCCGGCGACTACCAGCGTCAGGTCGCGTCGTTGTTGGTGCAGTTGTCGTCGGTCACCGAGCGTGACGAGCAGAAGAACCTGCTCACGTTGCTCGCCGAGACGACCGAGAAGCGCCTCCTCGACGAGCGCGCGGCGTTCGATTTTCGCCTGCGGGGGCTCTCGCTCGACCCGACCGATTCGGCGTTCCGCGCAGAGGCCGTACGTCTTGGTCGCGCGCTGAAGGCAGAGCAGGAGCTCGCGCGCACGTTCACCGAGCTCGCCGGAAAGTCGGAAGATCAGACGCTCGCTGTCTCGTTGTTGATGGAGGCCGCGGAGCTCGCTGAAGACGTCGGCGCCGTCGATGAAGCGGCGGCCGCGTTGAAGAAGGGCCTCGAGAAGAACCCCGAGCACCTCGAGTTGTTGCTGCGACTCTCGGAGCTGTACCTGGTCGCGCGTCGCTGGGCCGAAGGCGAAGCGGTGCTGCGCAAGCGGCTCGCGCTGGCGTTGGCCGACGAGAAGATCGCGCTGGGGTTGCAGCTCACGCAGGTGAACTCCGAGCTCGATCGACCGCGTGAAGCGGCGATGGCGTTGTCGGAGGCCATCAAGGCCGGCGCTCCTGAGGCGGAGCAGTTGCCTCGACTCGCGGAGCTCTACGAGAAGGGTGGTCAGCTCCGCGAGTTGATTGGAGTTCAGGCGCGGCTCATCGCGCTCCACGAGGCGGCTGGAGAGAAAGACAAAGCCGCGGCGCTCGCGGTTCAGCGCGCGCGCTTGTTGGAAACCGCGCTCGGCGACAAGGCCGAGGCGATCCGTCGCTACGCAGACGTGTTGGCCGCGAAGCCGACCGACGCCGACGCGCTCTCTGCGCTCGAGAACCTGCTGAGCGACGTCGACCACCGTGAAGCTGCGGCGCGCGCGTTGTTGCCGGCCTACGACGCAGTCAAAGATCAACGGAAGCAGGTCGCTGCGCTCGCGGTGATCGCAGAGTCTGCGAAAGACTCGCTCGAGCGCATCACCGCGCTTCGCAAGGCAGCCGAGCTTCATTCCGGCCACCTGCGGCAGCCAGAGCAGGCCTTCGCATCGCTCGCGACGGCCATGCGCCTCGCGCCCGACGACGTCGAGATTCGTGCGGGCGCGCGCGCCGCGGCCGACGAGGCCGACGCGCTCGATTCGTACGCCGAAGTGCTCGAGGAGATCATCGAAGGCGGTGCTGAGTCGGTCGCCATCGCGTTGCACCGCGAGCTCGCGGACGTCTACGAAAAGAAGCTCAACAAGCAGGACGCGGCTGTGGACCACCTGCGCGCCGTCTTGCTCGTCGACGCCAAGCACCTCGAGGCGCTGCGTTCACTGCAGCGGCTGTATCGAAGCCGTGAAGACTACGCGGAGCTCGTGCCTGTCACCGAGCGGCTCGCGCTGTTGGAAGCAGACCCTGCGGCGCGTTCGGCGCTCGACCGGGAAGCCGCAGTGCTCGCCGAGCAGAAGCTCGACGACCTCGATCGCGCGGCAGCCAACTGGCGGCTCATCGCGGCGCGTGACGTGTTGGCGCGTGAAGCCGCGACGGCGCTCGATCGCCTCTACGCCGAGCTCGACAAGCCGCAGGAGCTCGCGTTCGCGCTCGAGCTGCGTCGCAATCAAGAAGGTCAGAGCCCTCAGGGGCGAGAGCTCGCGTTCCGCCTCGCGGCGCTCCGCCAGAATCGCCTCAACGACCCGCGCGGTGCGCTCGAGGTGTACCGCCAGATTCTCAGCGAAGACCCGTCGCACGAAGGTACGCGTGAAGCGCTCGATGTCTGGGCGCGTGGCAACGACGGTGATGCGTCGCTCGCCGCCGAGATTCTCGACGGTGTGCTGGCGCGCACCGGAGATCACCAGCGCCGCATCGCGATTCGTGATGCGCGCTTGCTGCACGCCACCTCACCGAATGAGCGCGCGCGGGTGCTGAGCGAGATTCGGGCGATCCTCGAGCGCGACCTCTCTCAGCCCGAAGCTGCGTTCATGAACGCGCTCAAGGCGTTCACCGACGGGCTCGATCGCGCCGGCATTCAGCCCGAGCTCGAGCGCCTCGCGCGGCTCACGGGCTCTTTCGACGAGCTCGCGGAGATCTACGAGGCGACCGTCGAAGAGCTGCCCGAGAGCGACGAGACGCGCGTGCCATTGCTGCGCCGCGCCGCAGAACTCCGCGAGCAGCTCAACGAGCCGGAAGAAGCGACGCGCGTGTGGAAGCAGCTGCTCGAGCACGCGCCGCAAGATCGCCAGGCGCTCGACTCGCTCTCTCGGCTCTACGAGAAGTCGAACAACGCGAAGAGCCTCTCCGACGTCTACGCAAAGAAGGCGCAGCTCGCGACTGACCCGAAAGAGAAGTTCGAGTTGCTCACGCGCGCCGCCGAGGCCTTTGAGACGGCTGGCGACGACGCGCAGTCGATCGCGTCGTACAAGCTCGCGTACGCGCTGAGCCGCTCTCGCGACATCCTCGTGCACCTCGAGCGGTTGTTCGGGCGCAACAAGCGTCACCTCGAGCAGGCCGACATTCTCGCGCAGCTCGCCGAGAGCTCGACGGACGACGGCGAACGTCTCACGCACCTCATCAAGCGCGGGCTGCTGCTCGAAAAAGAACAGCAGCACGCCGAGGCGCTGCGCGACTTCGCCGCAGCACTTGCGCTCTCACGTACCGAGCCGCAGGTCATCGCGGCGCTCGAACGGTTGATGGTGCTCGACGGCGCGAAGCTCGAAGCCGCGCGCCTGCTCGAGAGCTCGTACCGCGAAGGCAACGATCTCAAGCACCTGGTCGAGGTGCTCGAGGTTCGTCTGTCGGCGGCAGATCAATCGCGGCGCATTCCGTTGCTGCTCGAGATCGCGAATCTCCGCGAGGCCGTCGGGCAGAAGAACCTCGCGCTCACCGCGAGGCTCAAGGCCTTCAACGAGCAACCCTCCGACACGGAGGTGCGCGAAGAGCTCGAGCGGCTCGCCGCCGATCTCGGCGCTTTCGAAGAGCTCACGGCGGCCTACGAAGACGCGCTCGAGCGCGGCGTGCAGGAGCCGTTGGCAGGAGAGCTCTGGCGTCGCCTCGCGGTGGTCTACGGAGATCGGCTCTCGCGCTTTGATCTCGCCGCGCGCGCGTGGAACGAAGTGCTCGGTCGCAACCCCAAAGACATGTTCGTGCTCGAGCAGCTCGGGCGCATCTTCCGGCGCACCTCGCAGTTCCGCGAGTTGTCGATTGTCATGCGGCGGCAGCTGGGGCTCGAGACCAACGTCACCGTGCAGGTCGGGTTGTTGTTCGAGCTCGCCCACCTCGCGGAAGAGACGCTCTCCGACAAGGCGCTCGCCTCGCAGTGCTACACGGCGGTGCTCGAGCGGAAGCCTGACGACCCGAACGCGATGAAGTTCCTCGCGCGCATTCTGGCCGAGACCGAGCAGTGGCCTGAGCTCGCGGCGCTGCTGGGCAAAGAGATCGCGTTGGCTGAAGGCCGCGCACAAGAAGAACAAGCGCTCGAGCTGCTCGTGCGCCTTGGTCGATTGAAGCTCACCCGTCTGAGTGACCCGCGTGGGGCCCTCACGACGTTCCAGGAGGTGTTGCGTCGAAAGGCTGCCCACGCAGGGGCCGTCGGCGCACTCGAAGAGATGGCGCGTTCTGACAATTCGTTGAAGGGTGAAGCCGCCAGCACGCTGGAGCCGGTGTTTGCGGGTGAAGGCGAGCACTTGAAGCTGGTGCAGATGTTGGAAGCGCGTGTCGCCGCGGAGCCGCAGCCCGCAGAGCGTTCGGCGCTGCTCCGCAAGATGGCCGAGGTCTACGCAGGCCAGCTCGACAACGCTGAGATGGCGTTCGTCGCGTCGGCGCGCGCGCTCAAGGAGCTGCCCGACGAGCCGCAGAACCTCGCCGCGACGCTCTCGTACTACCAGAAGGCCGACGCTGAAGATGAGGTCGCCGCGCTGCTCGCGGAGGTCGCGCCGCGCGCGTCGACCGATGCTGCGCGAGCCAACATCTTCCGTGCGCTCGCCAAGATTCAGGCGCAGGCCGACGAAGAAGAAGAAGCCATCGAGTCGTGGAAGCGGGTGATGGAGATCATCCCCACCGACGGCGAGGCGATGCAGCAGGTCGGCCAGTTGCTCTCGCGTCAGGGGCGCGTCAACGAGCTGCTCGACGTGCTCAAGCGTCAGCTCAGCATCGAAGAAGACACGCAGAAGCGTGCAGGCCTGCTCTTCCAGATTGGCTCGCTGCAGGAAGAGCAGCTCAAAGATCCCAACTCCGCCATCGCCAGCTTCCGCCGACTGCTCGAGCTCGCGCCTGACGACGTCGCCGCGCTCACGCGCATGGAGAAGCTGTGTGAGGCGCAGTCGCGGTGGCCGGAGCTGGCCGACGTGTTGTCGCGGCGCCTCAAGGTGTTGCCTCCCGAAGAGCAGGCTGCCGTCACCTTCAAGCTCGCGGTGGTGCGCGAGACCAGGCTGCTCGACAAGCAGGGCGCGTTCGACCTGTACCGTGAGCTGTTGACGCAGAACCCGCAGCACGACGGTGCGCTCAAACGAATGGACGCGCTCGTGCAGCGCGAACCGCAGAACCAGCAGGCCTTCGAGATTCTCGCGAACGCCTATCGCCAGGCTTCAGACGCGAACTCGCTGGCGAAGTTGATCGAGGCGCGTGTCGGCGTGTCGCCTGATCAGATCGAGCGCAAGACGTTGTTGATGGAGCTCGCGGCGCTGCGCGAAGGGCAGGGTGAACCCGAGCTCGCGTACCTCGGGTACTACCGTGCGTTCAAAGACGACCCGAATGACGACGCGCTTCGAAAGAAGCTCTATGCGTCGGCGGCCGCGGCGTCGTCGTTCGACGAGCTCGTCGGTGCGCTCGAAGCCGAGCTGCCGCGCATCTCCGAAGCCCAGGACGTTGCCGAGATTTGCATGGTCATCGGCCAGGTCTCTGAGCAGCGGCTGGGTGAGAAGGAGCAGGCCGTCGTCTATTACGAGAAGGCGCGCGCGGCCCACGCCGAGTCGTCGCTCAAGGTGTTGCCTGCGCTCGACCGGCTCTACGGCGAGCTCGAGTTCCCCGACAAGCAGGCCGACGTCATCGAGGTGATGGCGTCGGGCGCCACCGAGCCTTCAGAGCAGGTCGCGCTCTCGTTCCGCCTCGGTCAGTTGGCGATGGAGCAGTTGGACAGCCCCGACCGTGCGGCGGCTGCATTCGAGAAGGTGCTCGCGGCCGACCCGAAACACCTGCCGTCATTGCGCTCGCTCGAGATCCTCTACGAGCAGGCCGGGGCGAGCGACAAGCTGTACCGCGTGCTCGAGGCGCAACGCGAGCTGGTGCAGGGCGCAGAAAAAGAACGACTGCTCGGCAAGATGGCCGTCACGTCGGCCGAGGGGCTCGACAACGTCGATCACTCGGTGAAGCTGTACCGCGAGCTGCTCGAGAAGAACCCGCGCAACGAGCAGGCCTTCGATGCGCTGTCGCGATTGCTGGAGCGCGCCAACAAGGCCGAAGAGCTCCGCGAGATGTTGCAGTGGAAGCTGCAGTTCACCGTCGACCCGCGCGAGCTGGTGAAGCTCAACGAGCGCTTGGGTCGCGTGCTCTCGCAGCAGTTGGGGCGCGCTGAAGAAGCCGTGCCGTTCTTCAAGGCCGCGCTCGAGCGTGACGCGCGTCATCGAGGTGCGCTCGAAGCGCTGCGCGACATCTTCGATCAACTCGAAAAGAAGGAAGATCTCGTCATCGTGTTGCGGCGCTTGATCCCGCTGCAGGAAGACGCGAGCGGCGTGAAGCAGATCCGCATTCGGCTCGCGGAGATCATCTCCGAGTCGGCGCGCCGTGAAGAGTCGCTCGACGCAGCCCGCCGCGCGCTCGAAGTGGAGCCGCACCAGGTGCCTGATCTCGATCGACTGGTCGCGGTCTTCACGCGGTTGAAGGCGTGGCCCGACGCGGTGCGGACGCTCGAGGCGAAGTCGCAGGTGCAGATCATGCTCGAAGAGCGTGAAGCTGCCGCCGCCACCATGTTCCAGGTCTCGGAGATCTGGCGTGGCCCCGCCGCGAAGATGGATCTCGCCGGTGCAGCGCTCGAGAAGGTGCTCGAGATTGAACCGTCGAACCGTCAGGCCTACGAGCAGGCGCTCGAGCTGTACGGCAAGTTGAACGACTGGCGCGGCTACGCCCAGGTCATGGATCGCTACCTCCCGAACCTCGTCACTGACGAAGAGAAGGTGGCCACGCTGCGCGAGCTGGCGCGCGTGCAGGAGACGAAGCTGGGCGCACGGCAGGTCGCGTTCCTCCAGTACTGCCGCGCGATGCAGTTGATGCCGTCGAACGACGAGCTCCGTGAGCAGGTGGAGCGGCTCGCCGAGGAGACCGGCAGCCACGACGAGCTCGCCGCCGTGTACGAAGAGATCGCCGAGACCGTGCCGCGTGGCCCGCTCGCCGAGCGGCTCTACCTGACGCTCTCGCGCGTTCAGGACACGAAGCTCGATGATCCGCAGGCGGCCGAAGCGTCGCTCCGCAAGATCCTCGAGTTCGACCCCACGAACGAGACGGCGCTCGAGCGCCTCGCGGGCATGTTCGCCCGTCGCGGTCAGAACAAGGAATACGTCGTCTCGCTCGAGCAGAAGCTCGAGGCCGCCGGCTCCATCGAGCGCCGGAAGGAGATTCTGCGCGAGATCGCGCGCGTCTACGACGAGCAGATGGAGAAGCCCGACGAGGCAGAGAACGCCCTCGTCCGCGCGCTCGAGCTCGAGCCTGATCTCGACACGCTGGCGGTGCTCGTCGCGCTGCAGAAGCGTCAGAACAACCACGCCGCCGTCGCCAGCACGCTCATGCGCATGCGCGACATCGCGCCGACGCCCGAAGATCGCGCGCGGCTGCAGGTCGAGGTCGCGCAGGTCTACGAGCGCGATCTCACCGACGACGAAGCCGCCGTCGAGGGCTACCGACAGGCGCTCGAGTTCGACCCGGCCAACGCGCAGGCGCTCACGTCGCTCGAGCAGCTGTATTCGAAGCTCGACCGCCCGGCCGAGCTGCTCGCCGTGTACGAGCGACAGATCGAGCTGTCGTCTGACTACCGCGAGCGGGTGAAGATCCTCTTCCGCTCCGCGACGATCTGGGAGGAGCGGTACCAGAACCTGCAGCACGCCGACGCGTGCATCGAAGCCGCGCTGCAGGTCGACCCGCAGAACCTTCAAGCCATCAAGACGCTCGAGCGCCTGCGTAAATCGCAGGGCCGCTGGGACGAGCTCATCGGCGTGGTCGATCGCCACATTCAGCTGCTCACCAACCCGGCCGAGAAGGCCGAGCTGTGCGTGGAGATGGGTGACATCTTCCACCAGCAGCTCAAGGCCGTGGATCGCGCCGCGACGGCGTACCACCAGGCTCTCGAGCTCGACGCGCGTTGCCGCCCGGCGATGCACGCGCTCGGCATGTTGTACGAGCGCTCGGGCAACTGGCCCTTCGCGCTCGACATGCTCGAGCGTGAAGCGCAGGTGCTGGGGCAGACGCCCGAGGCCGTCGAGCTCTGGTACCGCATGGGCAAGATCAACGAAGACATGTTGATCGACGCCTCGTCGGCCAAGCGCTGCTACCTCGAGGCGTTGCGCATCGACGCGGCGTATCTCCCGGCGATTCGTGCGCTCAAGGGCATCTACGAGCTCGAGCGCGACTTCGACAACTACGAGAAGGCGCTGCTCGAAGAGGCGCGCCAGACCGAAGACCCGCCCGCCCGCGCCGGGGCGTACGTCAACGTCGGCCGGTACTACGAGAGCAAGGAAGACCGCGATCAGGCCACGACGGCCTACGAAGAGGCGCTCAAGCTCCAGCCGGATCTCCTCGAGGCCGCGCAGCCGCTCTCCGACATCTACCTGTCGACCGAGCAGTACGAGCGCTGCGAGAAGATGCTCGACATCGTCACGGCGCGGCTCTCGCAACAGTACGCGATGACGCCTGACGAGCCCGACCTCGGGCGCGAGCTGTGCCGCCGTCACTACCGCCTCGGCTACGTCAGCGAGAAGAACGGTCACCGTGAGAAAGCGCTCACGGCCTACGAGCGCGCGTACCAACTCGACGCCACGTATCTCCCGGTGCTCGAGGGGTACGGCAACCTGCTGGTGCAGGCGCGTCGCTACGAAGAAGCACAGCGCGTGTACCAGTCGATTCTGGTGCACCACCGCGGAGATCTCACCGACCTCGAGGTCGCGGAGATCTACTGGACGCTCGGCGATCTCCACCTGAACCTGCGTCAGTTCGATCGCGCGCAGAACCACTTCGAAAAGGCGCTCGCCATCGACCCGTCGCACGAGCCGTCGCTGCGCTCGATGGTGGGCATCGCAGAGCAGGGCGGCCACTTCGACAAGGCCGTCGAGTTCCGCCAGAAGCTCGTCGAAACCCTCGATGGTGAAGCGAAGTACGAGGCTGGCGTCGCGCTCGGCGCGATGGCGAAAGACAAGCTGTCTGACCCGTACATCGCCATCGACGCGTACCTCGCAGCGCACCGCATTCGGCAAGACGCGCTCGACGTGATGGACGCGCTCTACGTGCTGTACCGCGAGACGAAGCAGGGCGCGAAGGCCGGCGACATGCTCGAAAAGATGCTCGCGGTGCCGGCGCTGCAGCAAGACGAGCAGCGCGCCAAGCGTGTGTGGTTCGCGTTGGGTGAAATCAGCCGTGACGAGCTCGGCGACGTCGACAAGGCAGCGCACTGCTTCAACGCTGCGCTCGATGCCGACTGGCGTTTCGTCGAAGCGTTCTCGGCCCTCGAGTCGATGTTGGGTCGCGCGAAGAAGTGGCAGCAGCTCGACGAGAACTACAAGCGCATGATCGGCCGCGTTCCCAAGACGCCCGAGACGCACGCCGTGCGCATGAACTTCTGGAAGGCGTTGGGAGATCTGTACCTCAACGCGCTCAAGGCTCCCGAGGCCGCGGTGCAGGTCTACAAGGTCGTCGCGTCAGGCCTGCCCGAGAACGTCGAGATTCAAGAGCTGTACGCGGGCCTCGCGCAGACGCAGCCGGGCTTCGAGCAGGAGGCCGTCGATGCGTGGCGGCGCGCGCTGCCGTCGACCAGCAGCCCAGGCAAGGTGGCCGGCGCGCTCGCGGAGCTCGCCGCGAAGCGCAAAGACTACGACGCGGCGTGGTTGGCGGCGCAGGTCTCGTCAGGCCTCATCGGAGATCCCGGTGTCGGCGAAAAAGAGATCCTCACCAAGCTGACGCCGTACGCGAAGAAGCGCGAGGTGCCGCAGCGCCAGATGACCGATCGCCTGTGGACCGAGCACCTCTTCCACCCGAAGGTTCGCGGGCCGCTCGCCGATCTCTTCGCGATTCTCTTCGAGCAGGCCGGCGCGCTCTACAAGGAGGACTTCACGCGCTACGGCATCGTGCCCAAGAAGCACTTCATCGACGTCGGCACCGCGCAGGAGTACCAGATTCACCACCACCGTACGGTCTCGCGGCTGTTGGGCATGGACCAGGTGGCCGTGTTCTCACCGTTCCTCGTCACCACGCGCGAGCGCATGGCCAAGCGCACCACGGAGCCCGCGCCCGACCCGATGGTGGGCGTGGAGATCTGCCACACCGACCCGGTCGCGCTGCGCTTCGGCGGCAAGTTCTTCAGCGAGACAGGGCAGCGCGAGGTCTATTACCTGCTCGCGCGCACCATGACGTTGCTGCGCCCTGAGCTGGCGTTGACGCAGCGGTTGTCTGCCGAGCGGCTCGAAGCGGTGATGCAGGCCGCCATCAGCCTGTCGGTCGACCGCTTCCGTTTCACGGCCGACCTGCGCGCCATCGACACGGAGCGGAAGCTGCTCGAGAAGCACCTGACTCCACAGGCGCGCGACGCGCTGGCCCGCGTCACGAAGGAATACGTGAAGGTCGCCACGCCCAACGATCTGCGCAACTTCCTCGAGGGTGCGGAGCTCACGGCCACGCGCGCCGGGGCCTTCGTCGCCGGCGACATCGAGCCCGTCAAACGCATGGTGTTGGCCGAAACCGGCGCCAACTTCCGCGTGCAGCCGCGCTCGAAAATTCGCGACCTGATGGTCTTCGCGCTCGGTGACGATCTCCACGCGTTGCGCGTGGCGGTCGGCGTCAACGTCGAAGTTCAGATCCGCAAGTAGTGACGATCGCTTGGAGTTTTGACATCAGGGCGTCGGCCAAGGAACCGCGCGGGCGGAACCGGCGTCCGTTGTCTTGACGCTTTCGTGCGTCAAACCTAAACTTTTCAAAGAGTTACACGCTTTTTCGACTGGGAAACCCATGCGCTTCGTCTGTGAGAGCTGCCGCGCGCAGTACATGATCAATGACGAGAAGGTCGGACCGAAGGGCGTCAAGGTCCGCTGCCGCAAGTGCGGCTACGTCATTCTCGTCAAGCGGCCTGACGCGGCGAAGGGCGGCGGCCCGGTTGCGTTGTCCAACGACCCCGATGACGCGCTTGCCACGCAGGTGATGCAGACGCCGCTCGCCGCGGCGGAGGCGACGCTCTCGAACGAGGACACCACCAACGCGGGTGACGCGCTCACGAACCCGGGCACGGCGACGGCTGCTCCCACGGGCGCGCCTGGCGACAGCTTCTTCGGTGCCGACGAAGACGAGATCGGCGCGGTCTTCGACCAGGTTCTCAAGACGGGCAACAACCAGGCGCACAAGCCGTCAGTCGGTGACGAAGGAGACGATCGTCACAGCACGCGCGTCATCGACGCTGACACGGTGCGTAAGCTGGCTGAGGCCTCGGGCGCCAACGAGGCCTCCGAGGCGAGTCCGGAAGACGTGCCGCAGACCGATTGGTACGTGGCCATCAACGAGAAGCAGACTGGCCCGCTCACGCTCGAGAAGATCAAAGAGCACTGGGACAACGGCGAAATCAGCCCCGATTCGTTGTGCTGGCGCGCCGGCTTCGACGACTGGATTCCGGTCAGCACGGTCAAATCGCTGGCTTCGGTGCTCGCGCCCAAGCCGCCCAAGCCCATCGTCGTCGCGCCTGCGGCCACCATCACGCACAGCAACGCGCCCGCGGTGGTCAGCGTGCCGGTGCAGTCCGCCTTCAGCTCGGGCGGCATGATGCAGACCATGCAGTCTGAGGTGCAGGTGCCGATGTCGGCGTCTGCGGCTTCCGCTGGCGAAGACGCCGGGGCCTGGAAGCCGTCTGCTGCTTCGGCGCTCGCCTCGCTCGTGAAAGACGAGATGGACGCGCTGGCCAAACCGCCTCCCAGGGCGGCGCCGCCTCCGCCGGCGCCTGAAGAGCCTTCAGGTGGGCTGCTCGACCTGCCGATGGAAGAAAAGCCCGCGCCTGCGCCGGTTCAGCAGCGCCCGGCGGCTCCTGCGCAGGCTCCGGTCAACCCGTACCTGCAGAACCCCGGAGCGACCTACAGCGCGCCCGCCGTCACGCAGTACCGCCCGCCGGGCAATCGCGGCCTGATGGTGGGTGTGGCGATCGGTGGCGTGCTGGTGCTGCTGATTCTGGTGAGCCTCATCGTCTGGTTGGCGTCGCGGCCTCAGCAGGTCGTCGTCGCGCAGCCCACGCCGGTTCCTGTGCCGGTCGCGGTGGCGCCGACGCCTGCCCCCGTCCCGGTTCCGACGCCTGTTCCTGCGCCAGTGCCAGTCGCTGTGGCGCCGACGCCGACCGCTGAGGTCGATGCAGGCGTTGCGGTGGCTCCGGTTGCGGTCGCGGTGGCCCCGGTTGCGGTGGCCCCGGTTCCAACGCCTGCGCCGGTTCCTGTTGCGGCGGCTCCGGTGCAGCCCAAGACGACGCAGCCGAAGACGACGCGCGGCACGACCGTCGCGCGCGCCGAGCCTGAGCCGGCGCCTGAGCCCAAACGCACGACGAGCTCGGGTCAGCCGAAAGACGAGTTCGATGAGATGTTCAACAACCCTGGCAGCAAGAAGGAAGAGCCGGCGCCGGTGAAGAAGGGTGGCGGCTACATTCCGCCTGCGCCCGGTGCTTCTGCGGCCGACGTGAAGGACTCCCTGAGCCAGGCCGACGTGATGGAGGTCGTGCTCTCGAATAAGAGCGCGCTGGCCAACTGTGTCTCGCAGCAGAAAGCGAAAGACCCGGGCACGTCAGGCAAGCTGCTCATGCGGTGGACGATTCAGACCAGCGGCAAGACCTCGAACGTCGGCGTCGCGTCTGACGAGTTCAAAGGCACGTACATCGCCACCTGCGTCGGCGGCCTCATCAAGGGCTGGACGTTCCCCAAGCACAAGAAGCAGGGTGAGCCGATCACCTTCCCGTTCAAGTTCTGAACGGCTGACATGCATGTCGTTGGAGCCCCTGCGCATCGGTGCTCCACAGCAGAGAAGTCGTTGAAATTTCCTGTGAACTTCGGCCCGCTCCTTGCGTACTGGGGGGCGGGCTCGGTCGTTGACGGTGCCTTTTCTACGGCTAGAGTCCGCACCGCCTTGAGTGAGGGGCGGGGCGTTAAAAAACCACGAAGTATTGAGGGGTTACAATGTCTATGAGACTGAATCAGGGATTGTTTATGGCCGCAGCGACGGCGGTGTTCGCCATGGGTTGTGGCGACATCATGACGCCGACCGACGGTGGTGCAGGTTGCACCAGTGACTCAAATTGCAGCACGGGTAAGGGCTGTCACCCGGTGCTCAAGGAGTGTGTCGATTCGTGTACCGGCGAGGAAGATTGTCCGGCGAGCGCGAAGACGTGCGCAGCCATTTCGTCGTCGGCCTCCAAGTTCTGCAGCTGCTCGACGGACGAGCTCTGCAACGGCGGCACGGCTGGTTCGCTGGTCTGCAACGCGGCGACGAAGCGGTGCGGCGCGAAGTGCACCAGCAACGCGGCCTGCGGCACGGGCTTCACGTGCAGCACCACGTCGGGCAACTGTGTCGCCGACGCGCCGGCCGACGCGGGCACGTCGTGCACGGGCTTCGGCACCTGTGCGTACCCTGAGGTGTGCAACTTCGTCTCAAGCAAGTGCGAGGCAGGCGCAACGTGCTCGGGCGCCAACACGCAGCCTGACACGTGCGGCGTGGGCGGCTACTGCACTGGCGCGAACAACTGCGCGCAAGTCGCCGTTCCGTCGTGTGGCAACTTCCTCGCGGGTTCGGCTCCGCTGTCCTTCGGCGCGACCTCGACCGGTCCGGTCATCATCGACATCACCAAGGTTTCTTTCGGCACCGACACGACGTTCTGCGGCAACACCGACAGCACGCGCGTCAAGCTGAAGATCCGTGCGTACGACACCGGCGCTCGGCTCGACTCGGAGACGTCTCAGCCGTCGCTCAAGTACTACCGCACGACGGGTACGACGGTGAACATCACCGGCGCCTCGATTCAGGCGTACACCCCGCTCGCGAGTGGTGCAGAGGCGTCGTTCGACGTGAACCTGTGTGCGCCGGCGGGCATCAGCTCGTTGGTCGTGGGCTTCGCGTACGACAACGGCAACGGGGCCTGCTTCACGGCGAACTGACGTTGAATTCTCAGTCACCCATAACGTGGTTACTCACAGCATCACTTGAGCAAAGGAAAACAACGATGAAGATGCTTCGCATGATGGTTCCCCTGGTTGCCGTCGCTGGTTTCGCGCAGGCGGCCGATGTCGTTCTTCCCAACCTCCCCAACTTCCCGGTGCGCCCCACGCTCCAGTCGTTGCAGTGCGCCGCTGGAAAGGTCGCAGTCAACGACGGCGAGGCGATGTTCTGCTCGTCGGGCGGTGCGGTTGGCGTCGAGCGGCTCACCGGCCCCATGGTCACGCTGCACAAGAACGGCACGAAGTCGTCGCAGGGCGTGTACGTGAACGGCGATCGTCAGGGCTTGTGGACGTTCTTCGATGAAGCGGGCAACAAGATCCGCGAAATCGAGTTCAAGAACGACAGCTACAACGGTCGCTACACGGAGTTCTCGGGCGGCAGCAAGACGGGCGAGCAGCGGTACGTGGCTGGCAATCTGGTGAAGTGACGCTTCGCCGCTGAATGAGAGGCCGCTCCGGAAGTCCGGGGCGGCCTTTTTTCATTTCCGAGCAGCCGCTGCTCGTGTCGTCACCATTCGCTGGCGCAGGCCGCGGACATCGGGGACAAGCGGCCAAGTGACTGCGATCAAACACCAGCCGACGATGCCTGATCTGCCCGTGCGCCGCGTCGAGGAGATGGGCCTCAAAGAGCTCGAGCGCATCCGCCTCATCTTGCGCGGTGGCTCCGTCATCGAATGGCGGCGCATGCACTTCAAGAGCTGGGACGAGGTCGATCGCTTCTTGCGATTGCAGCAGATCGACCCGACGCGAAAGCACGATGAAGCCTGGGTGCGCGCTGTGCTGGCCGACGCGGTCGAGTACCTCCGCAAGACCTTCAATTACCGGGTGGCCGACGCGGTCGCGAACCCGAACATGATTCACGACCTCTTCCTCTACGCGTCGGGACACATCGACCGGCGCATGCGGAAGATCGCCTGCATCGTGCTCAAGACGATGCACGTCATTCAGCACATGGAAGCGCGCGACGTGCTCTTCCACATTTCGGTGCCTGAGTTCGAGCTGGCGAAGATGGTCACCGCGCGCGTCAACGGGGTGATCGAAGAAGCGCGGCAGAAAGACATGCCGATCGTCGAGTTCTCCGATTCCATCAAGACGCGCGAGTCGACGATCACCAAGCTCATCGCCAAGAAAGACTCGACGTCGGCGGCCATCTACGATCGCACGCGTTTCCGCATCATCGTGAAGGAGCGTGACGACGTGATTCCCACGCTCTACTTCCTCACGCAGCGCCTGCTGCCCTTCAACTTCGTCGTGCCGTCGCAGACCGACAACACGCTCATCAAGTTCAAGGACCTGGTGAAGCAGTACCCGAACCTCAAGAAGTACGCGCGGCAGCTGCACCTCGACCTCGACTACGAAGAGCGCGAGCTCGCGGCGCGTACCGGCAACACGTTCTCGGGTTCGACATACAAGGCGCTCAACTTCGTCGCCGACGTGCCGCTGCGCCTCGATGCATTTCTGCCGCCGCCTGACAGCGACCTGCGCGAACGCAAGTGCCGCATCACGCTCGCGTCATGTGAGTTTCAGATCGTCGACCAGCACACCTCGCTGCAGAACGAGAAGGGCGAGAACTCGCACGAGCGTTACAAACAACGGCAGCGCGACGTGGTGCTCAAGCGCCTGAGCTCGGGCCTCGTGGTGCCGAAGCGGAACACGTCAGCCGGCAGCTGAGATCGCCGGGCGCGGCCAGGGCAGCCCGAGTTCTTGTGCGACTTTTTCGGCGAGTCGATCGATCGGGTCGAGCTTCGAGAACACCGCCGACGCGAGGCGCGCGCCGCCGATTTCTGCGAGTTCTTCACGGTTGGTGGCCGAGAACAGAAACACGCGCAGCGCAGCGTCACCGCCGAGGCGCCGCACGCGATCGAGCAGCGTGCGCCCGTCGAGCTGCGGCATGTGCAGGTCGAGGATCACCAGATCGAGGTCGAAGTAGCCGTCGGTGAGCTTCACGAGGCCCTCGCGACCGTCACTGGCGAGCACGATTTCGGCGTCGAGCTCCTTGAGCATGCGCACCAGCGTCGAGCGCCAGATCGCTTCGTCGTCGACCACCAGCACGCGCGGGCGCCGCTGACGCTCTTGCGCCAACAGCTGCTCGATGGGCGCGAAGGTGTCGGGCAGCACGTCGAAGAAGCGCAGCTTCACGCCTCGATCGGTCACTTCGATCACTTCAGCGCCGACGGAGATGATCTCTTCGCTCGGCAGCGACAGCCGTGCCTCGAGGCGGGTGTGTACCGGCGGGCACGTGTCGCACTCGACGAACAGCGTGCCCTTGCTGATTTCTGACGCGTAGCGAACCCCCAACTCCCGGACGCGCTCGAAGCGAACCGTCAGCTCGTTGCTCATGGGCGCGGGGGTCGGCACGGCGTTGAGCTTCGGCCGCGCGTCACGGCGCTCATTGGCCACCCGGTGCAGCAGGCGGGTCAGCGAGAGCCCCGCCGCGATCTCGATGCGGCCGTCGGCGAGCACCGTCGCGCGATTGCCGGCGTACTCACCCTGCGGCGTGATGAAGGTGAGGCTCGGGCGCGGCGGCTGATCGATGCGCATGCCACCTTCAGCGACCTGTCGGGCCCAGGCGACGAGCAGCTCGTCTTGAGACGCGAACGTCAGCGTCATCGGCGATGGCAGGCGAGGGCGCATGGCGTCGAACGCGGCCTGCACCGAGCCGCGCGCGCGCATCGTGTAGCGGGCGCGGTGCGCAGGGAGCTCGAGCGGCTCGAGCACGCGACCCTGAATCTGCGTGCACAGCGCGTTGAGGCGCGCCTGTTGCTCGAGCGCGTGCTGACGATCTCCGAAGTCGAGCAGCGCGACGAGCCCGTCGGTTTCGGTGCACGCACAGAGCTCGACGCGCTCCAGCGGCGGCCACACGAGCTCGAGCGCGCGGAGGCTCTCTTCCAACTCCGGAAGAGAAGCGGTGGTGCTGAGCAGCCCTGCCTGGAAGCCATCAACCTTCACGTCAAAATGCGTAATGGGGCTGCCTCCTGGCGTGCATGAGAATAGTGCGGCGATTCATCACGGAGGTGCCGCGCCGCCATCGGCGTTCCACCCCGAGTTCCAGGGGCCGATGAAGGTCGCTTCCACACACTCGGTGCCGACGGCGCGATCGTTGTCGATGTCCCACTCATTGAAGCGAACGTTGGCGGCGCTGCCGACGATGCGGCCCGCCGGGCTGCGATCGGCGCGGTCGATGGTAATCGTGCCTGCCTGCGCGAGGTAGCTGCGGGCGCACACGCCCATCTCGTCACAGCTCTCGTGGAACAGCGCGCACACGCTGCACGACCGGTAGCCGACGGCCGCGAAGCTCTGCGTCAACGGCGGCATGGGGACGACGCCGACGTTCGGGTACACAACTTCGACGCGCACGGCGTTGTACGGCACGAAGGCGCCGACGCCCCACAATGCGAAGTTGTAGAAGCCCGTGTTGCTGCTGAACGCGCGGTATTCGATGACCAGCTCGTTCGGCGTGGGGGTGGTGATCGTCCCCAGCTGACGGCAGCCGCCGCCTGCGCCTCCGCCGGAAGCACCACCGCCACCACCACCGCCGCCGCCACCTGTGCCCGACGACGCTTCGCACTCACCGCGAGCGCAGACGGTGCCGCTGCCGCAACGACCGCAGGTCTCTCCGTTGACGCCGCACGCGTCGACGCTGGCGCCCGACTGGCACTTTCCGGTTGCGTCACAGCAGCCGCCGCACGTCGCCGAAGTGCAGCTGGGCGTGGGGCTGCAGTTGGCGAGCAGCACTCCACCGAGAAGACCGAGCATCAGAGATGACAACCGGAGCGTGTTCATGAGGACTTTCTTTCAGGTGATGCGCGAGAGGGGACTTGAACCCCTACGACCCAGCAAAGGGCCCGCAGATTTTAAGTCTGCTGCGTATGCCGATTCCGCCACTCGCGCCTGCAAGACGAGGGTGTGTAGCAGGCAACGAAGTGGTGTAGGAGCGCCGCCATGCTGGAGACTGTTTCCAAGGGGTTCCGGGCGGCGAAGAACCGCCTGCTGGGCAAGGCTGAGCTGACGCCTGAGCTGATCGACGAGTCGTTGCGCGACATTCGCGTGTCGTTGCTCGAGGCCGACGTCGCCTTCGACGTGGTCAAGAAGTTCGTCGCCCGCGTGCGCGAGCAGGCCGCCGGCGCTGAGGTGAAGACCACGCTCACCGACAAGGCGGGCAAGAAGCTCAAGGTCTCGCCGGGCGATCACTTCGTGAAGATCTGCCACGACGAGCTCGAGGCCCTCATGGGGCCCGTCGACACGTCGCTCAACCTCAAGCCGCGCGGGCAGGTCAGCGGCATCATGATGGTCGGCCTCCAGGGCTCCGGTAAGACGACCACCACCGGCAAGCTGGCCTTCAAGTTGAAAAAAGAAGGCCGCTCGCTGTTGTTGGTGGCCGCCGACATCTACCGGCCTGCCGCCGTCGATCAGCTCAAGGTGCTCGGTGAAAAGCTGGGCGTGCCGGTGTTCCACGAGGCGGGGTTGCAGCCTCCGGAGCTGGCGAAGAAAGCGTACGAAAAAGCCCGCGCCGAGAAGATCGACACCGTCATCGTCGACACCGCCGGTCGCCTCGCCATCGACGACGCGTTGATGGCGGAGCTCGAGGCGATCAAGACCAACATCCGCCCTGAGAACATCATCTTCGTGACCGACTCGATGATCGGTCAGGACGCGGTGAAGACGGCCGCCGAATTCAACCGCCGCCTGTCGATCGACGGCTTCATTCTTACCAAGCTCGACGGCGATGCCCGTGGCGGCGCGGCGTTGTCGATCAAAGAAGTCACCGGCAAGCCGATCAAGTTCCTCGGCATGGGTGAAGGCCTCGACAAGCTCGAGGAGTTCCGCCCGGCCGGCCTCGCGTCGCGCATTCTCGGGTTCGGCGACGTCGTCGGCCTGATGAAAGACTTCGAGCAGGTCGTCGATCAGGACAAAGCCGAAGAAGACGCGAAGAAGCTGCTGTCGGGCCGCTTCAACATGAAGGACTTCATGGAGCAGATCCGCACGGTCCGCAAAATGGGGCCGCTCAAGGATCTCATGGAGAAGATGCCCTTCCTCGGAGAGATGAGCGAGCAGCTCAACCCGAACGAGGGCGAGCTCGACAAGATCGACTCCATCTACAACTCGATGACCGAGCAGGAGCGGCTCGAGCCACACCGCATCAACAAAGGTCGCGCCGATCGCATCGCGAAGGGCGCTGGCCGTAAGCCGCAAGAAGTCAGCGAGCTGATGCAGAAGTTCACCGGCATGCAGCAGGTGATGGGCGCCATCGGGCAGGACCCCGGCATTCTCGGCCGCCTGCCGTTCTTCAAGCAGCTGGGCCAGATGAACCAGATGAAGAACATGGATCTGGGCGCGCTCTTCGGGAAGGACCCGATGATGGCGCAGGCGCTCGGCGGCATGGGTGGAATGCCCGGTATGGGCGGCATGCCCATGCAACTGCCGCCGGGGTTGCCCAAGGGCTACACGCCGCCCATGAGCCAGGCGCAGCTCGCGCAGGCGCGCATGCAGGGCTATTCGATGGGCCCCGCGAAGAGCGGCATGAGCGACGCCGAACGCAAGGCGCTCAAGGACAAGCGCAAGCGCGAGAAGGACAACAAGAAGAAGAACCGCAAGCGCTAAGCGCGGCGGAGTGAGCCGAAGTCAGGCGCGAAGCTCACCAGCAACACCAACGTGGCGAGCGCGGTCAGCGGGGCCTGCAGTGGTCCCGGCAAGGCCAGCGCCGCCACCATCGACCACGCAGCGACTCCGAAGGCGTAGCGCGCGAAGGGCACGCGCCGCTCAACCGGTGCTTCGACGAAGACCGCACGCGCGAGCACGAAGAGCGGCCGCAGCGCGCCGGCGATCAGCACCCACGGCGTCGACGGCGCCAACGTCACGCTCAGCAACGCCGCGAAGAGCGCGTCGGTTTCCATGTCGAAGTGCGCGCCGAACGTGGAGCTCTCGTCGAACTTGCGCGCCACGAGCCCGTCGACGCCGTCGAGCACCAACACCAGCGCGAAGCCCCACGCCGACGGGAACAACGTCGCCGTGCTGAGCAACAGCACGAGGCGGAGCAGGGTGACGGCGTTGGCCAGCCCGAGCCCACCGAGGTGACGCTGCGGCGTGCGTGCGGTGAAGAAGAAGAACAGCAGCGACGCGCCACCAAAGAGGCTCAACGGCCAGGCGCTCGTCGCGAGCACCGACCCCACACCGGCAGCAAGACAGAGCGCAGCGTGGGCGATGTTCCAGCGGCTCGGAGCCATTCGGCCGTGTTCCTAATCGATGTACAACGTCGCGCATGTCGTTCTCCGCGCAGGTCGTGCAACGCGTCGCGCCGGGTCGGGTCGAAGTTCGGAACATCGACGTACAGAACCCCGGCGAAGGTGAAGTGCTGATTCGCACCGAAGTCTCCGCGCTCTCGGCCGGCACCGAGCGGCTCGTGTCGTCAGGCTCTGCCGTCGACGATTCGTTCGGTGACGATCGCCGCGCGTACTCCGGGTATTGCTCGGTGGGCGTCGTCGAGCAGCTCGGCACACACGTCGCCGCCGACTTTCTGGGCGCGCGTGTCTTCGCGTTTCATCCGCACCAGTCACGCTTCGTGGCGCGCGTCACCGACGTCATTCGTCTGCCGGAGACCTTGAGCGCCGAAGCCGGCACGCTGCTCGCGAACACCGAGACTGCCGTGTCGCTGGTGATGGACGCCGCGCCGATTCTTGGAGAGGTCAGCGTGGTGTTGGGCCTGGGCGTCGTGGGGCAGTTGGTGCTGGCGATTGCGTCACGCCTTTCACTGGGCCCGGTGCACGGCGTCGATCTCCGCGACGACCGAATCGAGCTGGCCAGGCGCGTGAGCCCGGCGGCCCTGTTCTCGGCGCGACCAGAAGCCGACGTCGTCTACGAGGTCAGCGGCTCGGCACGTGCGCTCGAGCTGGCCTTCGACTTCGCGCGGCGAGAAGGGCGAATCATCGCGGGCTCCTGGTACGACGGAGCGCTCAAGCTGGGCACGCGCGCGCACCGCAATGGCAACACCGTGCGCTTCTCTCAAGTCAGCAACCTCCACAGCGCGCTCACCGGCCGCTTCGACAAGAAGCGCCGCATGAGCCTCGCGCTCGACTGGCTTTCACGACTTCCCGTGCGCGAGCTCATCACGCACCGCATTCCATTTGCAGACGCCGCACAGGCATGGGAACTCCTCGCGAGCCCGCCACGAGGCTGTCTGCAGATCCTCCTCACCCACGAGTAACCGACATGTTCGAAGTCGCCGTGCGCCGGAAGTTCACGTCGTTCCACCACCTCTTCGGCGGCGACTGGGGTGCCGAGAATCAACATCACTCTCACGACTATCTGCTCGAGGTCGTCTGTTCCGGGCCTCAGGTCGATCAGCACCAGTACCTCTTCGACATCTCCGTGCTCGAGAAACACCTCGAAGCCTTCATCGACACGGTGCGCGGCAAGTCGCTCAACGAGCTGCCCGGCTTCGAAGGCAAGAACCCCAGCATCGAGCTCTTCGCGCGCGTGGCAGCGGAGCGCCTGAAGCCCGCGTTGGCGACGCAGCAGTCGCTCACGTCGTTCAAGGTCGTCATCTGGGAGCACGAACAGGCCTGGGCGTCGTTTCACCAGGCGCTGTGAGCTTTCTGCTGATTACTCCGAAGGCCGACGTGCCTTCGGGTGGGCACCTCTACAACCAACGCATCGCCGAGCTCACCGGGTGCGCTGTTGCGCCGCTCGAAGCTGCCGTGTTTCAGCGCGTGAACGTCGTCGACTCGCTGTACTTGAACGCGTCGCGACTGCCGGAGTCGTTCTTCTGGTTGTTGCACTGGCTGCCTGAAGAGCACGTCGACGTTCTCTCCCGGGCGCGCGGCCTCATCGTCACCAGTCACTTCATGGCGCAGCGGGTTCGCTCGCTCGGGTTCGACCATGTCGCGGTGTGCGAGCCGGGGCTCGACGCGCGTTACTTCGAACGTGAACGCGTCGAACGCCGAGGGCATCACGTGCTCACGGTCGCGAACTTCGAGGCGCGCAAAGGGCACCTCGCGCTGTTGGAGGCGCTCGCGCGTGCGCCGGAGCCG
The DNA here is from genome assembly GCA_035910535.1 of Archangium sp. Taxonomy (GTDB): domain Bacteria; phylum Myxococcota; class Myxococcia; order Myxococcales; family Myxococcaceae; genus Archangium_A. Next base: position 52,802 of record JAMHXF010000097.1, on the reverse strand, counting down.
TGGACGTGGGAGCTCATCGGCGACACGCGCCGTGACCCGGAGCTCACCGCGCGGTTTCAAGCGCGCGTCGGTGAGCTCGACCTCGAGGCGCGCGTGGCGCTGCGTGGCTCGTGTTCGCCCGACGAGGTCTTCGCTGCGTACGCGCGCGCTGATCTCTTCGCGCTGCTGCCGACCTACGAGCCGTACGGCATGGTCTTCGCTGAAGCCGTCGCCAGCGGAGTGCCTGTCGTCGCGCCACGTCACGGCGAAATTCCACGCATCGTGGGCAGCGCCGGAGTGCTGGTCGACGACGACGCGGCTGCGGCCATCTCTCGCGCGTTTCGTGATCGTCCCACGCGCGTCGCCGACTTCCCTCGCTGGGAGCAGACGGCACACCAATTCACCGAGGCCTTGCGATGAGCACGCTGTCTCACACGTACGGGCTGCTGCGATCGCTCGTCATCTACTACGGGCAGGTCTGGCGCAATGGCGGTCGCCGGCGCTTCTACAGCCAGTTCATGAAGCCGGGCTCGCTGTGCATCGACGTCGGCGCGCACGTCGGTGATCGCGTTGGGACCTGGCGCAGCCTCGGCGCGCGGGTGCTGGCCGTCGAACCCCAGCCGCGCATGCTCTCGGTGCTGCGGCGGCTCTACGGCAAAGACCAGGACGTCACGCTTCTCCCCGTGGGCATCGCGTCGAAGCCGGGCGCGCTCACGTTGCACATCAACGTTTCGTCACCCACGCTCTCGACCTTCTCGGCGGAGTGGATTTCAGAGGTGAAGCGCGACGAACGGTTTCAGGGCACGCAGTGGGGCGAGAGGCTCGAGGTGCCCGTCACCACGCTCGACGCGTTGATCTCCGAATACGGCCAGCCCGACTTCGTGAAGATCGACGTCGAAGGCTTCGAGCTCGACGTGCTCGAGGGGCTGAGTCACGCGGTGCCGGCGCTGTCTTTCGAGATGATCCCCATCGCGCGTGAAACGGCGCTGGCGTGCATCGACCGCTGCATGACGCTCGGGCACTACGAGTTCCGCTACTCACCCGTCGAGACGATGAAGTTCCGCGACGAGCGCTGGCTCACCGCCGACGAAATGAAGGAGCGCCTCCGCGCGCTCCCTGTCGACTCGACGTCAGGCGACGTCTACGCGCGACTTCAGAGCCCGCCGGTGTCGTAGGCGTTCGGCACGTCGACGCGGAAGTCGAGGTCGAGCTTCTTCTTTTCGCCCGGCTTCAACGTCACCGCCCACTTCGCGATGCCGTCTTTCGCGTCGAGCCTGTACCCGGGGCTCGTCTTCTCTCCGACGGTCACCGCGATGTCCGACAGCTCGGACACCGGTAGCTGCTCGGCGAGCGTCACCATCAACGACTGCTTGCCGTAGTTGGCGACGTCGAACGAGTACACGTACGTGAAGCGCTTGTTGCCGTTGAACAGGCCGGTGTCGCGCTTCAATTCGTCGACGATGGTCCGCTTCACGCGCACCGCGTCTTCGATGCCGAAGGTGAGGGTGAACGCGCCACCCTGCGCGACGCGGTCAATCGAATAGCGACCGACGAGCCCCGTGCTGCGGAACGCGTCGACGCGCCCGGGCAGCAGCGGCCACGCGCCCTGGTTGCTCAGCTCCGCCACGCGAAAGGCGACCGGCATCGCGCGCGGCGCCGTACGCAGTTCGAACGACGCCTTCATGCGCGACTTGCCGACGAAGAGCCGCACCGGCGCACCATCACCGGGCACCTTGGACTTGTCGGGTACTGCGAGCTGCACCGACAAACCCTGCTCGCGCGCGACGGCCTGACCGCCGAGGCTGCCCGACGGGCCGGCGTTCCCCACCTGCGCGCGCTCGACGTATTCCTCGCGGCGCACGAGCACCTTCTTCTCTGGCCCTTTTTCCCACGCCGAGAGCTGCAGCACCTTGAGCTGCGGAGGCGTGGCGTTCTGCGAAGGCACGGCGGTCGAGAGCACCAGCTCGACCTGGCTCCAGTCTTCACCGGTGCCTTGATGAAGCGTGGCCCACGTCGAGAACTCGACGGCGTTGTCGGCCTCGAGCGCGCGCGCTTCGTATTCGGGCGTCCACGACGCGCCGCCTACGAGGTACGTCAACGCCAGCTCGGCCGTCTTCCCATTCGGGCACGACGCGAGCACCTCCACCGACCACGAATTTTTCGAAGCCGCGAGCTGCACTTCGCTCAGCTGGCGGCGCAGCTCGTCTTCTTTCACGCGGAGCGCGCGCAGCTTCGAGTTCAATTCAGAGAGCTGCTTCGCCGCCGCGAGGCCCGTGGCGAGTGACGCGTCGAAGGCCTGCGACCACGCCTTCACGTCGGGCTTGTCGGCGAGCTCTTTCGAGACGAGCTGCACGGCGATGTCGGTGTACTTCTGGCCGGCCCGTTGTTGCGCCTGCGCGCGGCTCAACGAATCGGACGTGTTTTCGACGTCGATCAACAACGTGTCGAGTTGCGCGCCGAGCGCTTCGGCCTTCGCGCTGAACTCTTTCTCACGCGAGACCAGCTCGGCGCGCATGCCGTCGATGGACCCACCAACCACGCGAGCCCTGAATGAGTCTTGCGCGGCGGCGGGAGGAACGCCCTCGAAGCGCACCGGTACACGCGGCCCGCACGTCACCGTCGTGGTGCGCGTCACCTGCGCGCGATCAGGAAAGACGACGACGAGATCCGGCGCCGACGTCGACGCCAACAGCATCAAGACGAGCGCGCTCATCGCACCACCTCCTGCTGCTGCAGCTTCCAACCTCTGGGGCGCTTCACCGTGTAGGCGAACGTGAAGACCTGCTTCTGCTGCGGAGGGATCGTCAACCGCCACTCGAGCGAGCCCTTCTTCGCGTCTTGCGTGGCTGTCGGCTGCGCGCTGACGAGCTTGATCTCGACCTCCTTCTGCGACGTCACCGGCCATTGGTCGACGACGCGCACGGCGACCGGCGCGCGGTACGGGTTCGCGAGCTCGACCGTCACCGTGTACGTGCCGACCTCGTCTTTGCTGATGAGGCCCTGCGTGGCTTCGACCACCTGCACGTTGCGCACGGGCTTGAGCGCGCGGTCGATGCCCAGCGGCAGCGTGAATGACTCCCCTGGCGAGACCAGCTCGAGGCGCGCCGTGCCCGCGGGGTCAGCGCCTACGAAGAGCTGCGCCGGGCCGCCGGGCAGCACCTGCTGCGAAGGGTTCTTCAGTTCGGCCACGAGGTACGCGTCGGTGGTGAGGGCGGGGAAGAGCTTGCGCTCGACCGTCACCGGCCACTGCGTCGCCCACAGCGCCACGCGACGCGCGCCGCGCGCTGACGGAATCGTCTCTTTCTGCAGCGACGTGAAGGCCAGGTCGTAGCCTTGCGCGAGCGTCACCGGGCTGTCGGGGCCGAAGCGCGGCGGGCTCCAGGCAGGCGGAGGCGAGAGCGAATAGCTGGTGGTCGGGATGCTCGGAGCGCTTGAACGCGTGCTGCTGATGGACACGTCAGGGACGCGCTGCATTTCGAGCGCTGCGGGCGCTACAGGCGGCGGCGGCGGGGCAGCTCTTCTGTCCCGGGCCGGCGAGAGCTCCTTGCTCGCGGCGTCTGCCGACGCAAACCCACTGCTGATTTCTTCCTCATCGAACTCCGCTGTATCGGCGGCGAACCGGCGCGGCATTTCAGCCGTCTTCACGGTGACGGCGCCCAGGCGCTGCAGCCGCGCGCGCAGCAGATCTTCTTCGGTGCGCACCCGCGCCAGCGGCTGCACGGGCGGCGGCGGGGCGAGGGGTGAAGAGATTGGCGTCGGCGTGGGAATGAAGCGATCGCTGACGCCGATTTTCCACGTGGCCAGCTTCGGCGCCGTCACCGCACTCGAAGGAATGGCCGTCGACAACGCGAGCGTCGCCTGCGCCCAGTCTTCACCGGTGGTTTGCGAGACGAGGCCCGCGAGCGAGAGCGCGACGGTGTTGGTGTCGGGCTGCAGCTGAAGGTCCCACGTGGGGGTCCACTGCGCGTTCATCACCAGGTACGTGAGCGTCAACGTCGCAGGCCCGTTGCCCGACGTCTGCGCGACGATCTTCCACCCCGAGGTCGTCTCGGGGTTGCCCAGCTTGCGCGCCTGCTCCAGCAGCTCGCTGCGCTTCTCGTTCTGCTTCTTGAGCGCCCGTTCACCGTCACGCAGCTTGACCTGCACGCGACCGAGCGCATCGGCGATGAACTGCGCGCCCTGGGCCCAGCCGGCGGCGTTCAACTTCGGCGCGGGCTTGAGCGGCTCGCTCGCGGGCGCCGACGGGTTGAGGCGATGGAGCGCGTCGCGCTGCGCGTTGAGCACCGCGCGTTCCTGGTTGAGGCGCTCGAGCTCCACGTCGACCTTCTCGAGCGCTTCGAGCAGCTTCTTCGCGTCGTCGGTGCGCAGCTGCTCAGGCGTCACACGCTCGATGTCGACCCGGTTGATCTCCGCGCCCTGCGCTTCGACGCGCACTGAAGAGAGATCGATCGAATCTCGCAACGTGGGGAACTCGAGGCGCTGCGTGCCGCTGACGGGCACCTTCGCCTCTCGAACCACGCGGGCTTGATTGGTGAACACCGTCACGTGCGTGACGGGCGCGTCGATGACAGCGAGTACCGCGAGGAGAAGATGTGGGTTCATGGGCGCCTCTCAACGTTCTTGTCGAACCGGGGGTTCCACAACGTATGCGATCTCAGTGAGTTACACGGGGTGTTGCTGAACGAGCGTTCAGGTGCGAAGGATGTGGGTCCGATGGCGACCGTTCTTTCAGCACTTCGCACGAAGCACCGCGACTCGGGAGACCCGTTTTCGCTGCAGTCGCTGCGCGCTTCGCTCAGCGAGCTCTCGGGGCCTTCGGCGCTGACGGCGGGCGTCTTGAAAGTTCGTGAAGCGCAGCTCGCGGGAGAACCGGTGGCGTGGGTCTCTCGGCCCGACTCGATCTTCTACCCGCCCGACGTCGAAGCCAGCGGCGTCGACTTGAAGGCGGTGGCGGTGGTGCGCGTGCCGGCCGTCGAGCTGCCCAGGGCCGGTGAGATGTTGGTTCGTCACGGAGGGTTCGGGTTGGTGGTGATCGACCTGCCAGCGCGGCACCGCGTACAGACGCCGTTGCTCTCGCGAATGTTGGGCCTCGCGCAGAAGCACGACGCAGCGGTGCTCTTCTTGACCGAGGCGAGCGAGCACGACAGCTCGTTGGATTCGCTGATCTCGATGCGGGCGTGGGCGGCGGCGCCAGGGTCGGCGCCTGGTGAATTCACGCTCACGGTGCGCGCGCTCAAAGACAAGCGTCACGCGCCGACGTGGAGCACGAACGAGGTGTGCCGTGGACCGGTTGGCCTGCGTTGACGTGCCGGTGTTGCCGCTGCAGCTGCTGCTCCGTGAGCGCCCGTCGTGGGCCGCTGGGCCGGTGGCGGTCGTCGAAGAAGACGCGCCACGCGGGGTGATCACCCACATCAACGAAGCGGCGCGGCGGCATGGCGTGGTGCCGGGGCTCAAGTACGGCGAGGCGTTGTCGTTGTGCGCGCACCTGCACGCGGCGGTGGTGGCGCCCGAGCAGGTGGCGCTCGCCGTGGCCGAGCTGCTCGCGTTGTTGCGCAGCTGGAGCCCCGCCATCGAGCCGTCGGCTGACGAGCCGGGCGTGCTCTGGGCCGACGTGAGTGGGCTGTCGCAGTTGTTTCCGTCGCTCGAAGAATGGGGCGCGAAGGTGCTGGCCGCGCTGCGTGAAGCCGGGTGGCGCGCTTCGCTGTGCGTGGGGTTCAAGCGCTTCGGTAGCTACGCCGTGGCGAAGGCGCTGCGCGTCGACCAGGTGAAGCTGCTGACGTCGGCAGAAGAAGAAAGGCAGCTGCAGGCGAAGGTGCCGTTGCGCCGCGTGGGCCTCGCGCCGACGGCGCTGCTCGCGTTGAAGAAGCTGGGCATCGAGACGCTGGGGCAGTTCCTCACGTTGCCGGTGGGTGGGCTGCGCAAGCGCTACGGCGGGGCGGCTGAGCGGCTCTCGTTGCTCGCGGGGGGCAAGCGCGTCGAACCATTTCAGCCGGCGGCGGTGGTGGTGCCGGTCGAAGCGCGGCTCGACTTCGATGAGCCGGTGCTCGACTCGAATCAGCTGGTGTTCTCGAGCCTGTCGGTGCTGCGGCGGTTGATGCACGTGCTCGAAGAGCGGCAGCTCGCGTTGCGCACCTTGTCGGTGACGCTGGGCTTCGACAGGCCGCGTGGCGTCGTGAATGCGCCGCTGAAGTTGAACGTGGCGCTGGCCGAAGCGACGCTGGACGGCGCGCGTGTGGCCGAGCAGGTGCGACTGACGTTGGCGGCCAGCAAAGAGAACGAGACGCTGGGGGTGCAGTGGCTCTTCTTCGAAGCCGGAGGCGCCCCGGCTGTCACCACGCAGCTCGCGCTGGTCGATCGGCCGCGGCGTGATCCCTCCGACACGCTGCGCACGCTCGAGCGGGTCCGCGCCGCCTTCGGCCCGATCGCGGTGCAGCAGCTCGTGCACGGCTCAGGTCACCTGCCGGAGTCGCGGCTGCACTTCGAACAACTCCACGACACGCCTCTACCTCCAGCGCCCACGTCACCGATGCCCCTTCGAATTCGCCGCATGCGCTTCAAGGCCGAACCCTTGCCCTCGAGGCCGGTGCGTGAACCCGACGGCTGGCTGGTGCTCGGCGAGCGAGGTGGCCCGGTGGTGAAGCACCACGGCCCGTACCTCCTCAACGGAGGTTGGTGGCGCAGTGAAGTGAAGCGGCACTACTACTTCCTCGAGCTCACGCGCGGCGCGGTGGTGTGGTGCTACCTCGACGTGCTCCGCCGGAGGTGGATGCTGCAGGGCTTCGTCGAATGAGCGGCGTGCCGTTGTGGTGCAAGAGCAACTACTCGTTCCTCGAGGGCGCGAGCTTCCCCGACGAGCTGGTCGAGGCGGCGTACGAGCTCGGCTGCCCGGCCATCGCCATCACCGATCGCGACGGGGTGTACGGCGTGGTGCGCGCGTACGAAAAGGCGAAGGCGCTCGGCATCAAGCTCATCGTCGGCTCCGAGGTGACGCTCGACGACGGCGCGACGTTGGTGCTGCTGGCGATGACGCGACGTGGGTACGCGAACCTCTGCCAACTGCTCACGCTGGGCCGCATGCGTTGCGAGAAGGGTCGCTCTGAAGTGTCGCGCGCCGAAGTCGCAGCGCACGCGGAAGACCTGATCGCTTTGTGGACGCTCGACGGCCCTCACGAAGCGCTGCAGCCGGCGTTTGGAGACAGGCTCTACGGCCTCATCGCGCGGCACTTTCTCCCCGAAGACGTCGACACCGAAGCCGCGCAACGTGCCCGCGCGAAGGCGCTCGGCGTTCCGCTCGTCGCAGCGCCTGAGGTGCTCTACCACCACAGCTCGAAGCGTCGGCTTCAAGACGTGGTGACCTGTATTCGGCACCAACGCTCGCTGCCGGAGGCGGGGCGGCTGTTGAAGGCCAACGACTCGCACGCGTTGTCGAGGTCGCTCTTCGAAGGGCGCTACGGTGACTGCCTGGAGCTCGTGCGTCGCAGCGAAGAAGTCGCCGCGCGCTGCACGTTTTCGATGTCGGAGCTGCGCTACCGCTACCCGACAGAAAAGCTGCCGGGAGGAACGTCGACGACGCAGTGGCTCGAGCAGCTCGTCTTCGAGGGCGCGGCGCGACGGGGCGTGGTGAACGACGCGATGACGGCGCAGCTGAAGAAGGAGCTGCAGCTGATCGAGACGCTCGATTACGGCGGCTACTTTCTGACCATGCGTGAGCTGGTGGAGTTCTGCCAGGCCAACGACATCATCTGTCAGGGGCGAGGCAGCGCCGCGAGCTCAGCGGTGTGTTTCTGCCTCGGCATCACCGCCGTCGACCCCGTGAAGATGGGCTTCTTGTTCGAGCGCTTCCTCTCGCTCGAGCGCGCGGAGCCGCCGGACATCGATCTCGACATCGAGCATGAGCGACGTGAAGAGGTGATTCAGCACCTCTACGAAAAGCACGGGCGTACGCACGCCGCGATGGTGGCGAACGTGACGAGCTACCGCGCGCGGTCGGCGGTTCGTGAGGTCGGCAAAGCGCTCGGCGTCGCGCAGACCGAGCTCGATCGTTACGCGAAGTTGCTGCACCACTACGACTCGCCTGACGGTCGTTACGCGAAAGACGTGGGCCTCGACACGTCGGCGCAGAGCTTCGAGTTGTTGATGTCGATCTGCCAGGAGCTCGAAGGGTTCCCGCGACACCTCTCGATTCACCCTGGTGGGTTCATTCTCGGCCACGACCCGATTTCGACGCTGGTGCCCGTCGAGAACGCGACGATGGAGGGGCGCACCGTCATTCAGTGGAGCAAGGACGACGTCGAGACGCTGGGGCTCTTCAAGGTCGACCTGTTGGCGTTGGGGTCGCTCACGCACCTGCACAAGTCGTTCGAGCTGATCGCGAAGCATCGAGGGCGCGAGATCTCGTTGGCGACGATTCCTGAAGATGACCCGCTGACGTACGCGCTGATTCAGAAGGCCGACACCATCGGCGTGTTTCAGATCGAGAGCCGCGCGCAGATGTCGATGCTGCCGAGGCTCAAGCCGAAGAGCTATTACGACCTCGTGGTGCAGGTGAGCATCGTGCGGCCGGGGCCGATCACCGGCGGCATGGTGCACCCGTACCTCCGACGCAGAAACGGCGCCGAGCCCGTCACCTACCCGCACCCGTGTCTCGAGCCGGTGCTGAGCCGCACGCTCGGCGTTCCGCTGTTTCAAGAGCAGGTGATGCGCATCGCCATCGTCGGCGCGAACTATTCACCGGGTGAAGCAGACCAGCTCCGGCGCGACATGGCGGCGTGGAAGCGCAACGGCAAGCTCGAAGGCCACCACGACAAGTTCGTCAACGGCATGATCGCGCGCGGCATCGCGCCTGACTTCGCCGAGCGGGTGTTCGCGCAGGTTCGCGGCTTCGGTGACTACGGGTTCCCCGAGAGCCACGCCGCGTCGTTCGCGTTGATCAGCTACGCCGGCAGCTACTTGAAGGCCCACTACCCGGTGGAGTTCACGTGTGGGCTGCTCAACTCGTTGCCCATGGGGTTCTATTCACCGGCGACGCTCGTCGAAGACGCGAAGCGCCACGGCGTGCAGGTGTTGTCGATTGATCTCAAGTCGAGCGAGTGGAACTGCACGCTGGAGCCGACCGACGGGAAGCACGACTACGCGCTGCGCATGGGGCTGCGCTTCGTGAAGGGCCTCAATGAAGGAGACGCGACGAGGTTGCGCGACGTGCGCGATTCGCAGTCGGTCACCGAGCTCGTGCGGCGGAGCGGGGTGCAGGCGAGGTCGGTCACGTTGCTGGCCGAAGCGGGGGCGCTGCAGTCCATCGAGCCGTCGCGGCGCGTGGCGTTGTGGCAGGCGCAGGGGCTCCATGGCGGGTCGACGCCGCTCGCGGTTGATTCCGAGCCGCAGCTCTCGTTTCCCGGGTTGTCGGTGCAGCAGTCGATTTCCTGGGACTACTCGCGCACGGCTCACAGCACGCGTGGTCACCCGGTAGGGCCGGTTCGCCGACGACTTCATGCACAGGGCCTCAAGAGCGCTGAAGAGGCGAGGCAGCTGCAGCATGGGCAATACGTGCGCGCCGCCGGCGTCGTCATCTGCCGACAGCGCCCCGGCACCGCGAGCGGCGTGACCTTCATGACGTTGGAAGACGAGACCGGGCTGCTCAACCTCGTCGTGTGGCGCGACGTGTTCGAGGCGTATTCGGTGTTGGCGCGCACGCGCACGTTCCTGGGCGTCGAAGGCAAGGTGCAGAAGCAAGACGAGGTGCTCCACGTTCTCGCCGAGCGTTTCTTCGAGCCGAACGCCGCGCTCGAGGCGCCCATCGAGAGCCGCGACTTTCATTGAGGCGGTTCGAAGTCTTTATCCTCCAGATTTTTTCTGTTGTCTCTGCTGGCTCGGTTCGTGCGTATTCTCGGGTTTAGAACATCTCTTTCCGAGAACGCTCCAATGGCCACCGTGTATGACTTTGTTGAGGCGTGTCGGCGAAAGCTCGTCGACACATCGATGCGAAATAGGCTGCTCAATTATTCGAGTGGCAAGCGCTCTTTGGCCGTGGAGATCGCGGGAGAGCAGCCAATCGCGATCTGGGAACGAGTGATCGTTCAGGGTAAATCGCTGCAGTTTCGAGGAACCCCACCGCGAGATTTCAATGCTGCGTTGTCGGTGCCCTCGGATGAGACTTTTTCCGACGCGCTTGGGGATGCGGACTTTTTTGCGGAGGTGACGAGCGGACTTGATCCAGAAGATGTTGACGAGTTCCTCGATATCGAGCTGCCCTCGGACTTGCTCGACACCAAGATTCGACGCCTTGTTGATACCGCCCGTGCGTCACTTGAAGAGCAGGGTGTCGCAACCTTGTTTCTCGCTCTGGGCTTTCTCCACTACTTCGAAGACACCAGTTCCCAGAAGGAACGACGCGCCCCGCTACTGTTGCTGCCAGCGAAGCTGAGCCGGACCCCGAAAGGTGCGTGGATGGTACGCGGTAGCGAGGAGGATCCGCTCGTGAATCCCGCTCTTGTTGAGTACCTCAAGTCTCAACATGGCGTGCAGTTGAAGCAGATCTCTGACGAGAGCTTTAATGTTATAGATTGGCTTTCTGAACTGAGGGGAGAAACCGCTTCAAATAGTCGGTGGCGAGTCAGCGCTGCCTGTCTCCTGGGGAATTTCTCGTTCCAGAAATTCGTGATGCACGAGGATCTCAAGAAGAATGCAACCGCAGTTGCCGCGCACCCGATCGTCGAGTTGCTCGCACGGCGAAGTGGTGACAGCGGTGCGCTTTCGTCACTCCCTCCGGAGGTTCGGGGGATGGACCTTGATGCTGGTTTTCCTCCTGAAATGACATTTCAGGTTGTAGATGCTGACTCGACGCAGCAGCGTGCTCTTGCTGCCGTGGAGACAGGTAGGAATCTGGTCATTCAAGGCCCGCCAGGTACAGGTAAGTCGCAGACAATCACCAATCTTATTTCTGGCGCCCTCGCTCGAGGAAAGACGGTGTTGTTCGTTGCGGAGAAGCAGGCGGCACTCAATGTTGTCTACGACCGTCTTCGTAAGGCCGGACTCGGTGATTTTTGTCTTGAAATTCACAGCACGAAGGCGAACAAGAAAGGTCTGCTTGATGAGTTGAAACGTGCTTGGGACACCTCGTCGTTGTCGTGCGACGACGAACCGAAGCAACAAGCAGAGTTGGCGAAAGTTCGACAAACGCTGACTGCCTACACGAAGGCTGTTCATTCGCCAGTCTCTCCGCTTGGGATGTCTCCCTTCGAAGTAATGAGCCGACTCCTTCGGCTCGAAGGTGTTCCAAACATCCGGGTCTCGGTCCCGACGGAAGGGGTCACGAAGGCTCAGTTCGATGAGACGAAGCGAACTCTCGATGAACTGTCTGGAACGGTCACTCGGCTTGGATGTTCTCTCGCTGACCATCCGTGGCGAGGTTCTTCTGTCCAACAGTTCCCGCGTGAGCGTCGCGACGTCCTCTTTGCTGCGCTTGATCGCATCGGGCCTCTCGTTCGCTCGATCATTCAAGAGGAACGAATCGTCGAAGCTCAGTTCGGGTTCAAGGCGCAGTCACTGAATACGGCAGCGGAGTCGCTGACGGAACTCGCAGCCGTGCTTTCTGGCGCACCCGGCATTCCTGCGACTGTTGCCAATGCTCCCGACTGGATGGAGGCGTCTGCTCATGCGCTGCAGGTCGTCGAACGAGGTCGAATGTTCGCCGTATTGGAGAATGAGACGCGAGGGTTACTGAAGTCGTCTGCTCGACCTGAGGAATTACAGACTGCAGTGACCATCGTCATCGAACGTGGTCGCAGTATCTGGGCCTGGCTTAGCGGCACTTGGCGGGCTGCTCGACGCCAGTTGAAGGCCTCAATGTCTGAGTCAGCTTGGCGAGGCGCGTTAGATGCGGGACAGCGGGTCTCCACTCTGCTCCGCGCGAGGGCCGAGAGAGTGTCGCTCAATGGAAGTGATGCGTCGGCACGGTTTTTCGGACGGCTTTGGCGCGGTGCTGACAGTGACTGGACTGCTTTGATGGACTGGGTGCGTTGGGGCAACTCGTTCAGAGATACAGCCGCCAGGCTGTCGCTCTCTCCCTCGGTATTCTCTGTCGCAGAAACACCGGCGCCGAACGTGGATTCGCTTCAGCAGTTGGCCGTCAAGGTCACCGAGGCGCGTGCTCTTTGGTCCAGCATCCAAGAGGCTGGTGGCTGGCCCGCTACCTTTTTCGCAAGGTCAACGTTCGTTCAGTTGAATGAACAAATTGAAGCGCTCGAGGGCAGTCGCGAGCGATGGCGAGAGATGCAGAACCATCAGGATGCACTCTCCAAGGCCGTCGCCACCTCTGCACGGTCTCTTGTCGAAGCGGCGGTGTCGGGTGACCTCGCGTGGGCGGATCTTGGCGCTGCGTTTGAGCGTCGTTTCCTCGAGGTATGGATCGATGACGTCGAGTCACAGGCCCCGCTCCTTGGGCGGTTCGAAGGGGGCGCGCACTCTGCGCAAGTGAATGAGTTCTGCGTGCTGGATAAGCAAGCATTGGAAAGTAACAAGCGCGCGGTCGCCACCCGGCTGCGCCGACGGACTCAAGAGCAGTTGCTTTCCGCAGCAGGCGAATCAAAGTTTCTCCGCGATCAGATGTCGCGCATGCGGGGCCATCAACCTGTTCGGCAGTTGGTTCAGCGTGGGTTCCACGCGGTCCGCGCCATCAAGCCGTGCTTCTTGATGAGTCCCATGACGGTCGCGCAGACACTCGATACCAAGCATCAGTTCGACATCGTCATCTTCGACGAGGCATCCCAGCTCACTTGTGAGGATGCTCTTGGTTCGATTGCCCGGGGGCAGCAGTTGGTCGTCGTCGGCGACCCCAAGCAACTCCCGCCGACGAACTTCTTTGCGGCTCAACTTGGGGAGATCGAGGTCAAAGAAGACGAAGATGGAGAACCGTTGTTTGAAGATCTCGAGAGCATTCTCGAATTGGCCCAGGCGGCTGGACTCTATGGCGCGCAGCTTCGATGGCACTACCGGAGCCGACATGAGTCGTTGATCGCGTACTCGAATCAGAACTTCTACGAATCTTCTCTACTCACTTTTCCGAGCGTTGATCGCAACGTGAGCAGGTTTGGCCTGAGTTTCGAACACGTCGCTGGTGCTCAGTACGAAGGGAAGGGGACCAACACAAAAGAAGCCGCGGCGGTGGTTGCTGCGGTTGTCCGGCACGCGCGCGAACATCCGAACAGATCACTTTGCGTCGGAACGTTCTCTCGGCCGCAGCAGCTTCGTATTCAGGATCTGCTGGAGGGCGAGCGACGCACGAACCCACAACTCGACGAGTTCCTCGCTCTCGACAAGCCCGAGCCGTTCTTCGTGAAGAACCTTGAAAGCATTCAAGGCGACGAGCGGGACGTTGTGTTCTTGAGCGTTACCTACGGGAAAGGTCTCGACGGCAAGATTCGGTACAATCTTGGTCCGCTGAGCGGCCAATCGGGCTGGCGTCGGTTGAACGTTCTCGCGACACGTGCACGTGAGCAAATGCGTGTGTTTTCTTCGATGCGTGCCGACGACATGGTCGTTGGTGAGCAGATGCGTGGTGCTGTGCTTCTCAGGGATTTCTTGAAGTACGCAGAGACCGGTGAGCTCGTCGCGGGCCCGCTCGTAATGGCTCTGGCGCAGACGGAATCTCCTTTCGAACAAGAGGTTCTGACCGCGCTTGCGGCTCACGGTATCGACTTGGTTCCTCAGGTTGGTGTTTCTGGTTACCGCATCGACTTCGGTGTCACGGATACGGAGGTTTCAGGTCGCTTCGTGTGTGGCATTGAGTGCGATGGCGTCGCGTACCACTCTGCGGAGTCGGCACGCGATCGGGACCGGCTCCGAGAGGAAGTGCTGCGCGGTCTCGGTTGGGAACTGCACAGGCTCTGGAGCACCGACTGGTGGCATGACCGCAAGAAACAAACGGAGCGGTTGCTGAAGCTGATCGAAGAATCGAGGCAGAAGGCACGGCTATTCAAGGCAACGCCCGCTGCAGGCGCAAACGTTGCCCGACTGGTCGGCGAATCGAGCGAGAGCGTTGGTCCACCGCCGGTTGCTCCTGTTCAGAAGGGGACTTCGCCCAGCAGACGTACGCTGGCTGCGCCGATTTTCGAGCCGTATCGGACAGCCGCGTTGTCACCGCAACAGGGCGAGCTGGTTGATGCAACACAATCGACGATCGCAGGGTTGTGTCGCAGTGTTCTTGAGGTCGAGGGGCCAGTTCATGACGAGGTACTCAGAGATCGTCTCATGGATGCCTTCGGGCATCGGCGGGCTGGGGCTCGGATCGTTGAGCGACTCGCCAGCGCGTTACGTGACTTCCGCAATGCGAGCGGCATTGAACACCGAGATCCCTGGTGGGCGCTTGCTGGGCGCCGGGTCATGCCGAGGAATCGGCGCGACGCGGATTCGAACGCCGAGTTGATCGCGCCGAGCGAATACGTCGCGGGGGTCCGCGCTGTGCTCCAACTGAACGCTGGGCTGAATGAAGACGAACTCGTAGCGCTCCTCCGCGATGCTTTCGGCCTCGGCGCTGCGACGGCTCGCTTCAGGAATGGAATTGTCGCTGCCGTCGCTGAACTCAATGCCCGCGGCGATCTCGCTCTCTCGAGCGCAGGGCACACCCTCAGGGCCGGCTTCGATTCGTGAGCGTCATCGCTTCGACTACCTCCACGTCTCCATGGAGAGCTGACTCCCCGCAGCGTTACCCGCTGAAAACGGTGGGCGCTCCCTGCCTTGCATCCCACGGCGGGTTCAGCTAACCGCCCTGAACGATTCCTCTCACACCGAGCGGAGTTCCAACCTGCGCGACCAGCCCCGCTCGCAGGCGGTACCAACTTCGGGCCGCAGCACCTTTTGCAGTTCCCAGGACAACCCATCACATGCAGCAGAACGTCAATCAGTCGACCGGCTTTGAAGGCGAAGAGGATTTCGCAGCGATGTTTGAGGCTTCCCTCAAGGAGGGCGGTCGCACCGGCCTCGTGAAGGAAGGCGAAGTCATCAAGGGGACCGTGGTTCGGGTCACCGGTGAGTTCGCGATCGTCGACATCGGTTACAAGTCTGAAGGCCAGGTCGCGATCTCCGAGTTCACCAGCCCCAAGGGCGAAGTCACGGTGAAGCCGGGTGACACCGTTCAGGTGTTCCTCGAGTCCCGCGAGAATGACACGGGCATGGTCGTCCTCTCGAAAGAGAAGGCCGACAAGATGCGGATCTGGGATGAGATCTCGGCCGCCGTCAAAGACGACCAGATCATCAAGGGCATCATCACTGGCCGTGTGAAGGGTGGCTTGCAGGTCGACATCGGCGTCAAGGCGTTCCTGCCGGGCAGCCAGGTCGACATTCGCCCGGTTCGAAACCTCGACCAGTACCTGGCCAAGGAATTCGAGTTCAAGGTCATCAAGTTCAACCAGAAGCGCGGCAACATCGTCCTCTCGCGCCGCGTGCTGCTCGAGAAGCAGCGCGAAGAGCAGAAGAAGGAAACGCTCAAGAACCTGAAGGAAGGCGCGATCATGAAGGGCCAGGTCAAGAACCTGACCGACTACGGCGCCTTCATCGACCTCGGCGGCATCGACGGTCTGTTGCACATCACCGACATGTCGTGGGGCCGCGTTGGCCACCCGTCGGAGATGTTCAACGTCGGTGACGAGGTCAAGGTCATCGTCCTCAAGTTCGACCCCGCGCAGGAGCGCGTCAGCCTCGGTCTCAAGCAGATCCAGGAAGACCCGTGGCACCGCGCCGACGAGAAGTACCCGGTCGGTACGCGCGTCAAGGGCAAGGTCGTTTCGCTCACCGATTACGGCGCCTTCATCGAGCTCGAGCAGGGCGTCGAAGGCCTGGTGCACGTCAGCGAGATGACGTGGAACAAGCGCGTGAAGCACCCCAGCAAGCTGCTTGAAGTCGGTCAGGAAGTCGAAGCGGTCGTCCTCGACATCGACCCCAAGGCCAAGCGCATCGCGCTCGGCATGAAGCAGATCGAGCAGAACCCCTGGACTGTCCTCGAGGACAAGTACCCGATCGGCTCTGTCATCAAGGGCATCGTTCGCAACGTCACCGACTTCGGCGTGTTCGTCGGTGTCGAAGACGGTGTCGACGGCCTCGTGCACGTGTCCGACATCTCGTGGACCCAGCGTGTCAAGCACCCGGGTGAGCTCTACAAGAAGGGCGACATCGTCGAGGCGTGCGTGCTCAACATCGACGTCGAGAACGAGCGCTTCAGCCTCGGCATCAAGCAGCTGCTCCAGGACCCGTGGGACACGCTCTCGGAGCGCCACCCGGTCTCGAGCCGCGTCAAGGGCAAGGTCACCAAGGTCACCGACTTCGGTGGCTTCGTGGAGATCGAGCCGGGCATCGAAGGCCTCGTGCACGTCTCGGAGATCCGCGACGAGCGCGTCGAGAACCCGCGCGACGTGTTGGCCGAGGGCCAGGAGGTCGAGGTCAAGATCATCGACATCAACACCAGCGACCGCAAGATCGCCCTGTCGATCAAGGCCCTGCTCAACGACGGTGGCGACGACTACCGCGAGTACCTCAAGAAGCAGGCCGAGCAGTCGAAGGCCCGCCTCGGCGACGTGATGGGCAAGTTCAAGAAGTAAGAACAGCCTGACGTGAAGTCGTGAAGGGGGAGTGCCAGTGATGGCGCTCCCCTTTTTCTTTGCCCGAAAGAGACCTCACGAAATGGGGCGGGCGTGCGCCTTGAAATGGGCGGGTGCCGCCGTCATAAGGCCCTCAGCTGAACCTCACTCTTTCGTGGAGAAGAACCATGGCTCGTGAAGTCGTCATCGTCGGTGCAGCGCGGACTCCCATTGGTGCGTTTCAGGGCGCGCTTTCATCGCTGACGGCGCCGCAGCTGGGCGCCATCGCCATCAAGGCGGCGCTCGAGCGTGCGGGCCTCGCGCCTGAGCAGGTCGAGCAGGTCATCATGGGCAACGTGCTGACCGCGGGCGTCGGTCAGGCTCCGGCGCGGCAGGCGGCGCGTGGTGCCGGGCTGCCCGACGGTGTGCCGGCTGTCACCGTGAACAAGGTCTGCGGCTCGGGGTTGCAGTCGGTGGTGCAGGCGTACCAGGCCATCGTCGCGGGTGACGCCGACGTCGTCGTCGCCGGTGGCCAGGAGTCGATGTCGAACGCGCCGTACATCTCGATGCAGCTCCGCACGGGCGCGCGCATGGGCAACGTCGAGTTCAAAGACTCGATGATGAGCGACGGCCTCACCGACGCGTACGACAACGTCGCGATGGGCGTGTGCGCCGAGCAGTGCGCCGAGAGCATGAAGATCAGCCGCGCCGCGCAAGACGAGTTCGCCGTGGAGTCGACGAACCGCGCCATCCGTTCGCAGAAGGAAGGCCTCTTCAAGAATGAGATCGTCGCCGTGTCGGTGCCGCAGAAGAAGGGCGACGCGCTCGTGGTGACCGAAGACGAAGGCCCGAAGAACGCGAAGCCCGAGAAGATCCCCTCGCTCAAGCCGGTCTTCAAGAAAGACGGCACCATCACCGCCGCCAACGCTTCGTCGATCAACGACGGCGCCGCGGCCGTGGTGTTGATGAGCGCTGAGAAGGCCAAGGCGCTGAACATTCCCGTGCTGGCGAAGGTCGTCGGTCACGCCGCCGCCGCGCGCAAGCCGGTGGAGTTCACCATCGCTCCGGCCGACGCGATCAACAAGCTGCTCACCAAGACGGGCAAGACCGCCGCCGACGTGAACACCTGGGAAATCAACGAGGCCTTCGCGGTCGTCAGCCTCGCCAACAACCAGCTGCTCAAGTTGGACCCTTCGAAGGTGAACGTGCGCGGTGGCGCGGTGACGCTGGGTCACCCCATCGGCGCGTCGGGCACGCGCGTGTTGGTGACGTTGCTGCACACCATGAAAGATCACGACCTCAAGCGCGGCGTGGCCTCGCTGTGCATCGGCGGCGGTGAAGGCATCGCGCTGATGCTCGAGCGCTAAGTCGTCAACGCCTGCGCGACGGCTGACAGGAGCTGATCGGTGGTGAAGGGTTTGCCCAACACCACCTCGTCAGTCAGCTCCGTCTGTCGCTCGTGAAACCCCGACATGAAGATCACCGGGAGGCGCCATTGCGCGCGCACCTCTCGCGCCAGCTCGACGCCACCGAGGCGCGGCATCACCACGTCGGTCAACACCAGCTGAACCTGTGAGGCGCTCGCGCGCAGCACCGTGAGCGCCTCGTCGCCGTCGGCCGCCATCAACACCTTGTGCCCTGCGCGTTCGAGCGCGAGCACCACCGTGCGCCGCACCAGCGGCTCGTCTTCCACCACGAGGATCACCGAGCCCGTCGCGACCGGCGTGAAGAGCGGCGTCGCCACCGGGGCCTTCGTGGTGGGCTTGTCGGCCGCCGGCAGCCACACCGTGAAGCGAGAGCCGCCGGGCCCGCTCTCGAGCTTCACCGTGCCGCGCGCCTGATTCGCGATGCCCCACACCGTCGACAAGCCGAGGCCGGTGCCCTGGCCGCCGGGCTTGGTGGTGAAGAACGGCTCGAACACGCGGGCCTGCACTTCGGGGGCGATGCCGGCGCCGCTGTCTTCGACGACCAACGTGCACCAGCGGCCTGGCGTGAGCCCGAGCACGGCGGCGGTGGTGGCGTCGACCTCGCGGCGACTGCCGGTGATCGACACGCGGCCCACGCCGGAGATCGCGTCACGCGCGTTGAGCGCGAGGTTGAGCACGATCTGGTCGAGCATGGTGGGGTCGATGGACACGCCGCAGCCTTCGTCGCACTGCACCTCGAGCGTGATGTTCTCGGGCAAGAGCGGGCGCAGCAGGCGCCGATTGGCGATCAGCGTGTCGGCGATCTCCACGTAACGCGGCGTGGTGGTTTGACGACGCGCGACGGCCAGCAGTTGGCGGGTGAGCTCTGCGGCGCGATGTGACGCGGCGAGAATCGCGCCGGCAGCGTCATGCACGTCGGGCCGGTGTGACGCGTCACGGCGCAGCAGCTCTGCCTCGGCGCTCACCACGGTCAGCAGGTTGTTGAAGTCGTGCGCCACACCGCCGGCGAGGCGACCGAGCGCGTCTTGCTTCTGCGCTTCGATCAGCTGGCCAGTGAGGCGGGTTCGCTCTTCGCCTTCGGAGATCAGCGCGTCGGTCGACAGCTCGAGCAGCCTGGTGCGCTCGTGCACCTTGTCCTCGAGGTGTCGTCGCTCCAGCTCGAGATCGAGCTGCTGCCTGCGGTTCAACGCCGTCGTCGAGACCAGCAGCAGCGCGATGATCGTCCCCAGCACCATCACCGAGTCGACGAGGAGCAGCGCGATGTCGCGCTCCCAGCCGCCGAACGGCCCGCGACCTTCGATGGTCGCCCAGCCCATGAGCGCGTAGGTGATGAGCGAGTTGATCGCGACCGCGCGACCGCCGAGCCGTGCGCCGACCCACACCGAAGTCACCAGCACTGTCCACGACACTGGCAGCGGCGTGCCGTGAAAGCCGGGCAGCGGGCGCCCGAAGACCAGCTGCATGGTGATGAACGTCACCACCAACGACGCGAGCCACTCGAGCGGCCGCAGCGGTCGCTCCGGCCCTTCACTGAGCACCAGCGGCGTCACCACCACCACGCCTGCGACGTCTCCGAGGAACCACGTCGACCAGTAGGTGCCCCATTCAGTCAGCGGCGTGGCGCCCAGCGTCGCGGTCGTCAGGAGGCCGCCGGTGGCGTTGACGACGCACCCGATGCCCACCAGCGCGAAGAAGACGACGAGGTTGAAGGGGCTCGCGAGCGCGTCGACGCGCCCGAAGCGCCACACGAGGTGATGGCTCAGCAGCAGCCCGGCCGTCGACGACAGCGCGATCGAGAAGGACCCTGCGAGGTGCGCGAAGGAGCCGGGCTCCGCGGGAAAGACGAGCAGGTTGCAGAGCAGAGAGCCCAGCGTGATGCCGGGCCATACGCCGCGCCCGAAGCGAATCAACGCCGCGAGCGCGATGCCGGCGGGCAACCAGACGGCGGTGACGTTGCCGGGGCGGGGCGCGAGCTGCATGCCCCAGAGGCCGGTGAGCGCGTACGCGGCGGCGAGGCCCAGGGCGAGCAGCGCGGTCTTCCACCAGCTGGGGTTGGCGCCTTGAACCATCACGATGGCCCCGATTCCCACACGACATTAGCGATTGAAAGCGAGTGCGCGCTGCGAAATGAAGCCGCTCACACGGAGGAACGATGAACAAGGTCGTCGCGTCGGTCGCTGAGGCCGTCAAAGACATTCCAGACAACATCACCTTGATGGCAGGTGGGTTCGGCCTGTGCGGCAACCCCGAGAACCTGATCACCGCGATTCATGCGCGCGGCGTGAAGGGCCTCACCATCATCGCCAACAACTGCGGCACGACTGATCTCGGCCTGGGCGTTCTGCTCAAGAACAAACAGGTCAAGAAGATGGTCGCCAGCTACGTCGGCGAAAACAAAGAATTCGAGCGCCAGTTTCTCTCGGGTGAACTCGAGGTCGAGCTCAACCCTCAGGGCACGTTGGCCGAGCGCATTCGTGCCGGTGGCGCGGGCATCGGCGGGTTCTTCGTTCGCACCGGCGTCGGCACCGAGGTCGCGAAGGGCAAAGAGACGCGCGTCATCGACGGTCACGAGTACGTGCTCGAGGCGCCGCTCAAGGCCGACTTCGCCATCGTGCGCGCGTGGAAGGCCGACACGTGGGGCAACCTCATCTTCCGCAAGACGGCGCGTAACTTTTCGCCGCTCATGTGCATGGCCGCGAAGGTCACCATCGTCGAGGCCGAGCACATCGTGCCGGTCGGCGAACTCGACCCCGATCAGATTCACGTGCCGTCGGTGTACGTGAAGCGCGTCGTGCAGTCGGTGGGGCTCAACAAGTGGATTGAACGGCGCACCGTTCGAAAGCAGGCCTGATCATGCCTTTGACCCGTGAACAGATTGCGCAGCGCGTGGCCAGAGAGCTCCGCGACGGCTTCTACGTCAACCTCGGCATCGGTCTGCCGACGTTGATCCCCAACTACATTCCCGCAGGCGTCGAGGTCGTTCTTCAGTCTGAGAACGGCATGCTCGGCACCGGCCCGTACCCGTTCGAAGGCGAAGAAGACGCCGACCTCATCAACGCCGGCAAAGAGACGGTGACGGCGCTGCCCGGCGCCGCGTACTTCGACTCGGCGGCCTCGTTCGGGATGATCCGCGGTGGCCACATCGACCTGGCGGTGCTGGGCGCGATGGAGGTCAGCGAGCACGGCGACCTCGCCAACTGGATGATCCCCGGGAAGATGGTCAAAGGCATGGGCGGCGCGATGGACCTCGCCGTCGGCGCCAGGCGCGTCATCGTCGCCATGGAGCACGCCACCAAAGACGGCGGTCACAAGATCCTCAAGGCCTGCTCGCTGCCGCTGACCAGCAAGAAGTGCGTGCACGCGCTCTGCACCGACCTCGCGTGGATCGACATCACCCCCGACGGCCTGCTGCTGCGCGAGCTCGCGCCGGGCGAGACCATTGAGTCGGTGCAGAAGCTGACGGGCGCTCCGCTGAAGGCTTCGTCAGATCTGAAGACGATGGCGATCTGAAGTGAGTAGGCTCCCCGACCCATGAGCGACGACAAGGGCTCCCAGCCGATACGGAAGGCCGAGCGACTGCAGCACGAGTTGTTGGTTGCGTACCGCACCGTCGATGGCTTCATCACCGACTGGGCGGTGAACATCAGCCGCGGCGGCATGTTCATCAACACGCGCAACCCGCTGGCGGTGGGCAGCATCGTGCGGTTGATCGTCTCGCTCCCTGACGCGGCGTTTCCGTTCGATCTCACGGGCCGCGTGATTCGGGTGCACCCGCCTGACCCGAACAGCGACCAGGTGCCCGGCATGGGCATCGAGTTCGTCGACGTCGACGAAGAAAAGAAGGGCCGCCTCGCGCGCTTCGTCGATCGGCTGCGCGCCGAGCTGCCTGACGCAGAAGTGCCCCAGAAGAAGTGAAGCTGGAGCTGCGAGTCGAGCGGTTGTCGAAGTCAGGTGACGGCGTGGCCCCTCACGAAGGCCGCGCCGTTTTCATTGCGGGCGCGTTGCCGGGTGAGCGCGTGCTCGTCGAAGTGACGGAGCAGGGCAAGGCGCTGCGCGGCGAAGTGCTCGACGTCCTCGAACCGAGCGCGTCACGACGAGCGCCCGTCTGCCCCGTGGCCTCGAGCTGCGGCGGCTGCGATTGGATGCACCTCCAGGAAGACGAGCAGCTCCGACAGAAGACGGAGATCGTCGTCTCTGCGCTCGAGCACGTCGGCGGCATCGCGCGCGACGCGTACGCGTTGTTGCCGACGGTGCCGTCGCCGCAGGCCGTGGGGTACCGGCGTCGCGCGGTGCTGCACCCGGTCAAAGACGCGCTGGGTTTTCACGGGCGCAAATCGCACGAGCGCGTCGCGGTGAAGTCGTGCCCTGCGTTGACGCCTGCGTTGACCAATTTCCCTGGACGACTCGCGACAGCGTTGGGCGCGGCGACGTTGAAAGAGCTGGAGGAAGTTCGACTGCTCGAGTGCGAAGGGCGCGTCGCGATCAGCCTTCATGCGAAGGCGCAGATTCGGCCTCGGCATCGTGACGCGTTGACCGCCGCGCTTCGTGAAGGGCTGATCGACGGTGCGATTGTTCACCCCGCAGACGGCAAGGGCGCGGTGGAGCTGCTCGGCAAGCCGGTGCTCGATGAAGAAGGCGTGCTGCACCGCCCTGACGGCTTCGCGCAGGCGAACGCCGAGGTGAACCGCCGACTCGTCTCACAGAGCCTCGAGCTGCTCGACGTGCACGGCAGTGAGCGCGTGCTCGAGCTGTATTCAGGCAACGGCAACTTCACGTTCCGGCTCGCGTCGCATGCTGACCAGGTGGTGGCGGTTGAGTCGTTCCCGCTGTCAGTCGCGCTCGCGCAGAACGCGGCGTTGAAGCACGGCGTGAGCAACGTGCGCTTCGTGCAGGGCGATTCAGAGAAAATTGCCAAAGGCCTCGTGAATGAGCGCGAGCGGTTCGATCGCCTGCTCGTCGACCCTCCGCGGTCGGGTGCGCCGGGCGTCGGCTCGTGGGCGAACGGGTTGTTGGTTTCGCGTGTGGTGTACGTCGCGTGCGATCCGACGAGCCTCGCGCGCGACGCGAAGGATCTCGGGGAGCACGGCTTTCACCCCATCGCGTTGCAGCTGTTCGACTTGTTTCCACAGACGCATCACATCGAGGCCGTGATGGCCTTCACGCGGTGAGCAGGTCGGCGAAGCGCGGAATGCCGCTGTGCCTCGAAGGTGCGCGGTCGCTTCTTCTCGATGAACGCACGAAGTTGAAGAACAGTGACTGGGCGATCATCGAACTTCTGCGATGGTGAGGTCATCGACTTGCCGAACTCGGTCGATCCGCTGGCGCTATTTGGAGGTCTGACATGAGCAACGTTCTCGAGCTGTTGAACCCGAGCGGCGAATTCACCGGCATTGCGTTCACTCCGGGACTTCCGCCCATCAGCGATCCGCTCCGGTACATCGGGTGGCGTCGCGTCGACAACGTCTGGGAAATCATCACCACCGGCTTTTCTGAATTCGCGACGAAGGAAACGAAAGACCCGAATCGAAGCGGCTTCGGTGTCGAGTTCGTGATTCGAGTCACCGCGCGCAACGGCGAGAACGAGCCGCCCGACGGGTGGACGACGAAGCTCTTTCAACCGCTCGGACGCATGGTGTTCTGGTCGTCGCAGGTGCCGGCGCACGGCACGGTGCTGAAGTTCGATCAGTCGAAGACCTTCGGCGGCAACGAGTACCGCGTGTTCGACGAAGTCAATCCGTTCGCAACGCCTGCGCGACCGTTGGACTTCGCCAATGACGACGGCTTTCTCGCGCGCGTTCACAAAGGGCTGCGTTCAGCGCGGTTGGGTCACGATGAAGCTCCGCCGCAGCCTGGCTTCGGTATCTGGAACACGGCGCTCGCGTGGCAGGTGGCGGGCCTTGGCTTCGTGAATGATCCGACGTTCGGCGTTATGCAGACCGCGAACGGGCCGGTGCAGTGGCTGCGTTGTCTGCCGCTCCGTGGCGACACGACGATCGAAACGTTCCCCGCTGACGGAGTTTTCGACCGCGGAAACCCATGAGCAACGTCTTCGAGCTGTTGAACGAGTCAGGCGAGTTCACTGGCATGACGTTTCAGCCCGATGTCGTTCCGCTGCGCGATCCGCTTCGCTTCATCGGTTGGCGACGCGTCAAGAAGCACTGGGAGGTCGTCACCACCGGCCTCTCTGAGTTCGCGGGCAAAGAAACGAAAGACCCGAAGCGCAGCGGCTTCGGCATCGAGTTCGTTCTGCGAATCGGCGTGGAAGACGGTGAAGAAGATCCGCCCGAAGCGTGGACGAGCGACTTGCTGATGCCGCTGGCGCGAATGGTCTTCTGGTCGGCGCAGATCCCCAGGAGCGGCTCGGTGTTGTCGTTCGCGAACATCGAGGAGTTCGAGGGCGCGCGGTACCGCGTGTACGACGAAGCGAACCCCTTCGGCACGACGGCGAAACCGCTCGAGTTCGTGAAGAGAGACGGCTTCCTCGCGAAGGTGCACCGCGCGATGCGCCACGAATCGCAGGCCGGTTTCGGTGTGTGGAACACGCCCGTGGCTTCAGCGTTCGCCGGCCTCGGCTTCGTGAAAGACGAGACCTTCGGAGTGATGAAGACCGACACCGGCCCCGTTCAGTGGATTCGTGTGCTCCCGCTGGCGGCCGGTAAGAGCATCAAGTCGTTTCCGAAAAACGGAATCTTGAAGCGAGGCTGAATCATGGAGGCGCGCGTCGTCGAGTTCGTCGAAGTGCTCCGCCAGAACGGCTTGAAGGTCGCCGTGAGCGAAGCAAAAGACGCCGTGCAGGCGCTCGCGGAGATCGGCCTCGAGGAGCGCGACGTCACCCGCGCCGCGTTGAAGGCGACGCTCTGCAAGCGCGCTCAAGACGCGGCGGTGTTCGACAAGGCCTTCGACTTCTATTTCTCGGGTGCGTCGCGAACGCTGGCCAACATCGAGCAGTCGCTCATGAAGCGCATCGAAGAAGAGGGGCTGCTGGGCGAAGACGAGCGGAAGATGATCGTCTGGATGATGGAGCGCCTCGCGGGGCAATTGAGCCCGCTCACCGAGGCCGCGATGTCGGGCGATCGCGCGCGCCTGGCGCAGATCTTCCGTCAGGCGTCGCTGCAGCTCGACTTCTCAAGAATTCAGAACGCACTGCAGACCGGCTTCTACAGTCGTCGGCTCGCCAGCGCGGCCGGCGCCGAGTCAATGCGCAGCGACCTCGAGAGCATCGGCCGGGAGCTCGCGGCGCGCGGCATGTCGGGGCGTGGCATCGAGGTCGTCAGTCAGCACCTCGGCAGCGCGCTGCGGCGCATCGAAGAAGAGGCGCGCGCCGAAGTGCAGCGACAGTCGAACGCGAGGCTCAAGAAGGCCACCGCCGGCGTCGACGACAAGGCGTTGCATACGCTCTCGCGGCAAGAGGTCGAGATCGCGCAGCGCTCGGTGCGCGCGCTCGCCGAGAAGCTGAAGGCGCGCCTCATTCGTCGGCAGCGCAGCAAACGGAAAGGGCAGCTCAACCCGCGTCGCACGCTGCGAAAGAACCTCACCTCGGGCGGCGTACCGATGGTGCCGCAGTTCCGCACGCGGAGGCCGCAGCGCCCTGACGTCATCGTGCTGTGTGACGTGAGCGACTCGGTACGAAACGCGTCGCGGCTGATGCTGATTTTCACGTGGTGTCTGCAGTCGCTCTTCAATCGCGTGCGCAGCTTCATCTTCGTCTCGGAGCTCGGCGAGGTGACGAAGCACTTCAAGGGCACGAAGCCGGAAGCGGCGCTCGAGGCTGCGTTGTCGGGCGACGTCATCTCGATGTCGTCGAACTCGAACTACGGCCATACGTTGGCGACGTTCGCGAAGTCGTACCTCGGCTCCGTGAGCCGCAAGACGACGGTCTTCGTCATCGGAGACGGGCGTAACAACTTCAACTCCGCCAACGTGTGGGCTCTCGAAGATCTGAAAAGAAAGGCCAGGCGCGTGGTGTGGATCTGTACCGAGCCGAAGCAGAACTGGGGCTTCGGCGACAGCGAGATGACGAACTACTCGCGCGCCGTGACGCAGGTGGTGACGGTGACGAGCTTGTCCGAGCTCGAGAAGATCGCTCCGCAGTTGGTGCCGTCGTGAGGTGGGCGTGGCTGTGTCTCGCGTTGTTCGGCTGCCCACGCGCCGACGAGATCGTCTTCACGGCTTCAGAACGGGCGGGCCGTGGCCTCGGTGAGTGTCTGTGCAGCTACGACGACAACTCCCACGGCAACGGCGCAGTTCAAGTCACCTGCACGGGCGGCAACTCGACGTTCTCGTCGGTGAGCTTCTTCTTCGACCCGCCGTACGCGGGTGACGTCGATCAAGGCGTCGAGCTCATCTTCCAGGCGCCGGGTCGCGCCGACTCATACCCGGGCGGCGGGTTGGGGCGCGTGTCGGCGCCGGGCGACGCGGGCATGGTCGGTTACCGCCTCATTCGTCCGCTTGGGCACATCGAGCTGTCATGGCCGAGGCAGAAGGTCTGCTCGGTCGTCGACTGCTCGAGCCCATACGAGTTCGAAGAAGGCGCGCTGAAGAACGGCAGCGGTGGCTGCGACGACTTCTGGGCCAACGTCGGCGGTTAGCTACGTCGGCGTGACGGCCGCGAGGCCGACCATCGAATCGCGCTGCACGCCGGCCTTCAGGAAGTCCTGAATCGCGCGCGCGACGGTGGCGCTCAACAACCCGATGAGCGGCAGGTGCTCGCCGCCTTCACACGTGGCCTGACCTGCGACGTCTTCTGCGTCGGGCTTGAAGCGCTCGTCCCAGCGAACGAGGCCGAACGTCCCGTCGCCGCTCACGGCGGCGTGCAGCAACGGCACGTTCGCCTTGCGCGAATACTCAGAGAGCAGCTGTCGTGACGCTGCGTTGTCGAAGCAGTCGACGAGCAACGAGGCCTTCGCGCACAGCGTCGCCACGTTGTCGGTGGTGAGCCGTACGCCGAACGACTCGGCCTTCACGCCGTGAAAGTTCAGCAACTGCGCCTTGAGCGCCTCTGCCTTGTTCTTGCCGACCGACTGCTTCACGTAGGCCTGCGAGAGCAGGTTCTTCGATTCCACGCGATCGAAGTCGACGAAGACCAGCGTGGCGTCGAGGTTGCGGCACAGCACTGCGGCGCTGGAGCCGAGCGCCCCGACGCCGCAGAAGACGACTCGCTGCTCACGCACCGAACGGCACCTTCGGGCGGAGGTAGATGCGCTGGCCACCCTGGAGGCGGTCGACCACGAAGCCCGCGAAGGCATCGTCGCCCAGGTGCGGCAGGTTCAAGCCGGGCACGTTGCCGGCGCGGACGATCTCCACGGCCACGCGGCGCACGTCGGCGTCAGACAGGTTGGCGTCGAGCTCGAAGCCGTAGTCAGCCGACAAGCCCTGGTAGGTGATGTTCAAGATGGCCATGGTGGTCCTCCTCCTGGTGGCTGCTGACGTTCGGCGCCCGGCGAGCTGACTCAGCCGAGGCCGTCGGCGTTCTTGAGATCCTTGAGGCGCAGACCGCTCTTCTTGAGCAGACGGTAGAGCGACTGCATCGAGAGGCCCGTGCGCTCTTCGGCCAGCTTGATGTCGTAGCCACACTGCTTCATCACCTCGGCGAAGTAGTGGCGCTCGAAGTCATTCTGAACCCGATCTTTCGCCTCGTGGTACGGCAGCTTGCTCGCCACCTCGAGCAACGAGCTGCGATCCGGTCGGCGGTCAGCGGGCACCAGCAGCTCGAGCCACGAGGAGTTGCCGGTGGCCTGCATCAACGCGCCGCGCTCGAGCACGTTGCGCAGCTCCCGCACGTTGCCCGGCCAGTCGTAGCCCTCGAGCAGCGACAACATCTGCGGCGAGAGATCGATGGGAGTCGAGAGGCCCTTCACCAGGTGCTTGGCGAGGAGCGGGATGTCGATCTTCCTCGTGCGCAGCGGCGGCAATCGAACGCGCGCGATGGCGATGCGGAAGAACAGGTCTTGCCTGAAGCGGCGCTGCTGAACTTCTTCAGCGAGGTTGCGCGAGGTCGCCGCGATGATGCGCGCGTCGAGCTTCTTGCCCGCAGCGAGCTCACGCGTCTCGAGAATGCGCAGCAGCTTGGGCTGCACGGCGGCGGGCAGCTCGCCGACTTCATCGAAGAAGATGATGCCGCCCTGCGCCGTGGTGAACGCGCCGTCGGGGCCGAAGAGCTCCCGCTCGGCGGTCTGCTCCGACAACATCGCGCAGTCGACCACGCGGAACGGGCCGAAGCGCCGCACCGAGTACGCGTGCACCGCGCGCGCCGCGAGCTCTTTGCCGGTGCCGGTCTCGCCTTCGATGAGCAACGTCACGTCTTCGCGGGTCACGCGGCGCAGCTCGGCGAAGACGATGCGCATCGCTTCAGAGACGCCGACGAGATCGCCGAACTGCTCTCCACCGTCGAGCTCGACCTCGGTCTCACGGGTCTTCTGCTTCACGGTGAGCCGCGTCTTGCCGAGATCGATCTTGTCGCCCGGTTCGACGAAGGCCTGCAGCGTGAGCCGGCCGCTCAAGAAGGTGCCGTTGCGCGAGCTCAAGTCACGCAGCAACAGGCCCCGCGACGTGCGCTCGATCTCGAGGTGCTTGCGGCTCACCGTGTTGTCGGTGAGCACCAGGTCGTTGCTCTCGTCGCTGCCGACGCGGATCAACCCTGACAACGCGGAGATCGACTTGCCCTTGTCGGGACCGCCGATGACCTCCACCGTCCACTCGCGAATGGGGACCCGCGTGATGCTGTCCCCGGGAATCGTCACCGACTCGGTGGTCTCAACCATCAGCGCGTCACCATAGCCTTCATGGAATCACCTCGTCCCGCTCGTTGCCGTCCCGGCCTACACGCACCTCCACCGGCACGCCCTGAAGGCGCTTGCGGGCGAGCACCTCCGGGAGCGGTGGTTGGCCGTCGATGGCCAGAATCAGATCTCCGGGGCGCAGCGCGGCGGCTCCGGGCGCGGCGAGCACCAGTAGCACCGGTGGCAGGCGCGCCAACTTCGCGGCTTGATCGTCTGCGAGCCACGGAGAGAGAAACCGGGCGCGCGCCTGCATCCACACCTCGGCTTGAAGCGCGTCGGGCTGCGCGGCGGCCGCGTCGGGTTGGCCTGCGGTGAAGGCCGGCGAGAGCGCGAGCGTGAGGCCTGAGTCTCCGACGGCGCGGCGATCGATCTGCCATTTGCGCGCGACGGCCAACGCCTCCTTCGTCAGCGTCTCGAGGAGGCGCGTCATCGGCCATGCGGGGTCGAACTCCTCTTCACCGGTGGCCGGCGCGAAGGGGTCGACCACCACCTGACCTGCGAACTCGGCGACGAGCAGCCGCGAGGCGGGGTGCAGCAACTCCACGGTCACTAACCACCGCGTTTCTTGCGACGCGAGGCCGCCCTTCGCGAGGCCCTCCGCGTCTTCTCGTTCTTGCGTCGACGAGCCGACGCGTTGCTCTGCCGTGGCGCGCAGCAGCAGCGCTTGCGCCGGTGGAATCGCCGCGCGCGCCAGCACCGGAATGGCGTTGTTGCCGAGCCACCCCGGCTCGTCCCACCGCGTGATCTGCACCTGCGCGGGCCCGACGATCGCCAGGCGATCTCCGACGCTGCGCAGCGCCACGTCGACCTGTCGTTGACCCAACTCGTAGCGACGCCAGCCCGGCGCTTCAGTGCCCGTCAGCCGCACCGGGGGGATCACCACGGCGGAGATGCTCAGCGGCGTCGGCGGCTCGTGCAGCGTCGTCGTGAAGCCCGCAGCGCAGCCGGTGAAGAAGAGAAGAAACGACCAGCGCCACATGGGCCGCGGAGAATAGGAAAAACGAGTGCCGGCCTGTTCTGCTTTCCTCTCACGAAGCACGTCCCCGGGAGCTTTCGCTGCCTCGGATCTTGTGTCGGGAGGACCGCGAACGGGCCGGCACTCGCGGCCATGAGTACCACGGCGATCCCGCTCTCAACACCCTCTGAAAAGTGACATTTCGTTGGGCCTGCAAGCGATTGAAATGAGGCACGTTTCAAGCCATACGAGGCGCGTGCGTGAGCTGCTGACACCGGCCCTGGCCGGCGTGAACCCCAAGGCCTACATCGCGCACTTCCGACGGCTCGAAATTGACGCACAGCGGCACTACCTGACGACGTTGCTGCCGAACGAGCTGAAGCTGCACTTCAAGACGGTGGGCGAGGCGGCGACGGTCGGGCTGTTTCTGACGATGCCCGAAGGTCGGCTCGAGGCGACGGTCGGCGGTGCGGGGCTCGGTGAAGCGGTCGGCAGTGAGTTGGTGACGCTGCAGGCGCGCGCGGTCGAGCTGGGTCAAGCCATCGAAGCGAAGACGGTGAGCGGCATGTTGGTGAGCTCGCTCGAGCTCGCCGAGGCCTCCGAGCCGGTGCTGCGCGTGCTGAGCTGGGAGCCGAAGTCGCTCATTCTTGCGGGCGACTCGGGTGACGAGCACACGGCGCCTTCGCTGGGTTGGGCCATGCGCGGAGCGATCTCCAACGTCGGCACGTTCTACATGCCGAACGAGCCGCTCCCGTGGGAGGCGCGCGCGGCAGCCGAGGCGAAGCTGCGCGTGTTGGCGACGAAGTGGGGCGCGGTGCTCGACGTTCGCTTGTGAGCGCTACGGCGCCGGCGCGGCCCACACCGCGTCGCGCAACATCACCAGCCAGTCGGGCCCGATGGAGAAGTCGCTGAACGGCACCGGGCTGTTCGCCACCGTCTCTACGGTCGAGGCCTGCACCGACGTCACCGGCACACGCCAGATTCGGTACGCCGAGCAGCCCGGCGCGTAGCTCCCTTCTGCGACGTAGATCCACCCGTTCACGATCTGCATCGCGCGCGACTGCACGCCGTTGACGTTGGCGACGAGCACCGGCCCACCGCTGCCATCGCGGGCGATGCGCGTGATGCGCGTGCGCGCGTTCGGCGACCCCGCAGAGTGGAGAATGAACAGATCGTCACCCACCACCTGCATCGCGTACACCGGGTCGAGCGGCACCGTCTGCGCGTGGGCGATCGTCGTGGCCTGCGTGGTGTTGGTGAAGTCGAGCGGGAAGCGCTCCACCACGCGGTTGAGGTTCGCGTAGTACACGTGCGTCTCGTCGGTGGTCATGACCGTCGGGCTGCTCAGCGTGTTGGTCGACGCGAGCACCGTCCCTTCGAAGTCGCTGCGATTGAGCCGCGTGTTGCCGGCGGTGATCCACACCAGCGCCTGGCCTGCGTCGGTCGACACCAGCGCCACGTCGATGGGGAAGTCGAGCATGTTCGTCTCGACCGGCTGACCACCATCGAGCGGGAGGTGTTTGAGCCGACCGTTGAGCTGACCGAAGTTGCCCTTGTCGGTGAAGAAGACGTCGGTGGCGTTGACGACGAGCCCGGTCGGCTCCTGCACGGCGTTGGCGACGGGCGAGCCCTGACCACCGTCGAGCGGCACCTTCCAGACCGAGGCGTACCCGCCGCCGCCGCTCTCGGTGAACCATGCGTAGCCGTCGTGTTGTTCGACGCGCGTGTAGAGGTCGAGATACGGCTGCGGCAGCTTGAAGAGCTGGTGTCCTTCCTCGGCCGTGCAGCCCGCGCCTGCGTCACGTGGCGACTGCGTTCCGGCGTCGACGCCCGCGTCGATGCCCGCGTCCACGCCGGCGTCAGGTTGCACCGTCGGGCAGCCCTGCGCTGCGCGCGGCGTCGCGCTGACCACCGCGCCTACCCCGAGGAAGCCGTTGTTGAGCCAGCCGCTCACGGGGTCGAGCTGTGGTGACAGCACGCGCACCTGGACCGACGTGAGTTGCGAGACGACGATCTCATCGAGGCCGTCGGCGTTGAGGTCCGCTGCGCTCACGCTGCTGCCCGACGTGTACGTCGCGTCGAAGACGTCGCGACTGGCGAGCAGGGTGCCTCCGCTCGTGAAGACCCTTACCTGCGTCGGCGCGAACGTGCGCTGCGTCGTGACGATGCGCTCGGGCCCGGTGGGGCTCAGCCTGGCGACGGCCACCTCGACACCGTCCCAGTGGCTGCTGCCGTACGGCTGGAAGGTGTTCAGCACTCCGCCTTGCCACGTGAAGACGCGCACCGAGTTGTCCGCGCTGAACCCAGGCCCGATGATCACCTGTGGCGAACCGCCGGTACCTTCGACATCGCCGCACGCAACCGACAGCGCGCGGGTGTGGTTGGCGATGGCCGTCACCGGCTGCAACTGCGTGCCGTCGGCGAGGGCGACTTCGTACTGCGCCTGTGCGCCCTGCTTGGTGCCCACCAGCACGTCGTCGTCGCCGTCGAGATCGAAGTCGCAGGCGGCGATGGCGCCCGCGTTCCCCGACAGCGGCGAGAAGCTGGTGACCAGCGCGCCGCTGCCATCGAAGATCTGAACGACGCCCGTGCTCAGCGACAGCATCGCGATCGCCGCGCCAGTGGCGCGCTTGAGCGAAACGACCCGCACCGTGGTGGGGACGGTGAAGTCGAGCTCTACGGAGCCGTTGGGTCGATGACGGTAGATCGTGTCTGTCGAGCCAAGATCGAAGGAGGTCGTCATGTAGACCGCAGGAGCGCACGCCAGTTGCGGTGGCACACCAGCGTCGACGGGCCCCGCGTCGGGGAGGCCGGCGTCAGGTGTCCCTGAGTCCGGCGCACCGGCGTCAAGCGTCCCTGCGTCAGGCGTCCCTGCGTCAGGAGGACCGGCATCGAAACCTCCAGCGTCGACGAGGCCCCCGCCGTCGTCGACACCTCCATCGAGGAACATCGTTCCTGCGTCTGGCTCGCCCGCGTCGACGCCGCCGTCGCCCGTCGAACAACGCAGCGTGATCGTGAGCTCGCGAACCGTGCGGAAGCCGTAGATCTGGTCGGAGACACGGAGCGGCGAGCGTAGCCTCAGCTCGATGGAGTTCTCGCCGACGGTGACGACCTGCTGCCCGGCACTCGAGAAGACGGTGCAGTCTTCGTCGGGGCGCCGCGCGAACGTCAACACGTTGTCGGAGATCTGGTTGCGGTCGTCGAACGGCTGCGTGTGCAGGTCGAACGTGCCGTCGGCAGCGACCTGCAGCGGCGCGCCGTTCAGCCGCACTTCACGCTGCACGTACGAATCGAAGCGACCCTTGGCGATCGAGTCGAACGCCACCTCGAGCCGTGAGTTGCGAATGAAGCGCGCGTCGCGGTCGACGTACGGCACGCGCAGCTTCACGACTGGTGGCCAGCTCATTCCATCCTGAAGGAACAGGTAGCTGCGATCTTCGAGCCGCACCGTGTCGAACAGCAGAATCTCGGAGCCGTCGGCGCTCACCTCGTACATCCGGTAGTCCATCGGCTGCGTGTTTCGAAACGTCAGCGTCGCGGTGCGATGAAGCCCTCCGAAGCCGCACTCGCCTTCTTCAGCAGCGCAGAACACGACGCCGCCGTCTGAAGGCGTCAACACGCCGTCAGCGCGGTTGCGATCGTAGGTGATGCGCATCTCCCCGAGGTCCTGCTTTTCGTTTGCACAGCCAGCCAACACCACGACGCCGAGGACGAGAGCCAGCGACCAAGCGAAGCGCATCGCGCAGACGTAGGCCGCGCCTCACGCGCGCTCCATACGTAGATGGAGGGGTCAGCCCTTCGGCGCGTGACCCAGCAGCGACGCGAGCTCGGTCTGACCACGAACTCCGAAGCGCGCGTAGACGGCGCCGAGCTGCGTGGTGACCGTGCGTTCAGACACCCCGCGACGTCGTGCGATGGCGGCGGGGCGCTGCCCCTGCAGCAGCGCTTCGACGACCTCACGTTCGGCCCTGGTGAGCCGCTGCCACAGCTCGACGTCGGAGCCGGGGCTCAACAACACGAGGTTCTGGAGCTCGGCGCGGAAGGGCGCGACCGCGCCGAAGACGGCCGAGAGATCCGTGCGCCGCGCGCCGAGCTTCCGCAGCACGTCTCGAGAAATGCGACTCACCGTGCCGGTGCCGAGCCCCAGCGACCAGGCGATCTCCGAGTTGCTGCGGCCTTGAACGAGCAACTCGGCGACGTCGAGTTCACGCGGCGACAACGCTCGTGGGTCGCGCGCTGAAACCTGATTGGGGTGTGCAACAAGATAGCGACGTGAATCGGTGTCGAACCACTCGACGACGCTCCAGCGCCCGGCGACGAGGCCCTTCCACAACGACAGCGCCTCGTCAGGGCTCGAGCGCCGCAAGCGCCCCCGCGACAGCTCGATGTCTTTTGCCGCGCGCGCCAACGCTTCACGTGCGCCCTGCGATTTCGCCGTGCCGGTGGCGTACGCCACGTGGCCCGACGGCGTCAGCACTGCTTCAGGCAACTGCCCATGCGCGAGTGAATGGCGCAGCCGCAAGCCCGCGCCGATGTGCGTGGTCAGCTTCATCAGCACGCGCCGCAGCGACGAGGTGACCGCGATGGGGTGCGACGCGTGCGTCATCATCAACATGCCGCTCTGGCCCGGCACGGCCATGACGACGATGCCCAGCGTGTCCTGGAGGCCCGCGACGCCGTGCTTCGCCGCAGTGCGCAGCAGCGAGCGGTGGAGGTCGGGGCCGAACTGGGCGGGCTGCCCGATGAAGTCGGTCGCGGCTGGCCCGTAGTGCCTGGCGATGAGCTCCGGCGGCAGCGTGGCCGCGAACTCGTACTGCGCGGCGATGAGGCGCGGGTCCATGTCTCCGCGGTGCACCGACTCGCCGCCGAAGCGATCTCCGCTCACGCTCCACGTCGACAACGACAGCCCATGACCAAAGTCGAGCCGCGCCTGCAACGCCGCGTGGAGCCCGTCCATCCACGCTTCGGTGGCGCCGCGCAGCTCGTACGCGCGCTCTACGATGGTGATGTCGTCGACTGGCGTGCTCCCCCGCATGAGCGCGGAGCATGCCGTACTTTCAGCGACCGAACTTCGGTTCGAGCTCGCCCTGCTGATTGAGCTTCACCATGTCGGAGTACCCACCGATGGACTCATCGCCGATGAAGATCTGCGGCACCGTGCGCTGCCCCGTCAGCTCGACCAGCTTCTCGCGCATCGCGTTGTCGTGGGTGACATCGACGCTCTTGAAGGGCACCCCCTTGTCTGTGAGGAAGCGCTCGGCTTGTCGGCAGTAGGGGCAGGAGTCGGTGCTGTAGATGACGACGTCTTTCATGGGCGTTCTCTAACTGTAGCGACTCTGAATCTCTCGCACTGCTTCCTGCCAGTTCGGGTCATCGCGCACTTCGATGCTCGCGGCTGACGCGCCGGGCACCGCTTCGATGATCGCCTTCGTCTTCGCGCCGTCGCGCGCCCAGGTGAGGAACTCGCCGCGGCCGTGGCCCAACAAAACCAGCACCAGAATCGCCTGCGCGTCCTGCTCGACCGCCGCCTTCAACGCGAGCTCGAAGGCCTCGAGCTCCGCGGTCTCTTCGGGCCCTGGCAGCTTCGGCTCTTCGTAGAACCTGGTGACGCGAACGAGCGTGGGGTACCCGGTCTTGTCGATCTTCTTGATGGCGTGATCCCGCCCGCGAATCACGCCGATGCGCCCGTCGGCGTCGCGCAGATCGAGCCCCGCCCAGTCGCGATCGTTCTTGAGCGTGTCTTCGACGTTCTTCGATTCGTCACGCGGCTCGACGCGGGCCACCGCCAACATCGCCTCGATGCGGGCGCGCGAGCGGCTGCCGGGCTTCGGCTCTTCCAACAACCACCCGCGGCCGTCTTCGGCGAGCCCGTGAAAGTCGAACAGCTGCTCGTGGTACGCCTCGACGATCGCCCACGCGTGCATGCCCAGCGCTCGTGCCGCGGCGTCGGTATCGGGCGGCGAGCCCTGCAACTCCCAGCAGGCGTGATGAAACGCCAGCCCATCGTCGTCACCTTCGAAGACCAGCACGTCGTCGAGCGCGCCGTCTTCAATGGGCCCACGCAACACGCGGGCGTCGTCCCACGGGAGCACCACGGCGTCTTTGAGCCAGGCGTGCTCCGGGCCGAAGGGGAAGGGCTTCTCGTCGGGCTCCCACGTCGCGACGGGCGCAGCGCCTCGGTAGATCTTCATCATTCCCGAGCCGGTCATCACGTAGTGATCGTGCTGCGTCGGCAGGCCACACAACTGACAGAACGTTCCGTGAACACCCATTTTTGTGCCTCCGCTTCTTCGAAACACAACGGCCCCCGACCCGTAAAGGTCGGAGGCCGCGTGCGTGAGTTCAGTCGATGACTGAACTTACATGCCCATGCCGCCCATACCGCCCATGCCGCCGCCCGGAGGCATGGCAGGCGCGGACTCTTCACGGGGCTTCTCGGCGATCATCGCTTCGGTGGTCAGCATCAGCGAGCTGACCGAGGCCGCGTTCTGCAGCGCGCAGCGCGAGACCTTGGCCGGGTCGATGACGCCCGCCGCGAGCAGGTCTTCGAAGGCGCCGGTGCCGGCGTTGAAGCCGAACGCGCCCGTGCCGTCCTTGACCTTGTTCACGATGACCGAACCCTCGAGGCCGCCGTTCGCCGAGATCTGGCGAAGGGGCTCCTCGACCGAGCGGCGAATGATGTCGACGCCGAACTTCTCGGTCGCCGTCACTTCGATGCCGTCGAGCGCCTTGAGCGAGCGGATGAACGCCACGCCGCCGCCAGGCACGATGCCTTCTTCGACGGCCGCGCGGGTCGCGTTGAGCGCGTCTTCGACGCGGGCCTTCTTCTCTTTCATCTCGGTCTCGGTGGCCGCACCGACGTTGATCACCGCCACGCCGCCCACGAGCTTCGCGAGACGCTCCTGGAGCTTCTCCTTGTCGTAGTCAGACGAGGTGTCCTCGACCTGCGCGCGGATCTGCTTCACGCGGGCCTGGATGTCCTTCTCGGCGCCGGCGCCGTCGATGATGGTCGTGTTGTCCTTGTCGACCTTCACGCGCTTGGCGCGGCCGAGGTCGGCCAGCGTCACGTTCTCGAGCTTGAGGCCGAGGTCTTCGGCGATCAGCTTGCCGCCCGTGAGGATGGCGATGTCTTCCATCATGGCCTTGCGGCGATCGCCGAAGCCCGGGGCCTTCACCGCGCACACGTTCAGCACGCCGCGGATCTTGTTGACGACGAGCGTCGCCAGGGCCTCGCCCTCGATCTCTTCAGCGACGATGACGAGCGGCTTGCCAGCGCGCGCCACCTGCTCCAACACCGGGAGCAGATCCTTCATCGACGAGACCTTCTTCTCGTAGATGAGGATGAAGGGGTCGGCGAGCTCGACCTCCATGCGGTCGGGGTTCGTCACGAAGTACGGCGAGAGGTAGCCGCGGTCGAACTGCATGCCTTCGACCACGTCGAGCGTCGTCTCGAGACCCTTGGCCTCTTCAACGGTGATGACGCCTTCCTTGCCGACCTTGTCCATCGCCTCGGCGATGATGTTGCCGATCGTCGCGTCGCCGTTGGCCGAAATGGTGCCGACCTGGGCGATGTCCTTCTTGCCGTTGGTGGGCTTCGCGAGCTTCTTGAGCTCGGCGACGATGACCGCGACGGCCTTGTCGATGCCGCGCTTGATCTCCATGGGGTTGTGACCGGCGGCGACCAGCTTCGCGCCTTCGCGGAAGATGGCCTGCGCCAGCACGGTCGCGGTGGTGGTGCCGTCACCGGCGACGTCGGAGGTCTTGGACGCGACCTCCTTCACCATCTGCGCGCCCATGTTCTCGAACTTGTTCTCGAGCTCGATTTCCTTGGCGACGGTGACGCCGTCCTTGGTGATCGTCGGCGAACCGAACGACTTCTCGATGACGACGTTGCGGCCCTTGGGCCCCAGCGTGACCTTCACCGCGTCGGCGAGGGTGTTGACGCCGCGCAGGATCGCGTCGCGGGCCTTGGTGTCGAAAATGATGTCTTTGGCTGACATGGAGTGTTCCTTGGAAAGAGTGGGAAGGATTACTTCTCGATGACGCCCAGCACGTCCTCTTCACGGAGGATCAGGTGCTCATCGCCCTCGATCTTGATCTCCGTGCCCGAGTACTTGCTGAAGAGAATGGTGTCGCCGGCCTTGATGTCCATCGGGCGAACCTTGCCGTCCTCGAGGATCTTGCCGTTGCCGACGGCGACGACCTGCGCCTCGAGAGGCTTTTCCTTGGCCGAGTCGGGGATGATGATGCCGCCCTTGGTCTTCGTGTCCTCGGCGATGCGCTTGACGATCAGCCGGTCGTGCAGGGGACGAATCTTCATGGTGTTCTCCAATGCGGGAACTGCGGGTTGAAATCGGACTTGGCACTCGAACCAAACGAGTGCCAGTGCCGGTAGCGCGCTCGATATAACCGTGGTTCCCCGAGCGTCAAGGCGCGACTTGGCACTTTGATGCCGTGAGTGCCAAACGTGTGACAGACGTCAATTGGCGGTCTCAGGCCCCGACTGCCAATGCAAGCGCATGAAATAACTGGGTGAAATTTCACGATCGCGACGCGGGTCGATACGATCGGCGCATGAGCCAGCTCGTCTTGAGTGGATCCCTGAAGGAGTTCTTTCGGTCGCTGGTGGGTGAGGTCGTCAAACGACAGCGGGTGTCGATTGAGGAGGTCACCGAGTTCTACGTGGTGAACCTGCTCTCCGACTACGCGCAGGCCGAGCGGCTCTTCGATCAAGAAGTCGAAGGCAAGCGCGACAACGAGCCGCTGGCGCTGCTGTACCACCGCGCGCTGCAGCAGGATCGCGACGAGAAGATCCGCACGCTGCGCCGCCTGGGAGACGTGTCGCTCTACACGGCGGGGTTCTTCAACGCGTCGCTCAAAGACCGGCCCGTGGGCGCCGACTACTACGTGCAAATGGGGCGCAACGCGTACTCGACGATCGCCGACCTCTCGGCGGGCTCGTTCTCGGGCGTGTACCAGGAGCTGTGCCTCAAGTTCTCGTCGCTGGTCGAGGTGCTCGAGGAGATCGCCGCGCGCGGGCTGGCCGCGACGGGCCCGGAAGGTCAGCTGCGCGTGTTCGAGAGCTGGCAGCGCACGGGAAACGGGCGCCTCGAGGCGGTGCTCATCGACGCGGGCATGCTGCCTTCGACGAAGCTCGTGAACTGAATGCTCGACGCCATTCAAGAGCAGCTCGAGCACGTCTACGGCCTCCGCTGCGAGCACCGCGCGAAGGACTTCCTGGTCGACGAGCAGAGCGCACATGAGCTCGGCGTTTCAGTGCGCGCGCGTGAAGAGCTGCTGGTGAGTGAAGGCGCGCAGGGCCTCGAGCTCGCGCTGTATCTGCACCCGTCGTTGACGAAGCCGAAGTCGCTGGGCGAGTTCTGTGAAGTGGTCGAAGGCGTTTCACATTTTCTCTACGTGGCGCACGCCGCGACGTTGGATCGCACGGTGTCGTTGCTCGAGCTCGAAGCGCAGGCGGAGGTCGACAAGTTCGTCGTCTGCACGTTGCGGCGCTGGGGCTCGGGCGTGGGCTCGTTGTTGCGCACGTTGTTCGAGCGCGTGGGGCTGCACGCGCACCTCACGGAAGCTGAACGCTGGCGCTACACCGAAGCGAACCGCCTCGCGAAGTCGTACTGCGAGCGCTTGATGCCCTTCGTTCGCGCCGCGCGAATGGACCGGTTGCTGTCGGAGCTGCGGCACATGTACCGGCTCGGCGCGGAGGCCAAGCTCGCCTACCTCGCTCGTGCGCGGACATGATCGTCTGTTGAGCGGGACGGGTGCGCAGCGTTCTTCACTCTCATCATGAAGTGACGCGCTGATTGGCTTCGCGACGGGTCGTGAGCGATCGAATCAGTGGCGAAGGGCAGCGTTGGCTGCGCGAGGTCGTTTCAAGCAACGGCGCCATCAACGCAGATGACGTGTCGCCGCCGACGCAGCTTGCGCTCGCGGGCGCTGGAATATCGAACAGGCAGTTGAAGGCCATCGCCGGCGTGGTCCAGGTGAGCGGAACGCGCTGCGCTCGGCGCTGCTCAACGAGTTTCGTACGCACAGTGTGAAGTCGCTGGGCGCGGCAGACGCGTTGACCTTGTCGGTTGCGGAACAATCGCTATTCCGGCCGGTGTCGGTGCCGATGGAAGGCGTCGATCAGATGAAATTGAGCACCGACAAGAAGGCTGCCAACTCGATGTGCTTTCGCGCTGCTGTCCAGCAACTCGAGAGCTCATTCGCGCTGCGTGGGCGCCGCACGCCGCCGCTCGACGTGCCGTTGGCGGAAACAACGTCGGGTCGCATTGAGGCGGACACGTCTGCCGCGTTGCGCGCGCGTGAGTACATCGACCGATGTCTCGACGCGGGTCGCCCCGTGCTGGTTGGCGTGAGCACCGTGAGCCTTGCGTCAGAGCGTCACAACGAAGGAATTACAGAGCACTTCGTCACCGTTTCTGGTCGTGGTGTCGACGACGCTGGCCGCGCCACTGGTCGATTCTTCGTCGATCCTGAAACAGGCAAGCTCTTCAAGCCGGGCAAGGACCTCGCTCAGCTTGGAGGGGCGGGCTACGCGAAAGACTTTCTCTACGAAGTCAGTCAGGTCCGCGCGTATCGCGACATGTCGGTCGACTCTTGAATTCGCTCCTCGTCATCGCAGCGTTGAGCGTCTCGCCGTGCGTGTCTTCGTCAGACGTGCGCAGCTCGATGTTGTGCTCGTTCAGTGAGGGGCCGGCTTCGACGTTCAGTGTGTTGTCGCGTGTCTCTGCGCTCGACGTTGCAGACCTTCGTGCGGCGCGGCGCTCGGCGATGTTGGGTGGTGACGACGCTCGACCGCTCGCGAGGTTCGTGATGCGAAGTCGATCGCGCTCTCGGCGCTGCGGCGATGTGATGCTTCTGAGTTCTGGCGACCGACGGCAGTGAAGACGCAACCGCTCGACTGGCACTGGTTGATGGAGGTCGGACTTGTCGACGTCGCGCGAGCGCGGGTTCGTGAGGCGCTGCGCGAAGACGCGGCGCACTGGAGTTGGTCGTACGCGTCGGTCGAGCTCGGTGAGACTCCTCCGACGAAGGCGGGCGCGGTCTTCGTGGCGTTGGCGCGCGGCGAGTGGGCGACGTTGTTGAACGCGCGCTCGAGCCCCGTCGTCGATGCCGAGGCCGACGCCGTGCTTCGCGCCATCGCGCTCGACGGGCTCGGTCGACACGATGAGGCCGTCGCCGCCGTCGAAGGTCGATTCGAAGGTCGACTCATGGCGGGGCACCCGTTGCAGTACGTGCTGCAGTCAGTCGCGATGTGGCTGCGTCGCGCGCCAGGCCCGGGCTCGTCTCTGGGTTGGTTCTGCGCGCTGTCTGAAGGTCACGCGTTGCGCTTCTGGGCCGAACGCAAAGCGCCCGCTGCGAAGTGTGCGTCTGACGCGAGCGTCACGACGTGGAAATCACCGCTCTGGTGAGCCCCTCGTCAGCTTGCGTCGCATGAACCACGAGTAGAGGAAGAGCCCGGGGATGAACACCAGCGGCAGCGCGTAGAGCCAGGGGCCAGAGACTGATGATGAGAGCCCGGCCACGCGCAGCTTCGCCAACTGCGGCGCGGGCGTCGTCGGGTCGCGTTGCGCGGCGATCAGGTACTTCGTCTGCGGGAGCGTGTAGCCCGCGTAGTTCACCTCGTCGGCGAACATTTCGCACTGCACGCGCTCGGCCTGCCTCCGCCGCGCGGGGATGAACACGTCGCGGATGCTCGGCGTGTCGCTGAACGTGGCGCAGTCGCTCCCGAGATCGGCGCAGAGCTTGTTCTCGAGCTCTCCACACGGATCATAGAAGAGCGAACAGCCCGACAACGAGAGCACCACGACGCCCAACACCACCGACGGTCGTCTCAACGTCATTCCCCGAATGTGCCACCTCGAGGTCTTCACGTCGCCAGCTTGAAGACGAAGTCTGAGTACGCGTCGCGCAGCGGCAGCTCGAGTTCGACCTTCAGTCTCCGCCGCTCGGTGACGACGGCTTCACCGGTCAGTGGATTCGTGGCGTCGACCGTCACTGCCTCCCAGCGCACACCGACGCCGCGCTTCTGCCACGCGGGCAGCGCGTTGAAGTTGGTGCCGAGCGTGAACAGCAGCTCGTTCTTCTGTGCGGGCGTCGCACCTTCGAGGCGCCGCGTCGCCTCACGAGCCCCGGCGCCTTGACCGCGCATGCCCCAGTAACAGTGCGCGTTGAGTGCATTGCGAACCGCGTCTTCGTTTCTCCAGCGGAAGTAGTCGCGCACGAGCTCGGCCGTTGGCAGCTCGCTCAACCTGCAGTCGAACGCAGCGACCTTGCCGAGCTGCACCGAGAAGCACGCGCTACCGAGATGATCTTCCTCACGCGTCGCCCAAAGGCAGGTTCATTCGCCGGCATCAGCAGCGAGATCTCGTCACTCTGCGTGTAGCCGTAGATGACGCCGAACCCGAACGTCATCAGGTGCTTCGTGGTTTCGAGCATCATGTCGCGGAAGCGCGCGTCGAACGGTCGCTCGAAATCGCACACCTCCTTCGTCAACCGGGTGAACCCCCGGCCGTCGATGCGCGCGACCATGAACAGCCCTGGCTACACGGTGCGATCGCCTGCCGTCTCGTAGACGCGCAGCTGCTCTTCGAGCTCGTCGAACTTCATGGCGTGTAGGTCTCTACTTCGAAAGTTCCACCGACCTGCCGCACGTAGAAGAGACGGTCGAAGCCTTCACTGAGCGTCGGTCGCTCGAGCTTCTTCGCCGTCGCCAGAATTGCGACGTCAGGCACGCGGGCCGGGCGGTTGTGGTTTCGCTCGAGCGCGTCGGCCACCTTCGAAGAGAAGTAGTAGCCGACCGTCTCGAACCGCTTCGTCTTCGCGAGCTCGAGGTGCTGGCGTCGTTCCGGTTGCGCGTCTTCAACATGTCGAGGTTCACCCGCACGTGGGGCTCGAAGAGCGTTCGCGACAGAAGGTGCTCTTTCCACTGCCCTGAATGCCGATGCAGATGACCGCTTCCGTGCGCCACCTGACTTCTCGGGCTGCGCTCCCTGACACGTTCTGTGAGCGCGCCGGTGCGGACTTGGCTGCTAAATAGACCCAGTGGTCGCGACGCGTGAGTACTCAGCTGGCGGCGTCGTGCTCCGACGCGGCGAAAACGGTACCGAGGTGGCTGTCATCAAGCCTGCCGGCCGGAACGTGCTCGCGCTCCCCAAGGGGCACATCGAGCGGGGCGAGACCAGTCAACAGACCGCCGAACGTGAGATTCGTGAAGAGACCGGCATCACCGTCGCCTGCATCAAGAAGCTCGGAGACGTGAAGTACGTCTACCGCTTCAAAGGCAAGACCATCTTCAAGTGCGTCAGCTTCTACGTGTTCCGCTACGAGGGCGGAGAGATCGATCAGATCGCCCAGTCGATGCGCAAAGAGGTCGACGTCGCGAAGTGGATCTCGCTCGAAGAGGCCGTGGCGAAGTTGAGCTAC
The DNA here is from genome assembly GCA_035910535.1 of Archangium sp. Classification (GTDB taxonomy): domain Bacteria; phylum Myxococcota; class Myxococcia; order Myxococcales; family Myxococcaceae; genus Archangium_A. The sequence continues at coordinate 9,652 of JAMHXF010000097.1, read as the reverse complement.
CCGGGCGAACGCGAGATGGCGGGAAGAGTTCTCGACGAGCTCATCAGCGAGGTAGTCTCGCCGTCATGAAGCGCTTCGCGTGGCTCGCAGCGGTGACCCTGGTGGCGTGCTCAGCGCCGATGCCCATGATGCCGCCCCTCGAGCCGGGCGAAGTGGTGCCTGACTTCTCGCTGCGTGACGAAAACCCCGCATCGCCGACGTCAGGCCAGCAGGTCAGCCCGCGCGACTTCGAAGGCAAGGTCACCGGGTGGTACTTCGGCCATAGCAGTTGAGGCTACTGCCGGAGCCAGTTTGGCTCCCTCAACACGCTGCAGCTCGAGCTCGACGCCGAGTTCCCCGGTGAGTTTCAGCTCCTCGGCGTCGACGGCATCGGCTTCGAGAGCACCAACTTGTTGGCGACTGCTGGCCGGGTGTTGCCGTGGTTGCAGGACGTGACGTCGCAGAACGTGTGGCTCTCGTGGGGCGTCGAGTACCGCGATGTGATCATCGTGGGGCGCGACGGCACGCGGCGCGATCTCTACAACCTGACGCTGCATGATCTTTCGAACGCGGAGTACCTGGCGACGTTCAAGAAGAAGCTGCTCGACGCGCGATGAGATCGTTCGCACTGCTCATGTCGATGTGGCTCGGCGCTGAGGCTTCGATGGAGTCGGCCGTCACCACGTACCTGCACAGCGACGAAGGCGTCACGGCGCGCGCGAGAATTCCGGCTGACTGGGCGCCATATGTTCCGATGAACGGCGCTTCGTGGCGCTTCACCGTCGAGGGGCGGCGCGCGACCGCCACCAGTTCTCCGCCGGGCGCCGTCACCGAAACGCGGCGGGTGTGGTTCGAGCTCAAGCTCGAGAAACGTGGCGAGGCGTGGGTCGTGCTTCCGCCTGGCGTCACCTTCGTGCACGCGTGGGCGAAGCGCTGAAAAAACAAAGCCCCGCTCGCACGAAGCGAACGGGGCTCGAACTTTCGAAACGTCGGAAAAATCAGCTCTGCGCGGTGGGCTGGTTGAACTTGCCCATGAGCGCTTCGCGAACGTCGCGGTCGAACTTCACGTGGCCCGTGGCGATTTCGCGGAGCGAGAGCACGCACGGCTTGTTCTTCGAGTGCTCGACGAGCGGGCGGGCGCCGGCCATCAACTGACGAGCGCGCTTGCTCGCGAGCAGCACGAGCGCAAAGCGGTTGTCGACGTGGGGAAGGGCGTCTTCGACGGTTACGCGGGCCATGGTGATTCCTCCAAAGGGTACGAAAGACGACGGTTCGTAGGCGCTCGGGCGCGCTGCGTCAAGGCCCGGGAACCAGTTGAAGCGGCCAGGTCACCTTGATCGGCGCGGGCCCTTTGCCGAAGCGCAGCGCGCTCGCGCGGCGACTGAGGCACAGCTCGAAGGTCGGGTTCTCTTCCGGCAACGTGACCTGCACCGACGTCACCGCGCCATCAGCGGCGATGTTCAACACGAAGACCACGCGACCCCGCAGCCGGGGGTCGTCTTTGAGCGCGGTTTCGTAGCAGCGCTTGAAGTCTGGCGTGGCCGAGCGCATCACCTTCGCGAACCGCTCGCGATCGAGGCTCGAGGTCAGCACCAGGGAGATGAGCAGCGCGTACACGTTCGTCAGACACCCGCGCTACGGCTTCGTTCCCACCGTCAGCAACGCCGGCATTTCAACCCGCAGGGCCCCCTCGCCGAGCACGTTCTTGAGCCGTGCGTAGAGCTTGTCGAGCACGTCGGGGTAGCCCTCGCCCAGCCGCGCCCCGAGCGCTGCGAGCGGCGCACACGCCGACGGGAACCACTGCCAATACGCCTCGAGTGAGACCGCCTCGAAGGCGTGCGTGCGGTGGTGCACCTGCACGTCTTTGAAGCCCGCGTCGGTGAGCTCGCGGAGGCAGTCTTCGGGCGTCGCCAGCACCGGCGGCGGAGGGCCGCCGGGCATCGGGAACATCTCGCTCAGCGCGCCGTAGAACGCCGCGAAGAAGGGAATGGTCTCGAAGGGGCCCCAGCTCGAAATGAGTACGCGACCACCGGGCCGCACCGCGCGCTTGAGTTCGGCAAAGCCCTTCGCGCGATCGGGGAAGAAGATGAGGCCGAACATCGAGAAGGCGTCGTCGAACGCGCCGTCGGGCACGTCGAGGTTCATGCCGTCTCCGAGCTTCGCGTTGACGTTGCAGTCGCGTCGCGTGGCCTCGGCGCGGAGGCGATCGATCATCTCGCTGGAGAAATCGACGGCAGTGACGTCGTGGCCTCGCGCAGCGGCGATGAGCGCCAGCGTGCCCGGGCCCGTGGCGACGTCGAGCACGCGGCGGCCGGGGCTGACGAGCTTCAACGCGTCGTCGGCGTAGCGCTCGAAGACCGGCGCGATGTTGCCCGTGTATGAATCAGCGACGGAGTCCCACGTGCCTGGCACCTGCTGCGGCGAGAGGTTGCTCATGAGGCGAGACGTTTAATACGGATCGTTCGTGGCCTCGTGTTGTCGGTTGCTCCCGGTGCCGCACTTCACGCTTCGTTCCTTCGCCAACGCCCCGCGAGATTGAAGTCGGGGTCTGCGCTGCTGGCTGCACTTTCAATGGTGACGCAGCCAGTCCACCATCTCCAGATCGAGCGTGGCTCCGGTGCGAACTTCGGCTCCGGGAAAGTGGTGCGCGACGTCGGCCACGATTCGTTGCCCCGCGCGATCTGCATCGGGCGTCCAACCTTCGACCTGCGCGAACTGCCCGCCGAGCGCCACCACGCCTCGAATCAACTCCGGCCAGAAGCCGCTCAGTGTGAGCGCCAGCGTCGCGCCTTGCCCTTCGCCGAGCAGAAACACCGGGGCGTTCGGGTGCGCTTCGGCGATGTCGAAAAGCATGAGCTCGAGCTGCCGCAGCTGTTCGATGAACAGCCCCGGCTCGACCACGCCATCGGCTTCGAAGAACCACACGAAGCCCTTTGAATGAAGTGCGTCACCGCGAGGGCTCAACGGTCGCGGACTCCACGGGTGGTACTGCTTCACGTTCTGTCCCAGGTTCCATGCACGTGAACGCGCGTGACCCCCTTCACGGTGGAGGACGATCGCCACAGCCTCGACGGTCGTGACGTCGTCCACCACCCATTGCAGGAGACCGCGAGTCACTTTTCGAGCGCTCCGTCGGCGATCCACTGAGCGATCGTCGCCAGCGTGGCGTCGGAGACCTGCGCACCGCCCATGGGCATGCGCTCTCCGGCGCCGTTCACGTCCTTGTGTGTGCCCTTCAACTTACGCAGGAGGTAGCTCTGGTCGGGTTGGCCGGGCACCACGCGAAGCTGCCCTTTCGCGCCGGTGGCCTTCGCGTTGACGAGCGCTTTGAACGCGTCGCCTTCTTCCAGAATCATCTCCCCGTTCGCGACTCCGGGGATGTGGCACATCACACATGAGGTGTTGAAGAACGGCTGCACGTCTTTCTCGAGCGTGACCTTCTTCACGGCGGGCGCGGGCGCTGCTTTGGGTTTCTTCGGAGCGGCGCTCACCACCGTCGCGACAGCGCAGAGAGATACGAGGAGGGCGCGCACGCTCACACCCGTCCGTTCCGCACTTTGTTCGCAGCCTTCACCGGCTGTTTCGCCGCGTCGTTGCCGGCGATCCACCCGAAGGTGAGCGCGGAGCCGATGGTGTTGCCGCCCGCGAGGTACGTGGTGGCGCTCGGCGACGCGACGCAGTTGCCCGCGCCGTAGAGCCCGGGAATCGGCTTGTCGTTGGTGTCGACGATGCGTGCATTGCCGTCGATGACGGGGCCGCCGTTGGTGTCGAGCGTGCCCGCGCCGATCAGCGTCGCGTAGTACGGCCCCTGCGGCTGGAAGGGCGCCATCGTGATGTTGGGCGTCGCGTCTTTCCACTTCGTGCTCGGCGCGTGCTGCGAGAACTGCAGCGCGTGCCACTGCCGGTCGTATGCGTTGCGGCCGCGACCGAAGTCTTCGTCGACGCCGGTCTTCGCGAAGCCGTTGAAGCGCTCGATGGTCTTCTTGAGGTTCGCCGCGAAGTCTTTGTCGAGACGCCACACGCCGATGTTCGCGAGCGGGCCGACCTTGTTCTTGAGCGACTCGACGTGCGCGTTGAGGTTGGCCGTGAGCTCTTCGATGGTCTTGCCGCTGACCACGTGGGGGGCGTTGGCCTCAGCGGGAGGAACGGGGAAGTTGCCTGCGTGCAGCTCGGCGGTTCGCTGGTCCCACACCATCACCTGAATCTGGTTCGGGTATTCGCCTTTGGTGGGGTCGTAGGTGAAGTGTGCGCGCGAGCGATCGTTGTAGTTTCGCTTCTCGTTCACCGAGCGAACGCCGTACTTGTTCACGTACATCATCGAGTCGCCGCAGGGCTGCCACACGTCGGTGACGATGCTCGAGTACTCGAGCGCCTGATCGACGACGACCTCTACGCGGAATGCGCCGTTCATGTTGCCGAGCTGCGCGCCGATGGCGCCGGCCATGGTGACGAGGTCGCCGCTGTTGGTGGGCACCGCACAGCCGCCGTAGGTCCCGAAGGGCTGAAACTGCAGCACCATCTCGCGGTTGTTGGTGAAGCCTCCGCTTCCGAAGATGACGCCCTTCTTCGCGCGGAACGAGAGAACCTTCCCGTCCTTCTTCGTGGCCTGCAGGCCGACCACTTCGCCTTTGTCGTTCTGCAGAATCGAAGTGACCCGCGTGCTGGTGAGCAGCTTCACGCCGTGCGCGTCGGTCCAGGTCTTGAGCTGGCGAATGAACTCGGCGCCGGGGGCGGGCACGGAGCCTTCGACCACACGTGGGAACATGGTGCGCGCCGGGTTGGCCTTGAAGTTCGGCACCGGCTCGGGCTCGACGTAGAGGTCGGGCAGATCGCGCTTCTCACCGTCGAGGTGCAGCGCGTCGAGCTTCTCGAGCGCAGCGATGGCAGGGGCAGCGTTGTCGAAGTAGGCGGCGAAGAGCTCAAAGTGTTGCTTCGGCAGGCCCAGCGTCTCGTGCCCCGGCGTGTAGAGATGCGGGAACGACGCGCGCGCCATGTAGTTGAGCGTGGCGGTGCGGTCGTCGGGCTTTCCGGCCTTCTGCAGATCCGAGTTGTTGGGCAGCCATGCGCCGCCGCCTGAACGCGCCGTGGTGCCGCCGGGAATCGCGGCCTTCTCGATGATCAACACGGTTGCACCTGCATTGCGCGCCGCGACGGCGGACACCATCGCCGCCGCGCCGCTGCCCACGACGAGCACGTCGACCTCTTCGTCGAACCTCAACGACTGAAGCCCGGCGGCGACGGCTTCGGTCGCTCCGAGGGTTGCAGTAGCGACGGCTCCAGCGCTCGCCAGCTTCACCAGCTCTCGTCGTGACACACGGGGTTCCAACTTCGGCTTCTCGTTCTTCGACATCGCGACCTCTCAGTTGAGTGGGGGTAAAACGTCGTAAGGATACGTGCTGTAGCCATTTAGTACTGACGTGCTTTGCTCCAGTCGAGGTTTGTCGGGGTTGTTTTTGTTAAGAAAGGCTATGACGTGTTTTTTGTTTGACGCGCTGAGTAGAGACTTCTGGCGCGAGATCCCCGAGTGACGGAAGTTCGGCGCGTGGCACGCGCGACGCGACGGACGACGGGTGAACGACAGGGCGCACGCAGTGAGCGGGTGGTGAAGACCGTGCTCGACGCGGCGTTGGCCGAGCTGGGGCGCGGCGGCTACGCGAACCTGACGATGGACGCGGTCATTCGGCGCGCGAAGGTGAGCCGCACCACGGTCTACCGGCGCTGGCCGAACAAGTTCTCGCTGGTGGCTGCGCTCGTCGAGCAGATGCAGAACCGGCTGATCGCGGCGCCGCCTGCGGCGACGCTTCGCGAAGATCTGCGTCAGTTGCTGAGCCTGTTGACGCACAACCTCGAGACGCCGGCGCAGCGGGAGGTCGCGCGTGCTTCGACGACCAACGTCGCTCGCGCCTTGCAGCGGAGTTCACGGGAGCTCGCCATGCGGCCGCTGATCGAGGCCTTCGCGCGTGCTCAGGGGCGGGGCGAGGCGGGCCCGGACGATTCTCCGTCGTTGTTGACCGAGATGCTCTTTGACCTCGTTGCCAATCGCTCGTTGCAGCTCGACCGCGCACTGACCGATGCAGAGACCGACGCGTACATCGAGGTGGTGATGCGCAGCCTGCGCCCGAAGGCTCGAAGGTCGTCATGAGGCGGGGCGCTGCGTGTCTTCGCCGCGGGAACACCGCTCGAAGCGCTTCGTCTTGCCGACACGACGTACGAGCGGCTGCTCGTGGTTCTCCTCGGCAGTGAGCTGACGCGAGTGGCGCGCAGCTCTGGTCGCAACTGGCTCCAGTTCGCGGTGGTGGCCGTGCGACGCGTTTGTCGCAACGCCGCGAATCAGGCCAGCAGCCGCTCGAGCGCGAGGCGTGTTTCAGGCGGCAGCGCTGGCGTCAGGCGCAACGCACGGCGCGAGAGCAGGCGATACAGGCTGCCCAGCTCGGGCGGCAGCGCTTCGAGGTGCGACTGCACCACGCTCACGTCGCCACGCACGACCGGCCCGGTGAGGCCCTTCTCGAGCCCGCGCGTTTCAGCGCCGCGCAGCGCCGACTTCGAGAGCGGCAACAACGCCTTGAGCGCGTCGTCACGATTCAGCCCGGCTTCCTGCAGCGCGGAGATCGCGCCGTCGAGCAGCGAGACCAGCAGCCCGGCCGAGAGCACTGCGCCCGCGTGGTACGCCGCGCGGCCGGTCTCGGGAACTTCGAGCGGCGTCATGTTCAGCGCGGCGGCCATCTTCACCAGCAGCGCGTGGAGCTCGCGGCTGGTCGACGCCAACGCAACGGTGTGGCCGTCGAGCGAATCTCTGGGGTCTGAGACCGCCGCGAGCGGGTGAAACGAGCCGAACTCGCGCTTCGTCTTCGCCGTCGAGAAGACCGTCAACGGCAACGCACCGCTGCAGTGCACCAGCGCCGTGCCGGGGCCGAGATCTTCCTCGACCAGGTCCATCGCGGCGTGAACGGCGGCGTCAGGCACGGCGAGAATGCAGAGCTTCGCCGCGCGGAGATCGTCGTGATCGGCCAGCGTGACCCGCAGCGCCGCCGCGCGCCGCACGGCGTCGGCCGAGCGGGGCAGCGTCGCCACGGTCCAGCCCGCGGCCTTGAGCCCGAGCGCGATGGCACCGCCGATACGGCCGAAGCCGACGATGACGACCGACGGGCTCGTTGCCGGGCGAACCTTTGGCTTGCGCGGGGCCGCGCGTTTGACGGGTTTCTTCTTCAAGTCACGCCCTCGAACCGCAGCTCGCCCGACAACATTTCCACACGCACCTGATCTCCCTCGGCGAACTCACCGGCCAGAATCCGCTCGGCCAGCGGCCCTTCGACGAGGCGCTGTACCGTCTGACGCATGGGCCGCGCGCCCAGCGTCGGGTCGAAGCCGCCGCTCTTGAGCAGGTGCTCGACCACGTCATTCGTCGCCACGTAGGCGATGCCTTTTTCAGTCTGCAGGCGCTTGCTCGACTCGGCGAGCAGCAGCTCGGCGATCTTCGCCACTTCGATCTCGCGCAGCGGCTTGAACGCGCAGCGCTCGTCGATGCGGTTCCACAACTCCGGAGGCAGCGCCTTGCGCGCCGAGTCAGCTGCCGCCTTGTCCGCAGCGACCGCGACGGCCTCGTTGCCGAAGCCCATGGAGCGCGTCTTCGCCGAGAACGCTTCGGCGCCGAGGTTGGTGGTGAGGATCACGATGGTGTTCGAGAAGTCGATGTGGCGACCCTTGCCGTCGGTGAGGCGGCCCTCTTCGAGCACCTGCAACAGCAGCATCAACACTTCGCGGTTGGCCTTGTCGATCTCGTCCAGCACGACGACCGACGACGGCTTTCGACGCACGGGCTCGGTGAGCTGCCCGCCTTCGCCGAAGCCCACGTAGCCGGCCGGCGCGCCGATCAACCTCGAGACGCCGTGACCTTCCGACAGCTCCGACATGTCGATGCGGATCATCGCGTCGCGCGAGCCGAAGACGACTTCGGCGAGGCCGCGCGCCATCTCGGTCTTGCCCACGCCCGTCGGCCCGAGAAACAAGAACGAGCCCATGGGGCGGCGCGACGAGAAGCCGGCGTAGTTGCGACGAATGACCTTCGCGACGCGGTCGATCACCTCTTCGTGACCGATGACCTTCTTGCGCAGATCGCTCTCCATCGACAGCAGCCGCGCCGAGTCGTTCATCAGCAACCGTTCTTCGGGCAGCTGCGCGATCTTGGCGACGACGCGCGCGACGTCTGAGGGCTCGACGAGCGTGCGACCTTCGCGGTGGCAGCGTGAGCCGGCGAGATCGAGCACCGAGATCGCCTTGTCGGGCAGAAAGCGGTCGGTGATGTACTTCGCCGACATCGACGCCGCAGCCTGCAGCGACTCGGGCGAATACTTGAGCCGGTGGTGCTGCTCGTAGCGGCCGATGACGCCGCTCAAGATGTAGACGGTGTCAGGTACCGACGGCTCGTTGACGAACACGGGCGTGAAGCGGCGCTCCATCGCGGGGTCGTTCGAGAGGTGTTTGCGGTACTCGTCGTGCGTGGTCGCGCCGATGCAGGGGAACTCGCCGCGCGACATGGCGGCCTTGAGCTCGTTGGCGGCGTCTTGCGGGCCGTCACCGGTGGAGCCGGCGCCCATCAACGTGTGGATCTCGTCGATGAAGACCACCACCTTCGAGGCGCTCTTCACTTCGTCTTTGAGCGCGTTGAGGCGCTCGCTGAACGAGCCACGCAGCTGCGTGCCGGCGACCAGCGTGCCCATGTCGAGCTCGATGATCAGGCGATCTCCGAGCGGACCCTTCAACATCGCCAGCTGCTGCGCGACGCCTTCGACGACCGCAGTCTTGCCGACGCCGGGCTCACCGAGCAGCACCGGGTTGTTGGTTCGACGCTTGCCGAGAATGTCGATGATCTCGTCGATCTCCCGCGCGCGGCCGACGACGGGGTCCAGCTTACCTTCGCGCGCGAGCGCCGTGAGGTTCTTGCCCAGCTGCGTGAGCAACGGGAACGTGCGCGGGTCGAGCTGCCACTTGCCCGACATCACCGAGGGCTGCGGCGCTGGGACATGCGCAGGGGCAACGGGAGGCGGCGGCATCGACTGCAGCTCGGCCACGTCGTCTTCGCTCACGTCGTCGACGAGATCCCGAATCGACAGCGGCGGCTTGAGCGTCGCTGGCTTCGGCGGCGGCTGCACGGTCGCGGTGGTGCGCGAGGGCGGCGCAAAGGGCAGGGGCGGCGCGCCGACGGGGCGCCCTGACGACGCGCGCGGCACGTTGGGCGGCAGCTCGCGCTGCAGCATCAACCGGCGCGGCATGCGCCCCGACGTGAAGTACGAGAGCGCCTTGTTGCGCAGCGCCGTGAGATCCATGCCCGTCTTGAACAGCAGGTCTTGTGCGGCGCAGCGCACGCGCGTCATCGCGATGAGCGCGTGGAGACAGTCGGCCTCGGGCGAGCCGCAGTTCGCCGCGATCTCCTTGCCCTTCTCGCGCAGCTCCTTGACGTTGCCGTCGGGCTCGCTGGGCGCGCGCGTGAGCAGCTCGAGCAGCACGTCTTCGTTGACGCCCTTCTCGGTGAGCAGCATCGCCGCGCGGTTCTCGACCGTGAACATCGCCAGCAGCACGTGCGCTGTCGTGAGCTTCTGGCTCACGCTCCCGGCGATGTCTTCGGCTTCCCTCATCACCTGCGCGAAGTCCGTGCTCTCGACCATGGGGCGGTTTG
>JAMHXF010000096.1:0-1054 GCA_035910535.1 Archangium sp. | reverse complement strand
CCTACGACGGCGGCGGATGGAGGGCCGTGACGCGCGTGGCGAACGAGCGCGCTGCGTGGCGGGCCTACGAGGACAGCGGCAAGGCCGTGATGCACCTCCAGGCCGCGGTGAAGGACTACGACCGCTTCGTGCGCTGCATCGGCTTCGGCCCGCAGGCTCACTGCGTGCTCTACAACGCCGACGCGCCGCTCCACGACCGCTACACGATGGAGAAGGACTTCATCTCGCAGGCCGAGTGGGACCACCTCCGCAAGATCACGATGACGATCAACGCGTTCTTCGGGTGGGAGTTCAACTCGTGCGAGTCGCTGCGCGCCAACGGCGTGTGGCACCCCATCGATTTCGCGAACCCGTGCCCCGACTCGCAGGTGACGTCGCTGCACTACCACTTCCCGTGGCTGGTGAAGTCGTACCTGCGCTGGTCGATCTTCTGCGCGGCGACGAAGCGCAAGATGCGCAAGACCCTCGACTGGGAGCCCTTCTACGCCATCGCCGCGAAGGACATCTCGTTCGAGGAGAAGCTCGACGGGTACGCCCGCATCGCCGACGAGCGCTTCGAAACCGCGCGCTTCGAAGAGTTCTGCGCGAAGCACCTCGGCCACCTCGACGAGGTTGTGTGGGAGTTCTTCGCCACGCAAGACGCCCGCGACGCCGTGCGCCTCAAGGTCGCCGCGCTCTTCCCCGCCCACGAGGTCGAAGCCTTCACCGAGCTCTTCTGGCGCCGCATTCAGAAGTGGCGCGCCGACCAGAAGCAGTAGCGCTTCTCACTCCACCACCGGCAATCGACGCAGCGCGCGCGACTCCACCGGGAGCGCCTGCGCGTGCGCCTCGCGCGCCGTGTGCTCCGCGTCGGGGCGAATGTCGGCCGCGCGTTCGCGCCACGCCCGCGCCACGTCTTGATCGAGCAGGTGCGTCGGTCGCACGTTGCGCAGGGCGTTGAGCATCACCTGGCGCACGTTGGGCTGCGCGGCCTCGAGCTGCGCGAGCAGTGCGCTCATCTGGTCGCGCGCGAGGCCCGGCTGCGAGCCGCAGAGGTTGCACGGGATGATGGGGT
>JAMHXF010000095.1:0-4997 GCA_035910535.1 Archangium sp. | reverse complement strand
CGTCAGCCGGCACTTCCCCGACTTCAACTCGACACAGCTCTCCGCGCCAGTGCTGCTCGAAATTCTCGAGCGCACCAACAACGCATGCCGACAGCATCGCATCTCCGACACCGGCCCCGTCCGCCACTTCGTCCTCGAAGAGCTCCTCAGCGACAACTCGATCGCACAGCGCGCGCTCGCCAGCGCGTCCGTCACCGACTTCGACACAGCCGACGGCGGCCCGCTGCTGCCGCCAATCTTCGGCAAGCTCGCCACGACGCTCTGCCTCCGCCTTGGCAATCCCGAGCCGAACTCCGGCGAGCCCCCGGCCTCCTACTGGCGACGCCTGTGCGCGATGTACGAGCAGATGACGGGCGTGATCTGCCCGATCAACCTCGTCGACCTGCTCCAAGAGCACTACGCGGTGCCGATCGAGAAGGTCGCCGCCCTCACCACCGTCGCGTACCAAGACCCGCCACCGCAAGCGTTCCGCACAACGACTGCCACCATCGTCCAACACCTCGACGCCACATTCGTCCACCAAAGCAGTCACCAGCCCGCCGACGTCGATCGCCCGCGCAAAAACAACAACGGCAAGCATCATCACCACGTCAACAACAAACCCAAGAGTAAAAAATCTGTCGCGGGAGCGGGCAGGGGGTCGTACGAAGAGCACATAGGTGGTACGACTCACCAAAGCACCGCTCCCGACCAGATTGAAAGACTCGCGGGCATAACGTCGACGAACAACCAAGCAATGCCAACCGTCGACGTGCGCATCCACGGCCGCCGCCAACTCGACATCAAAGCGGGCGCCGACAGCCAGGCGTCGGTGGACGCCATCGACCTCGAAACGGCGCGCGCCGCGCAACTGCCGATCGTCGAGAACAAAAAACCGTCGATCGCAAGCGCCACGGGCACGCCCCTCGCCGTGGCCGGCGTCGTGCGCTACGTCTGGCTGGTCGCCAACGGCAAACGCCACCAACTCCGAGACGTGCGTGTGCTCACCAACCTGTTCGCACCACTGGTGCTCGGCGCCGCCTCGCTCGGCGCGCTCGGCATCAGCCTCGTGCCCAGCGCAACCGGCCTCACGGCCGCGCCCACGCGCCCAAGCCCAGCACACAAATTCGCCTCGCCAGCCGACGAGTTGTTCGACAAAATCGACACAACCAACCTCTCGTCGCAGCAAATCGCCTCCATAAGAGGCCTTTGCCGCGCGCTCGACAAAGCGGAGCTGGTCATCGGCAAAGAGTCGCCCGGCCGGCGCCTGCCGCTGGCCGTCGTCGGCGCGCAGCACGACATTCGCCTGCGCGCCAACGCCAAACTGTCAAACGTCTGGCGCCCAGCACCGCCGCGGCCGGCCAAACGCCAAGCCGTCGTCGATGCGTTCTTCGACGAACTCGAGCACGCTGGCTTCGTCAAGACGCTGCCACCCGGCACGCAGTCGGACGTCCAGCTGCTGCCACTCCTCGTACCCAAGTACGACCCGGCCGGAAACGTGTCGGGCGAGCGCGTCACAATCGACGCGCGACAGCTCAACGACGAGACCGACGCGCGGCGGCACGACATCCCACTCATTCCGGCGACGCTCGTCGCTGCGAGTCGAGGCGCCCGCCGCTCGGTCGCGGACCTGAGCAATTTCTACCTGTCGATACCGCTCGCAGCGGGATCACAGCACTTGTCGACCACAGCCGTGAGCCCGACGCGCCGCGTGCAGTGGCTACGCATGCCGCCGGGCCTCGTCGACGCGCACGCCACGGCCCTCTCATTCATCGAGAGAGCGCTGGCAACAGCGTCGCTCCCAGCCAAGGCGTACATCGACGACATCTCGTGGACGCACAACGACGGCGCAGCCTTCGTCGCGCAATTCCGCGAATTCGTCAACATGTGCCTGCGCCACAACATCACCGTGAACGCGGCCAAGTCGCGCTTCAATCGCGTCGAAACGACGCTACTCGGCCACACAGTCGGCCCAGGCTACTACAAGCCGCTGGCGTCGCGCATCGCCGCGCTCGATCAGATGCGAACGCCGCGCACGCGCGAAGAACTGCTCCGAATACTCGGACTCGTGCGCGTCTACTCCTCCTTCGTGCCGCGCATCAACATCCTGTCAGCGCCGCTCGCGCCGCTCACGCGCCCACACGGTTTCGCGTGGTCCGGCGAAGCGCAGACGGCACTCGACGCCTGTCTCGACGCCGTGCGCAATCACGCCACGCTGGCCGCGCCAGTGCCAGGCGCTCCGTTCGTCGTGTCGACCGACGCCAGCGGCGAAGCCGTTGGCTACGTCATCGAGCAAATCGTCGACGGCAAGCCGCGCGCCATACGCTTCGGCGGGCGCCGACTCGCCGTGCACGAACGCGCACCCCGACGCACCGTGCCAGAACTCGAAGTCACGGCCATCGTCACGGCCTTGAAGGACAACCGCGACCTGCTGTTCGACGGCTCGTCACCCGTCACAGTCCAAACCGACAACCAGACAGCAGCCGCGCTGATGCGCATGCCGCTCGAAAACAAGAAGGCAGCACTGCGCGCCGCCGTCGACGACCTGCAGGCGCTGCCATTCTCCGTCAAACACGTGCCGTCAACGTCCAACCTCGTCGCCGACGCACTGTCGCGCCAGGTCGACTTCACCGACCGGATCGCAGCACTCGTCACCGACGACAACGACGACGACGACGACAGCGACAACGACAGCGACGCCAACAACGGCGCGCTCGCCAACGCGCTCGCCGCCGAAGACGACTTCTTCGACGAGGAGACCGAGCTGTCGGCAGGCACCATCCCGCCCCCCGACGCCGACGCCGACCTCCCGCCGACAGCGACTCCAGCACTCGCTTCGGCACAGTCGAGCGCACCCCCGTCGCCGCCGCACCAGACGCAAAAGCCGGCAGAGCCGACCGCCGCTCGAGCGCCGCCACCGGCCGCCGCGACTGCAGACACGTCGGCACAACGCCAACCGAAAGCGCCCGCCAACCCGCCTCGTCCGCTGCCGCCGCCGCAGACCGACGCGCCGCCACTCGGCGCACCGCCGATGTCCGAAGCTCAAGCACTGCAACTTGAGCTGCGCAACCTGCCCAAGGACAAGGCAACCACCGCCCTCGTCGCCCAGCAAGCAGACGATCCCTCCCTTGCGATCTACCGCGACGCGGCGTCGAACAACACCGACGTGCAAGGCATGCGACCGTATCTCGACAAATACGGCGTCTTGCGCGTCGCCAACCAGACCGGCCGCAGCTTCGTCGTCGCACCAACGTGCTACCGCGAAGAGCTCGCGCACGCAGCGCACGACGGCACCGACGGCGGCCACCACGGGCCCGCACTCTCGGTCTGCCAAGCCGAAGCGTGCTCGTGGTGGCCAGGTCAAGCCGACGACGTCAAACGCGTCGTCGACGCCTGCATGCTCTGCAAGACGCGCAAAGCGCAAAAGCCAAACTCGGACCTGGGTGTGCAACCACACCACCTGCTCCGAGCAGAGGCAGTCCAAATGGACGCAGTGCCAATGCCGAAGCCCGGCAAAACCGACTTTGCCGGCTTCTTCATCGTCGCGTGCTGCGCGACGGGCATGACAAACACGATCCCGGTGACCGACTTCTCGGCCGACAGCGCGGTGCATGCCCTCAAAGCGGTCGTCGCCCAGTGGGACATCCCCCGCTTCGTCGAAGTCGACCAGGGCCGCACCTTCACGTCAGAGGCCTTCCGCGCCTACCTGGCGTCGATCGGCTCGCAGCTCGTCGTGCACTCGGCGCACAACCACGGCGCGCAAGGCATCGCCGAATGGCGCGTCGGCGTCATCAAACGCCACCTCCTCACCGCCTTCCAGGCGACGCGCCGACCGTGGCACCTCGCTCTCCACGACGCCACACGCAGCGTCAACGTCGCCCCATCGCTCTTTGCGCGAGGCGGCCTCTCGGCGTTCGAGCTCTTTCACGGCACGCCGCCGATCTTGGCAGCGGCACAACGACTCTTTGGCAACGTGGCACGCTACCGCCAAGCGAAAGGCGAGCCAGCCGTGCCAGCCACGCCCGCCGAACAGCGCGCGTTCAGCTCGCTCGTCGGCGACAACGTCGCCAAGCTGGGCGTCGCCGCCGCCGCAGCCCGCCAGCGCTCAATCGAGCGCAACCAGCGCCATCGACGCGTCGTCGGTCAATCACGCGACGACGTCGTCGTCGGCGCCTACGTCTTGCTCGACAACAACGACAAGACAGCGCCAACGAAATGGCAAAACATCCAACGTCAGAGCGGCCCCTACGTCGTCGCCGAGCGCAACGACCGCCGCGCGCGCCTCGTCCGCACCGTCAACGGCAGCGACGCGGGCTGGGTCAGCGTCAACCGCCTCCAGGCCGTCGAGCCCCCCGCGGTCGAAACGCCGTCGCCCGACACGCTCGAGCCCGGCGCCGCCGGCTGGACTGGACGCCACGACCCGCGCCTACTGCTGCCGGCAGAGCAGGCGGTCGTAGCGAAACAGCAGCAGACAAACTCGCTGACACGACCAGCCGCCTCGTCGATCGCCGCACAGCAATCGGCAGCCGACGCGGCCCTCGCCGCGCGCCAAGCCGCGGAGACCCGTCTCCGCATCGCGCGCATCAACGCGCTGGTGCCCGACGACTTCGTCGCACTGACGCACTTGCCCGCCACCGCCGCGCGCCCCGAACTCCTGGTCCTGGGCCGCTCGCGCGCCCAGCACCACGACCACGTGACCATCTCCCACGGTCACCCCCGTTGGCGCGAGTTCCTTAACCAGTGGCAGACCACGAAGAGCAACGTGGCCCAATGAAACTCTTCGAGTTTGATTTAACCTCTTCAAAAGAGTGACCTCATAAACTTCAGTTCTGCTCTCGGCGAAACGGGGTCGTTCAATTTGAACGAGATCGAAAGACGTCAATCCGGCCTCCGCGTCGCATCGGCGTCGACTTTAAATTTGGTTGACGACGACGACGACGATGACGACGACGACGACGACGACGACGAGCCAGGCGCATCGCCGCTCGCGTCGAGAATCGCGGCAACGACGTCGAGCG
>JAMHXF010000094.1:0-144533 GCA_035910535.1 Archangium sp. | reverse complement strand
TTCACGCAGCTCGTTTCACGCAGCTCGTTTCACGCAGCTCGTTTCACGCAGCTCGTTTCACGCAGCTCGTTTCACGCAGCTCGTTTCACGCAGCTCGTTTCACGCAGCTCGTTTCATGCAGCTCGTTTCATGCAGCTCGTTTCATGCAGCTCGTTTCATGCAGCTCGTTTCATGCAGCTCGTTTCATGCAGCTCGTTCACGCAGCTCGTTTCATGCAGCTCGTTTCACGTCACGCGAGCGCGTCATCGCCCCGAACGCGTCTGTCCGTTTCACGCAGCTCGTTCACGCAGCTCGTTTCACGTCACGCGAGCGCGTCATCGCCCCGAACGCGTCTGTCCGGGTCCACGCGATCATGTTCGACTGCCTTCGTGAGCACCCGCGAACGCCGCGCCAGCCTCGAGCAGCTGCAGTCCGAGCTCCGCGACCAGCGTGCGCAGCCAGCCGTCATCGACGAAACGCTCGAAGCACTGCAGCGAGAATTGGCGGAACTCACCGCGCGCGCGGCTGCGCTGAAGGCTCGCAAGACCGCGCTCGACGTAGACCTCGCGACAACCCAGGAAGAATCGCGGCATGCGCTGACACGCGCGACCGCCGCGCGACGCGCCGTCGCAGAGCTCGAGCAACTCGCGCCCCCTGACGACTGGCGCAGGTTCCCACCCGTCAAACCTTCGTCATTCGTCTGGTCATTTTTGCTCGCTACCTCGCTCTTCTCTTTGTCGATGCTCGTCGGCCACTGTCGATGAGTGACGCGGTCGATGACATCGACGCGGAGATCTCCCAGCTCGAGCGTGACCTCCGCGCGTGGCGCGAGGCCCAACGTGAAGCCGCACAAGCGCGGCAAGCCACCGCGGAGCGCCTGCGCGCCGACCTGGCCACCGCCGCACGTACGGTTCGCGCGCTCGAAGAGGCTGTCTCGCAGCTCGATGCAGCCGTGCGACGCGAGCAGCGAGTGCGAGACGAAGCCACCAACACGGCCGAGGCCGCCGAAGCCCACCTCGAAGAACTTCGGCGGGTTGGCGCCAGCCGTCGTACGCCCGTGAAACACTGGCGCCGCTGAGCCTCCGCGTCGTCAGAACGTCGGAGCAGCGACTGGAACGATGGTCTCCGGTTCTGACTCTTTGGGCGTCTCACTGCGGGAGCCATCGAAGGTCATCGTGATGAACCCATACGGCCAGGAGCGACGAACGAGCAGCACCGAGAACGAGAGCTCCATCGGGTTGACCGTGCCGAGGCCGCCAAGCACGTCGCCACCTGACGAGATTTCGAACGCACTGCGCTCCGCTTCACGCGCGGTGGTGAATGGCGCGTCGAGCCCGTCGACGTGAAGCGTGTTGTTCAGGGCATCGAACGACACAGAAACTGAACGGGAACTCCGCGAGCTCGCTTCACCGGCGACGGTCGATTGGTGAAGGCGCCCGAAGTAATTCGTGTCGGCACCACACGAGAACAAGCTGCACAACGCGACGACGATGAGGGTCTGCTTCATGGCGATTCTCCGTTGAAGGTTCGCCACGAAGCAGTTCACCGCTGATGCCAACCTCGAACCGTGTGAAAACAGTCGGTTCCGCGCCGCAGGAGTCTCGTCGGAAGAACTCGTCCCACCGCGGCGCTGGCGCTTCCTCGCGAGCGCATCACTGACGCGACGCAACGCGCTATCGCCATGGCGACGCGCGAGGTCGAAAAAGTCCGCTCAGCGAGAGTTTTCGACGTCGCGTGCACGCAGCCAGCCGTCGTGCGGCGCGAAGACACGCCTTCGTCGTTTGCAGCTGCAGAAAATCGCGAGCGACTGCTCGTCGGAACGGCGCATGCGGCACTCAGCCGCGAGAGCTCAAGGCGCCCCACCAATACGTGCGTGACGCCACATTGAGCACTCGCGACGCACTCACGGAATACACACGCCCGTGCTCGAGCCGGTCGGCGTGCACGTATACCCGTCACGGCACGACCCCCGGCCCTGACCTGGCGCATTGCACGTCGCCACGCACGCCTTCGAGTTGTCCGAGAACGTCAGGCACGTCGCGCCTGCACCGCAGCCACCTTCAGTGCACGCGCGCGTGCAATACCCGTCGGGCCATACCGAGCAGTAGTCGCCGAACTGGCACTCCGTCGACGACACGCACGAGAGCCCGATGGTCACGCTGACGCCCTCCACTGGAGAGACGGTGAAGTTTCTGTCAGCGATGACGCTGCCCGCGGTGACGTTGATTTCTTTCTCGTCGACGCTGTTGGGCCAACCGCCTCGACCCTCGTGCGCTTCGAACGTGCCGTCACCGTCATCGTCGGAATACGCGACCAGGTAGTACGCACCGGGCATCACATTGCGGAGCACGAACTTGCCGTCGGCCGCCGCGTTGGTGCGCGCCGCCGCGACCCATTTCCCCTGAGCGTTCTTCGAGACCAACAGCACCTGGGTCGTCGGCACCACGCGCGGGCGACGAACGCGAAGCAGCAGCTCCGATTCACCCGACTCGCTGTGGAACGTCATCGGCACGTCGAGGTCTTGCGAGAACGAGCCGCGCCACGTGAGGTTCACCGACACCGCTTGGCCCGCGGGCACCGGCAACGGCACCGCCGTCGCAGACCACTCGATATTCGCGACCTGCGCCGAGGGACCACGCAGCGACACACCAAGCGGCGCGTTGCCGATGTTGCTCAACCGCACCGTCGCCGACGGCTCGTCGGCCGTCACCACCAGTGCCGACGCGCTCAACGAGAGTCGCCCCATGCCCGACGGCTGCGTCTCAAGCGACGCAATCGCCTTGGCCGCGTCAACCAGACCTGCGCCGCAGCTCGTTGCACAGTTGGAGACGGGCGTCGCTGAAGCAACCAACGCCGCGCGCGCTTCTGCGAACGTGAGCGACGGGCGCAGCGTCTTCATCAGCGCCACCAGCCCGGCGATGTGCGGAGTCGCCATGCTCGTACCTTGCAACCTCGTGTACGCACCGCCGCCGCTCGTCGAGAGCACGCCGTCAGGCTTGCCGTCGCCGTCGTCGTCGCGGTCGAGCGCGCCACCGGGCCCGGCCAGGGTCACCTGCGCGCCGAAGTTCGTGTAGGCCGTCGCCTTGCCGCGCGCATCAGTGGCCGCGACGCAGATGACCGAGGTCTGGTTGCACGGGAGCTTGTTGGCCGTGTTTTCGTCTTCGTTGCCTGCAGCCACCACGATGATGGCGCCCCGTGCCGTCGCTGCGTCGATGGCCGTCTGGTACGCCATGCTCGGAGCGCCGTCGCCGCCCAGGCTCATGTTCACCACGCGCGCCACGTTCGCATTGGTACGCACGCCGGGCACCGCGCCGCCGGTCGCCCAGGTGACGCCGGAGATGATGTCGAAGTTCGTGCCACTGCCGCCGGCGCCCAGCACCCGCACCGGCAAGACCTTCGCGTTCCACGCCACGCCGGCCACGCCAACGCCGTTGTTCGTCGCCGCAGCCACCGTGCCCGCCACGTGCGTGCCGTGCCACGAGACGCCAACCGTATCGGTCGGGTCGTCGTCGCGGCCGTTGCCGTCAGCGCCCATGGCCGCGTCGGAAATCAGGTCGATGCCTGGCACGAGGTTCGCCACGAGGTCAGGGTGCGCGCTGATGCCGGTGTCGAGCACCGCCACCACCACGTCGCTCGCGCCGACCGTCACGTCCCATGCGGCGGGCAGGCCCATGGCGCGGTAGTGCCACTGCTGCGCGTACATCGTGTCGTTGGGCAGGCGCAGCGCCTGGGCGAGGCCGTTGGTCTCGATGAACTTCACGCCTGCCGGCTTGCCGAGCAGGTCTGTCGCGCCGCGCGTCTCGTTGTCCGAGAGCGGGCTGCCGTCGAGGTGCGTGCAGCTCAACAACGCCATCGTCTCGCTGGCCCACGCGCGCACTTCGCAACGCCAGCCGAAGCGCTCCGCATTCAGGCGGCGCAGCACGTCCGCGTCATCGCGGGGTTCTTCGAGCCCGACGATGAGCTCTCCGGCACGAATGGGCGACTGGCGCTTCACCGCCGGGCGCTCCTGCTTCTGCACGTCGTCGCCTCGCGTGGGCATCGGAGGCCCCGCGCGCTCGACCCGGCCCGGCGACTCGGCACGAAACGCGTCGACGACGGAGCTGCGGCTGCGAACGCCTTGCGTCGACGCCGACGACGCGAACACGCGCACTTCACCAGAGACAGTGCCGGTGGTGACCGTCGGCGCGGTCGGCTGCGGCGCGGTCGGCGTCACCGGCGTGGGCTCCGGCACGTACCCTGAAGAACAAGCGACGAGAGACGCCGAACACACTGCAAGCGAGAGCGCGCGCATGGGAGTCGCTCAGCGGACTTCGATGTACGCGACGCCTTCGGTCCGGCCGATGAACCAGGGCAGGACGCGCGCTTCGGCGCCACGCGACGGCGTCAACTCGGTGCACGAGAGCTGCGCGACGACGTCGCTCTTCCAGGTCGAGACCTCGCAGCGCCACGAGAAGCGGCCCACGTCGAGGCGCGAGAGCAGCACGTCGGCCGACATCGCCTCCGAGACGGTGACGAACAACACGCGCTCCTGCGGGAGGATGTCCAGGCTCGCGACCTGCGCTTCTTCACCGACGTTGGCGGTCCTTTCACGGCGCGCGTCTTCGGCGGCTTGCGTCGACAACAGCGAGTCACTCGAATCGACGGTGACTTCGTTCTCATCAACCGGCTGACCGCAGGCGACGAGCGAAAACGAGAGGGCAACAACGAGGCGGGTCATCATGGTGGGCTCCGTGGGTACTGCGTGGGAGCACGGTGCATGAGCAGCCGGCGCGCCAACCGAAGAGCCAATTGAATCAATGCGTTACGCGGAGACACCGTCCACAAACGTGGATTGACACGTCCGCGCGGCTGCCGCACCGTCGTGCTCGTGAGCGACGCGACCGAACCCACCACCGCC
Source organism: Archangium sp. (assembly GCA_035910535.1). Classification (GTDB taxonomy): domain Bacteria; phylum Myxococcota; class Myxococcia; order Myxococcales; family Myxococcaceae; genus Archangium_A. Next base: position 139,657 of record JAMHXF010000094.1, on the reverse strand, counting down.
GCGCCGAGCGAGCCCAACGCCACCCGCTACGAGCGCGTGCGCCTGTGGCAGACGCAGAACCTCCCGCGCCCGGAGATGGTCGAGAAGCTGAAGGCCGACGGCCTCGACGATGAGTCGGCGAACGTGTTGATCAACAGCGTGATGGGCGCGATGCCGCAGGAGCTCCCGTCGGCGCAGCTCTCGCCGGGCATGAACGTGCTTTCACCCAGCACCTTCACCTTGAGCGACATCGGCCTGACGGGCCCGCCGACCGTCGTCGGCCTGTATTGGATGGGCTTCGGCGCCGCGATTCTGCTCGCGCTCGGCATCGGCGCGGTGATGAGCGAAACAGGCCTCGCCAACCTCCCCGAAGACGTCGGCTTCTATGCGGTGCGCATTGGCGGGCTCGCGTCGATGGCGTGCGTGGCCTGGGGCGTCTTCCGCTACTCGCAGGGCATCACCATTCGTCGCCGTTAATCAACGCGGGCGCAGGTAACCCAACACCAGCGCGCTGAGCTCGTCGACCAACACCTCCTGCGTCAACCGCGTCGGCCGCTCGAGCACCTGCAGCAGCGCCACGGCTTCAACCGACGTCACCAACACGTACGTCGCCACGTCGAGGTCGACGTCACGCAGGTGCGCGCGCTGCGTCTCGAGCCACCCACGCACCAGCGCCGCCGACTGCTTCGAAACGCGCCGCACCACATTCAAGCCGGTGCGCAGCTTCGGCACCTGGTCGCTCAACACGCGCTGCAGCTTCGGGTCAACGGCGTGCAACGCCACCATCGCGCGGATGTAGTGACGAACCGTGTCGTCGAAAGACATCGGGTGCTCGCTCGCCGCCGTCACCGCGCGCATCAACACCTGCTGGCCTTTTTCGGCGTGCTCCTCCGCGAGCGCCGCGAGCAGCGCCTCCTTCGAGGGGAAGTACTGGTACAGCGACCCGATGGACACGCCGGCCCGCTTCGCCACCGCGTTGGTGTTGCAGGCGTCCCAGCCGTGGCTTCGAAGAATGTGAGCAGCGGCTCGCAGAATCGCGTCGACGGTGTCCTTCGCGCGCTCCTGCTTCGGTTTCTTGCGGGGGGAATCGACGCGGGTGCGGGGCATGGCGCTCGTCTCACTCGGGGAATGCGAGTTGTGAACATGAGCTTTTACTCACATCATTTTGAATATGACTCCGCACTCGTACCCTGGTGGCAAGCCGTTGATTGGTGTGTTGCCGGAGCTGCAGGCCGACCCGCTGGGCGTGATGGAGCGGGCGACGCTGCGCCATGGCCCCATCGTGTTGCTGCCGCTGCCGAGGTTCGACGGCTACGTGCTGGGCACGCCACGGTTGGCGGAGCACGTGCTCGTCACCAACGTGAAGAACTACGTCAAGCAGACGCGCGGCTACGACATGTTGCGCATGGTGCTCGGCAACGGGCTCGTCACCAGCGAAGGCACGTTCTGGAAGCGTCAACGCCGCATCGCACAGCCTGCGTTTCATCGTGAGCGGCTCGGCCTGTTCGGCGACGCGATGACGCGCGCGGCTGTGGACATGGTGGAGCAGTGGAGCCTCGGCGAGCCGTTCGACTTCGCGCACGAGATGATGCTGTGCACGATGCGCATCGTCGGAGAGACGCTGCTGTCGGCCGACGTGATGAGCAACGCCGACGGTGTGGGCCAGGCGTTGACGGTGGCGCTCGAGCACTTGATTCGCCGCACGTTGGACCCGCTCACCGCGCCGGAGTGGGTGCCGACGAAGCAGAACCGCGCGTTCAAGAAGTCGGTGCGCGCGCTCGACGACGTGGTGATGGGCGTCATCGTCGAGCGACGAAAGGGCGGGCCGCCGAAGAACGACCTGCTCGCCATGTTGATGGAGTCGCGGGACCCCGAGAGCGGTGAAGGCATGACTGACGCGCAGCTCCGCGACGAGGTGATGACCATCTTCCTGGCGGGGCATGAGACGACGGCGAACGCGCTGTCGTGGGCGATGTCGTTGTTGGGCCACGCGCCGGACGTGCTCGCGAAGTTGAACGAAGAGTCCGAGCGGGTGCTGCAGGGCAGGGTGCCCACCATGGCCGAGGCGATGCGGCTCACCTACGCGATGAACGTGGTGAAGGAGACCATGCGGCTCTACCCGCCGGTGTGGTCGCTCGGGCGCAAGGTGGTGGAGGACGAGGTCGTCGACGGGTGGTTGCTGAAGAAGAACTCGATGGTCTTCATTTCTCCGTGGGCGCTGCACCGACACCCGGACTTCTGGGACGCGCCGCTGACCTTCAACCCCGAGCGCTGGAACGTCGAAGACCCGCGCCGCGCGCACGGCGCGTACCTGCCGTTCAGCATGGGCCAGCGAAAGTGCATCGGCGACACGTTCGCGATGGTGGAGGCGGTGTTGATTCTCACGACCGTGCTGCAGCGGGTGAAGCTCGAGCTGGTGCCGGGGCAGACGTTTGTACCCGAGCCGTTGATTACGCTGCGACCGCGCGATGGCGTGAAGGTCGTGGCGACGAAGCGTTGAGTGACGTCACCACACGATGCGCGCGAGCTGACGCTTCAACTTCTCGCCACGCGCCGCATTGAGCTGCGCAACCCACGCGACACGACCCATGAGCTCCGCGCGGAACTCGTCGAGCGGACCTTTCGACTGGCTCAGCGCGCCGCGCGTCTCGCACCGGTTGAGCAACGCCTTGAGCGCGTCGAAGTCGACACGGCGCACGTTGGGCTTCGCATTCACCACGACGCCGGTCACTTCTTGCCTTTGTCCTGCGCGCATCACGCGCGTCTTCCCGACGTTGACGCGGAAGCCCTCGTCTCGCGCGACGGTGTCGACCGCCGACGACAACCGCAGCACCGAGGTCTGCGCGTCGCCTGAGAACACGAGGTCGTCCGCGTAGCGCGAATACGTGAGCCCCACCGACTTCGCGTAGCTCGCGAGCCGCGCGTCGAGCCACCACGAACACAGGTTCGCCCAGGCCGGCGACGTCGGCGCGCCTTGCGGCAGGTGCCACGCGTCGAGCGCGCGCAGCATGAAGAAGCGGTCGTTCAACACGGCGCCGTCTGCATCGTCAGGAATCGGCGACGCACGCAGCACCGGCGACGGCGTGCGCGTCGTACACAACCCCAGCAACACCGCCGACACCTCGTGCGTGTACCCGAGCTCGCGCAACACGCCGAACGCGCGCCCCGTGCTGACCGACGTGAAGAAGTGTCGCAAGTCGAAGCGAACGACCACCGCTCTTCCGACATGCAGTCGCGCATGCGTGAGCACCGAGCGCCCGGCGACGAACCCGTGCGCCGCGTCATGCACCGGCAACTCCTCGAGCAGCTCATGCAACACGCGTCGCTGCAACGACTTGAGCCGTGACTTCGGCGCCTCGAGGAGCCTCGGCAACTTTGCGCCGCGCGGCAGCCACTCGCGCGTGTAGTGGCGAGCGACCTCCTTCGAACGCAGTCGCTCCGCAGCGCCAGTGTCGGCGAACCACCGCAGCTCGCCGTCGTCGACCTCGAGCCATGACGCAACGTCGCCGACCGTGTGCAACACCGGCACCGGCCAACGCGCAGGTCGCATCTCGGGGTGAAACAGGAACCGCCTGGCTGCAGCGCGGGGAATCAGGCGCTTCGTCCACGCCTCACGAAACGCCTCGTGTCCGACGATGAACCGCGTGAGCGCGCGGTGCTCACTCAACGGAGCCTGCGGCCATCGCTGCATGACGCTGCTGACGATTCTACGGAGCCACGCGCCGGTCACACCGAGCGCAGCGCCGCCGCGCGCGTGGAGCGACCGCGGGTGCCAACGGCCAGCGAGGAGCCCCGCAGCGAACGCAGAGGCGACCGCCTCACGAGCGTCACGGCGCATGAGACGCCTCGAAGAGATGTGCGGACGGCGAGCGAGCCAGCGACTCTTGTTCTGCGAGGCCGGGGGTCCACGACAGTGGACTGTGGGCCCGCCCCTGCATGGGTTGCTCGAGTAGCGCGCTCCGGGGCAACCCCGGAGCTGACGTCGTCACCGAAGTGACTTCATCGAATGGCCTGACACGCCGCCGCCGCACGCGCGCGAGCATACGACCTTGAATCCGAGCAGGCGATGCCGCGCGCAGACCGGTGACGGTGTTATGGCCGAAGCGCTCATGGCCGACGCCACCATCCTCGCTTTCGACCTCGGCACCTCGGGCCTCAAGGCCGCAGTGCTGTCGTCGAGCGCCGCGCTGCTCGACTCCGAAACAGTGCCGCTCGACATCTCGTTGCTCCCCGGCGGCGGCGCAGAACAGCACCCGCTCGACTGGTGGAAAGCCATGTGTGCCGCCGCGCACGCGCTGTGGGGCCGGGGAAAAGTGAAGGCCGCTGACGTCGTCGGCATCGCGCTGTCGTCGCAGTGGGGCGGCACGGTTGCGGTCGACGAAGAAGGCACGCCGCTGCGCCCCGCCCTCATCTGGATGGACTCACGCGGCCGCGATGAAGTGCGAAAGCTCGCGGGCGGCTTCCCCAGCGTCGACGGCTACGGCGCGATGAAGGCCGTGTCGTGGCTGCGCAAGACCGGCGGCGTGCCGTCGCTCTCGGGCAAGGACCCGGTCGGACACATCGCGTGGCTCAAGGCCAACGAGCGCGCGACGTACGACGAGGCGAGCCTGCTGCTCGAGCCCAAAGACTGGGTGAACCTCAAGCTGACCGGTCGCGCGGCCTCGAGCTTCGATTCAATCGTCGCGCACTGGTGCACCGACAACCGCCGCATCAACGACGTGCGCTACGACGACGGGCTGTTGAAGCTGACGGGCATCGAGCGCAGCAAGCTGCCGGAGCTCGTACCGTCGGCGTCGGTGCTGGGCCCGGTGACGAAGACCTCGGCCGAGCAGCTGGGCATCTCGACGTCGGTGCAGGTGGTGGCCGGCGCGGCCGACATGCACATGGCCGCCATCGGCGCGGGCACCGTCGACGACTACCAGGCGCACCTCTGTCTGGGCACGTCGTCGTGGTTGCTCGCGCACGTGCCGTTCAAGAAGGCCGACCTCACGCACAACATGGCGTCGCTGCCCTCGGCGATTCCCGGGCGCTACCTGTTCTGCAACGAGCAGGAATCTGCGGCGGGCGGCTTGAAGCAGGTCGTCGAGAAGCTCGGCGCGCGCATCGGCCCGACGGCGTACGACGACACCTTCACGCTCGCGGCGCAGGCGAACCCCGGCGCCGCCGGGTTGATGTACCTGCCGTGGCTGCACGGCGAGCGTTCGCCCGTCGATGACAGCCTGGTGCGCGGCGGCTTCGTGGGCCTTTCGCTCGAGCATGACCAACGGCACCTCTTTCGCGCGGTGCTCGAGGGCGTGGCCTTCAACACGCGCTGGCTGCAGCTGCACCTCGAAGAGAACCTCGGCCGCAAGCTCGAGTCGGTGACGGTGGTGGGCGGCGGCGCGCGCTCCGCGTTGTGGTGTCAGATTCACGCCGACGTGCTCGGTCGCCCGGTGCGGCAGGTCGAAGCGCCGCAGTCGGCCAACGCGCGTGGCGCCGGCCTGCAAGCGCTCGTCGCGCTCGAAAAATTGAAGTGGAGCGACGTCAGCGCGCTGGTGCCCATCGCGCGCACCTTCGAGCCCGACACGAAACATTCCCGGCTCTACGACACACGGTTTCAGCAGTTCCTGCTCGAGTTCAAACACCGGCGCGCGATGGCGCATCGCTTCACCTCTTCGGAGTCGTAATCATGGAGATCCCCAAGTCAGCGCAGGCCGTGCTCTCGCGCATGCCACCTTCCATCGCGCGGCAGCTGGAGCGCGTGCTCGAGAAGTTGCCGGTGGTCGGCGAAATGGTGCGCAGTGAGAAGAAGAAAATCAGCGACGCGCTCAAGGCCTCGGTGCGCAAACACCGCCCCACGGAGCTCGCGTTCGACGAGCTGCCGCGCGCGCCACACAGCACCGACGAACTGCTGACCACGTTGAAAGAGCTGTCGACGCGCGAGGCGCCCATGTGGCGCGACGGTCGCGTGTCGGGCGGCGTGTACCATGGTGATTCGAAGCACCTCGACTTCCTCAACCAAGTCTACGCGATGTACTCGCAGGCCAACCCGCTGCACGCCGACGTGTGGCCCAGCGTGGCGCGCTTCGAGGCCGACATCGTCTCGTTCACCGCCCGCTTGATGCACGGCGACGCGAAGACCAGCGACGACGACGCGGCGGTGGTCGGCGTGCTCTCGTCGGGCGGCACCGAGAGCATCATGTTGGCGATGAAGACGTACCGTGACTGGGGCCGCAGCAAGGGCATCACGCGCGGCAACATCGTCGCTCCGTACTCGGCGCACCCGGCGTTCGACAAAGCCGCGCACACGCTCGGCGTCGAGCTCATCCGCGTGCCCATGGACTCCGATGGCCGCGTCAACGTCGACAAGATGAAGGCCGCGGTGAACTCCGACACGTTGGTGATGGTCGGCTCTGCCGTGTCGTACCCGCACGGCGTCATGGACGACATCGAGACGCTCTCGGAATACGCGCGCAAGAAGGGCGTCGGCTTTCACACCGATGCGTGCCTGGGCGGCTTCATTCTCGCGTTCGCGAACGAGGCCGGGTTTCCCGTGCCGCGCTTCGACTTCTCATTGCCGGGCGTCACCTCGATGTCGGCCGACACGCACAAGTTCGGCTACGCGGCCAAGGGCACGTCGGTGGTGCTGTACCGGGGCCGCGCGCTGCGTCGGCATCAGTACTTCATCTCTCCGGACTGGTCCGGCGGGCTCTACGCCACGCCGGGCTTCGCCGGCAGCCGCCCCGGCGCGCTCATCGCGCAGGCCTGGGCCACGATGCTGTCGCTGGGCCGGGAGGGCTACGTCGCGAACACGAAGCGGGTGCTCGAAACAGGCCGCGTGATTCGTGAAGGCGTCGGGCGGATTTCAGGCCTGCGCGTCATCGGCAACCCGCTGTGGGTCGTCGCCTTCACGTCAGACTCGTTCGACGTGTACCGGGTGCTCGACGAAATGACGAAGCGTGGCTGGAGCTTGAATGGCCTGCAGAAGCCCGCGGCGATTCACCTGTGCGTGACGTTGCGGCACACGCAGCCGGGCGTCGCCGAGCAGTTCCTCGCGGACCTCGCGGCCTCGGTCGATGCAGTCCGCAACGAGCCTCCGTCAAAAGACGGCATGGCGCCGGTGTACGGGCTCGCGTCGTCGTTGCCCTTCAAGGGCATCGTCGGTGACCTGCTGTGCGCGCACATCGACGCGCTCTACGACGCGTGAGGATTTTATGACGCACGGTGAGCACTCAATGGTGCGTCAATTTCTTATTTTTCCGAGTGAACCAGCGCGCCACGAGGAGTGCCATTCATGACGCAGAAAAGTGCGTCATGCGCCCGCGTGCTGGTGGTGGAAGACGACCCCAGCCTGCGGCTCGCGCTCTGCGACAACCTCGAAGACGAGGGCTACGCGGTGACGGCGACGTCGTCGGTGGCCACGGCAAGAGCAGCGCTCGCGTCACAGCGCTTCGAGGTCGTCGTGCTCGACCTCATGTTGCCCGACGGCGACGGGTACTCGTTGTGTCGGGAGCTGCGGCGCGAGGGGCATTCCACGCGCGTGTTGATGCTGACGGCGCGCACGCTCGAAGACGATTTGGTGAAGGGCTTCGAGGCCGGCGCTGACGACTACCTCGCCAAGCCGTACCGCCTGCGCGAGCTGCTGGCCCGCGTCGCCGCGTTGAGCCGTCGCGCTGCAACGACGACGCATTCACTCGGCGCGTACACGGTCGACGAGACCTCGCGCACGGTGCGCAGCGCGGGCGGAGAAGTCGAGCTCACGCGCAAGGAGTTCGACCTGTTGCTGTGCCTGCTGCGCGCGGGCGACGCGGTGGTGAAGCGCGACGACATTCTCGACGCGGTGTGGGGCGACGTGGTGGTCGACACGCACACCGTCGACAACTTCATCTCGTCGCTGAAGAAGAAGCTGGGCCAGGACGGCTTCGAGTTGAAGACCGTCCGGGGCGTGGGGTTTCGGCTGCAGCGTTGACGAACCTGGAATTACTTACAGGGCGTCGTCACGACGACGGACACGCTCTCGTTGCCTTCTTTGAACGTCTGACCAACGACCTTCGCGAGCACCGCCGCGTTGACACCATTGGCTGCGAAGTACGCCTTGAGCGCGTCGGCGCGCTTGCTCGCGAGGTCTTCTGCTTCACCGATTGCGGTGACTGACAACTCGGTCTTCAGCTCGGCGCACGCCTTGAGCGCCGTCACCAGGTTGTTCAGCGTGTCCTTCGACTTCTCGACGTCGAGCGCCTCGGCGTTGAAGCGCACGCCCTCGGCCGCCAGCTGGCCTCCCTTCTGCTTCACCTCCGTCGCCCAGGCTTCAGCGCGGCCCTTCGCTTCGTCGGCCGCCGTCTTCGCTGCGGCGACCTTCGCGTTGAGCGAGTCGACCGCACCATTCGCCGCGACGAGCAGCGAGTCAGCCTGCGCCAACACGCCGTCGACCGTGGCCTTCGTCGTACCGAGCGCCGCCTGCACGGGCACCTTCTTGCCCGCGGAAATCAACGCGCCCATGGACGTCTTCGCGGTGGCGAAGGCCTTCTCGGCGTCGCTCAGCACCGTGGTGCTCGTCTCGATGGACTTGTCGAGCGCGGCCTTGTCGGCGGCGAGCGCAGCGTCGGTCTCGTTGACGACCAGCGTCTTCATCTTCGCGTTGAGCGCTTCCTGGTCTTTCTTGAGCTTGTCGACCTTCGCCGCCCAGCCCTGTGTCGCGGCCTCCCACGTCTGCTTCTCGGCGGTGAGGTCGTCCTGACAAGCGGCGAACGAGAGAAGCGTCACGGCGAACAGCAGGCTGCGGATCAGCATGGTGTGGACTCCCTTGAAAGCCGGCCACAGGAACACCGGCGGTGAACGCAACGGCGACTGCTCGACACGCGACGACATGACACGCCGCGCACCGCTTGTCTCGCGCGCGCGTGGTACGCCTCGAGTCGTGCGCCGTCTCGTAACGCTCGTCTTCTTCGTCGTCAGCGCCGCGTGCCAGCCGCCACCTGTTGAAATCGACGGTGGCGTCGACGCCGGCATCAGCTCGTTGGTGCGCGTTCGCGCCGCCACCTTCAACACCGCGCGCTTCTTCGACACCGTGTGCCAATCAGGCAGCTGCGGCCCCGGAGACTACGAAGAGGTGCCCACGCAGGCGGCCTTCGACGCGCGCGTCGTACAAATCGCCACCGCCATCAACGGCTTCGGCGCCAACCTCGTTTCGCTGCAAGAGGTCGAGACGCAGGCCTGCGTCGACGCGCTGCTGGGCCGCCTCGGCGAATCGATGCCCTACGCGGTGCTCGGTGAAATCAACTCGCCGGCGTCGGTCGACGTCGCGGTGTTCTCACGCACGCCCATCGAGCGCGTCGTGAAGCACCGACAAGAAGTGCTGACGCGCCCCGACGGCACGCGCACTTCCTTCAGCCGTGAGCTGCTCGAGGTGCACGTAAAAATCGAAGGGCGCGAGGTGATTCTGTTCGCCGCGCACTTCCGCTCGAAGAACAACGACGACCCGGGTCGAAGGTTCGCCGAGGCGCAGGCCACGCGGCGCATCGTCGACGTTGTGGCGCGCGAGAACCCGCAGGCGTTGGTGCTGCTCGGTGGAGACTTGAATGACACGCCGGGCTCCGCGCCCATCAACGCGCTCGAAGAGAACGGTGGCCTGGTGCGCGCTGCGGGAGACCTCCCGGTGGCTGAGCAATCGACGTACATCTTCGGAGGCCGCGGTGAGGCGATTGATCATCTGTTTCAAGCCCTGACTCCGGCCGCTGCGCAGCGCCCACGCTCTGCGCGCGTGTGGAAAGAGGGCAGCCGCGGGTTCGCCGGCTCCGACCACTTCGCGCTCAGTGCCGAATGGGAGTTTGAGCCGTAGAGTCTCGCGCCATGCGAATTCTCTGTCTGACAGTGGTGGCATCACTCGCGATGGGCTGCGCCGGGACGCGCGCGGCCGTCGCCTCGAATGGTCAGCCGTACACCCTGGAGCTGTTCTTCGACCGCAACGTCGAGCTGCGAAACACCGAGCAGGTGGCGCAGGTCGTCGGCTTCATGGAGCCCAACCTCCGCAAGCAGCTGACGAACGCGGGGTACACGGTGGTCGCGTCGGCGAGCCCGTCGACGTTCGTGCCGGGCCCAGGACGCGCGCTGGTGGTGGTGCGCATCGCGAAGTACCACCCGGGCAGCAAAGCCGCGCGCTCCATGGGCGGTTGGCGGGCGGGCATCGCAGGGCAGGCGATTCTGTGGACAGAGCACACCGTCTTTCTCGAGCCCGGCCAGCCGCTGTTCAACGGCGACAGTCGCGTGAGCTCGACGCGCGACTGGGACAACGCGGCCGAGAAAATCAACCGCCAGGTGGTCGACGAGGTCTCGCGCGCCCTCGGCTCGAAGTGATGCGGGCGACATTCATCGCGCTCGGGTTGCTGACGTTTACTTCATGCCCCGAGCGCACCACGCCCGAGCGCGGAATCGCGTTGGTGTACGGCAAGCCCGCCGACAGCGCTGACCTGCGCGCCGTGGTCGACCGCCGCCTCGCGCAGCTCAAGCTCAAGGCGCTGCTGCAGGAAGACTCGACGACGTTGACGGTGCGCGTACCCGAGGGCGTGAACGTCGAGCGCATCAAGAAGGCGCTCAGTCGCACCGCGAAGCTCGAGTTCTGTGAAGAAGCCGTGCCGACAGCGCGCGCGTGGTGCGCCGTGAGTGACAGCGAGGCGCGAATCGACCGCGCCGGTGACGCCTGCGCGCTTCAAGCGGACACCCGTGTCCGGCTCGAGCAGCTCATCAACGCCGGGGACGCTGGCGTTCCCATTGCGTGGTCGGCGACGGAGAGTGACGTCACGGCGTATGCGCTCGGGGCCTGTCAGGCGCCGCGCGTGGTGAGCACCGGAATCGCGGCTGGTGATTTTCCCGGCGTATGGCTCGACTTCGACCGACCGAGTGGCCGCTCGTTCGGCGAGCTGACGGCGAAGTTGGTGGGGCGACGTCTGTTGATCCGCCTCGATGGCGCGGTGACTTCTGCGCCAGTCGTGAAGGAGCCCATCACTGGTGGTCGCGCGATGTTGTCGGTGGGCACCGACGATGTCGATGACCTCGAGGTGTTGGCCGCTTCACTCGCGGGCGGGGCGCTGCCGACGCTGGAGCTCAAGCGTGAAGGCCCGTACGGCCCGCCGTCGTTGAGGTAGCGCCAAGCGTCGCGACGCCAGGTTCTCTCGAACGACGACTGATCTCGTTCAGGACCTTCTGATCAGCGCTGAGGCGACGGCTGCGGCAACGGAATGAACTCCACACGGCGCGAACGCTCACCACACCGACGCCCCGCATCCGTACGCGAGACCAGCACGCACAACGAACGCGTGAACAACTCCGTCACCGCGCGCGTGCAACCCGCTTCGTTGACGGCTTCGAGCGGCATCGACTCGACATAAATTTCAGTCGCGCTGAGCAGCGAATTGATGAGGTGCTGCACGAACGTGTCGCCCTTGACGCCATGCGCGGCAAAGCGGAGCGCTCCCGCCATCGGCGCGTCCATCACCATCGACGAAGCGTCAAGCAACTGCCGACGCAGCGAGTCGCGCACATCGACGATGAACAGCGCCAGCGCGCCGCCATCGAAAGAATCAGAGGCCTCTCGCACCGCCACCCGCGCCAGCGCTGGCGAGCACACCGTCAGCGCCTCACACAACGTCAGGCCATCGCGGAGCGCCGCCGCCAACTCCCGGCTCGCGGCCGTGAGGTCAGCCTTCGGGCGGAACTGACGCCAGACCGTAGACAGTGCGTTGAGAGGCGACATGTCGGATTGTCACGTGAGAGCGACACTTCATTTCGTGAGAGAAGTGCCAGCACCATTGACGTTCCGACCCGCATTTCGCGCCGAATTTTCGACTGAATTTCAGCGGGTTACGGTCGCAGAAAGCGCCACACCGTTGTGATTGCCGGAGCCGTCGACGAGCCCATTGGGCGCCACGTCGACGCTGTACGAGCCGCTCGCGGTCAGCGGCTCCGAGAGCCAGGCGGCCTCCGCGTCGCTCCACGTCAACGTCTCGCTCTGGGCACCTGACGGCGTGGTCAACGTCGCCTGCACCGTGCCTCCACGCACGCGCGCGCCCTCACGCGGGTCACTCTCGCTGTCGCGCACGCGGTAGTTGCCGACGACGTCATCGCGGCCCGCCGCAAGCTCCGTGGGGTTGGGCGGAAAACGCACGTCGAGCGCCAGGCGACCGTCGCTCGTAAAGCGGGCGCTCGCACGACTCGACGCCGCGGCGCTCGCGCTCACCGAGAACGCGCGGCTCGCCAACGCGTAGTCCGCTTCAGCGCCGCCGACCTTCGTGCGACCACGCGCCACCAACCGGTACGAGCCCAACGGCGTACCGGGAATCGTCTCGAACTGAATCGTCCACACGTGACGGCGCGTGGTGGCCATGGGCTCGGCGCGGAAGGTCGGCGTGGCTGCGTAGCGCAGCAACAGCTCGGGGCCGTTGATGATGAACCGCGTCGTGCTCGCCGCGACGGGCGCGAAGGCCCCGGCCGTCTCGAGCTCCAACGACACCTGCGGCGTGCCGAGGCCCGGGTCACCACCTTCGAACTCGAAGACGTGTGTCGTCAGGCGCGGGCCGTCGAGCGGCTCGGTGATGACGCTCGCCGCGTTCGTGCTGTCAGTGCGCGTGCGCAGCGTGACTTCAGGCAGCTCCGCGAGGTCGGCGGCGGGCTGCGCTTCACCCATGGTGGCGACGAACTGCTCGACCTCCGCGAGCAGGTACGGGCCGAACTTCCACCCGTACGCAGAGACCGTCGGCTCGTAGCCACCGCGCAGCCAGTCGTCTTCTTCGAGCAAATAGCCGTAGTGGTCTTGCGCGTAGCCGACCGCGAAAGAGGTGGTCGCTCCCAGCGGCGCGAGGGCGGTGTGCAGCTTGTGCGAGAGCCCAGTGCCCAGCTCGCCGGGCGTCGAAAGAAACACATACTCATCGAGCTGCACCACGGTGAGCGCCGTCTTGAATGGGCGCCGCGGCTCGAGCGGCAGACACATGACCTGCGCCGGCGTCGACTTCACCGAGCCACACGTACCGCCCTGGCCCGCCGCGCATTGAATGCCGCCCCACTCGGGGAACTCGTCTTTCGCGTAGCCGATGGCTTCACGCGTGAGCAACACGCCGCGCTCGCGAAAGTCGAGCCGCGACTGCGCCTTCGCGTTGCCCGGCGCCGCCTGCGCGAAGGCCTGCGCGACCAGCTTCGCCGCCGCGCGCCCTTGACGCTCGAGGCCCTGCAGCGCGTTGTGGCCGAGGGGGCTGTCTTTCGGAGACACGTCGCCCGCCGCGCCCTGCACGTACATCACCGGTACGCCCAGCACATCGCTCGCGTAGAGCTCGACGGCGCCGGTGATTTCAGACGACTGCAGCGTGTTGCCGCTGCCCAGCATCGTGCCGTGCATCGGGTAGTGCAGCATCGCGGTGAGCGGCTTGATGGGCGCGCCGGCAGCGTCGACTTCATCGAAGCGCAGCACCGTGAAGACCGTGTCGCGGAAGTTCGCGCCGTACACAGGGTCGTTCTCGCAGCGGCGGTCGTTGTTGAAGGCACCGGCCTCGATGCTCGCCACGCCGACGCTCACGGCCTTCAGGTTCGCGAAGGCTTCTTGCGTGGCCTCGACGATGGCGCGCGTCATGCGCGCTTCAACTTCAGCGTCGTAGTGGTCCATCACCAGCGAAATGAAGTCGGTACCGGTGGGCCCGCCCAGGCGCGCCGGCGGCATCATGCGCGCGGGGCTCGAATGAGAGTGTGAGGCGTGCATGAAGACCTGCGCCGCTTCGCCTGCAGCGGTGAGGTCCGCGATGGTGCGCGCGCGCAGCGTCGACGAGACGAGCGTGGTGTCCATGCGGATGAAGGCCACGCGCGTCAGGCCGTTGGTCAGCGCGATGACTCGCACCGTCGGCTCACTCTGAATGCCGCGGCTCGAGGGCAGCTGCTTCGACCACGGTGACTGCGGCTCATCAGCCGGCCGCGAGCGCGAGTAGCCGCCCATGGAAGTACCGACCGGAATGTCGAGGCGCCGCGTGGCGACGCCGGCTTTCAGCGGGCCGGGTTCAGGCGGAGGCGGAGGCGGCGGCGCAGGAGGCGGGCAGGCGAAGAAGACGAGACTCAGCAGAACGAGCGCACGCGACGGCATGGCGGCCACGTAGCGGAGCCAGCGGCTCGTGGGAACGAGCAGCGTGATTCCATGCGCTCAGTTCAGTTCTCGCGGTGGTCGTGGCCCGCACCACCGAAGGTTCCGACCCACGGCTCTTCCGCGATGGTGAGCGTCGGCGTCGGCACCGAGAAGAACGCGCCGTTGCTCCCGGCCAGCGGCGGGTCGCACTTGTTGCAGCCCGGGTTTCCGAACTGGTCCATCGCGCCGCTCATGATGCCGATGGAGCCCCGCGCGACCTCGAACAGCTGTGGCGCGCTGCGATTCACCGGCAGCTCAACCTGACACAAGAACGCCTGCGAGCCGTCTTGAACGTCGACGCCGTACATCGCGTAGCGCGGCAACAGCCCGAACGTTCCGTCTTGCAAGAAGGTCAACGCCACCGTGCGCGGGCCCTTCGAGGTCTGCCACTTCGCGAGGCGCAGTTGGTCAGACCAGAAGGTCCACGCATCGGGGAGCGTCGTCGTCCACCGCAGCTGCGCCTGCCCTGCTTCGTACCCGGCCAACGCGCGTGACCCTTCGACCGGCGCGGGAATCAACCTCGACGACGACGTCACCGCGCGCCCCAACTCGGTAGGAATCGAGAACACCGGGATGCCGCTCGTCGCGTCGAGCACCACGCTGGTGTACTCGGCGTAGAGCAGCCCGCGCGCGACGGCCAACTCACCACCGCGCATGCCGCTATTCGTGCGCTTCCACCGGAATACGCCGTCGCGCGACCAGCTCATGATGAGCGTCGTGTCGGCCGGCACCAGCGGCGCTTGCGGCGACAACGTCGGCGAGAACGCGATGAAGAGGTTCCCCAACGAGTCAGACGCCACGCCGTACGGGTGCGGGTGGTTGCAGACGTCGAGCAACGGGTCAGAAATCGGCTGCGCCTGCACCAGCTGCCCCTGCGCGTCGATGACGGCGATGAAGTACCTCCGACACTGCGTGCCCGAGTTGTTGTCCGTCGGGTACGCCTCGAACAACGCCGCGAGCCGGTCGCTGCCCTGCACCACGAGCCGCGCGAGGAAGATGACCGGCGCCGTCTGCAGGAACTCCGGTTTCGCCGTGCGAATGTTGAACGTCCACGCGGTCGCGCCGGTGTCGAGCTCGATGGCTGAGACCATACCGTTGGGCGACGACGGGTAGTCCGCGCACACGTAGCGCGCGCCCCAGAGAATGCAGCGCCGCGACACGCCTTCAGGCGTCGGTTTCGCCGACGGTGTGTTCGCCCGCAGCACCGACGGCACGTTGAAGAAGCCCGACAACGTCAGCTCGCCGGTCGGCTCCAGCACGAAGTCGTGCAGCGCCGGAGCCCACACACCGGCGTCGAAGTCTCCGGCCGTCGCAGAGTCGAACGTCCACGACGGGCGCAACGTCGTCGCCGGAGCCGACGCCACGCACACCTCACCGACGCAGCGCCCTTCCGACGAGCACGGCGAGGCTTCGGCGCACACGTAGCCATCGGGCGGGTCGCGCACCACGCAGTCACCTTCGATGCAGACCTTCACCGCGGTGCACGAGTTCGTCTCGCCGGTGCTGCCACACAACGCGCCGTCTTCTCGCGGCGCCAGGCCGCAGCCCGTCTGCGAGTTACACACGCCGGCCATGCACGCGCCATCACCCGGGCAAGGTGGCGCCGGCAGAAACTCGCAGCCCGTCAGCGGGTAGCAGACGTCGATGGTGCACTTGTCGTGGTCTTCACACGTGCGCGCCGTGCCCACGCAGCGCCCCGCCTCGCAGCGTGAATTGACGAGGCACAACGAGTCTGACGCGCACGCCAACCCGTCTTCGGCGGGGTCTTCGACGCACGTGAGGCGCACCAGGTCGAAGCGCGCAACCAGACAGCTCGAGCTCGCCGTGCACGTGGGGATTTCGCGGGCCACCGCTTCGATGGCGACCGACGGAGCGTCTTCACCGTCGTCGCTCTTCACGCTCAACCGCTGCGAGTATCTGCCCGGCACGGTCGGCGTGAATGAGATGACGACTGCCGTCTGC
This sequence comes from Archangium sp., assembly GCA_035910535.1. Lineage (GTDB taxonomy): Bacteria > Myxococcota > Myxococcia > Myxococcales > Myxococcaceae > Archangium_A. Next base: position 123,582 of record JAMHXF010000094.1, on the reverse strand, counting down.
CCCGGCGGCAACCGCGTCGGTGGTTCTACGGCGAAGGGCGCGTCGAGGGCAGTCCACGTCACGTTCACCGACGCGCGGCTCTCATTGATGACGAGGAGTTCGCGGGTTCGGGTGACGCCGTCGACGTACGCAGCGTCGAATTCAAGCGTGGCGGGCTCGAGCTTGAGGTTTCCCGTGATGCCGGTGACGTTCTCTTTCCTGCAGCCGACCAGGGCCATCAGGAGCCCAAAGCACAGCAGCAGTCGGGGGCTGACAGTCACGTGGCGGATCTCCATGCTTTCGACGGCAAACAGCAAGAGCTCTGCGCGCCATGTGCCACTGCTTCGGCTGTTTAAACTGTCATCTGATCAAGCCGTAGAAGCAGTAGAGGCGAAGAAGTTGTGGAAACTCGTGTTTCGGTAACAACATCAAGCTCTTGCAGCAAATAGCAGTGTGGACAACCACACGGGTTCTCCCCAGGGTCCCACATGTCGCTGTGTGTCGTACCAGTTACCCACATGACTGACGGTTTTTCACCAGTCGAACCACAGGCTTCACACAGGCATCGAAGGGAAGAATGACCGGTATACAGTCCGCCGCCGTGAGCTCTCGCGTTGGGAGATACGACGTCCTGGCGCAGCTGACGAAGGGCGGCATGGCCGAGCTCTCGCTCGCCTCCACGCAAGGCCCTGGCGGCTTCCGTAAGTTCGTGGTGCTCAAGCGAATTCTCCCGGAGGCCGCGGGCGACGAGAACTTCGTGAAGATGTTCCTCGACGAGGCGCGCGTCACCGGCGCGTTCTCGCACCCCAGCATCTGCCAGGTCTTCGAGCTGGGGAACGACTCGACGACGGGCCTCTTCGTGGCCATGGAGTTCATCGCCGGCCAGGACCTCAACCAGGTCGTCGCCGCGTGCGCGAATCAGCAGGCGGTGTTGCCGGTGGGCTACTCGGCGTCGGTCGTTCACGAGTGCGCGCAGGCGCTGCACTACGCGCACACCTTCAAGCTGCCCAACGGTGAAGAGTCGCCCGTCATCCACCGCGACGTGGCGCAGAAGAACATCATGGTGACGTACGACGGGCAGGTGAAGCTGCTCGACTTCGGCATCGCCAAGGCGAAGGGCGCGCTGGCTCGAACGCGCGCTGGCACGGTGAAGGGCACCGCCGGCTACATGTCTCCGGAGCAGGTGCGCGGCGAGCAGATTGACGGACGCAGCGACGTATTCGCGCTCGGCGTGGTGCTCTGGGAAATGGTGACGGGGCGTCGGCTCTTCAGCGCCGACACCGAAATCGCCGAGCTGAAGATGATTCTGTCGGAGCCGATTCGTGCGCCGGCCGACGTCGAGCCATCGGTGCCTGAAGAGCTGTCGGCCGTGGCCATGAAGGCGCTCGAGCGCGACGTGAACCTCCGCTACCGCTCGGCCCGCGAAATGGCGCGCGCGCTGGCGACGCAGTGTGGCCACCTGCTCTTCGATGCCGAAGAGCGCGCTGACTTCATGAAGCAGCGCTTCTCCGAGAAGATTGCTTCGGCGCAGCGGCTCTTCGACGTGGCCGCCAGCAAAGACGCGAAGGAGGTCGACGCGGCGGTCGAGGCGTTCCGTCGCTCTTCGACGGCGCATGACCGCGACACCGATGAATCGAAGACGCCCAGGCCCAAGGCGCGCGCCGTCGGCTCGTCGATTTCTGACCCGCGCATGCGGGCGTTGAAGGGCAGCGCGGTGTCTGCGGCGAAGCTCAAGCCGGTCCGCCCCAAGCCGTCTGCGCGCAAGCTGCAGAAGACCGAAGACTTCGCCCCGACCGAGGCCAGCGTGCTGTCGACGCCCACGCCTGCTTCGTCCTCGAAGGTGTGGCCGGTGTTGGCGGTGGTGGTCGCACTCGCGGCCGGCGCGTTGGTGTGGTTCGCGATGAAGCCGGGTGACGCTCCGCCGGCGCGGCCGCAGCCCGAGCTCGAGGCTGAAATTCCCGGCGTGCCGGGGCTCGAGCTGCCGGGCGTTGATTCACCGCAGGTGAATGAGCCGCAGCCGCGCGTCGAGCCCTCGGTGTCGAATGACGTGACGCCGAAGAAGCCCGACGCCCCGCGCCCGCCGAAAGAAAAAGGCGAGGTGACGCTGGTCATCTTCCCCGAGGCGACCATCACCAAAGGCGGGCAGCGGCTCGGGCAGGGCACGATGATTCCCATCAGCCTGCCGGTGGGCACGCACCTGGTGACGGTGACGGGCGCCGACGGTGTACGTCGCAAGTTGTCGCTGCAGGTCGGGCCTGGAAAGGGCAAGCCGCAGCGGTACCGGCTCGACGACATCCCGGCGGAGTGACGTGAACGACGAGCGGGACCTCGCGCAGACGCTGGCCGAGCTCGAGGCGCGGGTCGCTGCGCTCGAGGCCAACCAGCTCGTTCGTGAAGATGCCGTCACGCACGCGCGCCGCACGATGGAGCTGCTGCGGAAGCGTCGCCTGCGCGGTGGCGCACGGACCTGGGAAGGGGCGCAGCGGGCGGCGCTTCGTTTCGTGGTTCTCGCGGCGGGCTGCGTGGCGTTGGTCACCGGCGGCGCGGCGCTCGATGGCACGCTGGCTGGCGTCACCATCGTCGCGTCGTTCGGCGTGTTGGTCTTCGAAGGGCTGCGATGAGCCAGGCGCGCGACACCCTCGAGCTGCTGCAGGCCCGGGTGAAGGAGCTCGAGCAGCTCGAACTCCCCGACGCGCACCTGACGACGCTGGCCGACGCGCTCGAACGGGAGGCGCAGAGCTACCGGCACCTGCTCGAGAAGAATGAAAAGAAGGCCGAAGAAGCAGAGCGCGCGGGGCCAGCGGGCGGCGTGTTGGTGTTCGGTTTTTCGCTGCTCTTCGTGACACCCATCGTGGCCATCATCGGTGTGTCGTTGGCGAAGCTGCTGCGGCACGAGGCTGAGGTCGCGGTCGCGTGTCTCGTCTTCGGGGTGTGCATCATCGTCGGCACCTTCTCGGCGCGGCTGCGACACCTGGTCGCGCACGGCACGTCGTCAGAATGGAAGCGCGTGCGGGCCGCGCAGCGTGAAGTCGAGGCGCTCCGGGAGTTGGCTCGATGAAGCGCGCGCTGCTGGCGACGGTGCTGCTTTCACTCGCGAGCTGCGATGAAGACGGGCCGGATCAACTCTGCGAGCGATTGCTCGTCAACCGCGACGGCACCTTCGCCGAGCTGGTGAGCGAGACGAGCCGCGCGCGCTTCGGTACGCAGGGAGAAGCGCTCTCCGTCACCGTCTTCGCGCCGATTTCTTCGTGCGTCTCCGACGTGCTGCGCGCCTCGGTGGAGCTCTACGACGCCCGAAACGCGCCCGTTGAAAGCAAGGCCGTCACCGTCTCTGCGCAGAGCGGCGTGGTGCGCGCCAACGTCGTCTTCACACCTCAAAGCGCGGGCAGCTACCTGCTGCGCGTTTCTTTCGAGCCCTCACTCGGCGCGCGCAATGAGCGCATCGACATCGTCGCGCGGCCGGCGCTCGACGCGGGCCTCGTCGTCACGCTGCCGGTCTCTGTCTCGAGCTGTCTCGAGCCGGTGTGGCCCGTGTCCGGCGACTCGGTCGCGTGCGAAGGCGAAGGCGCGCGCGTCGACGTCTTCTCGGCTGACGGCGGCGTGCAGACCTTCAGCGGGCAACACCTCGTCGTAGCTGGCGGCGCGCTCTGGAGCATCGCGGCAGCTCAACTCGAGCGCCGCGTCTTCGAGGACGGCGTGCTGCGGCTCACGCACCAGGCTGACGGTTTTCCGGCGCGCCTCACGCCGGCCATGCACGGCGCCGACTTCGCGTTGCGCGTCGACAGCTTCGACCGCCTTACCCTCGTCACCGTCGCCGACGGCGGGTTGACGAAGACCACCACGCGCCACGGGCAGCGCAGCGCACCGGCGTGGTTCTTCTCTGACGACGCGCGCGTGTACCTCGTCGACCTCCCCGACTTTCCTGCGTGCACCGGGCGCCCCGACTGTGACGAGCTCGGCGGGCTCTTCGCCGTCGAGCCGGGCCTCGTGTGGCGCCGCGACGTGCTGGGCCTCGCGCGCCTCGATGCGTTGCTGTGGCCGCTCTCGACGACGAGCACCCCCGTGACGTCGCTCGACACGCGCGCGCTCGCCGCGTCGCCGCCGCAAGGCCCCTTCGAGTTGTTGCCGCTGTGGGTCGAGGCGCCCGCGAGCCCCAATGCCGGTGACGCGGTGCTCGCGCGCTGGCTCTCGGGGGCGCTCTGGTTGAGCCGCTGGCCGCACTCACGGGTGCTTCGAGTGGGCGGTCAGTTCATCGCCCTTTCAGAAGAAGGTGACCGCTCAGTGCGCCTGATTCCGCTACAACCACCTTGAAATATTAAACTTTACGTCAGTCGCAACTTCTGACGCGCCGTGTCGACAATTATCCTACCTTTCGCTGCGAGCGGTGCGCCGCATGTCCTCTGAGCCCGACAGCATGGAACGCGAGCGCCAACGCGCCGGTCAGGCGCTTGCTCAGTCATCAAGGCGACCGCACACTCCCGCTCTCATGTTGCAGGAGCCCACGCCGGAAGCACCGCTTCCATTCGGGCGCTACCAGTTGATTCGCCGCATCGGTGCCGGAGGCATGGGCGAGGTCTTTCTCGCGCGTGAAGGTGGCGAGGTGCCGCGCGCCGTCGTGGTGAAGAAGGTGCTGCCGAACCTGGTGGCGAACCGCGCGTTCGTCGGTCGCTTCCTCGACGAGGCGAAGGTGGTGGTGCGGCTCAAGCACAACAACATCGCGCGCGTGTACGCGATGGGAGACGTCGACGGCGAATACTTCCTGTCGATGGAATACGTGCAGGGCAAGACGGTGAGCCGCTTCACCAAGCGCCTGCGTGACCGCAAGGTCGAGATGCCGTTGGGCATCGCGTTGTTGCTCGGTGAGCGCGTGTGTCACGGGTTGCAGTACGCGCACGACTCGCGTGACGAGGGCGGCAACCCGTTGCACCTCGTGCACCGCGACTTGTCGCCCGCGAACGTGTGCATCAGCTACCGCGGCGACGTGAAAATCATCGACTTCGGCGCCGCGCAGTCGACGTTGAAAGAAGAGCAGACCGCGCCGCGCGTGGTCATCGGCAACCTGACGTACATGGCGCCGGAGCAGGCCAAGAAGCAAATCGTCGACGGGCGCGCGGACATCTATTCGTGCGGCGTGATGCTGTGGGAGCTGCTCTCGTGGCATGCGCTGCCGCAGAAGGGCGACCCCATCGAGCGCTGGCGCAAGGCCGCCAACCCCGTGTGGGACGCGCCGTCGGCGAACCAGCCGTCGATTCCTCGCGAGGTCGACGACGTCGTGATGAAGGCGCTCCGCAAGGAGCCGAAGGACCGCTACTCGACGGCGACGGAGTTCGGCGAGGCGCTCAAGAAGCTGCGCCAGCGCTACGCGCCCGAGGTGACGGACCGCGACGTGGGAGAGCTGTTGGCGCGCGTGTTCGCGAAAGAGAAGTCAGGCGAAGACGCGGTGCTGCACGAAGCGGTGTACGGGAAGACGCTGAACATTCCCGACGCCGACAAGACGCGGCGCGTGCAGCTGGTGCCTCCGACGGCGCTCGCGTTCGAGCACACGGCGGTGTTGGCCTCGTCAGACTTCGTGCCTGACGACCAGGACATCACCGACCCGGGCCGTGAAGCGCCGCCGGTGGAAGATGGAACGCCGACGCCGGCGAAAGACCCGCGGCTGCTGATGAAGCTCGAGGCGACGTCGCGGCGCACCAGCTTCGGCGTGACCTTCAGCGACGTCGAAGAGCCCGTCATAGAGCGCTCGTTGGTGCAGGAAATCGACGCCATCGACTTCGACGACGCGCCGTCTGACCCGGAGGCCGACACGCGCGCGCATGAGGCCCCGGCGCGGTGGAAGACGGCCGTGATGTTCGGCGGCATCTTCCTGTTCGCCACGGGCCTCGGCTTTCTTGGTGTGTGGCTCGCGTTGCGGTGAATGACCGCGCGCTCCGCGACGAAATCGAGTCGCAGGCCGCCGCGTTGAAGCACGCGAAGCGGCACCTCGAGGGTCTCGACCTCGAGCTGCGCGCGTTGCACCACCGACGGGAGGAAGCGCTGGAGTCACAGGCCTCGTCGCGGCGCCTGCTTGAAGAGGCAAACGGTCAGCTGGTGATGCTGCGCAGCTCGTTGAGCGACGCACGCCTGCGAATCGCCGAGCTCGAAGCGCGAACGAAGCGCCCCGGCTTCTTCGCCAGACTCCTCGACGTGTTTCGATGAGCGAGCGCGCGTCGCTCGAAGCGAAGAGGGCCGGGCTGCAGGCGGCGCTGGGAGAGGTGCGGGCCGCCACGGCGCGGCTCCAGTCCGAGCGTGACGCACGCGCAGCAGAAGTGGCGGCGCTGGAGTCGGCCGCCGCGTCGCTCGCGGAGCGCGCCGAAGAAGCAGTCGCGCAGCTGGGTGAGCTCGAGCGCGAAGAGGCGGCGGCGCGCACGCACTTGAGAGCGTTGCTCAAGGACGACGTGCACTTCAGCGACGCAGTCCGACGACGCCTCGACAGAACGAAATGAGCGGAGCGTGCGCACTCCACTCGCACCGCGACCCACTGCAAACTCCCGTAACACCCTGAAATGCGGGGAAACCTTCGGGGCCCTCGGCCCGAAGATTCAACATGCGCGTCACCTCAAGCTCGCCTGCCTTCGTCCCGTCGTCATCCGCCCCTCGTGCGCTGAGCAGCAGCACGCTCAAGCGCGGCGCCGAAGGTGAATCGGTGCGCGCGCTGCAACAGGCCCTGGCGCGCGAAGGCTTCGACCCGGGGAGCGTCGACGGAAAGTTCGGCCCCAACACCGAGCGCGCCGTGAAGGCGTTTCAGCGCGCCAACGGCCTCACCGTCGACGGCCTCGTCGGCCCGCGCACGCGCGCCGCGCTCGACGGAGGCTCGGCTCCGACGACGCCGACGCAACCTCCGACGGCGGGCAGCGGGGAGGTCACCACCAGCCGCACGCGCACCTCGAGCATCGGCGGTGTGTCGACCTACAAGGTCGCCGACAAAAATGGCCTCGCCTTCAAGGGCGGCATGAGCATTGACGCCGACGGCTCACCGCGCGCGTACAACCCGAGCAACACCGGCCTCGACGCGCTCGGCAACGCGGGCAAACCCGGCAACTGGTGGGGCATCGCGACGGACTCGAAGGGCAAGCCGTACACGCAGGGGCCCAACGACCCGGCGCCGGGCCACTACGTGTCGACCACCGCGCTCGTCGACGGGCGCTTCAAGGCGAATGACCCGCGCCGGTATGTCGACTCCGAGAAGATTCCATTCATCGCGGTGCCGCCGCAGCTGAAGGACCAGGGCGTGAAGCTGGGTGACCTCGTCGCGGTGCGCAACGAGCGCACGGGCAAGACGGTGTTCGCCGTGGTGGCCGACATCGGCCCGAAGAATCACCAGGGAGAGGGCAGCATCAAGCTCGCGCAGGAGCTCGGCATCAACTCCAACGCGCGCAAGGGCGGCACGAGCAGCGGCGTGTCGTACGTCGTCTTCCCCGGCTCGAAGCAGAGCTGGCCGATGACGAACGAGCAGATTCAGGCGGCCGGCGCGCGCGCGTACGCGGCGTACGGTGGAGACGCGCAGCTCGCCTCTGCGACGCGTTGATCAATTCGTAGCGCCTACATGCACCCAGACGCACTCGGGTGACGCTTCTGCGCCCCGCGTCGCGAAGTCGCCTCGGCTCCTGACAAGCTCGCGTGCATGGCCATCGAAAACTCTGCCGCAGCTGCCGCCGCCCGTGCCGCCGAAGCCCGCCGTCGTGACGCCGCCAGGAAAGCCGCCGAGCTCGCGGCGAAGAAGGCCGCTGACGACGCCGCGAAGAGAGCCGCTGACGACGCCGCGAAGAGAGCCGCCGCACAGGCCGCGAAACCGAAGGTCCTCACCACCACGCAGAAGAGCGCGCTCGCGGCCAGGGCGGGCAACAAGCCGTCAGCGTCGGCCGTGCGTCAGACCTTCGGCGCCGACGAAATTTCTCAAGGCTTCGGGCGCGCGCTCCGTGACCGTGCGGCGCTCAAGCTCGGCTCGCCGATGCCCATCGCGTCCGCTCCGACGCCGCTGGCGAAGAGCATCGCCGCGCCAGCGCCGAAGCCGGTGATTGCCGATGTCCTCGCAGGCAAGAAGCCCGCCTCCACGCCCGTGTCGGCCGACGCCGCCGAGCGCCGCGCCATCGCCGACAGGCCCGTCACTACCGCGCCGAAGACCGACGAGCAGCGCGCCACCGAAGACGCCGCGCAGGTCCAACGCACGTACGACAACGCCATTCGCTCGGGCGACAGCGACGCTGAGGCCGCCAACGCCGCGTCACAGAAGCTGCGCGACCTCACCGCGAATCAATCGCAGGCCTACGCCAACCACCTGCTCCGCGCCTCGCAGCCCACCATCGACCGCATCACCGACACGCTGGCGGAGAACGCCAACAAGAAGGGCTCCACCGGAGACACCGACAAGGTCGAGGTGAAGCACGCCATTCGCGCGCTCTCCGACGTCGCCGAGAAGGCCGGGCCCATCGGCGCGCAGCTCATCGCGCAGCCGCTCGCCGACAAAATCACCGACGGTGACGAGCTGATGCACGTCGACGACGGCTTCTACGAGCACGTCGACAACGGAGGCTCACCTGCGCTCATGGGCGCGCTGGCCGGTGCGCTCGACGCACAGGGAAAAGGTGACGCGCGGGAAGAGCTCATGCGCCGCGGCGGCAAGAACATTCTCGACCACGTCACCGACTTCGCGGGCGACGCCTTCAACACCTTCACCGACGCCGCTGGAGCCGTCATCAACTTCGGCGCCGACGCGGTCAACGGCGTGGTCGACGTCGTTCAGCACGGTGTGGAGATGGCCGTCGACGTCGCGCAAGGCACCGTCGAGCTCGCCGGCAACGCCGCCGAGTGGACCACCGAGCAGGTGATGAACGCCGCCGAGTACGCCGCTGAAAACGGGCTCAAGCTTGCGGGTGAAGCGCTCAACTTCGTCGGCGACCACGCGCGGGAGCTCGCGGCCGAAGCGTTGAACATCGACGGCCAGCTGGAGCAGCTCAACTCCGTCGGCGACTCGGTCACCATCGGCGTGGGCGGAAAAATCGGCGGCGCGTACGTGCAGGGCGGCGCCGAAGTGCAGATGCAGATTACGAAGACCGAAGACGGCTACGAGATGACGCTCACCGGCTCCGCGTCGGGCGGCGTCTTCGGCGGCCTCTCGTTGCCCGGCATGCCCGCGGGCGTGAAGGGCGAAGCGAACGCCACGGGCACCGCGACGGCGACGTTCTCGTTCGACAACCTCTCGGACGTCACGCAGGCGGCAGAGACGGTGGGCGGCATCGGCATCGGCTCGCTCGTCGGTGGCCCGGCGGGCGCGTTGCTCACCGGCGCCACTGCAGGCGACGAAATCCGAGACATCGGCGCGGCCTTCACGGGCGCGAGCATCGGCCTCGAGCTGTCGGCTGAAGCGAAGGCGGAAATCGGCGGCGAGCTGGGCATCGGCGCGGAGGTCAGCGGCTCAGTCACCAGCGGCGTGACGCTGCAGATTGCGCCCGGCCAGCCGCCCTCGCTGGTGCTCAACCAGAGCGTCGAGGCCTCGGGCTCGCTCTCGCTCGGCGCGCCCGTCGACATCCCGTCGCTCGGCGGTCAGCTCAACGGCGGCAGCCTCGACGGCAGCGCGAGCATCTCGGCGGAGACGACCGTGCCGCTGCCTGAAGGCCTCGACTTGAATGACCTGCTGCGTGACCCGGTGGGCACGGCGCAGAACGTCGGCCAGCACGTCATCGACAACGCGACGACGAAGCTCTCGTTGAACGTCGACATTCACGGCGGCGCGGCGACGGAGGGCCTGCCCATCAACCTCGGCGCGGAAGGCGGCATCGAGATTTCGCTCTCGGCTGAGGCGAAGTTGAAGGACCTCGCCGGCGCGTTGGGCCAGGCCGTGAGCGGCGACATCCCGGGCGCGCTCGAGACGCTGGGCACGAAGACGGAGCTCGACGTCGAGGTGAACACATACACGGTGGCGGGCTTGAGCATCGACGAGGAGATTTCGGTGCCGGGCTTCACCATCGGCGTGAAGGCCGAGAACACGCTGCGCGACGAGACCGACGTGTTCGACTTCGAAGGCACGCCGGCGGAGCTGCTGGAGCAGGGCTTCAACCTCTTCCAGAACCTGAACCTCAACGTGAGCTGAGCGTCGTAGAAGGAGCACCCGATGCTCCTCGACACGCGTGGAAAGTTGTTCCTCACGCTGGCGGCGCTCTTCGTGACGTCGCTGGTGGTGGGCGACCTCATCGGCGGCAAGTTGATGGGCGTGCCGCTCTTCGGTGAGGTGCGCTACCTGTCGGTGGGGTTCATTCCTTTCCCCATCACGTTTCTGCTGACGGACCTGCTCAACGAGTTCTACGGCAAGCGGGCGGCGCGCACGGTGACGTTGGTGGGCCTCGGCATGGGCGTCTTCACGCTCGCCGTGGTGTTGCTCGCCGTCGCGGCGCCGTGGCACCCCGACACGTTGACGGCCGACTGGAAGGGCCTGACGCCGGGGCCGTATGACGCGGTGTTCTCGAGCGGCACGCGCATCCTGGTGGCGTCGTTGGTGGCGTACCTGTTTGCGCAGCTGCTCGACATCGCGCTCTTTCACCGCATCAAGAAGCTGACGAGCGGGCGGTTGCTGTGGCTGCGCGCCACGGGGAGCACCGTGGTTTCACAGTTGCTCGACACCATCGTGATTCAGACGTTGGTGTGGAACGAGCAGTTGGTGTTCGACAAGCTGGTCGCGTTGATTGTCGCGTCGTGGGTGGGGAAGCTGGCCATCGCGGTGCTGCTGACGCCGGTCATTTATGCGGGCCACGCGTTGATGGAGCGGGTGCTGGGCATCGCGCCGCTGTCGCACGAAGCGGAGTAGTCAACGCCGATACGACGTGACCTCACCATTCGTCTGTCGGAACACGACGTGCGTCGAGGTGACCGTCACCGTCGAGACCAGCGAGCGCAGCGGCCACGCCTCGAGCGCGAGGTCGCCTTCGCGAATCGTCACGTAGCGCCCCTCCCACAGAAACAACGGGTACGGCGAAGACACCGTCACGAACCCGCTCGTGGGCGTCGACACGCTGCGCAGCTCTGGCGGCCGACCGTCGGAGAGCACGCGCCACTGCTTGATGCGGCCGGCCCCGTCGGCCAACCAGAGCGAGTCGCCGGAGGCCTTCATCGGCAACAACCCTTCGGCCTTCACGCAGCGGCTGCCGCCGTCGAACGACGCGAAGCAGAGCGCTTGCTCGCTGAGCCAACCAAACGAGTTGTCGGACAACGCGAGGGCGCCACCCAACCCCGTCGCCTCGAGTGGCAATGACGACGAGCGCGTGAGGCCCCCGTCGACGACGCGAATGTCCTCCACCACCGAGCGCCCGAGCTCGAGGTAGTGCCGTGGCGTGCTGCCGCTCGGCGCGACCGGCTCGGTGAGGCCCACTTCCATTCGGCGCAGGCCGCCGTCGGCGACGTCGAAGCGCGACACCCGGGTCGCGTCGCGCAGCCACGCGACGTCAGCGCTGCTGTCGAGCCGCCGGGCCGTCGAGCTGACGACCTCCATGCCGCCGTCGCGCCACGCCTGCACGACGCCCGACTTCAGACAGAAGACCGTGTCTCCGACCGGGTGCACCTCTTCGCAGACCGTGGGCACGACGCCGCGGAGCTCGCCGAGCTCAGCGGTGCGGTCGTCGACCACGATGGTGTCGCGCCGCGCCGTGCCGAGGGTCGGCTCGAAGGTGACGCGCAGGTGGTACAGGCCGGCCTTCTCGGGCGTGAAGGAGACGATGGTCGAGAAGCCCGTGTTCGAGCTGGATGGCGCGCTGTGTGTATTCGCCACCGGCAGGTTGTCGGGGTCGAACAGCTCCACCGTGGCGCTCGTCGCGACCGCGTCTGCGACGAAGCAGAACTCGGTGCGAGGCAGCTCGACCGCCAGGCGGGTGTGCGCGAGCCGGTAGCCGACGGCCACCTCCGGCACCGAACTGGTGGGCCCGCCAAAGAAGCAGTCTGGCGGTGGTGGCGGGCTGCACGCGACGAGCAGCGCTGCGCCCAGAAGAAACAGTCGTCTCATGGCGCGAAGCTACGCCAGAACTTCGTCGGGAAGACGCGGCCAGCCACCAGCCACGGCTAAGCTCCCGCCCTCATGCGCGCGCTCAAAGCCATCGCGAAGGTGTTGCTCGGTCTCGTCATTGGCCTCGTCATCGCGGAGTTCGCGTTTTCATTGCGCGATGGCGGCGCGTTTCCCCACCTCAACCTCTACGAGCCCGACCCTGCGCTCGGCGTGAAGCTGCGGCCCAACGCAGAAATGAAGCTGCGCGTCGCCGACACCAACCCCGTCACCACCGTGCGCACCAACGCGCTTGGCTACCGCGGCGGCGCGTGGCCCGAGCCGACGAAAGGTGAAGTGCTGGTCGTCGGTGACAGCCAGGTCTTCGGCCTCGGCGTCGAAGAAGACGAGACCTTCAGCGCGAAGCTCTCGAAGCAGCTCGGCGTGCCGGTGCTCAACGCTGGCGTGCCCACGTATGGCCCGCGCGAATACACCGCCGTCGTCGAAGACGTGCTGCGCACGCGCAAGCCGGCCACCGTCATCTACGTGATGAACCTCTCGAACGACCTGTTCGAGGTCGACCGCTCCAACGCCTCGCGCCACACCGTGTGGGACGGCTGGGCCGTGCGCACCGAGACCGCGCCGAAGGCCGTCGCGAGCTTCCCGTTCCGCGACACGCTCATGCGTCGCTCGCACCTCGTCTTCGCCATGCGGAGGTTGATGCACACCGCGGCCGACGCGGCGACCAACCCGGGCTTCGAGACGGAGGGCACCTGGAAAGACGTCGTGCAGGCCTCGACTGGCGTGACGGCGCCGGCCCCTGAAGACGAGAACGTCCGCAAGACGCTCGAGCAGCGCGCGGCGTTGGCGAAGCAGCTCGACGAGGTCGACGACCTGCTGCGCGACGAAATCAGCCAGCAAATCGATGACGACTCGCGCTTCGCGGACGGCATGAAGAAGCTGGTGCCCAAAGACGGAGATCCACGCGACATCGTGCAGGTCCGCTACGCCGAGGGTGCGCGCCGCGTCGACGAGACCGCGTACCAGCTCTTCATGGCCGCCCTGGGCGAGGAGCGGAACGACGCGCTGCTGACGAAGCTCGCTGACAAGCCCAGCCTCAGCGGGCTGCGCGCGCGGTTGGAGCAGCGCCGCGCGTTGAGAGCGCAGGCCGGCAACCTGAAGCAGGAGGCCTTGAAGCTCGCGCCGCGCCCCGTCGATGCGGTGTTCGAGAAGACGAAGGCCGCGTGCGACGCGGTGGGCGCGCGGCTGGTCATCGTGGCGTTGCCGCTCGACGTCATGGTGAGCGCCGACGAGTGGAAGAAGTACGGCGTGACGCCCATCGACATGTCGCCGACGCGGGTGCTGGTGGAGGACCTGGTGGCGCGCGCAGACCAGCTCGGTGCGTTGGGCGTCGACCCCACGGGTGCGCTCGCGGCGGTGGAGCCCGGCGCGTTCCTCGACGGCGACCTGCACATGACGCCCAAGGGCCACGCCGCGCTCGCGCAGTACCTCGCCTCGGAGCTGGCGCGCCCGCCGAAGCCGAAGAGCGCGTTGAGCTTGCCGCCGGGTCGCAGCTGGCCTCCGACCGATGACGAGTGGCGCCGCGAAAAGGAGTGCACCGTGAAGGGCAGCTCGGCGCTGCGCTGCGAGACGAAGCTGGTGCGCGAGTGGCTGCGCTTGAGCTGCGAGCGCGTGGAATACGACGAGAACGAGCGCCGCGTCGACGTGCTGAGTGAAGTCGTCGTCACGCAGGGTGGCCACGGTGACTGGCGCGCGTACCAGCAGGGCACCGTGAACCTGTTGATTCCCGTGCTGCCGGGTGACGAGACGCGCGTGCGCTTCGGGTGGAAGAAGAAGACCCACGAGCTGACGTTGTCGTGGCCGAAGGGCGGCGCGTACGCGTTCTCGTTCGGCCCAGCGGTGCCGGCCGACCCGCGGCGCGAGCTGCCGGGCTTCGAGTACGTGCGCACGCCCTTCGCAGGGCCGACGGACACGGTGACGTGCGCCGGTGGTCAGGTGCCGGGCGGGGCGCTGCGGACGTGCGCGACGCCGTGTGACGCGACGACGCCGTGCGCTGAAGGCTCCTGCATTCCGTGGCCGGCAGGTGGGTACTGCGCGAAGCCGTAGTGTGCGTTTTTGCAAAGTGGAGTGGCGCCGATGTGCGTTGCTCGACACGCGGGCGATGCGCATCGTGCCTTCATGAAAATCGCCATTGTCGGTCCCGGAGCCATTGGCAGCACCTTCGCGTTTCAGCTCTCGAAGGCCGGGCACGAGGTGACGGTGGTGGCGCGCGGTGCGCGCCTGGCGTGGCTCGAGAAGGAGCGCGCCGTCGTGAAGCGTGACGGCGCACGCGCGCAGGTGACGGTGGCCGCGAAGCTCGACGAGACGGTGCCGTGGGACCTGGTGCTGGTCACCGTGTTGGCGACGCAGGTGGCTGCGGTGCTGCCGGCGCTGCAGGCGAGCGCGGCGCGGCGGGTGATGTTCATGTTCAACACCTTCGAGTCGGTGGCGCCGCTGCGTGACGCGGTGGGCGCCCAGCGGTTCTCGTTCGGTTTTCCGGGTGGCGTCTTCACGTTGCTCGTCGACGGGAAGATTCAGCCGCAGATCCGCGCGGGCACCACGGTCGACGACGCGGAGCTGGCGAAGCTCTTCGAGGCGGCGGGCATCCCCACGGTGGTCGAGGTCGACATGCAGAGCTGGCTGCGCACGCACGCGGCGATGGTGGTGCCCTTCATGGCCGTGGGCACGCTCGTGGTGGCGCGCGGTCGCGGCGTCACGTGGGCAGAGGCGTCGTTGCACGCAGCCGCGTTCGTCGCGGGGTTCGCGGCCGTGCGCAGCGTCGGCAATGCGCTGCTGCCCTCGGGCCTGGCGACGCTCCCGAAGCTCCCGCGCGTGATGTTGACGGCGATGCTGTGGGCCCTGAGTCGCACGAAGACCATCCGCGACCTCGGCGCGCTCGGCCCGACAGAGCCCCGCATGCTCATCGACATGATGCGCGTCGCGGCGCCGGAGCACGCGGCTGCGTTGCTCGCCGTTCGACCGTGACCGTCAACCCAGCTGGCGACGCAGCTCTGCTTCGAGCTCGCGCACCACCACCCGCACCCGCGGCGTCTTCTTCGCGTCGCGATGAAACGCGATGAACAGGTCGACGTGCGGAGGTGACGCCTCGGTCTCGAGCTGCACGAGCCCCACCGCGCGGCCCTGCGCCTCCGTCAGCAACCCGATGCCCGCGCCCGACAGCACCGCCTGCTCGATGGCCACGCTTGAGTTCGAACGAAACACGAAGCGGCTCGCGCCATACGCCCGCGTCCACTGCTCGTGAGGCAGGCGCTCGACCGACTTGTCGAAGCCCACCCAGTCATGCAGCGCCGCGACCTCCTTCGTGAGGCGCGCGTTCGGGAGCCGCCGCTCGACGTAGTCGCGCGACGCGAACAGCGCCGTGCGCCCGCGGCCGACGTACTTGGAGACCACCGCCGACGACGTGGTGTGCGCGAGCCGAAGGCCGATGTCTGCCTCACGCCGCGCGAGGTCTGCAGCGCGCGACTCGGAAATCAGCTCCGCCATCAACGCCGGGTGCTTCACGCGCAGCCGCGCCAACACCTGCGTCACCGCCCGCGCCAGCCCCTCGCTGATGGACACACGCACCGTTCCCGAGACCTCGGCGTCGGACGAATCGCGCCGGAGCGCGTTGAGCCCGAGCTCCAGCTCTTCACCCAGCGCGACGAGCCGCAGCGCGTCGGGGTCGAGCCGCGTGCCGCCATTGCCGCGGTGCACGAGCGGCCTGCCGACCGTGCGCTCCAGCGCCTCGATTCTGCGCGCCACCGTCGACGTCGCCACGCCGAGCGTCTTCCCCGCCAACAGGAAGCTCTTGTCGCGATGCACAGCCAGGAGAATTCGAAGGTCGTCCCACGACGGCGTGTCAGTGCCCATTTTCGCGAACCTACCGCGATTCACTTTGCGTTGACGCGCAACACGACCTTTCCGCGCGCGCGCCCCGTCTCGAGGTGCCGGTACGCGTCGGCCGCCTCTTCGAGCGGGAAGACGCGGTCGATGACGGGCTTCACCTTGCCGGCCTCAATCAACGGCACCAGCGACTGCAGCACCTCGCCGTACGCAAACCGCGTCACGAAGCGCACCGAGACGAAGCGTGAAATCAACGGCAGCACCGTGGCCCATGAGGCCCACAGCCCGAACGCCGGCAGCGCGAGGTACGGCCCGAACTTCTTCACCAGCTGCGGAAAGCTCGGCGTGATGCACGCCACGTGGCCCCCGCGGCGCACCGTCTGCACGGCCTTCCACAGCGCGTCGCCGCCGAGTGAATCAAGCACCACGTCGCACCCGCGCGCGACCTCGCGAAAGTCATCCTTCGTGTAGTCGATGGGCGTCGCGCCGAGCTCCCGCACCAGCTCGACGTTGCGCGTGCTGCACGTGGCCCACACCTGCGACGCGCCCAGCGCCCGCGCGAGCTGAATCGCCATCGACCCCACGCCGCCGGAGCCCGCCTGCACCAGCACCGACTGGCCGGGCTGCAACTTCGCGCTCTTCACCAGGCAGTACCACGCGGTCATCAACACCAGCGGCATCGAGCCGGCCTCTTCATGCGAGAGGTTCTTCGGCTTGTGCGCCACTTCATCGGCGCGGATGACGACCTCCTCGGCGAACGTGCCCTGCCGCAGGTGTGACGGCGTGCTGAAGACCTCGTCGCCGACACGAAACCGCGTCACCTTGCTGCCCGCCTCGAGCACTACGCCCGACACGTCCATTCCCGGCGTGAAGGGCCGCGAAATCCACACCACGGCGCGCTGCTGGCCTTCGCGAATCTTGAAGTCGACGGGGTTCACGCTGCTCGCATGCACCGCGACGCGCACGTCGTTGGGCCCGCATGTCGGCGTCGGCACGTCTTCGAGCTGCAGCACCTCGGGCCCGCCGTAGCGGTGAATGCGCAGCGCCTTCATTTTAATGCATCCAACCTTCGATGAATCGCCGCGTCGACGGAGATGCGCCCCGGCCCCGCACACAAGAAGAAGACGGCGATGGCGAAGTAGAGCAGCGCGAGCTCCCACTTGCCGAACGCGTCGCCGGCCGAGACGTGGTGTCGCACCGCCTCGACCATCGTCAGCGCGACGCCGAGCGACGCGAGCACCGTCAGCGCGCCGAGAATCAACGCCAGCCCGCCACCGAATTCAGAGAACGCCGCGAGGAACTGCAGGAACGCCGGCGGCGGTGACGCGGCCTTGTCGAGCCAGTGAAACGGGTTCTGAATTTTGCCCCAACCGTGCGTCATCATCGCGGAGCCGGCCACCACGCGCAGCAACAGCAGCCCGAGTGATGCTCGTGACGACGGAGGCTGCGGGAATAGAATGCTTTTCCACATGCGGCCCCTCGTAACCGCATCGTGGCCCTCGCGCATATGCTGTGAACGATGCGCCTCGTTCTCGCCCGGCTGCTGCGCCCTTTTCGCTGGAGGAGCCCGCGGGCGACGGCGCGCATGCTGCTGGCCTTCGCGCGCGCAGAGCGGTCGAGCTACTACGACATGATGGAGGCGGCGAACGGCACCGCCGAGCTCGCGCGCAAAGCGAAGTACCTCGCGCACGCCGTCGATGAAGCGCGCCACGCGAAGATGTTCACGCTGCGCGCGCTGGAGCTCGACCCGTCACGCGCCGCCGACCCGTCGCTGTTTCATTCAGACTTCGAGCACCTCTTCACGCGCCTGGGTGAGCCGAAGTTTCTCGCGTTCGTGCACCTCGGTGAGAGGCGTGGCCGGGCGCAGATGCAGTTGTTCCGCGATGAGCTGCAGGCGCTCGAAGGCACCGCGCGGGCCGACACGAAGACCAGAGCGTTGCTCGACGCGGTGATGGTCGATGAGGTGCAGCACGAGACGTATTCGCTCGAGCTCGCGAAGGCGCTCGGGGGCTCGTTCACGGCCGCGCGCGCGTGGGAGCTCAAGCGCGGGTGGTTGCGGGCCGGCGGCGCGTTGACGGGCGTGGTGTACACGGCGCTCATGTCGGTGCTGTACCTGCTGCTGTTTCCGCTCGCGGTGCTCGAGAAGTCGCGGCGCGGCCAGCGCTGAGAGTTTCGGTGCCGCGAGGCTTGAGGATCTCACCGTGCGCTTCAGCGTGAGGAATCGAAGGCGAGCACGTGCCGCGTCACGCTCCTTGAGTGAAGGCACATGCGCTGGTGTCGCGTTCGGCGCTCGTTCGCGTGAAAGTTCGAAGATGCGCACGCGCCGACGTCGCGCTCCTCCGCGTGAAAGTTGAAGACGCGCCCGCGCCGGTGTCGCGCTCCTGCCGCGTGCGAGCGCCGTCAGCCCGAGAGCCGCTCGACCAGAGAATCCACAAAGACCCGCACGCGACGTGGCGTGTTGGCGCCTCCGACGAAGAGCGCGTGGGTGTCTTCGGTGTCGCGCGGGTTGAAGCGCTCGAGCAGCTCGACGAGCCGACCCGCCGCGACGTCGCCTTCCACGTGAAAGCTCCCGAGCCGCGCGATGCCCACGCCCTTCCACCGACGTCGAGCGTGCAGTCGCGACCGTCGACGCGAAACGGCACACCGGCTCGGCGCGCCGAAAGTTGAAGTTGAGGCAGTTGTGGCGCGCGAGGTGCCGAGTGGTGTTGCGGGCGCCTCACCGCGCAGACAGCAGGCGCACCGCGAGCCCGACCTGAGCGCTCCACTCGGAGCCCTCGCGCGCGCCGGCGTCGCGCCACGCGCCGGCTCCACGAATGAAGATGAAGACGGGTTGGTCCACCACGGCGACCAGCACGCGCGCCAGCTCCACCTCGCCGCGCGCCCGGAAGGTGAACGCCGGCGTCGGCGCCACGAAGGACGCGCCCGCCGTCAGCGAGCCACGCGCGAACCACAGCCCGTCTTCGCTCTCGAAGTTGAAGACGACCGTGCCTGCGGTGAGCGGCGAGACCTCGTGCAGCACCGCGCGGTTGACCTGCCGCACGCGGTACGCCGCCGTCACGCCAACGCCGAGCTGAAACCGACTGCTGGCCGAGCGCAGCGGGTCGAACAACACCGAGACGCGCAGTGGCTCGAAGCTCCAGTCGTCACCTTCGGAGAGCCGCCGCTCGTACTTCAACGCCGAAGCGTGAATGGTGATGTCGAGCGGAAACGGGAGCTGCACGGGCGGGTTGAAGGGCAGCAGCAGGACGCCCTCGCGCACGTGCCGACGAAACAGGCCTTCGTACCCGGTGAACTGCACGGCGATGTTGTCGTCGACGGGGCGCACCCACGTGTGCCCGAGGTTGTGCAGCGACAGCCACGTCGAGTCGGTCTTGCTGCGCGACTCGCGCTCACCACGGAGTCGAATGCCGGTGTTGAACGCCCCGCCGAAGGCGCCGCGGTCGACGACGAGCGCGCCGCCGAGCTCGAGGCCGCGCCAGGGGTCGAAGCACGTCGAGAACCAGTGGCCGTGCGCGTCGTTGGCCGTGCACGTCAGCGTCGCTGCGGCCACCAGCGCCAGCGGGCCAATCATTTCACGCTCGGCGCCGGCAGCAGCTCCCGCGTCTGTCTGCTCGAGTGGCGCGCGGGCGCCCAGAGGCTGAAGCGGAGGCCGGCGTTGCCGCTGAACTCCCAGCCCTTGAGGCCGACCACGTCGTCGCGCCACGTGCTGCGGGCGTCCACCACCAACGTCAACGGGTAGTCGTTGAGCGCGAAGAGAATCACCTCGTAGCCGGCCTTGAAGCGCAGGCGCGAAGGGTTGAGGTCGCGGCCGTCGACGGCGGGCGTGAAGTACAGCTTCTCGGCGGCGGCTGACGCGGTGAGGTGATGGAAGCCGTCGCGGTCGAGCGTGAACTCGGCGTCGAGGCCGACGGTTGGGCGCAGGCCCACGCCGCGCGCGATGACGTCGTACTCGAGCGCCGGGCCCACGCGCAGCCGCACGAAGGAGTCGAGGTCGCGGGAGCGCCACAGGTCGATGGCGCCGTCGAACTCGGCGATGGAGATGAACGTCGCGCCGCCGAGGTATTCGATGCGGGCCACCTCGAGCCCGAAGCCGAAGTTGAGCGGAATGTCGAAGCGCCTCGGCTCGCCGACGAAGGTCGTCAGCCACAGCGGCGCGCGCGTCAGCCGGGCGCCCCATTCGTAGCGGTACACGGTGCCCTCGAAGCGCGTGTCGCGCGGGTTCGCGCCGAGCCACACGCTGCCTTCGATGAAGCGCATGCGGTGCTGCACGTTGCCTTCGACAGACAGGAGGTTGGCGACCACGGCGAACTCCACGCGCGCGCGGCCGACGCTGCCGGTGCCGTCGGGTCGGTAATACGGAGCCCAGGCGCCGCCGACGTACACGCGCCGCCCGAGGTCGAAGTTCACCTGCATGACGCGGCCGCGCGCGTCACGAAACCAACCGGGCGGCGCTTCGGCGACGGCGAGCGTGAAGGGCCAGTGTTCTTCGAGGGCCCTGCGGGTGACGTCGTCTGGTGCGGTGCCGCAGCCGACTTGAATGCGGCTGAGCGGCTCTTCGCTCTCGACGCCGTCGACCAGCACGTACATCGGCGCGGCGAGGCAGCTCTGCGAGACGGCGTCGCACTGCACGCGGTAGTCGCCCGAGGGCACCATGGGCGTCTTGCTCAACGCGAGGCAGAGCACGGGTCGTTCCCAGTCGAGGGAAAGAGGCGCGCCCAGCGGCGGTTGTACGGGGACGTCATGAGCGGTCAGCAGCAGCAACGACGCAGCGACGAGCATGTGGCCGCGCGGTTCAGGGTGCGTGCCGGGTGCAACGCCGTGAATTGAGAGAAGCGGGCGCGCAGGTTTCTGCGCAGCAGGTCAACGCGAGCGCGCGAAGGTGCGTTGAGGGGCTCCCGCTTTTTCAGCGACGGGAGTACCACTTCACCTGCAACCCATTTCCGAAAGAGGACGCCATGTCGCAAGTCCACGTTGGAGATCAGGTCTACCTGCAAGAGGGCGGCACCATGTTCGGCGCCGTACGCGCCGTGCATCGCCACGGGCTGCAGATTTACGTCGAGAACGCCGGAGACTTCGAGGTCAACGCCGACGCAGTCAAGGCGGTGCACGACGGCAAGGTGGTGCTCATCGTCGACCGGCTCGGCGCTGCGCTGCGCACCGCCATCGCCCACGCGCACCTGAGCGAAGACGGGCGCTGAAAATCACGCCATCGCGTTGAGGCGCTCACGCATGGTGTTCAACCGCACGCTGGCGTCGAGCGCGCCAGGCGAGAGCAGCCCCTCGAGCTGCTTCTGGAGCGCGTCGAACTGCGCGGGGTCCGAAGGCGCGGTGCCTTCGGTGCTGCCGAGCTTCGTGCGCAGCGCGTCGCCCATCTTCGCGGTGTCGACCTCGCCGTTGTGGCGCGCCTTGAAGATGTCGCGGCTCAGCGCGTTGATGGCGCCCGGGTCTTCGTTCAACTTCGCCAGCTTCTCTTTGAGCTGCGTGGCCTCGGCCTCGGTGAGGCTGCCGTCGGCGATGCCCTTCTCGATGCGCTTCTCGAAGTTCGCCTTGCGCTTCGCCGGGTCGAGCTCTTCGTCGTGGCGCTCGGCGCGCACCTCTTTGCTGAGCGCCTCGAACTTCTGCGCGAGCGCCTGCTTCGCCGCGGGGTCCGTCGCTGCCGCGAGCTCCGTCTTGAGCGCTGCCGCCTTCTCTTTGAGCGCGCTCGCCTCGCTCTGCGTGAGGCTGCCGTTGTTGAGGCCATTCTCGATGCGCTTGTCGATGTTCGCCGAGCGCGCCTCGAGGTCGACCTCCGCGTTGCCGGCCGCGCCCTCGCGCTCGCCCTGCAGCTTCTTCAAGGCATCGCGGTAGCCCTTCAGGTCGGTCGCGCCGCTGCTCTCGAACGCGTCTTTCGAGAAGCGACCGTGCAGGGCGTCCAGCTTCGACTGCAGGCCTTTGGCTTCACCGCTGGTGATGGTGCCCGCGCGCACGCCGCGGTTCAGCTTGCGCTGCTCGGAGGCGAACTTCCCCTCGAGCCGGGTGGAATCAGGACCGCGCGCAGTGGTGCTCTTGATGCTCGTCATGTGGTGCTCCGGTTCGGGGGTTGTGAAGGGCATCGCGAGGTGTTCCCCGCGAGCTGCCTTCAAGAGAGTTCTCGCAAGTCGCGAGAGGTTGTTGCGTGACCTGCGCGAATTTTTCTCAGCGGAAGAAAAACGCCGCGAGCACCACTGACAACACCACCAGCACCGCGAGCGCGACTTTCAGCGGCGCGTTCACGTCGCGCGTCACGCGGCGCTTCACGTCGGTGGTGCGCGCCGAGACCTCTTCGCCCTCGGCGTCGTCGAGCAGCGTGTTGCGTTGGTCCGGCGTCGTCACCCGAACGTCAGGCGCGTCACCGCGGTCGCTCCGCGTCGGGCGCGGGCCGAGGTCGCGCGTGAATTCGTCGGTGCGCTCTTCGGCGCCGTCGCGCTCGAAGCCCCACGCGCTGCGCAGCGCCTCGACGAACTCGTTGGCCGTCACGAAGCGGGCCTCGGGCGACTTCTCGAGCGCGCGCGCCAACACCTTCGAGACCTGTGCGCTGACCCCTGCGCTCACCGTCGAAGCGGCGGGCGGCACCTCAGTCACCTGCCGCGTCATCATGCCCGCGCGGTCTTCACGCGCGAACGGGTGCGCGCCGGTGAGCATGGTGAAGGCGAGCAACCCCATGGCGTACACGTCGGCGCTCGGCGCCATCGCGCCATCGGTGATGGCTTCAGGTGCGAGGTACAGCGGCGTGCCCAACGTCACGCCCGGCAACGTGAGCCGCGTCACGTTCGTCTGCGCGCTGATGCCGAAGTCGATGAGCGACAACGTGCCCTGCGCGTCGACCATCAGGTTGTCGGGCTTGAGGTCGCGGTGCACCACGCCGCGCGCGTGCAGGTACGTGAGCGCGCTCGCGAGCTGTTGCAGCAGCGAATACACGAAGCGCGGCATCAGCTTCTTCTTCTCGACGAGCAGGTCGCCGAGCGTCTTGCCCTCCACGAGCGCCATCACGAAGTACGGCATGCCGTCTTGCCGCGAGAGCTCGTGCAGCACTGGCAACGCCGGGTGCTCGAGCCGTGAGAGCAGCTGCGCTTCCCGCTCGAAGCGCTTCACGAACTCGACGTCGTCGGCCAGGTGCATGCCCAGCGTCTTCACCGCGACGCTCTGCCCGGTCTGCAGGTCGACGCCACGGAAGACGTTGCCCATACCGCCCGCGCCGAGCCGGTCTTCGAGGCGCCAGCGCCCGCCGTAGATGACGTTGACGACCCGCGTCTTGTCTTCGTTGCCGGCCACGCGCGGCGCAGCGTAGCGCCTGACTTGTGCAAAAAGGCGTACCCCATGGCTCGACTTGATCCGCACTCCGTCGCCGACGACACCCAGCCCGCAACCCGCCACCTCGACTGGGCCGCGCAGGTCGACTTCACGACGCACCGCCTCACGTGCACCGCCACGCTGCACTTTCACGCGGCGGCGCCCGTCACCATGAAGCTCGACCTCGACACGCGCGACCTCGAGGTGCAGAGCGTCACCGCGCTCGACGGCACCGCGCTGAGCTTCGAGTGGCTGCCGAAGCATGAAGTTTTCGGCGCGCCGCTGCGCATTCACCTCCCGCCGCGGTGCGAAGGCGTCACGGTGCGCTACCGCACGTCGAACGCCGCCTCGGCGCTGCAGTGGCTCGAGCCCGCGCAGACGCACGGAGGTCAGCAGCCGTACCTCTTCTCTCAGTGCCAGGCGATTCACGCGCGCTCGCTGGTGCCCTGCCAGGACACGCCCGCGCGCCGCATCTCGTACCGCGCCCAGGTGACGGTGCCCAAAGCGTTGACCGCGGTGATGGCCGCCGCGCCGCTGCACCACGAAGAGACCGCCACCACGCGCACCTTCCACTTCGAGCTGCCGCAGCCCATTCCTCCGTACCTGCTGGCGTTCGCCGTCGGAGACCTCGCGTCCAAAGACCTCTCGCCGCGCTCGCGCGTGTGGGCCGAGCCCGGTGTGTTGCCGTCAGCCGCGTGGGAATTCGAAGACGTCGAGCGCCACATCACCGCGGCCGAGGCGCTGTTCGGCGCCTACGACTGGGAGCGCTTCG
This sequence comes from Archangium sp., assembly GCA_035910535.1. GTDB lineage: Bacteria > Myxococcota > Myxococcia > Myxococcales > Myxococcaceae > Archangium_A. The sequence continues at coordinate 99,619 of JAMHXF010000094.1, read as the reverse complement.
ACTTGCTGGTGATGCCCCCGTCGTTCCCCTACGGCGGCATGGAGAACCCGCGGCTGACCTTCTTGACGCCCACGCTGCTCGCCGGTGACCGCAGCATGGTGAACGTCGTCGCGCACGAGCTGGCCCACTCGTGGACGGGCAACCTCGTCACCAACGTGAACGCAGAGCACTTCTGGTTGAACGAGGGCTTCACGGTGTTCGCCGAGCGCCGCATCCTCGAGGCGCTCGAGGGCCCTGAGGTCGCCGCGCTGCACGCCGCGCTGGGCCGCCACGACCTCGACGACGCCGTGGCGCGCTTCACGAAGAACGGCACGCCTGAATTGACGAAGCTGCGCACGAAGCTCGACGGCGTCGACCCCGACGAGGCCTTCAGCGTGGTGCCGTACGAGAAGGGCTACCTCTTCTTGCGCGCGCTCGAGGCGAAGGCCGGCCGCGCGTCGTTCGACACGTTGCTCAAGTCGTGGCTCGCGGCGCACCGCTTCGGCGCGGCCGACACCGACGACTTCCTCGCGCACGTCGAGCAGCACGCGCCGGGGTTGCTCGCGCAGGTCGACGCCCCGAGGTGGATTGACGAGGCGGGCGTGCCGGCCGACGCGCCGTCGTCGCCTTCTTCGCGGCTCGAGGCGCTGCGCGAATTCAAGGGCCGCATTCCCGAAGTCGGTGAGACGGCGAAGTGGAGCGCGACCGAGTGGCAGCTCTTCCTCGACTGGAGCCCGCGCACCTTCTCGGCCGGGCAATTGAAGTCGCTCGACGAGCGCTTCTCGCTGTCGTCGGCGAAGAACACGGAGGTCCTCGTGGGCTGGCTGACGCTCGCGGTGCAGAGCGGGTACGAGGCAGTTCTCCCCGTCGTGGCGGAGTTCCTCGGGCGCGTGGGGCGCATGAAGTACCTCAAGCCGCTCTACGCCGGGCTGCACGCGCGCGAATCGACGAAGGCCGTGGCGAAGGCGACGTTCGAGAAGTACCGCTCGCGCTACCACCCCATCGCGCAGCAGGTGCTGGCCTCGTTGCTCAGCAAGTGATGAACGCCCGTTTAACCAGGTGAATCTGGAGGACGGGTTGGTGTCATGTACCGCCGTGGCCCGCAGCCCGTGGAAGACAGCGCTCGAGGTGTTGCTGTCTTTCGTGGCGGTCTTCACGGCGCTCGAGTTGTTCGTCATCGACATCGGCGTCGACCCCATCGGCGCGCGCATGGCTGACGTGGCGTCGTTGCAGGCGGCCCTGGCCTTCGTGGGCATCGACCTCGCGGTGGGCCTCGTGTTGCTGCGCACGCTGGTGAAGCGGCTGCGGAGTGAGCGCGAACTGGAGGTCACGGGCGACGTGCCGGCGGTCTCGGTGTTGTTGCCGCTGTGGAATGAAGGCGTCGGTGCGCGCGCGACCATCGAGGCGTGGGCTGCGCAGCGCGGCGCGACGCACGAGGTGTTGGTCGGTGACGACGGCTCGAGCGACGGGAGCACCCTGGCGCTGGTGGAGGCGCTCGGGCTCGCGCCGGTCGCCGCGCAGCAGTGGGCAGGCGTGGTGAATGAGACGCCGGTGCAGTTCTTTCGGCTGCCGCATGCGGGCAAGGGCGCGACGTTGAATGCGCTGGCGCGGCGCGCGACACACGGCGTGCTGGTGACGGTCGACGCCGACACGCTGCCGACGGAAGGCTCGTTGCGGCGCCTGGCGGCTGCGTTTCGTGATGACGACGTCGACATGGCGACGGGCGTGGTGAGCATCGCCAATGGGCGCGGAGGCTGGCTGCTCGGCAACCAGTCGGCGGAGTACTTGAAGAACGCGTTGGTGCGCGTCGCGTGGGCGACGCTCGGCGGGCTGGACCAGGTGCCGGGTGCGTTCACCGGCATTCGCGCCAGCGTGTTTCAGGCGGTGGGCGGGTTGCCTGAAGACTCGCTCACCGAAGACTACGAGCTGACGTTTCGGGTGATGGAGTTGGGCGTGCAACGCGGTCGTGCGCCGAAGGTCGTCACCGTTCTGCGCGCGCAGGTCTTCACGCAGGGCCCGGCGACGGTGCGCGGCTTCGTGCGGCAACGGACACGGTGGTTCGCGGGCTTCATCTCGACGTTGGTGAAGTTCAGGAAGCTGGTGCTCGACCCGCGGGCCGGCGCGTATGGGCTGGTGCGGTTGCCGTTGAAGGTCGTCGACGCGGTGTTGCCGGCGCTCGCGTTCCTGTCACTGGTGGTGCTGGTGCGCGGCGGGGCGGTGAGCGCGCTGGGTATTTCGCGGCTGTCGATGGCGTTGTTCCTCGTGCGCTGGCTGTGGGACCTGGCGATTTTCGGGCTCGCGCTGCAGGCCTCGAAGTGGCTCGGCAACGTGGCGTCGACGGAGCGCGCGGCGCCGGTGCGGCCGCTGGCGTGGGTGCTGACGGGCCTCGAGGCGTTGACGTACGTGTGGCTCAAGCACGTGGCGGCGTTGCGCGGCACGGTGTGGGCGCTGTGGCGCTCCCGTCGCTGGGAGCCGTCGCGCGAGCCGTGATGTCGAGAGTCCTCGGCGACGCCGCGCCAACGGCACACGAAGTCGACTTCATTGATTGAGTGTTCAGCCCGCGTTCATGGGTCGGGGCTCCGCGCAGGAGCAGCCGCAATCAGCTCGTCAGCGAGCGCAACAACATCAACACCACGACCACGATGAAGAGCCCTCCGAGGCCGAACAACACGTTGCGCCGCCGCGTGTTGGTGACCTCGTCGGGCGGCGCGAAGGCCATCGGCACCGACGCGAGGCGAAGCACGTCGGCGCGGCCTTCGGCGGCCATCGGGTCTTCCGGTACGTACGCGAGGCGCACGCGATACAGCCGCCCCACCGCCGCCAGCGAGTCCAGCTGCTGGGCCTTGCGCCGCAACTGCACGTGCTTCGCGTCGTTGCCCCAGTCACGCAGCAGCGCGACCCAGTCATCGCGCAGCCACCGCGGCGGCAGCGTCATCGACTCCTCGTACCTCTCGAAGCTGATGCCGCAGTGTGGGCACTCATTGGCCTGCGCGCGCGGCGCGATGCAGCGTGGGCACACCGCGTCAGGCACCGCGAAGGGGGATTGATCAGCCGACGCCGCGGCCTTCGCCACCGCTTCGTGCCCCGCCGTCCGCAACACCACCACGTTGCTGCCACCGTCAGTCGACGCCAACGAAACGCGCGGAGGTTGACTGACGGGCCGCGACGGCGCCGCCGGCATGGCGAGCTGCGCGCCCGGCTGCTCGATGCGCGTCTCGACGCCGCACCCACCACATGTCACCAACAGCGCGGCGCCCTCGAGCCGGAAGGTCGTCAGCGGGAGCAACCGCTCACACCGGGGACAGAGAATCTTCACGGTGCGCTTCATACCTCACCCGTGTCGTGTAGAAGCGCCGTTGGCCTTTCCGCCCGGGAGTTCCCATGCGTCATCTGCTCGTGGTGTTGATCAGCTTCACGTCTGCCGCATGTCTCGCGCCGGTGGCTGAAGCGCAGTGCTTGCGCGACCTCGACTGTGACGCCGGCCGCTGCGTCGACGGCGCCTGTCGCGCGGGCTCGACGGGCGGCGGCGGCGGCGCCACGGGTGGCGGCATCGCGACCGGAGGCGGCAGCGCAACGGGCGGTGGCGTCGCGACGGGCGGCGGCACCACGACGGGTGGCGGCGCAGGTGGCGGCTCGGTCGTCGGCGGCGGAGCGGGCGGCGGCAGCGCCTGCGCCGGCTGCAACTCGGCCATCGGCTGCCAGCCCGGCAACGAGGTCTTTGCGTGCGGCGCGGCGGGCGCGCAGTGCCAGACGTGCGGCTTCGGAGAACAGTGCGTCAACGGCGCGTGCATCACCGCGACGTGCGGCCCGATGACGTGCAACGGCTGCTGCACCAACGGCTTCTGCGTCACCGCGACCAACCAGTCGGCCTTCACCTGCGGCCTCGGCGGCGGCATGTGCACCAACTGCGGCCAGGGCCGCTCGTGCGTCATGGGCCAGTGCGTGACGACGCCCGCGTGCGGCGCGGCGTCCTGCCCCGATGGCTGCTGCTTCAACGGCAACTGCGTGGGTGGTGATTCCCGGTTCGCATGCGGCACCGCGGGCGCGCAGTGCGCCACCTGTACGCAGGGCCAACAGTGCACCAACGGCGCGTGCACCACACCGCCTGCGTGTGGCCCGATGACGTGCATGGGCTGCTGCGACAACGGCCAGTGCACCGCAGGCACCACGCGCTTCACGTGCGGTGCGGGCGGCGCCGTGTGTCAGCGCTGCCAGGCCGGCGCCAATTGCGTGAATGGCCAGTGCTCGAACAACACCACCGTCGACGCTGGCGTCACCGTGCCCGCCGGCTCGCCGTGCACCACGACGCAGCAGTGCCAGCCGCCGTTCGGCGCGATGTGCATTCAAGAGAACATCGCCGGGCAGGCGACGGGCTACCCGGGCGGCTACTGCTCGAGCACCTGCGGCGTGGGCACGGCGTGCAGCGGCGGCGCGGTGTGCATCACCGAGCCGTTCTTCGGCGCCGCGCAGAGCACGTGCCGCGCGGCGTGCACCACGCCGGGCCAGCAGGGCTCCTGCCGCACCGGGTACGTGTGCCACCCGTCGCCGAACTCCACGACGCCCGGCTTCTGTCGCGCGCGCTGCACCAACGGCGGCGCGCTCAGCGGCTGTGCGGCGGGGCAGACGTGCAACATGACCACCGGTGTCTGCAACTGATGCTGGCCGCGTTGCTGTTGTTGCAGCTCGCGCAGGTGCCACACCCGCTGTCGGCCGACGACGAGGCGACGCGGCTCGAGGCCGTGAAGAAGTGGAAGAAACCGCAGCTCACGGCGCAGGCCGCGCGCGCGCTGAAAGACTGCGTGGAGCTCGCGCCGGTGAAGGAGACCGGCTGCGCCGTTCCCGCGAAGGTGTGCCGGCTGCACGAAGGTGATGACGGCAGCTCGGGGACGCGCATCGAGTCGCTCTCGCTGGTGTTGAGCGGCCACGAGCAGAAGCCGCTACGCGTGTGGTGGTCGGCGACGTACGAGGCGCCCGTCAAAGACTGCGACCCGCCTGATCAACTGCTCGGCCACGAGACACCGGAAGAGCGTGACGAAGCGGTGCTGAGCTGGCGCAAGAAGAACGCGAAGGAATACGGCGCGTGCGTGGCGCGGCTCAAGAAGAAGGCCGTCAACGACGCAGAAGAAGCGAGCTGTGACGTGGTGCTGCTCAACGCGTGTCGCGCCGAGGCGTGGGTGGTGTGCAAGACGAAGAACCTGCGCAAGAACATCACCGCGCTCGAGCACGTGCACCGCTTCGCGTTCTGAATCAGGCCTTCGACTTTCGCGCCGCGAGCCGAGCGGGCGCGCGAACGTCAGGCGCGTCGAACGGCTCTTCGATGAGGTCGAAGACCCCGTTGTCGAACGGCGCTCCCGGCGCGGCCTGCTTGAGCACCAGGCGCTCGCGCTTCCCCTCCGACGCGAGCGCGCGCACCCGGTAGTGGCAGAACGGGTTGTTGCCCGGCCGACCGAAGTACGAATGCGCGCTGTACGTGCAGCCTCCGAGGCACGTCTGCGCGAAGGGGCACGTGCGACAGAAGCCCCACAGGTCGTCGACGGTGCGCGCGCGCGCGAAGCCGACCTCCTTCGTCTGCCACAACGATTCGAGCTGGTCCGTCTGCAACGAGCCGCCGATGTAGTGCGAGCTCTGCAACGACGGGCAGCCCTTCACCGCGCCGTCTGATTCGATGCCCAGAATCAGCTTGCCGGCCTGACAGCCGTGAAAGTGCTCGGGTTGATCCGCCGACGGCCCACGCAACATCGCCTCGTCGGGCCCGAAGTAACCGACGTTGTTGCTCAATTGCAGTTGCACGCCGTCTTCCCAGCCGCGCTTCTTGAGCTTCGCGAGCACGGGCATCAGCGTGAGCAGGTCCCACGGTTGGAGCAACAACCCCGGCCGGTCCGCCGCGCGCCCGAGCGGCACGGTGAGAATCACCTGCCAGCCCTTGATGCCCAGGTCACGGAGGTGCTCGTACAGCGGCTCTGCTTCGTGGAGGTTGAGCCAGTGAAAGTTGGTGTTCGCCGCCGCGCGAATGCCGGCGTCATGAAGCAGCGCGATGGCGCGCGAGGCTGATTCGAAGCCGCCGCGATGCGCACGAAAGAGGTCGTGCGAATCACGCAGCCCGTCGATGCTCACCGACGCCGTGTGCAGGCCAGCCGCTGCCAGGTCGCGCGCGAGCTCCGCGGTGATGCCGCGCCCACCGGTCGTCAGCGACGGGCGAATGCCGTGCGCCTTCAGCGCGCGCACCACGTCGAGAAACCCCGGGTGCAGGTACGCCTCGCCGCCGATGAGCACGACCTCGAAGGTGTTCATTCGAGCGAGCTGCTTCACCACGTCGAGCGCCTGCGGCGTGGTGAGCTCGTCGGGTCTGGCCTCGTCAGCGCGCGAGCCGCAGTGCAGGCAGCGTTGGTCACACGCCAGCGTCAGCTCCCAGACGACGTAGGCAGGGCGATGTGGCTGCGTGATGTCGAAGCGCCGAAGCACTTCGTCACGGCTGGTGCTCAGGGCGCTCCACCGTCGGGCTGGTAGCAGCCGCTCTCGGGGTCGTCCTTCGCGCTGCCGCCGTCGGAGCCCACAGCGGTCTCGCAGACGTCTTGACAGCCACGGCCACCGTCCTCGAGCTCACGAGCCGTGCACGGAGCGCCGTACACCGGCACGCAATAGCTGGTGGTGATCAACAGCGTGGTGAAGACACCGGTTTTGATCAGCCGACTTCCGCTGCTCCGCGCCGTCACCACACAGTTGGGGCAACGCTCAGCCTGCTGCGGAACGACACCACCACACTCGACACACTGCTTCATGCCCGACTCCGACTTCCCGGCCCTGACGCCAAACCATAGTTCAGTTCGCCGGCTTCTGCGGAGCGAACAGGCGCTGCGGCAGCTCGGGGTTCAGCTCAGTCATGGTGATGGTCGTCGTGCCGAGCGCCACCTCGTCGACGAACTCCTTGAGTTTGGTGGGCACGCACAGGCGCAGCGCGCTGTCGCAGTGCTCGGTCACCACCATCAACACCTGTGACTTGCCCGCCTTCACCGTGCGCTTCTCGAGAAAGTCACCGGACGGCATGCGCAGCACCCACGTCACCGTCACGCCTTCGCCCGGCTGCACGCTCAGCTCGACAGCGTCGACGGACCTCGCGTGCTTCACGCGCTTCGCCGTCACTCCGCGCGTCGGCAGCAGCGGCGCGCGAAACCCCTCGGGCACGAAGGGCATGAACAGCTGCGCCAGGTCTTCAGGGCTCACCGACTTGCGCGCGTCATACGTGTGCGCCGAATGGTCGATGCGCACCAGCGTCGTGCCGTCGAAGGCCAGCTCCACGTCTTGCGGGTGCGTGATGCGACCCTGGCTCCAGTTGGGCGCGCGGTGAATGAAGGTGTGCTGCGCAAACTCGTTGCCCTGCTGCGTCTCGACGGCGACCCGAAACGACTTGAGGAGCCGGTCTCGCTCCACCAACGCCGCGCGCGCCTCCGTCAGCTCCGGCGACTCCTTCGCGCACGACGCGAGGAGCAACACCACCACGAAGCGCTTCACCGAACGGCGACGCCGACGGCCTGCGTCGTGGGCCAGCCGAAGATGAACCCGGTGACACGGAAGATGCCGTGCCGCGGCGTAGTCGACGCGCTCTTCAAGTCGACCTTGTTGCCGCCGAGCGCCTTGGCTTCACCCACGAGCAGCTTGTTGACGATTTCGTCGAGGTCAGACGTGACGATGTCGACGGTGTGAAAGAAAAACGTCCACCCGATGGTGTTGACCTGAATGACGGCCACTGCGTCGCCGCCGTTGCCGACGACCTGACTGCTGGTGACGCGCGTCGACTCGATTGACGTGCAGCCCACGAGCGAGGCCGCGACCCACAACGCGAACAGTGCCTTCTTCATTCGCGCAGCATACACACCCGAAACCGCCTCGATGAACGTCGCTCTTCGTCACCTCGCGTTGTTCACGGCGACCTGCCTCAGCACGTTCTTCACGTTTCGCCTCTTCTTCGACGGCGGGGTCGTCGGCTCCGACACCGACAAGCTGTGGGGCAGTTTTTTCTACGCGTTCACCGTGATGTTGATTCTCACCGCGCATGAGCTTGGCCACTACTTCATGGCGCGCGCGCACGGCGTCGACTCGAGCTGGCCGTACTTCATTCCGCTGCCGCTGGGCTTCGGCACGCTCGGCGCGGTGATTCGGCTGCGCGGGCGCATTCCCTCGCGTGACGCGCTCGTCGACATCGGCGCGGCGGGCCCGCTCGCGGGGTTGCTCATCGCCATCCCGATGCTCTTCGTGGGCGCGTCGGTCTCTCACGTCGAGAAGTTGCCGTTCACCATCGACACCGCGCTGCCTCCGCCGATGTCGTTGCTGAACCTCGCGTCGACGTTTGGTCTGTGGGTGAAGTCGCAGGTCTTTGGTGGCGTCGAGCCGTCACTGCCCGCGATTCAAATCTTCGGAGACAACCTGCTGACGCTCTTCGCGGTGCGCGTCACGCACGGCGTGATTCCCGCAGGGCACGACGTCATCGCGCACCCGATTTTCATCGCCGCGTGGTTCGGCCTCGTGGTGACGATGCTCAACCTCTTGCCCGTCGGGCAGCTCGACGGAGGTCACCTCACGCACGCGTGGTACGGCGAAGGTGCGGTGAAGCTGGGTGAACGAATCGCGGCCGGCGCGTTGTTGTGCGCGCTCTTCTTCAGCGCGTCGTGGCTGGTGTGGTTCTTCCTCATCACGCGCGTCATCGGCACCGGGCACCCGCCTGTCGTGCAGCCCGAAGTTCCCCTGAGCCGCGGGCGCAAAGTCGTGGTCGTCATCGCGTGGGTGATGACGGGGCTGACGTTCATGCCGATACCCATGTCGCTGGGGTGAGCCGTAGTAGTCACACGTGCATGAACAAGACGCTCGCGCTCTGTCTGTGCTTGTCAGTGCTGGGTTGCACGAAGGCCACGCCGCCGCCTCCCGTCGTGAACATCGACGTGGCGGCCATCAACGCCGCGGTACCAGAGGCGTTTCGCGAGAAGTTGAAGTTCGAGAAGCGCGAGCTCACCGGCAAGTCGATGTCCGGCGACGTCGTCTTCACGTTCGCGGCACCGGCGACGTGGTTGTCCGACGGGATGCAGCTCCCCGGCGCGGTGTCGTTGCACCCGCCGTACGCCATGAACAGCGGCTACGGAAACGGCACGTCGGTGGAGGTGTCGTCTTCGTGTGGCGGTGCGTGTGTGGCCAAAGACTGGGCGCAGGTCGCCGCAACGGAGCAGCTGAAGTTCGGCACGCCGCCGAAGACCCTGCGCGAAGAGAAGGGCGCCCAGAGCCTGCTGCGCGTGAGCGAGTCTGAAACCTCGCTCTGGTTCGAGTACGCCTTCTGGTACCCCGGCTCGACGCAGTACTTCCGGTGCAAGGTCACGCTCATGAAGAGCGGCCTCGACGACGAGCAGCCCGACCCGCGCGTGGCGCTCGCGCCGTTCGAGCAGGCCTGCAAGGCCGTCAACATCACCCTCGTGAAGAAATAGTCAGAACGTGAGGCCGAGGCCGATGGCCGGGCCGTTCGCCGCCGGCGCGATGTTGAAGAGCGTGCCGAGGTCACCGCCCTGCGTCGCGTCGATGGCCTGGTAGCGCCAGCCCAACTGCAGCTCGAACACGCGCCAGAACTGCACCACGAAGGCCGCGCGCAGCTCGAGCTGACGAAACGGGAACGGCGTGAACATCACCGCGGCGTCGAAGCCGACGCTGTTCGCCATCGCGCGGAAGGTGCTGCCGAAGACCACGCCGGTGCCCACGAGCCCACCGTCGTTGATGACGTCGACGCCGGTGAGCGCGCGCCAGGTGACCTCGTCGCTCGAGAAAAATGACCAGCCCGTCATCGCGGTGAAGTGTGAAATCGACTCGCCGCGCGGCAGCGTGATGGGGAAGAAACCCGTGTAGCCGACGAAGAGCGGAATGCGCCCGATGTCGGCCTCGGCGCGCACGTTCAACGCGAAGCTGCCGAGCTGCTCAGCGAAGACCGCAGGGCTGGCCGACGCCATCGCGAGGAAGTGTTTGCTGCGCGTCGACTCGAAGGGTGTGCCGGCAAACACCGGCTCTTTGGCCGGCTTCGCGGGCCGCTGCGGCTGCGGCTGTCCGTACTGTTGCTGCTGCGGGTACGGCTGGTACTGCGGCTGCTGCGGGTATTGCGGTTGTTGTTGGTCGGGCTGTTGCTGTTGCGGGTCAGCGGGAATGGGCTGCACCGGCTGGCCCGATTGCGGCACGAGCGGCGGTTGATCCGGCGTGGCTTCGGCCGGCGGGTCGACCGGCACCATCGGCGGCGGCGAGTACTCTTCGCTCTGCGCGAAGGCCACAACGCTGAGCGTCGCGAGCACAGCTGCAAGTACGCGAGATGACATGGCCACGAGACGAAGAGACCGGGGTTTCATTCACGCTCCAGCCGTTGGTTGCCCGGGCGCGCGTGAATGATCAGCTCACACGCGCATCGGCATGACGACGGCGGTGTACGCCTTGTCACCGGGCGCGTGCAGCACGCCGGGGCTGTGCTCGTCGCCGAGCTCCAGCGTCACTTCGTCGGTCTCGAGCGCCGACAACACGTCGAGGATGTAGCGCGCGTTGAAGCCGATGGTGAGTGACGGGCCGCGGTAGGCGACCTCGATGTCGTCCTTCGCTTCGCCGAGCTCCGGGTTGTTGGCGGTGATGCGCAGCAGGTTCTCAGACAGCGACAACTTCACCGCGCTCGACTTGTCGGCCGAGAGCAGCGCGATGCGCTTGAGCGCGTCGAAGAAGTGCGAGCGCTTCACCATCACCTGCTTCTCGCCCTCTTTCGGAATCACGCGCTGGTACTCGGGGAACTGGCCGTCGATGAGCCGCATCACCATCGACAGGCCGGCCTTCTTGAAGAGCGCGGAGTTCTCGGCGAAGCCCAGCTGCACCTCCGCGTCGGGCGCCTCGTCGAGCAGGCGCTTCAACTCGAACAGCCCCTTGCGCGGAATGATGACGCCGCTCTTCAGCTTGAAGTCGCCGGCCAGCTCACGCTCGATGAGCGCCAGGCGGTGACCGTCGGTGGCCACCATGCGCACCTTGTTGCCCTCGCGCGGCTCGAAGAACACGCCGTTCAGGATGTAGCGCGTCTCGTCGTTGCTGATGGCGTAGCTGGTCTTCTTGATCATCTCGAGAATGGCCGCGCCGGTGAGCTTCACCAGGTGCCCCGCGTCTTCCTTGGGGAGCTTGGGGAACTCTTCGGGTGCCATGCCCACGATTTTGTAGTGCGCCGCGCCCGACGTGAGCTCCGCGTAGTTGTTCGGGAGCTTCTTGATGGTCAGGTTCGCGTCGGGGATCAGGTTCACGATGTCGAACAACGTCTTCGCCGACACGGTGATGGCGCCGGGCTTGCTGACCTCCGCCGGGTGCTCGCTGACGATGCCGATGTCGAGGTCGAACGCCGTGACCGTGATGCCCGTCTTGCCCGCCGTGACCAGCACGTTCGAGAGGATGGGCATGGTCGCCTTGCGCTCCACGATGCCCTGCGCACGGTGCAGTGCCTTCTTCAGCTCATCGGCCGCAATCCTGAATTCCATAGAGAGCGCCGATGTAGCCCGCGAGAGCGGTGGCGGCAACAAAGTGGAGAGGAGGCATCAAGGCATCAGGCTGGTTATGCTCAGCGCATCATGCGGACCACGGTGACGCTCGATGACGACGTGTTTTCGATGCTCGAGAAAGAAGTCGAGCGACGGAAGACGACCTTCAAGGAGGTCTTGAACGAGGCGCTGCGCGCGGGGCTCTTGCCGCAGAAAAAGCAGGCGTCTCGCAAGCGCTACAAGCAACGCGTGTTCGACACCGGCCCTGCGAAGTACCCGGTCGACAATGTCGCCGAAGCGCTGGCGTTCGCCGAAGGGGAAGACTTCAAGTGATTCTGGTCGACACCAACCTCCTCATTTACGCGACCACGCCGGGGCCTTTTCAGAAGGCGGCGGTCGAGTGGTGGGAAGAGACGTTGTGGAGTTCCGCTCGAGTGGGGCTGCCGTGGGCGGTTTTGCTTGGTTGGGCGCGACTCGTCACCAACCGGCGCGTGTACGAGAAGCCGATGAGCATCGCGGATGCGTGGGCGCAGGTGGATGAGTGGCTCACGTTGGAGCGGGTCTGGGTGCCACAACCGACCGACCGTCACGCGGCGATCTTCGGGTCGTTGCTCGAGTCAGCGAAGGTTCGAGACGCCAACCTGTTGCCCGACGTGCACCTCGCGGCGCTGGCCGTCGAGCACGGCCTCGAGGTGAACAGCACCGATTCAGACTTCGCGCGCTTCACCAGCGTTCGCTGGAAGAACCCGCTGGCGTAAGAGGCCGCCTCTATGAGCGCGCCGACCACGTGGGAGCGGAAGTCTTTTCAGCCCGGAGGCGGTGAGAACGTCTTCCAGTTGTTCGTCTTTTCACCCGGTGCGCTGCGCACGGACCTGCCCATGTCGGCCTCGCGCTTCGGGTTGCCGACGGCCGACGCCATGAAGTTCGTCGACGTGCGCGAACTGCCGCGCTCAGTCGACGCGGCGTGGTTCGACGGCTTTCGTTCAGGCTCGCTGCGCGCCATCGCCACGCAGGCGCTCTACGGAGACATCACCGCGCTCGACGCCGCCACGCAGTTGACGGCCGTGTTGATCAACCGCCCCGACACGAATGAGCTCCTGCACCTGCAGGCTGGCTGGGCCGTGACGCAGTGGCTCATCGCGCGCGGTGGCTCGGTGGTGCTCGACGCACAGACCAACCGCTTCTGGCGCGGCGCCGACGTCGCTTCGTGGCCTGCGGGGCGCCCCTTCACGTTGACCACCGACGTGAACGTCATCGTCGAGGCCGAGCCCACGTCGCCCACGGCCACCATTCATACGCGCGGGCTGCAGAAGTTCGGCCGCCCCGACCTCGTGGTGCGCGACGTGCCTGGTGCGCGGTGGGACGCGGTGGCCGGGCTGCTGCGCGCCATCGCCGGCTCTCTCGCCGACGGGTTGATGCTGCGCGACGGAGAGCGCCAGACCGTCGACGGTCAGCCCATCGTCTTCCGCGCGCTGGCAAAGGACGACCTTCACCTCAACAACACAGCGCTGGAGCTGTTGCCGGCATGAAGGCGTCGCCGAAGCACCATCTTGGTTGGCTCAGAGCGCGCGCGGCCCTCGTTAAACAGACGCTCTCGCTCGCGAAAGCCAGAAAGCTGAAGGCGCGCTTCGACGCGAAGGACAAGGCCGGCTTCAAGGCGCTGCCGAAGGCGAAGTGGACCGCCAACATTCGCTGGCTTGTCGCGAGCTCCAAAGGCGCTCGCGTGTTCGCGCTCACACCCTTCGATGACTTGAAGTTCGCGTGCCTCGTCGTCTGTCCAGCAGATGACGGAAAATGGCTCGTGCACTTCGTCTCGCCACTCGGCGACCCGTTCATCAGCTGCGAAATCGGCGCGGCGCTCACGTGGAAGAAGCTGACGGTTCCCCCGGAAGTCCAGGCTGAGAACCGCGAGGAATACCTGGCGATGCTCTCTCCGGCGTTCCAGGACGAGCTCGGGCTGAAGTAGTCGAGCAGTTGCCCGCGCAGAACTGAACGAGCTACACGCGCCGCCCATGCGCGCACTCTTCGCAGTGTTGGCCGTCGTTCTCTTTGGTTGTGATCACCAGAAGCGCGCGACCCAGGGCGCCGAGGCCATCTCCAACTGCGACTTCCGCACCGCGAACGTCGAGTTCGAAGCGGCCTTCGACCAGGTGCCCACCAACGGTGAGTACGCGCTCGCCTACGCGCTGACCACGCTGCCGCTGCTCGTCGAAGACCCCGCGATTCAGGCGCTGGCGCCGCGCGTCGGCTTCACGGCCAGCCTCGACAGCTCCGTGCTCTGGAACAAAGAAGGCGTGCTCTCACAGCTCTCTCAGAAGACGGCCACCTGCAGCGCCGTGTGGGCCTACGCCCGCTCGAAGATTCCGCACCCCTCGGTGCGCGACAACGGCCCCAGCTTCGCGTCCACCATCGACCCCACGCTCACCATGGGCGACGCCCGCGCCGCCATGCTGGCGCTCAAGCCGAAGCTCGAGAAGCTCGCGCGCGCCGCCGAGGTCGCCGGCAAGGCCATCGACGAGAAGCCGGCCAATGAGCGCTTCATCTCACTCAAGGGTGGCTGCGGCGCCGGCACGCTTGTCATTCAGGCGCCCGAGCTGCTCGCCATCGCCACGACGTTCCGCGCCGTCACCGCCGCCGTCGACGCCTCGCAGGGCTACGACGGCGCCATGAACGTGCGCCGGCTCTTCGAGTCGTACGACGACTTCTCGACCGCGCAGAGCTGGGTCGACACCGTCGGCAATCGCCTGCTGCGCGTCACCGACGCGGCCGCCGTCGCCAACTCGCGCGCCGGCTTCGTGACCATGGTCGAGACCGGCAAGCTGACCACCGCCGCCATTCGCCGCGCGGGCTCTCCGCCCAGCGCCTCGCTCGACTGGAAGATGCTGCCGTCGGGCTGGGTCGACGACGCCGACCTGTGGCTCAAGTTCGCCACCGACGGCCTCGAGCGTGACGAAGCCGTCTCGTTCGGCACCTTTCAACCCGAGCTGCGCATGAACGTGAAGTCGTTCTTCCTGCGGCCCTTCAGTGCGCCGAGCCCGCTCTATGCCGCGCGCCGCAGCCTCCTCGAAGACGGCGGCCTGCTCACCAACTACGAAGACGGCGGCTTGTACCGGCTCCCCGACGGCGGCACCGACTGGGGCACCATCGAATGCCTCGACTGCTCGGGCCTGAGCGCCGGCCTCGGCGTGCGCTTCGTGCCCAACATCGTCGACCCCGGCTACTCGGGCACCAGCACCTTCCGCTGGGGCTCGTGGGACCTGAACTGGCGCCCGTTGCTCGACCCGTCGGTGCGCTGGTCGTCGACCCTGCAGTGTCAGTGAGCCCGCAGAATCAGAGTTGAAGTCTGAAATGGCTGCGCTTAAAGTCGTGTTGACTCTATCGAAAGGAGTTAACACTTGATTCGCTATCTCAAGACGGCGCCGACGACGTGGGTGATGCAGTTCAAGGGAGGGCAGGTGAAGCGCGAAGGCGCGGGCCTGTCGTTTCTCTACTGGGCGCCGACCACCACGCTGGTGCAGGTGCCGCTGTCGAGCGCCGACGTGCCGTTCGTCTTCACTGAAGTGACGGCCGACTTCCAGACGGTGACGATTCAGGGGCAGCTGACCTGGCGCGTGGCCGAGCCGAAGAAGCTGGCGTCGCTGCTCGACTTCACGGTGACGCCCGACGGCGCCTTCCGCAGCGATGACCCGCGCAAGGTCGATGAGCGCCTGGTGCACACCGCGCAGGTGCTGACGCGGGCGGTGATGCAGCAATGGTCACTCAAAGAGGCGCTCACATCGACCGGGGCGCTCGAGCGTGAGGTCTTCGCGGGGCTCAAGACGGCCGACGCGGTGCAGATGCTGGGCGTCGAGGTGCTGGCGCTCTCGATTCTGTTGGTGCGCGCGACGCCGGAGATGTCGCGCGCGCTGGAAGCGGAGGCCCGTGAGGCGCTGCAGCGGCGCAGCGACGAGGCGATTCACGAGCGCCGCAAGGCCGCCGTCGAGCAGGAGCGCCGCATCAAAGAGTCGGAGCTGCAGACCGAGGTGATGGTCGAAGAGCAGCGTCGCCACATTCAAGAGACGAAGCTCGCCGCCGAGATTCACCTCGAGAAAGAGCGGGAGCAGTTGGTGGCGCTCGCGGCGGCCAATGAGCGCACGCAGGCCGAGGCGGCGGCGTTCTCGCTGCGCGCGAAGCTGGAGCCTGTGCGCGAGCTCGACTGGAAGGTGCTGACGGCGCTCTCTGCCGGGCAGATGGACCCCGCCGCGATGATTGCCGTCGCCTTCCGTGAGCTGGCTGAAAACGCGCAGCGCATCGGTGAATTGAACGTGAGCCCAGACCTGCTGCGTTCACTCATCCCCGCGAAGAGGTGAGCCGTGTTCGAGAAGCTGGTGTTGGTGACGCGGCGCACGCGCCTCGACGGTCTCATCGGGCGCTTCAACACGCGCGGGCAGGCGAAGTTCTACCTGCAGCAGGCCGGGCTCGACTTCGCCGACTACGAGAAGGAGCACGACACCTACGCGAGTAGCCTCGAGAGCACGCGCGCGCAGCTCGACGGGCTGGGGCTCAAGTTGCAGGTGTTGGACCGCGAGCTCGTGCCGACGTACCTCTTTTCTTCAACCGACCTGGTGGTGACGCTGGGGCAGGACGGGCTGGTGGCGAACACCGCGAAGTACGTCGGCGCGCAGCCGCTCATCGGTGTGAACCCCGACCCGGAGCGCTTCGACGGCGTGTTGCTGCCGTTTCGTGTCGACGGTGTCCGGCGCGCGGTGGAGCTGACGTTGAACCAGCGCGCGCGCATCAACGAGGTCACGCTGGCGGAGGCCGTGCTGTCAGATGGTCAACGGCTGCTCGCCTTCAATGACCTCTATGTGGGCGCGCGCACGCACGTGTCGTCGCACTACCGGCTGCGCATGGGCGACGGCGCGTGGGTGCGGCACTCGTCGAGCGGCGTCATCGTGTCGACGGGTGCGGGCTCGACGGGGTGGTTGTCGAGCGTGTGCGCCATGGCGTCGGCGGTGACGAGCGCGCTCGGCGGCGAGCCCGTCAACGCGATGCACCTGGGCTGGAGCGACCCGCGGCTCTTCTATGTGGTGCGGGAGCCGTTCGCGTCGCGGCAGTCGAGCGTGGCCTCGGCGGTGGGCTTTGTCGAAGGACGCGCGCGCCTGCAGCTCGAGTCGTTGATGCCTTCCGGTGGCGTCATCTTCAGTGACGGCATGGAGGACGACGCGCTGCAGTTCACCTCGGGGCTCGTCGCGCGCATCGGGCCGGCGGCGCAGCGGGCGCGGCTCGTCGGCAACTGAGCTAGACGGCGCGAATGCTCATCACTCAGCGCGTGCGGCTGGCCCGCATCGTGTCAGGCACGTGGCGGCAGGGTGCGTGGGTCATCATCACGTGCACGCTCGCGTACGTGGGCAACCTGTTCCTGCTCAAGCCGCACTTCCAGTTTCCTCCGTTGATTGCGTCGCTGCTCGGTACGGCGCTCGCGTTCTTCATCGGCTTCAACAACAACCAGGCGTACGGCCGCTGGTGGGAAGGGCGAATCATCTGGGGCGGGCTGGTGAATGAGTCGCGCACGTGGGCGCGGCTGTGCATCACGTTCTTCGGGGAAGGCGAGCGCGCGCAGCGAATGGTGCGCCGGAACGTGTCGTTCATCTACGCGCTCAAGGACTTTCTGCGTGGAGGGAAGAACGGCACGTGGCGCTCGTACTTGAGCGACGCCGAGCGCGACGTGATTCAGGGCACGCGCAATCGTCACAACGCCATTCTGTTGATGCAGGGCCGCGACCTGCAGGAGGCCTACGCGGCGAGGCTCATTGACGGGTACCAGCTGCTCGAGCTCGAGCGCGCGTTGAGCAACCTGACGAATGAAATGGGCAAGGCCGAGCGCATCAAAGGCACGGTCTTCCCGACGACGTACAACTACTACACGCAGTGGTTCGTGATGCTCTTCATCATCAGCATCACCGCGGTGCTGGGGAACGAGATTGGGCCGTGGTCCGTTTTGTTCGGGTGGCTCATCGGCTACGTGTTCCTGACGATTCACGCCATTGGGCGCGCGCTGCTCGACCCATTCGAGCCGATGCCCACCGGTGTTGCTCTCGACCAGATTTCACGGAACATTGAAATCAACATGCTCGAGATGCTCGGAGAGAAAGAGCTGCCGGCACCGGTGGCCAGCGTCAATGGGGAGTACGTGCTGTGAAGGGCGAGGCGCCACGCATCGATGCGTTGGCACCTTCGACCACGAGCTGAGAGAGAGCCGCTCGTCGTCGTCGGAGACAAGGCGTTCGACTGTTCGCCTCGGAGACCTCCGCGGGTACGCGACGCACTTTCATCTCTACGGGTTCGGAGACGACGAACGGCTCCCGCTCGGGGAGATGTTGCCGCACGCGCGTGGGTTGATCATCGCGACGTCGACGCAGTCGCTCGGAGTCAACGTCCGCACCGCCGCCAGCCTCGCCGCGCGAGACCGGCGCTCCCCGTCGTGGTGCTCGGTGACGAAGACAATGGCCGTGAGTGGAGTCAGCCCGTCGCGGCGCCTCTTCTCGAATCGAGCTGGGCCGCCGCCGTCTTCCCCGCGTTGAAGGCGCTCTCGAAGCAGGTCTCATGAACCTCGCCACGGGCGTTGGGCCCGCGCCGGTGGTCGTTCAGCAGCGCTGATTAAAGCCCCGCGTCGACGGCGACGAGGTTCGCCGCGCGGTCGACGGCGCGGTCGACCTCTCTGCACTCGAGAATCGACCAGTGCATGCGCACGTGCTTGAGGCCCTGCTCGATTTCTTCGGCGGGAATCTTGTCGGCCTGCAGCTTCTTCTTCAGCGCGGCGAGCTCTTTCTCGAGTGAATCGCCGCGCGCGCACGCCAGCTCTTCGGCGGTGAAGCGCTTGCACTCGCCTACCCACGCGGCGCCGAGGCGCTCTTTCGCGTTGGGCACCTTCTCGAAGAGCGGCGGTTTACCCTCCGAGAACTCCTGCTTCTCGAGCGCGGCCCACACCCGGGGCCAGAGTTGTTCACAGCTCGTCGGCTTCGGCGTGGCAGACAACGCGATGAGGAGCGGGAGGACCATGCGGCGGCGACCATAGCGCTGTGACTCCGCGTCGCACGTCGTTCACGAACGCTTGCCGCCGCGACACCACGGCGACATGAAGACGGCATGGAACCCGACTTCTGGAAGAGCCGCTGGGCCGCAGGGCAGATTGGTTTTCATGAGGGCACGCCGAACCAGTCGCTGCAGCAACACGGCGCGCACTTGCAGCCCGCGAAGCGCGTGTTGGTGCCGCTCTGTGGAAAGTCGGAAGACCTCGCGTGGCTCGCGGCGCAGGACCTCGAGGTGGTCGGTGTGGAGTTGGTGGAAGACGCCGTGCGCGCATTCTTCGCCGAGCACGGCCTCGACGCGACGGTCACGAAGCGCGGCGCCGTCACCTCGTACCGCGCGAAGGGCATCACCATTTTCGCGGGCGACTTCTTCGCCGTCACGCCGACCGACGTGGGCGAGGTCGATGCCTTCTACGACCGCGCGGCGCTCATCGCGTTGCCTGCGCCGGTGCGTGAGAAGTACGTCGCGCACCTGCGCACGCTGGTGAAGCGCGGGCTGTTGATTACCGTCGAGTACCCGCAGGAAAAACTCGACGGCCCTCCGTTCTCGGTGCCGAAAGACGAAGTGCTTCGTCACTACCCGAACGCGAAAGAGCTCGGTCAGAACAAGGCCGCCGGCCCGCGCCTCGAGCCGCTCGGCGCCCTCGAGCGCGTGTACGTCATCGGCTGAGCAGTCTCGTTTCGGAGACGGTGCAGAAAACACAACCGACCGAAATCACTCCGCCTTCACGGTGGCGCGGGCGTTGCGAAGTGGCGTTCCATGCGCCAACTCTTCTTCATCATTCTTGTCGGTCTCCCATCGCTCGCGGCTGCAGGTCAGAAGCTCCGTTGCGACGCGTTCAAGCTCCCGAAGCAGACGGAGGCCGACACCGAGTTCTCTGGCTACTTCCCGAAGGCGTCGAAGCGCGAATGTCATGTGGTGACGATTCCGCCGACGACGAGCATCGACCCTGAGCAGGGCTACTACGTCGGCAACAACGGCACGCCGTATCTGCGCACCGTGCAGAAGTTCACCGCTGGCAGCGGCGCAGGCGCGTTCTCGCTCGTCGTCAGCGAACATGGGGGCCAGTTCTCGACGTCGACGGAGGCGGGCGGCGTGCATCTCCGACTCAATCTCGCAGGGCGCGAGTTTCGAACCGTGTCTGCGCAGCTCCAGTTTCGGCGCCAGAAGGTGTCTTTCGCCGAGGGTGACGTCATCGTTCGCGTGACGGGTGCGCGCTTCGAGAGCGACGAAGACTGCCTCGCGCCGACGCCGTTCGACCTCGCGTTCTCGTGGCGTGGCGTTGACCCGATGCCCCGCGGCGCCCAGGAGGAATGAGTCATGCGCGCCTTCTTCTTCAGTGCCTTCGTCTCGTGCGCCGTTCTCGCCGACGACGATTACTACTCGCGGCAACTCGAGAACCGCCGCGTCGACGCGCAGCTCGACCAACGTCGCTATGAGGCGCAGCGCTTCGAGATCAACCGCGTCGAGCAGCAGCGCGTACGCCAACAGCAAGACACTGAAGCGCAGGCCGAACGCGACGCGCGCTACCGCCAGCAACAACAGCAGCGCTACGGAACGTCGAGCCTCGCGCCGCTGTACCCGGCCCGAAGCGCCGCGCCGCGACGGTCGATGACGTGCGCGCCGTTGAAGCTCGCAGCGCCGCAAGTCGTGCAGCCTGAGTTCACCGGCTACTTCCAGAACAGCTACGTCTTCGCGGCGATGAAGCTCGGCGAAGCGGGAGCGCGCTCGCGGCTGACGGTCGCGACGCACTTCCGCGACGGCAAAGCGCTCAGCGAGGTCGGCGCAGGGAAGACCGACCTTCACTACTACCTCGACGACGTCGACTACACGGCGGTCTCCGGCGCGGTGCGCGTCACGCGGGCTGATCAACGCGAGCAGGCCGGCAGCTACGCGGTGCGCATCTCCAACCTGGTGCTCGTCGACCGCAGCGGGCGTTGCTTCGTCGCGCCCGACTTCAACTTCAGCGCCTCGTGGAATCGCGCGAACGAACCAGCGTGTCGACGCATCACCCTTCCGAAGCTCACCGAGATGGACGCAGACGTCGGCTTCTACAAACCGGCCAACGCCGCTTCATATCTCCGCTCGTCGCAGGGCTTCGCGACCTCCAGCGGCAGAGGCGGCATCTCCTTCGTGCTCTCGAAGACAGACGGCTGGCCCGGCACCGTCGAAGGCGGCGGCGTGCACCTCAAGCTGGTGGGCTTTGGTCGCGAGTACCGCGCCGTTTCAGGAGCGCTCGGCTACCCGCGCATGAAGCTCTCCGTGGCGGAAGGCGACGTGGTGGTGCGCGTGCGCAACGCGCGCTTCGAACAGGTCGGCGGTGACGACTGCCTCGAGGTGGAGACGTTTGACCTCGCGGTGGCGTGGACTGGCGTCGACCCGCTCACGCGTGACGCCAGCCTGCACTGAGCTACTTCATGACGCGCGCGCTGCGGGCCGGCACGCGCACCGACGGCCCGCTGACTGACTCCAGAGAATAGAGGTCGTTCAACGTGCGCGCCGGCAAACCCGAGACCGACTCGTCGGAGTCGCCTCGGTTGATGGCCACGTAGACGGTCTCAACGCCGTCGCTCATCGAA
The DNA here is from genome assembly GCA_035910535.1 of Archangium sp. Lineage (GTDB taxonomy): Bacteria > Myxococcota > Myxococcia > Myxococcales > Myxococcaceae > Archangium_A. Next base: position 78,471 of record JAMHXF010000094.1, on the reverse strand, counting down.
TACACGTACGTGTTGTCAGTGGCCGAGAGCGACGTGCGCGCGCCGCGTCGCAGTGACGGCAGCTCTCTTCGCAGTTGCCCCAACACCTCGACGCGACCGCGCAGCCAGGATTGGTCCGCCGACAGCCCGCTCCACTGCATGAAGCGACGATTGTCGGGGTCGCCCGCGCCCGGCAGCCCAATCTCGTCGCCGTAATAAATGAGCGGCACGCCGGGGCTCGTCAGCAGAAAGACGAAGGAGTTCGCGATGCGCTCGAACGGCCGTCGGTAGTTGGGCAGGCCCGGCGGGTTGTTGAACGCGCGGTCTTTTCCGTCGGCGTACGGGTTGCTCCACATGGGCACGTCTTCGGCCATGTGAATGACGCGGCCCAGGTCGTGGTTCCCAATCCACGGGCTCATCAGGGTGTTCGGCCCGTAGAACGAGTCGTTGGTGTCGACGAAGTTGCGCAGCGCCGTCATCGTCGAGCGCCGCGTCACCACTGCCTCCAGCAGCTCGAGCCGCAGCGGGAAGTCGAACTGCCCGTCCAGCTTCGTGGCCGGGTCGACGAAGGACTTCAGGTAGTCGCGGTTGCCGAAGTCGTACGTCTCGCCGACGAAGTACATGCGCGGGCGCGGCGAGCGCGTGGCCGCGAGCTTCTCGGTTTCAGCACGCAGCTGCAGCAACCACGAGTCGTCGACGTGCTTGATGGCGTCGAGGCGAAAGCCGTCGGCGTTGGTGTCTTCGAGCAACCACAGCGCCTGCTTCACCGAGTAGTCGCGCGCCGCGGCCACCGTGTAGTTCCAGTGCGGCAGGTAGTCGGTGAACCAACAGCGATGCCCCTGCGCGTTCCACGGGCACACGCTGCCGTCGTCGCAGGTGCACTGGCCTCCGTTGAAGTCGAGCGACCAGAACCAGTCGGGGTGCTGCGTATAGAGCGGCGATTCGCTGTGCACGTGCACCATCGCGAAGTCGTACAGCACCTGAACGCCCTTGCCGTGCGCGGCGGTGACGAGGTCGACCAGGTCTTGCCGCGTGCCGAAGCACGACTCGTACTTCTCCATGTCGATGGGCCAGTAGCCGTGAAACGCCGAGTAGTTGCGGCCGTCTCCGCCCGGGCCTGCGACGGTCGCGTTCTTCACCGGCACCGTCAGCCACAGCGTGTTGACGCCGAGGCGCTCGAAGTAGCCCTCGTTGATTTTCTGCGTGACGCCCTTCCAGTCGCCGCCCTGGTACTGGCCCGCGGGGTCGACGGTGGCGACGTGGCAGTCGTTCGACGTGTCGGCGTTGAAGAAGCGGTCGACGAAGACGAAGGCCATGACCGAGTCGCGCCAATCGAACGCGCCGGTTTCAGGAGCGCCGCCGGGGCAGGTAAACGTGTCGCACTTCACGCCGGCGCGAACGCTGTTGCCGTTGATGATGGTGGGGTTCGCCGGGTCGGTGACCCACAGCGTGTTGTTGATGAGGAACTTGTACGAAATCGACGCGCCCCACGTGGCGGGCACGAGCGCGACCCATTCATCACCGTCGCGTCGCATGGGCACGCCCACCGTCCAGCCGTCGGCGGCGAAGTCACCTCGCACCTGCACCGACTGCTCGTCGAGCGCGCGGAAACGGAACTCCACCTGGCAGCGACGGTATGGCTCCTGACAATTCGTGGGCCCCGCGTCGGCCGTGCCCGCATCGCCCACCGAGCCATCTGGCCCCGACATCACCGGGCCGCAGGCCGTGGCCAGCAGACACATTGTCAATACCGTCACGCGCATGCAGGCCGAAAAGCACACCGACGCGCGCGCTGGCAACCCTGGCAGGTGACGGAGATGTCGCGAGGTCTCCACCGGCTCGTCACACAGCGCGGTGCGAGAGCCCGCTATGGGCGCACCATGCGTGAAGTGCTCGTCGTCTCGGTGTTGTTGTTCTCTGCGTGCGACTGCCGCGGCCCGCGCATCGTGCAGGTCCCCGACGCCGGGTGCGAGCCGGAGATTTGCGACGGGCGCGACAACGACTGCGACGACGAAATCGACGAAGACCTCCCGATGGAGCTGTGCGGCGTCGGTGCCTGCGCTCGCTCGGTGGCGACGTGCGTGAGCGGCGTGCCGCAGCGCTGCGCCCCCGGCGAGCCGTCGGAAGAAGTGTGCGACGGCCTCGACAACGACTGCGACGACGAGGTCGACGAAGCGCTCGGCACGACGTCGTGTGGCGTCGGCGAGTGCGCGCGGACCATCGCCGCGTGTGGCGCGGGTGAATGTGTGGCAGGCGCGCCGTCGACGGAAACCTGCGACGGGCTCGACAACGACTGCGACGGCGAAGTCGACGAAGGCGCGTGCCCCGCGCCGCACGTGAGCTGCCCCGCGCCGCAGACGTTGCTGCTTGGTGGCTCGGTGACGCTGACCGCAACCGCGATGGATGACGACGGAACCATCGTGAATCGTGATTGGTCGCTGACGACGAAGCCCGCGGGTTCGGCGGTGGTGGTGCAGAGCGCCGACGAGTCGGTGACCTTCACGCCCGATGTCGCCGGGAACTTCGTGGCGTCGTTCTGCGCGACCGACAATCACCAACAGACGACGTGCTGCGACGCGAGCCTCGAGGTGACTGCGTGCGCCTCGCCGCCGGCGCCTCCGGCGAGCACGGCGTGCGGCACGAGCTGGGACGGGCGGCCCATTGTTCAGTTCGCGCCGGTGCCTGCGGGCTTGCAGTACCAGCTCACGCGACGTGGCGAAGAGGCGCTGCTGGCCATGGCCTCGACGGGGCACAACTTCTTACGACCTGCGGTGCGCGTGGCCGCTGGCGGGCCGATGCCGGGAGCGCCGGTGCCGCTCGAGCTCCGGGCGTGTCGCGTGAATGACACCGCGTGCTGCTCGGCGCCGACGGCGTTGACGGTCGATGTCGTCGAGGCGTGCACGACGCCGACGTCACCGACGAGCGCGAACGTGGTGCTCAGCGAGTACGTGACGAATGGAGATGGCGCGTGCCCGTCGGAGAACTGCACCACGCGAGACACCTGTCAGGCCGGAGAGAGCATCGAGATTACGAACCTCTCGAACTGCCCTGTTTCTCTCGCGGGGTTTCATTTCGCGTACCGCAACTCGAACGCGTCGAGCGCGAGCTACCGGTGGATGAACTTTGGTGCGACCGACGTGATTCCTCCGCGCGGCGTGTACGTGGCGATTCGAAATCGCCAGTTCTCGATGGCGTGTGGCGCGTCGCTCGGCGCTGAGAGCACCGGGTTGTACGGCCTGCGCATTTCGTCGCTCAGCATGCAGGGGCCGAACCTGTGCAGCGGTTGGTTCAACAACTCGGGTGGTGGGTTGAGCGAGCTGCGCGTGGCGCCCGGCTCGGTGACGTCAGGTGCGCCGAGCTTCAACGCGGCGAGCGCCGTGGCGCGTGTCGCTCCGTATTACCCGACGTCGGGAGCGGGCTGCCCCAGCATCGGCTTCGACGCCGTCGACTCGTGTGGCTCGGTGGTGGGAGGCAGCACGCCGTCGACGCAGCTGCGGCCCAATCAGCTGGGTCGATTGTGGCATCCGTGCGACGCGGTGGTCGGCGCGGTGCCGGCGTGTGTTCGCGACTAAGGCCCGAACGTGCCGACCTTGCGGTTGAACGCGCCCTGTTCGACGTCGCCGAAATCGAACAGCGCGTGAAGCATGGCGCAGGCGCCGTCTTCAGTGCCTGACTCCACGCACGCGTCGTGCGTCGCGCGGAGCTCGCGCAGCGGCACCACGTCGCGGTCGTGCGGTCGGTACGCGACGGAGCTGTAGACGCCCGGGCGTTCTTCGACTTCGCCGGTGTGACACAGGCCGCACGTCGTGCCGTTCTGTCGTTCGCGGAAGACGTGCGTGAACGCGGTGTCGCGTGGAATTTCAGTCGTCACCGGCAGCGCGACTTCGCCTTTCACGGTGCGCGTTTCGCTGCGCCATTCACCGAACTCCACCACCGCCGCTGAGTCGCCTTCAGGCACCACTGTCACCGCGAGCCCGTCGAGCAACACGAAGATGCGCGGGCTCTGACGACTCGCCGCGGGCTGCGCGCTCACCACCGAGTTGCTCGCCGTGACGCGGAGTGGTCGCGGCAGTGAAGCCACGAAGCACGGCGCGTCCACCGGCTTCGGCAGCACGTTGAGCGCATCGACCGCGCGCTCGATGGTGGGCACCGGGGCGCTCAGCGCATTGCACGCGCGCAGCGTGGCCGAGGCTTGGTGAACGACGACCGGCTGGGCTGGCTCGCAGCCCAGCAGCAGCACCACCAGAAAGCTGAGTCGTCGCTGCACCACGAAGCGCGAGGGTAGTTCAGGCGTCGAGCGTTGCGTTCGCGCAAACCCCGGTTGGTGGAGCGCAAATCGTGCATGTTCGTTGAGGTGATTGATCAGCGCGCGCCAGCTCTCGCGTGAACTTCAGCGCTTTGATTTCGCGTCCGCGTGGGTTGCTCAATCGCGTCAACCCGCGCTCAAAAAACGTCAGCCACCTCGCTAGGGTCACCGTCATGCGTGCGTGGCTCCTGGGGCTGGTGGTGTTGGCGGCGAGCTGTCGCTGCGGCATCGGCGGGCCGGTGAACACCGACGGCGAGCTGCGCGTGTCGGCCAGCGAGCTCGACTTCGGCCGCGTGGCCCTCGGCGCCGCCCACACGCTGGAGCTCGAGCTCTTCAACGCCGGCCGCTCGCCGCTCGACGTGACCATGTCTGTCGCCGCGCCGTTCTCGCTCTCTGTGCAGCAGCTCCGCCTCGCGGGCGGCGGAGCACAGACGATTCACGTCACCTTCACGCCCACCAGTGTCGGCCCTGTCAGCGCGCTCCTCGATGGCGTCCCCGTCGAGCTCTTCGCCGAGGGAATCGCGGCGTGCGTACCTTCGACGTGTCACACCACGGCCTTCGACCTCGCGACGCGCGCCTGTCTCGAGCAGCCGCTCGACGACGCGAGCGCGTGCACCTCGACGTGTCTGCTCGGCGCGGGCACCTGTCGACGCGGTGAATGTGTCGGCACCGCGTCGGTGGTCTGCGACGACAACAACCCCTGCACCATCGACGGCTGCGCGGTCGACGGAGGTTGTCTCCACGTCGAGTTCACGCCGCCGGTGCGCAGCCCGTGTGAGGTCGCGGCGTGCAACCCCGATGCAGGCGTCGTGTACCAGCCCGTCGAAGACGGCACCCGCTGCGCCCCCGCGCGCTGCGCCGAACAATTCGTGTGCATCAACGGCGCGTGCGCGTCGCGACCCACGGCGAACGCCAGCGACGACTGCCGCTACACCGGCGTGTGCAGCAACCGCGCCTCGGGCAACAACATCATCACCTGTGCGTCGACGCGCAGTCGCAAGCTGCGCTGTTGGGGGCAGCCGCTGTTGCTCGGGCGCGACGGCGGGTTCTCCGGGCCCGACTTCATTCCCGACGCCACCGACGTCGAGCAGCCGGTGTGTGTCGAGCTCAAGCCGCGCTGGCTCGATTCACAGCGCGCGCTGCAGCCCGACGCGCCGCTCGCGGCTCACGGCTACACGCAGCTTCGCGCGCTCAGCAACGACGTCGAGCAGCCGAGCAACGGCGTCTCTCCGTGGCGCGCGCTCACTGTCGACGGGCAGCAGGTGCGCATCTCCGGCAGCACGCTCCTCGGCGTCGTCGACGGAGGCGTGCGCGCGCTCTGCGGCTCCCGACACTTCATTCGCGACGACGGCCTCGTCTACGCGACGCGCGCGCCCGAGACCCCGCTCTTCTCGCGCCAGGTGCAGGCGTGTGCGGGCCGCTACTTCGACTCGCTCTTCCTCTTCGATGACAACTCGGTGCGGTTGGAGTCGGGCGCGCTGCTGGTCGACGCAGGCGCGACGGCCGTGGGCAGCGGTTGGAACGCCGACGTCATCTTCTTCGGCGCTGAAGCGCGCTTCCCGGCTGCCGGCGCGCGCCTCGCTCCCGCGTGGCCCTTCGTGCCTTCGCGCGTGACAGACGACGGGCGCGGCGTGTTGTGCGGCGTCTCCGACGCGGGCGAACTGGCGTGCGCCGACGCCGTGCCGGGCACGTCGCTCTCCAGCTACCCAGACTTGCCGCTGGAGTTCGGCGACGGCGGCTTCACGTGGGTGCGCGCGGGCAGCTTCATCGACGGCTCCGAGTCGGTGCAGGCGCTCGACCGGCGCGGAGGAGGGTGGTCTTCAGGCCCGCTCGACCGCGCGCCTCGCGACGCGGGGGCCTCGACGCTCTCGCGAATCGCCTTCGGCGGCGTGGGCCACCTCGAGGCCACCAGCCCCACCTGCGTGCTGCGCGACTCGACGCGCTTCTGTCTGCTCGCCGATGCGGGCACGCACGTCACGCCCGACGTCGTCTCGCTGGCCGGCGCATACAACACCGAGGCCGCCGTCACCTCGCGGGGCGCGCTCGTCGCCCCCGATGGCCGTGTGCTGCAGACCGACGTGCTGCCGGGCTCGAACGCGTACTGCTTCTTTCCCATCGAAGGTGGCGTGGTGTGTGGGGCGTCGCGGCACGCGTTGCCGGGGCCACCGCGCATCGGCTCGGCCTTCGAAGCCGGAGGTTGCGTCATCGACTCGTCGTTCCAGGCCTGGTGCTTCGAGGGCGCCACGCCGCCGCAGAACATGAACCTCTCGCTCGTGCGTCTCGTCTCGGGGAACCTGCGGCGCGGCTGCGCGGTGGTGGGCGCCAACGGCGTGCGCTGCTGGGGGCTCGACAGGCGCTTCCGTCAGGTCGCCATCGGCGCGCCCATCACGCGGCTCTCCGTCGACGAAGACCAGCAGTCCATCAACGCGTGCGTGGTGACTGAGGCCGGGCGCGTCTTCTGCTGGGGCAAGAATGAGTACGGGGGGTTAGGCGTCGCGCCGTACGACGGCACCTTCATCGTGCCTGTCGTGGAGTAACCCTCTTTACGGTTCTATTAACTTCTAAGAGTGCGTAATTACGGGTGGTGCGGTTGATCTCCGCTTTCGCCGCGTGGCAATGTGCCCCGCATGCCCAGCGTCTCAGGAACCCGCTCGCCCGCTTCGCAGCCCACCACCACCGCCGCTGACACGCACCGCGTGGTGTCAGGCGACACGATGTCGCGCATTGCACAGCGCAGCGGCGTGACGGTGCAGCAGTTGGTCGACGCCAACAAGGCGCGCTACCCGCAGCTCGAGCAGAACGCGGGCAACATTCAGGTCGGGTGGACGCTCTCGATTCCGCGCGGCGGTGCGCCGGTCTCGACGAACACCACCACCACCACGCCGACGCCGCCTGCTGCGGGTTGGGCGCCGAGGTCGAACAACGACGTGGTGCTGGTGGGCATGAATGAGAGCTCCGCGCATGAAGCGGCGCACCTGAAGGGCCGCGGCGTGAACGTCACGCACGTGAAAGACGCGAAGGTGAATGACACCATCACCACGCGCGACGCGCAGGGGCGCTCGCAGACGCACGACCTGTCGACGCCGGAGGGCAGCAAGGCCTTCGCGTTGACGTTGGGGTTGCCGGCCGAGCAGACCGCGAAGATTGCCGACGCGATTCATGGCACCGGCGCCGACGCGCGCGACGAGCTGGCGCAGCTCGCGCAGATTTGGGCCGGCGCTGAGCGCGGCGGGCAGATTCCTTCGCGCCTGGTGCTCTCGGGCCACAACGTCGGCTCGGGCACGTGGGGCGACGACAACGGCATGTTGCGCTTCGACGACATCGGCAAGCTGGCGGAGGCGATGCCGCGCGCCGCGCGCTCCGTCGAGGACCTGCACCTGTCGGCCTGCTACTCGGGCGGCGAGCCGTTGATGGACAAGTACCGGGGCATGTTCCCCAACGCGAAGACCATCTGGGCGTACACGGGCTCGGCGCCGGGCTCGTACTCGGGCGCGACGGGGCACTTGAGCCGCTGGGACACCGCGACGCGCGGCACGAAAGAGACGCTCAGCCGCGACCTCGCCGCCGGCACGCGCAAGGGCGAGAACGTCGCCGTGTGGAGCAAAGAGCACGGCTACATGGACGGCTCCGCGCCCGCACCGCTCGCTGAAGTTCGCGACACGGTGACGCGCGGCCAGGCGACGTTCGACCGCTTCAGCTCGGGCGCCGAGAAGGTGGCCGACCCGCAGACTGGCCCGCTGCGTGCGCACTACAACGACGTGCAGCGCCTGCTGCAGCACCCGGAGCTCCCGGCGAGCGAGCGAGCGGCCCTCGAGAACCGCCGCGATGCGACGATTCGGTTGCTGTACTACTCGAAGACCGTCGCGGGGAATTTCCAGAACGCGCACGGCGCGCAGGTGAAGAGCGGCTTCGAGGCGCTCGGCTTGTCGGTGCCCGACTTCAAGTCGCTCTCTCGCGCAGACGCGCTCGGCAAGATTGCGGAGTTCGAAGCGAAGCTGGCGTCGGCGAACCCGGCCCCGGCGGAGGCGCAGCGGTTGTTGCCGCTGCTGACCGACGGCCTGCGCGACCTGAAGGCCACGCGCATTCCCGAGACGTGGGTCTGATTCAAACCGTCGCGCAGAACCGCGAAGCAACGGCGCTCGAGCAGGCCGTTGCTTCGTCGTTTCTGGCTGCTCAGAACACGTAATAAATGAAGTCCGACTTCGCGCTGCCGTAGGCGAGCAGCGCCCACGCCATCAACGCCGCGAGCGTGACTTCAGCCCAAGGCTTGAGCGTCTCGAGCCGCTCGTAGCGCACCAACGAGAACAGCGGCTTCTGCAGCGCGAGAAACCCCACCGTCATCACGATGGTCTGCGTCGGCATCGCCACGTCGAACTGCCCGGTGAAGAGCTGCGTGACGAACTGGCCCAACCGCGCCATCGACGGCGCGCGGAAGGGCAGCCACAGCAAGACCACCACGTGGAACGTGACGAGCACCCCCAACCACCGCGGCCACTTCGCGCGCGCCTTCTCGGTGGCCAGCTCTAGGTCCATCCACACGCCGTGCAGCGTGCCCCAGAGAATGAAGTTCCACCCCGCGCCGTGCCACAGGCCGCCGAGCGCCATCGTCGCCAGCCGGTTGAAGGCCGCGCGCGCTTTGCTCACGCCGCGATTTCCGCCGAGCGAAATGTAGAGGTAGTCGCGCAGCCACCCCGAGAGCGTGATGTGCCAACGCCTCCAGAACTCGCGCAGCGACGCCGAGGCGTACGGGTTGTCGAAGTTCACCGGCAGCACCAGCCCGAAGCAGTGGCCCAGACCCACCGCCATCGTCGAGTAGCCCCAGAAGTCGGCCAGCAGCTGCGCGGCGTACGCGTAGGCCACCAGCCACGCGTTGTTGAAGCCCAGCGTGTCAGGCGCGCTCCACGCGAAGTCGACGTACTCACCGATGACGTCGGCGACGCCGACCTTCAGGAACAGGCCGCAGAGAATCAGCCACGCGCCGCGGTGCAGGCGCTCGGCCTCGAAGGCGCGGCGCTCGCGGAGCTGCGGGAGAAACTCGCTGCCGCGCACGATGGGGCCGGCGACGAGCTGCGCGAAGAATGACTTGAAGACGGCGAAGACCAGCACGCTGCGCTCGGCGGGAATTTCGCGGCGGTACACGTCGACCAGGTACGCGACGACTTGAAACGTGAAGAACGAGATGCCCAGCGGCATCCACGCGTCGGGCTTCGGCACCTCGAGCGAGACGCCCAGCAGCGCGCCGAGGTGGATGAGCTGCTCGACCAGAAACCGCGCGTACTTGAAGTACAGAAGAAACGAGAGGTTCAGCGCCACGCCGAAGGCCAGCAGCCCTCGCGAGCGGCGCTTCTCCAGCACGCGCCCCAGCGCGTAGTTGAAGGCGATGCTGCCCAACAACAGGAACACCGAAGGCCAATGGCGCCACCCGTAGAAGACGAGCGACGCGGCGAAGAGCAGCACCAGCCGCGCGCGGTGCCACGGCGCGAGCCAGTACGCGGCGACCAGCACGGCCACTGACACCAGGAACGTGGCGCTATGGAAGAGCACGCAGCGCCTCCCCCAGGGCCTTCGAGTAGCGCGCGCGGCCCGGCGACGAGAGGTGTTGCCCGTCGACGAACCAGCGGTCATCGACGGCGGCACAGGTGAAGTCGACGACGGGCGCGCCGGTGCGACGCACGACTTCGGCGCGCAGGGCGTTCATCGGCGGCGCGCAGTCTTCGACGCGCCACAACATCGCCAGCGGCGGCGCGACGAGCACCACGCGGGCGCCGGTTTTCTTCAGCGCTTCGAGGGCGCGCACGTAGCCGTCGACGACGCGCGGGCTGTCGGCGTCGAGCAAGGCGGGGTCGGCGGTTGGAGGTGCGGGCGCCCACGCGGCGTCGTCGGCGACGCCGGGAGGTGGCTGGGCCGGGCGGAACATCTCGACGAGCTGACGACTGCGGAACCACTCGGAGCCGTCGAGCTGCTTCGAGAGCAGCAGCCCCGCCACGCGCGGCAGGTTCTCGAGCGCGAAGCCTCGGCGCACCCGCAGCAACACGGAGTGCGCGTGCAGCCACTCACCGAGCGGGTCTCCGGTGAAGTCGGTGGGCGGCACGGCGTCGAGCTCGAGCGGCTGCGGGTCCCACTGGGGGCGCGAGAGCTCGACCAGCACCAGCTTCTGGGCTCCGAGGTGCGTCGCCATGTATTCGAGCGTCGCCAGCGACGACGACGGCGTGGCGGCCGAGAAGCCCTCACCCAGGCCCAGCGCAGCCGGAGCGAGCCCGTCGTTGCTGCGCGAGCTGCCGAGCGCGACGAAGGCCACGTCGCCCTTGCCGTGCAGCAGCGCCAGCTTGAAGCGCACGCGGTGCGAGATGGCTGCGAGGCCCTCTGCTTCGACGCGACACAACACCTCGAGCGCGCCGAGGAGCCCCAGCACGGCGGCCGACAACAGCAGCAAGCGGCGGGCGCCCGACGACATCGGCTGCGCGCCTAGCAAAGAAATACTCAGGCCGTCATGGTTTGCCCGCGCGCACCCACGCACGAAGCAGCAGCCACATGGGAATGAGGCCGAGCAACGCGAAGAGGCTCTGCAGGTCGATTCGTGGGAGCGCGCGGATGAGGTCTCCGCCGTGCTGCCAGAGCTGCTGAATGGTGAGGCCGAGAAACGGCCACGGCAGCCACTTCACGCGCAGCGCCCACAGGCCCGCCATCGTGAGGTTGATGAGTACGAAGAGCGCGTGCTCCCACGCGGGCAGCGGCTCACTGATGTGCGGGAAGAAGATGGCGACGAAGTGGAAGACGCCCGCGCAGAAGAACGTGAAGCCCACCACGCCGAAGAGGACCTTGAACCAGCCGGGCGTCATGCGCGCAGAAGAGCGCAGTTACGGCGTCAGCGTGATGAAGAACTTGGCGGTCACGAAGCGTGGAGGGCCGTCGGCGCGCGCGTCGCCGACGGTGGCCTCGAGCGTCAGCGCGTATTCACCGGGAGGAAACGGTGCGCCCTTTGGGTTGCCGGTGTCGCTGGGCCCGTTCCAGTTGCGGCCGTCCCACGCGAAGGTGAATTCACGGCGGCCGGGCGTGGCGCCGAAGACGACGCCGGGGCGCACGCAGCGACCTCCGTCGCACAGGCAGTACGACTGGCCGCCGCCCAGCACGCGCTCGAGCACGTAGAGGTTGGAGTCGTTGGGCTGCGCGCAGGTCTGCAGCGGAGAAGGGTAGGTCTCGACGAAGCGCGACTCGCTGGCGGTGACCTCGAGGCCGTAGCGGAAGGTGAGGCCGGCCGCGGCTTCGGCCACGGAGAACTGACAGCGCTGCGTGGGGAAGTCGAAGCGCAGCGCGGTGTCGGTGGTGATTTCGGTGCGGCAGGCGGGCGCGGGGTTGGTTGTCTCAGGCGCGGGTGTGGTCGGGGTTCCGCTGGCTTCGTCGATGAGGTCTGAGCGGCCGCAGCCGGCGAGCATCAGAAATGTGAGGAAGAACGCGCGCATGGGGCGTGGTGATGCACGTCGCGGACCTTCGTGACGAAGGCGCGCGTCGCCCTCGAAGGTGTGCCGGAGGTCGCGCTGATCATCGCTCGAAATCGAAGACGAGCGCATTCGGGAGATCGCAGCACGGGTCGTCGCTGCGCGCCGAAATCTCCGGAGTTCACGAAGCGGCTCGCCGACTTCGAGCTGAGAGGTTCCGCGCAAACGCGCTCGAGCAATCACCCAGCGGCGTCGACCGCGAAGCTCACTCGTCTTCTTCGTCGTCGTCGTAGTCCGGCATCACCTGCTTGCGCGGAATCACGGTCAGCTTCTCGGGCGTCACCGTCAACCGGCGCCAGTGCCCTTCGCCTTCGGCCTTCGCGCTCGCGCCCTTCATGCCGTCCGTCGCCTGCAGCATCAACGCGCGTTGGTCCGCCGACAGCCCCATCACCGCGTACAGCCGGCCCAGCTTCGCCGACTTCTCTGCGAGCAACTTCCCCGCCGCGCTGATCAACGGGTCTGCCGCCGGCTTCAACGTGCGCTCGTCGACGCGCTTGTGCTGCGAATGCACCGGAGCCGCAGCCGCGGGCTTCGGCTTCGCGGGCGCCTGCTCCTTCTTGACGACTGGAGTTGCGGCCTCGACTGCTTTCACCGGCTTCTCGCCCGGCTGCGGCCTCGGCTCGGGGAACGCGTTGACGCCCAGGTTCACCCAGCGCCGCGTGGTGTTCGGCCGGTTGACGACCTTGTTCAACCAGAACTGCACCGAGTCGAGCACCGCGCTGCGCTTGCCCGCCACGCCCGGCAGCTCGCCCTCGAAGTGCACGGCGACGCCCAGCGAGCCGTCGGTCATGTCTTTGAACTCGAGCTTCGCGGGGTACTCCATGAGCTTGAACACGTCGGCCAGCAGCGTGTCGACCTGCGGGCGCTTGGTGTCGGCGGCGGCGGGCTCGGTCATTTCGTGGCTCCGGCCGTCTTCTCGCCCGTGCGCTCGAGGTACTTGCGCAGCGCGAACTGCTGAACAATCGACAGCAGGTTGTTGGTGAAGATGTAGAGCGCCAGACCTGCGGGGTAGTTCATCATGATGGCGGTGAAGAACACCGGCATCACCCAGGTCATGAGGAACGCCTGCTGCTTGTCCATCATCTGGGGCTGCAGGCGCTGCGTCACAATCATCGTGATGCCGAGGAACGCCGGCAGAATGTAGGTCGGGTCTTTCGACGTGAGGTTGCTCCACACGCCGTAGAACGGCTCGCCGTACAGCTCGTAGCTGGTGCGCAGCGTGGTGAAGAGCGCCGCCCAGATGGGCAACTGCAGCAGCAGCGGCAAGCACCCACCGAGCGGGTTCACCTTGCCCTCCTGGTACAGCTTCATCATCTCGAGGTTCTGCTTCTCGCGGTCCTCGGGGAACTTCTTGCGAATCTCCTCCATCTTCGGCTGGAGCTTCTTCATCGACTCCGCGCTCACCATGGCCTTGTGCGTGAGCGGCAGCAGCAGCAGCTTGACCATCACCGTCAGCAGAATGATGGCGAGGCCCCAGTTGCCGATGGCGCCGTGGAAGAAGCGCAGGAAGAAAATGAGGATTTTGCAGATGAAGGCCCAGAGCCCGAAGTCGACCGTCTTCTCGAGCATCGGGTCGAAGCTGCCGGCGGTGCCCAGCGCCTGCAGCATCGCGAGGTCCTTGGGCCCCAGGAACACGCCGAAGGTTTTGGTGACTGATTCGCCGGCCTGCAGCGAGACCGGCACGTAGAGCGCCGCTTCGCGCGTGTTGGGCTTGGCGGTGACGACGCAGCGGCCGCTGAGCGTGCCGTCTTTGGGCCAGAGCGCGGTGAGGAAATACTGTTGATCAATCCCGATGAACGAGAGCGCGCCGGTCTTCTCTTCGTCCCAATCGGGCTCGCCTGACGAAAAGAAGCCCTTGCTGGGCGGCGTCATGCGCTCGACGTCGTCGTCGCTGCGGCACAGCACCGAGGCCTGGTTGCCGATGCCGCCGAACATCGACGGCGCCTCTTCGGAGCCCACGTCGATGGCGCGAACCGTGTGCACGCCGAGCTCGGTCTGCTGCGCGGTGCCGCCGACGTTCTTCACCGTCACCGCGAGCTCCGAGGTGTACGGCGCGGGGTCGACGCCCTGCGGTGCGGCCTGCGTCCACGTGAAGGTCTTGGTGATTTCCCACGGCCCCGAGCGCGTCTGGAACACCGCCCGCGTGGGCGACTCTTCGAGCACCGCGTAGCGCTGCACGCGGGAAACCGGGCTGGCGCCGCCGAGCGAGACGCCGAGGTTGGGCGAAACGCCGGGCACCGCGCGCGCGAGGTTCATGTGCGGCGGCGGCTCGAACTTCTTGCCGAAGAGCTTCTGCCAGCCCTCCGAAATCGACAGGTGCTTCTCTTCACGCTCGCGCTCGCCGGTGAGCTGCGCGCTGACGAGGCCGCCACCTTCAGTCGAGAAGACGAGGTTGGTGCTGGGGCGTGACAGGGCGAGCTCTCGCAAGGGCAGCTCGGCGACGGCGGGCTCCACGGGCGGGGCCTCGAGCACGCCGCCGTCTTCGAGCGCGACGGGCGTCGGCAGCACGGCCTTGACGACCGCACCTTCGTAGCCGGCGTCGACCAGCTGGGCGCCGGCGTCGAGCGCGTTGGCGAGCGCGAGGGCTTCGGCGTCGGCCTGGGGCTTCCAGATGAAGTTGGTCCACACCAGCGTGAGGCCAAAAGACAGCGCGATGGCGACGAGGAGGCGCTTTTGTTGATCCATGTGACTTACGGCTCTCTGGAGAGAAACGAAGCCACGCTGGGGTGCGGCGCGGCGTCGAGGCGAGCGGCGATTGCCGGCTCGGTGGACTTCAAGACTTCGGAAGCAGAATGGCCGTCACGCGGCGGCACAGGGTCGAAGCCGCCGGCGTTGAAGGGGTGACAACGGGTGACGCGACGAAACGCGAGCCAGCTGCCCTTCACCGGCCCGTGCACCGCGAGCGCGCCCATGGCGTACACGCTGCACGACGGGTGAAAGCGACACATGGGCGGCAGCAGCGGGCTGATGACGAACTTGTAGAAGCGCAGCGGCAACAACATCAGCTGCACCAGGAGCGCCCTCATGACACGCGACGCTTTTTCTCGAGCTCTTTGAGCGCGCGGTCCCACGCCCGGGTAAGGCGGGGCCAGTCGGCGTCGGCGGCGCTGGGGCGGGCGATGAAGACCAGGTCGAGACCTCGGGGCAACGCGTCTTTCTGCACGCGGAACAGCTCGCGCAAGCAGCGACGAATGCGATTTCTCACCACGGCATTGCCCACCTTGGTCGACACGGTGAGCCCCAACCGCGTCAGGCCATCGGCTCTTCCATTGGGGAGCACCAGGCACAACAGACAGTCGGCGGTGATTTTCTGCCCGCGCTCCTGCACTCGCAGGAACTCGCTGCGGCGGCGCAGGCGCACTTCCTTGGGGAAGGTGGAGCGCGCCTGACCGTCGACCGACACTTACTTCTCGTACGCCTTGCCCGCGAGGCGCTTGCGGCCCTTCGCACGGCGAGCGGCGAGAATGGCCTTGCCGGCCTTGGTGCTGTTGCGCTTGCGGAAGCCGGTGGCGCGGTTCTGCTTCACCTTGCTCGGCTGGTACGTCGGAATTCGCTTGGCCACGGTGTGGCTCCTTCCAAAGGACTGTTGCGTGAAACCACCGGGAGCGGACTCCCAGCAGACGGTCGGGGGCCTTATTCCGCCGTTGCGCGCACAGTCAAGAACTCACACGTGGATCAGGAAGTCGCGAGGTGCGCGACCAGGGCCGGCATGAAGCGCGCCCGGGTGTGCTTGAGCCCGAGGCGCTCTTCGACCCAGCCTCCGACACCGGGCACCACGACGTTGTCTTTCTTCTCGTCGTCGACGGCGAAGGTCACGAACTCGAAGAGCGACGCGACCTTCTTCGGGAACTGCCTGCGGAGCCCCACGTCGGCGCCTTTGAGCATCACAGGGGCTGCGATGACGATGCGGCGCGGCTTCGCGTTCGCGAGGAACTTCTCGAGGTTGGTGCGCACAATGCACCCCGACGAGATGATGGACTTGAGCACCACCACGGTGTCGACCTGCTTCGGCATGCGGGGGTCGACGAATTGCTGCACGACCGTCGCGATGTCCCCCTCGGGCAACGAGGAGCGCTCCGTCCAGTAGCAGATGACGGACGTCGCCGCGTCGGGCAGCGCCTCGAGAAAGCCTGCAGTGAGGTAGTCGGCGTCTTCCGGGGTGGTGACGACCGCCGTCTTCTTTGACGCGAGCTTGACGCTGTGTGCGAGTGAAGCTCCCAGCTTGCGCATGGCGCTGCGGTACGGCGCGACCGCCGCAGTCTGCAGCCGCGCCAACTCCGACTTCACCGACGCGTCGGCGAACGCGGTGAACTGGTGCTTCGCGGTGGCCGAGCGGGGAGTCTTCAGAACAGGCCTCGAAGGTCAGCGAGTTGCGTCGGTGGCTTCTTCAACACGCGGTCGATGAACTCTTTGAAGAGCGAGGTTCTACAAGAGAACGAGCCGCGGACGCCACCGGCCTCTTCGTACGTGAAGGCGCCGTCTTCGAGCGTGAACGAAAACCCGCTCACCGCGCGCAGCAACTTCTCGGCTGCGCGCCAGCGCGTCGTCGGTGTCCAGGGCAGCCGAAGTGGCAGCGTGCGATCAGGCAGCGCAGCGATGACCCGCTGAATCGAAATGAAATACCCGGGTTTGCGCGCATTGAGCCAGGCAGTTCTGATCGTCGACCACACCAATTCGCGCTCTGAAGCGGTCGTCGGCCCAATACTGAGTCGAGTGATGGCAGCGCCCGTTCTCCGGTCCGACCAATGCTCGCTGGGCTTGAGCGACCGGTTGAAGAGCAGCACTTCGCTACCTGGCACCCTCTGTTTCGACGACGACAGGCGCCCGGCCGTTGCTCGATGGCCGACCACCAACGTCACTGACGCGCGCTTGGCGCGACGTTTCGACAACTCCGTCGAGAACTCGTTCGCCACCTCGGACCACCGGGTCGAGCGCTTTCGTTTGAGCTGAAAGTGCCGCCGCTCCGTCGGCGCGTCTTCGACCCAGTCGTCGACACTGCAGTTCTTGAGCTGACAGGCGAGGCCCGTCGGCACGTGCGCGACGTGCAGCGCTTCGAGCACCCGCCACACCGCGAAGAACTCCTCGAAGGCGTTGCCCCTGAGGTTGGCGACCCCGCCGCGGTGCTGCAGTGCGACCGATTTTCTCGTCCCCATCGACACCTCCGCCGCGAAACATAGCGGCCCGCTATTTCGTTTGAACGCCAACGGGTTTCAGGAACCACCCGTCGCTGTGTTCAGGCTCTCCACACGTTCTGTGGAAAACGCTGTGGAGTCTGTGGAAAACCCCCGGACACTCCCTGTGGGAACTGTGGAAAAGCCGCCGGCGTGGAGCGGGCGTTGCGTTTTGCACACTCGCACTACAAGTACGTGTCCCCATACGCCCGGCGACTTTCGGGAAAGCGTCGGGCGGCGGGTGATCCACAGGCGGGGAAGAGCGCGCCAACCCCGCGAGAGTACGGAACAATGCATCAAGTTCTTGATCAGGAAAATGGCCCGTGCCTAAACCTCGCCCCCCTTCCGCAGCCTGCCGCAAAACCTTTCACGCATTGGTGTTCGTCGACCATGGCCGATTCGACGGTAAGTGCCCGTAACCTTTGGCAGACGACGCTCGATACGTTGCGAGCGGACGGCCAGGCCTACGTGGTCTCGCAGCTCCTCCAGCTGCACCCGCTGAAGTACGAGGGCGGCACGCTCACGCTCGGCGTGGAGGATCTGTTTTTTCGTGACTGGGTCGACGACCACTACGCGGGCGTGATGTCTCCGGCGCTGGCCCAGGTGGCCGGCAACGCGGTGCAGGTCAGCTGGCAGAAGGTCGAGAAGCGTGACGTGGCCGGCATTTCGCTGCCCACACCGCCAGTCGCACAGCTCCGCCGCCCGGCGCGCCTCAACGAGCGTTTCACCTTCGAAACGTACGTCGTCTCCGACTCGAACCAGCTGCCGGCCGCCGCGGCCTACGCCGTCGCTGAATCTCCGGGCCGCGCGTACAACCCGCTCTTCATTTACGGCGGCACGGGCCTGGGCAAGACACACCTGCTCCACGCCATCGGCAACCGCATCGTCTCGCGCAACCCCGACGCGCGCGTGCTGTACCTGTCGAGCGAAGAGTTCACCAATCAGTTCATCGAGTCGGTGCGCGACCAGCGCATGACCGAGTTCCGTCGCCGCTTCCGCGAAGAGTGCGACGTGCTGCTCATCGACGACATCCAGTTCCTCGGCAAGAAGCAGGAAACGCAGAACGAGTTCTTCTACACGTTCAACGCGCTCCACCAGATGGGCAAGGCCGTCATCATGACGTCCGACACGGTGCCCTCCGAGATTCCCGGCCTCGAAGACCGCCTTCGTTCACGTTTCGCGATGGGTCTCATCACAGATGTGCATGAGCCGAACTTCGAAGCGCGCATGGCGATTCTGAAGAAGAAGGCCGCGGCCGACGGCATGCAACTGACCGACAAGGTCACGCAGTTCATCGCGCGGCACGTGGTGAAGAACGTGCGCGAGCTCGAAGGCGCGCTCATCAAGGTGACGGCGGTGCACGCGTTGACGGGGCAGCTGCTCACCGAAGAGCTGTGCGCGCAGGTGCTGGCCGACCTCATTCCCGCGCAGAAGGCGCTCGACGCCGAGGCGATTCAGCGGGAGGTCGCGCGGTACTACAAGCTGGCCGTCGACGAGCTGCGCGGTGAACGGCGCGTGAAGCACGTGGCGCACGCCAGGCAGGTGGCCATGTACCTGTGCCGCACGTTGACGTCGGCCTCGCTCCCGGAAATCGGCAAGCGCTTCAACAAAGACCACTCGACGGTGCTGACCTCGGTTCGAAAAATCGAGTCGCTCAAAGAGAACGACGCGCAGTTGAAGCTCGAGTTGGGTGAGCTGTCGGAGAAGCTGGCCTCCGCGTAATTCCGAAGAGCGACGGGCCGGTTTTTGGGACCGTGACGCCAATTCTCGCGGGCCCCGACGTTCGCCAGTAGAAACACCGCACATGACGTTGCGAATCGGTGTGGTGGGGACGTTGTTGTTGAGTGGTTGTCTGGCCGCGAACCTCGAGACGAAGTCCGTCATCGCCGACCTCTCGTACGGAGACGACCCGCGGCCTCAGCCGACCGCGAAGCTCGAGTTCCAGCTCTTCGCCACGCTGCAGTACGACGTCATGGGCCCGTGGCACGACCCCGTCGCCGTCGCGCGCTGCTTCGAAGCGCTGCCGCCCGAGGCGCTGCACACCATCGGCACCGCCGTCGCCGGTACGTTGAATGCCAACGAATGGGCCGCCCACGCCTGGCCCGCCGTCGACGCCGCGCTCACGCCGCTCGCGCCGTGTGCGTCGTTGCTTACCGGCCCCGACGGCGTGCAGCTCGTGTGGTCGACGGCGAAGGCCGCTGGCTCCATCGCCGACTTCGTGAACCTCACGTGGCTCTCGTCACAGCGCCGTGAAGAGACGTGGGGGCTCGCGGCTGCGGCGCTTCACCGTCACGGCCGTACGCTCGCGCTCACGCCTCCCGCGCAGGTGGCGCAGAACGACCTGCCGGTGCTCGCGCTGTCGGGAGGCGCTGCCAACGGCGCCTTCACCGCCGGCTTTCTCTACGAGCTGCTCTCTACGCGTGAAGCCGCGCTCGCCACGTTGCCCGAGGCCGACCGCGAAGCCGCCGATGCCCAGTCGCGCTTCGCGGCCGTCGTCGGCACGAGCGTCGGCGCGGTGCTCTCGCAGTTACTCGACTTTCTATGGGCCGAAGAAGGCCCGCTGACGCCGCCGCAGCAGGCGTTCCTCGACGCGTGCAACGCCGACCCGCTCGACACAGCGCTCGCCGCGCCGCGCACCTCGTCGACCGACTGCTTCTCGGGCGGCCCGGCGTCTCCCTTCCCCACGTTGCCGATGCCGTCGTCGCCGCGCCGCACGTGCGCGTTGAAGATGATGCTCAAGTACTTCGCCGACAGCGACGAGACCGAGCTGCTGTGCGCCGAACCTGGCTCCGTGACGCGCGCGTTGGGTTTCCTCGGCAGCCCGACGCTCAACCTCATGCGCTTCGACCCGCTGCAGAACGCGCCGATGTCGCCCATGCTCGAGAACTTCGGCGAGGCCATGTCGAAGAACGGGCTCTCTCGCGTCACCGTCGCCGTCGAAGCGCAGCAGAGTCAGCTGCTCGGCCTCGACGAGCGCGCGTGTGGCGCCGATGACAAGAGCTGGTGCCTGAGCTCCGGCGTGATGGCCTCGGCGGTGATGCCCGGCTTCGCGCGCCCGGTGACGCACGCCTGGTCGGGCTTCGAAGAGAAAGGGGAGTGCGGCGTGTGGTTCGACGGCGGCATGCGCTCTGGCCTGCCGGTGCTGCGCGCGTTGTCGCTCTCGCGCGGCACGCCGCTGCTCTCGACGCCGCGCCCTGGAGCGCCCTTGCGCGTGCTGGGCCTCGACACCGGGCGCCTCACGTCGAACCCCATGCCCGCGCCGGCCATTCTCGTCGACGTGGCCATGGGCGCGCTCGAGCAGCTCTACACGCAGAACGGCACCGGCGAGCTCTCGTTGGCGCAGACCGCCGCCGAGCTGCGCGACACCGAGCTGCAGGCGTTGGTCGACCTCATGCGGCCCGTGCTGGCGAGGTCGGCGAACCAACGGCTGCGCGCACAAGACCCGCGGGTGCGTGCGTTGTTCGTCCCCAGCGACGTGCCCGATTGGATTGTCGTCGGTGCGGGCTACGCCTTCGACCGCTCGGTGATGCGCGGGTTGTTTCTGTGGGGCCGTGAGCTCGCCCGCGTGCAGCTGACAAATCAGCAGCTCGGCCAATCTCTTGGCTGGCCGCTGGCCGACGCGATGCAACGCCTCGAGGAGCAACGTGAAGACCCTGCGTATGACTCGTGGCTCGACGCGTACAAAGCACCGACCATGTGCCCGGCCTTCGCGAAGTGGCGCCTCGAGACGGGCGCCGAGCGCGTGAAGGAGCACATGGTCAGCTGTGAAGACCGGCCTTCGAAGCGGCCTCCGTACTTCTCGTGCCCGGCGGGGACGTGGAACGCGGGAGGTGTTCAGTGATTTCCGCGCTCGTGTTGGCAGCGGCGCTGGCGGCGACTCCGTCGACCGAGCCCTCGCCCTTCATCTTCATGGTTGAGGCCGGCGGTGCGGCACACGACGGCGTGACGCAGCCGTTCTACGGGACGGTTCGGTTGGGTGCAGGGCTGCACTTCGACTGGCTGCGGTTGGGTCTGCAGGGGCGCGTGTTGCTGGGCTTGCCGGGCTTCGACGTGGGCGGGTTCGTCACCGCCGACCTGGTGCGCGTGCAGTTGAGCGACAAGTTCTCGCTCGCGGCCTTCACGGGCCTCGACGGGCTCGCGCGGTTTCAGGGCGCGACGCCGGGCGGGTTGTTTCTGGGGCAGCTCGGGTTGCGGGCGCTCGGTGTGTACGGCCTGGTGGCGGCCGGCGCGGAGTGGCGGTTTGGTGGCGCGACCTACTTCAACGCCGAGGTTCGCCTGGGCGTGGAGCTGGTCGAGTTCATCGGCGTCATCACCGCGAATTGAGGTCAGCGACGACGGCGGCGCACCAACGCGAGCAGCACGACGACGGCCGCGCCGCCTTCTCCCACGCCACACCCGCACCCGCGCGGAGCAGCCGGCGTAAACGTCTCGTACCCGACGGCAGGTAAGAACCGCGGAGGTGTTCCCGCGTCGCGCATCACCACGCCCGCGTCGACGCCCGCATCCACGCCTGAGTCAGGGCGCCCCGCGTCGGGCACGCCCGCGTCGACGATGAACGTGTCCATGCCGCCGTCGAACACGAGCCCCGCGTCGGGCACGTCTCCAACGACGAGCACGCGGTCGATTCGGTAGCCGTAGCGCGGCTGCGAGCGGTCGCTCACCAGGCGCACGTTCACCGTGTCACCGGGAATCACCACCGACACCAGGCCAGCGTTCTGCACGCCGCTGACGACCTGAAAGAGGTCGCCCGCAGTGTTCGTCAGGTAGATGTTGTCGCACGACATGTTCAGACACGAGTTGTGTGTCTCGAGCACCACGCGCGCAAACCGCAGCTGCAACCCCTGCGCTCCGGGGACTGACAGCGTGTTCACTTCATCGGTGTCGTTTCGGTAGTTGCCCTGTGAATCGCGCACCGGCCCAATGGAGACCTCGAGCGGCGTCACCGGGCCCGCCGCGCCCGGCGGCGAGAGCGTGCGCGACAGCCCCCGCGCAATCATGCCGCGACGAATGACGTCGCCATGGGTGCCGCCGTCGAGCAGCGCGTCGGCCGTCACCAACGCCTGCGCCGCCGTGAAGAAGCTGCTGCTGGTGCCCAACATGAAATGCGACTCGAGCAGCACGCGGTCCATGGTGTCGGCGCCGAGCTGCGCGCGGAGCTTCCACAAGGCGCCGCTCCACAGCTCGCCGTCGGCGTGTGACTGGCCTTCGGCGTCTTCCGGGTAGTGCTTGTCTTCGTCGACGCGGCGCAGACAGGGCGGCGTCTGGCTCGAGTACGCGGTGCCGTCCCAGTCGCCGACGCACGCGGGGTCAGCGAGCTGTGGGTGGCCCGCGTCATTGGCGAGCGCGTCACCGAAGGACGCCGCGAGGTAGTCACCAAACCCCTCGCCCATGGCGTCTTCATCGCCGCCGCCCCAGCCGGGCACCTGGTTGTCTTGAATGGCGTGGCCGTACTCGTGCACCACGATGTCGCCGTCTTCTGCGTCGTCGACGCCACCGAGGCCGAAGCTCAGGCGCTCGCTCTGCGGCGAATAGAACGAGTTGTCGGCGTTCTGCGCGTCGACCGTCGCGCCCTGCACGCGGTTGTTCACGTTGGTGAAGCCGAGGGCCTGAATGCGCTCCTGTGCGCGCGTGAGGTGGAAGTACACGTTGGCCTGCTCGAAGCCGACGTTGTCGCGCGTGAAGAGGAACTCGTTGGTCGCTGATTGCGCGCGGGCGCCGGCGTCGCGCGTGCGTACGTCTGCGTAGTCGCCGCGCGTGAAGCCCGAGCCGTCGAGGCGCGGCAACGTGACGAGGAAGCGCGCGGCCTCGAGGGCGGGCGTGTTGGCGTTGCCCATGTCGCGCAGCGCGAGGTTGCCCGTCGACGCGACGGGGTTGGCGTCGAACACGTAGCCGGTGCCGTCGATGAACTTCACGCCGTCACGGCGCTCGAGCTCGCGCAGCGTCGTCACGTCGAGCAACAACGTCCAGTCATGCGGAGGTGTTTCGGTGGACACGGTGAAGCGCCACGCGACGTTCGCCACGCCGAGCGCGTCGACGTGCACCACGCGGTCGACCTTCAGCGCCGCGTCATCATTGAGCTCAAGCACGCGACGCGCGGTGTCTTCGGCCTCGCGGCGTGAAGGTGCGGCGGCCTCGAGCGTCGCCAGGTGCGCTTCGTCGCGCAGTTCGAGGTTCACCGCACGCACGTCACCTTCACGCACCAGCACGATGACTTCGCCGTCGAACACGCGCAGGTCTTCGCCGTTCACCTGCTGAAACTGCGCGAAGCGGAAGTACGTGCCTGCAAGACCTTCGCGCGTGGTGCTCAAGCGCAACGAGCGGCCCGGCGCGTCGAGGTGAAACTCATGCGCGCGCGACTCGAGGAACGCTCGGGCCAGCGGCTCACCGGTCAACTTTGCGGAGTAGAGCGAACCTGCGAGCAGCTGCGGGCGGGCAGGGGCTGGTGGTGCAGAAGCGTCACACGCGCTGATCATCAGCAGAACCACGAGGGCAGAAGTCAGACGCATGGTCACCTTGCGGGCGCTTGTAGTATGGCCAACGCGTCTCCGGCCAAAGGTGTCACGTGGGTTTCCTAGGCAGTCTGTTCAAGAAGAAGGCACCAGCTCCTCCACGCGCTCCGGCGCCGGCGCCCGTTTCGTGGCGCGTCACCACGGTGACGAAAGAGACGCCTTCGACCATCAGCTTCGAGGTCGACAGCACGATGGCCTTCAAGGCCGGCCAGTTCGTGTTGCTGCGCCCGAACGCCGAGCTCCCGTGGCGCGCGTATTCGTTCAGCCGCGCTCCCGGCAAGGCGCTGCGGTTGACGGTCAAGCGTGTGCCCGACGGCGTGGTCTCGACGCACCTCACCACGAAGCTCGAAGCCGGGCAGTCCCTCGAAGTGAAGGGCCCGTACGGCCAGTTCGTCGTGCCGGAGACGGTGACGCACCCGTTGTTCATCGCGGGTGGCAGCGGCATCACGCCGTTCATCTCGATTCTTCAAGAGCACGAAGCGCGCGGCTGGCCCGTGCCGGTGACGCTGCTCGACTTCAACCGCACGCTGACCGAGCAGATTCTCCGCGCCGAGATTGACGCGTTGGTCGCGTCGTCTGGCGGCAAGCTCGAGGTGATTCACGTGCTCGATGACGCGGCTGAAGGTCACCGCGGCCCGTGCACGAAGGACCTGCTGACGACGCTGCTCGAAGGTCGCCCCACGCCCGACCTCGTCGGCATGTGTGGCCCGCAGCCGATGATGGACCTCGCGCGTGAGCTGGTGCTGGCGCGCTACGGCAAGGTCACGATTCTCGAAGAGAAGTTCTCGATGTCGCACGATGACGGCGGCTCCGGCGCGAGCTACCAGGTCGAGTTCGAGCACGGCGGCAACGTGAAGGCCTTCCCCGTGAAGGACGGCGAGCACGTGTTGGCGGCGGCGCGCAAGGCGGGCCTCAACATGTCGGCCGGCTGCGAAATGGGCGCGTGTGGTGTGTGTCGCGTGAAGGTGTTGTCGGGCGAAATTCAGGTGCCCGATGACGCGTGCTTGTCTGACGGTGAGAAGGGCGACGGCTACGCGCTGGTGTGCGTCGGCACCGTGAAGGGCAATTGTCGCATCGAGCCTGCGCCGTAACCGTCGAAGTTTGGCGGGGAGGTCGTGCACGAGGTGTCTGTGAGTTGATCAGCCTCGCGATGCCCTGCTTCTTTTCGACGTCACGGAGTCGGGCCGCTATCTGACGCGACTTGCTGCGAATTCGACGTCACTCGCTGATGTGCTGGGCCGACGCGACGTCGAAAAGGTCCGCTCAGCGAGAGTTTTCGACGTCACGGCGTCGCGCTCTCGGCCCCCCATCTGGCGCGACTCGCCCCGAATTCGACGTCACTGCTGATGTGCTGGACGCGACGTCGAAAAGGTCCGCTCAGCGCTCAGCGAGAGTTTCCGACGTCACGGAGTCGCGCGTCGAGCTCTCGGCCGCCCATCTGGCGCGACTCGCCGCGAATTCGACGGCACTGCTGATGTGCTGGGCCGACGCGACGTCGAAAAAGTCCGCTCAGCGAGAGTTTTCGACGTCACGGAGTCGAGCTCTCGGCCGCCCATCTGGCGCGACTCGCCGCGAAGTCGACGTCACTGTTGATGTGCTGGGTCGACGCGACGTCGAAAAAGTCCGCTCAGCGAGAGTTTTCGACGTCACGGCGTCGCGCGTCGAGCTTTCGACCGCCCATCTGGCGCGACTCGCCCCGAATTCGACGTCACTGCTGATGTGCTGGGCCGACGCGACGTCGAAACGAGCCGCTCACCGAGAGTTTTCGACGTCACGGAGTCGCGCGTCGAGCTCTCGGCCGCCATCTGGCGCGACTCGTCTCGAAAAGGGCATCACGCGCGACGTCGAGAAAGTCGGAACTTGGCCTGCGGGACGACGCGCAACTCCCTACTTGTCGACTTTCGTCTCCGACTTCCCCGGCGCGGCCTCCGCCTTCGTCTCGGCGGGCGCGGGCTTCGTCTCAGCCACCGGCGCTGACGGCAGCGTCACCGCATCACTCCGCGGCCCGAGCACCACACCTGGCGCTGACTGCGGAGGCAACGACACCGCACCGCTCAACCGCGGCAGCTCCTGATCAGCGTACTGGAGCAGCGTCGCCACCAGCGTCAACACCAACGGGCCCATGAAGATGCCCGCGAAGCCGAACACGCTGATGCCTCCGAGGAGGCCGACGAACACCAGCAACGTCGACGCCTTCGAGCTGCCCGAGATGATCAACGGGCGCACCACGTTGTCGCTGCCCGCCACCAACACGATGCTCCACGCCGCCAGGAAGAGCGCCCAGCCCGTCTGGCCCTGCGCGAACAACGTGATGACCGCCGGCACCCACACCAGCGCCGTGCCCACGATGGGAATCAACGACGCGACGGCGCCCAGCGCACCGAACACCAACGGAGACGCCAAACCGGCGATGGCAAAGCCGATGCCCACCAACGTGCCCTGCACCAGCGCCGTCACGAACGTGCCGAGCACCACTGCCCGCGTCACGCCTCCGAGCGTCTGCATGAGGTCGTCTTTGCGCGCGCGCGTCATCGGAATGAGCCGCACGCCGCGCTCCAACATGGCCTTGCCGTCGCGCAGGAAGAAGAAGAGCAGGAACATCGTCAGGCCGAACATGCTGATGACGTTCACCGTGCCCACCAGCACGGAACCACCCACCGCCGCGACCTGCTGCAGCAGGTTCTGCGCCGCATCGTCGGCGGCCGAGAGAATCTGTGCCTTGGTCAACGAGGTGAACTCACCGGCCTTGTCCAACAGCGCCTGCACGGGGCCCAGCTCGAGAATCACCTGCAGCGCGGGCAGCTTTCGGTCGTGCGCTTCGGCCTGAAATCGCGTCAGCAGGTCGGTGGCCTGGCGCACGAAGGCGAACAGGAAGAACGTCATCGGGCCGACGACGACGAAGAACGCCAACGTCGTCAGCAGCCCGGACGAGAGCCCCGGAGACCGCCCTCGCTTGAGCAGCTTGCGGTTGAGCGGTTGCAACATGAAGGCGATGAGCGCCGCCCACATGATTGACGAGGCGAAGGGCGTGAGGAGCCGGAAGAGCAGAAACGCCAACACGCAGGCGGTCACCAGCGCGAAGACACGGGCGTAGTAGCGCGAAGGAGTCACGAGCCACGTCGTAGTGGCGTTCGCTGCGTGGCCATAAAGAAAAACCCTCCCCTCCGGTGAAGGAGGAGAGGGTCGTTCACTTCACGCGTGTCGCGGTGGTTACAGGCAGTACCCCTGCGCGTTGCACAGGTTCGGCGACGGGCACAGCTGCGCCACGTCGTTGTTGCAGTTCGGGAAGCAGACGCCGTACGGCGCCGTGGTGCCGTTCACGGTGATGCCAGTGCACACGTAGCCAGTGCGGCAGTTGCTTCGGCCGGTGCCGGGAGCCGAGCAGTTTCCGAGGCAGTAGTTGCCACCGAAGATGTTGAGGCACGTGCCGTTGAAGCACCGGTTGTTCGCGTCACACGAGGGGTTGCAGTAGCCGCCGGGCCAGACCGTGTCGGAGGGGATGCAGCTGTTCTGTTCGCCGGTGCCGGTGCCAGCGCCCGTGATGCAGCCCTGGTCGGTCGTGCACTGGTAGCCAGGGCCGCCGTTGCCGGTGGTGCAGGCCTGCGAGCTGCAGTTCGAGTTGATGAGGCAGCCCTGGCAGAGAGTGCCGCCGAAGCCGCAGGCGTTGCCCGAGGTGCCGGGCTGACAGCCGAGCTGCGGGTCGCAGCAGCCGTTGGGGCAGTTGGTCTGGTCACACGTCGTGCTGCAGCTGCCCGCGACGCAGTTGGCGCCGTTGGGGCAGAACTGGCAGGCCGAGCCGTTGATGCCGCACGAGTTGTTCGTCGGGTTCATGATGCAGTTGCCGTTTGGCTGACAGCAGCCGGCGCAGTTCGACGCGTTGCACACCGCCGTGCCACCGCCCGTCGGAGGTGAACCGCCACCCGTCGCCGTGCCGCCGCCCGTCGCGGTGCCGCCACCCGTCGCGGTGCCGCCGCCAGTCGCGGTGCCGCCGCCAGTCGCCGTGCCGCCGCCAGTCGCCGTGCCGCCGCCAGTCGCCGTGCCGCCACCTGTCGCGGTGCCGCCGCCCGTCGCCGTGCCGCCGCCCGTCGGGTCGCCGCCACCCGTCGCGGTGCCGCCGCCCGTCGCCGTGCCGCCACCCATCGGATCGCCGCCACCCGTCGCGGTGCCGCCGCCCGTCGCCGTGCCGCCACCCATCGGGTCGCCGCCACCCGTCGCGGTGCCGCCGCCGGTCGCGGTGCCGCCGCCCGTCGCGGTGCCGCCGCCGGTCGCGGTGCCGCCGCCCGTCGCCGTGCCGCCGCCCATCTGCTGCGTAGTTCCCGAGCAGCTGCCGAAGTTGCACGTCTGGCCGAGCTGACACGAAACACATGCCTGGCCGAGCTGGCCACAGAAGCTCTGCGATGCGCTCTGGCAGGTGCCGCTGCTGTCGCAACAGCCCGTGGGGCACGAGGTGCCGTTACAGGGAGGTTTAGTGCCGCAGCCGGAGCCTGAGACGCCACCGACGAGGCCGACGAAGGCCACGAAGACAAAAGTTCTGGGATTCATCATGAGGGGCCGCGCACCTTAGCACTCCTTCGGCTCAACGCTTGCTCTTCACTGGCGGCGCCACGGCGTCGCGCACGAAGAGGCGCACGTCCCACTGGCAGTCCGTCTTCGGCTCCTCGACGACAGTGTACTCGCCCACCCACGTCGCCTCCGCGAGGTCGGCCTTGAGCAGCTCGAGGCCCTTCTTCGCCTTCTCGAGGTCACGGCCGCAGATTTCGATGCGCGACTTCGTGGTGTCGGTCTCGGTGCGCGGCCCAATCCACACCACGGTCGCGTCGCGGCCACGGTTCTTGCCGATGAGGTGGTCTTCGACGGCGTGCAGCGCCTTGA
Source organism: Archangium sp. (assembly GCA_035910535.1). GTDB lineage: Bacteria > Myxococcota > Myxococcia > Myxococcales > Myxococcaceae > Archangium_A. The sequence continues at coordinate 50,138 of JAMHXF010000094.1, read as the reverse complement.
GGTTCGCGCCCTTCGAGAGCAGCTCCGTGCCGATGCGCTGCTCACAGCCGAGGTAGTGGCAGTAGTACGAGCCCGACTGGAACAACGGCCTGGGCGCCGAGGAGTTGATGGTCATCGCGCGCGCGGCGACGACGGTGACCTTCGCGCTCCAGTCTTTCTTCAGCTCTTTGCACAGCGGGCCTTTGCAGCCGGTGACCTTCGCCTCGAGCGTGTCGCCGTTGATGGCCCACTTTCCGGAGGTGACGGTGTTGCCCTTCACCTTGTCGAGGCCGGTGCCTTCGAACACGCCTTTGCTGCGGAGCTGGATGTACTGCGTCGCGTCGCCAATTTCCGAGTTGTCGAGGAAGTCGATGGGCGTCGGCAGCTGCGAGAGCGAGAGCGTCAAGAGCGCGGTCAGCATGGGTGGTGCGACTGTAGCCGAGTACGGTGCACGCCCTATGAACGCGAATCGTGTCGAGGTTCGAGCGTGCCCGAAGTGTGCATCGCCCGCGGTGGTGCTGGTCAACGAATGGCAGCACACAGGCTTCGCCGGCGCGACCGGTGAGGTGACGAAGGAATACCGTTGTCAGCAATGCGGTGCGTGGCAGGTGAAGCGCTCGAAGTACCGCGTGCTCGGGCTGTGGGTCGGTGGGTTGCTCGCGTTGCCGGCGTGTGGAGCGGGCCTCCCTTTCCTCTACGTCGCCTGGCGAGACGGTCGCTTCGAAGAGCGCGTTCGGCTGCTGCAAGACGCTCCGGTGCCGGCGATGCGCTTCCCGGGTGGGCCGCCGAAGCGGACGTGCGCGGGCTGCGGCGGCGTGGCGAGCGCAATTTCGATTACGCGGCACACGCACAAGGGCATCCCCACGGGCACGGAGTACGTCTACGAGTGCAGCGGGTGTCAGCAGCAGTTCGAGACCGAGAACGTGCTGGGCCACGTGACGTCGCTGTCCCTCGTGTTGGCGTCGCTCGGGGTGCTGGCCGCGTTCTTCTTCGGCGCGCGCGCGCCCGCGTGGCGCTGGGGCGGCACAGGCGTGATGGCGCTCGTCACCGCGCTCGTGGGGTGGGGTGCCGTGGGAAAACTGGTGAACCGCTTCAAACACAAAGAAGTCGACGTACTGCCGTGACGATGCCGCGGTTGGTGTTGGTCAGGCCGCGCAACGTGGACAACCTGGTGTCGATTGCGAAGGCGCGCGCGCAGTTCGGGTTCGGCGACTGGGTCGCGGTGTCGCTGGCGAAGCACTACGACGGGCTGATGGAGCTGGCGCGCACGCGACGGCCCGCCGGTGAAGCCGAGGCGATTGCGTCGCTGCGGCGCGTCGAGACGTTGGAAGAAGCGGTGGAAGGGTGCGGCGTGGTCGTCGGCACCACGATGCGCGAGCTGCCGAACCGTCCACGCATGACGACGCGGGAGCTGGCCGCGTACGGCGCGAAGATGACGGCCCCGTGGGCGCTGGTGTTCGGCGCTGAGGCCAATGGGCTGCAAGACGGCGACTTGAAGCACTGCAACGCGCTGTCATTCATCCCGGCCGAGGTTGATCAACCATCGCTGAACCTGTCGCAGGCGGTGGTGGTGTACGGCTACGAGCTCTCGTTGGCGCGCGCAGAAGCGTCGACAGCGACGAACGTGTCGGAGCTGCGGGAGCTGCGCAGCGTCATCGCCGATTCGATGCGCTCCCGGGGCTTGCCCAGACGTGCGGCCGACGAGGTGTTGGCGCCGCTGGTGCGCGCGACGTTGACGGAGCGCGAAGCAGCGTTGCTGCGCGCGGCGTGGCGGCTGCCTCGATGAGCGCTGCGGCTCAGAACTTCGGCGAGAACACCACCGTCGCCGACGCGGCGTGCAGCAGCCGGTCATTCGCGCGGTCGAGGTACACCAACAAGTACCCCGCCTCGATGCGCGCCCACGGCGTGAGCTGGAAGAAGGGGCCGACGAACAAGCGGTTTTGATCAATGCCGGCCGGCGCGCCCCAGGTCGTCGCGTTGAAGCCTACGAAGAGCTCGTCTGACACCAACACGCCCACCGGCACGTCAGCGCTCGGCCTCCACGACACGCGAACGAACTGCCGAAAGCGGAACCCGACGTCAGCCCCCGCCTCGTGCCAGCGCTGCTCGAAGCGCGTGCGTGACTGCAGGTTCAGGCGAAACGACGTCTCGTATTGAATGAAGGCCTGCTGCCAGAACCGGTGCTCGTTGATGACGTCGGGGTTGCCGTCGATGAACGTGGGCGTCCACGCGTAGCCGGCCCACAGCGACAACCACGGCGTCAGCTGCACGCCGACACCGGGCCGCGTGATGTGCACCACGCCTTCACTCGTGCGCCGCGCGTGCACGTCGAGCCAGAAGGCGAGCGCCGGCGTGTCTTTGCTCAGGTGAACGGTGGTCATCGCCGCGTTCCAGAGCTGGAACTCCGAAGTGGTCTGCGCGAACGCAGCGGACGAGACGAAGGCAGTGAGCGCGAGGAGTCGGGACGGCACGGGAGCGCCCGAACTAATGACGCGTCAACCGTGTGACAAGCGCGTCACGTCGGCTGACCGCGCGCCGCCCGCTCGACTTCATCGCGGTTCGCGTCGATGAACGCCTCGACGTCGCTGTCTGCCAGCCCCAGGTCACGGAGCACGCCGGGGTAGATGCCCTTGAACGCCGGAGAATCGAGCGCGCCTCGCAGCTTGAAGCTCGTCTTCAAAACCGCTGCCCCGAAGAGTTTCTGTTCGTGCGTCTTCGCCATGACTGGGCGCTCAGTTAGTCCGAAATCTGCCGGGAGTCGTGCCCGTCCACCCGCGGAACGCGCGCACGAAGGCCGCCGTGTCGCGGTAGCCGACCTGCTCGGCGATGTCGGCGAGCGGCACCTCGTCACCCAACAACAGGCGCTCGGCCTCGCTGCGCCGCACTTCATTCAACACGCCGCCGAACGAGAGCCCTTCTTCCGTCAGCCGTCGCTGCAGCGTGCGCGCGGTGACGTGGAGTCGCTTCGCCGTCTTCTCGAGCGTCGCGGCGTTGCGCGGCAACAACTCACGCACCGCGCTGCGCGTGCGCTCGTACACGTCGTCGTCACCACACGCGGCGAGCACCGCTTCTCCATGCAGCTCGAGCGCGCGGTTCAACTCGACGTCTGACTGTGTCGGCGTGCGCGCCAGCACCGCCGCCGACAGCGCCAGCCCGTTCGACGCGCGACCAAACGACACCGCGTCACACCGCAGGTGCGCGGCGAGCTCCGGAGGACAGCGCTTTTCGTCGTGCGCGAACCACGCGCGTATTGGCGTCACGTCGTCGCCGAGCATCTCCCGTGCAATCTGGAGCACGCGGGCCACGGTGAAGACGTTGGCCTGCCGCCCCACGCCACCCCGCGTCGGCGCGCGGTGGTGCAGCTCGACTTCATCGCCGTGCACCTCGAGGCTCCAGCGCACCAGCGGGTTGATGAGCGCGCCGTACTTCGCGAGCTGCTCCATCGCCACGCGGCCCGTCGGAGCGCTGCGCAGCGCGAACTCCATCAACCCGTACGAGCCGCGGCCCATCGCCTGCGCCGCGCGCAGCCCGAAGGCGTCGTCGCCCAGCACCTTCGCGGCGTCGGTCATCAGCGCGCCGAGCTCCGGGAGGCTGACCTCGATGCCCGCAGCGCCATTCGCGGCGCGCGCCTTGAGGTGCTTCTTCTGCAGCTTGTCGGCGTCTTTCCCTCCGCGGCGCACGAGCGCGAGGACGAAGGGGACCAGGGCCGAGGTGAAGCGCTTCGCCTTCAGGGCTCGTGGCATGAGGCGCGAGAGCCTACGCGAACATCTGCTCCTGCCACGCGTTGAGCATGCGGCCCTGCGGGTCGAGCGAGCGGCGCGCAGCCTGGAACGCCTCGAAGCCGGGGAACGCGGCCTTGAGTCGCTCGGGCGTGTCGAGCCCTTCGGGCGCCAGCTGCCCGAAGTGAAAGCGCACGCCGTCTCCGAAGCGGGCGGTGAGCGCCTTCGTGTACGCGTCGGTGAGCGCCTTCGCGTGGCGTTGGTCAGCCTTGTCGTTGCCCGAGAAGATGAGCTCGAACTTCGCGACGTCGACGGGGTCGCCGAGCAGCGCCTTGCTGCCCTTCACGAAGCGCAGCGAAATAGGGCCGGTCTGGTACTCGCCGTGCTCCGCCGCGTACGCCTTCGCGGTCTCGCGAAGAATGTTCATCGCCTCGAGGTATTGGTCACCTTCGATGGGCACCGACACCGTCGCCGACTGTGCGGGCAGCTGGTTGGCGCCGTCGCCGATGTTGAAGACCGTGTAGCTGCGGCCGATGAAGCCGCCGGGGTCGGGCATCATCTTGAGCAGCTTGTCGACCTGATCAGGCGCCTTGCTGGGGAACAGCTCGTTCGAGAGGTCGGTGACCTTGCCCACCACGCCGTGCAGCTGGTCGAAGAGCGTCACGGCCCAGCGCGGGCGACCGAACTCTTCAGGCACCGTCAACGTACGGAACAGGTCGCGCGACGGGCGCGAATCGTCGCCTGCCGTGCCGACGAGCGTGTTCGAGGTCTCCGTCGGCAACGGTTGCCGGGAGGTGATGACCAGCTTGTCGCTGTGCGGGTTCCACAGCAGCTCGAGGTGGTACGCGCGGTCGGGGTGGCCCGCGAAGCGCGCCGTCGGCTCGCCGGGGTCGTTGGTCTGCATCAGCTTCGGGAGGTTGCCGCCGCGCAGCACGCGCTCGGCTTCAGCGCCCGTCGTCATGGTGCGCACTTCTTTCATGTGGAAGCGCGGCACCGGCGCGAGCACGTAGCTGTGCACTACGCCGAAGGTGCCCACGTTGATGAGGCTCGCGTTGAAGGTGTCGTCATTCTTGATGAGCTTCCAACCCGGGTTGCTGCGCGCGAAAGCGTCGGGGTCGGTGATGCCGTTCGACGGCTCGAGGCGCACTTTTTCACCTGACGGCGTTACGAGGTCGACGCTGCGCACGAGCTCTTCAGCCAGCGGCCCGCGCGACAACACCGAGCCGTGCGTACCGGTCGGCAGCACGCCGCCCACCGTCTGCCCGTCGAAGCCGCCCAGCACCGGCAGCGACTGGCCGCGGGCCCACAGCGTCTGATTCAGGTCGCGAATGCGCGTGCCGGAACCCACGCGCAGCAGCTCGGGGTGGCCTTCGACGTTCTCGGTGAAGTCCATGCCTTCGGGGTGAATCAACACGCCGTCGGTGGCCGCAGCAGGGCTCCACGCGTGACGCGCGCCCACGGCTTTGACCTTCACGTCGGGCGGCAGCGTGTTCTGCACCCACTTCATGACGTCGACGAGCTGCTCGATGTCGCGGCCGGGGCGAAAGGCGAAGCGCGGTTCCCACTTCACGTTGCGGCCGTGGTTGACCTGTTTTTCAGCGGGCACGCTGGGCAATTTTCGGCCACCGACGGCGCCTGCGGGCTCGAAGAAGTCGCGTTCGGCGGCGCGTACGAAGCGGGTGTTGGCGTGCTTGTGAAGTGCGCCGGTGCCGTCGAGCAGCCACGTCTCTGCAGCGGTCGTAGTGGCGAGCTTCAGCTCGTGCCCGTCGACGTGGGTGCGTGCGTTTTCGGTGTAGCGGTGAACCGAGAAGCCTTCGGGGCCGCGCTGAATCAACACCGTGTCGGCGCTGGAACGGCGAGCGGCAGTGGCGGCTTCGAAGGCCGCGCCACGGGTCGAAAACGGGCTGCCGGCGACGGTGGTCTCGGAAGTCAGTGAGCGGCCGTCGCGAAGCAGGCCAGGGTGCCAGGTGAGAGTCGGAGCACGAAGAGCGGCAGGCATGGTGCGCTTCATACGAAGCCGCGCGCCGATTGGGTCACTCGGGTTTGAGAAAGACGGTGTCGTTTCTTGCGACCTGCCTGAACGAGCTCGCGCTCCGGTAACCGGCGCGTTGCTTGCCCGTACCTCGTGACGTGAAAGGCATCTTCGTCGACGTCGTGTCAGGAGAGCCGCTGTTCAGCTCCACGGACCAGTTCGATTCAGGAACCGGCTCGCCGCAATTCAGCAAACCACTCGAGCCCAACGTGACCGCGATGCGGGGCAAGTCGCGCGTCGAGGTGAGGTCGAAGAACGCCGACGCCCACCTCGGGCACGTTCTCGATGACGGGCGGTACTGCATCGAATCGGCAGCGCTCCGCTTCGTCCCCGCAGAGCAGTTGGAAACGGAGGGCTACGGCAAGTACCTGGCGCTCTTCGCGGGCGATTCCGCTGCGCTTCCCCACGAGGTCGCGATTCTCGCCGGTGGCTGCTTCTGGGGAATGGAGGACCTCCTTCGGAAGATCCCCGGAGTCGTCGAAACGGACGTTGGCTACATCGGAGGGTGGCTCACGAACCCGAGCTACGGCGACACCCACAAGTCTCAGTCCGGTCATGCCGAGGCGGTGCGTGTCGTGTTCGACCCCTCGAAGTTGAGCTACGCGGACCTGCTCGAGAAGTGGTTCTTCAAGATGCACGACCCGACGACCTTGAATCGGCAGGGAAACGACACCGGCACGCAGTACCGCTCCGAAATCTTCGTCACCTCTGACGCGCAGAGGGACATCGCCGAGCAGGTCAAGGAGCGGGTCGACACCTCGGGGAAGTGGAAGCGGCCCGTGGTCACGGGAATTTCGTCTGCGGGCACCTGGTGGCGCGCAGAAGAGCCTCACCAGGACTTCTTGCTCAAAAATCCAGGCGGCTACTCGTGCCATTTCATGCGGGAGTGACAGTTCAATGGACGCTGCACGACAGAACCCGGGCTTTCTTCATCTCCTCCGCCTGCGTGGTGGCGGTGAGTGGCTGCACATGTGCATCAAGCACCGCGAGACGTCTGACTTCCTCATGGACGAGGCTGCGCTCGATGACCTCGTCGTCGCCGCGCTGCTCGAAGAAGACACGCGCTCACGGCTGAGGGTTCGAGACGACGGGCTGATGGTGCTGCTCAAGGCGATGCACGTGCGCGGCAAGTCCATGGCGAACCCTGAAGACATGGTCTCGATGCGGCTGTGGCTCACGCCGAACAAAATCATCAGCACGCGAGAAGCCGACGTCGACCCGATCGTCGCCATCGCTTCACGCGTAACGGGTGGCTCGGGGCCGAACTCGCCAGGCGACTTTCTCGCCGACCTCGTCAAAGAGCATCTCGATCAGGTCGAGCATCACATCGAGCAGCTCGAAGACGATGCTGACGAGACCGGGCGGATGATTGGCAACCACCGAATGAAAGACGCGTGCCCGAACATCGCCGACATCGAGACGCGCATCAGTGGGTTCCTGCGTCATCTCCGGCCGCAGCGGCCCGTTCTCGAGAGCCTGTCGACGTTGAATCACCCAGTTCTCGATGACCGCGACCGCGCGCGCCTTGATGACGGGCTCAATCGCCTGCTGCGGTTGCTCGAGACGCTTCAGAGCTTGCGTGACCGCCTCGACATTTTCGACGAGCAGGTTCGACGCATTCAGGAACGCCGGCTCAGTCAGTCGTCGTACAGGTTCGCTGTGGCGGCGACTGTCTTCTTGCCGCTCACGTTTCTGACGGGGCTCTTCGGCGTGAATTTGATGGGGCTGCCGTTCGAGAAGTCGCCGCTCGGCTTCTGGTTGCTGGTGCTGATGTGCGTGCTCATCACGGCAGCAGTCGCCGCCTTCTTTCGGTGGCGGCGACTGCTGTAGTTTCAGTGCGACGCAGCGCTGCTGGGCAACACCCAGCCCGGCCGGGGGAAGTGGCACGTGTACCCGTCAGGACGCGTCTCGAGATAGTCCTGATGCTCCGGCTCGGCTTCCCAGAAGTCGCCCACTGGCGTGACTTCTGTGACGACCTTGCCGCCCCAGAGTCCCGACGCGTCGACGTCTGCGATGGTCTGTTCTGCGACCCGACGCTGCTCATCATCGACGTAGAAAATGGCGGAGCGGTACGACAGACCCCGGTCGTTGCCCTGTCGATTCAACGTCGTGGGGTCATGAATCTGGAAGAAGTACTCGAGGATCTTCCGGAAGCTCGTCACCGCCGGGTCGAAGACGAGCTCGATGCCTTCCGCGTGGGTTCCGTGCCTCCGGTAGGTGGCGTTCGGGACGTCACCACCGGTGTAGCCGACGCGCGACGAGACGATGCCCGGCTGCTTGCGGATGAGGTCCTGCATTCCCCAGAAGCATCCGCCTGCGAGAACGGCGCGCTGGTTCGTCATGAGCGGTCCTCCACCTGGTCGAGGTACTGGCCGTACCCGGCAGCTTCCATTTCGTCGCGGTGGATGAATCGAAGCGAAGCCGAGTTGATGCAGTAGCGCAGCCCACCGAGCTCCTCGGGGCCGTCATTGAAGACGTGGCCGAGGTGGCTGTCGCCGTGCGTGGAGCGGACTTCGGTGCGAATCATGCCGTGCGACTTGTCGAGGAGATCATTGACGTTCTCCGCGACGATGGGCTTGGTGAAGCTGGGCCAACCGCAGCCCGAGTCGAACTTGTCGCTCGAGGCGAAGAGCGGCTCGCCCGAGACGATGTCGACGTAGATGCCCGGCTCTTCGTTCTCGTTGTACTCGCCTGTGAAGGCGCGCTCGGTGCCCGACTCCTGGGTCACTCGACGCTGCTCGGGGGTAAGGCTGTCGATGGCTGCCTGCGACTTGGCGTACTTCAGGGCGGTCTCCATGGTTGGGGTGAATGCTGCATGCAGTACGCAGCAGAGGGCGCTCGGTTACACCCGGAAGGCTTCCTTGACCCCCCTGGGAGCCACTGCTACCCGCGCGCATCATGGATATGCGGCGTTTCAGTCTCGGAGTGGGCGTCACCAGCGGTGCGTCGATGGCGATGTCGCTGCTCTTCACGCGCATCTTCAGCGTGACGATGTACTACCACTTCGCGTTCCTGCTCGTGTCGCTGGCCCTGTTGGGCATCGCGGTCGCAGGCGTGGCCATTTCGCTGGCGCCGAACTTCTTCCGTGAAGAGCGCATTCCGTGGCTCTCGGGGCTCTTCGCGGTGCTGATGGCGCCGCTCGCGCTCATCGCGTTGTCGGCGGCCACGGCGAACCCGCTCAGCGTCGACCTCTCGTCGCAGAACACCTCGCGCCTCGTTCTTCTCTACTTCACCACCGCGCTGCCGTTCCTCGCGTCGGGCTTCGCCATTTCGCTGGCCATCGCGGGTGCCAAAGAGAACATCGGTCGCGTGTACGCCTTCGACATGGGCGGCGCGGCGCTGGGCTGCATGGCCATCGTGCCGTTGGTTCCGCTCGTCGGTGGTCAGGGTGGCGTGGTCATCGCGGCAGGGCTCGCGGCTTTTGGTGGCGCGCTGCTCGCGTCGTCGATGCCCGGTGAACATCAGGCGAAGAAGACGGTCGGTGGCATCGGTGTGTTGATGACGCTGGCGATGTTGGTGCTCGCGCTCGGGCCCATGCGTGACGGCTCGTGGTTCAAGATCGCGCAGGGCACCAAGTTCTTGAACGAGAGCGCCGTGGAATTCGAGCGGTGGAACTCGTTCTCGCGCGTGACGGTCTCGACGGGTGAGGCTGATCACAAGTGGCTGCACATCGACGCTGACGCGGCGACGCGCATGTACTCGGGCTCGATTGCGGAAGGTGGCTTCGAGGCCCCGCGCCGCTTCTCAGAATCACGTGTGGCGTCGCTGGTGTACGCGCTGCGCAACGAAGGCCCGGCGTTGATCATCGGCCCCGGTGGCGGCCCTGACGTCATCTCGGCGGTGCGCGCGAAGGTGCCGCGCGTGGTCGGCGTCGAGGTGAACCCCATCATCGCCGACGTCATCATGAAGGGTCAGTACGTCGGCTGGAACGGCGACTTGTACCGTCGCCCCGGCGTCGAAGTGCACGTCGATGACGGTCGCAGCTTCGTGCGCCGCTCCGACGACAAGTTCTCGTCGATTCAGGCCACGCTGGTCGACACCTGGGCCGCGAGCGCTGCCGGCGCGTTCACGCTGTCCGAGAACAACCTGTACACGGCCGACGCCTTCGTCGACTACATGAGCCACCTGCAGCCCGACGGCGTGTTGTCGATGACGCGCTGGTACGGCCGCCCGCCCATCGAGTTCTTCCGCCTCGCGGGTCTCGGTCGTGAAGCGCTCTCGCGCCGCGGCGTGAGCGAGTCGGAGCACCCGAAGTACTTCTTCGTCGCCGCCGACAACCGCATGGCGACGATGCTGCTGAAGAACTCGCCGTTCACCGAAGCCGACGTCGCGAAGCTCGACGCCGAAGCGCGGGCTTCGCAGTTGACGGTGCTCTTTCGCCCCGTCGGCGCACCCGGAGTTGATCAACAGCTCGCGCAGTACTTCAACACGCCGACCACCACGCTCTACGCGGCGCTGCCGTTCGACATCAGCCCGGTCACCGACAACAAGCCGTTCTTCTTCTACACGGTGCGCGGTCAGGACTTCATCGGCCTGCTCGGCAAGCTCGGCGGCATGGAGCGCAACAACCTCGGCCTCGCGATTCTGCAGCTGGTGCTCATCGTCTCGACGCTGCTGACGATTCTGTTGGTCGTCGCGCCGTTGTTCATCTTCCGCCGTCAGGCGCTGGTCGAGCACCGCACCGAGAAGTTGAAGATTCTGGGTTACTTCTTGTGCCTGGGCTTCGGCTTCATCCTCGTGGAGCTCGGGTTGATGCAGCGGTTCATCTTGTTCCTGGGTCACCCGATTTACGCGCTGGCCGTGGTGCTCGCGACGTTGCTGGGCGCCTCGGGTCTGGGCAGCGCGCTGTCGCCGAAGCTGGTCGAACGTTTCGGTGTCGCCGGGGCCATCTCGCGCGGCGCGAAGGTGCTCGCGGTGGTGCTGGTGGTCTACGCGCTGGGCCTGGGTTTCGTGTTCGAGGCGCTGCTGGGTCTGCCGTTGGGCGCGCGCGTGGTCGTGGCGGCGTTGCTGGTCGCGGTGCTCGGCGTGTTGATGGGCATGATGCTGCCGCTCGGGGTGCGTCACGCGACGGGCTACGGGCAAGACATGGTGGCGTGGGCGTGGGGCGTGAACGGCGCGACGAGTGTCGTGGGTTCGACGTTGTCGCTCATCGTGTCGATGCACTTCGGGTTCACGGCGACGCTGATGCTGGGGCTCGCGGCGTATGTGATTGGTGCGCTGGTGGTGGCGGGCCTGAAAGAGACGAGCCCGGCGGTCGCGCCGGCTGCGTGACGTCGTTCGTCTCTCTGGGCGTAGCCGGAGCTGATCAGCGCAACGCTGTGCCACGTGCGTGTTGGTCTCTCGACCCGGGGCCGCGCGTCGTGAGTTGAAGGTGCGCGACGACGTTCGGCTCTGAGCAGCGGCGCTGACTGATCAGTGCAGCGATGTGCTCACTGCAGGTTGGCTCCTCGACCACGGGCAAAGGACCAGGGCTGCGCGACGTCGTTCGTCTCTGCGCGGAGGCGCTGACTGATCAGTACATCGATGTGTCGGGCAAGCGGATGCGGTTTTGAGGCAGTACCAAATAGGTACCGACTCGTACTCTTCTGGTACCGCTCCAAAACAGTGGGCCCCGTTCCCTCGACGTCGAGGGCCCGCACGCGACGAGCTGAAGCGCGGACCCGTTCACCCCCCCCGCCCGCTGAAGCCGACGTCACGCGCGCGTGGTACAGACCCGCGCGATGGCAAGTCGTTCGGTGACCCTGCGCGCGTTGGTGCTCGTCTCACTCTTCGGCGTGCTCTGGGCGCGCGCGCTCGGCCTCACGAAGCTGGCCGACCCCACCGACATCGACTGGATGATTTCAGGCGGCGATTGGATGGCGCACTTCTTCGGTTGGCTCTTCGTGCGCGCCGCGCCGTGGGGTCTGCCGCTGGGTCAAGCGCCTGACCTGCTCGCGCCGCTGGGCACCAACGCGGCGTTGACCGACGCCATCCCCCTGCTCTCGACCCTCGGCAAGGTCATCTCGCCGCTCGCGCCCGACCGCTTTCAACTCTTCGGTCTGTGGATGGTCGGCGGCGTCATCGGCACCGGGGTCGCCGGCGTGCTCGCGTGTCGCGCGTGGCTCAAAGACTTCTGGAGCCTCACCTGGGCCGGTTGTCTCTTCGTGATGAACCCCATCGTGAGCACCCGACCGGGGCACCCGTCATTCATGGCGTTCTGGGTCATCACCGCGCTCATCGGCGCGTGTCTGTGGCCGCTGAGTGATGCGCGGAGCGCGCGGCGCGTGGCCGTCATCACGCTCGCGCTCGGCTTCATCGCCTGCGGAGTTCACGGCTACCTCGCGGTGATGGCCGCCGCGTTGGTCGGCGCGTCGACGGTGCGCCTCGCGCTCTCGAAGCGTCTCTCAGTCGGTGAAGGTCTTGCGTGGTTGAGCAGCGGGCCGGCAGTGGTGCTCTTCTCGCTCTGGCTCTTCGGCTACCTCGTGACGCTCACTCCCGGTCAGGCGACGAACATGACGGCCGAGGGCTTCGGGCAGTTCTCGGCCGACCTGCTCACCTTCATCAACCCGTCGACGTGGAGCCGCCTGCTGCCTCCGCTCGCCATGGGTGGCCGTCAGTACGAGGGCTACGCGTACCTCGGCCTCGGCGTGTTGCTGCTGCTGGTGCTGCGCGTGGTGCTGACGCTTCGCAGGCGCCCGACGAAAGAGGAGCTGCTCGACGTGCTGCCGCTCGTGGTGGTCTGCCTCGTCGCCAGCTTCTATGCGCTGTCGAACCACGTCACGATTGGAGGCAAGGCCATCGCTGACTTGTCGGCGCTCTACGTGAAGCTCGAGCCGCTGCCGTCGGTGTTCCGCGGCTCGGGGCGCTTCGTCTTTCCACTCGCGGCGCTGCTGACGATGACGGCGGTGCTGACCGCGGCGAAGGTGAACGACGCGTGGCGCCCGCTGGTGCTCGGCTTCGCGGCGCTACTGCAGTTCGTCGACTTCGACCCCACGCGCGCGCAGTTCGCGAAGCCGGTGCCGCCCTTCACCGCCTTCACCGACCCCGCGTGGAAGTTGATGTCGAAGGGCTACCGGCACGTGGTGATTCAGCCCATTCAGTTGCAGTGGCTCTGCGCCTTCGACGGCCCGTTCGTCGCGAAGCTCTCGTGGGAGGCGTACCTGCAACACCTGAGCATCAACAGCGGCCACGTCGGGCGACCACCGGCGAACTACAGCTGCACGCGGCACCTCACGCGCGACGAAATGCAGAGCGACACCGTGTACGTGCCGTACTTCGTCGAGCACCTGCCTGACTTCGTGAACGCCGGCTTCGTGTGCGCGCCCATGGAAGGTCGCAACGTGTGCGTGTCACCCGACAACGACACGCCGTTGCTTCAGGAAATACAGCGTCGCAGAAATATCAAAAATCAAGACACTGACCGCAACACGAACGGCACTCAATAGTTTCTCTGACGGTGGAATTGGAGCCGCTGCGCCTTCAGTTCGAGTTGGCTGTGTGAGTGCAGAGACCGGAGATGTGTTTTTGTGAGGACTAGCCTCATGGCGTTGTTTTTACTGTCTGGTTGCTTGCGGGCTGTAGAACAAATGCCCCTTGATGCTGGTCTGTATGCGTCGGATGGCGGCATGGACGGAGGCGGGGTCCTTGATGAGTGCGAAGGTCGCGCCCATTTTTATTGGCTTGGCACATCGAGTACCGGACCTGCGGATGGCGGAATTGCAGTGAGGTCGATAAGTTCGTTTGGTGACGACTGGTTTGTGACTGATTTGCACCAGGCGGAACTCAGGGGGCGACGTATTGGCACTACGATTCCGTCAGATGCGCGCTACGTGACGGCACGTGGGGTGCGACTATTGTTGCCAGAGAGCCGAAATGAGGTTGTACTGACTGTTGCCGGAATTGGACTGCATTGTGCGGTGTTGCATCGTCGTCAATCGCTTCAGGGGCCGTATCAGTATGAGGCTAAAGATGTGAGGGTCGGTTGGGTGTTTGATGTGGTGCGTGATGGTGGAGTTGTGTTGTCTTTTTGACGCTCAGAAGAGCTGGCTGCGCTGCAGCCACGACTGAAATTCAGGCCCGACCGCTGAACGTTCGAGACCCACGGCCTCGGAAAATGCGTCGTCGGGTGAAACGAGCTGTGCGCTGATCCGCGCGATGAGCGCCGTGATGCCGGGCACGCCACGACGGCTGCGAATGAACTCCACCATCAAGAAGCTCTGAAAATAGACGTGCGTCGCCGTGCGCTCATCGGTCGCGTGCGCGAACGCCGGCACCAGGTCTTCGAATGGCAGGTACGCCGAGCGAGCCCACTGCATCAACCCCAGCTCCGGCGCGCGCCACCACGTCTCACCCGCGATGAGAATCGCCGCGCCCTCCGAGAGCCACGTCGGCAACCGCACGCGCTGCTGCACCAGCACGTGGTGCACGTACTCATGCACCACCGTCTCTTCGAGCTGCGTGAGGCCGCCGTTCGGGTTGCCGCTCAGGTGAATGGCGCCGTCGTAGTAGCCGAACGCGCTGGTGTTCACGCACGAGACCGAGCGCAGCTGATTGAGCGACCGGTACACGATGACTTCAGGTGCAGCGACAGAAGCGCCCGGCGCAACCAACGCGCTCGAGCGCTCGCGAGCGACCTGCAGCGCAGCCACGACGCGCGCGACGACGAGCTCCGGCAACACCGGGTCGATGCGCAGCGCCCCTTCTGCGAGCTCGAGCTTCTTGAAGCCCGCCAGCAACGCCTCGCGCGACTTCGCCTCGTCTTCACAGAGCCCCGGAGCCGTCACGCGCTTCGCCGCGCGCTCGAGCTCCTCCGCGCGGCTCTGGCGCGGAGCTGCGACCTCGACGTCACGCGCGCGCGGGCTCGACCGCTCCACCACTTCATCGAGCGCCAGCTCGCCCGCATCGAACACAAGCGTGGGTTCGACGTCGCGAAAGGCCGGCGCACTTGGCGTCGTCTCTTCAGCGACTTCGCGCGTCAGACTCGTCGCGATGACCGCACGCTGCGCACGCACCTCCGCGCGCGTGGGTTCTTCAACTTCGGGGGCACTTCTTCCGACGGCCACCAGTACGCGATGACGCCAACGGCCACCGCGACGAGCACGAGCCACCGACGCATGCGTCAGGCCGACGGTTCGTCTTCGCGCGGCAGCGGCGTGAACAGGTCAGCCGTGTGAAAGCGTCGGTCGACCTCGGCCTTGATGAAGCGCTCGATTTCTTCGGCCGACGAGAACGCCATCGCCTGGTTGAGCAACTGCACCGCCTCCGCGCGGCTCACCTGCCGAATGATGTTCTTCACCGACGGAATCTGGCCCGCCGTCATCGAGAACTCTTCGAGGCCGAGCGCCAGCAAGACGATGGTCAACGTCGCGTCGCCTGCCATCTCGCCGCACATCGCGACGGGAATGCGCGCGCGCTTCGCCGCGCTGATGATGGCGTCGAGGCTGCGCAGAATCGCCAGGTGCAGCGGTCGGTACAGGTACGCGACGTCGCGGTTCTGGCGGTCGATGGCCAACGAGTACTGAATCAGGTCGTTGGTGCCGATGCTGAAGAAGTCGGCTTCTTGCGCGAGGCGGTCGGCGATCCACGCGGCTGACGGCGTCTCCACCATGATGCCAATGGGGAACCGCTTGCCGATGGGCACGCCCTGCCGCGACAGCTCGCTGCGGCACGCTTCCAATTCGCTGCGCGCTTCACGCAGCTCGGAGATGCTCGAGACCAACGGGAACATCACGCGCAGGTTTCCGAACGCCGACGCCCGCAGCAGCGCGCGCAGCTGCACGCGGAACAGCTCGCGGTGCACGAGGCAGTAGCGAATGGCGCGCAGCCCCATGGCCGGGTTGATTTCTTTTTCGAACTTCTTGCCCGGCACCTTGTCGCCGCCGAGGTCGAGCGTGCGAATCGTCACCGGCCGGTCGCCCATGGCCTGCAGCACCTGCTTGTACGACTCGAAGTGCTCCTCTTCCGTCGGCGGCGCGCTGCGATTCAGAAAGAGAAACTCGGTGCGGTACAGCCCGATGCCTTCCGCGCCGTGCGCCAGCAGCGACGGAATCTCCTCGGGAAACTCCATGTTGCCGTTCAACCGGATGCGGAACCCGTCGGCCGTGAGCGCCGGGAGCTCGGCCGTCTTGAGCGCGGCCTGCTCGCTCTGCACCTGACGACGCATCGTCTCGCGGAACAGCGCGAGCTGCTCTTCAGTCGGGTTGACCAGCACCAGCCCGCGCTTGCCGTCGACGGCAATCATGTCGCCGCTGCGAATCGACTCGCACGCCTTGCCGAGGCCGACGACGGCGGGCACTTCACGCGCGCGCGCCACGATGGCGGTGTGGCTGGTGTGGCCGCCGAGGTCGGTGACGAACGCGCCCACGCTGCCGGAGCGCACCAACATCGCCGCGTCGGCCGGAGAAATGTCGTGCGCGCACACGATGGCGTGCGGGGGCACCTCGAGCTCCTGGTCGACGACCTCGCCCATGAGGTTGCGCACGAGGCGGTCGGCGACGAACTCGATGTCTGATTTGCGCTCGCGGAAATACTCGTCGTCGAGGTTGTCGAACTGGTGGCGCAGGCGCTTGCCCACGCGCCGCACGGCCCACTCGGCGTTGATGAAGTCTTCTTTGATGAGCCGCGTGACCTCCACGATGAACATGGGGTCGTGCAGCATCATGCGGTGCGCTTCGAGAATGAGGTTGTGCTCTTCACCCTCGGAGCCGAGCTTCTGCTTCAGGTCTTCGAATTGCCGGTCAGACAGCTCGATGGCCGTCTTGAAGCGCAGCACCTCGCTCTCGACCTCAGCGACGGTGAGTTTGACTTTCGGCGTGCGTACCTTGCGCGCGTCGATGACGTACGCGTGGCCGACAGCAACGCCAGGGCTGGCGCCGATTCCCTGAAATGAGACGGTGGCACTCACGAGCGGGCTCGCAGCGTAACGCGCTTGGCGGCCTGGCGCCTTCGAGAGTTACTGCAGCACGTCGACGCGCACCCGCTTCACACCCGGCAGTTTTTCGATGGCGCTCATCAGTTCCTGTGTCTCGAGCGAGGGCGGGAGGCTCAACATCGCCTCGAATTGTCGGCGGTTCGCGCCCGTGTCGCGCTCGTAGGCGGGCTTGCTGAGCTTCACGTTGAGCTGCTGCAACACGTCGGTCGTGCGCTTGAGCGCGTCGGCGTCATCGTCGAGCACCACCAGCAGCTTGCTGTGCACCGGGTCATTCACCTTGTCTTCGAGCCGCCGCAGCAGCGTCAACACCAGCACGCCCGCGAGCGTGGCCACGCAGCTGACGAGGTACATGCCGCCGCCCGCCGCGAGCCCGATGGCGGCCACCAGCCACAAGCCCGCAGCAGTGGTGAGCCCCTGCACGGTGATGCCGGTGCGCAGAATCGCGCCGCCCGCGAGGAAGCCGATGCCCGAGACGACGGAGGCCGCGATGCGCGAGGCGTCGACGCCGACGAGGTCTCCTTCGCGGTAGCCCTGGAAATAGACGAAGGCCGTCGAGACGACCATGAACGTCGACGACGCGAGGCCGACGAGCGCGTGCGTGCGCAGCCCCGCGGGGCGGCCGTGCAGGTCGCGCTCGTAGCCGATGACGCTGCCCAACACGCCGCCGAGCAACAGCCGACCGAGGAGCTCGAGATGCAGGTGCGAATCCATGAAGGGTGAATGTAACGACGTGGCAGCGAAACGAGTGGGGTCTATCTGCTGTTTCGCGAACTCCCGGTAGGCGCGATGGTGCGCGCAATGGGGTCAGCAGCTGCACCTTGCGCCGTGATTTTCAGTCAGGGTCGGTGCTGTGGAATTGGCTTTGGCAGCAATTCGGATTCCACAACAGTCCAACAGTCGCCGGAGATTTCCGATGAGAATGATCATTGGTTTTATTGCTTTGGGCTGCATGTTCACCGCTTGTTCTCGTCCGTGCTCTCGCTCGGCTGATTGCGAGTCGCCACCGCAAGATGCAACCCGGTGCGGTGTTCGAGCGGACTGGTGCAATGCCGGTGCGTGCGAAGCGGACTGCAGCGGTTTTTGCAGTCCAGATGCTGGAGACTGTCCGTCGACAGGGTATGTGTGCAAGGTCCCGTCAGGGGCGCTCAGTGGCCGTTGTGTTGGCTATGCGCCGGCATGCACTTCGGCGGATGACTGTATCGACTTGGAGGATGGTCCTTGGAGCTGTGAAGGTGGGTTCTGTCAGTCTCCGAATGTTGTGTTTGCGCATCCTCACTGACAGGGCGTGGAGGAATGCGAACTGAGGCTTGCCCGACAATGAGCGGGGTGATCTTCGCGCTGCATTCGTGGCAAGCCGATCAACCTCAAAGACCTCTCTGACGGCACCAGGCGAAGTTGAAGGCTGGCGCGCTCGAGGGGCAGGTCGCTGAACGTGCTGCCACCGCGGGCGAGCGCGAAGCGGTGAGCAATCAATTCCTGCACTGGCGGTCGGTGCGCCGGATTCTCTGGAGTGACGGTGCCGTGCGCGCCTCCTCCCGCCCGCAAGCACGATCAACTCGGGCGAGCAGTGGGGTTAGGCGCGGCGGAACGCACCGTTCTTCAACTGCTTTGCGAGATAGCGGTCAAAGCCCGTCTGCGGTCGCCGTGGCATGCCGTGACTTACGACTTGCCACGCCGGTGTCTGACTTGGGTCGCAGCCAGTCTTCGTCGCGGAGATTCTTGTCGCCGCGCTGCCCGAATCGCTCGACAGTCGGCTCATGATGAAGCGTTGGGCACCGTTGTTGATTGCGCTGGTCGTCGCGTTGCCGGGGTTGCGAGTCGGGTTGGTGCTCGACGACTGGACGCAGCGCGCCTTCGTCTCGGGTCAACCCATCGAGCGTGCGTGGTGGGACTTGTTCAACCTCGTGCCGGGTGAAGCGGTCGAGATGCGCGAGCTCGTCGAGCGCGGCCCGTTCCCCTGGTTCACGTTGCCTGAAGTGAAGCTGCGCTTCTTCCGCCCGCTGAGCTCGGCGTTGATCCGCTTCGACACGCTCGTCTTCAAAGACGCGGTGTGGCTCGCGCACGCGCACTCCACGCTCTGGTACCTGGGGCTGGTGGCGTTGGTGGCCGCGCTGTACCGACGACTCGTACCCGGCGTGGCGTTCGCGGCCGCGCTGCTCTTCGCGCTCGACGACTCGCACACCATGCCGGTGCTGTGGCTCGCGAATCGCAACTCGGTGCTGGCAGTGACCTTCGCGTGGCTCGGGCTGTGGGCGCACCTGCGCTGGCGTGAAGACGGGTGGCGGGCGGGCGCGCCGCTGTCGGTGCTCGCGTACGTGGTGGCGTTGCTCGCGGGCGAGACGGCGATTGCGGCCATGGCCTACGTCGTCGCGTTCGAGCTGTTGGGCCGCACCGACTCGTGGCGTTCACGCGCGCTGGCGTTGTTGCCGGCGACGAGCGTGGTGGCGGTGTTTGCGGTGCTGTACCGAGTGCTCGGCATGGGCTCGGCGAACTCGGCGACGTATTACGACCCGGGCGCGGAGCCGCTGCAGTTCCTGATCAACGCGCCCATTCGCCTGCTCGCGAACGTCGGCGGGCAGAGCAGCGGGCTGCCTGCAGACGTGTGGTTGTTCTTGCCGCAATTGCGACCGCTGCTCATCGGGCTGGGCGTGGTGGCGGTGGTGGTGTGGCCGTTGGCGTGGCGGCGCTGGGCTCCGACGGAGCCGGTGCTGCGCGGGCGCCTCCGCTGGCTCGGGCTCGGTGGCTTCTTCGCGTTGATTCCTCCGCTGGCGACGTTCCCCGCGACGCGGTTGATGATTGCGCCGTCGCTCGGCTTCATCGCGGTCATCGGCGCGTTGCTGCTCGGCGCGTGGCGTGACGCTGGCGTGCGTCGGGTGCTGGGTGTGGGCTGGTTGGGGCTGGCGTTCGTGCTGCAGCCGCTGACGACGTGGTTCGGCATGCCGGGCACGTTCCGCTTCATCTCGGCGCAGACGGCGGCGTCGGTGCGCGCAGTGGCCCCGAAAGAAGGTGAGCGCATCGTCATCGTCACCACGAGCGAGTTCGCGCCCGTCGTCTACGGCCCCGGCGCGCTCGCGGAGTTCAAGCAGCCGCTGCCGCGCAGCTGGTTCGTGTGGTCGATGGCGCCGCTCTCGCATCGCCTGAAGCGCGTGAGCGAGCGCGCGTTCGAGCTGTCGACCGTCGATGGCCGCATGGTGCAGTCGGTCTTCGAGCAGAACTTCCGCGAGACGAAGACGCACCCCATGGCGGTGGGCGACACGGTGAAGCTCGATGGCCAGGTGGTGCGCGTCATTGAGGTGAATGACGGCGCGCCGACGGCGATTCGTATCGAGCTGCTCGAGGCGCCCGAGGCGTTCCGCTTCGTGAAGTGGAACGGCTCGATTTTCGAGCCGCTGCAGCTCCCGGCGATTGGCGAGACGATGGAGCTGCCGCGCGCAGACACGTTGTTCGAGCGCGACGCGATGGGTCGTTGATCAACGCACGTGCTCTGCGGGCGCGTCGTGCCCGAGGAAGCGCAGCGGGCTGAACGTCGGCCCGTACGCGCCGGAGTTGGGGATGCCGAGCAGGTCTCCCAGCTGCGGCTCGACGAGCTCGACTTCACCGAACGTGTCGAGCGGCGTGCAGAGCGGGCCGACGATGGTGCGCTTGACGCGCGGGCCGTCGCTGCGTGAGAGGTTGACGACGCGCAGCGGTGCGCCGCCGAGGTGGCCGGTGGCGCCGAGGTGGTGGTTCATACCGCCGTCGAGCATGACGAAGTGCACGCCGCGCGAGACCTTCTGCGAAATCACGCGCGCGACGTAGGTGCCGCACGGCGCCGCGAGCCAGCGGCCCGGCTCGACGGTGGCGTTGACGTCTCGGCCCGTGGCAGCCCGAAAGCGCGCGAGCATCGAGGTGAGCTTCGCGCCCGCTGCTTCGACGTCGAGCTCCGTGTCGTCGAGCACGCCCCAGCCTCCGCCGAAGTTGATGGCGTGTACGGGGAGCTCGAAGTGTTCAGCGAGGTCGAGCGTCGCGGCGATGGCGGCGGTGAAGCCTCCGACGCTGGTGCACTGGCCGCCGGGGTTCACGTGGAGCCCGGCGAAGTTCACGCGGCTGAGCAGCGGGGTGAGCGACGGCAGCGCCTCTTCGTCGACGCCGAAGGGGCTCGGCACGCCGCTCATCGAGACGCGCCATGCACGGAGCTGCACCCGTGGGTTGACGCGCACGCGGACGCGCGGTCGTACGTCGAGCGTGACGAGGTGCTCGAGCTCGCGCCGCGATTCGATGTTGATCAACACGCCGAGGCGCGCCGCGAAGTCGAGCGCCGCGGTGGTCTTCGCGGGCCCGGCGAAGCTCAGGTGCTCTGGCGCCCAGCCGCAGCGCAGCGCGAGCTCGATTTCACCGACCGACGCCACGTCGAGCCCGTCGACCTCACCGCGCAGCGCGCGCAGCACGTGCTCGTTCGGGTTCGCCTTGACGGCGAAGAGCAGCGTTGCCGGCATGGCCTTCTTCGCTCGGCGCACGCGCGCGCGCAGCACGTCGAGGTCGTAGAAATAGAACGGTGTCGGGTGCTGAAGCATGCACTACGCCCCTAGCAGCGATTGTTGCTGAAAGCGGGCCCCGCGCGGCACTGAGTTCCATAGGTGGAACGGTGTGTTGTGTTGCAGTGGCCCGCTGAGTGGTGAGTGTGGAGCCATGAAGACGACACGCGAAGTCACCCGAGTCATCCAGTCCAACCGTCAGCTCGAAGGTGGAGGGTTCAGCGTTCGACGTCCGTTCCCCCGCATGGGCATGGATCAGTTGGACCCGTTCCTCCTCGTCGATGAGATGGGGCCTGTTGAGTACAAAGCCGGCGAGGCCATCGGCGCGCCTGATCACCCGCATCGCGGTTTTGAGACCGTGACGTACGTGCTCGAGGGCGAGATGGAGCATGAAGATTCTGCGGGCCACCGCGGCTTCATCGGCGCTGGCGACGTGCAGTGGATGACGGCCGGCGCTGGCGTCGTGCACTCGGAGATGCCGTCGAGCCGCCTGCAGCAGAGCGGTGGCCGCGTTCACGGTTTTCAGATTTGGGTGAACCTGCCGAGGCGCGACAAGTTCATCGCGCCCCGGTACCAGGAACTGCCGTCCGCGAAGTTGCCAACCGCGCAGACTGAAGACGGGCTCGCGAAGGTGAAGGTGATTGCCGGTGAGGCGCTCGGTCAGAAGGCCGTCGTCGAGACGCGTACGCCCATCGTGTACCAGCACTGGTCGTTGTCGCCCGGCGCGAACGTCGAGCAGGTGCTGCAGCGCGCGTTCAATGGGTTCGTGTACGTGTTCAAGGGCGAGGCCGTGGTGTCGGGCCGCGTCGTGAAAGACGGAGAGATGGCGATGCTCGGCGCGGGCGACGTGTTGACGCTCTCGGCTGATCAACCCGCGGAGTTGTTGTTGCTCGCCGGCGTGCCGCTCGAGGAGCCGATGGTGCGGTGGGGCCCGTTCGTGATGAACACGCGCAGTGAGCTCATTCAGGCCGCGGAAGATTTCGAGGCCGGTCGCATGGGGCAGATTCAGCGCGCGTGAGTTTCTGAATGGCCACCTCACGCTGAACCCTCTCCGTCGCGGCGGAGAGGGAATTACATTCGAGGCATGAACGTGCGTTCTCGAGTCTTCGTCGCGGTGGTTGCGGCTTGTGTGTCGGCGTGTGGCTCGGCCATGTCGCCCGATGGCGGAGCCGGTGGCGGTGTTGCGACAGGTGGTGGTGTTGCGACAGGTGGTGGTGTTGCGACAGGTGGCGGTGTTGCGACAGGTGGTGGCGACGCGACAGGCGGCGGCACCGCGACAGGTGGCGGTGCTGCGACAGGCGGCGGTGCTGCGACAGGCGGCGGTGATGCGACAGGCGGCGGTGATGCGACAGGCGGCGGCACGGCGACAGGCGGCGGTGATGCGACAGGCGGCGGCACGGCGACAGGTGGCGGCACCACGACGGACGCCGGCACTGAGACTCCGCCGACGTTGACCTTCACGACCTCGCCCGTCGCCAACCTCGCGACCGGCGTGCGCTTCGCCGAAGCCATCCACTACGGAGCCGACGCCGAGCAGGTGATGGACGTCTTCCTCCCGATGTCGACGACGCCGACGCCGTTGATCATCTTCTTCCACGGCGGCGGCTTCACCGGTGGCAGCCGCACCAACGCGTACTCAAGCAGCGGCGCGGCGGTGCGTCAGGTCACGAGCGCGGGCGTCGCGTACATCACCGCCGACTACCGACTCCTCGACGGCGTCGGCGTCGAGACCGAGGGCGTTCGGAAATGTCTCTACGACAGCGCCCGCGCGTTGCAGTTCGTGCGGCGCTGGGCGTCGGTGTTCAACATCGACCCGGCGCGCGTCGCGGTCTACGGCTCCTCTGCCGGTGCAGGCACGAGTCTGTGGCTCGCGTTTCACGACGACCTCGCCATCGCCGACGCTGGCACCGAAATCGAGCGCACCACCACGCGCGTGACCGCCGCCGCGGCGCTCTCGACGCAAGCGACCTACGACGTGCTCCGCTGGGCGCCCGACGTCTACGGCCCCGAATACCCGGCGCTCACCAACGCCGTGCTGCTCAGCCAGGTCGGCTTGCGCGCGACCGTCGCCCAGTTCTACGGGCTGCCCGCGGCCTCCGTTACCGACGCTGGCGCCATCATCGACACGCTCACCAGCGCTCCGTACGTCGCGTACCGCGCCGACGCCGACCTGCTCGCGTTGATGTCTCCTGATGATCCGCCCGTCTTCGTGCAGAACTCAGGCGCGAACACCGCTCCCAACTCGCCGCAGTTCGACCTGCTGCACCACCCGCGTCACGCCATCGCGCTGCGCAACGCCGCGTACGACGCAGGCGTCACGCTCGAGGCCGACATCGACGCGTACAACATCATGTCGACCACCACCGGCATCACGTTCCTCCTCGATGCGCTCGCGCCGTGAGCACGACATGGCGTAGGTCAGCGCCATGCGTCTCTCGCTTCTGGGTCTCTGTGTTCTCTCCGGCTGCGCGACCTCGCGTGGCATCACGCCGTGGACCGAAATTCACGGCGCCGCCGCCGACGTCACCGTTCGCAGCACCGCGCAGGGCGAGCTCGTCGGCTTCGTAGAGCCCAAAGGCAACCACGCGTGGCTCGGCATTCCGTACGCCGCGCCGCCCGTCGGTGCGCTGCGATGGAAAGCACCGCGACCTGCTGCGGGTTGGACCGGTCGTCGTGAAGCCACCACGTACGGCGCGCTCTGCCCGCAGCTCAACGGCCCGCTCGGCGCGTCGAAGGACAAGGGCGCCGTCGCGGGCTCGGAGGACTGCCTCACGTTGAGCGTCTTCGCGCCCGCATTCACCTCGGCCGACGAAGCGAAGGCCGCCAAGCGCCCGGTGATGTTCTGGATTCACGGCGGCGGCAACACCATCGGCACCGGCAACGTGTACGGCTTCGCGCGCAACCTCGCGCTCAAGCACGGCGTCGTGGTGGTCAACGTGAACTACCGCCTCGGCGTGCTCGGTTGGTTTCATCACCCCGCGCTCGTGACGCCCGACACCACGCCCGAAGACGCGAGCGGCAACTACGGCACGCTCGACCTCATCGCCGCGCTCCAATGGGTCAACGCCAACATCGAGTCGTTCGGCGGTGACGCGGGCAACGTCACCGTGTTCGGCGAGTCGGCCGGCGGCTTCAACACCTTCAGCGTCATGGCGTCTCCGTTGGCGAAGGGCCTCTTTCACCGCGCGGCCATTCAGAGCGGCATCCCCGGTACGCGCTCCATGAGCGAAGCGTGGCGCCTCACCGACGACGAAGACCCCGGCGTGAGCGGCAGCTCATCGGAGATTGTGTTGACGCAGTTGCTTCGCGATGGCTCCGCGAAGGACCGCGACGACGCGAAGCTGAAGTTGGCGGCGATGTCGGCCGACGCGTTGAGCGCGTACCTCCGCAAGCTGACGCCGGAGCAGCTCATCGCGCCGTTCAAGGCCTCGGGCTTCGGTATGTACCGTTCACCCGCGCTGCTGCGTGACGGCCACGTGCTGCCGCCGGTGCATTTGACGCAAGCGCTGGCGACGGGCCCGCAGGTGCCGGTGCTGCTGGG
The DNA here is from genome assembly GCA_035910535.1 of Archangium sp. Classification (GTDB taxonomy): domain Bacteria; phylum Myxococcota; class Myxococcia; order Myxococcales; family Myxococcaceae; genus Archangium_A. Next base: position 25,444 of record JAMHXF010000094.1, on the reverse strand, counting down.
CACCAACCGCGATGAGTACAAGCTCTTCATGGCGCTCGACCCGAAGTACGTCTCGCGCTTCTTCGGCCTGCACATCAAAGACGAGGCGATTTACGAGCGTGACGCGGCGTACGTCTCGCAGCTGTGGCGCGCGATTGGCGTCGACGCACCGGCGCTCGCGCTGCGCGAGGCGGGCGCGCCGGTGTACTCGTACCGCTTCGACTGGGACGACGAGCCGAAGTCGATGTTCGCCGACTTGCCGAAGCTGCTCGGCGCGGCGCACGGGCTCGAGATTGGCTTCGTGTTCGACGACGAAGACAGTGAGTTCGACCCCTTCGGCATCAACACGAAAGAGAATGAAGAAGGCCGCGTGAAACTGGCGCGCGCGATGGCTTCGTACTGGGTGCAGTTCGCGCGCACGGGCAACCCGGGGCGCGGCGTCGACGACGCGTTGCCTGAGTGGTTGCACAGCGATGATTCTCACCGCTTTCAGGTGTTGGACACGGAGCTGCGCGTGGAGCACGGCGCGCAGACGCTCGACGCGCTCGAGCAGCGCCTGTGGAGCGACACGACGTTCGCCACCGACGCCGAGCGCTGCGACGTGGGGCGCCGCTTGTTCAGCGACTTCGCGGGCAACGTCGGCGCGTGGACTACCGAGCGCGCCGCGCGGTTCGAGCAGAAGTGCCCGAAGACGAAGTAGGCGAAGCGTCGCTCCCGTGGTGGCAGCTCAAGGTGTCGTCGTGAAGCGCGCGGGCCACGTGAGCTGCGTGCCCACGATGCCGACCTGCAGCCGACATTCACCGGCCGCGAGGACCTTCGCCACGGCGTACGACGCCAGCTTGTCGTAGCTGAGGTCGTCGACCGCGCACGTCGACGGCGTCTCGCTGGTGGCCTCGAACCAGTCTTCGCCCGGCGGGCTGCACAGCACGCCTCGCGTGGTGGTGATGCGCTCGTAGTTCACCGCGACGTAGTTGTTCTCTTCCGGGTGCCAGATGGGGAACGTCGCGCCGTCGGTGAGGTCGGCCGGCGTCGCGCCCTTGAGTGTCGCGCGCATCAACTGCAGCTTCAGCGTCGCCTGCGTCACCGACGACGAGTCGACCGCCTCGAGCACCCGCAGGCCTCGAACCGGGAGCGTGGTGTCCAGCTCGATGCTCGTCTTGCCGCGCGGGAGTTGCACCTCGGTGTCGCCGACGAAGAGCGGCTGGTCGCTCCGCAACGTCATCGCCACCGGCTCGGGCGCGTTCAGCGGCTTGAACGCGCGCCCGTGAGAATCGAGCGCGGTGATGCGCGGCGGTTGGTGCGAGCGGCTCGTGGCGAGCAGCACCCGGTCGGCGCACTCAGCGTCGTCCTGCGCGAAGTGTGAAACGACGAACCCACTCACGGCGCTGACGTGCAGCACCACGTCGTTGCGCAGTGAGACCTGCGTGAGCGTCTCGGCGCCCACCGTGCACTCCACTCCTGTGACTTCACCTTCGAGCGCGAAGGCCATGTCGCCCGCGCGGTCGATTTCAACCTGCAGCGCGCCGTCGACGATGCTCAGGCGCGCGGCGTCACCGCGCAGGCCCGTAATCGCCGACCACCGCGCCTCGCCCCAGGTCGCTCTGCTGCAGCCCTGAATGAGGTACGTCGGCTTCGAAGGCCGCACCGTCACCACCTGCGGGTACGCGTCACCGAGCGCGAGCGCGAACACCAGCGCCTGGGTCGCCACCTTCGCGTTGTTCACCTCGCCGTAGATGGAGATTTGAGGCGCCGCTTCGGTGCGCGCGGGCCAGGTGTGACTGCTGCCGCCATCAACCTCGACGTGAGTCGGTGACTGGCAGCTGCTGATCAACACCACCGCGAGGAGCGTGCGCATGCGTGACTGCATAGGCGGCGGTCGGTCTTGCAGGAATACACAGGCGCGCACGGATGACGTGCGAATTTGCACAGGGTCACGCTGCGGCTGACAGGTCGGGGCGCCGCCGCGTAACTTGCCTCGCATGCGTCGCGTTCTGTCTCTGTGTCTGGCCACCGCGTGGTGGTCGTGTTCGCCCATGCCCCCTGCTGGAGACGCGGGCCTCGAAGTTGATGCAGGCGTTGAGCTCGACGCCGGGCTCCCTGACGCAGGCACCGAAGTCGATGCGGGGCTCCCCGACGCAGGCGCTGAGGTCGACGCGGGAGTTCCCGACGCAGGTGTCGAAGTCGACGCCGGGCCCAGCGTTCCGCTCGCGGGCTTCGGTGCCATCAGCGGGGAATGTGGGCCGCTCTCTCTGGCCGACCTTCAAGCCGCAACGCCGTCGACCTTCGAGACGCGCATCGACTTCGCGATGCTGGCCTTCGACGCCGGTGTGCTTTCCGACGCGGGCTACCGCATGTACACGACGCCCAACGCGGGCGGCAGCTCGGCCGAGTCGGAGGTCTTCGCGTACGAGGTCTTGTACCGCTGCGAGCTCGCCGACCTCGTCGCCACCGAAACGCAGGTCACCTACACGCCGCCGACGAGCAAGAAGACAGACCTGGTGGTGAGCATTGAAGGTGAAGAGCTCGGCGTGAGCGTCGCGCGCGCCTTCAAGTTTCCTCCGGGCACGCCGCTGCCGGTGAATGAGGCGAAGGCGATGCTCGAAGGAAAGTTCAGCGACATTCTCGTCAGCACGCAGAACGTGAACCCGCCGCGCGCGTGGCAGAAGCAGATTCTCCACGTCATCGCCTACGACGACGTCGCGAAGCAGGCCGTCATCGACGCGGCGGCGACGATTGCTCCGCAGATTCGCGCCGACACGATTCTGTACATCACCGTCACCGACGGGGACGACGCCTTCATCTATTGAGGGCGGCGGCCGACGTAGTCAGGGTTGTTGATGTACGTGCTGGCCGACGTCACGCGCACGCCCGTCGGCACCGACTCAATCATCTGCCCGTTGCCAATGTAGATGGCGACGTGGCCGTTCTTCACCAGCAGGTCGCCGGGCTGCAGCTGGTCCTTCGGCACGTTCGGCAGGTTGGCCTTCATGCCCGAGCTGTTGTGCCACTTGAGCTCGATGCCCGCCTTCCGCAGCGTCGTCACCACGAAGCCCGAGCAGTCGTAGCCCACCACTCCGCGCGGCGAGACGTACGCCTTCTGCCCGGCCTGCTGGTACGTCTGCCCGTTGCCCGGCTTGCCGAAGCGAAACGGGCTCGCGCCTCCGGTGTACGGCGCGCCGACCTGCGTCCTGGCCCAGTCGAGCGCCGCGCCGATGGTGCCAGACGCTGCCGGCGGTGCCGTCGGCGTCGGTGCCGAGGTGCCGCGCAGCTTCGCCATCGTCTCCGGGCCGGCCCAACCGTCAACCGTGAGGCCCTTCATCTTCTGAAACGCCTTCACCGCCGCTTCGGTGCCGACGCCGAAGTTTCCACCGACCGCGCCGTTGTAGAGCCCGAGCGCCTTGAGTCGCAGCTGCAGCTCTTTGACGTCGTCGCCCTTCGCGCCGAGCGCCAGCTTGCCGCCCGCCGAAGACACCGGAGGTTTTGGTGCCGCCGCCGCGCGCAACTTCGTCATCGTCTGTGGGCCCGCCCAACCATCGGCCGCCAACCCGTTGTTGCGCTGAAACGCCTTCACGGCCGCCTCTGTGGCCGCGCCGAAGGTTCCGCCAATCGAGCCGCCGTACAAGCCGAGCGACTTGAGCAGCTGTTGGAGCTCTTTGACTGCCGCTCCCGACGCACCGCGCTCGAGACGCGACGACGACGGCGTGGCAGACGTACGGCGTGCGGCTGAGGTGGCTTGAATGGTGGTCATGCCTGGTTGTCGCAACCGCTCCGGTCACGATTTTCCCGGGCGCGTGTAAAGCCGCGCGGCAGACGCTCTCAATTCATCAGAAGCGAACGCTCGTGGAGTGTCGCGAGGTGCGACTGCGCGTCACGCATGTCTGAGAAATCAATCATCGTTTCGGGGACCTGACCGACGTCAGCAGCGTAGCGAACGCTCGCCGTAGCCCGGCGCTGTCGACAACACGAAGGTCAGCGACAGCGCCAGCATTCAGGTGCGCTTCAGAGCGCGCGCTCGTACATGCGCCACTTCTTGTAGAGCTGCGCGCCCATGCGCTCGATGCCGCGGTTGATGCCCACGTTGTCTTCGAGTGTCCACGAGAGCTCGCCGGCTTCGTAGCCCGCGGCCTTGCCGCGCACCGAAATCTCTTCGTACAGGCACGCCACCAGCGCGCCGTATTTACGAGACGCGCGGTATTCGTCTTTCACGCCGAGCAGAATCAGGCGCACGTTCTTCGGGCGGTTGAACTTCAGGCGCCACAGCAGCTTCACGAGGTTGATGGGGTTCTTCATCAGCTCGCCGTTGAAGTCGCGGATCAGCTCGTTGATGTCGGGAATGGCGAACAACATGGCCGCCGGCTGCCCGTCGACCTCGGCCACGTAGGCCACCTGCTCGTCGATGAAGAGCTTGTACTCGTTGGCGATGATTTCGAGCTCTTGGTCAGTGAAGGGCGTGAAGTTCCAGTTCGCCTTCCAGGCCTGATTGTAGATGTCCTGAATGATGCGAGCCTCGCGCTGCATGTGCTTGAGCTCCATCGTGCGAATCTTCACGTTGGGCAGCTCGCGGGTCTTCTTCGAGACCTTCTGCGTGAACTCGTCCATCGGGATGTTGCGGTCGTACTTCCACCCGAGGATGTCCTTCACCTTGCCGTAGCCCGCGTTCTGAATCAGCGCGTCCATGAAGGGGCGGTTCCACGGCGTGCCAATCATCGGGAAGTGCTCGAAGCCCTCGATGAGCACGCCGGCTTCACCCTTCGAGTCCATCGTGAAGGGGCCACGCAGCCGCACGCGGCCCTTCGCGCGCGCCCAGTCTTCAGCGACCTTGAAGAGCGCCTTGGCGACCTCCACGTCGTCGATGCACTCGAAGAACCCGAAGAAGGCCGTCTTCGGCTCGTCGGGCCAGGTCTTGTCGTAGTCGAAGTCGTTCTGCGCAGAAATGCGGCCCACCGGCGCGCCGTCTTTGAACGCCGTCCACACCTCGGCTTCACCGTGCGCGAGGAACGCAGACTTCTTGGGGTCGAGCTGCTTGCGGTAGTCGTCGAGCAGCGGCGGGACCCACTTCTTCTCTTTGTCGAGACCGATGGTCCACGGCACGCGGAGGAAGACTTCGAGTTCCTTCTTGTTCTTGACGGGGCGAACCTCGATGGCGCTCATGACTCCGCGCCTACACCAACTTCACGCTACTGGCAGTTGCTTCCGACGCCCGTGCGCGGCGGGCTGAACCACGACGCCCCGTTGAAGTTGCAGCCGCCGTCGAAGGCGTTGATGCGAATGCGCCCCATGCCGCCACCACCACCGCCGCCGGGCAGGTTGGTGCCGCATTCCGCTGCAACGCCGTTGCCGGCTGTCGCGTCGCGCGACGCGCCACGGCCTCCGGCGCCGCCGCACGCACCTGAAGAGCCGCCCGCAGCAGGTTCGACGTGCGTGCGACCGTTGGCGCCGCGCGCGCCGCTGGCGCTCGTGCCGCTGCCTTCGCCTGCGCCGCCGCCGTTGGCGATGACGTCGCCGTTGCTCGAGGAGCTGAGGCTCTGTGCTTCGAGCAGCACCGCGCCGCCGCTGCCACCGCCGCCGCCACCGACGCGCGCGTCGAGGAGGCCTCCTGTGCCGCCGCTGCCGTTGGCCGTCACGTTGCCTTCGAGGCGTATGACGCCCGCCGCGGAGATTTGAAGCGCGCCGCCGCCGGGGCCACCGGTGCCGAGGTTGGTGCTGCTGGCGTTGCCGCCCGCGCCGCCGCGACACCCGCCGAAGAGCGGCACCAGCGTCACGTTGCCGAAGGGCACGCCCGCATCGCCACCGACGCTCGACGGCCCGCCGGCGCCAGCGGGCCCACCGAAGGCCGCGCCGCCGCCTCCGCCTGCAGTCTGGTTGGCCTCCACGCGGCCGGGTCGACCCGCGCCCGACGCGCAGTTGAGGTGCGCGCCTGCGCCGCGCGCGACGGTGGTCGCGTCGTCGAAGCCGTTGACGTCGACGTTGCCGCCGTTGGCGATGAAGACGTCGCCCTTCGACGCGAGCATCAAGGGGCGCGCGCCGCGACCGCGCAGGAGCCCCGAGGCGCCCACGTTGAGCGAGTCGACCAGCAGCAGCACCGCGGTGAAGCCGCCGTTGTTCACCAGGCTGTGCGCCGGGCGCGAGACGCCACCGTCGCACTGGGTGAGCGTCACGCCGCCGTCAGCGGTGCGCGTGGTGATGGTGACGACGCTGCAGTTGACGGAGAACGCGCCCAGCGAAGGCGGCAGGTCGGCTTCGGCGAAGTTGCTGGGCGTGTACGGGAAGACAGGCGGCGTCGGCGAGCACGCGCCGGCGACACAGAAGCCGCCGGCGCAGGGCGTGCCGTTGGCGAGCGCAACGAAGCCGCAGCGGTCGGTTGCGGTGCACGCCGCCGCCGACGTGGTGTGGCAGACGCGCGGTGGGCACGCCGGCGCCAGGCCCTGGCAGCCGCCGGCTCCATCGCAGGTGTCATTTTCGTTGCACGCGTTGCCGTCGTCACAGGTGCCCTGGCCAGCGGGAAATGGCGTGTAGGCGCAGCCTCCGTCGAGCAACTCAGAGCATGCGCCGACGGGTTGGTAGCAGCTGTTGGGAGGTGCGCTGCAGGTGCGCAGCGTGCCGCCGCAGCCTCCGTCGACTTCGCAGGTGTCGTTGTCGGTGCACGCGCGGCCGTCGTCACAGCCGGCGTCGGGCGTGGAGTCGAAGCGGCACAGCCCGCCGTCAGGGTCGCAGACGCCGGCGCTGACGAAGCACTGCGTGGCAGTCGCGCAGACCCTTGGTTGGGCGCTGCAGGTCTGGTTGCTGCATTGGTCATTCTCGCTGCAGGCGTTGAGGTCGTTGCACGCGGAGCCATTGGGGCAGTCGGGGTCGGCGCAGTCGGTGAAAGTGTCGCCGTCGTTGTCGAGGCCGTCGTTGCAGAGGTTGGCCTCGTTCTGCGTGCGGCACACGCCGGCTCTGCAGGTGCCGTCATTCATGCACGGCTGCTGGTCGCAGTCGGGGTCGAAGCAGTCAGCGCCTTCGGTGCCGTCGTTGTCGAGGCCGTCGGCGCAGAGCTGCTCAGCGCAGCGCAGGTTGGCGCAGCGCGCTCCGGCAGCGCACACCTGCGCGTTGCAGGCCGCGTCGTCGCAGTCGACGAGCGTGTCGCAGTTGTCGTCGACACGGCCCTCGCAGCGCTCGACGGCGCCGGGGTGAATCGAGGGGTCGTCGTCGTTGCAGTCGGTGGTGGCGGGGTGGCCATCGCCGTCGTTGTCGATGCTGGCGTCGCTGGTGGAGCGGCGGAGCACCAGCGTCAGCTGCGCGGGCATGCCGAACGAGAACGAGCCTGTTTCGGTGCGCTCGGCGGGCTGCGTTTCGGCGGTGCAGGCGGCGTCGGAGTAACCGACGGCTTCGATTTCAACGAGGCCCGGCTCGTCACCTTGAAAGATGGCGACGACGACGGAGTCGCGGTCGACGATGGAGATGCCGTCGGTCTGCAGCGATTGCGTGCCGCGCGCGAAGACCTTCACGCAGCGGCTGGTGAGCGCGGGGTCAGACGTGTCGACGGTGACGCGCAGCGTGCCTTCGGAAGGCGGGTTCGCAGCGCAGCCGAACAGCGCGGCAGCGCAGACAGCGAGGGCTCGGTACATGGAGCACGGCAGTCTCTCATAGCCCGTCGAGCACGGCGTACAGCCGGTCGACGTCGAGTCGCAGCGCCGGCTCAGCGAGCGTGGCGGCCTCTCCGGAGCGGAACTCGCGCGTCTCCCATGTGGCGTTTCGCGAGTGCACCGTCACGCGACGGGTCTTGTGCGAGACGATGACGACGGCCTTGAGCGACGGGAGTTGTTTGAAGTGACTGAGCTTTTCTCCGTGGTCGTAGTCCTCGCTCGAGGGGCTGGTGACTTCGACGACGACGACGGGGTTTGTGACTGCATGGGTGTCGGTTGCGTCGTACGCCGCTGCACCACAGATGACGAGCGCGTCGGGGTATGTGCTGAGGTCGCTCGCTTCGATGCGCACACGCACGCCAGACGTCAGCGTTCGGCACCCGGTCGGAAGCTGTGCACCGAAGCTTGAAATGACAGCCGCAGCGAGTGCTCCGTGCGCGGCAGTTCCGCCCGCCATCGCGTAGATCTCGCCATCGCAATACTCGTGCTTGATGGGGCTGTCTTTTTCCAGCCTCACGTAGTCGGCGTAAGTGTGATGGAGCCTTCGTGCGGTCGATATGCTTCGAACGTACCTCTTGTGCGCAGCGCGAAGTCATGGCGGCAGGCGCGCCACCTCCCTAACTTGCTGCGCATGACGAACCCCTTGCGTGCAGGCCTGGTCGACGAGCGCAAACCCGCGCCGGGCATCGTCGTCATCTTCGGAGCCTCAGGTGACCTGACGAAGCGCAAGCTGGTGCCCGCGCTGTTCTCGTTGTTCGACGAAGGCGGTCTGCCCGACTCGTTCGCGGTGCTGGGCTTCGCGCGCAAGGAGCTCTCGGAAGAACAGTTTCGCGCCGAGCTGAAAGAGGGCTGCGCGAAGTACGCGCGTCGCAAGCCAACCGACGAGACGTGGGCGAAGTTCGAGCAGCGCCTGCACTACATGGAAGGCGCATACGACTCGGCCGAGAGCTACGCGGCGCTCGGCAAACGCCTCGAGGTGCTCGACGCGACGCACGGCACGCAGGGCAACCGAATCTTCTACCTGTCGACGCCGCCCTCGAACTTCGCGCCGGTCGTCAAGCAGCTCGGCGCCGCGAAGTTGGTCGGCGTCGGCCAGACGAAGCCGTTTCGTCGCGTCATCATCGAGAAGCCGTTCGGGGTCGACCTCGAGTCAGCGCGGCAGCTCAACCGCGACGTGCTCGAGGTGATGGACGAGCAGTCGGTGTACCGAATTGACCATTACCTCGGCAAAGAGACCGTGCAGAACCTCATGGTCTTGCGCTTCGCGAACGGGCTCTTCGAGCCGCTGTGGAGCAGCCGCTACGTCGACCACGTACAAATCACCGGCGCTGAAGCCATCGGCATCGAGGGGCGCGGCGGCTACTTCGAGCAGGCCGGCATTCTGCGCGACATGGTGCAGAACCACTTGTTCCAGGTGCTCGCCATCACCGCCATGGAGCCGCCGGTGTCGATGGGCGCCGACGACCTGCGCGACGAAAAGGTGAAGGTGCTCAAGTCGCTGCGGCCGATTCCCGACGGGCGCTTCGACGAATTCGTGGTGCGCGGGCAGTACACGAAGGGCGCCGTCTCGGGTCGCACACAGATTGGCTACCAGGACGAGGCGGGCGTCACGAAGGGAAGCCGCCGCGAGACGTACGTGGCGCTCAAGCTCTTCATCGACAACTGGCGCTGGGCGGGCGTGCCGTTCTACCTGCGCTCGGCCAAGGCGATGCCCAAGAAGGTCACCGAGGTGGCGCTGGTGTTCCGTGAAGCGCCGCTCAAGTTGTTCGGCAAGTCGGGCGGGCAGGGGCCCAACGTGCTCGCGATTCGTATTCAGCCTGACGAAGGCGTGTCGCTGCGCTTCGGCGCGAAGGTGCCCGGCAACACGATGGACATTCAGCCGGTGAACATGGAGTTCCGCTACGGCACGTCGTTCGGTGTCGAGCCGCCCGAGGCGTATGAGCGGTTGTTGCTCGACTGTATGTTGGGTGACCAGGCGCTGTTCACGCGCGGCGATGAAGTCGAAGCGTCGTGGAGGTGGATCAGCCGCGTGCACCGCGCCTGGGAAACGTCGTCGACGCCGGTTGATTCGTACGAAGCCGGTACATGGGGTCCGCAAGAGGCCGACCGCATGTTGCAGCGCGATGGCCATCAATGGAGAAGGCCGTAATCACTCCACGCGAAAGGCGTAGAGCTTGAAGTATGAGCCGTCGCCCGGCTTGAGAACGAAGCAGGTGCTGCTGACGCAGCCGTAGTCTTCCGGGTTGGTGCGTTTGCCATCGACAAGGGGGGCACGCGGGGAACCCGGGTACAGCCACTGACGAACATCGTTGGGGTCTCCACCGATGAGCGGCAGTTCGGTCAGCACATACAGAATGCCGTCCTGAAGCTGGGCGATGTGAGGGACAGGCTGGCCCTGCATCACGAATTGTCCGACGATTTGACCTGCGCTGTCGATGACCGAAAGCCTGCAGTCAGTCGACAATAAATACACCTGACCATTTTTTCCAGCAATTGGGGGGGCTTGGAGTTCGACGTCGCTTGACCAGAGTTCCTGTCGAGTCTTCAGGTCGATGGCCGCCACACGACCTGGTCCATCGTTGGCGAGGAACAGGACGTCATTGTCAGACATTGCGCCCATTGTCGGCTCGACGTTGAACCCGGCATCTGAGGCAGGTCTAAACTCTTGTTCGACGGCACCGGTTTCTACACGTCGCATCGCAACGAAGGAGCGATATTGTGTATCGAGATGATTCACCGGGACAACGTCTCGAATGAGCGCGTCGTCGCCGAGAAGAATCTGAGTCTTGGGGGTGGTGACGACGCTCGGAGCTTGCCAGAGCAAGCGGCCGGTGTGCGCATCGAGCGCCTGCGGCGGTCCCTGACGAAGCAGCAATATGTCTTCCGACGCGAGTATAGGCACTCCATTTTTGCCAGAAACCTCCCAGCGCGTTGAACCGTCCACCTGAGTGGCTCGGAGCGTACCGTCGTTGCCAAGCCAGAATAGAGTGCCGTCCCTCGCGACCGCTGGTGCGCGGGCGCGCCAACCAGGCCCGTCACCCTGACTGGCGACGGGCGTCTTGAAGCCCGCCCACCGGTCGTACGAGAAGAGATCCAAAAGGGTCACGCCGTAGGTATCAAGCCACACACGATTTCCATCCGGCGTAAAGACCACAGTGCCCGGACTCTCTGGTCTGTTCGTTCGGATGTTCTCATCACCGACAGAGTCGACGGCATGCTTGGGAACTCCTGTATGTGCATCAAAAATCCACAACTGCCCGCCTACCGAGAGCGCTAGCAAGCCATTCGGATGCACATCAAGAGGAGACGCGCCGCCTTCGCCCAAATAATTTACATCACGGCTCTCGTGCAGGAGGGTGATGATAGTGCGTTCCCAGAGCGGCGTCAGCGTGCCTGCGGTAGTTCCCGCGTCGATACCGCATGTGGTGGGCATCGTCGCGCCATACTCGTCGAAGAATCGCCAGATTCCTGGCGCTCGCACGAGAAGATCCGGCGAATGCAGCGCCAAATCTCTGATGTCAAAACAACCGTCTCCGCAGTCAAGGCTGAACGTCGACGCTGGGTTGCACCCAGCGAGAAAAATTACTACACATGCGGAGACGGCCCGGTTCATGGTAGCGACCAGATTCGTTCGCTGTCGATGGTTGCCTGGTGCGTCGAATCGAGGATGTTGCGCCCAGTTGCATCAGTCGGTTCGAGGATCAAGAGCGGCGCCTCAAAGACCTTGTCTCGCTCAAGTCCACCTTCGATAAATTTTATTTTTTTAGGTATAGCAAGTAGCTGCTGAGGCAGAGCGCAATACGAAGGAGTGGCTGTGTTGCTGTGGGCAAGGATGTAGAAGTCTTCGTTCCAATTTGTGTAGTGAGTTTGAATAACTGCAAATGTGTCGTGGTTGGTCTGCACGCCGTTCCAGCCCCCACGCACTTGGGCCGAAGTGATATGCATAGTCGCGTTCGGGGCTGAGAATGCAGCCGAGTGCTCCCAGTCCATGGTGATCGTGCCTCGATAACTGACGAGGTTGGTGGTGAGGCCGAGGTTACGGTAGAGCTGTGGAACGGCGGAATAGACGCGGACATCGCTGCGGTCGTGGTAGCCATGCACTAGTGCTGTTCGTGTTCCGAACGCGGTTGGCGGAGTGCCACGCAACGACGCAGCAGGAGCTGTGGTGTCGCTGTAGCCTGCGACACCGATCGTCCCGAGTGCTGGTGCTTTGTTGGTCGCCTGCCAGCACTCTTCGACTTGGGCGCCACCACGCTTAGGGATGCACTGTTTGGTAGCAAAGACGGACGTGACCGCTCCGGAACTCGTCGTGGTGTCTGCGCGAATGAATCGGTCATGTGTTGGTACCGGGTGGTCGGTGCTCTTGCTCCACGAAACCTGTGAGAGATCCATGTGCGCGTCGTGAAGAACGATGCCTGGGTAATTGAATATCCTGAGCGTCAGTTCTTCTTTGGGATCGGGGTTGACCATGAAATCGCACCTCAATGATGGCGCAAAGACTTCACTGACCTGCAGATGGTTTCGTTCGATCCATAGGGTAATTTCCAGCGGATTCACGTGTGTAGGAAGCAGGTCCTCGATGGGTAGATCGATGATCGATTTTCGCACGACGATTCTGCTCCACCGCTGTCGCTCCCCCGATAATTCGAGACCTTCATTCTGGAAAATCGGGAGCACCTCTTTCTCAAAGTCCGCTTCGTAGACACCTACAAGTTGAACGGGTGTTTTGAAGAGCTCTTCGTTCATGGTCTGCGTGTAACTCCAATTGTGACTGCTTGAGTTGTAGGATCGCATGACAAGATTCGATGAGAATGAAGCCTTAGCGATCAACGCGAATGAAACAGGTTTGACCCAGCAGCCTTCCTTGATCCTGACGCGAAAGAACCCGTCAATGTCGCCCAACTTGAAGTCAAATCTATTCGTTGAATACGGGTTGGTTGGGTCGCGGCTCAAACTCATGCCCGTGGTTGGCAGATTCGCTCCGAACGCAAGAACAGTGCGCTCTCGCGAGGAGTCAATCGGCGTCCAGTTGGGAACGGCGTGTGTGGGTGGTGTCAGAATAAAACTGTTGGGGCCAACCCCGGGAACAGGCGCGTGTGGATAGGGAATGTTGGTGATAAACTCTGCCTTAAATTCCGGGGTCAGTTCAAAGGGCAACACGTAGCCGGAAGTCGAAACCCACTCACCATGGCCAACGCGACCATCGACTTGAGTCGCGACTGGCGTAGGCGGCAGTTTCGGCTCAGTCGCCGGCGTTGGCGAACACTCAAAGCGATTTCCGTTCCAAGCAGAGTGACCCGTCAGGGTCACTTTGGTTTCTGATGCTGTTGGCGGCACGTAGAAGCCCAGTGTGTCTGCTTTCCAGGTTTCAAAGTGAAGTACGACACCTCGCGCGAGGACCTCGTGCACGATTCCTTCTACGATCCACTCCGCGATCTGGCTTTCAAACGGTGCGAGAAAGACAGGAAGAAAACTGACATGGAGACCATAAACATCGACCGTTGGATCGACGCAGCGAATCAAGATTTCACCACAGTTCGACGTAGCGTACGCAGGCGCGAGTACGGCGACGAGTGCAGGGTCAGCTTTCTCAATGACACCAGCACATGTGATGTTGATGCCGTTGGCACTGGCAGACGACTCGGTTGGAAAGTAGTTAATCACGAAATTCGATTCAAAGTTTTCGATCTCAAGATTCAAATCGAAACGTCGAGAGATGCCGTCATCGATGTATGTAATTTCCCCGGTGCTGGAAACGTACGGAAGCGCGATTGAAGGTCGAGGTGTAAGCGAGACATTCTTTATGCTTGCGGCGACAGAATGGATCATGCCGAAGTCGAGCCCCTCGACGAAGACCCCGCCGTCCTCCGGCTCGGTTTCCAGACGAGGCGGTCCACCCTCCTCAGGGCGGAGCCAAGTGTAGTCAGACATGGTTTGTATGTAGTCACCGCTTTCTGTCTGACCGCAGAATGCAACGTCTCGTTCGAGCGGAGGAAGGCCGAGCGTAGAAAGAAACGTGCTGTCCAGATTTCCAGCAATTGTCTGATTTAGCGCGACCGAAGTCATCGCAGGTGCTTGCTTCCATTCCTGACGTATTTTTACGTCGCCCCCCGGATCTCGACTGATTCTAGAGAGAACCAAATCATTCAGTTGCGTTATCGAAATGAGCCCCGAAGTGAGCGCTGTAACGCCTCCTGATGGAACTTCCACGAAGAGCGGCTTGCCTTGCTCGCAACCGCTCGTCGTCAGCACCAAACCAACACACAACCAGCCAACACGCCACGTCACCATGTTCGTCTCCTCAACCACGTTCGGTTAACTACGAATTCAAAGTAGTTAAGCCTCTTGGTCGGGTCAATGGCGCTACGTGGTGCTGCATGAGCAAATGGCTGGTCGCTTGACCGTCACACCTCTACGTTGAACTCGTGAACGAGCAGCGCAGAAGGTCTTTCGCACATGAAGAGGCGATCCTCGTCGACGTCGCCGCCATCGAGCGTGAGCTGGCTGCGCTGTGGCGCGAAGCCGCGCAGGGCACCACGGCGGTGATGCGCGCGTGCTCGTGGAACCTGGTGGTGATGACCAACCCCGCAGAGTTACCGCGCGCGAAGGCGCTCGTAGACGTGATGGTCGAGCTGGTGCCGTCACGGACGCTCATCATCAATGAACGTGACGAAGGTGAAGCGTTGCGCGCCTTCGTGAGCGCCAATTGCCGCCTGATGCCCGGCGGCGGAAAAATGCTGTGCAGTGAAGAAATCACCCTCGAAGCGAACGACGACGGCGCCGACTCGTTGCCGTCGCTGGTGCGCGCGCTGCTCGTGCCCGACATTTCAAGCGCCGTCTTGTGCGCCGGCATGCCGCCTGACTGCGCGTTGCTGGCCGAGCTCGTCTCGCATTCACGTCGCGTCATCGTCGATTCACGGGGCCTCGACGTCGAAGGCTTCGAGGCGTTGGGGCGCCGGGTCGTCGACCTCGCGTGGCTGCGCATCGCGCCGTGGCAGCAGCGCCTGGTGGCCGCGTTCGACGAGCGGGCCTTCGACGGCGTGCAGCACGTCACCGTGTCGGCGCCGAAAGAAGACGCGAGCGAAGCGCGCTGGCTGGCGACGTGGTTGCGCACGCGGCTCAAGGTTGAGGTCGAAGAAGCGCACGGCGCGGCGGAGGTCGTCGTTGCTCAGCAGCACATCGCGCTGCCTGAGTTGATCCGCGATGACCGCGCGTTGATTACCGCCGCGCTCGCCACCGGGGTCATCAGCGATGCCTACGTCGTCGCCCGCGACGCGTTCCGCACCGCCGCGCGCTCGGGCGTCACCGCGTCGTGGGCCGACTTCACGCGCAGCTTCGTGCAGGCCGCTGAGGCCGCCATCACGGCGCGCGGCGTCTTCACGTGCGCGCTCACCGGCGGCTCGGCCGTGAAGATGTACCCGCTGTTGTTGAAAGAGGCGCTCGACTGGTCGCGCATCGAGCTGTTCCTCAGCGATGAGAGACTGGTGCCGCTCGAGTCGCCCGACAGCAACTACCGCGCGATTCGTGAAGCGCTGCCGCAGGCGAGACTTCACCCGGTGCGCGTCGAGCTCAGCGCTGAAGCAGCGGCCGCCGACTATGCGCGCTTGTTGCCCGAGCAACTCGACCTCGTACACCTCGGCATGGGGCCCGATGGACACGTCGCGTCGCTCTTTCCAGGTCATGCGCTATTGCATGAGCGCCATGCGCGAATCGCACCCGTGCTCGACTCGCCGAAGCCTCCGAGCGCGCGCGTGACGTTCACCTTACCGACGCTCGCCGCAGCCCGGGAGGTCTGGTTCCTCGTCACCGGAGAAGCCAAGAAGCCCGTCGCCGCCGCTGCGCGTGGTGAGCCGACCTCTGAACTCCCTGCGGCGCTCGTGCATCGCGCCGCGCGCCGCTCCACCTGGTTCCTCGACCTGTAAGGAAACGAACATGAACCCCGCCAAAGACACCGCAGACATCGGCCTCATCGGCCTCGCCGTGATGGGTCAGAACCTCGCGCTCAACATCGCGGACCACGGCTACAAAATCGCCGTCTTCAACCGCACCACGTCGGTGACCGAGCAGTTCCTCGCGCGTGAACCACACGCCAACGTGATTCCCGCCGCAGCGCTCAAAGACTTCGTCGCCAGCATCAAGCGCCCGCGCCGCGTCGTGATTCTTGTGAAGGCCGGAGCAGGCACCGACGCCGTCATCGACTCGCTCGTGCCGTTGCTCGACAAGGGCGACGTCGTCGTCGACGGCGGCAACGCGCTCTTCACCGACACCATTCGCCGCGAGAAAGCGCTCACCGAGAAGGGCTTGCTCTTCGTCGGCTCCGGCGTTTCGGGCGGCGAAGAAGGCGCGCGCCTCGGCCCGTCGTTGATGCCCGGTGGAAAGCCCGAAGCGTGGAAGCTGCTCGAGCCGGTGTGGCGCGACATCGCCGCGAAGGTCGACCCCGCGACAGGCAAGCCGCTGCCCGGCGGCGCGCCCGGAAAACCGGTGACGGGCGGCGTGGCGTGCACGACGTACATCGGCACCGACGGCGCCGGGCACTACGTGAAGATGGTGCACAACGGCATCGAGTACGCCGACATGGAGCTCATCGCCGAGGCGTTCCACGTGTTGACCTCGGTGTTGAAGCTGAGCGTCGCGCAGGCCGGCGAGGTCTTCGCGAAGTGGAACGAGGGCGAGCTCGACAGTTTCCTCATTGAAATCACCGCTGAGGTGCTGCGGCACAAAGACGTCGTCACCGGTAAGCCCTTCGTCGACGTGGTGCTCGACGCTGCAGGGCAAAAGGGCACCGGCAAGTGGACGAGTACGTCGAGCCTCGACCTCGGGGTGCCCAGCGCCACGATTGCGGAGGCGGTGTTTCAGCGCTTCTTGTCGGCGCGCAAAGAAGAGCGCGTCGCTGCATCGAAGGTGCTCGAGGGCGCGACGCTCGACGGCGTGGTGAGCATCACCGTCGATGATGTGCGTGACGCGCTCTACAGCTCGAAGATTGCGGCGTACGCGCAGGGCTTTCAGTTGATGGCTGCGGCCGCGAAGGAGCACGGTTGGGAGCTCGACTTCGGCGCCATCGCGCAGATTTTCCGGGGTGGTTGCATCATTCGCGCGCGCTTCCTGCAGAAGATTACGGAGGCGTATGGGCGTGACGCGGCGCTCTCGAACCTGCTGCTCGACTCGTATTTCTCGGGCGCGGTGAAGCAGGCCGCGCACGGGTGGCGCAAGGTCGTCGCGGTGTGCGCGTTGGAGGGTGTGCCGGCTCCCGCGTTCGCTTCGGCGCTCGCGTACTTCGACGGGTACCGCAGCGAGAAGTTGCCCGCGAACTTGATTCAGGCGCAGCGCGACTTCTTCGGTGCGCATACTTTCGAGCGCGTCGACGCGCCGCGTGGCGCGTTCTTCCACGTCGACTGGCCCGACGCGAAGCGCCCGCAGGTCGAAGTGAAATGAGCAAGGCAGCGCTGAAGAAAGAGCTGCTCGAGGTGCTCAACGGCACGCTCGAGACGTTGCTCGCCGCGCACGCCGACACGCGTGAAGCGGCGACGCACGCCGAGGCGAAGCCTGAGAATGACAAAGACACGCGCGCGCTCGAGCAGAGCTACCTCGCGCGAGGTCAGGCCATGCGCATCGAGGCGTTGAAGAATGGCATCGCCGCGACGGGGCTGATGTCGATTGCGAAGGTCGACTTCGGGCGTGCGGGTGCGCTCGTTGAGGTCGAAGACGAAGACGGTGTGACGTTGAAGTACTTGCTCGCGCCGGAAGGTGGCGGCACGAAATTGAAGGGCGGCGTGCAGGTGGTGACGCCTGCGTCGCCGCTCGGTGCCGCGTTGATGAACAAGCGCGAAGGCGACGAGGTGGAGCTCAAGCTCGCCGGGAAGTCGCGCCAGTGGAGCGTCGTGAAGGTGACGTGACGAGGTCGAGCTCTCGGCGTCGTGTTGTTTCGTCAGGCCTGCTGATCAACATGGGCGTGGACGTGCGTTCGCAGGTGTGGAGCTCGTGAGCGCGGCCGTTTTCTTGGTTGCTGATCAGACGGGGTTCGCGAACGTTGTCGAGCGGCGTTCTTCGTTGCTGATGAATCAATGCGAAATCGTCGAGGTGGGACGTAGTCTTCGTCGCATGCGTCGAGCTGCGTTCGCCCTGGTGGCTTTGATGTGGAGCGCGAGCGGCTCGGCTGCGCCGCCGACAAAGCGTCCGACCTTTCCCCGCGTCGAGCGCTACACCGAAGAGACGCCCGACGGAGGCCGGGCCGTCGTGAAGCGGTGTGTGGTACCGCTGACGGCCGCGCAGCAGAAGTCGCTGCTCGCAGAAAACCTCGATGGAGGGGCGGGCGCGGCGTTGGTCGACCCCGTCACCATCGTGTGGCTCGATGCGCAGCGTTGGTTCGTCGCGGGCTTCGAGGCGCCGCGCGCCGAAGACTGCGCCGTCGTGCTCGAAGGTTCGCTGCGTGAATTCCTCACGTACTCTCCGCTCACACTCGCGCGCGTTGGTGCCACGGCTCGGCTCGCCGGTTCAGGCCTCGAGCTCTCGGTGTCTCCGGGCATGCCCAACACGCGTCACTTCACGTTGAAGGTCGAGCCCGACGGCCGCTTCACGCTCACCGTCGGCGGTTACATGGCTACCGGCGGAGGCAGCGGCTTCGAGCCGCACCTGCTGACGTCGCTGCTCGTCAACGCGCAGCGCGCGGGCCTCGACCAGGTGTCTCAGCGGAGCGCCGCGCCGCCGTTCGCGCACGACGCGCAGGTCACCACGCTGCGTTTGTGGCTCAACGGTCGTCGCACCGAAATGGAGCTCGACACCGACGCGAAGCGCGCCTTCGTGGCCGAGGTGATGAAGGCGTACCGCGTGAATGAAGAGACGACGGCGGGGCCGCGCGCGCCTCGTTAGGTCAGCGGCTCACCTTCATCAGGAGTCGCTGTATGCAGCTTGATTTCGGTTCTGTCGTGCTCGGAGGCAACGTCTTCGGTTGGACCGTGACGTCGCAAGCCGACGCGTTTCGTGTGCTGGACGGCTTCGTCGACGGTGGCGGCAAGTCCATCGACACCGCTGACTCTTACGTCGCGTGGCTTCCCGGCAACGAAGGCGGCGAGAGCGAGACGTTGCTTGGTCAATGGCTCGCCGCGCGCGGCAATCGCAGCAAGGTCGTCATCGCCACCAAGGTCGCGAAGTGGCCGAAGCAGCCGGGCCTGTCGGCGAAGAACATTCGCGCGGCCATCGAGGGCTCGTTGAAGCGCCTGCAGACCGACTACGTCGACCTCTATTACGCGCACCAGGACGACGACGCGGTCGCGCAGGGCGAGTACCTCGGCGCGTTCGACGCGTTGGTGAAGGAGGGCAAGGTGCGCGCGTTGGGCGCGTCGAACTTCACGGCCGCGCGGCTGACGTCGGCGCTCGAGTTCTCGCGGAAGAATGGGCTCGCGTCGTTCGAGTACTCACAAGACGAGTGGAGCCTCGTCGAGCGCGGCCTCGAGAAGTCGCTGGTGCCCACGCTCGCGAAGGAAGGCGTGAAGGAGCTGCCGTACTTCTCGCTCGCGAAGGGCTTCCTCACTGGAAAGTACCGCGCGGGGCAGAAGGTCGACTCGGCGCGCGCGCAGGGCGCCGGCGCGTACCTGTCAGACCCGAAGAACGTGAAGCTGCTCGAGGTGCTGGACGGCCTGGCTGCGAAGCACCGCGTGTCGGTGGCCGCGATTTCACTCGCGTGGCTGCGAAGTCAGTCCGTCGTCGCCGCGCCCATCGCGAGCGCGCGCACGGTGGAGCAGTTGGGGCCGCTGCTCGAAGCAGGGCGCGTGACGTTGTCCGCCGATGACCTCGCGGCGCTCACTTGAGTCGAAGCACCGCGAGCGCGGAGGTCACCGGCAGCGGCGCGTACAGGTGAGGGAAGAGCTGACCTCCTCGTGAGGGCTCCCACTTGAGGGCGTCACCGAAGGCCGCGGCCTCGACGATGATCAACAGCAGGTTGGTCTGCCCTGCGAAGTGCTTCGCGAGCGTTCCTTCCAGCTGCTCGGCCGTCGAGAAGTGGATGTAGCCGTCAGCGAGGTCGACGGGCGCGCCAGCGAAGGCGCCTGTCGTCTCGGCTTCGCGCCACTGCGCCGTCGTCACTACTTTGTAGATGTGCACGGCTGGTGTTTCTCACGCGGCCTCGACAGCGCCGTTCACGAATTTCTGAGAGCCCTGCACCGCAACTCCGCGAAGGTACGTGCAGGCACGCCGCGTGCTTTGGCAACGCGCCATGCGAACACTGCTGATGGTGGTGACGTCTCTGACGCTGTTGAGCGCCTGTGGTCGTGGCGTGCCGTACGAGGAGGATGCGCTCGTCGACCAACAGCAGGCGCAGAAGCTCGTGGGCGACTACACATTCGGCCCCGTCGTCGGCAAGGGGTTGCCCGACGCCAACGGTGCTGTGCACTCAACGGCGCGGCTCGCGTCGCTCACGCTCGAGCCCGACGGCTCGTTCGACATGGACTACATGATGGGCTGCGTCGGCGGCTTCGCGTCGGGCACGTGGGCGGTGAACGCCGCGGGCGCGGTGCAGCTCACGCTGGACGACTCAGGTTCGTGGACTGACGTGAACGGCGCCTCGCTGCTCGTCTCGGCGCTCAACGCCACGCGCGTCGAGAATCGGTTGTTGATTGTGGGGCAAACGAAGCAGGGGCGCTCGTTTTCACAGTCGTGGGAGCAGGTGGCGCCGTGAACAAAATCCTCCTCCCGGTGCTCATCGCGTTGGCGGGTTGCGGGCGCGGTGAATTGACCGACGAACCCGGGCCCGTCGAGCAACAACAGAGCCTCGTGGGCACCTACGAGTTCGGCCCGATGGTCGAGCAGGGCTTCGCGGGCACGCCGCATCGCCTCGCCACGCTGCACGTCGAAGCCGACGGCACGTTCAAGATGTCGTACATGATTGGCTGTCTGGGCAGCGGCGCCGAAGGCACGTGGGCTTCGATGGCGCAGGGCCTCCAGTTGTCGGTGCAACACCACCGGTTCTCTTCCTGGACGGGCGAAGACGGCGAAGCGTTGCGTGTCACCACGTTGCGCGCGGCGGCAGCGTCGGGCGGCATCGTGGTCAGCGGCAACACCGACGACGGCAGCGCGCTCACGCAGCGTTGGTCGAGAACATCGCCTGAGATGCCGTAGAAATTGGGGCATCATCACGGCCCCATGAACGTGCTCTTCATTGTCGGCTTCATCGGCTTCGTCGTCGGCATCATCGCGCTGTCGTGGTGGTTCGAGAAGAAGCGCACCGAAGCCATGGAGGCCTACGCGCAATCTCGCGGCTTCACCTTCGAAGGTGAGAACCCGGCGCTGATGGCCGAGCTGCGAAACTTCAAGCTCTTCGGCCAGGGCCACAGCCAGGTCGTGAAGAACGCCATGCGCGGCGCGAAGGACATCGGCGCCATTCGCATCTGCGACTACACGTACACCACGGGCAGCGGCAAACACCGCACGGTCCACAACCAGACCATCGCCGTGGTGCACACGCCCGGGCGCAACGCTCCGCACTTCTTCGTGCGTCGGCAGCGCGCGCTCTTCGATTCGCTCGGCAAGCTTTTCGGCGGGCAAGACATCAACTTCGACGACGACCCGGCGTTCTCGAACGCGTACGTGCTGCAGACCTCGGGCGGCGAGCAGCGCCTGCAGAGCTTCATGTCAGTTGGGCTGCGCGAGACCTTCACGCGGCTGGTCGACAAGAACCTCATCGTCGAGGTGAAGGGTGACACGCTGCTCATTCATCAGGGCAAGCGGCTCAAGAAGCACGAAGACATCGACGGGCTGGTGGCCGACGCGGTCAACATTCGCCGCCAGTGGAGCTGAATGCGACACGTCGTCTTCCGCCTCGACCGTGACCGCTACGCCCTGCCGCTCGACGCGGTGAAGGAGGTCGTCGTCGCGCCCGAGCGCTTCACGTTGGTGCCGCACGCCGGGCCCGCAGTGCGCGGGGTGATGACGCTGCGCGGCCGCGTGGTGCCGGTGGTCGACCTCGCGCGCTTGCTGTCGTTGGACGGGCCGCAGTCGGGCGGCAAGGTGGTGCTGCTGGAGCTCTCGCGGCGCGAATTGGGGCTGCTGGTGAGCGACGTCGAAGGCATCGAGGCCATCGAGAAGGTCGGCCCGGGGCCCCGGCCGTCGGCGCAGGTCAAAGGCGTGGCGCGGGTGGGGCCGCTGACGGTGACGGTGCTCGACGTCGGCGGCGTCGACGAGGCCGTCACGCATTCCTTCGCCACCGGCCCCGCCGCGAGATAGGTTTCGCGGTCAGGTGACTTCCATGTCCAAGCGGGTGCTGGTCGTCGATGACAGCGTCTTCATGCGCGACATCATCAAAGACATCTTCGCGGCCGGCGGGTTCTCCGTCGTGGGCGAGGCTGGCAACGGTGTTGAAGCGGTGGAGAAATACAAAGAGCTCAAGCCCGACCTGGTGACGATGGACCTGGTCATGCCGTACCGAAACGGCATCGACGCCACGCGTGAAATTCTGCGCGGCGACGGCAAAGCGCTGGTGGTGATGTGCAGCGCGCTCGGCCAGGAGACGATGGTGATGGAGGCCATCGAAGCCGGCGCTGTCGACTTCATCGTCAAGCCGCCGCGCGCGGAAGACGTGTTGGCCGTCGTGAAGAAGGTCCTCGGCGAAGGCTGATACGCTCCGCTCGCCTTGGCCGCCTCGTGGGACACCTCCCGGTACCTGAGTCTCTTCGTCGGCGAGGCCACCGAGCACCTCGACGCGCTCGGTAAAGAGCTCGTTCGCCTCGAAGGTGGCGTCACCGCCGAAGCCATCGACTCGCTCTTTCGCCACGCGCACTCCGTCAAGGGCATGGCCGGCTCGATGGGCTTCGAGGCCACCACCGCGCTCGGGCACCGCCTCGAAGACCTGCTCGACCGCGTGCGCACCGCGCCGCATCGCTTCGACCGCACCACCGCCGACCTCGTCTTGCAGGCCGTCGACGCGCTCTCGGGCCACGTGAAGGCGGCCTCCAACAGCGAGCCGTTCCCCGACGCCACGGAGCTCGCCCGCCAGCTCGAGCTCGTCGCGCTCTCGATGCAGCCGGGCACCACGCCCATACCGTTTCGGGAACCCGTCGCGCCGCCGCCGCTCGTCGAGTCTGCGCCGTCGCCTGAATCAGCGCTGCCGCCGCGCTACGACGTGAAGCTGCGCGTCGCGACCAGCTCGGCGCAGCCCGGCGTGCGCGGGTTTCTCGCGTACAAGCGGCTCTCGTCGCTCGGCAACCTGTTCCGCTGCACGCCGTCGCTCGATGAAGTGAAGGCCGGCAAGCTGCCCGGAGGTGTCTTCGCCGTCGAGCTCGAGACGACGGAGACAGAAGCCGCCATCGGCAAGACCGTCAGTCAGGTCGCCGACGTCGAGTTGGTGAGTGTCACGCGCGTCGTCGCGCCGCCTCCCGTGCCGGTGGCTGAAGACCCGGCCTCGCCTTCGGAGCCGGAGCCCGCGCGCGTCGTCGGCCAGGAACCTCCACGCACCGTGCGCGTGCGCACCGAGTTGCTCGACGGCTTTCTCGACCTCGCAGGAGAGCTGCTGCTCGCCACCGCCAGCGCGCGCGACGTGGGCCGCGTGTTGCCCGACGAGCCGCGCGGGCGCTTCACCGAAGCAATCGACCGGCTGCACTCGCTGGTACGTGGGCTCCACGACCTGGTGATGGAAGCGCGCATGACGCCGGTGGCCTCCATCACCGACCGGTTGCCGCGCGCCGCTCGTGACATCGCGCGCCGGCGCGGTCGTGAAATCGAGCTCATCGTCTCTGGCAGCGACGTGGAGCTCGACCGCGCCATCGTCGATGAGCTCAACGACCCGGTGCTGCACCTGCTGCGCAACGCCATCGACCACGGCGTCGAGCCGCCTGAAGAGCGACGCATGCGTGGCAAGCCTCCGCGCGGCACCGTGAAGTTGTCGGTGCGCCGCGTGACGGACCGCGTGGTGTTGGAGCTGGAAGACGACGGCCGCGGCATGGACACCGAGCGGCTCAAGGCGGTCGCGGTCGAGCGCGGGCTCATCACCATCGAAGCGGCGCGTGTGATGACGGAGCGTGAAGCGTTGATGTTGTCGACGGCTCCGGGGCTGTCGACGGCGGCGTCCATCACCGACATTTCAGGCCGCGGCGTGGGCATGGACGCCGTGCGCCGCGCGGTCGAAGGCGTGGGCGGCACGTTGGAGATTTCGAGCCGCCGCGGCGCGGGCACGACGTTCAAGCTCTCGCTGCCGTTGACGATGGCGATGGTGAACTTGCTGTTGGTGGGCCTCGCCGACGAGGTCTACGGGTTGCCGATTGCGAAGGTGGCCGGGGTGGTCGAAGCCACGCGCGGCTCGCTGTCACACAGCCGCGCGGAGCCGGTGTTGCCCTTCGGCACGGGCGTGGTGCCGGCGCGCGAGCTGTCGGCGGTGCTCGAGATTCCCGGGAGGCCGCAGGCGGTGGACGCGCTCTCTCCGTTCGTAGTGGTCGAGACTGACGAGGGCCGCATCGCGCTGGCCGTCGACGCGCTGCTGGGGCAGGAAGAGGTGGTGCTCAAGGTGCTGACGCGGCCCCTCGACCAGGTGGCGGGCCTCGCGGGTGTCACGGTGCTCGGCAGCGGGCGCCCGGTGTTCATCCTCGACGTCGCGCGGCTCGAGGTTCCGAGGCGGGTGTTGGTTGGAGGTGAGGCGTGAATTCGCTCTTGTCGGAGCGCCAGGAGGACGCGCTGCGCGAGCTCGCCAACCTCGGGAGCGCGAAGGCCGCGTCGATGCTGGCTCGACTGGTCGGTGACGTCGGCGTGCTGGTCGACGTGCCCACGGTGTTGTCGGCGAACCGCGCGCAGGTCGGCTGGGTGCTGGGCGGCCGCGACGTGAAGGTGCTGGCGGCGACGTTCGGCATCGAAGGCGAGTTGTCGGGGCAGCTGTGGTGGGTGCTGCGTGAAGGCGACGCGCGCCGGCTGGGGCAGCGGTTGTTGGCGCGGCCCGGCGTGTCAGGCCCGCTGTCGTCGTCGTCGAACGCGGCGCTGGCTGAGGCGGCGAACATCGTGGCGTCGGCGTGCGTGTCGCAGATGGGCACGATGATGCACGCGAACTTGTTGCCGTCGACTCCGGACGTGCGCGAGCTGTCGGTGCGGAACCTCGTGGGCAGCGGTGATGGCGACGAGGCGGGTACGTTGCTCGCGAGCACGTTCATCTCGACGAATGCGCCGACGTTTGCGGGCTGGTTGCTGGTGCTGCTGGACACGCCGACGACGGGCGAAGCGCTGCAGCGGCTGGGTCTGTAACCACCTCGAAGCCCGGCACCGTGATGTGACGAATTCCGAGGGGAATTCGGGTATGTGCGTGAGCGGCCGTGTCGTTGGGCAACTGCCCGCACCAAAGGGAGAACCACGTGAAACTGAACTTGAAGACTTTGATGATGGGCGTGCTCGCGAGCGTGCCTGTCGCGCTTTCTGGCTGCGCGCCTGAGTGTGCGACTCCAACCGATTGTGCGGCCGGGCAGGTGTGTACGGCTGGCAAGTGTGAAGCCGGTGCGACGGGTGGCGGCACGGCGACGGGTGGCGGCACGGCGACCGGTGGCGGCACGGCGACCGGTGGCGGCACGGCGACTGGTGGTGGTGATGCGACGGGTGGCGGCACGGCGACCGGTGGCGGCACGGCAACTGGTGGCGGCACGGCAACGGGTGGCGGCACGGCAACGGGTGGCGGCGCGGCGACCGGTGGCGGTGATGCGACGGGTGGCGGCACGGCGACTGGTGGCGGCACGGCGACTGGTGGCGGCACGTCGACCGGTGGCGGCACGGCGACCGGTGGCGGCACGGCGACTGGTGGTGGTGATGCGACGGGTGGCGGCACGGCGACTGGGGGCGGCACGGCGAGTGGTGGTGGCACGGCGACTGGTGGGGGCACGGCG
>JAMHXF010000093.1:0-243985 GCA_035910535.1 Archangium sp. | reverse complement strand
ACACCGTTCCGCGTCACCACGCCAGAGACGACGTGCTGCGGCGGCACAGGTACGTCGAGCGCCACATTCGACTGCGGTCCTGAGACAGCAAACGCAGTCCTCGCGACGGTGCACCACGACGGCAGGCTTCCGCTGGGCACGCCGGAGTCCGGCGACACCGTGACTTTGTACGTGCCGGGGTACAGCGACGCGGTCCAGCTCCAGTCAGTCGCGCTGTTGTTGCAGCGAATTGAAACGCGCTGATTGAAGCGTGTGTCAGTCGCGTGCTCGAACTCGATGTCGACCACGTCGTAGCCCGAGTAGCAGCCCGACAGCGGTGCCACGCCATTCCGCGTCACCACACCAGAGACGACGTGCTGCGGCGGCACGGGCACGTCGAGCGCCACATTCGACTGCGGTCCTGAGACGGAAAACGCAGTCCTCGCGACGGTGCTCCACGACGGCAGGCTTCCGCTGGGCACGCCGGAGTCCGGCGACACCGTGACTTTGTACGTGCCGGGGTACAGCGATGCGGTCCAGCTCCAGTCAGTCGTGCTGTTGTTGCAGCGAATTGAAACGCGCTGATTGAAGCGTGTGTCAGTCGCGTGCTCGAACTCGATGTCGACCACGTCGTAGCCCGAGTAGCAGCCCGGCGGCGGCGCCGAGCCATTCCGCGTCACCACGCCAGAGACGAAGTGCTGCGGCGGCACGGGCACGTCGAGCGCCACATTCGAAAGGTTGCCGCCCGCGCACGCGCCATCGCCTGTCATGCACGTGAAGCCCGCCGGACACGTACCAACGCACATCGCACCGCACGAGTTCGGCACGCCCGCGCCGCCACACGTCTGAGGTGCGCTGCACGTACCGCACGGAATCATGTTGCCGCAGGTGTCATTCACCATGCCGCACGTCGCGTTGAGCTGCTGACACGTCTTCGGCGTGCACACCCCCGCTCCGCAGACGTTCGCAGTGCCGCCGCCGCCGCACGACTGGCCTGCGACTGTGCAAGTGCCGCAGTCGAGCTGACCAGTACAGCCGTCGCTCACCGTTCCGCAGTTCTTGCCGAGCTGCTGACACGTACGCGCCGTGCACTGCACCACTTCGCACGTGTTCATCGAATTGCAGACCTGGTTCGTGCCGCTGCACGTGCCGCAGTTGAGCTGCGCTGCGCACCCATCACTGATGCTGCCGCACGTCTTGCCTTCAGCCACGCACGTCGTCGCCGTGCACGTGCCTTGCGCGCACACGTTGGCAACGCCACCTGCGCCGCACGACTCGCCCTGCACTTCGCACTGACCGCACATCAGGGTGCCGCCGCAGCCGTCGCTGACTTCGCCGCAGTTCTTGCTCAACTCCACGCACGACTTCGGCGTGCACATGCCGCCGCCACCACCTGAACCGCCACCAGTCGACGAACCGCCGCTGCACTGCCCGAGCTGACACAGCTGCCCACCGGCACAGGAACGACACGCGAAGCCCTGGGAACCACACTGCTGCGGAAAACCTCCGGGCTGGCAGGTGCCGCTGCTGTCACAGCAACCGGTGCAATTCGTGGGGCCACATTGACCACTCGAAGTCGGCTCACAACCGACGAGAAAAACGAACGTTGCGAGCGAGAACACGAGGCGAAGGGAACGCATGAGCGGCGTGCTTACCCCCGAGGCGCCTGCGAAGTGCAACGGCTCAGAGCAGCGCTTCGGCGAAGACCTGCGCCAGCCCCATGATGGTGTGCTGCGGGTTCACGCCGAGGTTGGTGGGGATCACCGACGCGTCGGCGATGACGAGGTTCTGGTGACCGTGCACTCGACCCATTCCGTCGGTCACGCTCTTCGTTTCATCGGCACCCATGATGGCGCCACCGAAGAGATGACTGAGAATCGCGATGTACTTCCGCGGGTCCAACGGCGCGTCGTCGAGCAACGGCAGCTGATCCGCCGTCAGCTCGTACGGCATGCCTGAGATGCCCGGCAGAATGCTGCGCGCACCGGCGGCGAAGTGCTGCCTGGCGAGCAGAATCATCCCCTGACGGAAGCGCTCCATGTCGGGGCGGTCGAGCTCGTAGTGCACCACCGGCTTACCGAAGAGCGACTTCGTCACGCGCCCCTTCGACTCGGCGCGCACCGCGTGGCACCACATGGCGATGTGGCGATACTTCGCGAGGCGCTGCATCAACTGCACGCCACCTCCGCTCAGTCGTGACGCCACGAGCTCCGGTGGAATGGCGAGCGTCTCCAACTTGAGCCCGGGCGAGGAACGAAACGCCGTCGACGCCCAGCCCTGCGTCGCGCCGATGTTCATGTCGACAGGCTCGTCGTACACGCCGAACACCCCGGTGCCCGGGTGTGAACGGAACGCGTGACCGAGCGCCGGCAGCTTCACGCCCGAGCGCATCAAGATGACGGGCGTGTGCGTGACCGACGCGGCCAACACCACCGCCTTCGTCGCGCGCAGCGTGAAGCTCGCGCCCTTCGCGTGTGACGCGGGGTGAACGAAGCGCCCGGTGACGCCGACCGCGCGCGTGCCTTCGAAGACCACGCGGTCGACCGGCGCGCACGTCACCACCGTGCCTCCGCGCTGCAGCACCTCGGGCACGAAGACCAGGTTCACGCTCTGCTTCTTCTTCGAGCGACAGCCCTGCAGACAGAAGCCGTGGCCGTTGCAGCCCTTCGTGTAGCGGCGCATGGCGTGCGGCTCAGCCCACGCGAGCTGTGCTTCGCCCTTCTTCGCCAACAGGTTCGAGCGGCCCCACGCCTCGGGCGCCACGTCTTCTACCGAGAGGTCTCGCTCGAGCTGGTCCTGCTTCGCCAGCACGCGCGCCTCGAGGTCTTTGAGGCCGTGCTCGGCTTCCCACTGTCGAAAAATGTCGCCGGGCGTACGCACGCAGATGGCGGAGTTGATGACCGTGGTGCCGCCCACCGTGCGCGCCTGCACCACGGGCCACAACGCGCGGCCGACGGTCACCTGCGCGCCCCAGTCGTCCATCAGGTCGCGAAACTGGCCGTAGACGGAATGCGGGTAATCGTCAGGGTCACGCCACGCGCCGGCCTCGACGAGCGCGACGTTTGCGCCGCCACGCGCGAGCTGAACGGCGGCAGCGGCACCACCCGCGCCAGAGCCGACGACCACGAAGTCGAACGACGCCTCGAGGTCTTCACCGCGCGCGCGGTACGAGACGTGGCTCACGACGCTCTCCACGTGCCGGGGTCTTTCCCCAGCGGAGGCAGCGAGAAGCGTTTGCGCACTTCGTCGTTCGCGCCCCAGCACAGCCCGCCGCACATCTTCACGAGGAAGATGGCCTGACGAACCAGGTACAGGTTGGTGCTCGCGATTCGTTCTGCGTGCGTGTCGGCGAGCTTCGCAGGCAACAGAAACGCGGGCAGCGGCACGAAGACGGTGAACAACGGCGTGAAGTGAAAGACGAGCGCGCCGGCGACGGTGCCGAGCCACATCAGAAACGAAGACTCACGCTTGAACGTCGCGAGGTACGCGTCGAGCTCGCAGTCGATGGCGCCGGGTAACGCAGTGCGTGGGTAGAGAATCAAAATCGCCGAGCGCACCAGCCAGACCATGCGCGGCTGCGTACCACGTTGGTAGCGTGCCCCGCCCATGAACGGACTGATGATGACGCAGCCGCTGTTGATCAGCGCGCAGTTGGAGTTCGCCTCCCGCTTTCATTCAGCGCAGGAGGTGGTGACGCGCACCGTGGAGGGCCCCATCGTTCGCACCACGTGGGGTCACGTCGCCGCGCGCACCCGCCGCCTCGCCAACGCGCTCGTCGCTGCAGGCGTGAAGCCGGGAGATCGCGTGGCCACCATCGCGTGGAACACGCAGCGTCACCTCGAGCTGTACTTCGCGGTCTCGGGCATCGGCGCGGTGCTGCACACCATGAACCCGCGACTGCCGCCTGATCAGCTCGCGTTCATCGCCAACCACGCGGGCGATTCGGTGCTGTGCTTCGACACCACGTTCACGGCGCTCGCCAAGCACCTCGCGACGGTGCCGACGGAGCTCAAGCAGTTCATCGCCATGACCGACGAGAACCACCTGCCTGCCGACTCCGGCATCGCGGGGCTCAAGGCCTACGAGACGTTCATCAAAGACCAGCCCGAGACCTTCGAGTGGCCGACCTTCGACGAGAACACCGCGTCGTCGCTTTGCTACACGTCGGGCACCGTCGGCCTGCCCAGGGGCGTGCTCTACAGCCATCGCTCCACCGTGCTGCACAGCTACGCCATCGCCGCCGTCGACGCGCTCGCGATTTCTGCGCAAGACGTCACCCTGCCGGTGGTGCCGATGTTCCACGTCAACGCGTGGGGCGTGCCCTACGCCGCGGCCATGGTCGGCTCGAAGCTCGTGCTGCCCGGGCCCGCGCTCGACGGCAAGAGCCTGCTCGAGCTCATCACGCAGGAAGGTGTGAGCTCGGCGCTCGGCGTGCCGACGGTGTGGCTGGGGCTGCTCAACGCCGCGAAGGCCGCGAACGTGCGCATGAGCTCGCTGCGCACGGTGACCATCGGCGGCAGCGCGGCGCCTCCGTCCATCATCACCGCGTTTCAGCAAGAGCACGGCGCGCGCGTGCTGCACGCGTGGGGCATGACGGAGATGTCTCCGCTGGGCACGGCGTGCGTGTTGCTACCCAGGCACAAAGACCTGTCTGACGACGCGCGTATGGCGATTCAGTTGAAGCAGGGCCGCCCGATTTTCGGCGTCGACCTCCGACTCGTCGACGACACCGGCGCCGTTCTTCCGCACGACGGCAAGACCTCCGGCCATCTGCAGACGAAGGGGCCCTGGGTCGCGAGCGCGTATTTCAAACACAAAGACGACGGCCAACACACGAAGGACGGTTGGTTCTTCACCGGCGACATCGCGACCATCGACCCCGATGGGTACATGCAGATCACCGACCGCTCGAAGGACGTCATCAAGTCTGGCGGCGAGTGGATCAGCTCCATCGACCTCGAGCACACCGCCATGCTGCACCCGAAGGTCGCGCAGGCCGCGGCCATTGGCGTCGCCCACGAGCGCTGGGGGGAGCGCCCGCTGCTCGTGGTGGTGAAACGGCAAGACGCCGAGCTCACGAAGGAGGTGCTGCGCGAGTTCCTCGAGAGCCGGTTGGTGAAGTGGTGGCTGCCCGACGCCATCGAGTTCGTCGACGCGTTGCCCATCGGCCCGACGGGCAAGGTGTTGAAGCGCCAGCTCCGCGAGACGTTCGCCGACTACAAGCTCTGAGCCATGAAGAAGCTTCTCGGGGGCCTCGTCGCGCTGTACGTCGCCGGGTTATTCGTCGTCTTCGGCGTGTGCCTGCACGGCGAGCGCGCGGCCGACGACAAGCAACGTCGCGCCATCGAGCTCGGTGAAGCCAACGCGAAGGTGCCGACGGGCCGCGAGCCGCTGCTGGCCGACGCGTGCAAAGGCAAGCTCACGCCGGGCTCCGCGAAGACCGTCGCGCTCTACGTGGCGAAGATGAAGTGGCCGCCCGCACTCAAAGATGAGTACGCGCACGTCGACCGCACGCTGGTCGCCACCAACGACGTCTTCCGCGTGCAGCTCAGCGACAGGTTCTACGAGAACCTCACCGTCTCGCCGCGCCCGTGGGGCCAGGTCTTCGAAGAGCAGCTCAACCCCGTCGACTGGGCCCGCCACGTGACGTGGGCGCTCGCCGGTGACCCCGAGCTGAACGCCGTGAGGTACCTCGTCGTCGCCCGCTACGAGTCGCTCACGCTGCCCAGCGTCAGCGACGACGGCTACACGAAGGGCGCCGGCGAATACGGCGCGATGGTGCTGACGTACCCCGCAGGCGACGTGCTGTGTGAAGGCCGCGGTCACGTGCGCATGACTGAACGGGTCTCTGCGTCGGGCCGCGACCAGCGCGAGGCGAACCTCAACGCGCAGCACCTCGTGGAGTTCGTCTTCACGAAGTCGGCGACCGTCAGCCCGCTGCAGGAGGTGTGTGACGCGGGCGGCGAGGCGTTGTGCGAGCTGACACGTCAGTGGGTCGGCAGGTAGCGCGTCAGAGCGACGCGTCGCGCTCGACGAGCCAGCGCATGAACAGGGTGCGCGCCGTCAACGCGATGGCGACGAGCCCGATGAACAACGAGAGCAACGTCTTGCCGCGCTCGGGCACGCGACCTTCGTGAAGCACCAGCTCGCCGTGCTCGGTGACGAGCATGCCGGTGAAGTCTGTGCCGCTCGGAGCGACGGCAGCAGCGGGTTTCAACCACAGCCCCGGCGCGAGCTGCGCGCGTCCTGCCGTGGTGTCGAGGCTGCACTTCGTGACGCGCACCCAGCGCGGCGGGTGCGCTTCAGCCGAGAGCTCCGCGCACGCGCGTTCGACGGGCGCCAGGCGCGCGGCGTCGTTGAGCCCCAGCAAGCCCTGCACGAGAAACACGAGGCCCACGACGAGCAGCAACAGCGTGCCCGCTGCGCCGCCCCACCCGTCTTGTGCGCCCAGCACGCGCTTGAGCCGACTCATCGCGGCAGCGGCCAATAGAGGCGAACGCGCGTCCTCGCGGCGCAGCGGTTCACCGTCACGGTGACGACGTCGCCGTCGCGCGTGAAGGGCACCGGGCGCTCACGGCCCGTCGTCAGGTCGGTGAGCGACGCGAAGGGCGCTGACTTCACCGGGCCGAGGTGCACCTTGAGCACCGCGACGTCGGCCCGCGAACGACAGTGCAGCTCGACTGACGCGTACGCACGCTCGTCACGCGACTCGAGGTTCGAGGGCACGGCGCCTTCGACGCGGTACGTGGCGGTGCCGTCTTTGGGCACCTTGATGCGCGCCGGGCAGCGCTCGTCACGGCGGCGTTCACCACCGACGACGAGCTCGCGCACCATCGCGCCGGGCGCGCCGTCGAGCACCTCCCAGTAGCCGTCGAGCCAGGCGCGAGGGTGCGCCGTGAGCCTTCGGGTGGCGACCACGTCCAACCGGCCCACGCGCGCCTGTGAAGGCGTCAACGAGAGCTCGAGCTCATTGCGCAGCAACACCGGCTCGAACTCGCCGTCGTCTGGGCGCGCGTCGTCGAGCTGCCACTGCACCCCGTCACGCTTCGCGCGCACCAACGTCTTCGGCGTGGCGCGGCGCTCAGGCTGGTGCGGCGACCACGGGTGCGTGGTGACGGTGACGCGGTGCTCTTCGAGCTCGAGCACGTTGAGCGAAGGCCAGAGCTTGGGCGCTTCGTCGTAGTCGCCGCCGGCGAAGTCTTGCGCCACGCCACAGCTGCCGGCGCTGGTGATGAGCAGGTCGGCGTCGCCGTCGAGCCCCTTGAGCAGCCGCGCCGTGGCGTAGTGCTTGTGGCCATGCAGCACGATGACCGCGCGCCCGAGCGTCTGCAGCGTGGTGAGCGCCGAGCCCGCCCCGAGCGCCGTCATCGTCAGCTCTTCGCGGTCTCCATTGCTGATGAGCCACGGCAACACGCGGTCGACCATCACGCGCTGCAGTGCCGGGCGGCCGTGCGTGTCGATGGCGCCGGTGTCGGTGACGGGCGTGGGGATGAGGTGGTGGTGCAGCAGAAAGAGCAGCGGCTTCTTCGAGGCGTCGAGCGTCGCGGCGACCTGGAGCAGGTCTTCCTGACGAAGCACGCCGCCGGCCGACGCGATGCCGCTGGGCAGGTACGTCGAGTCGTAGGCCACCACGTCGCACGGGAAGCCCGGCAGCACCCCACGCTGCGCGAGAAACGGCGTCTGGCCACCGAAGACCTGAACGTCGGGGCGCGAGGCGAAGCGCGCGCGCAGCTGGTCGAAGAGCTCTTCACGCCACGGCGCGAAGACCCCCGACGCGCGACGGTCGTGATTGCCGGGAAGAATGAGCGTGGGCTTCTGACCGCCGAGCTTCGCCTCGATGGCCGCGTGGAGCCGCACGAAGCCCTCGAGCCAGGCGGCGCGCGGCTCGTTGGTGTCGAAGACGTCTCCGGTGAAGACCAGCGCGTCGACGGGTTGCGAGTCGAAGGCCGATAAGAGGCCCGCGTAGATGCGCTCCTGCGACGGTGGGTGGCCACCGAAGTGGAGGTCAGAGAGATGAGCGAGCCGGTGCATCGGGAGCGCGGACCCTACTGCACGTTTCCGCCAATCGACGGAGCGCGCGCGAAGCGTTACAGCGTCGCGCCATGACGTCTCGCGCCTTCGCTGTCTCGTTCTTTCTCGCCGCCATCGCGGGTTGTCAGTGTGGGCCGTCGGCGGCGCCGTGCGTGGGCGTGGTGTGCGCCGCGCCGCTCGTCTGTGACCCGATGACCGAGCGCTGTGTCGGCGCCAGCGGCTCCGGCGGCGGCCTCGCGAACGGCACCGGAGGAGGAGGCGGCGGCGGCGGCGCGATGGTCGACGAAGACGCCGGCATGCCGTGCGCGCAGACGTGTGGCGGCGCGACGCCGCTGTGTGACGGCGACACCGGTCGCTGCGTGACGTGCACGCCCACGCGCGGCTGCAGCGGCGCGACGCCCGTGTGTCAGCCCATCGCCAACGGCGGCCAGGGCAAGTGCGTGGTGTGCACCGTCAACCAGGGCTGCGCAGACCCCACGCCCGCCTGCGACCCGACCGTCTTTCCCAACGGCGCGTGCGTGCAGTGCACCAAACCCGACGACTGCCCGGTGCCCGGCAGCGACTGTGACCTGACGACGAACCGCTGCGTGCCGGGCGGCATGGGCGGAGGCACCGGCGGCGGCAACGGCGCAGCGCAGTTCGACGACGCGGGCATGACGGCGCGCTGCCTGCCCTTCGACGCCGGCGTGCGCGCGTGCACCACCGAGTGCGGCGCGGGCTACGAGTGCGTCAGCGGCGTGTGTCGCCTGCGCGGCAGCACCGGCCCAGTGCAGGTGACGCTGCGCTTCCCCGACAGCGAAGATCTCGACCTGCACCTCGTCGAGCCGCTCGTCGACGGAGGCACGTGTGAAATCTACTACGCGATGCCGGGCATCAACCCCACCCCGCCGCCCATTCCAATCCCCATCCCCATTCCGGTGCGTGAGTGCGGGGCGAAGGGCTGGCTCGACGTCGACTCGAACGCGGCCTGCGACATCGACAACATCAACGTCGAGAACATCATCTACTCGCCGGGCGTGGTGCCGACGCGCGGCCAGTACATCGCGCGCGTCGTCTACTACCAGAACTGCGGCATCAACCGCCCCGTGCCGTGGGAAGTCGAGGTGCGCGCGAACGGCGTGACGCGCTGGTACTGCGGCCAGTTTCAACCCAACCAGTCGAACGGCGGCAACCAGGGCGCCGGCGTGCACGTCACCAGCTTCGTGTTGCCGTGAAGCAGCTCGTCACGCGCCTTTCGGAGACCTGAGCAGCGCCGTCTGCACGTCGGCGAACTGCGCGACCGCGGCGAGCACCGCCTTGAGCACCGGGCTCGCGCGGCGCTCCGGCAGGTACAGCGCGAATACGTCGACGACCTCGCCCAGCACGTTGGGCAACACGCGCACCAGCCGCCCGTTCGCCAATTCGTTGAGCACCACGTGCTGAGGAATCATCGCGATGCCGATGCCCGCCAACGCGACCTCACGCAACATCGACAAGTCGTTGGTGACGAGCTTGGGAGAAATGGAAATCGGCGCGCCCTTCAGCCTCGGCCACGTCGACGCGGTGCCCGGCGTCTGTGACGTGAGCAACACGTGCCGCGAGAGCTCCTCGACGCGCTTCGGCGTGCCGCGCTCCCCCAGGTACTCGCGCGACGCGACGGCGAACACGTCGACCACCGTCAGCCTTCGCCGCAGCCACGCCGACGGCTCCGGTGCGCCCATCACCAACACGATGTCGAAGCCCTCTTCGACGCCCCGCGGAGGCTTCTCGGTGACGACGAGCTCCACGTCGATGCCGGGGTGCTCGGCGTGCAGGTACGCGAGGAACCAGCCGATGAACGTGCCCGTCACACCGGGCGGCATGGCCACGCGCAGCACGCCGCGCACTTCACCTTCTTCGGCCACCATCTGCTCGCGCACCGTCTCGAGCCGCGCCAACGCCGACGCCGCGCCATCGACGAGCTTTCGCCCAGCCGCCGTCAACCGCAGGCGGTGCGTGGTGCGCTCCGCGAGCTTCACGCGCAGCAGCTCCTCGAGGCGCGCGAGGCGGCGGCTCACGGTGCTGCGGGGCACGCCCAGGTCACGCGCGGCCTGACTCACCGAGCCGGTGCGACCCAGATTCACGAGCGTCGGCAACAACGGGAGCAGCTCATCCATCATGGTGACCATGGGTGTAGCACTCATGCACCACCAATGCGCACGGGTGAGGCATTCACGAGACACCCACATGAGCGCCTGATGCAGCCCATGAGCGCTTCAAGTTTCTACGGCCCTGCACCTGAGGCTCACCGCGCGGAAGACCTGCTGAGCGACTACCGCCGCTTCCTGATGCAGCGAAACGGTGAAGGCTTCGCGGCGCGCGACGAGCGCATGGCGCGCGAGTTCGACCCGAAGGCGGTGCACGCCTCGACGCCCATCGACGGCGCGCGCTTCAACCGCAACTACGCCTCGTTCCGCGAGAAGTCGGTGAGCGAAGAAGAGCTCGCGCTGCTGGCGTTCGTGAAGATGAACGCCGGCGAGGCCTATGGCGTGGAGGTGGTGGGCCGCGCGCGCAAGGCGCTGCAAGAAGGCCCGGGCATCGCCGCCGAGGTCGAGCGCACGCTGACGCGCGAAGAGCAGTACCACACGCGTTTGCTGGCCGGCGCCGCGGGGCACTTCGAAGGCCTCGACGTCACCGGAGCATGGAAGCCGATGCTGCCGCTGCGCGTGCTCATCGGCGCGCTGGCGAAGCTGCCCTCCACGCTCTTCCACCCGCTGCTGCTGAGTTCAGAAATCGCGGGCGTGCACATCTTCGACTGGATGTTGCGCCGCCTGCGCACGCTCTTCCCCAACGAGCCCTCGGTGCGTGAGTCGATGGAGCGCCGGCTCATCGAGGTGCTCATCGACGAGGTGGGCCACGTGACCTTCAACCGCCTGATGGTGGGGCCGCTGGGCCGCGCCGTTGCACGGCCGCTGGCGAAGCTGGTGTCGTTGAGCAACCAGGCCTCGAGCCGTGAGCTCCTCGCGCTGGGGTACGGAACTGCAGAGCTGGGCCGGATTGAGCGCTTCGACTTCTGGGACCTCCCGGAAGAAGTGCGGCGTCGCGCGTTCTTCGCGTGAAAGGAGCACCTCATGGGGCTGGTGTTGACGTTGGTGTTGATGGCCGGTGATTTCTCGCTCGTCGAAGACGTCGACGGCGTGCGGGTCGAGTCGCGCCCGGTCGAGGGCTCGAAGTTCGTCGAGCTCCGCTTCACCACGCGCACCCGCGCGCCGGTGCGGGCGCTGTGTGACGCCGCGTTCGGGAGCAGCCGCCCTTCGGCCGTCGAAGGCAAGACGGTGCAGCGCACGGTGCTCAAAGAGAGCGCGAAGGAGCGCGTCACCTACGACCGACGTGAGCCGCCCATCGTCTCGAAGCGCGACTACGCCGTGCGCTGGAGACGCAGCGAAGGCGCCGACGGGAGCTGCGTCATCTCGTTCGAGACGGCCAACGAGCTCGCGCCGCCCGTCGAAGCGGGCTGGGTGCGCATCACCACGCTGCGGGGCGCGTGGCGCTTCGTGCCGCGTGGCGACGAGACCGAGGTCGAATACGTCAGCTACTCCGAGCCCGGCGGCGACGTGCCTGCCTTCATTTCAGAAGGCCCTCGGCGCGACCTCGAGCTGAAGGTCGTCCGGGAGCTGATCCGCGTCGCCGCACGCTGAAGACTCAGCGCAGCACTTCGATGTCGTACTGGCGCTGCGGCCCGCCGGTGATGTGCAGCTCACCACCGGGGAACACGAGCGAGTCACCCTCGAGGCGCGCCGTATTCCCGTCGACACAACCACGCTGCGCCGCGCTCGCGCAGGCCGGCAAGGCAAACGCCGTGGCGCTGCCGGTGGTCACCGCGTAGTGCGTGCCGTCGCGCTCGGTGAAGCTGCCCGCAGCGCCGGCGACCACCAGCACCACGCGCTCGCCCGCCACGTCGTCGAGGTCGACCAACGGCGCTCCGGCCGGCAGCAACGTGTCGACGCGTGACGGCAGCCGCGGCACCACCGCACCTGCGCGCACGAACAACGGCAGCTCGCCCATGGGCGCTGCGACCATCAACTCCGCCGGGCCCGTGACGCGCGTCGCGCCGTCCCACGACACCCAATCACCGGCAGGGAAGTACACGAGCCGCGACGTCGCGCCCTCGTCGACCACCGGCGCGACCAGCACGTCATCACCCAGACAGAACTCGTCGCTCACCGTCCACGTCTTCGGGTCTTCGGGAGAGACCACCGGCAGACCACGCAGCGTCGAGACGCCCGTCGCTTCGGCCTGCGCCGACAATGCATCGAAGAATGGATACAACTGAATGTGGAACTTCGCCCACCGCCGGTAGTGCGCGAGCGTCTCTGCGTCTTTCTCGAGGTTCCAGTTGTTGCGCGCGTCGATGCCGTGGTGCGTGCGCATGACCGGCGTCAGCGCACCCAACGACGTCCAGCGGAAGAAGAGCTCCTTGGTCGACGGAGGGTTCGTACCCGACTGGTACCCGGCGATGTCGTGCGCGTACGTATTCACGCCCGCGAGCCCGAGGTTGATGCCCATGGGAATCACGGTGACGAGCCCGTCGTCTTTCTGAAAGCTGGTGCGTTGGTCTCCCGCCCACACCACCGGCGTCACCGCGTTGCTGCCCACCCACCCCGCGCGAGAGAAGAACGTGCGCTGCACCCCGTCGGTGCGTTCAAGCATCACCTCCTGGTTCAACTGCGCCCACTCGCGCGCGTAGCGGTTGTGCGCCTCCAGCGGGTCTTCGCCGCTGAACAACACCGCGTCGTGCGGCAGCCACTCGCCGTAGTCCGCCATCCACCCGGTGAAGCCTTCGTCGAGCGACTTGCGCAGGTACGACTTCACCCACTCGCGCGCTTCGGGCTTCGACAGGTCGGCCATGCCCGTCTTCTTGAAGGTCACGCCGTCGTACAAATACGCGCCGCCATCAGCGCTGCCGACGAGGTGCCCGCGCGCCACGCCCTCGTCGTAGATGCGCGTGCCCTGCACCGCGAAGGTGTTGAAGTACGACTGCCACGAGTACCCGGCGTCAGCGAGCTCCGCGCCGACCTGCTCGACGTCGGGGTACAGCGCGCGGTCGGTGTCCCACTCTTCGACGAGTCGGTAGCCGGTGGGCTCGTCAGTGCCGCCGCGAAAGTCCTCCGTCCAGATGGCCGACGACGGGATGTCTTCGTCGCGCAGGAACTTCGCGAAGCGCCGCACTTCAGCCGAGCCAAAAATCGCGTCGTTCCACGGCGCGAAGACCATCGGCGGCGGCCGCAGCGGGCGACCCAACAACCCCGCCGTCGCGCGCTGCGTGGCCACCTTCGGCGTGCCTTCGTACACGTGCAGCGTGAAGCGGTTGGCCCACACCTCCACGCGGAACACGTCGCTGCTCACGCTGCACACCTCGAAAATCGAGCGCGCGTCACTCTCAACGAGCCCCTGGTAGCCACGGTTCGAGGTCCACGTCGGCAATCCGAAACTCGACGCGTGGCGCGTGCCGACCAACATCCACACCTCGGGCGACTCGTCGTTCTCCATCTGCTTGCCGATGCCCGGCTCGCTCGTCCACAGCGCGACGGTGTGCCCGCGATGGTCGATGCCGTCGGCCTGCGCGCCGAAGCCCAGAAAGCGGTCCGCGTCTTCACAACGAAACGCGACTGACAACCGGTTCGTCGCCGGGTCTGCCGCGGCGTACGTGAGCGCCAGCACTCCCTCGGCCGCCGAGCGCACCTCGAGGCTCACCACGGTGTTCTTTTCGCCGTCGCTCCACGCGCCCTTCGCCACGTCTTTCGTGGTGGAGCTCCACGCGAAGCGCGAGCCCTCCGTCCACGTGGGGCGCGAATCGGTGATGCGCCAGCTGCCGAACTGCATTTCGTAGCGCGCGCGGCCGATGCGCGTCGCCACCGGCGCCACGCCGGTCGCCGACTCCAGCAGCGACCTGTCTTTGAGCTTCACCGCGAAGCTGCTCTCGGACGTGACGAGGCTCAGGCCGCCGTACGTCGGCGTTTCGGGAGCACAGCCGGCGAGCAACAAAACGAACGAAATGGAAAGCGGGCGCACGGCGCGCTTCGTAGCACTCCGCCCGAGCGAGAAACCTGTGCGCAAGCACGTAACTTTCCGCCCGCGACGGCCTTTCGTCATGGGAGTGTCAGCGCGTCATCACTCTCTGGTGGTGATGAAGCCCTCCTGCTGTTGAGGAAGCACCATGACGTCATCCGAGCTGGCCGAAGATCGGGACCTCGCACTGCAACTGCACCGTCTGCTCAGCGACATCGACCCCGTGCGCTGGAAAGACGAAATGGCCGCCGCGCTGAAGAAGGGCCTGGGCGAGCTGCACCCGCGCCTCGAGCGCCGCCACGCCACGCTGGCCGAAACGCTCAAGGCCGAGCTGCCGGCGAGCGACACCAGGAGCCACTGGCTGACCTTCAAGCAGCGCATGTTGCCCGCCTACATGGACTTCGCGCGCCGCCTGCAGGCCGCGTCGATTCACGTGCCTTCGCTGCGCCCCACCAACTACCGCCGCAGCCTGCTGCACGTGTCGTCGGGGGCGTTCGCGGTGCTCGCCATCGAGCTGCTGCCGTGGCCGGTGCTCATGGGCATCGCCATCGCGTGGGCGACGTTCGCGTGGTCGTGTGAAATTGCCCGCCGCGTCTCGCCGCGCGTCAACGTGCTGATGATGAAGGCCTTCGGGCCGGTGGCGCACGAGCACGAGACGTACCGCGTGAACTCGGCCACCTGGTACGCGACGGCGCTGCTGCTGCTCGCGC
Source organism: Archangium sp. (assembly GCA_035910535.1). Classification (GTDB taxonomy): domain Bacteria; phylum Myxococcota; class Myxococcia; order Myxococcales; family Myxococcaceae; genus Archangium_A. Next base: position 229,238 of record JAMHXF010000093.1, on the reverse strand, counting down.
TGACCCACAACCCCTTGTGGTGTGTGGCAGGCGTCGCGGTGCTGGGCATCGGCGACCCGGTCGCGGGGCTCATCGGTCGACGCTTCGGGCGCGTGCGCTTGATGCACGGCCGCTCGCTGGAAGGCACGCTGGCGTTCTTCGTGAGCGGCGCTGCGGTGACCTTCGCGTTGTTCTTCACGCTGCACGGGCTGAGCGCGGGGGCGGCGCTGGCGCTCGCGGCGGCGGCGGGCTTCACGGGCGCCATCGCGGAGTTGGTCAGCCTGCGCGTCGATGACAATTTCTCGATTCCACTCAGCGCGGCGGCCGGCGTGGCCATGATGAGCGCGCTCATCGGGGCCTGAAAACACCCTCTCTCTTTCACGAGAGAGGGCGCACTTCAGTGGGGCAACGCCGTCTCGCGAACGCTGCGCTCGTACGACTCACGAACGTGCAGCCGCCCGTCGAGCGGCAACACATCGAGATGCAGGTTCATCGACCCGTCGCGATTGATTTCCGCGTAGCCCGCGCGCACCCAGATGCTGCCGTGCTTGCCGGGTTTGATGGAAAAGACCGCCAGCGTCTTCCCTTCTTCCGCCATGTGTCCTCCTTGTCTGCGCGGCGTGAAGTGCCGTGCGCGCAGCCGCGAAGCGAAGACCATGCCGTGTACCGCGCGCTCCCGACGTCCTTCACCGGGAGTCGCGCCGCGAAGACGGAGCGTGGACGCTCCAGTCTCGCTCTCAGCTTTCAGTACGTCGCGGTGAGCGCCCAGCCCGAGTACGTGACGTTGTAGCCATACACACCGATGTAATAGGTGCCCGCCATCGGGTTGGTGATGGTGACTGTGTCGGCTCCGGTCATCGCGCTCGAGTATTCGTACGCTGTTGTCGGCAGGTTCGACCGGCTCACGAACAGGTCAGGGTCGCCCGCGCTGCCGCCGCTGATGCTGATGACCAACTGCGTGCGGCCGCTGGGCACGGTGATGGCGTAGTACGTCGTCGAACCGCCGGCGCCGCTCACCGTTCGAGCCGTGGCGTTGGTCAGCACCGTCGGCGGCGGCACGACCGTCACGTTCAATGCGAACGGGCCGCCGCCACCGGTGAGCGACTTCACGACGACGCCCCAGGTGCCTGCGGTGAACTGACCAGACACCGTCGCGACGTCGTCGCCGGGCGCCGCGCACGGGTGCGTGCCCGTGCTGCACGCACCGAGCGGAACCACGGCGATGCCCGCGAAGTTGCTGGCGTCATTCACGGAGGCCGTCACGAACTGCACCGAGCTGGTGGTGAATGAATAGACGACGTCAGCGCCGCCGAGACCGCACGCGAAGGTCACGTCGGAGCCAGCGCCGACCGTGGTCGATGAAACCGACGCGTTGTTGCCGGTGAAGCTCAACGGCATCGTCGCAGCGCACGAGCCGCTGCCACCGCCCGTTGCCGAACCACCGCCTGTTGCCGAGCCACCGCCCGTTGCCGAGCCACCGCCTGTTGCCGAGCCACCGCCTGTTGCCGAGCCACCGCCCGTTGCCGAGCCACCGCCCGTTGCCGAGCCGCCGCCACCGCCGGTCGAACCTCCGCCACCGCCCACCGGCGTGCAAACGCCCTGCGTACAGAGGTTGTTCGGCTGACAAGCCGTGCACGTCGCGCCGTTGCGGCCGCAGGTCGTCGACGAGGTCACCTCCAGCGGCACGCACGTGCCACTCGAAAGTCGGCAGCCATCGCATGAGCCACCGCCGCCGCCAGTGTTTGAAGAGACGCACAACCCGGCGTTGCAAGTCGCGCCGGTCGCCGCGCAGTCAACACACGGAGCGCCCAACCGCCCACACGCAAAGTTGTCGACCTGCGCCTGCGTCACGCACGTCGCGCCGTCCATGCAGCCGTCACAGTTCGAGCCACCGCCGCCGCCCGTACCGCCGTCACTCACGCCGCCGCCCGTCGCCGTGCCACCACCCGTCGCCGTGCCGCCGCCCTGGTTGTTGCCGCCGAGGCACGTGCCGAACGAGCACGTCGTGCCGAACTGACAGGCATTGCAGGCCACCGCGTTGGAGCCGCAGGCGGCGTTGCTGCTGCCGCTCTGACATTCACCCTCCGCGTCACAGCACCCGAAACACGTGCCGCTGGTGCACGGCGGTTTGGCAGGGCCACAGCTCGAGACAGGAATGAGAAACACCACCGCAGCAGCGAACGCTGCCGCGACCAACTGGGAATTTGTTTTCATGAGGGTCGTGTGGGCTCGGCTCGGGCCCGAAGGAAGGACGCTGCAGCCTTAGGCCGAGTGCACGTTCTTCTGCAACGTCACGCCGGCGGTTTGTCAGACGAGAGCGCCGCCGAGTCAGCCTCGAAGAGCCGCTCGAGCTCGGTGCGGCCGCTGTTCGCCTTCTGCTGCAGCAACTGCAGGTCGCCGCGCAGTTCGAACGTCTCTTCCAACAGCCGCTCGTCGAGGTCGCGGAAGATCTCCATCGTCCGGTGCGCCTCGCTCCACGGCATGCCGAGCTGCACCAGCACCGCGCGCGTCATTTCGACGCTGGTGACGAACGTCTCGCGGAACAGCTCGTTGATGCCCATGGCCTTGAGCTCGTACGCGTGCTGGCGATTTCGGGCGCGCGCGATGATGCGCAGGTTCGGGAAGTGCTTCTGCACGGTGTGCGCAGTCGCGATGGAGGCCGCCACGTCGTCGATGGCGAGCACGAAGACGCGGGCCTTCGAAGCGCCGGCGGCCTCCAGCATCTCGAGGCGAGACGCGTCGCCGTAGAAGACCTTGTTGCCGAAGCGCCGAACGAAGTCGACGTGGTCGGGGCTGGCGTCCAACGCGACGAAGGGAATCTTGCGGGCCGACAACACGCGACCCACCACCTGCCCCACGCGCCCGAAGCCGGCGATGACCACCGGCGGGTCGTCGTTGAGCTCGAGCGTGTCGAAGGCGCGCTCTTTCTTCGGCGCCAGGCGCGGCGCGACGAAGCGCTCGAACAGCGCGAAGAGAATCGGCGTGGTGGCCAGCGACGCCCCGACGATGAAGACCACCAGCTGCTCGAGCTCCGTCCAGATGAGGTGCGTGGCCGTGGCGAGGTTCACCACCACGAAGGCGAACTCGCCGCCCTGCGAAATCGAAATGGCGAGGCGAATGGCCGACACGCGGTCTCTCGTCTTCCACCAGCCGATGCCGAACAGCACCAGCGCCTTGAGCGCCACCAGGCCCACCACCAGGCCCAGCACCTGCAGCGGCTTCTGCGCGGCGAGCGACAGGTTCACCGACATGCCCACGGCCATGAAGAAGAGCCCCAGCAGCAGGCCCTTGAACGGCGCGATGTCGGCCTCGAGCTCGTGGCGATACTCGGAGTCGGCCAGCAGCACGCCCGCGAGGAACGCGCCGAGCGTGGCCGACAGCCCGATGGCCTCCATCAACAGCGCGGTGCCGACGACCACCAACAACGCGCTCGCGGTGAAGAGCTCCGGCACGTGCAGCCCGGCGATGGCCTTGAGCGCAGGCCGCAGCACGAAGCGGCTCGCGAAGACCATGACCGCAAAGGTCGCCAGCACCTTGAGCACGCCCAGCAACGACACGCCGCCGCCGGTGCCCGCCAGCATCGGCACCACGGCCAGAAACGGAATCGCGGCGACGTCTTGAAACAGCAGCACGCCGAACGCGATGCGCCCGTGCTGCGAGGTGAGCTGATTGCGCTCTGCCAGCGCCTGCACCGCGAGCGCCGTCGACGACAGCGAGAACGAGAAGCCCAGCACGAAGGCCGTCAGCGGCGGCAGGCCCATCAAGACGCCGACGATGAAGAAGAGCAGCGTCGTCACGCCGACCTGCAGTGAGCCGATGCCGAACACGTTGCCGCGCATCGTCCACAAGCGCTGCGGTTGCAGCTCGAGCCCGATGACGAAGAGCAGCAGCACCACGCCCAGCTCCGAGGCGCTCATCACCGACTCGACGTTGCTGACGAGCTTGAGCCCCGACGGCCCGATGACGACGCCGGCGACGAGGTAGCCCAGCACCGCCCCCAGCCCGAACCGCTTGAAGACGGCCACACCGATGACGGCCGCCACCAGGAAGATGACGGCGTCGTGGATGAAGGACATGGCGCGGCTTCTTAGTGGCTCTCGCCACCGACGGTGACGACCTCTTCGCGCAGGCTCGTCACGTCAGGCCTGCACGAACGCCCGATGAAAAATGCAACGAATTCTCAAACTGCGACACGCGCTCGACGCCGCGTTCCGAGCGCATGGCGGCTGGTGCGGTTCATGCTTAGTGGGTGCACCAATCACCACGAGAGGTTGACGACGTATGGCTGGTAGCGCTTCGGGGGAGTTGTTGGGAACGGTCATCGGGCCGTGGCGGGTGGTGCGATTTCTGGGCGCCGGGACCATGGGGGCCGTGTACCTGGTCGAGCACCTCAAGCTGCGCAGCCGCGCCGCTGCGAAATTTCTGCACGCGCACCTGGTGACGGACGACGCGGCGATGTCGCGCTTTCAAGGTGAAGCGCTGGCGGCCAGCGGGCTCGCGCACCCCAACGTGGTGTCGGTGTTCGACGTCGGCGCGTTGCCTTCGGGGCAGCCGTGGTTCGTCATGGAGTTCCTCGAGGGGCGCACGCTCGAGTCAGAACTGGCGACCGAAGACTTTCCGCTCTGGCGCGTGGCGCAGGTGGTCACGCAGATCGCCTCGGCGCTCGAGCGCGCGCATGAGCGCGGCGTGGTGCACCGCGACCTGAAGCCCGCGAACGTGATGTTGCTGAAGCTGGGCCGCGAAGACTTCGTGAAGGTCGTCGACTTCGGCATCGCCAAGGTTCGCGACGCCTCGTTGACGCGGCAGACGGCGACGGGCGCGGTGTTGGGCACGCCCGACTACATGTCGCCGGAGCAGATTTCAGGCGCCGAGGTCGACGGTCGCGCCGACGTGTACGCGCTGGGCGCCATCGCCTGGGAGCTGCTGGTGGGCCGCGCACCGTTCTGGCGACACAACATCGCCGCGGTGTTGATGGCGCACCTCGAAGAACTGCCCGACTCGCCGACGTCACACCGCCCGTCGGTGCCTGTAGCGGTCTCGGTGGCGGTGCTCAAGGCGCTGGCCAAGCACCCGGCAGAGCGTTTTCAGAGCGCGCTGGCGTTCGCGGAAGCGCTGCAGAACGCGGTGAGCTCGTACGGCCCGAGCCGCGCGACGCCGCTGCCGGTGGCGTCGCCCATCGCGCCGAAGAAGCGGCGACGTGAGGCGATGCTGGTCATCGGCACGCAGCGCCACCAGGTGTGGAGCGCGCACGAGACGTCGGTGGGCTGCTTCGTCGAGACGACGGCCGACGCGCCGATGTTGTCCGACGTGGAGATGCTCATCGGTGAAGCCGGGGCGGTGCGCGCGCGCGTGGTGCGGCGCGTGTCGGCAGAAGACGCGGTGCAGTGGCGTCACGCGCAGGGGCTCTTCGTGGAGTTCTTCGACCTGAGCCCGCGACAGCGCGTGCTGCTCGACGGCGCGGCGCACCCTGACGAAATCGTCGCTGAGGAGTTTCTCGAGCGCCTGCGCGCGAGGCTGTGGGGCGACGCGTACTGCGTGCTGGGGCTCGCGCCCTCGGCCGACGTGACGACGGTGCGCGAGACCTCGAGTCGGTTGCTCGCCGAGCTGGGCGGGTTCACCACGCGGCAGATCTCCGAGCAGCGCTCGAAGGAGCTCAACGCGGCCCGCGTGCGTGTCATTCAGTGCACGGAGCTGTTGTGTGACGTCGACCAACGCGCGCTGTGGGACGCAGATCGCGCGAACTGGCGTGGCGTGGCGGCGTGCATGGCCGCCGGGCTGCCCGTCGAGCGCGTGAAGATGCAGCGCGCCGAGTGGTTGCGCCAGAACCCGCTCGCGGAGCTGCGCGGCAAGCAGCTGCTCGAAGAAAGCCGCGCGCAGCTGGTGAAGAGCTCGTTGAGTGACGCCATCGAGCAGGTGCAACGCGCGCTCGAGAGCGACCCGCTGAACGTCACGATGCACGAGCTGCGCAACGCGATGCTGACCGCGTCAGGGTTGCCGTTGCCGACGACGCGCGACGAGGCGCAACGCACGGCACGGCCGTAGTTCACTGCGCATCTCCCGAACTCTCGGCGCGAACACGTCTTGCACGGCGACAACGCCGAGCCACAGCCACGTGCGCGGCCGAGAGCGCCGCAATCTCGACGCTTGCCGTTGGCACAGGGCGACTTTCCGTCATCGCGCGTGATTCGAAGCGAAACACGCGCGGAGCTGAGGTGTAAGGCGTCGGCCTATGTTCGAGTACCTGCTGGTCGACCTCGTGATGCTGGCGCCGCTGGTGCTCATCGGCCTCTTCAAGCCCGAGTGGTTCAAAGGTGGGCTCAAGCCTGCGCTGCGCGCCACGGTGACCGCCTCGATTCCCTTCGTGGTGTGGGACGCGCTCGTCGTCGGGCGGCATTGGTGGTTCAACGAAGCGCACGTGCTGCCGGTGCGGTTCTTCGGCTTGCCGCTCGAGGAGTACCTCTTCTTCCTCGTCGTGCCGATGGCGTGCCTCATCACGTGGGAGCTCGCGTTCGACGCGAAGCGTGAGCGCCCGGTGGACGGGTTGAAGTTTGCGGGCCCGCTGTTGCTGGTGCTGACGGCGGTGCTCGGCGCGACGGCGTGGTCGACGGGGCGTGAGTACACGGCGTTCTCGTTGTGGTCGGTGAGCCTGTCGGTGGTGGTCGACCTGCTCTCGGGCACGCGCGTGTATGCGATGAAAAAAGGCTGGGGGTTCCTCGTCACCGTCGCGGCGCTGACGACGATTTTCAACGGCTACCTCACGGGGCGGCCCGTCGTGCTCTACGACGAGCAGTACCAGGTGCCGTTTCGCGTCATCACCATTCCCATCGAGGACTATGGGTTCGGCATCGCGCTCGCGATGTTGGCCGCCATTCGCTACCAGTCGGGGCGCGCGCGCAGGTTCGCGCCGTCGTGGGCCACGTGGCTCGTCGAGAAGCGCTTCGGTGGGTATCGCCACGCCGTCGAAGTGCCGGACGGCTCGACCCCCGAGAAACTAACCACAACACAAACAGTTGCAGTCATTGGCGGTGGATTATCTGGCCTGACCGCAGCCGAATTACTGTCACGCCGCGGCTTCAAGGTAACTGTCTTCGAACGCAACGAATACCTGGGCGGCAAGCTGTCGTCGTGGCGCGAAGAGGTCGACGGGCAGACGCGCGACATCGAGCACGGCTTTCATGCGTTCTTTCGGCACTACTACAACTTCAACCACTGGCTCGCCGAGACGGGGCTCTCGAAGGCGCTGGTGCCGGTGGAGGACTACCTCGTCCTCGGGGCCGACGGGCGGCGGTACTCGTTTCAAGAGGTCGAGACGACGCCGCTGCTCAATTTGATTGGTCTGTACGGCAAGGGCCTCTTCCGCATGGCCGACGTGGCGAACCCGACGACCGGTCAGGCGCTGCAGAAGTTCCTCGAGTGGGACGCGACGAAGATTCCGGCCCAGCTCGATGAGGTCAGCTTCGCGGAGTACGCGAAGAAGGCGCGGATCCCGAAGTCGCTGATGGTCATCTTCACGGCGTTCGCGCGCGCGTTCTTCGCGCATGAAGACCGCCTGTCGATGGCGGAGTTGGTGAAGAGCTTTCATTTTTATTACCTGAGCCACGACCACGGGCTCGCGTTCGACCGGCTGACTTCGCCGGTGGAAGAAGCCGTGATGGGCCCGCTGGCGGCGCGGCTGCGGTCGCAGGGCGTCACGATTCGGCTCGGCGCTGCGGTGAAATCGCTGTCGGTAGACGGTGGGTTCTCAGTCGACGGTGAAGCCTTCGACAACGTGGTGCTCGCGGCGAACGTGACGGCGGCGAAGCAGCTGTTGCCCGGGCGCTTCGACGCGCTGACGGCGGGCCAGCGCTACGCGGTGCTGCGACTGTGGCTCAGCAAGCCGCTGGGTGGCGAGAAGCTGCCGGCCTTCGTCGCGACGGAGCGCGTGCGCGCGTTGGACGCGTTCTGCCCCGTGAGTGACGAGGTGCTGGAGCTGCACAGCTACGCGCTGCCGGACGACCTGCGTGACGCCGACGTCACCGCGGTGCTCGAAGCAGAGTTCAAGAAGTACGTGCCGCACTTCGACGCGTCGACCATCACCTCGCGGCACCTGCAGCTGCGTGACGACTTCACGGCGTTTCACCTCGGGCTCGCGAAGCACCGCCCGTCGGTTGAGACGACGACGCCGGGCCTGGTGCTCGCGGGTGACTGGGTCGGGTTGCCGTTTCCTTCGATGTTGATGGAGGGCGCGCACACGTCGGGCGTGCTGGCGGCGAACGTGCTGTGCAGGAAGGCCGGCGTGCGCACGTTCCCGGTGTGGTCTGTGCCTCCGCGCGGGCTGCTCTCACGCGGCTGAAGCCACGACTCAGGCGCGCGCGCCCTTCACTCGCGAGAGCACCTGCTTGATGCGCGTCGACACGTCGCCTTCGACGACGAGCACTTCGATGCCGAAGCCCAGCGCATCGTCGACCAGAAGTTCACGGAGCCTCACGTCGACCTCGTCGCGCAAGTCGTCAGGACGAGCCTCCACGCGCGCTTCGATGGGAATGAAGACCACGAGGTCCAACGTCTGCATCGCGTCACGAACGCGCTCGACCCACTCGTCGACGTCGAACGAGCCCGCGTCTTCGTGTGACAGCAGGTACGCGACGAGGTCTGCCGGGCAGCGGTCGAAGATGACGTCGTGCTGATCATCAGCGAGCGACTCGAGCGAGCGCTCCAACTGCGCTTCGAAGTCTTCAAGCGTCGGCGGCGTCGCGCTCTCGTAGCCGTCTTCTTCGAGCAGATGGTACGGCTCGTCGACGGCCTCGTACTTCGGCAACGCGTCCGAGAGCGCCTCAACCAACGTCGACTTCCCAACGCGGTGTGAACCCGAAATCGCGATGCGCACCCGCGCTCGCTATCTCATGGAGCATTCACGCTCCACTTTCAGCGCCCGTAATTCCGCTTCACACCATGTGTGCAAATTCCAGCCGTCGAATGGGCCGACACCCGTGAGTGCGCGCTCCACTTCTCGCTGTCTTTCTGGTCCTGACCGCCTGTGGTTACGGCCCCTTGCCCGGGGAGTTCGACGACACGGGGCTCGAAGCCGACAACGGCCACGACGACTACCAGACCATCGAGCAGGGCCTCGCCGACTGCTCTGAATCGCAGAGCACCGGCTACCGAAACGGCAACGGCTTCACGCTCACGCTCATTCGGGTCGACGGGCAGCTCGTCGAGAAGACCACCGGCAACGCTTACACCGTGATGCAGGCCGCGGCCGCCGCGAACGGCGTGAGCATTCGCATCAACGACGGCTTTCGCACGCCGCAACAACAGCAGTATTTCTATTCCTGCTACGTGAACTGTAATTGCAACAGCTGCAACCTCGCGGCCGCGCCAGGCTATAGCAACCACCAAAGCGGCACGGCGCTCGACCTCAACACAGCCAATGGCGCTGTCTTGAATTGGCTCAACGCGCACGGCGCCGGCTACGGCTTTCGGCGCACGGTGCCCAGCGAGCCGTGGCACTGGGAATATTTCGGCGGAGGCCCCGGTGGTGGCGCGTGCGCCGCGCCGCCTCCGTGTGACCGAACCGTCGGGCCGTTCACCTTCAGCTGCGACGGCGCGCAAGCCAACATGGCCTGCGTCAACGTGAACGAGCCGTCGGACCCGCACACGTGGAACGACAACTTCTTCTGCAGCACGGCCGACTTCGGCATGCGCTGGTCACACGCGGGCCCCATCGCCGGCATGAACTGCACCAACGTCGCCGAGGGCGCCGAAGCGAACCCCGCAATCTGGGCCGACAACTACCTGTGCACGCCGAAGCAATCGCCGTGGAAGTTCAGCTGGTCGAGCGCGGGCCCTATCGCCGGGCGCGCGTGCATTCACTGGAATGAGCCGGCCGACCCGAACTCGTGGCACGACAACTACCTGTGCGCCGAGCCCGTCGGTGAGTTCACCAACGCCGGCTACACGTTCAGCTCTGCAGGCCCGCGCGGCGGCACGTGCGTCAACGTCGACGAGCCCTCAGACCCCGACACGTGGGCCGACAACTTCTTCTGCAGCCCGTTCGACGTCGGCATGCGCTGGTCTTTCGCGGGGCCCATCGCCGGCATGGCGTGCACCAACGTCGCGGAGTCGGCCGAGGCGCGCGCGAACATCTGGGCTGACAACTACCTGTGCGTGCCCGAGACGGCTGCGGTGCGGCTGCGGTGGAGCTCTGCGGGGCCCATTGCCGGGCTGGCGTGCGTGCGCTGGTACGAGCCGTCGGAGACGAGCAGCACGTGGCTCGACAACTGGATGTGCATCGAGCCGCGCGGCGTGGCGCTCGACGGGCTGTTGGTAACCGAAGCGGAGCTCGCGCCGTACGTCGCGCCGGGTGAAGCGGAAGAAGACGAAGAACGACAACCCAACGCGCCTGCACCGAAGGCACCCGAGGCCGACGCGGAGCTGATGGCGGTACACGTCGAAGGCATGGGCTGCACGATGACGCCGGGGCTGTTGCCGTTGCTCGCAGCCTTGTTCGTGGTGCGTCGCCGCCGCGCGCGGTGCTAGGCGTGCGAGGCATGCGTCACCTCGTGCTGGCTGCGTTCGTGTTGATGGGTTGTCAGTCGAAGACGCCTGCGCCTGCGACGCCGGTGGTGGTGGCGCCTCCCGTTCAGGAGGTCGTGCCCGTGAAGGTTGCTGACTCGCTCGAGGTGACGTTGCTCGCGGTCTCGAAGGCGTTCATCGCGGGGCAGCCCGTCGAGCTCCGCATGAAGGTGCGCAACCCGACGACGAAGCCGCTGCGCTTCTGCACGTACCACACGCTCTTCGAGGGCCTCCGCAACGACGTGCTCGACGTGACGGGGCCGAGTGGCGAAGTGGAGTACCGGGGAATGATGGCGAAGCGCGCGCCTCCGGGGCCTGAAGACTTCTTGTCGCTCGCGCCCGGCGCCGAAGTCGAGAGCCGCACCGTCGACGTGAGCGAGGGCTATGCCTTCACGGCGGGCAAGTTCAGCGTGGTGTTCCCGGGCGGCAGCATCAGCGAGCTGGCTGCGTCGGCGCCGCTCGTGCTTCAGGTCGAGCCTTCACCTTAAGACGCGATGAGCGCGCTCGCTGCGTGGCGGCTCGAGGTGACCTCACCCTCGGGCGTCGTGGCGGATGCTCGACGAGAAGCTGGCCGCTACGCCGAGCCCGAGGGTCCGCGCTGCGGAGCTATTCGTTCTCCAGCAGCACGTCGTTGAGCAGCTTCACCGCGCTCGGGTTCTTGAGAATGGACGTGTGCGTCGCGGGGAAGCCGTACACGAGGCTCGCCTGCTGCTGCGCGCGCTCTTCGAGCAGGCTCGAGAGCGCGATGACGCCATCGGTGCCATTGCCGCCCTCGAAGCTGAAGAAGAGGTAGTGCCGCGCGAGCAGCGGGCGCTCGAGCGCGGTGGTGAGGAAGTCGCTGTCGGTGGCCACGTCGGCCCACGACGCCACGAAGCTCGGCGCCGACTCGACGCCCACCTTCGCCATGGCCACCCCGCCCCACGGGCTCGAGAACGTCACGAAGGTCGACACGTAGCGAGACGCGGCGCTGTGCGAGAGCTGGGTGATGAAGTCGCGCGCGAGCAGGCCGCCCATGCTGTGCGCCACGACGTGCAGCGACTCGAAGTGATGTCTTTCACGCAGCTGCTCGAGCAGCTGCTGCGCCATCAAGCTGCTGACCTGCAGCGGCGCGCCGCTCGCGTAGCTGAGCACCCACGGTTGAAAGCGCGTGCGGTCGAGGCCGTTGATGAAGTCGGTGAACTCGCTGGGGTGTCCTTCGGCGCCGTGCACGAAGAGCACCGGGGTCTTGCCGGGCTCCCACGGCTGCAGAAATGAAATGCCCATGCCGTGGCGTTTCACGAACTCGGCGGTCTGCCAGTACCCGAGCTGCCCGGCTTCCGCGCCGAAGCGCGCGTCGTCAAGCGAGGCCACGTCACCGACGTGCAGGTCGACGAGGTGCCGCGCGAAAGCCCTGTCGGGGTCGGGCAGCTCGACGGGGAAGTCGACCGGCTTGAGGCCGTGCGCGAGCGAAACGTGCAGGTTGGTGATGTGTCGACCCGGCGCGACTTCGATGAGCTTGTCTGACTCGACGCGCGGCTCAGCAGGGCCCAGCTTGCCGTCACCGTCGACGTCGACGAAGGCCACCAACCGGTACGTGCCCGCATTGCAGAGAAACTCGAAGGACCACGTTCTGGTGAAGGTGAACTGGCTGTAGCGCACCCAGCCATGACGACCTTTCTTGTAGAGCACCGCCCAGCGCTGCCCCGACGGCGCGTCCGCCGAGCGCACCTGGCCCAGCACCACGGTGTAGCCGCTGCGTACGTCGTTGTTGCGGCGCGCCTGAAGCCGGGCGCAGCCCACGACGTTCGAAGCCAGGAGCACGATGAGCCAGCGCATGAAGGTCATGTTGCCGCAGCGACAATACAGAGACAGGCCTCGGGTTTGCCGCAGGGCACGTGAAGGCCATGGGTCTTTTGCCTCGGCGTTGGCAGGTTCGCCGCGTGAACTCGAAACCGACGATTCTGCTGACGTTGCTCTGCGCCGCCAGCGCGCAGGCCGAGCGCCCCACGACGGCCCAGCTCATGGCGCGCGTCGAGGCCACCAGCGCGCTCCCGGCGACCGAAGCGTTGACGGCGCTGGCCGCGGCGCGACGTGAGCTGTTCGAGCAGCAGCTCGAAGCGCAGGGGTTCAAGGTCGAGCCAGGCGCCACCGCGACGGCGCCAGAGCACCCGCAGCGCGTCGTTCGCTGGAAAGAAGAGGGCCTGCGCGCTCGAGGCCCCGGCCCGCTCATCATCACCGGGAGCGAACGGAGCGCCGTGTCACTGCGAATTCGTGCGGAGCGCGCGCGCCGCTTCATGGAACTGAAGCAGCCCGACGAGCTGATTCGTGAGTTGGCGCCGCTCGCGTCGTCGGGGCCGGACAGCAACGGCCGACGCACCAGCATGCCTGTGAAGCTCTGCGCGCCGCGCGAGCCGGGCTGTGACGCGCTCTCGAAGGCGTGGGCGGCGGCGGTGGGCTCCGCGTGCTTCTTCAACAACGTCGACGGCTTCACCTGCGAGCTCACCGTCGACGTGCTCTCTCAATTCATGGAGCGGGACAGCTTCGTCGATGTGCTCGTGCACGGCGTCGAGCGGCGGCCGGGCGGTGCGCTCGTCGTTCGCGGCGACGGCTGGCAGCCCCACGTCTACGAGGAGTGCCAGGGGAAGTTCGAGACCGACAAGGTGCTCTCGGTGACGAAGGACGGCATGACGATTGAGCGGACCACGTGGTGTCGCGAGCTGACGAAGAAGCAGAGCCTCGGCGTGGCCGTCACCGTGGAGCTGCCGCCGCAGGCCGTCGAGCCGCGCGTCGGCGACTCGATGCGGCTGTTGGTTCGAAAGAAGAACGTCAGCGTGGCGCGAAAGGACAAGGTCGACCACGTGCGCATCGTCGCGCCGGTGGTGGTCGAGGTGTCAGTGCCCGGTGGCCCTCGCGCTGCGCGCAACGAGAGCCTCGAGTGGCGCTTCGCCGCGCAGCGAGCGCCGTGACCTCGACTCAGAGGCCGCCGAGCACGAACTCCACGCGGCGGTTCTCTTCGCGCCCCTTCGGCGTCTTGTTGTCGGCGATGGGGCGCGTATCTCCGTAGCCCTTCGCCTGCAGCCGGTCGGCCGCGACGCCGAACGAGATGAGGCTAGCGCGCACCGCTTCAGCGCGTGACTGGCTCAGCGCGAGGTTCTTCTCGGCCTTGCCGGCGCTGTCGGTGTGGCCTTCGACGATGACGAGCTTCACGTCGGGGTGCTCCGTCAACACGCGGGCCACCTGCTTGAGCAACTGGTTGCTCTTCGGCAGCACCGTCGCCTTGCCGCTGGCGAAGTACACCTTGTCGAGAATCACCAGCTTCTCAGCGGTGATGATGACGAGCTGCTTCTGCTTCGCCGGGCAGCCCTGGTTCTCGACCACGCCTTTTTCCTTCACGCAGTTGTCGAGGCGGTCGACCACGCCATCGCCGTCCGTGTCGACGTCGGGGCAGCCCTTGAGCGCCGCCACGCCGACTTCATTCACGCACGCATCGACCGAGTCATCGAAGCCGTCGCCGTCGGTGTCGGGGCAGCCGGCGCTCGCCACGGGGCCTGCTGCGTTCGGGCACGCGTCGTGCGCGTCGGGCACGCCGTCGTTGTCGGTGTCGGGCTCGGGGCACCCGGCGAGCTCGCGCACGCCGGCGACCTTCGGGCACTTGTCGGCGAGGTCGAGCACGCCGTCGCCGTCACTGTCGACGTCGGGGCAGCCGTCGCGCTGCGCGAGGCCCATCTGCTCGGGGCAGCGGTCGACGGCGTTCTTCACGCCGTCTCCGTCGAGGTCGAGCTCGGGGCACGCCTTCGGGTCGTGGACTTCACCGGCCACGCACGCAGACTTCACGGGCGCAGCCTTCGGCGCTTCGCCTCCGAAGTTCGGCGTGAAGGCCACGCCCGCCAGCAGACGGAACGCCGGCGTGCCGGGCTGCGTGCCGAAGCCGGGGCCGCCGATGAGCGAGAGCTCGACGAGGTGATGCGGCGCCCACCGCACGCCCGCGTACAGCTCGCCGGCCGCAGGAGACGCCGTGAAGGGAATGTCGATGCGCCCTGACAGCTCGCCGCGCAGCACCTTGCCCTGCGTCGAGAGCACCAGGCCCGTCGTCATGTAGCTGCCCACCTGCGTCGCCGTGCCGTCATTGAGCGCTGAGGCCGGGCGAATGGCGACGCTCACGTTGCCGCCGACGCGAAAGAGCGAGCCCAGCTTCTTGCCCACGCCGATGGTGGGAATCGCGGTGACGGTGTTGTCGCGCGTCAACGCCTCAGCCGAGCCGAACGGAAAGCCGACAGCGAGGCCCACCGACAAGTCCAACGGGGCGCCCGAGCGCTCACGCAACGGCGCCGCGCGGAGCTGAAGAAACGGCGTCCCCAGCGCGACGACGTTGGCAATGGGCGTGTAGCCCGTGCCTTCTGCGTTGCCCGTCTGCGAGAGCACCAGCGGCACCTGCAGGCCTGCCTCGAGCCAGTCGGTGATGCCGTACGCCGCGCCGAGGTGCGCGGTCCACCGGGAGCCGACGAGCGCGGCAACGGGCTGCCCATTCTCACGCACCACCAGCGGGTTGTGTTGGTAGTGGCCGAAGAGCGAGACGCGCAACGACATCGGGTCGAGCAGCGCGCCACCTTCCTGCAGCAGGCCGTCAGCCGCGCCCGGGTTCAAGCGCACGCGCTCGAGCTCGAAAGGCGCGACCACCGTCTGTGCCTGCGCGACGCCGCCGACGACGACCGCCGCCAGCGCCACCGCCGTGCCCGCGTGACGCGCGCGGCGGGTGAAGAGCCACCCAAGCACCATCGCGGCCAGCCACAACGACGCCGACGCCGGTGAGCTGCTGCAGCCCACGCCGCCGCCAGCCACCGAGCCGGCGACGCTGCGCACCGCGACCGGGTCCGCAACGAGCACGTTGCCTTCAGTGTCACGAACCTCGACGACGAGGGTCGCCTCGCCCGGCGGCAGCGCGGTGGTCAGCGGGCACGAGAAGTTGCCGGTGTCGTCGGCGGTGGTGGTGCACACCACTTCACCATTCACGGTGACGACGACGGTGCTGCCCGGCGTCGCGGTGCCGGTGACGGTCGGCGTGCGCGGCGTGGTGCTGCCCGGCGTGGGCGAGGTCACCGTGGGCGGCACGGTGGACACGGTGAAGCGCACCGCCGTCGACGCCGCAGACGAGACGCCGCCGCGCGAAGCCGTGGCCGTGACGCTGTGCGCGCCGTCGGCGATGGCGGTGGTGGGCGAGCACGAGAACGTGCCGGCCGCGGTCGCCGTGGTGGTGCACGCCACGACGCCATCGACACGCACGGTGACGGTGCTGCCCGCTTCAGCGGTGCCGCTGAACGTGGGCGTGCTGTCGAAGGTGACGGAGCCCGCCGTCGGGTGCGTGATGACCGGCGCCACCGGCGGCACAGGAGGCGTGTCGTCGATGGTGAAGGTGACGCTGTCGGAGCTCGCGGTGCCGCCAGCCGTCGTGGTGGTGACCTGCACGCTGTGGCTGCCCAGCGCGAGCGCGCCGCTGCCCTCACAGGTGAACGAGCCGTCGGTGGCCGCCGTCGTCGTGCAGTACGTCATTCCGTCGATGGTGACGGTGACGGTGCTGTTCGGCTCGGCGATGCCGGTGACAGCGGGCGTGGTGTCGGGCAGCGCCTGGCCGGCCGTCGGCGAGGTGATGACCGGCTTGCTCGGCGCGGCCACCACCGTGAAGGCCACGTTCGCCGACGGCGTGGAGCGGTTGCCCGCAGCGTCGACCGCCGTCGCGTTGACGGTGTGCGCGCCGGGAGGCAGCGCCTGTGTCAGCGTGCAGCTCCACGCGCCGGTGCTGCTGGCGGTGGCGGTGCACACCACCTGGCCATCGACGCGAACTTCGACCTCGGTGCCCGCTTCGGCGGTGCCCGAGAACGTCGGCGTGCGCGAGACCTCGTCACCAGCGGCGGGCGCGATGACGACGGGCGCGACGGGCGCGACAGTGTCGACGCCGAAGTCGAGCGGCGACGACGGGAGGCTCGTGCCGTTGGCGTCGGTGGCCGTGGCGGTCACAGTGTGCGCGCCTTCAGCCAGCGCTGTAGCCGGCGTGCACGAGAAGGTGCCGTCGGCCGCGGCGGTGGCGGTGCAGGCCGGCGTGCTGGCCCCGTCGAAGAAGACGTCGACGGTGCTGAACGGCGCGGCGGTGCCTTCGATGGTGGGCGTGGCGTCGCGCACGATGCTCTGCGCGACGGGGCTGGTGAGGACCGGCGGCGAGACAGGCTGCGCCGAGTCGACGGTGAAGGCCACGGAGCTGGAGCGCGGGCTGACGTTGCCGGCCGCGTCGGTGGCGGAGGCCTCGAGCGTGTGCGCGCCGTCGGCGAGCGCGGTGGCTGGAGCACAGACCCAGACGCCTGCGGGGTTCGCGGTGGCGGTGCACACGGGCGTGGCGTTGCCGTCGACGTAGACCGAGACGGTGGCGCCGGCTTCAGCGGTGCCGCTGACGGTCGGGCGCGCGCCGGTGGTGGCGTTGGCCTGCGGCTGCGAGACGACGGGCGCGGTGGGCGCCGTGAGGTCGACGGTGAAGTCGACCGGCGCCGACGGCATGCTGACCACTCCGACGACGGTGGCCGTCGCGGTGATGGAGTGCGCCCCTTCAGTCAACGCGGGCGAGAGCTGACACGTGAAGTTGCCGCTCGCGTCGGTGGTGGCGGTGCACGACGGCGTGGTGCTGCCGTCGACGAAGACGCGCACCGTGCTGAGCAACGCGGCCTGCCCGGTGACGGTGGGCGTGGCGTCGTTGACGAAGCTCTCGTCGGCCGGCGTGACGATGACGGGCGGGCCCGGAGGCGCGTCTGGCGCGACCGAGAAGCTCCGCGTGGTCGACGCGGCGCTGGTGTTGCCCGTCTCGTCTTGCGCGGTGGCCGTCGCGGTGTGCGCGCCGACGCTCAGGTTGTTGGCGATGCACGCCCAGGCGCCGGTGCTGCTCGCGAGCACGGTGCAGGCCGCCGTCGTCGAGCCATCGACGAAGACGCGCACCGTGCTGCCGGCTTCGGCGGTGCCCGAGAACGTGGTCGACGTGTTGGTGACGCCGCCTTCCGTGGGCGCGAGAATGACCGGCGCGTTGGGCGCGGCCGAGTCGACGTTGAACGTCACCGTGGCCGGGGTCGACGCGTTGCCCGCAGCGTCGGTGGAGATGACGCTGAGGGTGTGTGAGCCATCGGTGAGCGCGGTGACACAGCTCCACGCGCCGCCCGCCGGCACGACGACGGTGCACAACGGCGTGGCGCCGCCGTCGGCGAACACGGTGACGGTGCTGCCGACCTCAGCGGTCCCGGTGACGGTCGGCGTGGTCGCGAGCAGCTCACCAGCAGAGGGCGAGGTGATGACCGGCGTCGCGGGAGCCGCCGTGTCGATGGTGACGTTGATGGCCGCCGAGAGCGGCGACGTGTTGCCGCCCGCATCGGTCTGGCTGGTGGTGAGGGTATGCGCACCGTCAGCGAGCGCGGTGGTGGGTGAGCAGCTCCACGAGTTGTCCGCGGCGACGACCGCCGTGCAGGCCGCCGTGGCGCTGTTGTCGAAGAAGACAGACACCGTGGCGCCCGCTTCACCCGTGCCGGAGACGGCTGGCGTCGAGTCGCGCAGCTGCGCCGCTTCGGTGGGCGCGGTGACGACCGGTGCATTCGGAGCCGCCGTGTCGATGGTGACGTTGACGGCCGTCGACGTGCCCGAGGTGTTGCCCGCCGGGTCGGTGGCGCTGCTGGTGAGCGCGTGCGCGCCGTCGGCCAGGGCGGTCGTCGGCGTGCAGCTCCACGTGCCGCCAGCGGTGACGAGCGCCGTGCAGAGGGCCGTGGTGCCGCCGTTGTCGAACACCGAGACCGTCGAGCCCGCTTCGCCCGTGCCGCTGAAGGTCGGCGTGTTGTCGTCGAGCGTCGCGCCAGCAACCGGCGCCGTGATGGCCGGCGTGGTGGGCGGCGTGGTGTCGATGGTGAACGCGACGCCGGGCGACGTGCCCGAGGTGTTGCCCGCCGCGTCAGCCGCGCGCGTGGTGATGGTGTGCGCCGCTGCAGTCAGCGGGCTGGTCGGCGTGCAGCTCCATGTGCCGCCGGCGATGACGGTCGCGGTGCACACTGGTGTCGTGCCGCCGTCGATGAACACCGAGACGACGGTGCCGACCTCGCCCGTGCCGCTGACGGTGGGCGTGGTGTCGTTGGTGAACGAGCCCGCAGCCGGCGCCGTGACGACCGGCATCGCGGGAGGAATCGAGTCGACCGTGAAGGGCCGGTTCGCCGTGGTGGGAGAGCCGTTGCCCGCCGCGTCGACCTGACGCGCGGTCGCGTTGTGCGCGCCCTGACTCAGCGCGGGCGAAACGTTGCAGCTCCACGTGCCGGCGGAGATGACCGTCGCGGTGCAGGCCGCCGTCGCGCTGCCGTCGATGAAGACCGACACCGTGGCGCCCGCCTCACCCGTGCCGGTGATGGTCGGCGTGGTGGTGGTGACGAACGAGCTGGCAGCCGGCGTGCTGATGACGGGCACGAGAGGCGCGAGCGAGTCGACCGTGAACGCGACCGCGGTGGACAGCGGCGACGGGTTGCCCGCGGCGTCGGTGGCGCGCGAGGTCAACGAGTGGCCGCCCTGGCTCAGCGCAGGAGAAACGGCGCAGCTCCACGTGCCGCCAGCCGCGACCGTCGTGGTGCAGACCGGCGTGGTGCCACCGTCGGCGAACACGGTGATGGTGGCGCCCGCTTCACCCGTGCCGGTGACGGTGGGCGTGGTGGTGTTGACCAACGAGTCCGCCAGGGGCGCGGTGATGGCCGGCGCCACCGGCGCGACGGTGTCGACGTTGAAAGGCCGCGCGATGGAGTTGGTGGCGTTGCCCGCGAGGTCCGTCGACCGCGCGACCGCCGAGTGCGCGCCCTGGCTCAGCGCAGGCGAGACGGCGCAGCTCCAGGTGCCGCCCGCCGCGACGGTGGTCGTACACGCCGCAGTGCCGCTGCCGTCGATGAAGACGGCGATGGTGGTGCCCGCTTCGCCCGTGCCGCTGATGCTGGGCGTGGTCGTCGGCACCGACGCGTTGAGCGCCGGCGCGAGGATGACGGGCGTCGTCGGCGCGACGGTGTCGATGGAGAACGTGCGGCCCGTCGAGGCGTTCGACTGGTTGCCGGCCGTGTCTTGCGCGCGCGCGGTGACGGTGTGCGAGCCCTGGCTCATGGCAGTGGTTGGCGTGCAGCTCCACGCGTTGGCCGCGACCGTCGCGGTGCACAACACGGTGGTGCCGTTGGTGTCGAAGACGGTGACCGTCGAGCCGTTCTCGCCCGTGCCGCTGATGACCGGCGTCGCCGTGGCGAGGTTCGCGTCACTCGCAGGCGCGGTGACGACTGGAATCGTCGGCGGCGTGGTGTCGACGGTGATGGTGACCGGGCTCGAGCTCACCGACACGTTCCCCGCAGCGTCGGCCGCACGGGCGACCAGCGAGTGCACCCCCTGTGAGAGCGCAGGCGAAAGGCTGCAGCTCCACGCGCCAGAGAGAGAAGCCGTCGTGGTGCACGAAGGCGTGCCCGAGCCGTCGACGTACACGGCGACCGTCGCGTTCGGTTCAGCCGAGCCGCTGACCGTCGGCGTGGCGGTGTTCACGTACGCACCGTTCGACGGCGAGGTGATGACCGGCGCGGTCGGCGCGGTGATGTCGAGCGTGAAGGGCGACGCCGCGGTCGGCATCGACGTGTTGCCCGCCAGGTCGACGGCCTGAACCTGCACAGTGTGCGCGCCAGCGCTCAGCGTCGCGGCGCAGCTCCATGCGCCACCGCCCGCAACCAACGCCGTACACGCAGGCGTCATGCTGCCGTCGATGAAGACGCGCACGGTCGCGCCGGGCTCGCCGGTGCCCGAGAACGTGGGCGAGAGCGTCGAGAGGTTCGCGCCCGACGCCGGCGCCACCAGCACCGGAGTACCCGGAGGCACGGTGTCGATGTTCACGCTGAAGGGCGTGCTGGCGGGCGACGTGTTGCCGACGCCGTCGACCGCGCGCGCTGAAATCGTGTGCGAGCCCTGAGAGAGCGGCGTGGTGCCAGCGCAGCTGTACGCGCCCAACATCGAAGCGGTGGCAGTGCAGTACGGCGCGCCGTCGACCAGCACGGTGACGACGCTGTTGGCCTCTGCGGTGCCGCTGACGGTCGGCGTGGTGGTCGCCAGCTGCGCGCCGGCGGACGGCGACGACACGACAGGCACGGCGGGCGGCGTGGTGTCGGTGGTGAACGGCACCGCCGTCGACAGCGACGAGACGTTGCCAGCCGCGTCGGTCGCCGTGGTGCGAACGTTGTGCGAGCCATCGGTGAGCGCGGGCGACGCAGCGCAGCTCCACGCGCCGCCGGGGCCTGCCGTCGTCGTGCACGCGGCCGTGCCCGAGCCGTCGACGAACACGCGAACCGTGGTGCCCGGCTCAGCGGTGCCGCCGAACGTCGGCGAGTTGGTGTTGAGCGCCTGGTTGTTGGTGGGCGCCGTGACGACGGGCGCCGCGGGCACGACGGTGTCGACCGAGAACGGGCGCGCCGCGCTGGCCGCCGAGATGCGACCGCCAGTGTCCGTCTGCGTGGCCGCGGCGCTGTGCGCGCCCTGAGAGAGCGTCGTGGCCGAAGCGCAGCTCCATGTGCCGCCAGGCGCGACGACGGCCGTGCAGACCGGCGAGCCGTCGACCCGCACCGTGACCGTCGCGCCCGCGAGGCCAGTGCCTGAGAACGTCGGCGTGGTGGTGGCCAGCGCCGCGCCCGACGCCGGCACGTTGATGGCGGGCGCGAGCGGCGTGCACGCGCTGGTGGTGCCGCTGCACGTGTAGCCGGGCTCGACGCCGCACGTGGCGTTGCAGCCGTCGCCGGCCGTGGTGTTGCCGTCGTCGCACGCTTCGACGCCGCCACCCGAGACCTGCTCAACGACGCCGTTGCCGCACGCCGTCGCCGCCGACGGTGAGCACAACGTGTTGGGCTGGCCGATGCGCGAGGTGCAGCGATCGTCCGCGGTCGACCAGGTGGCCGGCGCCACCATGGTCGAACCCATGATGATGAAGTTGGCGACGCTGGTGCCCGTGAGCACGCCCGTGTTGCTGCGGTCACCGCCAGTCGCACAGCCGACGACCGGGGTCGTGCCGTTGAAGCAGACGTTCGCGTCCGCCATCATCAGCTCCATCACCGAGTCGCCGCCCTGCTCCCAGTAGATGACCTCGATGGGGTACACGCCGGCCTCGATGAACGAGGCGCGGCGCGTGTCGCCGTTGGTGCCGCGGGTTCCGTTGAACTCCATGACCGTCACCCCGCCGATGCGCAGCGAATAACCGTCGTCGCTGTTCACCATGAACGTCTTGGTGCCCGCCGAGGTGATGTGCAGGTTGCCGCGCCAGCGGTACGCATAGCGAACGCCGCCACCGAGCTCGCCACCGTTGCTGGTGCACCCGGTCGTCCACGCCATCTTCACGTTGGGCGTGTGCGAGGCGTTGGTGGTGCCGTTGACGAGGTCGGCGACGGGCACCAATTCACGCGCCGAGGCGGAACGCGCAGGCGGCGCCGCAGGCGTGAGGTCGTCGATGAGGTCGATGGCCGTGGCGAGGTTGTTCACCTGGCCGTCGGTGTTCGCCGCCTGCTTGGCGAAGAAGCCACAGAAGCCCGGGTGCTGGTTCGCGCCCGTCACCGCCGTGTCGAGCGTGCCGTCGCCGTTCGCGTCGAGGCGCTGCGCCGCAGGAATCGCGGTGACGGTACCCGCGGTAGGCGTCGTCGACTGGGCAAAGGCTGCAGCTCCAACTACGAACAGTGGCGTCAGCAGGGCTCGGTAGTTCATCGCGGGCGACCCTCTTCCAAGAGCCGTGCCCGAGCAAATTTTGAGCAGTTACTTACGTTTGCAAGCTACCGACATGTTGCAGCTTGCAACGTATGACGTGTGATGAAACCCGCGTCGTGCAGATCCGCCGCTACGGCAGCGGAATCAGCCGCGACGTCGACTTCTGGTAGTCGGCGTAGGCCGGGTACTTCGACCTGGTAATCCACTCGGTGAAGCGCGTCGAGCCGTCGAAGAGCAGCGTCAACAGCACGGGGCCGATGAGCGTCCAGTTGAGCCACTGGCCGGCCGCCACGCAGCCGATGGCGTAGACCACCCACCACTGCGAGACCTCGAAGAAGAAGTTCGGGTGCCGCGAGTACTTGAAGAGCCCGGTGGTACAGAACTCTGCGCCCGCTTCGCCGCGGGCTTTGCGCGCCGCTTTTTCTTTGTGGAAGTTCCACTGGTGCTGATCAGCGACGGCCTCGCCAGTGAGAAACGCGAGGAAGACGGCGGCCAGCACGTAGTCGAGCACGCCCAGCGGCACGGAGCTCGAGGCGATGAGGTTCGCCGGCGCGACGAGCAGAAAGATGAGGAGGTTCTGGTACGGCGAGATGAAGGTGGCGTTGAAGATTTGAAAGCCGACGCCGCCGAGCTTCTTGCGCAGAATCGCCCAGCGGTAGTCTTCACCGCCCGGCGCGTAGCCACCTTTGCGTGCGTAGTTGAACGTCAACCGCGCGCCCCACAGCGTCACCAGCACCGCGAGCAGCCACAGGCGCGGCGAGGCGTCCGGCGTCTTCCAGACCATCAGCCACATGTAGACCGGCGGCGCGACAGACCAGATGCGGTCGACCCACGAGTACTCGCGCGTGACGACCGACAGCAGCCAGGTGACTGCGATGAGGCCGAGGCAATACGGAATGATGTCGAAGAAGGGGCCGCTCATTGGCGAGCGTCAACTAAGTCACAGCGGCTCAGAACGCTACGAGTAGTGTCGACGCATGGCGGCGAAACTCGGCTTCGGAGCGGGGCTGGCGGCGGGGCTCGGTGTCGGCGTTGTCGTGCTCTGTCTTGGCTCGGTCGCGGTGTTTTCTTTCACTGAAAAGCAGAAGGCGAAAGCGCGCGTGGGTTGGAACCTGGTGCCTGTGGTGGTGGCCGCCGTCGACCTCGCGGCGGGTGAGGTCATCACCATGGAGCGCATCAGCCAGCGCTCGTTCCCAGAGCAGGCGGTGAACACCTCGATGGTGCGGCCAGACTTCGCGAGCGACATGGTCGAGGCGCGCACGCGGGTGCCGGTGAAGTCCGGTGAACCGCTGGTGTGGACCACGCTCGACGTGGCGGGGTTCGGGTTGTTCGCGGCGCACGACGTCGCTGCGGGCACGCGCTTCTCGACGGCCGACTTCACGCGCGCGCCGGTGCCGAAGGGCGCGTTCACACCGTCGACGGTGCGAGATGAACAGGTGCCGTTGCTCCAGGGCAGCGTGACGACGCGCGCGCTGCGGCGTGGTGAGCGGTTGCTGCTCAATCACCTGGAGGCGCAATGAACTCGCGGTTCCTGAACGGCGCGGCGGTCGGGCTGAGCATCGGCGTCGTCTTGTTGTTGCTGCTGTGCGGCGCGGCCTACGGCTACGTGAGCATGACGGGCGACCGCATGCGCGCAGGGTGGGTGATGACGCCGGTGCTGGTCGCAGCGCAGAACGTGCCGGCGAACACCGTGCTGACGCGCGCGATGCTGATCGACGCCAGAGCACCCGAGCAACTCGTCACGCCGTCGGTGGTCGCGCCGGTGAACCTCGGCGACGTGTTGGGTCGTCGCACACGCTTCGCGCTCGTCACCAACGAGCTGCTGCGCTGGAGCGTCGTCGCTCGCGAAGCGACGGCGTACTTCGCGAAGAAAGACCTGCCGGTGGGCGCCGCGTTCTCGGTCGAAGACTTCGAAGCTCGGCCGGTGCCTGCAGAACAATTCACCGCGTGGTCGGTGCGCGATGAACACGTCTCGCAGCTCAATGGCACGACGCTGGTGAAGCTCGTGAAGGCCGGCGCGCAGCTGCGCATCAGCGACCTCTCGCCCGTGAGCGTGGCTCAATAATGTGGACCCCGAGCATACGGCGCGGCTGGAAAGCGGGCCTCGGCAGTGGGTTTCGCCGCGGCATCGCGCTGCTGTGCCTCGGCGTGGCGCTGCACGTGGCGCACACGTTCAACGCGATGATCCGGGTTCACGCCGTGGCGCACACGATGGTGACGACGGTCGACCTCGCCGCAGGCGACGTCATCGACATGAAGCAGGTCAGCATGGAGTGGACACCCATTCCCTGTCTGACGCCGGCGACGGTCGGCGACGACAGGCTCGAGCACGCGCGCGTGCGGGTTCCATTGAAGGCCGGCGACGCGCTGGTGCGAACCGTGGTCGACGTGGCTGGCGAAGGGCTGGTAGCCACGCGCGCTCTCTCCGCCGGGCTCGCGTTCTCACCCGACGACTTCACGCGAATGCCGGTGGCCGCAGGGAACTTCACGCCGTCGATGGTGCGCCTCGAGCACGTGCAGCGCCTGCGAGGCAGCGTGCTCAACCGCGCGTTGACCGCTGGCGACCCGCTGCTGCTCAACGACCTGGAGCCGCGATGACGCCCGAGCAGCAGTTCACCGCGGGCCGCTACGCCGTGCTCGCCGTCGCCGTCGCGTTGCTCGTGCCGCTGGGCCACCACGCGCTGGAGCAGGAGCGCCTCATCGACGAACACGCAGCTGCGGGCTCGAAACCCAGGCCGGTGCTCGCCGCCGCGAAGGACGTGCCCGCCGACACCGTGTTGACCCGCGAGCTGCTGACCGAGCGCCCGCTCCCCGAAGCGCTCGTCAGGCCGTCGGTGGTGCAGCCCGTCGACCTCGAGAAGGTGCTGGGCCAGCGCACGCGCTTCGAACTGTCCAGGCACGACACGCTGCTCTGGAGCGCGCTGGAGCTCGACGCAGCCGCGTACTTCGCCAGACAGGAGCTGCCGGTGGGCGCGGCGTTTGCCGTCGGTGATTTCGAGAGACGCGCGGTGGCGACCGAGCAGCTCACGCCGTGGTCCGTGCGCGATGAACACCTGCCGCAGCTCGAAGGCACGAAGCTGGTGAAGGTCGTGAAGGCCGGCGCGCAGCTTCGCATCAGTGACCTCTCGCCCGTGCGGCCGGTCACGCCCTGAGCGACTTGTGCCTATGAGTTCCGCGTCATGTCTGAGCCGTCTGAACTCGACCCCCTGCTGAAGCGCCTGGCACAGGGAGATCGCGACGCGTTCACGCCGGTCTTTCAAGCGCTGTGGGAGCCGACGCGCGTGCTCTGCGCTCGACTGCTCGGAGACGGAGCCGATGCCTCCGACGCGGCCCAGAGCGCGCTGCTCAACATTCTGCAGCGCGCGAACGAGTACGACTGGCGACGCCCTGCCCTGCCGTGGGCCATGGGCATCGCCACGTGGGAATGCCGCACGCACCTCAAGCGCACGTCACGCAGGCGTGAATCAACCGACGCGCCGCCCGAGAGCGATGGTGGTGCTGCCGTCGAAGAGCAGGAACAACGCCTGCTCATCAACTCGGCGCTCGAAGCGATGAAGACGCTGTCGGCGGCGGATCAACAGACGCTCGTCGAGACGTACTGGGAAACCGCGTCGCAGGTCTCGGGCGCGACGCTGCGCAAACGACGCGAACGGGCGCTCACGCGTCTTCGCGACGCCTTCCGGAGGCTCTATGGATTCGATTGACCTGACGAAGCTCGAAGCGACAGCGCGCGGTCGGTACGAACGTTCACGACTGCGGTGGAGCCTCGCTGGCGCCGCGCCCATGCTGCTCGTCATCGCCGCGGCGACCTGGCTTGGCCGACAGCCGTCGTCTTCAGCGTTCTTCGGAGGGTTGCTCTTCGTCACCGGCGTGGTGTTGCTGTGGCGCGGTCGCGACATACGGCGCGCGTTCTGGCCGGGCGTGCTCGCGGGCTTGTTGCCGTTGGTGCTCTCGCTCGCGGCGAACGCCGGTCATGGCTGCGCGATGGGTCATTGCTCGACGTGGTGCATTCCCGCATGCAGCGCAGGGGGGGTCGGTGCGGGCCTCTTCGTCGCCGCGACGGCGACGAAGCTCAAGCTCGGGTGGGACTTCTGGGTCGGCGCTTCGTTGATGTCGGTGCTCACCGGCGCCATGGGCTGCGCGTGCGTCGGCGCGTCAGGCGTGTTGGCGCTCGTCGTGGGCTTCGCGCTCGGCCTGTCGCCGCAGCTCGTCTTCAAGCTGTCACGCTGATGGCGGCTCGCGCCTAGTGAGCGCATGCCGCACTCCACACTCCTCATTATTGCGTGCCTGGCGCTGACCGCCTGCGCCGGGCCTGACGCCCACCGCGCGCGCGCACGTGAAGTCGAAGCCGCGCCGCGCCCCATGGCCGGTGAAGCGCTGACCCCCGCCGACCCGCTCGCGGTCGAGACACACGAAGCCCACGACCACGAGGTCGACCCGACGTGCGGCATGACGGTCGACCCGAAGACGGCGCTCTCGGCGTCGGTGAAAGGAAAGACGTACTTCTTCTGCTCGGCGGGCTGCCGCACCTCGTTCTTGAAGAAGAGCGGAGTCGCCGAGTGAAGCGCGCGGCGCTCGCCTCGCTGCTCCTCACTTCCTGCGCGACGACGTCACTGCGCGGCGACCTTCGCGGCATCGAAGCGACGCTCGCCGCCCGCACGTCCCTCGAGCTCAAAGTCGACGTGCCCGAAGAGGTCGACGCGCTCCTCGAGCACGCGTTGACCTCCGACGACGCCGTGCGCATCGCGCTGCTCAACAACCGCGACGGCCGCGCGGCGCTCGCAGAAATGGGCATCGCGCGCGGCAACTTCGTTCAAGCCGGCCTGCTGCCGAACCCTGAAGTCGAGTTCGAGCTCCGCGACCCCGGAGGCGCGCAGCCCGCGCAGATGGACCTCGGCCTCGAGATGAACCTCTCGGCCTTCTGGCTCACCGCGCTCCGCGCCCAGGTCGCCGAGGCACAACTCGAAGCGGCCCGGCTGCGCGCGGCGGGGCTGCTGCTCGACCTCGCGTTCGACACGCGCGTCGCCTTCTACGAAGCGCAGGCCGCACACCAACGCTTCGAGCTGCGCCAACGCGCGCTCGCCGCGCAACAAGCCTCGTGGGAGACGGCGAAGGAGCTCGCGCGCGTCGGCAACCTCCCCGCACTCCGCGTCGCCAACGAGCTGGCCGCCGTCGAGCTCGCGCGCGTGCAGTTCGCCGAAGCAGAGAATGCGTGGCTCGACGCACGTGAAGCGCTCACCCGCCGCCTCGGCCTCGCTGGTGCGCGCACCTCGTGGACCCTCGCGGGCGTCCTTGAGCTGCCCGACGAGCCCACGAAGCCCGAAGACGTCGAACGCCAGGCCGTCGCCGCGAGCCTCGAGCTGCTCGAGCTCCAACACCGCGCCGAAGCCGCGAGCCGCAAGGTGAGCCTCGCGAAGACCGAGGGCATTCTCCCGCACGTCTCGGCAGGCTTTCACGGTGAACGCGACGCGAACCTCTGGGAGCTCGGCGCGCACGTCACCGTCGCGCTGCCCGTCTTCGACCGCGCGGAGGGCCGTCAGCTCGCCGCGAAGAGCGAATACGACCTGCTGCGCGCGCGGGCCGAAGGTCAGGCCGTCCAGGTTCGCTCGGCGGTGCGCACCACGTTGAACCGCGTCGAGTCTGCGTCACGTCGCGCGCGCCACTACGCACAGCGCCTCGTGCCCGCGCGTGAGCAGGCGCTCGAGCAGACGGTGCTGCAATACAACGCCATGCAGCTGGGCGTCTTCGAGGTGCTCGCTGCACAGCGCGCCGTCACCGACACCGCGCTCATGCAGGTCGACGCGACGCTCGACGCGTGGAAGGCGCGCGCGGGGCTCGAGCTGTTGCTCGCCGGTCGCTCCACGCCGCTGCGGCTGGGCGCCGTGCCCACGTCAGCCACCGCCGACGTCTCGTCGTCAGGAGCGCACTGAGATGAATCGACGTGAACTGATGCAGCTGGGGCTGCTCGCCGGCAGCGCGCTGGTGTCGCGCGAGGCGTTGGCAAAGGCCGTCGCCTCCACCCAACCCGTCGTCGCGCCCGGCGGTCAACGCGCGGTCGTCACGCCCAACGGCTCGTCGCTGCAGTGGAAGGTCGTCGGCGGCGTGAAGGTCGGCCACCTCATCGCTCACGAGCTCGACCACGAGTTCGCGCCGGGCCTGAAGTGCAAGGTCTGGGGCTACAACGGCAGCTCACCTGGGCCCACGCTGGAGCTCACCGAGGGCGACAAGGTGCGCATCTACGTCACCAACCGGCTCCCCGAGCCGACGACGGTGCACTGGCACGGCGTCATTCTACCCAACGGCATGGACGGCGTGTCTGGCTTGAATCAGCGCGCCATCAAGCCAAATGAGACATTTCTGTATGAATTTACCTTCAAGCGCGCGGGCACATTCATGTACCACCCGCATTTCGACGAAATGACGCAGATGGCACTGGGCATGATGGGGATGATTGTGGTGCACCCGCGCGCACCGAAGGGCCCGAAGGTCGACCGCGACTTCGTCTTGATGTCGCACGAGTGGAGCATTGAGCCTGGCGCTGCGCGGCCCGACCCCAACGCGATGGACGACTTCAATCTCCTCACGTTCAACTCGAAGGCGTTCCCCGCCACCGACCCGCTCGTGATGGGCCTCGGCGAGCGCGTGCGCATTCGTATCGGCAACCTGTCGCCGATGGACCATCACCCCATTCACCTCCACGGCGTTTCGGCCGAGCTGACGTGGACTGATGGCGGCGAAGTGCCCTCGTCAGCGCGCCACCCCGACACCACGTTCCTCGTGCCCGTGGGCGCCATTCGCGTCTTCGAGTTCGTCACCACCGAGCCCGGCGACTGGGCGATGCACTGTCACATGACGCACCATGTGATGAATCAAATGGGGCACGGCTTCCCCGTGATGCTCGGCGCCGACGCGGCGCGCATCGACAAACGTGTACAGGCGCTGGTGCCGAAATACATGACCATGGGCCACGACGGCATGGGCTCCATGTCTGCAATGGAAATGCCCGCACCCGAAAACTCCATTCCCATGCGCGGAGGCAGCGGGCCGTTCGGCAGCATCGACATGGGTGGCATGTTCACGATTCTCAAGGTGCGTGAGCGCCCGACCGAAGCCGATGTCCTCGGTTGGTACCAACACCCGAAGGGCACCGTCGCCGAGGTCGCCACCGCCGCGCAGCTCGCCGCCGACGGCATCGACCCGTCGCACTGACGAACGTCCCCCGCACTATTTTGTGATTACGTCCGCCCTCCCTCTCGGAGGTCGGAGCTGCATGCGGCAGTGGCTGTGCTTCATCGTCGTATGTCTTGCGGGCTGCGAGTGCGTGAAGGCGCGCGACGACATCCGCTACGCGTGCGAGCGCAACGCCGACTGTCGTGACGACGAGCGCTGCGTGGCGCGCGAGTGCCAGGCGCTCGATGCCGGCAGCCTCGATGCTGGAGCGCTTGACGCAGGCCAGCCCGACGCCGCCGTCGAGTGCTCGCCCGACACCTGCACCGGTTGCTGCATGAACGGGCGCTGCGTCGACGGCGACACCGAGGCCGTCTGTGGCGTCAACGGCACCGACTGTCAGACCTGCCCGCCCGCGTCGCGCTGTGAAGGCGGTACGTGCAGCGGCTGCGACCCGAGCACGTGCCCTTCAGGCTGCTGCTTCAACGGCGCGTGCCAGACGCCGACCGATTTCCGCTGCGGAACGGCGGGCGCGATTTGCGCGAGCTGCGCCACGGTGAAGACCGACCGCTGCACGGCGGGCAGCTGCGCGTGTGGAGTGCAGGCGCCGTGCGGCCCCGGCCTCGCGTGCGTGAACGGCGCGTGCGTGTGCAACGCCACGTCGTGCGCTGGTGGGTGCTGCGAGGGCAACGTGTGTCGCGCCAACTCGGCGGCGAGCTGCGGCAGCCTCGGGCGGGCATGTGCGTCGTGCCCGAACGCCTCGGCAGATCGCTGCACCGGCGGCGAGTGCGCGTGCGGCAACGGGCCCGCGTGCGGCGTGGGCACCCGCTGCGTGGCGGGCGCGTGCCGGTGTGACAGCACCTCGTGCGCGTCGGGCTGCTGCGATGCGAGCGGCGCGTGTCAGTCGGGCACCGTGCCCAACGCCTGCGGCAGCGGAGGCACCGCCTGTCAGACGTGCGCCGCGGGCTGCAACAACAAGGTCTGCGCGGGTTGCGAAGCGTGCGGCCCCGGTGACTGTTGCAACAACGGTCAATGCGTCGGGGCGGCCGGCATGTCGTTGAACCGCTGTGGCGCTGGCAGCGCGTGTACGCCGTGCGACCCGACGCGCGCTGACACCTGCACCGGTGGAAGTTGTATGTGTGGCAGCGCTGCGGCGTGCGCTCCAGGCCAGGCGTGTGTCGGCAGTCAATGTGTCTGCAACGCAGACAGCTGCTCCACCGGGTGTTGCAATGGCAACACCTGCGTGACGACGCCCAGCCCGGGCGCGTGCGGCTCGGCCGGTCAGAGCTGCGGCCCCTGCGACGCGACGCGCGCCGACACGTGTCGCGCCAACGGCACCTGCGCCTGCGGCGACAATAATGTCTGTTCTGCAGGCCAGCGCTGCAACGGCGGAAATTGCGTATGCGATTCGGTCAGCTGCGCGAATGGCTGCTGTGCTGCGGGCCAGTGCATCACCAATACATCAAGAATGCAGTGCGGCACCGGCGGCGCGCTGTGTGGCGCCTGCCCGCAGACGGCTGACCGGTGTGAAGGCGGCGCATGTCGCTGCGGCACCACCGGCGCTGCCTGCGCGAGCGGCCAGGTGTGCGTCGGCGAGGTCTGCACGTGTACGTCGGCTTCGTGCTCCGGAGGGTGCTGCGCTGGCGGCGTCTGTGTGTTGCCCGGCAGCCAGACGGCGATGAACTGCGGCCCCTCGGGGAACACCTGTGGCGCCTGCGACTTGAATCGCGCCGACCGCTGCGTGAACGGCGCGTGCTCGTGCGGGACCTCGGGCGCGCTGTGCAGCGCCGACCAACGCTGCGTGAACGGCGCGTGCGTCTGCAACAGCGCGTCGTGCCCCAACGGGTGCTGCGATGGCGCCCAGCGCTGCCAGACCGGCATCAGCAACACGTCGTGCGGCAAGAACGGCGCGGCGTGCATGTCGTGCGGTGCACAGACCTGTACAGAACAGACCTGCCAGGGCTGCAACTCAATCACCTGCCCCACCGGGTGCTGCAACGGCGGCACCTGCGTCACCACCCCGACGCTCGCGCAGTGCGGCGTCGGCGGGCTGCTGTGCAGCGCCTGTGACCCGCTCAAGGCCGACACCTGCACCGGCGGCGCGTGTCTGTGCGGTGGGACGGCGGCGTGCGGCCCGGGGCTGCACTGCGTCGGAGGCGCGTGCCTCTGCGACGGCGCCACGTGCGCGCAGGGCTGCTGCTCGGGCGACGTCTGCACCACGCCCGACACACTCGAAGCGTGCGGGCTCGCCGGGGCCGCGTGCGTCAACTGCGCGAAGCTCGCTTCGAACACCTGCCGTTCCGACGGCACCTGCGGCTGCGGCTCTGGCCCGGCGTGTGGCGCAGGCCAGAGCTGCAGCGGCGACACGTGCGTGTGTACCTCGGCGTCGTGCACCGGCTGCTGTTCAGGCAACACGTGCAACCCGGGCACGCAGTTCACCGCCTGCGGGTCGAGCGGCGCCGCGTGCACCCTCTGCGTCAGCGCGACGGCGAACGCCTGCACTGGCGGCAATTGCCGCTGCGGCGGCGACGCCGCGTGCGGTGAAGGTCAGGAGTGCCTGAACAACATCTGCCAGTGCACGGCGAACTCCTGCCCCGGCGGCTGCTGCGACCTCGTCAGCGGCGCGTGCATTCAGGCCAACGAGCTGTGCGACGACAACTCCGTCTGCATCGGCGGCCTGTGTCAATGCCTGGGCTGTCGCAGGCTCTCGGGCGTGTGCCGAGCCGGCAACTCGGGCTTCGAGTGCGGCATCAACGGCAACACCTGCAACGACTGCGGCGGCAACCCCTGCATCAATGGCGATTGTCAGGGTTGAATGAAGTCGCACATCGCGGTGACACACCCACATCACTGTAGGTTGACGCAGCGCTTCGTGACCTTTAAGCCGTGGCCTCGTCACTTCGGGGCCTCCCACCACGACAGGCCTCACCTTTCATCGAAGAGGGATTCGTCATGCAGACCCGCCTCGCGGTCGTCATCGCTGTTCTGGGCTTCGGAGCCTGCCGTGTCGTCGAACCGGCGCCCGCGCCCGACGCGCCTCGCATCAACTCGTTCACCACCAGCAAGACGCGCATCGCCTCCGGCGAGTCCGCCACGCTGAACTTCACCGCCACGGGCGCGAGCAAGGTCACCATCACCGACGATCGTGGCGGCTCCGTGCAGGTCGAAGGCGACGCCAGCAGCGGCACCGCCATCGTCGCGCCGCGCCAGAGCGCGTTCTACGTGCTTCGTGCCGTCGGCGCCGGCGGCAGCGACACGGCCTTCGTGCAGGTCGCGGTCAACGAGCCGCTGCAAGACGTCTTCCTCCTCGCCGTGCCTGCCAGCATTCAGGCGGGCGCCACGGCGCAGTTGCTCTGGGGCGCTGCAGGTGCCAGCTCGGTCACGCTCGTCGCCAACGGCGGCGCGCCGCAGAACCTCACCGGCACCACGGGCATCGTCAGCGTCACGCCCGCGCTCTCGAGCGAGTACGTGTTGTCGGCCCAGGGCGCGCCGGGTACGCCGCCGCTCACTTCGCTGGCCCGCATCGCCGTCACGCCGGTGCTGAGCAGCTTCACCTTCGACGCGCCCAACGGCGTGAAGGCCGGCGAAACGCTCAACTTCACCTGGAACAGTGCCGGTGCCACGAGCCTCGTGCTCAGCGAGCGCACCTTCGGCCAGCTCGGCACCATCACCGACGCCGCGTCCATCGGCAACGGCACGTTCGACTACACGCTGCCCGCTACGCTGCCCAACGGCTTCGAGCTGGGTGATGGGCTCGCGCTGCACTTCGTGCTCACGGCCACCTCCGGCACGACGAACGTTTCGCGCACCATCGCCACGGTCGTCGGTGAGCGCCCCGTCTTCGAAGACCTGCAGATGCCCGACGCCGTTTCGGTCGGCAGCCGCTTCACCATTTCGTGGCGCACGCTCAACGCGACGCGCATCACCGTGCTGGCCGGCGCGCAGCCGCTCTTCGAGACGCTCGCCACCGAGCAGGCGCGCGTGACGCAGGGCTCAGTGCAGCTGCCCGCGCCCTCCGCGCAGACCGACTACACCATCATCGCCAGCAACAGCACGGGCCTCGAGGTTCGTCAGATTCGTACGCTGCGCTCGGTGAACGTGCCGACCATCGACACCTTCACCATCACGCAGACCGTCAGCACCGCGGGTGACCCGGCGACCGCGCGGTGGACGACGACCGGCGCCACGCGTGTCGCGCTGCGCATTGAAAACGGCGGCACGCTCGCAGAGGTCACCAACGTCGCGCAGGTCACCAACGGCATGGCCACCGTGCGCCCGCTGCAGTCGATGACCTTCGTGCTCGAAGCCTTCAACCTCGCAGGCGACGCCACGCGCGCGCGCCGCTCCGTCACCGTCAACGCGCCGGCCGTCACGGTGTCTCCCGACCCGGTGGTTCGTGGCTCGACGGCGACGCTCGCGTGGAACCTCGCGGCGCTCGGCGTGACGGAAGTCGTCGGCCTCGCCACGCCGACCATCGAGGTGGTGCCGAACTCGGCCAACTTCATCGACCTCGCGACCGCCTCGGGCGTGCAGAGCGTCGTCTTCGCCGACACCGCCGATGGCGCCGAGAAGCTCACGCTGCCCGCCGGCTTCGAGTTCCGCATGCTCAACCAGCAGCGCAGCGACCTCTACGTCTCGGTCAACGGCTTCATCACCTTCGCGCCGCCGGCGGCCCTCGGCAGCAACGTCAGCATCACCGACGGTGGCGTCGCGCCTGAAATCATCGCGCCCCTGTGGGACGACCTGCAGCTCGGCGCCACCTCCGAGGTGCTGTACGCGGTGCAGTCGCGCGCCGGCACCGGCGAGCGCTTCCTCGTGGTGCAGTGGGACCGCGTGCAGTTGGCCATCGACCCTGCGGCGGAGCTCACCTTCCAGGCGCACCTGTATGAAACGGGGCAGGTCTCGTTCCTCTACAAGACGTTGTCGGGCGCGGTGAACAGCGCCACCACGGGCGTCAAAGAGACGAGCAAGCAGGTCGCGCTGCAGTACGCGTTCGACGGCAACCCCACCACCGTGGTGCCCGACCTCGAGCTCAACTTCTTCAGCGCTGGTGCACCCGACGGCATGGAGACCTTTACCGCCAGCCGCTCGGAGCGAATCACCTTCTATGGCCGCACCGCGACCGCCGTGCTGCCGGCGTCGGCTGTGGTGCGCAGCTTCGGCAGTGGTGATGTCTCGGTCAGCGAGGCGATGCCGCTGCCTGAAGCGAGCACTGGTGCCTCGGGTCAGTGGCTCGAGCTGCGGAACAACGCGTCGACCACGGTTGACCTCGGCGGTCTGGAGGTCAAGACGCTGGCGACGGGAGACGCAGGCTTCGTCATTCCTCCGGGCACCAACGTCGACGCGGGCGGCTACCTCGTCATCGGTCAATCGAACGATCTGCTCGCAAACGGCGGCGCGCACGTCGACATCGTCGAGCCCGCCCTGATGCTCGGTGTGCCCGACCAGGTGCGCGTGACGCTGGACAGCGCGACGCTTGGTCAACTCGCGTGGGACGCGGGCACGCAGTCGACCTCTGTGCTCAGCAGCGGCAGCGGCAATGTGCTCTACGCGTCAGGCGCTACGGTGACGTGCAACCGCACGGTCACCTATGGCCCGAACGGCGCGTTCGGCAGCCCCGGCGCCGCCAACGAGAGCTGTGCGCCGTACCGCCTCGAAGGCATTTCCCCGGGCTTCGTCAACATCGCAACGGGCGGCACCGAGATTCTGACTGGCAGCGATCACTACTCCGCCATCGGCACCTACCCGCTCCCGGCGCCCTTCACGTACTTCGGGCAGACGTTCAGCTCGTTCAACATCTCGATTGTCGGCTTCATCACCTTCGGGCCTGCGTTGACCTCCGCGTTCAACACGACGAACAACACAACCCCCGCCACGACGGCGCCCAACGGAGTCGTTGCCGTGTTCTGGGACGAAATCGTTCGCAACACGCCTGATGGCCGCGTGCGCATGCGCACCGATGGAGACCGCACCATCATCTCGTGGGACGACTTCCGCATCTACGCGACGACGTCGTCGATGTCGTTCCAGGTGCACCTGCTCACCAACGGTGCCATCGAGTTCCATTACCACGACCAGACGAGCACCACGCAGTCGACGCGCGACTCGATGACCGGCTCGAGCGCGACCTCTTGGCTCGAGAGCCCCGACGGCACCATGGCGATTCCGCTCAACATCAACACTCTTGGCGGAACGCTGCCCAACACCAGCTTCCGCTTCTCGCCGAATCCTTGAACATGGACTCCACCATGAACACTCGCATTCGTTTCGGACTTCTGGCGCTCACCAGCTTCGCGCTGACGGCGTGCCCACCGGTTCCTCCTGCAGACCCGCTCGCGCCCTCGCCCAGCGTCGTCACCTTCTCAGCGTCGGCGACACAGGTGACGGCGGGCAGCACCGTCACCCTGAGCTGGAAGGTCGAGAACGCAACGTCGATTCGAATCGACGACCTCGCGTTGGGGCAGGTCTCTGGTGTGGCCGGCAACGAAGGCACCGTCGACGTTGCTGTCGGCAACGACACGACGTACCTGCTCAGCGCGCGCAATGACCGCGGCGCGTCTGACAGCGCGCTGATTTCTGTGCGCGTGAATGGCGCCGCGCGCGAGCTGCTGTTCGTGGCCGTGCCTGACGCCATCGCCTCGGGTGGCACCACCACGCTCGCGTGGTCTGCGCCCGGCGCCGCGTCGGTGACCATCACCGCAGTGCCCGGTGGCCCCGTCGACGTTCGGAGCCAGACGGCCTCGGGCTCGGTGACGGTTTCTCCGGCGCAGAACACGACGTACACGCTCACGGCAGGCAGCCGCACCCGAGAGACGACGGTGACCGTGGTGCCGACCATCGTCACGTTCAACGCATCAGGCGTCGCCACCGACGGCGGCAGCGACATTCACCTTGAGTGGACGACCTCCGGAGCCACGCGCGTGCGCCTGACGGGTGCTGGCCGTGGGGAACTCCTCGACAGCTCCGACGCAGCACGCGTCGCCAGCGGCACCTTCTCGGAACCGCTCCCGACGGCCGTCGACCCTGGGCAGTACTTCTCCTAC
Source organism: Archangium sp. (assembly GCA_035910535.1). GTDB lineage: Bacteria > Myxococcota > Myxococcia > Myxococcales > Myxococcaceae > Archangium_A. The sequence goes on along the minus strand of JAMHXF010000093.1, from coordinate 192,756 downwards.
GAGCTGACGGCGACGGGCCCTGGTGGCGCGAGCACGCGCACCATCATCTACGCAGTGCCCGGCAAGCCAGTCGTCACCAGCTTCACGGGCCCGGCAGTCGCTCGCAACGCCGACGGAGGCACCGTGACGCTCGCGTGGCAGACGCTCGAGGCCGCGTCGGTCAGCATCGCGGTCGCAGGCGTAGAGTTCTACCGCGCGCCGGCGGCCAGCGTGGCGACAGGTTCGCTGCAGCTTCCCACGCCGGCGACTGACACCGAGTACGTGCTGACGGCTCGCGGCACGCGCAGCGGGCAGGCCACGGCGGCTGTGCTCGTCGACGTGGTTGGTATTCCCACGGTCGCGCTGCAGGCCGCGCCGACGGCGCCGACGGCCGGAGACCCGGTGACGTTGTCATGGTCTGGCGCGCACATTCGCAACGTGACCATCGTGGAGGTCGGCTACGGCGGCGTGTTCTCGGCCAGCGGCATGCAAGACACTGGCAGCGCCACCGTGACACCGGGCCGCGACACGACCTACGTCATCACAGTCAACAACGGCCTCGGTGACACCGCGACGGCCACCGCTCAAGTCACCGTGGTCGGAGGCGTCACGCTGACGCTCGCCGAAACGGGCGCGCTGCGAGCAGGCCAGAACGTTACTGTGTCGTGGACGGCTCCGGCCGGCGCCGCCGAAGTCATCGGCCTGCCACACACCACCGTCGACACGCGCGCGGGCTCCACCGGCTTCGACGACATCTCGATGACGGGCACCGCGCTGACGTTCTCGGCCACCGCGCCGACGTCAATCGTCACGGGGTTCCGGATGCCGCTCTTCGGCCGGTTGGTGGGCGAGACCATTCAGGTCGCGCGTCACGGCTTCCTCGGCTTCACAGAAATCAACGGCACCAACAACATCGTCGAGACGTTGCCCTCGCCCTACATCGAAGACCTTGTCATCGCCCCGTACTGGTACGATCTGCCTTCGGCCACCGTGCGCTGGGAGCTCAAGCCCGCCGGTGGGGCACAGGTGCTCATCGTGCAGTGGGACGCGGCGAACGTCTCGTTCCAGTCGAAGCTCTTCTCCACGGGTCAAATCGACTTCGAGTACCGCACGCTCCCCACCACCGGCACCGCCAGCGTCGGCATCACCGGTCGTGCCGCAGAGCAGACCATCGTGGCGCCCTCGCCCGTCGTCGGTCAGGGCTTCACGTTCTTCGGCGCGCGCCCCAGCCCCGTCACGATTCCCGTGTGGGAAGAGGGTGCACTCATCGGCCACATCGCTCTCGCGTCGGGTCAGTACCTGCGCGTCGGCGCGACCATCGACCCGGTGGTGCAGCGCGGCGAGCTGGTCATCAACGAAGTGATGGCGAACTCGGCTGCGGGCGTCAACGGGCAGTGGGCCGAGCTGCGCAACGCGCGCACCACGCCGCTGACCATCGACGGCTGGTCGCTCGGACTGCCTGACGGCGGGGCGCTGCCGCTGAGCGGCACGGTCCCTCCACGCGGCGTGCTCGTCGTCGGCTCGACCACCGACGGCGCGTTGAACGACAGCGCGGGCGTGCAGGTCGCGGTGCCCAGCTTCGACCTCACCGGCGTCACCTCGCTCGCGCTGCAGCGCGGCGGAATCGCGTCAACCGTCACGCTGCCTGCTGCCGCTGGCGTGGCTCAGAAGAACAGCGCAGGCCCGTTCCGCTACAGCAGCGCGGCGACGCCAGGCAATCAGCAGTGCGCAGCCACGTCGGGCTACGGCGCACTGGGTCAGCTCGGCACGCCGGGCACCGATTCGCACTGCGGCTTCGCCTACGACCTCACCCGCATTCCTGAAGCCTTCTTCGACATCTCCACGGTGGGCACCACGCTGACCAGTTCGTCATTCGACAGCGTGTCCTTCAACCTCGACTTCTCGAGCGCGCCGGTGCCGTTCTTCGGTGCGCCGCGCAGCAGCGGAGTGGTGACGACCAACGGCTTCGTCACCTTCGAGAGCACCGCCAGCACCACCGCATACCTGGCGACCGACCCGGCGACGAGCGCGCCGAACCTGCTCGTGGCCGCCTTCGCTGGTGACCTGTCGAGCACCAGCACGCTGGGCGGCAAGGTGTCGGTGTTCCGCGCCGGTGCGGGCGTCGACCCGTTCGCCGCAGCTCCGCACTGGATCGTGCAGTGGACGCACTACTACTACTACTACTGCGATGCAGCCGACCTGAACTTCCAGATCAAGTTCTTCGACGACGGCCTCGTCGAGGTGCACTACGCGAAAATGCTCAGCACGTCGGCAACGCAGTGCGCCGTCGACAGCCTCGCGAGCGTCTCGAGCTGGCTCGAGAACTCCGCCGGAACACAGGCCTTGAGCATCAACTCCCGCGTGGTGACCTTCGCGATTCGTTCCCACACCGCCTTCCGCTACTCGCCCCGGTGACCGCCATGCACCTGTCCTCATCTCGCTCACTCCTTGTCATCGCGCTTGGCGCCCTGGCTTTCGTCGGTTGCCGCGTCGAAAAACCGGCGACGCCGGTGCCGGCCACGCCCACCATCGAGTCGTTCACGGTCTCGAACCGCGACCCCGACAAGGGCGCCAGCGTCACCCTGACGTGGAAGACGTCGAACGCCACGACCATCGACCTGCGTGAAGCCAGCGCTGGCGACCTCGGTGTTCCCGTCAACACGCTCGAGGGGACGCACAGCGTCACCGTCGAGACCGACTCGCTCTTCGTGCTCACCGCCAAGGGCCCCAGCGGCAGCGACGCGCGGGCCATTTCAGTCGTCGTCAACGAAGCCGCGTCCGCCGGGGTGACGTTGCAAGCCCTGCCGCCCATCATCAACGGCGGCGCGAGCTCGACCCTCGCGTGGACGGCGCCCGGAGCGACGACGGTGACGCTGACGGCCAACGGCCAGGCGCTCCCGACGCAGGGGCAGCTGACCGCAGGCGCGCTGACGGTGACGCCCAGCGTCGACACGACCTACGTGTTGACCGCCGATGACCGCACCGCCACCGCCACCGTCACTGTGACGCCTGCCGTGCTGTCGCTGACGACCAGCGCGCGCGCCGCGCTCGTCGGTGACGAAGTGACCGTCTCGTGGACGGCCAGCGGCGCCGACCGCGTCGTCCTCTCAAGCCCGGGTCGCGGGCAGTTGCACGAGGCGACCGCTGCGGCCGACATCGCCAGCGGCTCGTTCGTCGACACCGTGCCCGCGCTGCCGAACAACTCCGTCGTCACCTACGTCGTCGAGGCCTTCAAGGGCACCGAGCACTTCGAGCGCAGCGTCGAGTTGAACGTCGGCACTGGCCTGACCATTTCGCGCTTCGATGCGCCGACGGTCGCCGCCGCGGGTGGCACGTACCAGGTGCGTTGGGAAACGCTGGCCGCCGACGCCGTCGAGCTCAAGGTCGACGGCGCGACCGTCTACCGCTCGCCGACGCGCGCGCTCGCCGCCAACGGCCTCTTCGGCTTCACCGTCGGCTCTGCCGACTTCGCCGTCGAAATCACGGCCACCAACAGCCTCGGAGCCAGCATCTCGCAGCTCGCGCAGGTCGACACCGTCGGAGTTCCGACCGGCGCGACGCTCAGCGCGTCGCCCAGTGCGATCACCGCAGGCCAGCCTGTGACGCTGACGTGGGCCGCCCTCGAAGCGCGCCGCGTGCGCATCACCGACTCCACGGGCCAGGCGATTTTCAGCACCACCGGCCAGTCAGCCGAAGGCGGTAGCGTGACGACTTACCCGACCGCCGACACCACCTTCACGCTCACCGCTGACAACCTGCTCGGCAGCATGCCGGTGACCGTCACGGCGACTGCGGCGGTGACCGTCACTGGCGCCAACCCCACGCTGACGACGAGCCCGCCGACGCCGTACACCGGCCAGAACGTCTCCATTTCGACCGCCACCCCGGGAGCCGTCTTTCACGGCTTCCCGCACGCGCAGGTGCTCTCGAGCAGCCAGGCTGACTTCCGCGACATCTCGGCGACCGGCGCTCGCGTCATCGAGCAGGGCACCGACGTCGTCACCGTCACGCTGCCGTTCTCGACCCGCCTGTGGGGCGTGCAGCAGACCGGCCCACTGACGATTTCCCGCGCCGGGTGGATGGCGTTCGGCGCGCCGGTGTCCGTGGTCAGCACCGAGGTCGCGCTCCCCTCGACGTCAGCGCCGCGCTTTATCATCGCCCCCTACTGGGACGACCTGACGATGCTGGCGACGTCTGCGGTCTACGCGCAGGTGTTGGGCAGCGCGCCCGAAGAGACGCTCGTCGTGCAGTGGCAGAACCTCCGCGTCGGCACGACGGCCACCAACCTGGTGACGTTCCAGGCGCGCGTCACCCAGCGAGGCGTGGTCTCGTTCCACTACCGCTCGATGGTGCTGCCCTCGAGCCCGGGCTTCGTCACCGGCGTGCAAGACGGTACGCGCACCCTGGCCGTTCGTTCTACGGCGACGCCTACCAGCAACTCGGCGCTGTACTTCTTCAGCCCCGTCACCGCGCCCTTCGACGTGCGCATGACGCGCGGCTCGTTCTACGGCGGCTTCGTGCAGAACGGCGACAGCTTCTCGTTGGTGAATGAAACGTCGAAGGCTGTGACGCTGCCCAACGACCTCTCGCTGACGGAGTTCATGTTCCGCCCCGCCGCCGCGCTCGGGTTGAACGGCCAGTACATCGAGGTCATCAACCGCACCAACGCGCCGCTCGACCTGACGTCGTGGCAGCTGCGCGTGCCGGGCGTGCCGACCTTCGATGTGCCCAACGGCTTCACGCTGCAGCCCGGCGTGCCCGTCGTCATCGGCGCCACGGCCGACCCGGTGCTCAACGACGACGCGGGCGTCAGCCTTGCCTGGGCGTCGTCAGGCTTCCACTTCCCCGAAGATGGCGGCTCGTTCACCGTGGGCACCAACGACGCTGGTGGCTCGGGCTTCACGTACAGCGGCCCGGCCGACGGCGGTCGTGGTGAAGGCCTCAACATCGACCCCGGGCCCATCGTCGGCACCACCGGCAGCCCCGGCATTTCAGCGTGCGCAGCCACCACCACGTTCGGGAGCCAGACGCCGCTGCAGCGCGGCTCGCCCGGCGTCGCGGTCGGTTGCTTCCCCTACGAAATCACGTCGATCCCCGTGCGCTACGTCGACATCGCCGACGCGGGCGGCATCGCGGTGCACACCGGCACCGGCGCTGAACCGACGCCCTACACCATCGTCATCAGCGATGGCGGCACGGCTTCACCGGTGACCTTCGGCGCGCCGCGCCCGGTGGTGTCGATGAGCCACGACGGCTGGTTGGTCTACGGCTCGGTGAGCACTTCGAACTTCAGCAACACCACCAACCCGTCGACCTCGTCGGTGCCCGTGGGCCCGCTCGCGCTCTTCTGGGACGACCTCGATCTCCCTGCGGGTTCCGGCCTGTTCTGGAAGCACTTCGCGGCAGGCGAAGACACCAACACGCCGCAAGAGCACTGGGTCTTCCAGTGGTCTCACGTACGCCACTACAACACGAGCCCGTCTGACGACCTCAACTTCGAGGCGAAGCTCTTCGTCAACGGCGTCATCGAGTACCACTACGGCACGATGACTTCGGGCACCGCCTTGTCGTACGCCGACGGCAACTCCGCGACGGTGTGGCTCGCGCGCCCCGCCGGAGACAACGCCTACGTCATCGGCATCAACCAACCGGTGATTCAGCCCAACACCGCCTACCGCTTCACGCCGCGATGAAGAACGGGTCACGTGCGATGCGAAACGAACTCTCTTTCGAGGTCTCTGTGTCTCCTTCTTTCTCGCTGAACCGGGCCGTAGCCGTCGCTGCGGCGCTGTTGTCGTCGGTTTCGCTCGCGCAGCCCGTCAACGACGCGTGCGCGAACGCCGAAGCGCTGGTGGTGCCCACCAATGGCACTGCGGTGCTCTCGAACATCACCGCCAACATCGAGACTTCGGCCGCCACCGCCGAGTCGACCGCGAGCTGCACCACGGTGAAGAACACCGTCTGGTACAGCTTCACCGCGCCGGTCACCGGCCCGTACGTCATCGAGTCGTGCGACACGGCGACGAACTATGACTCGGTGCTCAGCGTGTACACGGGTGCCTGCGGCTCGCTGACTGAGCCCACAGGGGCGTGCGTCGACCAGGGCTGCCCCGGCGGCGGCAACGCGTCGCGCGTGGTGTTGAACCTCACGCAGGGCACCCTGTACCGCGCGCAGCTCTCGGTGTGGGGTTCAGCCACGCTGGGCACCAACCTCAACGGCCAGATTCGTGTCATCTCGCCGCTGCCGCCCAGCAATGACGTCTGCGACCCGAGCGTGCCCGCGCTGACGCTCAATCAGCCGCTCGACTTCCTGACGAACGCCGCGACCGTCAACGACGGCCAGGTCGGCGGCAACCTCGACGGCGGCGCCGGCACCTGCTTCGTGGGCATCGGCAACAGCACGACGGCGAGCGCGAACCTCTCACCGGGCCGCGACGTGGTGCACCGCTTCACCGTGCCGCCCGGCGGCGCGGGCAAGTACAACATCCGCCTCAACTCGCAGAGCAACGGCGCCAACACGTCGCTGTACCTGAGCGACTCGTGCGCGGCGGGTGCGCCTCCGCAGGCCTATGCACCTCCGCAGTGCGTCGCCGCCGTCAACCGCACCACCAACATCGCCGAGCAGCTCGCCTGCCTGCCCATGACCGATGGCCAGACGGTCTACGTGTGGGCCGATGAAACCGCGCTCTCACCCGGCGGCCAGCAACTCTCGCTCGAGGTCAACCAGTGCGTCGAAGAGACCGAACCCAACGGCACCCCGGTTGAAGCCAACGCGCTCCGCTGCACGTTGACCGGTCGCATCGGCACTGCTGGCGACGTCGACTTCTTCTCGCTGGGTGCGCTCCCGGCCGGCACGCGCGTGTACGCGATGGCCGAGGCCGCCGCTGCGGCCAGCAACAACATCGACATGCGCCTGACCACCGACGCCGGCACCATCGAGTACGACGACGGAGACCTCGCTGCGGCCTTCGGCGGTTCGGCCCCGGTGCTCGCGGGCGCCATCGCCAACGGTAGCGACGTGTACCTGCGCATCAACCACAACAGCAGCACCACGCTCGCCGAGCCCTACCAGCTCTACACCGCCGTGCGCGCCGGTGCGCCCGTCGCCGAGACCGAGCCGAACAACAGCTTCGCCACGGCCAACACGAGCCCTGGCAACTACTTCAGCGGCACGTTGTCGACCGACGGCGGCCCTGAAGCCGACTTCTTCGGCTTCACCGCCAACGCTGGCGACGTCGTCTTCGCGGCGCTCGACCAGGTGCCGGGCCGCCTCGACGCAGGCACCACCAGCTTCAGCTTCACGATGTCGCTCGTCGATTCAACGGGCGCCGTGCTGGCGCTCGCCGACGACACCACCACCACCACCACGCTGGGCGGCATCACCAGCTCGCTGACGTCGACCACGCCGACGGTGCCTGCAGACGGCCTCGTCTACCGGGTGCGCACGACGGGCACGTACGCGGTGCGCGTCGCCAAGTCGTCGGGCATCAACAACGACCCCTACGCGCTCAACATCTCCGTGGGCTGCAGCGAGACCGCGCCCACCGTCGCGTCGTTTACGCCCGCGACAGGCACGCCGGCAGGTGGCCAGCTCGTCACGTTGACGGGTACGGGCTTCGACTCGAACTCGGTGGCCTACTTCGGCGCGACGGGCGGCACGATTCACAGCGTGACGCCCACGCAGCTCGTGGTGCGCACGCCGGTGAGCGTGCCGGGCACCCTCCCGGTGCGTGTCACCAACAGCCTCGGTGCTGGTGGCGCTTCGACGGGTGACTACACCTTCGAAGACCCCCCGGGCCCCCCGACGTTGACGAGCATCAGCCCGGCGCGCGGCCCCTTCACGGGCGGCACCGTGGTGACGCTGACCGGCGCGGTGTTCCGCCCCAACCCGGTCGTCGAGTTCGAAGTGGCCGGCACGGTCTACGCGGCCACCAACGTGACGCTGCTCAGCACCACGCAGCTGAGGGCGACCACCATCGCGACGCCCGCCGGCATCGCCGACGTGCGCATTCGCAACACCGACAGCCTGTCAGCGACGCTCCCCGCAGCGTTCACGTTCGACGGCGCGCCTACGGTGGCGAGCATCACGCCCAACGTCGGCCTCACGTCAGGTGGCCAGACCATCACGCTCTCCGGCACGAACTTCCGCGCGGGCACCACGGTGCGCATCGGCGCCAACCTCGCGACCGGCGTCACGCCGGCGCCTGGCGGGTTGTCGATGACTGCGGTGACGCCCGCGAGCACCGTCAACGGCGCGGTCAACGTCGTCGTCACCGCGACCGACGGCCAAACTGTCACGGCGACTGGCGCCTTCACCTACAACTTCGACCCTCCGAGCCTGACGTCGGTCACGCCCTCCTCCGGCTACGCGGCGGGCAACACGCTCATCACGCTGACCGGTGCGCACTTCTTGACCGCGCCGACCGTGACGGTGGCGGGTACGGCAGCCACTGCGGTGACCCGCATCAGTGCCACGAGCGTCACGGCTCGCACGCCCGCCGGCACCGCAGGCGTCGCGCCCATCGTTCTGACCAACAGCGACGGGCAGGCCTCCGGCGCGGTGAACTTCACGTACATCAACGCGCCCAGCGTGGCGGCCATCTCGCCGAGCAGCGGCTCCGTGCAAGGCGGCACGCGCATCACCATCACCGGCGCCGACTTCGTCTCGGGCGCGCGCGTCACCATCGGAGGCGTTCCCGCCTTCGCGGTCGCGGTCGCCAGCGCCACGTCGCTGACGGCGACCACCAACTCCGGCACGGTGGGTGTGCATGACGTCGTCGTCACCAACCCCGACACCCAGTCGGGCACGCTCGCCGCGGCCTTCACGCTCGAAGGCGCCCCGTCAATCCTCTCGCTCTCGCCCATCAGCGGCAGCACGGCGGGCGGCACGGTGGTGACGTTGACGGGCTCGGGTTTCCACCAGGGCGCGACGGTGCTGTTCGGCTCCACGCCGGCCACCGACGTGACCGTCACGTCTGCCACGGAGCTCACGGCCACCACGGCCGCGCGCGCCATCGGCGTGGTCTCGGTGACGGTGCGCAACGCTGACAACCAGTCGGCAGAGCTGGTCCGCGCCTTCCGCTTCGTCGACCCGCCGACGCTGACTGCGGTGGCTCCGGCGAGCGGTGACGTCAACGGCGGCAACGCGGTGCGCCTCACGGGCACGGGCTTCACGCAGGGCTCGACGGTCACCTTCGGCGGCGTGGCGTCGACGCAGGTGACATTGGTGAGCGAGACCGAACTCGACGCGGTCTCTCCGGCGCACGCGGTGGGGGCGGTCGACGTGGAGGTCTCGGTCGAAGGCGCCACGGCGTCGCTGACCGGCGCCTACACGTACACGCGCGGCGCGCCGACGGTGCGCTCGGCGGCTCCCGCGGCGGGCCCTGTCGAAGGCGGCACGCTCATCACGGTCACCGGCACCGGCTTCGCGGACGGCGCGACCGTCACCATCGGAGGCTCGGCGGCGACGTCGGTCGTCGTGGTGAACGGCGAGCTGCTCCGCGCAGTCACGGCGGCGCACGCGGCGGGTTCAGTCGACATCGTCGTCACCAACGACGACACGCAAGCCGGCGCGCTCAGCGGTGGCTTCACGTACACCACCGCGAGCAGCGGCCCCGACAACTCCATCACCGATGGTGGCAATGGCGGCGTGGGCACCGACCCGACGTACACGCCGACGCCTGGTGGCGTGAGCTGCGGCTGCACCAGCTTCGACGGCTCGATGTTCGGCTTCGCGGGGCTCGGCCTCGTGGCGCTGCTCTCGCGCCGCCGTCGCCGCAGCTGAGCTGACGACAGGCTGAAAATTCGAGGCGCGTCGGGTGATTCCGGCGCGCCTCTTTCGTTTTCCGCTCGCGCAGCGCAGTGATTCTTGTCGCGTCGTTGACGCTGCTCCCACGGACGCTGATGCTCGCCGCCATGCTCCGCACCGGCTCCGTCATCGTCAAAGCGCTGGCCGTACTCGTGGCCATCGTCTTCGCGATTGGTGTCATCACGCTCTTCGCCGACCCGTTCTTCGGCAGCAGCAAAATCAAGCCGCTCTTCGGCATGTCGGCCGAGGCGCTCGCGCGGGGGCACCTCGATGGAGGCGCCAGCGTTTCCAGGACAGCACCGCGCCCTGACACCGACGGAGGCGGCGCCCCGTGACCCAGCGGCTGCTCGACCTCGGCATGGCGCTGGTGATGCTGCCGGCCGTGTTCTGGCCCCTCGAGCGGCTCTTCGCGGCGCGCCCGCAACGCTGGTTCCGCCCCGAGTTCCTCACCGACCTCGCGTTCATGGCCGGCCAGTACCTCGCGTGGCCGCTGCTCGTGCTGCAGTTGCTCATCGCGCTCGACGGCGTCATCGCGCAGCTCATACCGAGCGGCTTTCGCGACACCGTCACGTCATGGCCGTACGTCATTCAAGCGCTGCTCGTCGTCGGGATGGGAGATGTCAGCGTGTACTGGTTTCACTACGCGTCACACCGCGTGCCGTGGCTGTGGCGGTTTCACTCGGTGCACCACTCGAGTCGTCACCTCGACTGGCTCGCGGCGCATCGAGAACACCCGGTCGACGGGCTCCTCACGCAGCTCGCCATCAACGTGCCTGCGATGGTTCTCGGCGTCGACGTGGCGTTGCTCGCGTGGCTCATCGCGCTGCGTGGGCTGTGGGCCATCTTCATTCACAGCAACGTGCGCATGCCGGTAGGCCCGCTGCGCCTGCTGCTCGGCGCACCAGAGCTGCACCATTGGCACCACCTCGAGACGCGCGAGACGAAGCACAACTTCGCGAACCTCGCGCCGTGGACCGACCTGCTCTTCGGCACGTACTACCGACCCGAAGGCGAAGAGACCTGGCCACTGGGCAACCCCGGCGAGGCCGAGCGCAACTACCTCGAGCACCTCGTCTCGCCTTTCAAACCTGAACCGACGCAAGGCACGTCGAGCGACGTCGACCTCTCATCACGCACGCGGGCATGACGACACGTCGCGCACACAGCTTGGGAATGAAATTCGCGAGGCGCCAACGCACGGGACGTCAGCCAACGCCTTCGCGCCGTCAACATCGCGCTCAGGCACCCGTCGAGGTCAGCGAATGAGCGGCTGCAGGTCTCGGCTGCACTGCGTTTCGTCGCGCACGGAGAGGCGCGACGTCGGAGTGCGCCGACACCGTCGATGACCTCGTGTCAGAAACAGGCGGTGAGTCCATGCCAGCAGGCTCTCGCCGTTCGCACTTGTCGCATTCTACGCGCGCAATAACACCGGGCCGCGAGGGCGCTGCTGCGAGCGGCGCTGCGCTTCTTCCAACTGCCGCTGCACTTCACCCGCGACCTCGCTCGCCGTCGTCTTCCGAGGTGGCGGCGCCGAGATGACGTCGCGCTCCAGCACTTCGGCCTTCGTGCCGATGCCTCCGATGGTCTCGTTCTTCAGGTTGCCGCCGACCGTGCGCGAGCGCTCGGTGTACACGGTCGTCTTCAACTCGATGCTCGTCGCGTCGCCCGCCTTCTTCGCGGCGTCGGCGAGGTTGCCCTTCAACGCCTCTGCGGCGATTTCGCGAATGAGCCCGGGGTTGTCGCCCACTTCAAGCTTCACCTCCGTCGTCACGCCGACGCGGCGTTGATCCTTCAGCTTGCCGTCGGCCACACCGGTCTCTCCACCGAGCCCGGTGCCGCCGCCGACCTGCGCGTCGGTCGACAACGTCAGCGTGGTCTTCACCTCCGGCTTCACCGTCGAGCCCTTCTCGATGACGTCGCTCAACGAATGGATGCCGGGGAACTCGAAGCGCTGCTCGAGCTCGACCTTCGCCTTGCCATTCGCGCCGAGGTTCACGGTGCTCATCGGGCCGTCGCCCTGCACGTCGGCCTCGCCCGCGAGCGAGCTCTTCGTCGAAACGACGAGCCCCTTGTCGCCCTTCTCGATGCGAATGGTGAGGTCTTGCTGAACCTTGCCCGACGCGTCGAGCGTCACCATGCCCGGCAGGTTCAACTTCGCCGCGAGCGCGACGGCCGACGAGCCCTTCACCTCCATCGCCTGAAAGCTCTCTTTGATGAGCGCGAGTTGCTCGGCGGTCGGGCCGACGACGGCGTTCGCCATGGGCTGCGTCACCGGGCCCGCCGCCGCGACCAACGCCTGACGGGCGAGCGCCTCGGTGAGCTCTTTCGCCTTCGCCTTCGTCGCCACGTGGTCGACGTTGCCGTTCGCGTCGAGCACCGGCTTGACCTTGAACTCCACCTTGCCGCCGCCGCCGACGAGCGCGTCGCCGCTCGCCGAATTTCCTGCCGCCGGGTCTTCGACGCCCACCGACGCGCCGAGCAGCGCGTTGGCTTCGGTGGTGATGGTGTACCCGTCGTCGGCGTCGCGTTTGATTTCAGCCGACAGGTCGCCCACGCCTTTGGCCTTCAAGTCGGGAATCGGCGTGGGAATCATCAACTCGCCGGCGAGGTTCACCTTCACGCTGTCGCCTTCGGAGTTCAGCGCGTCGATGGGCCCGTCGACGGTCTGCGCACGGAGCTCGTCGATGGCGCGCTCTTTCGCGGCGTCGAGGCCACCGGCGAGGTCGCTCAACTTCTCGGCGCCCTGGCGCAGCAGGTCGACTCCCTGACTCGCGGTGTCTCTCACCGAGTCGACCAGCCCGCGTGCACGGTCGGCCAGCGCGCCGACGTCGAAGCTGAACGGGCCGAACGCGCGGGCCGGCTCTGCCGCGAGCGCCTTCGCCTCAGCGCCGATGCCCGCCGCGAGCCCCGCAGCAGCAGGCGCCAACACAGCGCTCGCCTTCGCGAAGACTTCTCCGACCTTGCCGAGCTCGGCCTTCGCCTGCGCCGCGACCGGAGCGAGCTTCGCAGCCGCCTTCGCGCCCGCACTCGCCGACAGGCCTGCAGCTGCGGCGAACCCGTCTTTCAGCTTCGCGGCGGCGGAAGCAGCGGCCTTCGCGGCGGCTGCAGCCCGGGCGGCTTCCGCGCGCGCCTGCGCAGCGGCACGTCGAGCGGCTTCAGCGGCCAGGGCCTGCGCGTTGCTGCCTTCGTTGCGTTTGACGGAGCTCATCGCTGTCCTCGTGGGTGGGTACGCCAAAGAGGACGCAAGGGTGCCGCGACACCGTGCGGGAATTCAGCAGTCACCAACGAGTTCGGTTGGTTGGCGACCAACCAGGGGCGCTCAGAAAATGCCCTGGAGCACCGCTTCACTGCTCCGTCGCCAGCCGTAGCCGTCGCAGAGGTCTGCGCGATTCTTCGCGTCGGCCTTGGCCAGCGACAACGGCCCCGGCGCCGCCGCGAACGGCGTGCCCCGCGGCTTCAGCGCGCTGGGTGACTGGCGCAGAAACGCCTCGAGCAACCGCACCACGCCGGCTTCGTCTTGCACGCCGACGTCAATCACCGCGGCGTCGGCGCGCTCGTAGTCGTACGGCGAGTTCGACACGTGCAGCGAGAAGCGGAGCTGATCCGCCCACTTGCTGGCGCACGCCTCGACGAGCGCCGGCGCCGCTTCATAGGTGATGGGCACGAAGAGCTTCGTGTACCCGTGACCGACGACGCAGCCGCCCTGCCCGCCGAACAACGAGAACCGATGCGGGTGCAGGTTTTCTCGCGCGCGCGGCAGGCGGAGCGCGACGGTGTCTCCGGCCTTCGCGTCGGCCGGTACGTACTGCCCGGGCTCGTCGACGAAGAGCGTCAACTTGCCGTCGCTCACGAAGGCCCAGTTGTGGCCCACGCGCACGAGCCGAAAGCTCCAGTCCCACCCGGTGGCGCCCTGCGTACACGCGGTCAGGTGCGCGACGTAGCCGGAGTCTCCCGACGCGCGCGCGAGCTCGGGCTCGTCACCCGGCCGCAGCGTGAAGCGCCGCGCGTGAAAGAAGCGCACCCGCGCGTCGGTCGAGCCGCCCGTCATGGCGACACCTTGCCCCACAGCACCGTCGGCCACTCAGCGGGTTTGCCGAGCATCTCCCGGGCCTGGCGCGCCACCCCGAGCGCGCGCTCGTCGAGGTGCTGCTCGTAGTGCGAGATGCCGTACACGGAGATGAGCAGCGCGGTGCCAATCCACCGCACGATGCGCTCCTGAAAGTCGCCGTCGAGCTTGAAGCCGTTCTCGCGCGCCGCCGCGTAGCTCCCGAGCATCGCGTGCGCGAACTGCTCGAGCGTCGGCCGCGCCAGCACTTCACTGCGGTGCTCGGGCGCCAACCAACCCAGCACGTAGTCAGACAACAGGCTCCCCAGGTCGCGCGCCGGGTCGCCCCAGAAAGAGAGCTCCCAGTCGAGGTACACCACGTGCGGTGCGCGGCCCGCACGCGTCACGCGCAAGAGGTTCGCCTGCCGCAAATCGCCGTGCAACAGCGCGTTCTCGCTCTCACGCAGCTGCTGCGCCGAGAGCGCCTGCAGCCCCTGCATCGCCTGTGAGTCGGCCTGCACGCTGGCGAAGAAGTCGATGCCCGCCGTCGAGAGCCGCGCGTAGAAGTCAGGGCGCATGCGCAGAAAGCACTCGAGCAGGTCTGAGTCGTCACGGAACGTGTCGGCCAGCGCGTAGTGCGAGCGGCCCTCGCGGCTCATGCGGTGCAAGTACCCGAGCGCGTTGCCGACCTGCTCCGCCACCTGCCGCGGGTATTCGCCGGAGCGCCGGTGAAAGTGGTGCAGCGTCTCGCCGTTGGGAATCCACTCCAGGCCCAGCAGGCCGTGCGCGGGGTCGAAGCTGTAGACGTGCGGCAGGTGCAGCGGGCTGCGCGCATGGCGTGAGAGCGGCTCGACGCGCTCGAGCACCGAGCCTTCGCGCAACACCCCCACGTTGCCCGGGCCATCGGCGATTTTGACGAGCACGCGCTTCTTGCCCGACTTCACCTTGCACACCACCGTGCGGTTCTTCGACGGCGGTGGGTTGGTGATGCTCGGGTCACGCACCAGACCCAGGCGCGCGAGGCGGGCGTCGAGCTCAGCGTCAGTCAGCGGTGCACGCATTCGCGCCCGGGTGTCTGCCGGGCGTCGTGCGCGCGCGCAAGCGCGACTTACAGCTCGGGGCGCTTGAGCTCGCTCTTCGGGGCTTCGGCGGCCTCGAGAAACTCGAACTGCGGCGCTACCGGCGCGGGCGCGGGCGCCACTTCGGCGACGGGCGCTGCCTCGGCCTTCACTTCAGGCGCAGCGACGACCGGGGCCGCGCGCTTCACGGGCTTCGGAGGCGCGGCGATGCGGGGCAGCGGCGCCAGCTCTTCGAGCTCGCGCTTCACGACGACGGGCGCGACCGGCGTCGCGGCGGCCACCGGCAGGTTCACGACCTCCGGCTCACGGCGCGCCAGCACGACGACCACCAACACCAGCGCGAGCGCCGCGCCGGCCATCGCACCGAACATCGACCACACGCGGCGTTGGTCGGTGACCGCCGCCTGCTCTTCAGCCGAGACGCTCGCCGCCCCGTCGGCCAGCAGCTGACGCGACACCGAGATGCCGTCGTTGAGCGGCACCGAGTCGCGCACCAGCTCGAACTCGACGGTGGGAATGCGAACTGCGTCGCGCTCCGTGCCGTGGGCCTGAATGAGCGCCTCGCCGGTGACGGTGCGCGCGTGCATCACCGAGCGCATGAACGGGTGCGCCGCTTCGGTGGCAGGCGCCGTCGCCGCGGGCACCGCGTCAGAGCTCGACGTGCGCGGCTGCGGCGCTTCGACGGCGTGCAGCGCGGCGCGCAGAAACGGGTGCGGCGTGGGCTCGACGGAGAGCGGCGGCGCGGCCAGCTCGAGCTGTGGCATCGCGTCGGTCGACAGCGGCAACGCGGGCGTCGGCGTCACCGGCGTCAGGTCGACGCTGGCGAGCGCCGCGGCCTGCACCTGCTCGACGGGGATCTCCCGCGTCGGCGCGCGCATGGCTTCGACCTGCGACTTCATCATCACGTCGGCGGCGAGCAGAAGCTCCGCAGGCAGCCGCACGGCGGGGAGCTCGGGCACCGTGGGCAGCGTGTGCTGACCGGGCACGCGCGCGAAGGCCATCGCCACTTCGACGGCGCTCGGGCGCTCCGAGGCCTCGGCAGAAATCATGCGCCCCAGCATGTTGCGCCAGTGGTCCGGCAGGCCCGGCGGCACGCGCGGCTTCCACTCGCCCGACGAGACCTGATGCACGGCGCCCAGCGTGGTGGCCGACGACGGCAGCGGAGAACCACCGGCCACGCACAGCACCGCGCCCAGGGCGTACACGTCACCGGCGGTGCTGGCCCCTTCGCCGCGCGCGCGCTCGGGAGAGAGGTACGGCGCGGTCTTCACCAGGTTCTGCATCAAGCGGTTCTCGCCACGGCGATCCGCCAAGCGGTTGGCGATGACCAGCGGCATGTCCCACAGCACGGCCTGGCCGGCGGCGGTCAGCAGCACCGAGTCGAGGCTCATTTCACCGTGCACCACGCTCTGCGCGTGCACCGTGGCCAGCGCGTCAGACAGCTGCGCGGCCAGCTTGAGCAACGGCTCGTTCTCGAGCGGCTCTTCACCGCGCGCCGCCAGCGTCTCGCCCATGGGGAAGTCGATGGCCACGAAGGCCGAAACGCCCACCTGGCCGGTCTGCAGAATGCGGGGGAGCGTCGGGTGCTGCGGCAGCTTCTCGCAGGCCTTCACCGCCAGCTCGCCGTTGGCCTCGAGCGGCACCCAGCGCACCGCGAGGCGCTCGCCTGAAACAGAGTCTTCGGCGCAGTCGAGGCGACCGATGCCGTCACAGCGCAACGGGGCACGGATTCGGAAGCGAGGGTCCAGCTCAGCCATTTGAAATTCCTCCCCTTTTTGGAACTTCAGCCACCTTCGACGATGGCACCGAGAGTCCCACCCCATACCACTCGCGACCCCGCTTGCACACCCCCCCCCAGGGCCCCCGTCACGCTCACGAGGCCGGGGCTCCAGAGCGCGCCGTCGAAGCGGTGCACCGAGCTCATCGGGCCATTCACGAAGGCGCCGTACAGCTCCTGCGGGCCCCGCGCGATGAGCCGCGTCAGCCCCGGCGGCGGCGTCAGCGGCTCCCACCCACTGGTCGTCGAGAAGCGCGCGAAGGCGCCGTTGCCTGCGACGAAGGCGCCGCCCGCGACGAGCTGCACGGTCGTGAGGCGCTGCGTGTCGGGGTAGGCGGGGGTGACGGGCTCCCAGGCGCCGTTCACCAGGCGCAGCACGGTGCCGTCAGCGCCCACGGCCACCGCAGCGCCCGCCGCACAGTCGACCGCCGTGAGGTCTCGCGTCGTGGGCGACATCACGCTCGCGGCCATGCTCGACGTCACGCGGTAGATGACGCCGCCCGTGCCGACCGCCCAGCCTTCGGTGTCGCTCACGCGGCAGACCGCGTTGAAGACGGCGCCGGCGCGCGTGGCGAGCGTGGTGAAGACCGGGCCCACGTTGCGCACGATGACGCCCTCGCCGGTGGTGGCCGACTGGCCGACCAGCAGCGTGCCGGTGCCGTTGCGCGCCTCGAGCCCACGAATGGCCCAGTCACCACCCGCGCGGCGGAACTCGAAGGTGCGTGACGCCCCCGCCCGCACCACCACGTCGCCGTAGCGGCTCGCGAGCACCAGCGCGCCCGTACCGTCGAGCGACGCGCCCACGAAGTCTTCGCCCACGTCGAGCGCCTCGTTGGTGATGGGCCCACGGCGGAAGATGTTGTTCACCTTGTCGGCGCGGCGCACCTCGGCCACCAGCACGCCGTTCGCGTCGTTCGCAGAGAGCGTCTCTTCGCCGAAGTACGTCACCAGCGCTTCGGTGGTGCTCACCTGTGAGAGCACGTTGCGCGCGAGCCGGTAGAGCCGCCCGCGCCCGTTGCCGCCGCTCATCGGGTCGGCCGACGACGTCAACACGTACACGTCGCGCCCGGTGTTCACGGCCTGCGCGGTGATACCCACCACGCCCTCGCCCGCCATCACCGGCGACGCGTTGATGGTGCCCAGCACGCCGAGGTTGGTGTGCGTACCCAGCGTGTCGTCGCCCAGGCCCAGCGCCGCTTCGCTGCTGATGTTCGTCGGCACCTCGAAGCTGCCGCCGACCGCGGTGAAGGGGCCGCCGGCTTGATTGTTGGTCGCGAAGGTGGTCGTCGAGCCACCCAGAAATCGGTACGCCACACAGCGGTGCCGCGACGCACCGGCAGCGCAGCTCCCGACGACGCGCTCACGCAGCGACTCGTCGAGGTGCGCGCCACGAACCACCCACGGCGCGTTGGCCATGGGGAGCGCGCCGCTCGACCACGCGTTGCCACGAAAGCGCCACCAGCCGCCGACGGCGTCGGTGACAAGCAGCTCCCCTTCACCCCGGCCGCTGACGAAGCGGAGGTTCGCCATGCTGCTGCTCGGCAGGCTCTGCGCCTGCACCGCGCCGGTCGAGGCCCGCACCGAGTACGCCGTGCCGCTCGCGCCGACGGCCCACGCCACGGTGCCCGTCACGAAAGTCACCGCGCGCAGGTCGGCCGTCGAGGGCGTCGTCAATTCAGACCACTGCGTGCCGTCCCACCGGGCGAGCTTGCCGCCGTTGCCCACCGCGAGCGCCGAGTTGCCCGACGAGCCCGGCGCCACGTCGATGCCGTTGATGGCGAAGCGCACGCGCGGGCCGGTCTGCGAAAAAGAGAGGCTCGCCATCAAGCACGTGCCGAGCGCGCAGCCGTTCGGGCACGGCGTGTCGACCTGCGTGTAGCTGCACTGGCCGGTGCCGGGCGCGCACGTGCCGGCCGAGTACACGCGGCGCGTGGCGCCCATGCACGTCGGCGGCGGGGCCATGGCGCACGTCACGTTCATCGCCACGCAGAGGTCGACGCCTTTGCAGACGCCGTTCTCACACCCGTTGGGGCACGCCACGTCGGTGGGCGCGTAGCTGCAAGCGCCTCCCGCGCACGCGCCGGTCATCGCGAAGGTGCGCAGCGTCGCCGCGTCGGCGCACACCGCGTCGGGCGCGTCGTTGCACGTCACGCCCGCACACGCGTCGACACACGCGCCCGCAGCGCACGCGTTGGCGCACGTCATGTCGAGCGGCTCGTACTGGCACTGGCCCGACACGCAGCGGCCGTTGAAGGTGCGCAGCGAAGCGCCGCTCGTGCACGTCGGGGCCGGCGGCGCGTCACACGTCACGCCGTCACACGAAGGGTCGACCACCACGCCACGGCGGCACGCGCCGGCCACGCACGAATAACCGCTCGGGCACGGGTTGAGCGCGTCGCAGCGGTAGCCTTCAGGGTCGATGGTGACGTTGGTGTCGCAGCCCGAGAGCGCGACGAAGAAGAACAGCGGCAGGCGTGAGGCCTTCACTTCGCGGCTCCCTGCTTCATGCCGGGCTCAGGCATCGAGAAGACGAACATCAACGCGCCGCTCACCGCCGCCGCGCCGCCCAACCCGAAGAGCAGGTTCGCGCCCAGCGCCTTGCCGTTGGCCGCACCCGCGAGCGCGTTGGCCTGGCCCACCGTGAGCTGCTTGTTCTGCGCGGCGGCCGCGTCACCACCCGACAGCGCGCCCAGCGTGATGCCGGCGATGAGCGCCGCCAGCCCGACGCCGAACACCACATAGCTCGCCACGCGCAGCGGCTTCACGCCCGGGCCCGGCGCGGCTTGCACGCCCTGCGCGACGAGCGCCTCAGACAGCGCGTCTTCGAGCGGCACCAGGGGCGGCGCGACCGGCTCGAAGAACACGGTCGTCGTCTTCCCCGTGCGGATCTGCACCGACATCGTCTTGAGGCCTGACGGAAAAACGGCGCTCACCTCGTACTCGCCGGGCGGCAGAAACAGGGCCAGCGGCGGCGCGGGGTACGTGCGGCCCTGAACCGTCACCGCGTCGGCGCGCGGCGCGTCGAGCTCGAGAAAGCCGTGCCCTTCACTTTCAATGCGGGCGATGACCAGGCCCACCTTCTCGGCCACGTCGAGCGTGTCAGGCGCGTTCGGCGCCCGGCGCATGTAGAGCCGGTAATAGAAGACGGTGTACGCCTCGTCGCCCAGCTTCTCGAAGCACTTGGCCAGGTCGTAGGCCACTTCGGGCGTCGCGCGCGCGCGGTCGGCTTCGCGGAAGTTGGCGATGGCGGCGCCGAAATCACCTTGCTGAAACAGCGCCTCACCACGCTCGAAAGCCGCCCTGAAACGAGCCGCCTCGGCGTCACCGGGCATGGGCGCGGCGAGCACGCTGACGAGGAGGAGAGTGAGCAAGGGTCGGCGCGCATTACCGCAAGCCCCTGCGCATAAACAACCACCCCTGCCCACTCTGTAGGCGAATAGGTTCGAGGCCCCAATGCGCCCCGACAGACCCTGGAGCCGAGAGAGCCCGAGCGGCACGTTCGACGTCATCGTCATCGGCTCGGGCATGGGCGGCATGACGTGCGCAGCGCTGCTGGCGAAGACGGGGAAACGCGTGCTGGTGCTCGAGCAGCACTACCTGCCCGGCGGCTTCACGCACACGTTCTCGCGCAAGGGCTACACGTGGGACGTGGGCGTGCACGCGGTGGGCGAGGTGATGCCCGAGGCGATGCCGGGCCGCCTGCTGACCGCGCTGACTGACGGCGAGCTCAAGTGGGCCTCGCTGGGCAAGACGTACGACCAGTTCCACTTCCCCGACGGCTTCCAAATCGACTTCCCCGATTCGCCGACGCAGTTCCGCAAGAACCTCGCGGCCGCGTTCCCCAAAGAGGGCGCGGCCATCGGCAAGTACCTGTCGCTGTGCAAGCAGGTGACGCGGCACTTCATGAGCTACGCGATGTCGCGCGTGCTGCCCAACGCGACGTCGTGGCTCACCGACGGGTTCCTGCAGCGCGGCATCAAGCCGTACCTCGAGCGCACCACCGCCGACGTCATCGGCGAGCTCACCACCGACGAGCGCCTGCGCGCGCTGCTCACCGCGCAGTGGGGCTACTACGGCGTGCCTCCGCAGCGCTCGGCGTTCGCCATGCACGCTCTGGTGGTGAAGCACTTCTTGTGGGGCGGCTTCTACCCCGTCGGAGGTTCGGGCCAGCTGGCGCACACGCTGCTGGGCACCGTGCAAAAGACCGGCGGCGCCACGCGCATCGTCAGCGACGTCGAAGAGATTCTCGTCGAACGGAACCGCGCCGTCGGCGTGCGCTTGAAAGATGGCTCCGAGTTCCGCGCGCCCGTCATCGTCAGCGCGGCCGGCGTGCGCCCAACCGTGGAGGCGATGTTGCCCCCGGCGCTGCGTGAAAAACCGTGGGCCGACAGCGTGGCGAAGCTGAAGCCCGCACCTGCGCACGTGTGCCTGTACGTCGGCTTCAAGGGCGACATTCGTGAAGCCGGCGCCACGTCGGCCAACCAGTGGTTCTACGACACGTGGACGCACGAGCAGGAAGCGTGGCCTGTTGCCGTCGGCCAGAAGCCAGACCCCGCGCGCGTGCTGTACGTGAGCTTCCCGTCGATGAAAGACCCCGACTTCAAGGGCGACAAGCACACCGCCGAGGTCGTCACCTTCGTCGACTACGACGTCTTCAACGCGTGGAAGGACAAGCGCTGGCGCCGCCGCGGTGACGACTACGAGACGCTCAAGAAAGACCTCGAGCAGATGTTGCTCTCGCAGCTGCTGCAGCGCCTGCCGAAGCTCGCGCCGCTGGTCGACTTCGTGGAGCTCTCGACGCCGCTGTCGACCGAACACTTCGTGCGCCCGGCGCGCGGCAGCATCTACGGCCTCGAGCCCACGCCCGAGCGCTTCGCCAACAAGTGGCTGCGGCCGCGCTCACCCATCGACGGGCTGTATTTCGCCGGAGCCGACATGACGTCAGTCGGTGTCATCGGCGCGATGATGGGCGGCGTGATGGCGGCGACGGCGGTCTCGCCCATCGACGTGGGTCGCTACATTTCGAAGCACACGCGCGGCTGACGTCAGGTCCTGAAGCGCAGCGCATCGGCCACGCGCTCACTCGACGCCACGGCGCTCTCGAGGAGCGGAATGCCCGGCCTCGCGTACGAGCCGCAGAACCACACGCGACGGCCCGGCTGCCGCTGAAGCGCGTCGAGCGCACCCAACGCACGCGCGCTCTTCACGTCGACCACCGAGCGCTCGAAGCGCGCCGAGGCGATGACCTTCTCGGCCGCCGGTTCGACGAGCGGGTGCACGGTCTGAAACACCGGCTCGGCAGAGCGCAGCTCGGGCTGCACCGCGTTCATCCAGATGGTCGACATGGGTCTGTCGAACGTGGGCGAGACCATCAGGTTCACCGAGCCCCAGTGTCTGCGCAGCGGCGGCAGCAGCTTCTGGTCGGTGTGCATCACCACGTCGACGCGCTCGTAGCGGAAGGCCGAGAGCACCGTGCGCTCTTCGTCGGTCGCGTTGGTGAAGAGCTTGAGCACGTGGTTGGCCTGCGTGGCGATGACGACGTGGTCGAAGCGTTCTTTCGCGCCGTCGACGCTGACCTCCACGTGCGTCAGGGAAGCCTCGACCGCACGAACGTCGACGCCGCAACGGACCTGCGCGTTGCCGGGAATGAGCCGCCGCACCACGTCGGCTGCACCGCCGCGCGCTCGACGCACGCTGGTCAAGAAGACGCCGCGCGTGAGGTAGTCGACGACGTGAAACGCGGGGAAGGCGAGCACGTTCTCGTAGCTGCACGTGCAGATGGTGGCGAACGCCGGCAGCAGGAAGCCGTCGCGGAACTCGGCCGAATAGCCGTCGGTCGCGAGCAGCTCACCAATCGAGCGCTCGCCCAGCCCCGCCGTGGGCTGTCGCTGGAGTCGCAGCAGGTCTCGAACGATTCGACGACCGCGCGACCCCAGGAAGCTGCGCCGCAACGGCAGCGGAATCGCCAACGGCCCCACGAGCAGGTTTCGGTAGCCGAAGTACGGCGTGCCCTGCGCGTCGTGCAGCGTCGACGAGTAGTCGACCGGCTCGGACTCGATGCCGGCGGCGCGGTAGAGCGCGGTGAGCTGCGGGTAGTAGCCCGGGTAGAAAACGCGCAGCGGCACGTCGACCCGCGGAGCATTCGGGCCCTCACCAATCGTCGCGCCGTGCGCCGCCATGCCCGGCGAAGCGTGCCGTTCGAAGAGCGTGATGTCGTTTCGTTGACCGAGCCGCCAGGCGGCTGCGAGGCCGGCGATTCCGGCTCCGATGATCGCGATTTTCATGAGGTGGTCGCAGTCATTCTACATTGCGCGTCGGCGCACATATGACGAGTCGCTTCGAGATTGATCGCCAGTTGCTCCACCGCAGCGGCTTGTCGCGCGCGTGGGCCAACCTCGGTGATTGGACCCGCGCACGCACCTACGCCGAAGCGTGTGAGGCGCTCGCCGTTCGCGTCGGTGAAGCCGCGTCGCTGTCCTCAGGCGAAGCAGTGCTCGAGGTCGCGTGCGGCGCGGGCGAAGGGCTTCGACTGTGGGTGGAGCGGTTTGGCGCCGCACGCGCGGTGGGGCTCGAGCTGCAACCGCGCGACGTCGGGCTCGCGCGCGCTGCGGGGTTGCAGGTCGAGGTGGGTGACGCCGTCGACCTCTCGCGCTTCGGCGAGGCGTCGTTCGACGCGGTGCTGTGCGTCGACGCCGCGTACCACTTCGCGCCGCGCACACGTTTCTTCGAAGAGGCCGCGCGGGTGCTCAAGCCCGGTGGGCGCATCGGCGTGTCAGACGTCGTCATCGACCAGGCGCCGCGTGGAGCCCTCGCGCGTGCAGCGCTCGCTGTGGCCGCGCGGGCCTGCGCGATTCCATCGGCGAACCTCGTCACGGAAGGTGCGTACGTCGCGCAGCTCGAGCGCGCGGGCTTTCGTGACGTCGTGGTGCAGCGGCTCGATGAAGCGGTGCTCGACGGGTTCGCCGCGTTCATGCGCGCGCACCGCGAAGCGCATCAGGCGACGACGCGCGACGCGGGTTGGTCGAAGCCGCTCGTCACGGCGTGGGCGGCGGCGCTGGCACGTCGCCGCGAGTGGCTCCACTACGTCGTGGTCAACGCGCGCACGCCGAGCCGCGCGAGCGCCCGCGAGTCCATCGCGTCGAGCGCGGCCTTCGTCGCTTCGTAGCCTCGAGTCACCAACGCATCGACCGACGTGTCAGTGCCCGTCGCGCGCGGTCGCACGTAGAGCGCCGCCGAGGCGATGGC
Organism: Archangium sp.; assembly: GCA_035910535.1. Classification (GTDB taxonomy): domain Bacteria; phylum Myxococcota; class Myxococcia; order Myxococcales; family Myxococcaceae; genus Archangium_A. The sequence goes on along the minus strand of JAMHXF010000093.1, from coordinate 168,823 downwards.
GTCAGCCTGCACGCGCGTGCTCGGCGCGCAGGTGGCGCTCACCACCACCTCGACGATGCCGAGCGTTCGCTTTCGTTCACCAAACGGCCACAGCCGTTGCGCGAGCAGCGACCAACCCGACGGCGTCTCGCCAACCACGATGCCCTCGAACGCCGAGTCTTCACTCACGTCACACGCGATGACGGAGCCGGCGCCACAACGTGCCTGCGCGAGGTCCACCGGCAGGTTGTTCGAGATGCCGCCGTCGACGAGCAGCTCGCCGTCACGTTCGACCGGCGGCCAGATGCCGGGCAGCGACGTGCTCGCTCGAATCGCGCGCCAGATTTCACCGCGCCCCGGCGTCACCACCGCGCCGTCGCGGAGCCGCGCGCACACCGGCAGCAACGGCGTCGCCAGGTCTTCGAGGCGCGCGTCGCCGAACAACTCGCGCAGCAGCTGCTCGTACACGCGGCCGCTCATCACCGACAGCAGCGGCGGCCCGAGGTCGCGCCACAACGGCGCCCGCTCCATGTGACGCAGGCCTTCACGCATCTGCGTGTGGTCCCAACCGAGCGCCAACATCGCGCCGACCAACGCACCTCCGCTCGTCCCGGCAATCACGTCGACGGGCACGCCGGCCTCGGTGAGCGCGCGAAAGACGCCGACGTACGCGGCGGTGCGGCTGCTGCCACCCGACAACGCGATGCCGTGCGCGCGACCTCCGATGCTGCGCGCCAGCCGCGCGAAGTCGGGCGCGCTGCCTTCACGAACGAAGTGATGCGAGCGGTAGCTCCCGCTCGAGAGCCGCGCGGCCACCGGCGTCGTCGAGCGCAGCACCACGAGGTCCCTCGGCGCGTCGCTCTCGAGCGCGACGTTGCCAGCGTCGCGCGGGTGCTCAGCACCACGCGCCACCTCGAGCACGAGGTCTGCTTGACGAAGACACCGCTGGGTCCACGGCGTGTCGTCGGCCTCTCCGATGAAGAGCGTGAACGCGTGGTCGGCCTCCAGGCGATCGAGCGCGTCGGTCAGCTCAGCAGCCGCCGCATGCTGCGCCACCCGCGCGCGGTCGACGACAGCCACGGTGCCGAGCGTCGACAGCGCGCGCTCCAATTGCGCTGAGAACGAACGCACGTCTCCGTCGCGCTCACCGGACACCACGGCGATGGTCGAGACCTGCGTCGACGCCAACGCCTCGCCGCGCGAAATGATGTTGGTCACCGCGCGCGCGACGTTCAACGCGACGCCGGAGTGCGCTTCGAGCGCGCGCTGAAACACATCGGGGGGAATTCGCAGCAACGTCGAGTCGCGCGCGGTGCGAACCGTCGCCGTCCGCGGCGCGCCCGTCAGCAACGACAGCTCGCCAACGTACGCGCCACGGCCGACGTGCGAGAGCACCCGCGACACGTCGTCGACCACCAACAGCCGCCCACGCACCACGATGTACATGCCGTCAGACGCCGCGCCGCGCGCGAAGACCTCTCGGCGCCCCGGCACGTGCATCGTCTCGCAGTCGCGCGCGATGGCGGCGAGCGCCTCGTCTGAAATGGAAGCAAAGAGCTCGGCGCGACGCAGAAGTTCGACGGTCATGACTCACCCGAGAATACGCCGCCGCGTTAGCGTCTGGCCGCTCGTCGATGCCTGCGACCCCCAACAGCTCCGTCTCGCGGCTTGCGTACGGCGTTCCTTCTTTCGCCATCGCGCTCGTCGGCGCGCCAATGTTCATCTACCTCCCGCGCTTCTACAGCGACGTGGTCGGCGTCAGCGTGGGAGCGCTGGGCTTCATCGTGCTCGCCGGTCGCGCGCTCGACGCCATCATCGACCCGCTCGTCGGCTGGGCTTCAGACCGCACGTCGACGCGCTTCGGGCGCCGCATTCCATGGCTCGCGGTCTCGGCGCCGCTGCTCGCGCTGGTGGTGCTCGGGCTCTACATGCCGCCCGACGGCAGCGAGCTCTTCCGCACGGCGTGGTGCGCGACGTTGGTCACGCTGTTCTTCGTGTTGCTCACCACGCTCGCCGTTCCCTACCGCGCGCTGGGCCCCGAGCTGGTGCGCGACTTCGACGCGCGCAACAGCCTCTTCGCGGTGCGTGAAGCGTTGTTCGTCGTCGGCTCCGCCGTCGCCATGGCGGCGCCGTTGGCGTTGGGTGCGCTCTATTCGCAGCTCGAAGGCCTCGAGCTCGAACGCGCGCGCTTCGCCACGTTCGCGCTCATCGCCGCGCCGCTGTTGATACTCGCCACGGCCGTCTGCGTGCTGCGCGTTCGCGAGCCGCTTCGCCGCGAAGTGAAGGCACCGGCGACGCTCCGAGCGATGTTCCAGGGGCTGGGCCACAAGCCGTTCGCGACGCTGCTCATCGCGTACACCGTGGCTGCGCTCGGCAACAACCTGCCCGGCGCGTTGGCCACGTATTACGGCACGTACGTCATCGGCATTGAGAACGTCGGGCTGTACCTCGTCGCGTTTCTCGGCGCCGGCCTCGCCGCGCTACCGGTGTGGAACGTCATCGCCCGTCGCTTCGGAAAGAAGCGCGCGTGGCTCGCAGCGCTGGGGCTCAACACCGTGCCCTTCGCCTTCGTCTTTCCACTCGGGCGCGGCGACCACGTCCTCTTCGCGGTGCTCATCGTGCTCTCGGGGCTGGGCGCGGTGGCCACCGTCGCGCTCGCGCCCAGCATGCAGGCCGACGCCATCGACCACGATGAATTGATGAACGGCTCGCGGCGCGACGGTCAGCTCATCGGGCTGTGGATGATTGCCGAGAAGCTCGCCGCCGCGCTCGGGGTCGGCCTCGCGCTGCCGCTGCTCGGGCTCGCGGGGTACCTGCCCAACGTCGAGCAGTCGCCACAGGTGTTGCTCGTGCTGCGCGTGCTCTACGTGGCGGTGCCGTGCGTGTGTAACGCCGTCGCGTTCGTGGTGTTGCTCAAGTACCCGCTCGATCGCGACGCACACACAGCCATCGTGAAGGCGCTCGAAGAACGCCGCGCGCAGGAGCGGCAGCCGTGAGTTCGTCTCTGGCGAGCGCGTGGTCGCTGGTGGTGTGGCTCGGGCTCGTCGTCGCCATCGTGTCGTTGGTGCGCGCGCATCGCGCGCATCGGCCGCCGTCAGATCGAATCGCGTGGTTGTGGCGCGGCGTCGCGCTGGTGAGCTTCGCGCTCACGTGGACGTTCATGCTGAAGATGACCAGCGACGACGTCGCGCGTTACCCGAGCTTCAGCGCGTGGAGTCGCGATTCGAACCTCTTCTTCGATGCGTACCGTCGCGTCACCGAGACCGCGCCCGCGTGGTGGTGGTCGCAACACCTGATGGGCTGGGCGTTGCCGGGCGCGCTGTGGATGACCGTCGAAGGGCGACGTCTCGGGGTTCGCGCGTGGGCGTACCTGTGGCTCGCGACCTGCGTCGCCGTGAGCGTCACCCTGCCGTTCTTCGCGCAGCGCCTCCGCACGGAGCCAACGAGCGCAGCGCTCGACGCGCGCACGCCGACGTCACTCGCGGTCGGGCTCTCGCTCGCGGGCGGAGCGCTGCTGGCGACCCCGTTTCTGAGCGGCGCGCCGTTCCTGGTGGCGATGTTCGTGCTGCACGCGGCGATTCTGATTCCCGCGGTGATGTCAGAGAAGAGCGCGCGCACCTTGCCGACGCGCCCGATTGCGCTCGCGGTCGCTGCGGCCTGCGTCGTCATTCACGTCGTCGCGACACTTCGCCTCGCCGGCCACGCGCCCTCAGAGCTGGTGAGCGCCGTGCTCCGCGACCCCGCGCAGAGCTCCATCACCAGCGACGTGCTCGTCACGTGGCTCGCTGGTGGAATCCTGGTGGCGTTGCAGCACGACCGCCGCCGCGCCGCCGTCTTCATGCTGCTCGCGCCGTGCGTGTCACTCGGCGCGGCCTTCGTCTGGGCGATGAAACTCGACCGACGACCTCACGGCGATTCAGTCGGAGCTTCGAGCGACTGAGGAGGCGGAGGCGGCGGCGACTCCAGCGGAATCGGCTGCACCGGGTACGGCATCGGCTGCGGTGCAGGCGGCGCAGCCTCGAGCGACGGCGCGACCTCCAGCGGCCGCTCGTACGAATTCGCAGAGCCAAACAAGAGGCCGACGCCCGCCTGGAAGATGACGCCACCGACACCCGTGCCCGTCGCCGCGCCGCTCACGCCGGTGATGGCGCCCGTCGCGAAGAAGGGCACCACCGCCGAGACCTCGGGCACGATGCGCACCGGCCCCGCCTTGATGGCGAAGCCGACGGACGCGCCCGCCGAGAGCAGGTTGACGACGGCGCCGCCGCCGCTGCCACTGTCAGACACGCCCACGAAATAGACCTGATTGAAGAGCTTCGGGCCGAGCACGAGCTCGTGACCTCCGAAGTCGATACCAATCAACAACGGCAGCTGCGCCGTGAGCGAGCCGACGAAGACCGGCCCAATGCCGATACCGAAGAAGCCGACCTGCGGCGCGAGCGACAGGTTGATGCCGCGGTCCATCGTCGGTGAACGGAGCAGCGCGAACTTGCCCTCGAGGCCAATGCCGTTGAAGCCGAGCCGCGCGCCGAGCTCGACGTGGTCTGAAGCGCCCACGCGCACGCCGCCTTCAATCATCGGGTAGCCGATTCCGGCCCCAGCCGTGGTGCTGCCGGTGCTCGCCGGCGCCGCGATGATGCCGCCACCCTCGAGGCCCACCCAACCCTGCACCGCACCTTTGTTGAGCGTGCGCGCCAGACCCATCGTCGAGGTCGACGCACAACCCGCACCCATGAACAGCGCCATCGCTCCAAACAGCAGTCGTTTCATTGAATCCCCCATAAAGGCGCGCGACCCTACTCCGCCGCGTGCAAGGCGCTCGCAAATGCCGCACCGAGCGTCTGTGCTTCACGCGGGTTGAGCACCGCGAGCTCACGCAGCAACCCGATGGAGCTGAGGCCCTCGTGCTTCATCTTTCGCAGCGTGGCGTCGTCGGCCTCCGCGAGTCGTGAAGTCTCGGCACGAATCGCCGCTGACAGACCTTGCTGAATGACGGCGGTGTTGCCGTCGACGAGGTCCACCGGGCTGTCGGTGATGAAGTGCGAGAGCTCTGCTTCGAGCAGGTTCGCCGCGCGCTCTTGACGTGATTCACCCGCGCGACTCAACACGTCGACGAATTGCTTCGGCAACTTCGCGAGCTCGGCCGCGCCCGATTTTCCGGCGATCAACGCGTCGACGAGCGCCGCGAGCTTCTGCGTATTCGCCGCGCGGGGCTCGAGCCGCGCCACACCCACCAACGACGTGCGCCGCGAGGCATCGAAGCGCTTCAACGCCTCGCGCAACATGCCTGCGTCGGTTTCACGAAAGCCCATGCTCTTGAAGTGTGGCCACATCGGTTCGGCGAGGCCGTAGCCGTTGAGCGCGTCGATGATCTCCTGCGCCTCCTTCGCCGCGATGCCCGTCATCTGCTTCGCCTCCGCGCTGATGGTGCGCGACTTGATGACGACCGGCTGGAGCACCGGCGCGTGCAGCCGTTGCCAGCGGTCGACCGGCGTCTCCGTGGTGCGCGCTGTGACACGCGCGGTCCACGCGGGCGTGGTGGTGCGAGGCGACTTCTTCGGCTCGACAGAAACTCGCGGCAACGAAGAGACAGAACGGGTCACGCGCTGGGGCATGGGTGGTTCGTTGCCGCTCGCGGAAAGTTGTTCATTCGCAGCTCACAAAAGTGCGCGCTCTACGGAAACTGCTGCAACGCGCGACTTTGCGCTTAGGTACACGGACCCATGCGCGTCCTGCTTCCTGCGTTCTGCGTGCTGCTCACAGCCTGCGCCGGCATGCCTCTCTACCCGTCGCGCCCGGCGTCTTCGACCGCACCACTCGTCGCCGACCCCGTGCCCGCGAAGCTCGTCATTCACGTCGACGCCACGCACGAAGGGCTGCGGCGCGCGCTCGACGCCACCGTCCCCGTCGAAGGCGAAACGCAGTTCGAGCTCCGCGGCCCCCGCGCCGTGAAGTGGAAGCGCTCAGGCTTCTCCCTGCGCTTCGCCGACGCGCGCATCGAGGTGAAGACCGAGCTCACGCTGGAGGTCGACCTGCCGATGCTGGGCCGACAGACGATTCCGTTGAACGTGGCCGTCGTCGGTGAGCCCATCATCACCAGCGACTGGAAGGCGCGACTGCAGGGCGCGAAGGTGAAGCTCGAATCGAAAGACATGCGCCTGCGCACGCTGCAGGGCCTGGCCGGCGCGCTCGAGGCCGCCACGCAGCTGACCGAGACGTACATCGACGGCTACGCGTGGGACCTCTCGCCGAAGGTCAAAGAGGCGTACCAGCGCGTCGCGGCGCCCATTCCCTTCGAGGTCGGAGACGCCGCGGCCTGCGCCGTGCTCCGCGTGACGTCGATTGAAGCAGGCCCGTCGGTGTTCGCCGGGGGCCTCGAGAAAGACCTCGCCTTCGTCGTCGAGCCGTCGGTGCAGCTGCCGTGCGGTACGAATCAAATTCCGGCTGACCCGCCGCGACTCTCGAACGTGGCGACGCTGCCGTCGGGTCCGTTCACCGTCGTCGTGCCCGTCGCCGCGAAGTACGACGAGCTCGCGCGCGCGATGTCGGCAGCCTTCACCGACGGCAAGTTGTTCTTCACCAGGAGCTACCCGCAGCTCTACCTCGAGAAGCCCGAGGTCTACGCGTCGCAGCGCGATGAGCTGGTGGTGAAGCTGCACCTCGCCGGGCCCATTGAGGCTGCGGGCCTGAAGGCGACGCTCGACGGTGACCTGTACTTCGTCGGCCACCCGGTCGTCGTCGACAACGAGCTGCGAATTCCCGACCTCGAGCCGACGGTCGACACGAAGAGCTTCCTGCTCGGCCTGAAGGCGAGCCTCGACCACAACGGCATTCGTGATCAGGCGCGCGCAGCGCTGAAACTTGACCTTGGTCAACGATTTGAAGCCGTGCGCTCGAAGTTGTCGAACGACGTCGCCTTCGGAGGTGACCTCGGTTGTCTACGCGCGCACGTCGCGAAAATCGAAATCACCGGCGTGTACCCGCACGCGTCCTACCTGCGCGTGTACGTCGCGACGACGGCGCAGGCCTCGGTGCATCTGCCCTGCCCTGACGTGACGACGCCGGTCGCTGCGAGCCCGTGAACGCTCGCCGAGCCACGCAGCTCGCCGTGGTGGTGGTGCTGCTGCTCTCGGGAGCACTGGCATGGCGTACGTGGAAACGTCGTCAACCGGTTGTGGCCGTCGTCGAGCACGCGCAGTGTCCGGAGCGCTCGGTGCCGCTGCCTGCAGTGTCGCCGTCGTCAGCGCCGCTCACCGTCGTCGCTCCCGGCGTCACGCTGCGCATCGACGGCCGTGCACCTGAGCCACAGCTGACGGAAGGCGTGCATCAGCTCGAAGCGACGGCGCCTGAGGCACAACCAGCGCGGCTCGCGCTTCGCGTCGTGGGGCCCGTCGTCATCGACGCGCGCGTGAGCCACGGCGCGGTGACGGTGTTGCCCTTCGGCGCGCGCTGCGACGGCTGCTCGATGGCCGAGACAGACCTCGACGTGCGCTACCGCACCAACGTGTTCGGAGCGTTGCCCGACGTCGCGTCAGCGCTGTCGACCGGTGACTGGTTGCGCGCAGCCCAGACGGTACGCGCCGTGCCCATGCAAGACCGCACGACGCCCGAGGCCAGTCGGCTGCTCGCGGTGCTCTACGCGCTCGCGGGCCGGGTGTCGTTGGCCGACGAGTTGGTGCGCACGCTGCCGAAGAACGACCCGCTGCACGCGGCGCTCGCTCGACAGGAAGAACAAGTGCGAGAGCGCTCGCTCACGAAGCTCGAGACCGAAGTCGCGCGCTGGAACGCGACGAGCGACCGCTTTCAACGCGTGACCGATGCCTTCGTCGAAGACGCGCCGGACTTGATGACCGAGCTCACGTGGGCCTTCGACGGCTACTCGACGCGCTTCGCCCAGGCGCACACGGCGGGGGATTCGCTCGCGGCAGAAGCAGCGCTCGCTGGGGCGTCGAAGGTGTTGAACGACGGCCTCACTCGACTGCGCGCGCTACGGCGCGACGACTGCGCGTGGCAGCGGCGCGTCGTCGCCACGTTCTGAGCTGGGTCGATTTTGACATTCATTCGCAAAGTCGGCTAACCGCGACTGTGTGAGCGAGAAGCCGTCGCGCTGGTTCCGATTCAATCTCCAGGTGCACCGCTGGGCGAGCCTCGTCGCCACGTTGCCGTTTCTGTTGCTGTGCGTGACGGGCATCGTCCTCATCTTTCACGAGGAAATCGACGCGGCCATGGGCGTGGTGCCCACCAACACCGCGCCGACCGAAGCGCGCATCGCCGATTGCATGGAGAGCGCCACGCGCGACTTTCCCGAGCACCGAATCTTGAGCGTGGGCCTCGACCCCGAAGGTCACCCCGGCGTGTTCCTCGTCGTCACCGCGGCGTTGAACGAGACCGGCTTCGACCACGCGCAGCTGCGCTTCTACGACCTCGGCACCGGCAAGCTGCTGGGAGACGCAGACCCCTCGAAGACGCTCACGGGGAAAATCCTCGAGCTGCACGCCGAGTGGTTCCTGGGCCCCATCGGGAGGCTCGTCGGCGCGCTCATCGGGCTGCTCGTCGTCGCGTCGTTGCTCTCGTCGCTCGTCATCTACGGCCCGTACATGCGCAAGGTTGTCTTCGGCTCGATTCGCCGCGCGCGCGGTCAGCGCCTCACGCAGTTGGACCTCCACAACTTCATCGGCGCCGTCGTCGTCGGCTGGGCCGTCGTGGTGAGCATCACCGGCTTCCTGCTCGGCTTCAGCAGCGTGGCCATCGGCGTGTGGCAGTACACCGACCTCGGCGCGCTTCGCCGCGAGTTCGAGAGCGCTCCGGCGGTCGACTTCCGCGCGCCACCGACTTCAGTGACCGAAGTGATTCGCACTGTCGAGGCGACCGCCCGGCCGGGCTGGGGCGTGCGCTCCGTCATCTTCCCCGGCACCGACTTCACGACGCCGCGGCACTACGGCGTGTTGATGGGCGGCAGCGAAGGGCTCGACGCACGGCTGCTCGACGTCACCGTCGTCGACGCAGAGACCGGCGAAGTCACGCGCAAGCTGGAGATGCCCGCGTACCTGCAGTCGGTCTTCGTCGCCGAGCCGCTGCACTTCGGCAACTACGGCGGCCTTCCGCTCAAGCTCTTCTGGACGTTGTGCAGCCTGCTGACGCTCTTCATCACCGGCAACGGCGCGTGGTTGTTCTTCGACCGACGACGTTCACGTTCGCTCTCGGGGGCGACGCCATGAAGCAGTGGGAGCCGTGGTTCGGCCTCGCCTCGGGCATCGGGTTGGTGGTGATGCTGCTGGGCGTCGGTTGGGTCGACGCCGCGGGCTTCGTCGTCGCCGCTGCGCCTATCGTCTACGGCTTCATCGCGTGGCTGCGACTGCGCTGAGCACTGCTTCACGCAGCCAGCGGTGCGCCGGTTCTTCCTGACGCAGCGGGTGCCAGAGCTGCTGCACCACGAGCGGCTCATGCGCGACCGGCGCCGGCCTCACCTCGAGCGGGAACTGAGAGGCGAAGCGCGCGGCCACACGTTCAGGCAGCGCAGCGAGCAGCTCACTGCCGACGAGCACCCACGGCACCACGAGGTAGTGCGGCATGAAGAGCACCACGTTGCGACGCAGCTTCGTCTTCCGCTCGAAGCGCCCTTCGGTGCCGCCGCGTGGAGAGACGTGAAGCTGTGGCGCGTCGAAGTCGAAGCGCGCGTCCTTCTTGAACGCCGGGTGCTTCTTGCGGCCGACCACGACGTAGCGCTCCTTCGCGAGCACCTGCTGCTTCAACCCACGCGGGACACGGTCGCCCGGAGCGCGATCGAACGCACCGAGCACCAGATCGAGTTCTCCAGTCTCGAGTTCAGCGAGCGGAAAGTCGCGAGGCAGTGGCACCACGCGCAGGCGCAACCCGGAGAAGCGCGCAAAGCGCTCCGTGAGCGCAGGCAACACCAGCAACTGCGCATGGTCACTCGCAGCGAGCACGAAGGTGTGACGCGCGGTCTTCGGGTCGAACGGCGCAGGCTCGACGAGCGCCTCGTGCAACTGACGCAATGCCGCAGCGACAGGCGCTCGAAGTTGCTCCGCGCGCGCCGTGGGCACCATGCCGTCGCGCCCGCGCACGAAGAGTGCATCTCCCAGCGACTCGCGCAGTCGACTCAACGCGTTGCTGGTCGCCGGTTGCGAGAGTCGAAGCCGCGCCGCCGCGCGACCGACGTTCCGCTCCGCGAGCAACGCATCGAGCACTCGCAAGAGATTCAGGTCGAGCTCCATCACATTCATGACGTGAATATGCATCATTCACACATCCACAATGCGAATACGGAGCGCGCGCCGCAACGTGCCGCACATGAAGACACTCCCGCTCCTGTTGCTCGCCGGCTGTTCCTCGCTTCCTTCACCTGTGCCGCACGCGTTCATTCCGTCGGCGCCCGCCACCACTGAGGTGCAGCTCTGTTGGGTCGACACCGGAGGGCTCAGCGCGCCGGGCAGCTATGGCACCGGCGGTGAGACAGAGACGAAGACCTGGGAGGTGACGTCGGCCGCGTTGCTCGTGCGGCACCCGAGCGGCGACGTGCTCATCGACTCCGGAATCTCGCCGACCGCCGAAGCCGACGCGAAAGACCTGAGCGCGTGGAAGCGCTTCGTCTTCGCGCAGACCGCTGGCCGCAACGTGGCGCGCCAGTCACTGGTCGACACGCTGAAGAAGCTCGGGGTCACGAAGTTGAAGGCGGTGATTCTCTCGCACGCACACGCTGATCACTCAGGCGGTCTCACGGCCCTCGCCGACGTGCCGGTGTGGCTCTCGGAAGAAGAGAAGGCGCTCGTCGAGTCGGGCAATCAGGTCGTCGTGCCCGCCCACGCACGCGCGTTGAAAGGCCGCATGGAGGCGCTGAAGTTCGAGGCGGTCCCGTACGCGAACTACGACTCGCGCGCCGACCTCTTCGGCGATGGCAGCGTGGTCGTCGTGCCTGCCTTCGGCCACACCCCCGGCAGCGTGGTGACGTTCGTGAACACGCCGGGGCTTCGGCTCGCGCACGTCGGCGACCTCATCAACCTGCAGGAGTCACTCGAGACGAACACGCAGAAGTCGTGGCTGATGCGCGCGTTCACCGACGAAGACGGAGCGGCGAACGACGCGCAGGTCTCAAAGTTGGTTCAGCTGCACGCGGTCGACCCGGAGCTGGTGATTCTCCCGGCGCATGATCGACCTGCGTGGCAACGACACCTTCCGCTCTGTCAGCGCATCGCCGCCGACGACAACGCGCGGTGAACCGCCTCGAGCGCCTTGCGGGCTTCCAACAGCTCCGCGCGCTCGCGCGTCAGCTCCGAGACCTGGCGCGCCAGCGTGTCGCGTTCGCCCTTGAGCGCGTCGGCGCTGCGACGCAGCGAGCTCATCGTCTCCTGCGCGACCTCGAGCTCACCCGCGAGCCGCTCTTCTTCCGCGAGCGAGTCGGAGATCTCCGCGTCTTTCTTCGCGACGAGCTCGTTCAGCTCGTGGTTCTCGGTTTCGCGCACCTCGAGCAGCTGACGCGACTCCTGCAGCGCGAGCAGCGACTCGTTGCGCTCACCCTCGAGCGCTTCGAGCTCACGCTCCAACTCGGAGAGCAGCGTGACGCGACCCTCCATCTCCTTCGAGAGGCGCCGCGCTTCGTCCATGCGCATGCGCGCTTCTTCAGTCGCACGTTCTGACTGACGGCGCGCTGCTTCGAGATCCTGCGCGAGCGCGAGGTTCATCGCACGCGACTTGGTCAGCTCGCTCTGCAGCGCAGAGATGCGCTCGACGGCCAGCACGCCGGCCTCGGCGACGGTGTCAGGCAGCGGCTCAGGGCGCGGGTTCTCACGCACTGCCTTGAGGCGTTCACGGAGCCGCTCACGACGCTCGCCGGGATCCCGCTCGTCTTGATCAGGCACGGGCGCGGTCTGCACCTCGGTCATGTCAGGCAGCGGGTCGCCGTGCGCGACGGTCGCGACGTGCGCAACCGGAGCAACGACGTGCGCCACCGGCGCGGCGACGTGCGCCACCGGAGCAACCACGTGCGCGACCGGCGCTTCCTCAGGCTCGCGAGGCGCGTGCACCGCGTCAGCCAGCGCCGACGTCAACGCCTCCGCCGCCGTCGGGCGATTCGAACGCGCGAACGCACGCGCGCGCAGTGCGGCGCCAAGGTCCGACTGCGGAGCCTCGAAGGACGGAATCACCGGCGTCGCCTCAGCCGCGACCTGCATCGCCAACGCCTCGACCGTGTCGCTCGTCATCGAGGGCTCGGCCGTCAGCAGGGCGCCCAGTCGCACGCGGGGCTTGGCCCGGCTCACGTTCGCGTCGAATGCCTTTTTCATCAGTCCTCCAAAGTACGTCGTGAAATCAGTTACGCGCTCTTCGCCTGCGGGGCGTTCTTCGCCGCGCGCGTCGCCGCCAACCGCGAGAGCACTTCATCGATGAGCTTCTGCACGTCGGTCGCGCCCTTGCTGTCGCGGTCGAACCGGAAGATCGGCATGCCTTCGCTCGAGGCCTGCGCGAAGCGGGTGCACTGCCGAATCACCTGCGGCATCAGGAACTCGGGGTAGTGCTGCTTGAGCGCCTCGAGCGCTTCCTTCGCGAGCTTGAACGTCGCGTTGAAGCTGTTGACCACGATGAACACGTGGTCGAGCACGTGCCCGAGATCTTCCTCGAGCGAGTTCACCGTCTCGAACAAGAGCTTGAGCCCGTGGAACGACAAGAAGTCGGCGAGCACCGGGACGATCAGATCTTCCGCCGCCATCAACGCGTTCAGGTTCAGCAGCCCGAACGAAGGCGGCGCGTCGAAGATGATGAAGTCGTAGTGCGCCTCGACCTCCTTCAGCGCGTTCTTCAACTTGAACTCACGGCCGGCCATCGGCATCAGCGCGAGGTCGACCGTCGACATCGTCAGGTTCGACGGAATGAAGTCGAGGTTCGGCAGCGCCGACTTCTGCACCACCTGCGAGACGGGCACCTTCTTCACCAACACGTCGAGCAGCGTGCGCTCGAAGTCTTCACCTTCGAAGCCGAGGCACTTCGTCGCGTGCCCCTGGCTGTCGAGGTCGATGAGCAACACGCCGTAGCCCATCTCCGCGAGGCGCCACGCATACGAGGTCGACAACGACGTCTTGCCGGTGCCGCCCTTGAAGTTGAGGAAGAGCTGCTTGCGCGTACCGAGCGCCGGCGGCTCGAGCTGCAGCTTGCCGCGCAGCTCCCACACGTCTTCCGGCGTGTACTCGTCTTTCTTCAGCGCAGCGCCCAGCGCCTTGGTGGCGATGCCCAGGAGGTCCGCCGTCTCTTTGGGTGTGTAGCGAATGGCGTCCATGGCGTTCTCCTTCACGCAACGAAGTACTTGATGCCGCGGCGCACGACCTGGCCCTGCGCCATCAACTCACCGCACGCGCGCATCACGTCGTCGTGCGAGGCGTTCAAACCCGCCGCGAGGTCTGCCAACGGCCGGCCACGAATCGCCGCGCGCAGCTCACGCAGCACACCGGTCGAGAGCTCGGCCGACGGCGCGACGACCGCCGCCTGCGTCACCACCGCGACTCGTGCCGCGACAGGAGCGGGCGCTTGAGCCACAACGACCGGGCGGGGCGCGACAACGACGGGCTTCGACACCGCCTGCGGAACCTGCACCGGCACACCGTTCAACCGACGCACTTCACGCCGCCGGTGCGCGTCGTCGAGCGAGACGAGCGAGGTGACGTCTTTGCCCAACAGCCGAGACAACGACTGCGACGCCGCGCGACGCACGCGCACGTCGACGTCTCGCATCGCGTCGAGCAACAACGGGCGCGCCACTTCGGCGTTCGACGCGCCGAGCACCAACGCCGCCAGCGCACGCACGTCGGCGTCGACGTCACGAATGGCCTGACGACCGAGGTCGAGCGCTTCGGTGCCCGCGAGGCCCAACGCCAACAACGACGCGCGACGCCGCACGGCCTTGTCGGGGTCGTTGGTCGCCGCCGCGAGGTGCGGGCCCGCCGCCGACGAGTCGACCTTGATCAACGCCTTGAGCGCCGCGATGCGCACGTCGGGCAACGCAGACGTCAACAACGGCGCCACCACCGGCGCCGCTTCAGCCTTCGCCAACGACGAGAGCGCCGACAACAACGCCACCTGCACCGAGCCTTCGCTCTCGCCGTGCAGCGCGGTCGCCAACGCTGGCGCGGCCGCCGGGTGACGCAACGCCTCGAGGCGCTCGGCCGCACGCACGCGCGCCGCCGGGTCTGGCGCCGACAGCTCGCGTACCGAGAACCCGAACAACGTCTCTTCACTGCGACCGGGGAACTCGAACGCGCCGGTGAGTGACGCGAGATCACTCGCGGTCACCTGCAGGCGCCCCTGGCTCTTCAATTCACTGGCGACGCCCGCCACCGTGTTCGCCGTCATCGCCGGTGAAGGCGCCGACTTCGCGTCGCGCTGCTGCAGCACTTCTTGCCGGAGCGTGGCGATGAACTGGCTCAAGTCGAACCCGTCGACGCCCTGGTCGATGCCGTGAATGCGCGACGCGTCGAGCATCTTGCCGACCAGTTCCGCGCGTTCGCGGCGAAGCGCGTCGACCACCCGCGCCGTCTCCTCACGCTCTGAATGCGCGCGCGAAGCCCGAACCTCGAGCTCGGCGATGACACGGCGGAGCTCGATTTCCCGCTGCGAGGCGGCGGCGAGGTCGGCCTTCACGCGCTCCAGCTCGCCGCGCGAACCTTCCGCGTCGTTGCTCAGCTGCGATGCGCGAGCCTCGAAGTACACGATCTTCTCGAGCGCGCTCTTCAACAGGGCTTCGGGCTTCTCGTCGCTCACGTGGTCTCGACCTTCTTCTTGGTTCGACTGCCAAAAACGCACGCTACAGGCCTGTGTCGGCTTGTCTCTTTTTTGACAGCGCGGGCACCCTATGCTGTCGCACACACATTGTAAACCCACGGATCCATTGGGCTTTCTCCAACACCCACACGAATCGCGGCGGAGGCCGATTTACCGGCCCCGCAGGCCTGTCAGACCTCATCGCTAAGATGTCGACGACCTGACCGTCTTTGGCGCACTTGCACTTGCCATCGATGGCTCCGGGGTGAAAAACCGGCGCGCCCATGAGCAACGCGCGCGCAGAACTCCCGCCGCACCTTCAGCGGTACGTCGTCGACCAGGACTACGCGTCGTACACGCCGCGCGACCAGTCGGTGTGGCGGCACGTGATGAAGCGGCTGTCGAAGCACCTCGAGACGCGCGCGCACAGCACGTACCTGCGCGGGCTGGCCGAGACGGGCATCAGCGTCGACGAGATTCCGAGCCTCGAGTCGATGAACGAGAAGCTCGATCGCCTCGGGTGGCGCTGCGTCGGCGTGCGCGGCTTCATTCCCCCGGCGGTCTTCACCGAGCTGCAGGCGCGCGGCGTGCTGGCCATCGCCGCCGACATTCGTGGCCACAAGACGCTCGCGTACACGCCGGCGCCCGACATCATTCACGAGAGCGCCGGGCACGCGCCCATCATCGCTGACGCGGCGTATGCGGCGTACCTGCGCAGCGCGGGCGAGGTCGGCTTCAAGGCCATCGCGTCAGCGGAAGATCGCGCGCTGTTCGAAGGCATTCGCAACCTCTCGGTCGTCAAAGAAGATCCACTCGCCACACCCGATGACGTCGAGCACGCGCAGGCCCGCCTCGACGCCGCGGCGAAGTCGGTGCGCTACGTGTCGGAGTCGACGCGCGCGTCGCGCCTCTATTGGTGGACCGCGGAGTACGGCCTCGTGGGCACGCTCGAGCAGCCCAAGCTCTACGGCGCAGGCCTGCTCTCTTCCATTGGTGAAGCTGAACATTGCCTCACGCCTGAAGTGAAGAAGCTGCCGTTGACGGTGGAGTGCGCGAACACCACGTACGACATCACGCGCATGCAGCCGCAGCTCTTCGTGGCGCGCGACTTCCGTCACCTCAACGACGTGCTCGCCGACTTCAAGCACTCGCTCGCGTACATCCGCGGGGGTGACTACGGCCTCGACGAAGCGCTGCGCAGCCGCGCCGTGAACCACCTCGTGCTGCGGCAACGCGGCGGTGAGGCCATCGAGCTGACGGGCGAAATTCGTGAAGTGCACCGCTCGGGCAAAGACACGGGCCCGGGCCTCACCGCGACCGTCGTCGAGCTTGTCGGCCCCACGATGATCAGCGCCAACAGCAAGTGCACCGAGATCCCCAAGCGCATCGACTCGGTGGTGCTCATCGGCTCGGAGCGGCTGCCGTTGCGAGGTCGCTTCTCGATGCGGCTCGCCTCGGGCGTCGAAGCGTCGGGCTACGTCGTCGACGGTCACGAGGTCGTCGACTTCCGCGTGTGGCTGCATGGTCGCCCGGTGCCCGTCTCGACGTGGGCGTACGTGGTGATCGCCGAGGCGATTCCTTCGGTCGCCGGTGGCCCGGCCGACCCGCAGCGGTGGGACGAGTACTTCGGCGCGCTCGACAGCTTCACGGCCGGCAACTCAGAGACCATCGCCCGCCAGCGCAAAGCAGAAGAGCTGCCGCGCGAGCTCGCAGGGCTCTACAGCGAGGTTCGTGAAATGCGCCGCGGAAAGAAGACAGATCGCAAACGCCTCGGTGAGATCCTCGAGAGCAGCACGCGCTTCGGCGAAGAGCCGTTGCTGCGCGAAGAGGTCGACGAACTGCTGACGGCCAACTGAATGAGCAGCGTGCCGTCAGAAGAGCGCATGCGCGCGGCGTTCAACGCCATCGAGCGTCACGTCGAGACGAAGTACGGCGTGCCCATTCGCATTCGCGACGTGCCCAACCCGTTCACCGGCGACCTCGACGGCGCAGAGATTCACGTCGACTACGACGAAGGCATCGAGAGCGCGTTGTTCATCATCGCGCACCTCTTCGGGCACACCGTGCAATGGAACACCGACGAGGCCGCGCGGGAGCTCGGGTACAAGCTGTACCCGAACGCCGACGCCGAGCTGATGAAGCGCCTGCACGCGTACGAGTTCGAAGCGTGTCGCTACTCGATGCAGTTGTTCCACGAAGCGGGCGTGAGCGACCTCGACCAGTGGCTGTCGGACTATTCGGCGTGCGACTTCCGCTACCTCGCGAACTTCTACCGGACCGGCGAGAAGCCCCCGTTCAAGACCTTCTGGCGCGACGACTCTCCATTGCTGCAGCCGAAGGTGATTCCCGCGTTTCACCCCACGAAGTGGGTGTCACGCTGGGAAGGCATCGTGGTGTGAGGTTTCGTCGACTCGATGACTACCAGTCGTGGGCCGTCGAAGTCGGTGAGCGACGGTTGCTCATCGACCCCTGGCTCACTGAAGAGCTCAGCTTGCCGGCGCACTGGGTGTTCGGCCGGCGACGTGAAGCGCCGCGCGTGACGCAGTGGCCGTGCGACGCGCTGCTGCTCACCACACACTTCGCTGATCATCTCCACCCGAAGACGCTCGCCTCGCTGCGCAAAGAGACGCCGGTGTTCGCGCAGAAGACCGCCGCGCGCGCGGCGAAGAAGCTGGGCTTCACCAACGTGACGACGCTCGTCGATGGCGCCGTGGTCGAGCCGCTGCCGGGCCTCACGATGCACGCCGTCGCGCCCGCCCTGCCTTTCACCGTGAGCGCGCTGGGCCTGGTGTTCGAACACCACGGCGCTCGCGCGTACCTCGAGCCGCACCTCATTCACCTCGGCCGCGCGAGAGAACGTGTCGGCAAAGTCGACCTCGTCATCGCGCCAGCGCAATCGGTGCGAGTGGTGGGCGTGCCCTTCGCGATGTCAGCCGAGCGCGCGTTGGAAGCAGCGAAGGTGCTCGACGCGCCACGCTGGGCCCCCACCGGCGTCGACCCGCAGAACGCGCACGGTGTGTTCTCGGCGACACTCATCTTCTACCGGGGCGTGGTGAGCGACTTCCGTGCGTTGGTGCAGCACGCAGGGCTCCGCACCGAAGTGCTGGAGCCGCGCGCCGGCGAGGTCATCGAGCTGAACCCATGAGCGCCTCGAGCAGCTCGTCACCCGCCGTGTCTTGCCCGATGACCGCGTGAACCTGCAGCGCGGCGAGCTGCAGCGGGCTCCAGTCGTCGGGCGTGGAGGTCAGCAGACAGCGCCGGCTCGACAGCTTCAGGTCGAGCGCCAGCACCAACAACAACTCGTGGCCCACCAGCACCTCGAAGTGCTGCGAATCGAGCAGGCTCGGCACCTCGAAGAAGTCACGCAGCACGACCACGTGCGCGCCGAAGGCCCTGAGGCGCTCCACCAGACCACTGGTCGCGACCTCCCCGTCATCCAACATCAAGACTCGCATCATGCTGCGTGACGCCATTGCGAGCGCGAAGCCAATGCTCGCGCGCCGGAGAATCAGCGGCTTGTACGCACCGCCAACCCGGTGGTCGCAAATAGAGACTGCAACCTTGAAGGCACGATGCACTTCGTCACTGTGCGCGCGCGCCACCCGTTGCACACACGGTGTCATTGCGGCCGACATCGCCGTTCGACCTGCGCTACACGACGACGGCCATGCGTTCGCTCGCGTTCGTCCTCTTCTCTACTGTCGCTGCGGCGCAGGGCTTCGAGCTCGAGCGCGTGCAGCTCAACGCCGGC
Source organism: Archangium sp. (assembly GCA_035910535.1). Taxonomy (GTDB): domain Bacteria; phylum Myxococcota; class Myxococcia; order Myxococcales; family Myxococcaceae; genus Archangium_A. Next base: position 150,330 of record JAMHXF010000093.1, on the reverse strand, counting down.
GCGAAAGAAACCTGGCTCGCGCAGACCGGTGACGGCCTCGAGGCGCTGCAGCTGCGCGTGGCGTTGCTCGGGCACTACCAGCACCGCCCGCTGGTGTTGACCGTCGACGGAGAGACGAGCGGCGCGTACGTCGGCAGTCGCTGGTCGACGCACCTCCTCGCGGCCTTCGGCATTCACAAATACATCGAAGTATCGATGCAACTTCCGGTGGTGCTCACGCAGTCTGGCGATGACCTCTCGCGCTACGGCTTGAGCTCGCCCACGCCCACCGCGCTCGGCGCGCCGTGGCTCGGCCTTCGCGGCACGTTTCTTCGTCAACGCGACGCGCAGCCGCTCGACCTCGGGGTGTCGCTCAACGTCGGGCTGCCGCTCGGCAACGCGGCGGCGCTGACGAAGGACCCCGGCCTCGGCCTGACCTTCGCGCCGAAGCTGGGGCTTGGCCGTGCGTTCGGCCCGGTGCGCGTGGGCGCAGAGCTCGGCGCGCTGATTCGCGGCAGCACGCCGCCCATCGTCGCCACCGACGTCGAAAATGAGGTCGGCAGTCAGTTCAACGGCGCGCTCGTGGTCTCGACGTACGACCTGCCCGTGCACGCGGAGCTCGCGGCGCGCGTCGTCGCTCCTTTCAGCGCGGCGCAGGCCTCGCTCGAGCTGACGGCGGCGGTTCGCTACACGTTCCTCAAGCAGCTCGAGCTCTCGTTGCTCGGCGGCCCCGGCATCGGCAAGACGCCCGGCACACCGGCGTTCCGCGTGCTCTTCGGCCTCGCGTGGACACCCGACTTCAGCGCCCCGAAAGCCGAGCCAGAATCGCCTGCAGCTCGCGCTGACTGACGTTCACCTGCTCGACCACGCGCCCGTAGAGCTCCAGCACCGGCACCGAGCGCTCGCCGCGCTCTCGTTGGAGTTGCTGCAGGGTCATCAACACCACGCGCTCGAGGGCGGTGAGGCCATCGCGCACGTCAGGCAGCGCCTCAGTGTGCGTGCGAATGCGAGTGCGCTTCACGGAGCAGCTTCCGGTTCAGCCAGTGCGCGACCATCATCATCGCCGCGCCTACGAGGCTGATCAGCGTCTCGAGCACCAGGCTGCTGTGCAACACGAACGCCGCAATCGCGAGCAACGACACGCCGCCGACGGCGAGACCCAACACCTTCTTGCTGTGATGGCACCGGTACCCGGGAATGAACGCCCACAGCGCCACGCCGATGACAAGCACCAGCAACACCGGGTGTGCACCACCGAGCACCGACGCCGCCGCGGGGGCCAACGTCACGAACAGCGGCGTGGCCACACAGTGCACCGCACACACCGCCGAGAGCACCTGCCCCAGCGTGTCGGACGGCTCTGCATGCGGCTCGTGGGAATGCGTGTGCGCGGACATCGGCGGCCTTGCCGTAATCTGGGGCCTTCGCTTTCGCAAGTCAGGGGTTTCAGCAACCCGGTTGAAAGAGCGTCACTGCTTCTCGAACAACAGGTCGCGCTGCTGCACGAGGTCGAGCTCACCGGCGAACTGCGCGAAGCGGTCGTAGTCCTTCGTGGGCACGCGGCTCTGCGTCAGGCGAAAGTCTTCGTCGAAGGTCACCACGTTGCCGGTCTGCACTTCGTGGCGCACGTACGTCGCGCTCGGACCGCTGAGCTTCACCTCGGCGATGGGGCTCTTCAGCACCCAACCTGGCGGCAGCGTCAACGTGGCCTTCGTCACGCTGGCTTCGCTCGCTTCGATGAACAGCGGCGTCACGCGCGCGGGCACTTGCAGGTACCGGCGCCCCAACATCAACGGGTACGACGGCGGCGACGCGACGAGGCGGCCGGAGCCTTCGACGCGGCCGAACCGCTCGGCGCGGAACTCGTAGCGCACGGTCACCGTCGCGCCGACCTCACGCGGCGCGTCGACCTCCAGCTTCGAGAGGTCTGCGCCGCCGAAGTAGCGCGCGAGCGACGACTGCAGCGCCTGGTCACGCTGCTCTGGAGAGATGGACTCCAGCGCCTCCGCCAGCTGCGCGGCGTCGAAGCCGGTGTACTTCTCTTCACCCTTGCCCGAGAGCACGCCTTGCTCGTCGAGGTTCAAGGTGAGCGACACCGTCTTGCCCGGGCGCGTGCTGCGCTCCGGCGTCTTCACCTGCTCCATGGCGCGACCGGGCTCCGGCAACACCCACGCGTCGAGCCCACCGAGCGCGAACTCCGGCAATTCACCGAACGGCGCGAAGCGCACGAGCGGGTCGAGCCACACTGAGTTGCCTTCAGACAACGCCACGCGCACGCACACGTACGGCAACAGCCCTTCATTCGGGAACACGTAGCTCGCCGGGTCTGACGTGAAGGCGCGCACCGCCACCAGGCGCGCGTCGAAGCCGAGCGCCTCCAGTGACGACTTGAGCAACCACACGCGACTGCCGCGGTCTTGCGCCACCGACGTCGCCGCCGAAATCGCGAGGCCACCGTCACGCCCCGACAGCTTGCGCTGCACCGCCGCGTACACGGCCTTCACCGCGTCGAGGCCCTTCGCGTCTTTCGCGGCGTCACGCGCGAACGCTTCGACCTCGTGCGTGATGAGGCCCTTGTCGAGGAACGCGTCGGCGTACGCGCGCACCACGCCATCGTTTCCGCGCTGGCCCGTGCCGACCGAAACGAAGGGCAACCACTCGTTGGCCGACGGAGGCCCACCGGGCTCGGGGATGTACGGAGGCACGCGGCGCTCTTCGTGGCGCAGCACCTCGTAGTCACCTTCGACCTGCGGTTTGGGCGCCTTCACGTTGTGCGCGTCGACCGTGAGCCCGCTGCCCTTCGGCGCGATGACCACGTAGCTCGAGCGCGCGTTCGGCTGACGAGCGACCTGAAAATAGAACGCCGACGCGGTGAAGCCCGGCTGTGCTGGACCGCGCGAGGGGTGCGGCAGCAGGTATTCGTACTCGACCATGTCGCCGACCTGCACACCGGGCAGCGACATCACGTCTTTGCCTTCGATGACCTCAGGCTCGAGCGAGCGGCCATCGGGCTTCAACGTGCGCAGCGTCAGCACCGTCGCACCTTGAGGAATCTGCACCTCCGCGACCTCCTGCACGCCTTGTTGGTCGAGCGCCTTCTGAATGATGTGTACGCGGTCGACCATGGTGCCGTCGGCGAAGCCCTGAATCGCCGCGGCGTCGAGCACGAAGCTGCTGGTCGCGTCTTCACTGCCCGGCGCGGCCTCGTACGACTTGAGCGCTTCTTCGGTGCTGATGGCGTAGTCGGCGAGCAGCTCCTTGCCGGTCTTCTTGCGCTCCACGGTGCGGCGCAGCGCGAGGTCAGCGCCGTCGAGCGCGAGCGCCTGCTCCCGCGCGGCCATCGCTTCTTTTTCCCGACCGGCGAGCTCCTGCGCGTCGCCCAGCGCGCCGAAGAGCTGCGCGTTGCGGGGCCACTGCGCCTGCAGCTTCGTCAGCAACTTCACCGCGTCGTCGTAGCGCCGCTCCGACACGTAGAGGCCCGAGAGCGTGGTGCCAATGACGGCCTGCCCTTCGTCGCGCGCGAGCATCGCCTCCCACTGCGTGATGGCCGCCGAGATGTCGCCGCGCGAACGCAGGTGGTCCGCCGAGCGCATCAACGCCCCCGGGCAATGCGACGCGGCGGAGAGCAACGCATCGGCTTCGGCCACCGCGTCGCGGCGCCGCGCGATGTCGTACTGGAGCAACAGCGCCTCACATGCCCCACCCAGCGCCTTCTCGGCTTCTTTCGCGGTGCTCGCCGCCGCCGCGTCGAGCCCCAACGCCAGCTCGATGCGCGCCAACAACGTGAGCACGCTCGCGCCTGCCGGGGCGTGCGCAGCTCTCGCCGCGCGCGCCTGGTCCAGCGCCTCCAACTGCCGCCCGTCGTCGAGCGCGAGCTGCGCCGTCACCATCTTCGCGGCGACGAGCCCGGGGTCCTTCGCCAACGCGTTCTCGAGCTCTCGCGTGGCCCGACCACGCGCGACGCGCGCAGGCACCGTGCGGTCTTGCAGAAAGACGTCGGCGCGCAGCAACGCCACCATCGGGCCCGTCACCGACTCCGGCAGCCCCGCCAACATCGCGCGCGCCCCGTCGCGGTCGCGGCCCAACGCGTCACGCGCCGCCAACACGCGGGCCAGCGCATCGCCGGCGTCAGGCTCGAGCGCGTAACGCACCGACTCGGCCGTCGAATAGAGCTGCTCGTCGTCGACCTTCACGCCGCTCCAACGCGGCGCCGCACCCTGCGCCGCAGCGAACGTGAGCCCCGCGGGTTTTCCGTCGAGGCGCTGCAGCGCGACCGTGAAGTTGCCGGCCTGGTTCTCACGCGCCATGCGCACCAACAACCGGTGCCCACCCGCGTCGAGCTTCACCACGCGCGAGGTCAACGTCGCCGCCGGCCGCTTCACCGTGAAGCGCGAGAGCACCTCAGTGCCGTCGAGAATCGCCACGTGGTCCATCGAGGTGATGGTGCGCAGCACGTAGCGCCCGCTCTCGGGCACCGTCACGTCGACGGCGTACAGGTACACGTCGCCCGTCGGGGGTTCGCCCGCCAACGACACGCGGCCATCGGCGAAGCGCAAGACGCGCGCGTTGAGGGCGCCAAACGGGCCCGACCCGAGGTCTGCCAGCGAGCCGTTCTTCTCGGGCGGCGTGGCCGTCGCGGTGTCCAGCACATGAAACGCCGAGAACGGGCCGACCAGCGTCCCCGAGGTGGGCACGCCCATGTCGGCGAGCACCTGCGCGTGGCGCGCCAGGTCTCCTGAGTCGAGGAACGCGTTCGCCAACGCCGAGCGGAGCAGGTGCGCAGCGTCGGGCTGCTGACCCAGCTCGAGCAGCTTCGGCGCGCGCTCACGCACCAGCTTCGAGGTCTCGAGCGAGAGGTTCGTGGTGTCGAGCACGATGCGCGCAGCGACCGGCGCCAGCGGGTGCTTCGGTGCCTTCTCGAGCAGCGCCAGCGACGCGGCCAACGCCTTCTGCGGCACCATCACGCGCTGCGCGAGCAACGCCTGCCCGGTGAGCGCGTACGGCTCTCCGTCATTCTTCGCCACCGCGTCGTCGAAGAAGGTGCCGGCCTTCGCAGCGTCACCTTCAAGCAACAGCGCGTGGAAGCCAGCGAGCGCGAGCGTGGTGGCGTCGGCTCCGGGCCCGGCGCGCTTCGCCGCGTTCTCGAGCGCCTCCGTGGGTGGCGCAGCGCGACGCACGCAACCGGCGAGGGACAACGCAACGAGGACGACGACACGGGCGCGGCACATGGCGCGGCGGAAGGTACGCGCGATTCACCGCGCTGGCTAAGTTGAAGCGTTGAAGTTGGTGTACACGCGGGCGCGATGACGCCTGAACCTGCACCAACCAACCACGGCCCGAAGCTCCCGATTGTGGGCCTGGTGCTGTCGGTCGTGGGCCTCTGCTTTCCGCCGCTGTTGCTCGCCAGCTTCGGCATCGGCGCGTACAGCTACCTGCGCGCGAAGAAAGAAGCCGACTGGAAGCCGCGCCTGCAGCTCACGCAGATGACGATGGCCGTGAGCGGCGCCGGCCTCGCGATTTTCCTCGGCATGGGCGTGCCGCAGTGGAAGCGCTTCACCCTGCGCAGCAAACAGATGGCCTGCCGCACTGGCCTCGCTTCTCTCTACGCGCAGCAGCTGGAGCTGAAGAAGTCGAACAACCGCTTCACGACGCACATCGCCGAGCTGCCGTCGCCGCCCGCCTCCGACCTCCAGCTCTTTCGGCTCGCCGGTACGGGCCCGCTGACTGGCGCCGATGCAGTCGGAGTTCCATCGAGGAGCCCCGGCATCGACGAAGCGTTGCCGAGCCTCGTTCGCGCTGAAATCGGCCTGAAGGGCGAGTGCCCCGCGTGTCAGCTGACGATGTTGTGCGCAGCGCAGATTGACGCCGACGCCACCGTCGACGTGTGGACGATTTCCACCATCGAGCGCACGGGCAACACCGGCGAGCGCATTCCCGCCGGTACGCCGTGGCTCGAGGTCGACGACCTCACGCAGTGACGGTCTGAGCGCCGACGCGCTCGAGCAGCTCGCGGTACCAGGCGGCCGCTTTCGCCGCGCGCCCCGGCAACGCGTTGGTGCCCCACACGACTGACAACGTGCGCGTGGTCTCTGGAGTCGTCTTGGTGCGCTGCGCGTCTTTCACGGCGTTCGCGCACGGCCCGTCGGCGTCGAACAGGCACAGCAACCCGCCGACGTCGATGGTCTGCCCGCCGCGATTGAAGATGTAGCTCGTACCTTCGGCCGCGACGCCGACACGAAACGGCGCCTTCGCGAGCGAGAGGTCGACCACGCTGATGGGCAAGCCCGAGTGCAGCGAGGCGACGTTGCACGCGTCGACCACCGCGTTGATGGCGCCGAGCGCGCCTTCACCGACGGCGCGCAGCAGGTATTCAGACGCGGGCTTGCCGCGACCTGTCGGCTTGTAGCCACCGTGGCGGAGCAGCTCCCGAATGGCGCCGCGCACTTCATCGTCACTGCGCAGCGGCGCTGGCGCGTCGAGCTTCAGCAACTCGAGCAGCCACGGCACCGCGCCGACTTCTCCGAGCGGCTTCGGGAACGTGGTGACGAAACACGACAGCTCGAGCAACGGGTGCGGGTCGACGGAGATCACCAGAGCGCCGTAGCACGCGGAATTGTGGCATCACCTGTTTCCATGTCGCTCGATGCGGTGATCCTCGACCTCGGCAACGTCTTCGCGTTTCACGACAACACGAAGCTGTTCTCCGAAATGGCGCGCGCGTTTCACACCACGCCGGAGGCCATGAAAGAGCGCCTCGACGCCGGCCTGTGGGACCGCGTGAACCGTGGCCAATTACCCGGAGATTCGCTGCGTCAGGAGCTCGTGCAGCGCCTGGGCGTGGAGGTGTCACCGACCGATTGGTTCGACGTGTGGAACTGTCACTTCACCATCAACGAAGAGATGGCCGCGATGACGCAGTTCCTCGTGGGGCAGGTGAAGCTGGTGCTGCTCTCGAACACGCATGACCAACACGTCGCGTACTTGCGGCCGAAGCTGCCGGTGCTCGAGCAGTTCGACGCGCTGGTGCTCTCGTATGAGGTCGGCGCCATCAAGCCCGAGAAGGCCATCTACGAAAAAGCGCTCGCGGCGGCGGGCACGGCGCCATGGAAGACCGCGTTCTTCGATGACGTGCAGAAGTACGCCATCGCCGCGACGCAGGTGGGCATGCACGGCCGCGTGTTCACCGACGTGACGCAGTTCACAGAAGACCTCGGCAAGCTCGGCTTCAAGGCAGGCTGAGGCATGTCGCCGCGTGACGTCGAAGCGCTCGTCGAGCGCGCGATTCGCCTGCTGCACGAGCACGACGTCGAGGTTGATCACCGCAGTGCCTTCTGCGCGCTGTGGAGACTTCAGGAGCGCCTGGGCGGCGGCTTCACGCACTTCCGGGTGATGCCCATTCTGCTCGCGCGGCGCGCGGCGTATCGCTTCAGCAAAGACGTTCACCCGGCGATTGACGCCCTCGCCGGTGCGAGCCGCGAGCTCGGCTACACCGATGATGAATTTCTGTACTGCGACGCCGGCACGATGTTGTGGCGGCAGCTCACCGACGAGTTGAGCGGCGATGACAGAGCACCGCCGTCAGACCTTCCGCTCGCGACGCTGGTGACCCACGTGCGTCGCGCAGCCGAAGCAGCGGGCGACGACGACACGCTCAGGCTCCTTGAAAACGCGCTAAGCGCCCTCGCATGACGCTCCGCATCGGCAACCTGTGGGACTCGGTCGGCAACACGCCGCTCCTGCGCATCGGCACGCTCTCGCAGCGCACCGGCAACGACGTGCTGGGCAAGGCCGAGTTCATGAACCCCGGCGGCAGCATCAAAGACCGCGCCGCGAAGGGCATGATTCGCGACGCCGAGGCGCGTGGGCTGCTCAAGCCCGGCGCCACCATCGTCGAAGGCACCGCGGGCAACACCGGCATCGGGCTGGCGCTGTTGGGCCGGGAGCGCGGCTACCGCGTGGTGGTGACGATGCCCGACAACCAGGCGCGCGAGAAATACGAGTACCTCGAGGCCATGGGCGCCGACGTGCGCAAGGTGCCGGTAGTGCCGTTCGCGAACGAGAACCACTTCTTCCACGCGGCGCGACGGCTCTCGGAAGAGCACGGCTGGTTCTGGGCCAACCAGTTCGAGAACATCGCCAACGGCGACTTCCACTACGAGACCACCGGCCCCGAAATCTGGGAGCAGTGCGAAGGCAAGGTCGACGTGCTCATCGCCTCATGCGGCACGTCGGGCACGCTGAGCGGTACCTCGCGCTTCCTCAAAGAGAAGAACCCGAACCTCGAGGTCATCCTCGCTGACCCGCTCGGCTCGGGGCTCTACGCACAGGTGAAAGACGGCAAGCTCGAGGCGAGCGGCGGCTCCATCACCGAAGGCATCGGCATCATGCGCATCACCGAGAACTTCCGGCGCGCGCAAATTGATCAGGCCATGCGCGTGACTGATCAGGAGATGATCGAAATGCTCTACCACCTGGCCCGCGAAGACGCGTTGGTGGTGGGCACGTCGGCGGCGCTCAACATGCGCGCGGCGTACGAGGTCAGCAAGGCGCGCCGCGGGCAGAAGCTGCGCATCGTCACCTTCCTCTGCGACCACGGCAGCCGCTACGCGTCGAAGGTCTTCAACCCTGAATTCCTCGCGGCCAAGGCGCTGCAGGTGCGCCCGCTGCCGTGACCTGAAAGCACCCGGCCCGCTCGCGTCGGGTGCAAAGAATCGCGCGCGCTCGAATCAAGTAGCACCCGAATGCGCCGCGCGTATGGTTCGCGCCCCATGCGACGCGCACTCGAGCTGATCCGCCTGCGAATTGGCCGGAACTGGCTCATCATGCTCCTGCTGTCCATCGTCTCCACGCTCTTCGCCGCCGTGTGGTGGGAGTACGACGTCATGGAGATCTCCGACGACGAGCGCGGGGCCTACGACGACGGCCTCAAGGCCTTCACGCTGCCCAAGCGCGCGCCGCTCATCTTTCTCCAGCAGCAGTTCGGCCTCGGCAAGGTCACGCGCTCAGAAGACGTGCTCATCGTCGCGCTCGACGACACGACCATGACGCAGGTCGCTGAGAACGGCGCGATGCGCCAGCGCTACGGCGCGAACCTCCCGTACGACCGCTCCATCTGGGCCGACCTCGTCACCTACCTCTCGAAGGCCGGCGCGAAGGCCGTGGTCTTCGACATGGTGATGAACGAGCAGTCGTCAGACGGCACGGGTGACCTCGCGTTCGCCTCGGCGCTCGACGAGTTGCCGACGCCGCTCATCCTCGGCTTCAACACCTCGCTGACGGCCAAACCGCTGCCCAAAGTCGAAGCGCCAGACTTCAAGCGCCCGCTGGGCAAGATGCCGCAGCCCCCCGAGAAGGTCGTGCCCGAGGGCGAGTTCCCCGAAGACCCCACGCCCGAAGAGCTCGCCGCCGCCGACAAGTTCAAGGCCGAGCAGCGCATCATCTGGGCCTCGAAGGCGTACGCGGTGCCCGTCGACCTGATCAACGGCCTCGAGACGCCGTCGTTCCCTTCTGAGGTCGAGCTCAACGCCGCGGGCGAACCGACGGGCAAAGAGTTCGCGAACTACCCCATGCCTTCGCTGCCGGTGGTGCTCGAGTCGGCCGACGGCTTCGGCGCGGTCACCGGCGAAGAAGACGAAGACGGCAAGCTGCGCCGCACGGCCTTCGTCTACAGCGACGGCAACAACACCTACGCCACGCTGCCGGTGATGACGCTCGCGGCCATCGAAAAAGCCGACAAGGTCACCATCGCGCCGGGGCTCATCACCATCGGCACGCGCACCGCGAAGATCAACGGAGATGGCACCGCGGAGATCAACTACGGCGGCAAGCTCTACGACCGCTTCCGCATGGTGCCGCTGGTCGACGTCGTGGGCCGGTTGCTGTTCTGCAACGCGCGCGCAGAGAAGACCGACACGGTGCCCAACGACTGCCCCGGCGGAGACGTCAGCCGCGACCCCGAGGCCGCCATCTTCAAGGACAAGATCATCCTCGTCGGCGGCGTCGCCGTCGGCACCGGAGACTCGAAGGCCACGCCGCTCGAGCAGGCCACGCCTGGGCTGGTGAAGCAGGCCGCCACCATCGACAACCTGCTGCACGACAACTTCATCATCGCCGCGCCGTTCTGGGTCTCGCTGCTCTTCAGCTTCTTCATCGCCGTCTTCTCGGTGGCGTTGGTGCTGGTGGTGCGAAACACCTTCGTCGACATCGGCTGGCCGGTGCTGCTGTACGTGGGCTTCTTCATGATCACCGGCAGCGTGCTGGTCGCCACCAAGCAGCACGTGCTCTCGGCCATGCCCGGGCTCGCAGGTACGGTGGCCTCGATTCTCGCCACCACGTGGGAGCGCCTGTTCGCGCGCAAAGAACGCGAGCGCATGAAGGAGCTCTTTCAGAACTACATGGAGGCCGACCTGGTCGACATGATGGTCGAGCAGAAGGAGCTCCCGAAGCTCGACGGCGAGAACATGGAGGTCACCGCCTTCTTCTCTGACATCAAGGGCTTCTCGACCTTCAGCGAGAAGCTGCGCGACAACCCCAAGCAGTTGATGCGGCTGCTCAACCGCTACCTGTCGACCGTCACGCCTGAGCTGACCCAGGAGGGCGCGTGCATCGACAAGTACATCGGCGACGCGGTGGTGGCGCTCTTCGGCGCGCCGGTTCGCTACAAAGATCACGCGCTGCGCGCCTGCCGCGGCGCCCTGTCGGTGCAGAAGGCCATCGGCAAGCTGCGTGAGTCACTGCGCGCCGAGGGCCTGCCCGACGTCTACACGCGCATCGGGCTCAACACCGGCGAGATGCTGGTGGGCAACATCGGCTCTGAGCAGCTGCTCGACTTCACGGCCATCGGCGACGAAATGAACCTCGCCGCGCGGCTCGAGGGCGCGAACAAGAACTACGGCACGCTCATCATGATGGGCGAGAAGACGTACGAAGCCGTCAAGGACCACGTCGAGGCGCGCGAGCTCGATCGCGTGCGTGTGGCCGGTAAGACACAGGCCGCGACGGTGTACGAGCTGCTGTGCATGAAGGGCGAGCTGCACCACGACAAGCTGAAAGTGGTTGACCTCTATGGCCAAGCGCTGCTCGCCTACCGCGCTCGGCGCTTCGAAGATGCCAAGGTGAAGTTGGGGGCAGCGCTGCAGGTTGATCAAGGAGACGGGCCAAGCCAGCGGCTGCTCACGCTGTGCAATGGTTTTCTGGTTCACACGCCTCCGCCCGAGTGGGATGGCGTGTCCACGTTGGAAAAGTGAAGTCCGAACAAGGAGGCAACATGAAACGTTTGTATCGACCGTTGGTCGCCGTAGCGCTCTTGAGCGCGAGTGGCGCGTTCGCCGTGAAGGTCGGCGATGACCTGTTCATCAAGTCGAAAGACACCAAGGTGCTGAAGGACGCCAAGGCCGGTGCCGCTGCTGTCGGCGCGCCGCTGCAGCCGGGCACCAAGGTCAAGTGGCTGGGCCCCAACGAGAAGGACAAGCAGTTCCACCAGATCGAAGCCAACGGCAAGAAGGGCTTCGTGCTGATGTCGAACCTCTCGCCCAACGCACCCCAGCAGGAGGTCGACGCCTCGACGGGCAAGCCGATGTCGGCGCAGGCCTTCGCCAGCTCTGGCGCGGCCACCAAGGCGCTCACGCCGGCCGGTGTGAAGTACGCGAAGGGCTCCGGTGTGAAGGAGTCCGAAGCCGCAGCGCAGATCATCTACGTTGAGCAGCTCAACATTGCTAAAGGCACGACCGTTGCGGTCGCCGCCAAGGCCAAGGCGCTGGAGACCGGCAAGTGAAACTCACTCATCTCGCAGCAGTGTCGTGTGTCGCGGTCGCCAGCCAGGGCTGTGCGCTGTTCAACGCCGCTAAAAGCGGCAATCCCAACGCCATGCTGCAAGCCGGCGCGGATCAAGCCCTGAAAATGCAAGAAGCGGTCCGCAAGGCCGAAGAGAAGTGCGCGCCCGTGAAGGAAGCGCTCGTCTCGTTCGACGAAGAGCGCGCCATCGGTGGCGCCATCGGCGTCAGCCTCGTGTCGAAGAACGGCACGCTGCTGCTCGAAGGCATGACCGAGAAAGACCCGGAAGAGCTCAACAAGAAGGTCGCCGCCAAGACCTTCGTGCAGTTGCCCGACAACGCGGTCAACGACATGACCGCGTACGTGTCGGTCGTCGGCAAGAACCTCGCGCGCTACTCGGCGCGCCCCGACCTGCCGTGGACGTTCGCCGTCATCGAGAACGACGCCGTCAACGCGTTCTCGGCGCCGGGCGGTTACGTGGTGCTCACCACTGCGCTCATGAAGAAGTTCACCAACGAAGCGCAGCTCGCCGGCGTGCTCGGCCACGAAATCGGCCATGTCGTGCACAAGCACTCGCTCAACAAGTACAAAGACGCGAAGCACATGCAGTGCATCGCCGCCAACACGGGCGCCAACGCTGCTGAAGCCGGGCTGCCTGCGGGCGCCGGCGCGGCCGCCGCGAAGTTCGCCAAGAAGTTCGACGGCCAGATGGACCTCGACGCGTCTGACGGTGACTTCGTCATGTTCGTGATGAACGCCGTCATCACGCTCTTGCAGTCGGGCAACGACAAAGAAGCCGAGTTCGAGACCGACAAGACAGCCCTCGAGCTCGTCTCCTTCGCCGGCTACGACGCGTCGGAATACGAGAAGTTCCTCACCTCGCTCGGCAGCCAGGGCGGCGGTCTGTTCGGCAGCCACCCGTCGACCGAAGATCGCGTCGCCAAGCTGAAGGCGCTGCGTGAAGGCGAGCTCGCCCCGTTCTCGGCCGGCGTCGCCAAGCCCGACGTGAGCAAGGTGCTCGCGCCGCTCAAGCCCAAGAGCTGAAAACCGCTCTCCTCGTCGTACAGTGACGGCCCGCGTGAACCTCGACGACGGAGGCACGCGGGCCTCATCATTTCGAAACGGAGCGCACGTGAAACGCCTCGCCGTCACCCTCATCTCGTCGCTGGCCGTTGGCTGCTCCCCGTTCGCGACTGTTCAGAGGCGCGACTCGCAGACCATCGCCGAAGAGTCGCAGCGAAGGGCCGAGACGCTGCGCAACGCCTCCACCCAGGCACAGAGCGCTTGTGCGCACCTCAAAGACGCGCCGGTCTCATTCGTCGAAGAGCATCTGCTCGGCGGCAAGCTCACAACCTCGTTCATCATGAAGAACGGTGGTGCCACGGCTGATGAGGTGACGAAGTACCTCGCCGTCGTGGGCCGAAACCTCGCCAGCTACTCGTCGCGCCCCGACCTGCCGTGGACGTTCGCCGCCATCGAGAGCGACTCGGCTGCGACCTTCTCGGCGCCGGGCGGGTATGTGCTCGTCACCACCGGGCTGCTCAAGAAGCTCACCAATGAAGCGCAGCTCGCGGGGCTGCTGAGCCACGAGATTGCCAACGTCACCCACAAGAACGGGCTCGCCGCGTACGTGCGCGCGCGTCACGAGCAATGCGTCACCGCGAACACGGCGGCGCACATCACCGAGGTCGGCTTGCCCAACGGGCCCGGCATGGAAGCAGCGAAGTACGCGCGCCGCTTCGCGCAGCTCGACCTCGAGGCCGCGGAGGACGACTTCGCGAACTTCCTCATGAACAGCACCGTGACGATGCTGATGTTCGGTAACGAGAAAGACGCGGAGTTCGAGAACGACCGCGCGGCGCTGCAGTTGGTGGCCTTCGCCGGCTACGACGCCCTCGAATACGAGCGCGTACTCACGGCGCTGGGCACCGAGCGCGCGCTGCTCGCCAACCACCCGCCCGTCGAAGACCGCGTCGCGAAGTTGAAGGCCCTGCGTGAAGGCGACTTCGCGACGTTCGCCACCGGCACCGCGAAGCCCCCGCTCGGAGTGACCCTGCCATGAAGCACCTGAGCGTCGCGGCGTTGCTCGTCGTCAGCGCGTGCGCGCCCAAACGCATCGACGACGACCGGCTCGACGAAGACACGAAGCCCGGTCAGCTCGCGGCCGCGCGCACCGGCGACGTGAACGAAGTGATGCTGCAGATGCAGGCCATGCAAGCGACCATGCGGCACGCACAAGACAGCTGCGAGGCGATTCTCACGCAGCAACTGACGCTGCCTGAAGAACGCGCGCTGGGGCACAGCCGCGCGGTGCACTTCATCAGCAACACCGGGCCGCTCATCGCCGACTCGAAGCCGGCGGTGACGAAAGAGGTCGCGCGCATCGGCCTCGCGCTCGCGCGTGGTTCTGCGCGCCCGAAGCTCCCGTGGACCTTCGGCGTCGTCGAGAGCGAGAAGGTCATCAGCTTCGGCGGTGCCGGCGGCTACGTGCTCGTGACCACCGCGTTGCTCAAGCACTGCGCGAATGAAGCGCAGCTCGCCGGGGTGCTCGCACACGAGATTGCGCACGTGGTGCAGAAGGCCGACGTGGCCGCGCACCAGCGCGCGCAGAACATGAAGTGCGTGGCGCAGGCCACCATGGCGACGTCGGGCAACGCGCAGCTGGCCGCCGCGGCGAGCAACCCGGCGTTCTCGAACACAGTGGTCGAGCAGCTCGTCACGTCACTGCGCACGCGCGAACAGGAAGACGACGCGTACCAGACCTCAGCCGCATTGATGCGCCGCGCCGGCTTCTCGCCCGAAGAATACGAGAAGCTGCTCATCACGCTCGGAGACGGAGGCCACGAAGGGTGGACCTCGAAAGACGCCGGGCCCCGCAACGCCGAGGCGTTTCGCGCCTACCGCTACGGGAAGTTCTCGCCGCCCTTCACGGGCAAGTCAGCGCCGCTGCCTGCCGCGCTCCGGTTCTGAAACCCGCAGCGACTTGCATCATGAAAGTGGCTCCGCGCGCGTCGACGGGCATGTTCAACCGCGCCGCGCTGTGATGGAGGGCGGCCATGAAGTTCTTCAAACGACTGACCTTCGCCTTTGCGCTCTTCGCGCTCGGCTCGCTGGCGGCGGTGTGGGGCGGCCTTCGCGCCGTCGCCACCAACGTGATGAACGACAAGACCGCGCCGGTGCGCGCCAGCTACGTCGCCGACTGGGCCGCGCACGCCGACGTCTTCGAGCGTGACCTCGGCACCGCCGAGACGTGGGTCGCGACGTCTGAACGCGCGCCTGTGTCGTTGGGCTGCCACCTGCCGTGGGCCGGCGACGCGACGCCCGTGCAGCAACACCACGCGCGCTGCCCGAAGCGCACGCCGCTGAGCCCCGAGCTGGTTGAACACCTCGAGGCGCTCGGCGGCGCGCTGCTGAAGAAAGAAGAGCCCCCCGTCACCGAAGACTTCACGTGGCTGCGCGCGCTCCAGGGCCACACCGACTGGAGCCAGGCCACCGGCACGCCGCTCGAGTTCTTCGACGTGAACCCGCAGGTCAGCTCGGTGCTCGACGTGCCGGTGCTCGACCGCCGACAGCTGCATGCGCTGGTGGCGCTGCGCCTGCTGCAAGGTCAGCAGACCGGCGCGCTGCCCGACGCGGCGGCCGACGTCACGGTGCTGGGCCGCGCGCTCCTCAGCCGCCCCGTCACGCTCGACCAACTGCTCGGGGTGGCCGTGCTGCAGCAGCTCCGCACCGAGCTCGAGGCCGTGGGTACGACGGAGCTCGCGCCACCGGCCGACGTCATCGAAGCGCTGCGGCAAACGCGGTTGGCCTCGGCGCTGCTGTGGCACCCGTGGACCCCGTCAGCGCTGCGCACGCGCTTCACGCCGAAAATCGCGAACGCGTCACGGTGCGCGGCCTCCGCCGAAGCGGCCATGCACGAAGAGCTCGGCACGCTGGCCAAAGAGTACGACCCGACCTGGGTCGACGCGCTCCACGGCGCACGCGTTCAAGCCCCGTGCGACAGCGACTTCACGCAACGCCTCGTCGCCGCGCGCGCCACCGTGCCCGCCGACGTGGCCCGACGGCTCTTGCGGTCTACCGAGCCGTTCTCAGGTGACGAGCTGAAGACCGCGCTCATGCTCCGCGCCACCGAGTCGAGCGCGCTGGTGCGTCGCGCCGCCGTCGAGAGCTACCTCGCGCTCACGCTCGCCCGGCCCTTCCCCGAAAGTGCGTCGCAATCACCAAAGTAGCAGGGCTAATACGGGCTCAACACTTCTTCACGCTCGCCCAATCGACCCGTAACTAATTGATGTCACGAGGCTTTTCGCTCTATGGCGAAACAGCATTCTCGCACCGCGTCAGGATCAGATTGCGCGTTCGTTAGTGTCTGCTTACTAACAAACGCCCCTATGGCCCGGCCCCGACTGATCAGCGACGAACAGATTCTAGAGGCCACGCGTCGCTGCGTGCTCGAGCGCGGCCCGCACGTGTCGCTCGACGTCATCGCTGAGCAGCTGGGCGTGACGGGCCCCGCTCTGTTACGCCGGTTCCGCAACCGCGAAGAGCTGTTCATTCGCGCGCTCACGCCCGACCGCAACCCGCTGTGGATGCAGGAGTTCGACAAGGGGCCTGACGACCGGCCTCTTGAAGAGCAGCTGCGCGAGCACCTCGGGCGCGTGTGGAAGTTCTTCGAGGAAGTCATTCCCCGAATCACCGCGCTTCGTGAGAGCGGCATCGAACACAAGAAGGTGTTCGACAACGACGAAGGCCCGGCGCTCGCGGTGCGCTCGCTCAACGGCTGGTTCAAGCGCGCGATGGACATGGGGCTGGTCGAAGCCGACGAGGCCGAGACGCTCACGTACGCGTTCATGGGCGCGCTGCAGTACCGGGCGTTCATTTCCTACATGGTGAAGTCGCCGAACACCGCGCGCAGCAACCGCGAGTTCCTCGACGACGTCGCCCGCTTCTTCTGCCGCGCGCTCAAACCCGCGGCCGCCACCAAAAACCAAACTGTCAAACGAAAGAGGACCGCATGAACCGCTTTACCCTGTTGATCGCCGCGTTGGCGCTCGCTGCCTGCCACAAGCCCGCCCCTGAAGAGGCCGGCACGAAGAAGGAAGCGCTCGTCGCGTTGCCGCCGGTCAAGGTTGAGACCGCCGAAGTCGAGCACCAGAAAATGCCGAAGTACCTCACGCTCACCGGCAGCGTGCTCGCCGACCGCCAGTCATCGGTCGCCGCCAACGTCGCGGGCCGCGTGACGCACACGTACATCGAGCGCGGTCAGCCGGTGAAGCTGGGCCAGGTGCTCGCCATCGTCGACTCGCGCGCCGCCGGGTTCCAGCAGGCCGCCGCCGTCGCGCAGAGCCAGGCCGCGCAGTCGCAGGTCACGCTCGCCAAGCAAGACTGCGAGCGCGCCGACACGCTCTTCTCGCAGGGCGCCATCGCCAAGGCCGAGTTCGAGCGCCTCAAGACGCAGTGCACCGCGCAGCTCTACAACGCCAACGCCGCGCAGGCGAACGCCGACCTCGCCACCAAGGCCGCGGGCGACACCATCATCCGCGCGCCCTTCGACGGCATCGTGGGTGAGCGCCTCATCAACGTCGGTGAATACGTGCAGCCGCCCACGCAGGTCGCCACCATCTTCAGCATCAACCCGGTGCGCGTGTCGTTGTCGGTGCCTGAACCGGCCGTCAGCATGGTGAAAGAAGGCCAGGAGCTGATGCTGGAAGTCAGCTCGTACCCCGACCGTCAGTTCCCGGCGACGGTGCGCTTCGTCTCGCCCGCGCTGCGCACCAACACGCGCGACCTCATCATCGAAGCGACGGCGAAGAACGACGACAACTCGCTCAAGCCCGGCATGTTCGCCACCGCGAAGCTCAGCATCGGCGAAGAAGATCAGCCCACGATTCCCTCGGGCGCCATCGTGGCCGACGGCACCGTCAAGCGCATGTACCTCGCGCGCAACGGCCAGGCCTTCGAGGTGGTCGTCAGCACCGGCGTCACCAAAGACGGCCGCATCGCCGTGCTCGAGCCGCTGCAGCCCGGCGAAAAGGTCATCGTGAAGCCGCCGCCCGGCCTGCACGACGGCTCTTCAATCGTTCAGTGAGTCGGAAGTCGAAAGAGAACCACCATGCAATGGCTCGCTAGAATCTGTGTGGAGCGCCCCGTCTTCGCGACGGTGTTGTCGCTCGTCATCCTCGTCGTCGGCGGCGTTTTCTATAAGCAGCTCGGCGTCGACCAGTTCCCGAAAATCGACTTCCCCATCGTCGTCGTGCAGACGATTCAGGCCGGCAGCTCGCCTGAAGACATGGAGCGGGAGATCTCCGACAAAATCGAAGGCGCGGTGAACACCATCTCCGGCATCGACGAGCTCCGCTCGACGTCGTCGGAAGGCGTGAGCCTGGTCGTCATTCAGTTCCTCCTCGAGAAGAACGTCGACGTCGCTTCACAGGAAGTGCAGCAGAAGGTGAACGGCGTGCTGGCCGAGCTGCCGCGCGGCATCGACCCGCCGGTCATCCGCAAGATTGAGCCTGACGCCGTGCCGGTGTTGTTCGTGGCCGTGCGCGCGCCGGGCAAGACGGTGCGTGAAGTCACCGACATCGCCGACCGCATCGTGCGCCGCCGCCTCGAGTCGGTGAGCGGCGTTGGCCAGGCGGTGCTCATTGGTGGTCGCAAGCGCCAAATCGACGTGCTGGTCGACCCGGTGAAGTTGAAGGCGCTCGGCATTTCGCCGCTCGAGGTGGCCGGCGCCATCAACGCGCAGAACATCACGCTGCCCGGTGGTCGCGTCGACACCAGCCGCGACTACCTCACGCTCCGTGTGAACGGCCGCGTGGAATCGGTCGACGAGCTGCGCGCCATCATCGTGCGTGACCAGGCCGGCCGCTCGATTCGTCTCGACGAGCTCGCCGACGTGCAAGACGGCGTGCAAGACGCAGACACCAGCGCCATGTGGAACGGTGAGCGCACGGTGCTGCTGGCCATTTCGAAGCAGTCGGGCACCAACACGCTCGCCGTCGTCGACGACGTTCGCTCGCGCATGGCCGACGTACAGAACGAGCTGCCCGCCGGCTTCTTCCTCGAGGTGCAGCGCGACGGTTCGGCCGTGGTGCGCACCGGCACTGAAGCGGTGACCGAGCACTTGATTCTCGGCGCGCTGTTCGCCGCCATCATCGTGTTGCTGTTCCTCGGCAACCTGCGCTCCACCATCATCGCCGCGCTCGCCATTCCGACTTCAATCGTCGGCACCTTCGCGCTGATGAAGTTGCAGGGCTACACGCTCAACACCATCACGCTGCTGGCGCTGGCGCTGGCCGTGGGCATCGTCATCGACGACGCCATCGTGGTGCTCGAGAACATCTTCAAGTTCGTCGACGAGAAGGGCTACGACCCGAAGACCGCCGCCATCGAAGGTACGAAGGAAATCGGCATGGCCGTCATGGCGACGACGTTGTCGCTCATCGCCGTGTTCCTCCCCATTGCCTTCGTGGCCGGTATTCCAGGCCGTTTCCTCGGCAGTTTCGGCGTCACGATGAGCTTCGCCATTGCCGTGTCGCTGTTCGTCAGCTTCACGCTCACCCCGAGCCTCGCGGCGCGTTGGCTCAAGGCCAAGAAGCCCGGCGAAGTGCACCAGAAGTCGTTCCTCGAGAAGGTCGTCGACGTCTTCTACCGGCCCATCGAGCGTGCGTACGTCGCGGTGCTGGGCTGGTCGATGTCGCAACGTTGGGTCATCGCCATCGCCTGTGTGTTGTCGCTCGTCGCCATCGGGCCGCTCGCTGGCAAAGCGCGCAAGGGCTTCTTGCCGGTCGACGACCGCGCGCAGTTCGAAGTGGTGGTGCGCTTGCCTGAAGGCCGGTCGGTGCCTGCCACCGAGCTCGTCGGCGAACGTGTGGCGCGCATGATTCGTGCGATGCCGGAGGTCACGGCCACGCTGCTCACCATCGGCGACGACGCGTCGAAGACGCCGAACCAGGCGCGCATCTTCGTGAAGATGCTCCCGCCTGATCAGCGTGAGGTCACCCAGAACGACTTCAAGAACCAGGTGCGCGAGAAGATCCTGCCCACGCTGCCTCCCGAGCTCCGCGTCAGCGTCGCCGACGTGAACGAGTTCGGTGGTGGTCAGTCGACGGCCAAGATTCAGTACCTGCTGGCCGGCCCCGACCTCGACGCGATGAGCGCGGCGACTCCGAAGATCATGGATCGCCTCAAGAAGGAGCTCACCGGCGCCGTCGACCTCGACACCTCACTGGTGCTCGGCAAGCCGGAGCTCGGTGTGTACGTCGACCGTCAGCGCGCCGCCGACCTCGGCGTGCAGGTGCTCGATGTCGCGCAGGCGCTCCAGTACCTCGTCGCAGGACAGAAGGTGTCGACCTACGCCGAAGGTGGCGAACAGTACGAAGTCCGCATGCGCGCCACGCCGGACTACCGCAGCAACGAAGACGCGCTGCGCCTCATCACGGTGCCCAGCAAGAAGCTGGGGCTGGTGACGCTGGCCGACGTGGTGCAGGTGAAGTCGGGCTCGAGCCCGTCGAGCATCTTGCGCTACCAGCGCGAGCGTCAGGTGACGTTCATGGCGAACGCCGGCCCCGGTCAGTCTGAAGGCGCCGTCGGTGAGTCGATGAAGAAGATCCTCGACGAAGAAGTGGCGAAGCTCGGCAAGGGCTACAACATCAAAGCGCAGGGTCAGACCAAGCTGATGCGCGAGACGGGCCTCAGCTTCATCTTCGGGCTGCTCGCGAGCTTCGTCTTCATGTACCTGATCCTCGCGGCGCAGTTCGAGTCGTGGCTGCACCCCATCACCATTCTCATCTCGCTGCCGCTGACGCTGCCCTACGCCATCGCGTCGATCATCCTCTTCGACCAGGCGCTCGACATGTATTCGTTCCTCGGAATCTTCGTGCTCTTCGGCGTCGTGAAGAAGAACGCGATTCTGCAGATCGACCACACCAACCACCTGCGTGAAGAGGCAGACCACGAGGTCGACGCGGCCCTCGACGCGGCGTCGAAAGAGCGCAGCGAGGAGTCGATGCGCGAGGTGCTGCACACGCGGCTCGACAAGAGCATCGGCGCGGCGAACCTCGACAAGGCGCTCAACAAGTCGCGCTTCGATGACTTCGTGAGCGTCGAGAAGCAGGTGCGCAAAGCCGAGCGCCTGCACGCGATTCTGCTCGCCAACAAAGACCGTCTGCGCCCGATTCTGATGACCACCTTCGCGTTCGTGGCCGGCATGATTCCGCTCGTCACCGCGCGCGGCATCGGCTCCGGCTTCAACCGCGCGACGGCAGGCGTCGTCGTCGGCGGGCAGATTCTGTCGCTGGTGCTGACGCTGCTCGCCGTGCCCGTCGTGTATTCGTTCTTCGACGACATCTCGATGGCCGTGCGCCGCTGGAAAGACCGCCGCAACACCGAAGAAAACGAAGAGCCGACTCCGTCGCATGGCACGGACCTGGCGGAGGTGAGCAAGTGAAGACCGCAGCAGCAGCGCTGGCGGCTCTCGTGTCGATGAGCGCCTTCGCCCAGTCAGACCTGAACTCGTACATCGACGCCGCGCACAAAGAGAACGTCGACCGGCGCATCTCCATCGAGCAGCGCAACAAGGCCGCCGCTGACTTCACCGCGGCGTGGGGCGGGCTGCTGCCCGCAATCACCGTGCAGGGAGTGTGGACGCACAACCAGTTCGCCGCAGAGTTGAACCTCCCCAAGACCGACAGCGACGGCAACCCGGTGCTGCAGCGTGACGCCACCGGTCAGTACGTCATCACGCCGTCGCTGGTGCGCGACAGCTCAGGTCAGGTGAACTTCAACCCCAACGCCGGCGCGGCGACGCCTGAGTACGTGAGCCGCGCCATTCAGCTCCAGGACCAGCTGACCGCGGTCTTCCGCATCGACCTGCCCATCATCGACGTCGCGCGGTGGGTGCGCGTCGCGGGGGCCGGCATCAACAAAGAGTCGGCCGAGCTGCGAGAGGCGTACACCCGAGACCTCATCACCCGGCAGGTGGTCGGCGCGTACTACGGCTACGCCGCCGCGCTCGCGCTGCGCAAGTCAGCCGAGAAGTCGCTCGCCGCGGCGGAGGCGCAGGCGAAGCTGATGGAGATCCGCACGCAGGTCGGCTCGACCACGGAGCTGGACCTCGCCCGCGCTCGCGCAGAAGTGCAGCGCAATCGCCAGACGGTGGCCGACGCCATTTCGATGATCGCCACGTCGCGCCGCGCCCTGCGCTCGCTCACCTTCGTCGAGCCGCCTGAGGCGCTGCCGGACTGGACCGACAACGTGGCGCCCGAGGCCGCGCTCGAGGAACTCGAGAAGCGCATCGACCAGCTGCCCGCCGTGCAGGCGTCGGACAAAGAGGCGAAGGCCGGCGAGCTGGCGTCGACCGGCGCGGCGCTGACGCTGGTGCCCACGGTGAACGCGAACTTCACCGAGAACATCTCGAACGCCACCGGCTTCACCGGCCAGAACGCGTCGTACGCGTTTGGTCTGACGGCCGCCTGGCGCCTCGACGTGCCCACGGTGGCCAACATTTCTGGCGCCGGCGCGCTCGCGAATCAGGCGCGGCTGGCCGCCGAAAAGACGCGGCTGCAGTCGAGAGATCAGATCAACTCCGACTTCCAGCGCTTCACGGCCTCGCTCATCAAGATTGAAGCCGCGAAGTCGCAGGTGGCCGCCGCCGAGCGCGCCGCGCAGGTCTCGCGAGACCGCTACACCGTCGGCTCCGCCACGCAGATTGAGGTCATTCAAGCGGAGCGCGACCTCTTCACCGCAGAAGTCGGCCAGATTCAGGCTCGCACCGAGCTCGCCACCGCGCGCGCGTCGCTGCGGTTGTCGTCGGCGCTGCCGCTCGAATAGTCCGCGCTCGCAGTGACGAGAACGCCGCGGCGCCCAGGTGGAGCCGCGGCGTTTCACGTTTCCAGCCGTCGATTGAGCCCCGTGATGGAGCGCGGCACAGTCGCGGCCCCTTGAAGCGCTCGCTCGTCATCGTGGTGATGCTGTCGTCTGTGGCCTTCGCTGACGACGTCGAACCTGCGTGGCGCGCGGTGCCCAGGGGCAGCTTCTCGTTTGGCTGCGGCGACGGGAAACCGGCGACGACGAAGACGGAAGTGCCGGCGTTCTGGGTGACTCCAGAGCGCGTCACCACCGCGCAGTACCAGGCGTGCGTCGCAGCACGGCAATGTCGGGCTCGCCCCTCGCACCGCTGGTGTGACGCGACCCCTTCGTACCCCGCGACGTGCGTCACCTACCTGCAGGCGCACCGCTACTGCCGCTGGGTCGGCGGGAGGCTGCCGACCGAGGTCGAGTGGGAATACGTCGCCGACAGCGGCGCCGACATGAACAGCGGCGCGGGGGTCGACACGGCGCACGGCGCCACCGAATGGGTCATCGGCGTACGCGAGTTCGCCTCGCAGCAAGACAATACGCGCGGCGGCGTCGCAGACTTGTCTCCACTGCAGCGCTGCGTTGGTGGCTTCGCCGACGGCGACCTCGAGACCGGCAACATCGGCTTTCGCTGCGTCCGCTCGACGCCGCCGGGCATCTTTCCGCGTCAGTTCCGTCGCATGCAGCGAACGCTCCGCCGCTTCGAGGTGCGCGGCAAACAGCTCGCGCTCGACACGAAGCTCAAAGACGACGAGCGCGCGCGCACCTTCGTGGGTTGCAAGAACGAGCTGCGACCGCTCGGCGCGTGGGTCGCGGCGAAGGCGACGTGGCAGCTCTACGAGACGCCCTGCACCGACGTGGCCTTCGTCATCACCGCGCCCGACGCGCGCGCGAGCAGCTTCGTGCCGTTGGGTAGAGGGCCGAAGTTCGGAGACGTGGCGGTGAGCCCGGCGTGCGTCCTGACGAATGGAACACAGCGCACCGAAGTGCCCGGCGACTGGGCGCGCTGCGACGTGAAGCTCGCCGCCGACCTCAACGGCGATGCGCAACCCGACTTCCTCCTTCACGCCAGCCAGACATGCACCTCGGCGGCCCTGCTGCTCTCGGAAGGCAGTGAATGGCGGGTCGCCGCGCTCGACCAGCTCTCGTGCCCCGACTGACGTTGACGCCGCACCGCGCGTAGGACAGTTGGGCGCCCATGCAAACGTGGCTTCGCGCGTTCCTCCCGGCCCCCATCGCCACCGATGGAAAGGAGCGACTTCGCGCCGTCGCCGGAGGTGCTCTCGGCATTCTGGTCACCGCGTTGCTGTCGCACCTCTTCGCTGGAAAAATCTCTCCGTGGATGGTGGCACCCATCGGCGCGAGCGCGGTGCTGGTGTTCGCGATTCCCGCGAGCCCGCTCGCGCAGCCGTGGTCGGTCGTCGGTGGCAACACGCTGTCGGCGCTCGTCGGGGTGTTGTGCGTGCGGCTCATTGGCGTGCCTGAGTACGCAGCCGGCGCCGCGGTCGCCCTGGCCATCGCCACGATGTTCACGTTGCGTTGCCTGCACCCGCCCGGAGGCGCAGCGGCGTTGCTCGTCGCGCTCTCCGGCGTCACCGACCCGGTGTTCGTGTTGTTTCCGGTGCTGACCAACTCGGTGCTGCTCGTCATGGCTGGCATCGCGTGGAACAACGCGACGAAGCGAAAATACCCGCACGTGCAGTTGCCACCGAAGCCCGACCCGGAGCTCGAGGCGGTCATCTCGAAATACAACCAGGTGCTCGACGTGCCGCGTGACGACCTGCGCGCGCTGCTCAATGAGGTGCGCTACCGCGGGCTCATTTCGGGCACGCGTACGCGCGAGGTGATGACGAAGCAGGCCATCTCGTTGACGACTTCAGCGACGACCGACGAGGCGCAGGCCATCTTCATCGAGAAGCACATCAAGGCGATCCCCATCGTCGACGCGGCGAACAGCGTCATCGGCATCGTGAGCCCCATCGACCTGACGAAGCCGGGCTCGCTCGAAGACGTGATGACGAAGTCGGTGAAGACCGTCGACGCGAATACACGGCTCGCCGACCTCGTGCCGCTCTTCACCTCCAGCGGTCACCACCACCTGCCCGTCGTCGAGGCCGGCAAGCTCGTCGGCATGCTCACCGAGTCGAACGTCATCCGCGCCATGACTCCGACGTAGCGCCATGCCACGCGCGGCGCGCCCTTCGACGTACCGGCGCGAATCTTCACTGAACGTAGAGCGCGCTCGACATCACCCACGGGCGCTGCGCCGTGAAGAAGTCGCGCCGCTTCCCCGCGAAGCCGAGCAGGTGTCGGGGCACCATTCTCACCTCGACCCGGTACGCGCCGGCCTGCGTCGCGACGTGCGTCAACGTACCTTCAGTCACCGACGCGACCTCGTCCCAGCCGCCTTCACGCGCGCGAAACAGCGTCATCACCAGCGATGGCGCGGTGACGTTCGGGTCCAACTGGCGCACCGACGGCATGGTGGCCGTCAACGTCGCGCCCACGGCAGCGGTGCCTCCGAGCTCGACGTCGCCGGCGTGAAAGTCGAAGCCCTCTGCGTAGCCGAGAAACTCGAACACGCCGAAGTTGCGACCACCGCGCAGCGCATCTTTCAGGTCGCGGTCGTCCCACGTGCCGTCGGCCTTCGGCTTCACCAGCAGGTGGTTCGAAAACGCAGACATCATGCGACGGTAGCTGTCGACCCGCTCACCATCGCCCATCAACTGGGGGAACGTGTTGCGGTGGCAGTCGCTGCCCATGGTCGTCACGCGCTTGTGGCCACGCGAAAGTACGGTGCCCCACTTCGTCAGGTACTCGGCGTCGTCGAGGTCGAAGGCCGCGAGGAACAGGTCCGGGTGCGGGAGCTCGTCGAAGCGCTTTGCTTCCACGTAGTTGAGGATCAACTCAGCGGCGATGCCGCCGTTCCTCAGCGCGCTGCGATGCAGGTTGAACATCTCGAAGCCGTCGAGGTGGAGGTTGATGAGCTGCTCGACGGTCCAGTCTTCGGCGTGCGGCACCAACGTCACGCCTTGCATGGCGCGGAAGCCATCGAGCGCCGCGTCGTCGCGGCTGCTGTAGTCACCACGGTTCGCCGCGTGCGCCTCGAGGCCCACCGGCATCGACGCGGTCTCTGTGCCCGCCATAATCAACGGCGACGCCTGTCCTGGGCACGTGAGGCGATTCGCCGTCGGGCCGGCGCCGTGCGTGACGAGCGTGTCTCCGAGCGTCGCGTCGTAGAGCAGCACCTGCGGAAACTCGTTGTCGCGAAAGCTGTCGCCGTGGTCCGTGAGGAAGAAGAAGTCGTCGCCCGTCTGGCACGCGCCCCGGCGAAAATCGGCGAGGCACTGCGCGTCGTACACGCCGTTGCCGTCGTGCGGCGCGCCGTCACACGCGTCATGCGAATAGACGGAGTGCACGTGCACCAGCCCCCGCAGCTCGACGTAGCCGCGCGCGTTCACGGTGTGCGGTTGCGGCAACATCACGCCGGGTCGCCACGGCGTCGGAGGTGGAGTCGGGACCTCTTCATTCTTCGGGCACGAGCTGAAGACGAGCAGCAGCGGGAGCAGGCGGCGCATTCGCGCCTTTCAACACGTTCTCTCGGCGCTTGAGAACGTCATCGAGCTCGAGCAGCGCACACGCGCGATGTGGTCCACGCCACAACTGCCCCGTCGTCTCACCGCGGAGCTCGAGAAGTGGCTGCTCGCCGCGCCTTCGTGAAATGAGCTTCACTGCGCGCTGATGGCCCGCGTCACCCGACGACAACTCATCGTGCTCGCCACCGGCGCTGCGCTCTACGGCGGCTTCCGCTTCGGTCACGCGCGCATCGCACGTCAAGCCGCGCCGTCACGCCCGCTCTCTGACGACGCGAAGGCGCTCATCGCCACGGCATGGAGAGGGCTCGACCCTTCGCGGGTGCTCGACACGCACGTTCACGTCGTCGGGCTCGGGCGCGGAGGCAGTGGCTGCGAAGTCGGCGAGCGCCTGCAATCGGTGCTCAACCCGATGGAGTACATGAAGTTCAGCATCTACCTCGCGGCCTCGGGCGTGACCGACCTCGACGAGGCTGATCAACAATACGTCGCGCGCCTCACGTCGTTGCTCACCTCGCAGGCCCCGCACGGCCGGGCGTTGCTCTTCGCCTTCGACCGCGCGCACGACGACGCCGGCAACGCGCTCCCGAAAGAAAGCGAGTTCTACACACCGAACGCGTACGTGCTCGGGCTGGCGAAAGCCGCGCCTGAACTCTTCGTGCCCTGCGCTTCGGTACACCCGTACCGGGCCGACGCCATCACCGCGCTCGAAGACGCCGTGGAGCAAGGCGCGGTCGCCGTGAAGTGGCTGCCCAACGCGATGAACATCGACCCGTCATCACCGAAGTGCGACGCGTTCTACGACGCGATGGCGCGCCTCAAGGTGCCGCTCATCACGCACGCTGGTGAAGAGAAGGCCGTGCACGCCGAAGCCGCGCAGCGCCTCGGCAACCCGCTGCACCTGCGACGGCCGCTCGGGCGCGGCGTCACCGTCATCGTGGCGCACTGCGCGTCGCTCGGTTCAAACCCTGACGTTGATCACCCCGGCGCGCCGTGGGTCGACAACTTCGAGCTCTTCATGCGCCTGATGAACGAGCCCGAATGGAACGGCCGACTCTTCGGGGAGCTCTCGGCGATGCTGCAGGTCAACCGTGTCGGCCACCCGCTGCGCACGTTGCTCGAGCGACCTGAGCTCCACGCGCGCCTCGTCAACGGCAGCGACTACCCGCTGCCCGCAATCAACGCGCTCGTGCGGACCAGCGCCATCGTCGAAGCGGGCTTCATCACCGAGCCGCAGCGTGCGCTGCTCAACGAAATCGACCAGCACAACCCCCTGCTCTTCGACTTCGTCACCAAGCGCTGCCTGCGCTCGAACGGCCATGCCTTCGCCGACGAGACCTTCATGGCTCGACCTGAAATATTCGGCCGTTTGGCTTAATTTTAATTGCAACAAGCCCATTCGGGTAAGAATTAGTTCTTCATATGGAGCCAACTGCTATCGACGCTGGTTCGACTGCCTGGATGCTGGCGAGCTCCGCGATGGTGCTGCTGATGGTGCCGGGGCTGGCGCTCTTCTACGGCGGCATGGTGCGCAAGAAGAACGTGCTCACCACCATGATGATGAGCTTCGTCGCGATGGCGGTCATCGGCGTGCAGTGGGTGCTGGTCGGCTACGCGCTCTCGTTCGGCACGAGCTTCGGCGGCTTCATCGGTTGGGACAGCGCGCTCTTCGCGCTCAACGGCATCGAGCCCACGAAGCTGTACGGCGACAAACACATCCCCGAGCTCGTCTTCGTCATGTTCCAGGGAAAGTTCGCCATCATCACGCCGGCGTTGATCAGCGGCGCCGTCGCCGAGCGCATGAAGTTCAAGACGTACCTCGCGTTCTGCGTCGCCTGGAGCACGCTCATCTACGCGCCGCTCGCGCACTGGGTGTGGAACGCCGACGGCTGGCTCTTCAAGCTGGGCGTGCTCGACTTCGCGGGCGGCACCGTGGTGCACATCTCCGCCGGTGTTTCGGCGCTGGTGCTCGCGCTGATGATTGGCCCTCGCCGCGACGTCGCGCGCGGCGCGCCGATTCTCCCCAACAACCTCGTGCTCACGCTCACCGGCGCGGGGCTGTTGTGGTTCGGCTGGTTCGGCTTCAACGCAGGCAGCGCCGTCGCCGTCGAGTCACCCGTCGCAGGGCCCATCGCCGGGCTCGCGTTCGCCACCACGCAGAGCGCCGCCGCCGCAGCCGGCCTCATGTGGATGCTCGTCGAGCGTTGGCATCACGGCAAAGTCACCTCGCTCGGCCTCGCGTCGGGAATCGTCGCGGGCCTCGTGGCCATCACGCCGGCGGCAGGCCACATCAAGCCCGGCGCGGCGCTGCTGCTCGGCGCGCTCTCGTCGGTGGTCTGCTACGGCGCGGTACAGCTCAAGACGAAGCTCAAGTACGACGACTCGCTCGACGCCTTCGGGGTGCACGGCGTGGGCGGCATTCTCGGCGCGCTGATGACGGGGCTGCTGTGCTTCACGCCGGTCGAGGCGGGGCTCAGTCAGCTCGGCAAGCAGGCCACCGGCGTCGCCGTGGCGCTCGTGTTCGCCGGCGTGGGCACGTTCGTGCTGGCGAAGTTGCTCAACGCGGTCTTCGGCCTGCGCACCAGCGAGCAGGAAGAGCGTGACGGCCTCGACCTTCACGTGCACGGCGAGCGCGGGTACCACTTCGACCAGACGTGAATTCGGCACGCCGCGTGCTTCGTGCCGCGACATGCACACACGAATCGTGGTGGTCGCGGCGTTGGGGCTGTTGGCTTGCCAACCGACTGTCAAAGTCGAACCAGACGCTGGCACTCCAGTGGCAGATGCTGCGGTCGCGACGCCTGATGCAGGCCTCGACTGTCCCGACCTCTCACACGAAGAAGACGGAGGCTGCGTCACCGTCGTCGACTGGGTGCAGCTGCCGTCAGGCCCGTCGCGCAGAGACCATCACGGCACGTACGTGTTCGAGAACGACGGCGGCGCCACGCTGGTGGTCATCAACGGCGTCGACATGTCTCAGGGCCTCGCCGAGTGGGACGCGTGGACTTCACGCATCGGTGAAAATGGTTTCCTCGGAAACTGGCAGAGCGCGCCGAGGCCGCTCTTCTGGGCCGGCGGCTCGGGCGTCGACGGCTTCGGCGACCGCATCTACTCAGTCAGTGGTCAGACCATCGGCGCGAACGGAGGCGAGAACACCCCGCGCGTGCAGTCGCTGCAGATGAACGCCGACGGCTCGCCCGGCGCGTGGCGCGAAGAGAAGCCGCTGTCTGGCGAAGGCCGCTTTCACATCACCGCGACGCGCGTGGGCCGTTGGCTCTTCGCCATGGGCGGCCGCACCATCACCGGCAAGGCCATGCCCGAAGTCTGGAGCGCGCACATCGGCGACGACGGCACGCTGTCTGACTGGAGCGACGCGCGGCCCTTCCCCGCACCGCGCACGCACCACGCGTCGTTCTCGGTCGGCAACCGGCTCTATGCGTTGGGCGGCTTCGACGCGGCGACGTTCACGTCAGACCCGACGCACTACCGCGACGTGCTGGTCGCGACGGTCGACGAGAGCTCCGGCGCGCTGGGTGAATGGCAACGCCTCGCGTTGCCGTGGGACCTCTCGACGCACTCGGCGACGTACTCGAACGGCGCCGTGTACGTGGTCGGCGGCTTCGACAACGCGTTCAACCTGCTGGCCAACGTGCGCCGCGCGAAGGTGAATGACGACGGCACGCTGGGCTCCTTCGAGGAGCTGACGCCGCTGCCACGCGCGCGCGCACACGTGCACCACACGCCCATCTACGGCGGCCACATCTATTCGGTCGGTGGGAACATCGGCGGGCACGAGCCTCAAGACGTGGTGCTGCTGGGCATCGTGTACTGATGCGCTCTGCATCTCGGTTCGTTAGTCACGCGCATGCGAATCGCCATTCTCGGTCTCGGGCCCATCGGCAGCACGTTTGCGCTGCACCTCGCGAAGGCCGGTCATGACGTCACCGGCATCGCACGCAACCAGCGCCTGGCCCGGGTGCAGGCCGACGGCGGCGTCGTGTCGGTGTCAGGCGAACGAGCGGCGCTGAAGGTCGAAGGCGCGCTCGACACGTCGCAGGCGTACGACCTGGTGCTCGTCACCGTGCTCGCGCACCAGGTCGACGCGGTGTTGCCGTCGTTGAAGGCCAGCGCCGCGAAGCAGGTGATGTTCATGTTCAACACCTTCGAGTCGCTCGCGCGGCTGCGCGACGCCGTCGGGGCAGAGCGCTTTGCGTTCGGCTTTCCCGCCATCATGGCGACGCTGCCCGACGGCAGGTTGAAGAGCGCCATCGTCACCGTGGGTCAGGTCACGCTGTCGACCGACGCCGCGTGGGCGAAGACGTTCTCCGAGGCCGGCATCAAGACCGAGCAGCACGCCGACATCGAGAGCTGGCTGCGCACGCACGCGGTGCTCATCTCCGGGTTGATGAGCGTCGCCACGCGCGCGTTCGAGAAGAAGGCCGGCGCTTCATGGAGCGAGGCCACGGCCACCGCGCGCGCGGTGCGTGAAGGCTTCTCGTTGGTGCGCTCGCTCGGGAATCAGGTGACGCCGGTGGCGATGAACGCGCTCGACTGCATGCCGACGTCGATGCTCGCGACGGTGTTGTGGGGCGCGAGCCGCTCGAAGATGGTCAACCACATCGGCGCCATCGGGCCTGCAGAGCCGCGCGCGCTCATCGACATGATGGTGGCGCTCAAGCCCGAGCAGACGACGCTGCTGCGCGCCATCAGGCCTTGAGCGGCAGAAACGGCGTGAGCGACTTCTCGCGTGCGAGCGCGAAGCCCGTGGCGAGGGCCCCGACGAGCTCCCACGCGCCGACGCCGATGAAGCCCATCGGCGCGAGGCCGCGCAGCACCGCCAGGCAGAACATCGAACAGGTCAGCACGCGAAACGGCACCGTCCACCGGAAGAACGCGCGGAAGTCGGTGAGCGCGGCCAACACGTAATAGACGCCCATGTTCACCGCGGCCATCGACGACGCGGTGAGAAACGTCAGCGTGAAGTCACCCGACGCGCGCTGCGGGCGCCCCAGCACTTCGAAGTCGAGCAGGCGCAGCGTCACTTCAGGCACCGCGAGACCCGCCACACCGAGCGCCGCCGCCGAACCACCGAAGACAGCCATCGTCCACCCAGACGCTCGCATGCGTCCTGCGTACAGCATGAGTGCGACACCCACACTCGGATTCAAGCCGCTTCGTGGGCATGGCGGGTAACGAGCGCTAGCCTCCGTCGTCCATGCGTCGCGTCGCCGTCATCGTCACGTGGCTGATCAGCACCGGGTGTGTAGGCGTCGTGGAGGAAGTGCCTGATGCCAGCCACGAAGAGCAACCCGACTCAGGCGCGCCCGGCGTCGATGCGGGCCACGTCGAAGACGCAGGCCTCTCCGAGGCAGACGCGGGCACCGTCACGCCCGACGCTGGAGCCGCCGACGCAGGACTGGCCGATGCTGGAACAGCCGACGCGGGCTTGATTCACGTCTTCGTGGCCATCGGCAAACAACAGCGCCGCGCCATCTCCTGTGACGACGGCCACACGTGGACGCACGACGTCACCG
Organism: Archangium sp.; assembly: GCA_035910535.1. Taxonomy (GTDB): domain Bacteria; phylum Myxococcota; class Myxococcia; order Myxococcales; family Myxococcaceae; genus Archangium_A. Next base: position 118,598 of record JAMHXF010000093.1, on the reverse strand, counting down.
TCGACGACGCGTGGCCGGCCAACGAGCGCTACCGCTGCTTCAACGGAGACTTCGCCCTGCCCGACGGCGGCACGCAGAGCACCGACTGCGACCACAACACGTACTCGTCACTCGGCCTCGTGTTCGCCGACGGCGTCTTCGTACACACCATGGGCTGGGGCGCGCCGGGCAGCGTGCACCGCTCTGAGAATGGCGTCGACTGGCAGCAGGTCGACACCGGCGCCAACGCCACCGCGGTGATGTTCGACGACGACCGCTTCATCCTCGCCACGCGCGCCTCACGACGCTCCGACGACCGCGGCCTCACGTGGGTCAGCAACGGAGAAGTGCCGGTGAACAACAACGGCACCACCATCTGGAACATTCGTGGCGGCTTCGCGGGCGGCGGCGTCTTCGTCGTCACCGCGCAAGACGGCTCGAACTTCGACGTGCAGCGCAGCGCAGATCGCGGCGCGACGTGGAGCCGCCCCACGATGACCGACGGCGGTCGCCTCGACGAGTGTGGCGCAGGGAGCCCGGCGTTCGGCGACGGCACCTTCATCACCATGCGCAACAACGCGGGCACCACCACGGTGTGCCGCAGCAACGACGGCGCGCAGACGTGGTCGAGCACGCGGCTCCAGAACGTCAGCATCGAATCGCGCGCGCTGTGGACGGGCTCCGAGTTCATCATGTGGAGCCCCGGCGGCGTTCACCGCTCGGCCGACGGCATCGCGTGGACCTCACAACCCACGCAGACCAACCGCAACGGCACGCTCTCGGGCGGGCCCAACATCGGCGCGGTGGCGCGCGGGCCCAACGGCACCTTCGTCGCCGTCAGAGGCGGCTGGCAGGTCTGGTACGAGCAACAACGCTTCTACCGAAGCACCGACGGCACCGTGTGGGACGAGCTGCCCGCGACGGCCTTCGAGCCCGGCCACCCCATCACCGCGATGGCCTCCGGCGTCGTCCCGAGGAGTTCCGCATGTCCCTGACGCGCGCGCTGTGTTTCTCGCTGCTGCTCTGTGGTTGTGAAGCGTCCATCGTGGTGCCGCCGGGGTTCATTCCCGAGGGCACGGAAGACGCGAAGGACGCAGGCCGCCCCGACTGGTTCACCTGCGTCGATGGCGCCGACCCTTCGGCAGAGGTCGTGCTGCGCCTGACGCCCACGCAGTACCGCAACGCGCTTGAAGAGCTGCTCATGCGCGCGTACCCCGAAGACGACGTGCGCGCGCTGCTCGCGTCGGCGGCCATCGCGCCGCACCTCTCGGCGCTTCCCGTCGACGGGCACAGCCTGCGCGCAGAGCTCTTCTACGACTCGATGGATCAACGCATCAGCCCGCTGTTGGTGGCGCCGCAGTTCGAGGTGGCCACCGCCATCGCCGATTGGGTGGCGCGAGACACCGCGCGCCTGCGCACGTTCACCACGCGCTTCGGCAACGCCACCGCCTGCACCAACGTGATGAGCGACGCGTGCCGCGACGCTGTCGTCGACGGCTTCGGGCGCCTCGCGCTGCGTCGCCCGCTCGAGCAGGAAGACCGCGCGCAGTACGTCGGAGCCTTCACCGCGTCGGGCACGTGGGGCGGCTACCGCGGCGTCATCGCGGCGTTGTTGATGTCACCCGACTTCATCTTCCGCACCGAGTTCCGTGGCGAGGCCATCGACGCGCGCGACGACTTCACGCAGCTCACCTCGTACGAGACCGCGTCGCGCGTGGCCTTCGCGCTCACCAACGCACCGCCCGACGACGCGTTGCTCGCCGCCGCGTCGCGCAACTTCGAAGGCGAGGGCTTCACGCTCAACGAGCAGCTCACGCGCCTGCTGGCCACGCCGCGCGCGAAGGCGCAGTTCGGCCGCTTCTTCCGCCAGTGGCTGCGCCTCGACCGCGTCAACGGCATCAACCCGTCTGCCGCCTCGTCGCTCACGCTCGAGTACCCCGACAACTCCGCGCCGGCGCTCCCAGCCGACACCAACCTGCAGCAGCTCCGCCTCGACGCCTTCGACGAGATGGTGGAGTTGATGACCTGGTACGCCGAGCGAGGCTCGCTGCGCGACGCGCTCACCAGCGACATCTCGTTCGCGCGCTCCACCACGCTGGCGCAGGTCTACGGAGTCGCGCCGTGGAACGGCTCCGAAGACGAGCTGGTGCACTTCCCCAAAGGCCAACGCGCCGGGCTCTTCACGCGCGCCGGCTACATGCTCTCGGGTTACCCCGACACCAACCCGGTGATGCGCGGCGCGCGGTTGCGCGTCGAATACCTGTGCGACGCAATGGAGCCGCCCGCCGACACCAGCCCGCCCGCGAACTACATGCCGCCCGCGGTGATGACGGTGCGCAACGTCGTCGAAGCCAAGACGCAGATCCCCGGCTCGGGGTGCCAGGGCTGCCATCAAATCTCCATCAACCCGCTGGGCTTTCCTTTCGAGTCGTACGACGCCTTCGGCCGCTACCGCACGCAGCAGCCCATTTACGACGTGCAGGGCAACGTCGCGTCGTGGGAGCCCGTCAACGCCACCACGCGGCCCGACCTCGACCGCAACGGCACCCGCGACCTCGCCACCGACGGCGTCTCGCTCTCGAACCTGCTCGCCGACTCGCAGCGCGTGCAGGCCTGCTACGCGCGCCACGCCTTCCGCTACCTGCAGGGCCGTCACGAGAAGCTGGGCGACAACGAAGACGCCTGCGTGCTGAACAACATGGAGCGCGCGGCAGGCACCGGCTCGCTGCAAGACGTGGTGCGCGCGCTCACCCAATCACGAGACTTCACGCGGCGTCGTACGCCCGCTGAAAACTGAAGGAGCCCCCATGAAATACAACCGGCTCAGCAGAAGGCACTTTCTCCAGGGCGTGAGCGGCGCAGCGTTGACGTTGCCGCTGCTGCCTTCGCTCGTCGGGCGCGCCGAAGCGCAGACCATGACGGCGCCGCGCTTCTTCGTTTCGTCGTGGATTGGGCACGGCGGCTTGAGCGTCGAGAACACCTACCCGCTCGAGTCGACGGTCAGCCTCACCGACGCGCAGCTCTACGCGACCAGCGGCAGCGACGGCCCGCACCTGGCGAAGTGGGGCCGCCTGGTCGACCTCAAGCGCACGCACGCACAAGGCGACGCAGCGCGCACGCAGCCCATGCCCGACCTCGACGGCGGCGCGGCGCGCTTCTCACCGTTGGTCGGCGCCTTCGTCGAAGACTCGCTGCTCGAGAAGATGAACGTGCTGCGCGGCGTCGACTTCCTCCACTTCGGCGGCCACACGCGCGGCTACCTCGGCAACTTCGGCAACCGCGACGGCGGGCTCGACAACGGCCTGGCCGACGCGCCGGTCCCCACCATCGACCACGTCATCTCGGCGAGCTCGAAATTCTATTCGACGGTCGACCGCGCGCTGCTCAAGGCGCCGGTGCTGAACGCCGCGCGCACGCACCTCAGCTCGTTCCCCAACGGCGCGGGCGTGGCGAACAACCCGTATGAAGTGCGCGAGCTGCACCAGTGGTTCAACCTGCTCTTCAGCGGCGTCAACGGGACGCCGGGCGCCGAGGTCGACCCGCGCGTATCTCTCGTCGACCGCGTGTACGCCGACTACGCGCGCTTGAGCCGCGGCGCGTTCGGCCCGGGCCGTCGCCTCAGCCGGGAAGATCGCGGGCGCCTCGAGGAGTACATGACCGGCGTGCAGAGCATCGGCGAGCGCATGCGCGCCATGGTGTCGGCGAGCTGCACGGTGCCCTCGGTGCCCAATGGCCAACGCAACTTCTACCTGCGCGAAGGCGAAGCCGACTGGGACTGGAGCGGCGCCGCGCCGATGCCTGAACAGAGCCTCGCGGATCAACGCTCGGTGCTCGAGCTGACCAACATGATGCTGGTGAACGCCTTCGTCTGCGGCACCACGCGCATGGCCGTACGCACCATGAGCTCGCTGCGCGCGCAGTGGAACCCCAACGTCTTCAACACGCCCAGCCAGTTCGAAACGCAGCGCACCGACGCGCACGGCATGTTGTTTCACAACCACATCATCGAAGACCGGCAGCGGTTCCTCATCGAGAACCAGCGCTTCTTCTTTCAGTACGGCTTCATCGACCTCGTGCGCCGCATGTCGCAGACAGAAATTCTGCCGGGCGTCACGTTGCTCGACAGCGCGGTGGTGCACTGGAGCTCCGAGAGCGGCCCGTCGACGCACGACGCGAAGTCGGTGCCGTGCATCACGGCGGGTAGCGGCGGCGGCTATTTTCAGACCGGGCGCTACGTCGACTACACGAACCGCACGCGCACCATTCGCGGGCGCTACGGCAACCAGTGGCTGGCCGGCATTCCGCAGAACCGGCTGCTGGCCAACTTCGCGCAGGCCATGGGCCTCGCACCGGCCGACTACGAGTTGAGCGACGCGCGCTACGCGACCAAGTTCTCATCGCGCGGCGGGCGCGTGCCCGGCTACGGCGACCCGTTCATCGAACCGGGTGATGACCGCGTGCCGTACCCGGCGCAGATGGTCGCCGACATGAGCGAGAAGCTGCCGCTGCTCTGAGCTACGGCTTCACGTTGACCCACGCCGCGTCGCCGTCGACGAACTTCGTCGTCCAGTCGAGCAACGAGGCGCCGCCGGGGCCCTGCTGCGTGAAGAAGTTGCCCAGCATCACGTGCTGCGAGCCGGCCGCCACGAAGTACCGGGCGTTCGCTTTGCCGTCGTACGCGGAGGTCAACAGGTTGCCCGTCTGCGTCTCGAAATCGGCGGCGCTGTAGCTGAAGAACTGACGCAGCGTCTGGTCTTGCGTGAAGGCCAGCAACGCGAAGCGGCTCGTGGGGTACGTGTCGTTGAGCCACAACGGGAAGCGCGTGAAGTCGGTCGTGCAGTTGGTGCACGCGGCAGGCGCCTGCATGTTCCAGCTCGCCACCCACTGGCTGAGCAACGTGCCTGACGGGTTCAGCATCTGCCCGCAGTCGGCGTAGCTGTGCACTTCTGCCGTCGGGAATGCGTCCTTCACCCTGGGGAAGTTGAGCTGCGCGCCGTAGGCACCGGCGCTCGAGCCTGAAATGAAGACGCGCTGCGCGTTGGGGAACGTGTCGCGAATGCGCTGAATGAAGAGCGACATGTTGTGCGCGCCCTTGTGGTGCACCGTGCGCGCCGGGAGCGAGCCAAACGGCGTGGTCTGCGCGGGGTAGTCGCGCACCGCGTCGCCGCCGTGCACGTCGCCGGTGCAGTACGGCACGAAGACGAAGCTCATGTCTTTGAACGGGTTGTTCGCCGTGCCGCGGTTGAACGGGCCCGCGTTGAGCACCGACTCCTGGGCGAACTCGCCCGCGCCGTAGCCGTTGTCGATGTTGGTGGCCGCGCCGATGCCGCACGTCAGCGTGTCCCAGCAGGCGCCGCCGCCCATCAGGTAGATGAGGACGTCCTCGCTGCGCGAGCTGATGTTCACGCCAATGCCGGTCGCCGCGCCGTTGCCACACGCAGAGTCAGGGAAGCCGGCCCACGTCCACGTCTCGGCGGGCGCGACGATGGGGTTGCCTGCGTCGACCACTCCAGCGTCGACGCCGGCGTCAGTCACTACGGTGCCGAACTCGCAGCGATTGAGCTGACAGGTCTGCCCGCCGCTGCACACGTTGCACGCCAGGCCCGCAGCGCCGCACGCGTCGTTCGCGGCGCCGCCGACACACTCGCCGCTCGCTGAGCAGCAGCCGGCACACGTCGCCGGGCTGCAGGGCGCGTCGGTGGTTCCACAAGCAGCGAACAACGAGAGGCCAACGAAGAGGACGAGCGTGCGCATGGTACCCGCAGCTAGCGCGTCACAGACCCGTCGGCCAGACTCGCAGGCCAATGAACACGCTCGTGTTGTTGCTGGCGCTGGGGCACATCAAGCTCAGCGCGCCTCCTTCGACGTTGGTTCAAGACTCCCTCGGCGGCCCGCAGAAGACGGCGCCCTGCGGCGGCAACGGCACGGCGACCAACGCGGTGACGACGGTCGAAGCCGGTCAGCCCCTCGAGGTGCGGTGGACGGAGACCATCGGCCACCCCGGGCATTTCCGCATCGGCATCGCGCGCTCGCCGTCAGAGTTCGTCACGCCGACGGCGGTGGTGATGAACAACGACTGCAAGAGCGCGCCGATTGAGAGCTCGCCGCAATACCCGACGTTGGTCGACGGGCTATTCGTACACACCAACTCACCGTCGAACTTGCAGCGCTCGGCCACCATCACCGTGCCGATGATGAGCTGCGAGAACTGCACGTTGCAGTTGCTGCAGTTCATGTCGAACCACACGCCGGGGTGCTTCTACTTTCAGTGCGCGACGTTGCGCATCGTGCTGCCCGATGCGGGCGTGCCAGTTGAAGAAGACGCGGGCGTGACGACAGATGCAGGCGTGGAGAGCGTCGACGCGGGCGTGACGTTCGACGCAGGCGTCGCAACTGACGCAGGCATCGAACACGAACATGAGCACGTCGAACCGGAGCCCGAGCCGATGGGCTGCGGCTGTTCCTCAGTCGACGCACCGTGGCTGCTGGCGTTGGCGTTGCTGACAAGGCGGCGCCGGTCGGCCTGAGTCGGGCTGCGCGACCGGAGCCTCGCCATTACATTGCGGCCCATGTCGTCGCCGAACTTCAGCTCCCGCTTCGTCGCTCAACTCCCCGGAGACCCGCTCACCGACAACGCGCCGCGGCCGGTGCGTGGGGCACTGTGGTCGCCGGTCGCACCGACGCCGGTCTCGAAGCCACGGTTGGTGCTCGCAGCGCCTGACGTCGCAGCGCTGCTGGGCCTCACGGTCAACGACGTCGACGCTTTGTTGCCGGTGCTCTCGGGCAACACGCCTCCACCCGGCGGCACCACGTTCGCGGCCAACTACGGCGGGCACCAGTTCGGCAACTGGGCCGGTCAGCTGGGCGACGGGCGTGCCATCGGGCTGGGCGAGCTCAACGGCTTCGAGCTGCAGCTCAAAGGCGCGGGCCCCACGCCGTACTCGCGCCGCGCCGACGGCCGCGCGGTGTTGCGCTCTTCGATTCGAGAATTTCTGTGCAGCGAAGCGATGCATCACCTCGGAGTGCCCACCACGCGCGCGCTGTCGCTGGTGGCCACGGGCGACCAGGTGGTGCGCGACATGTTCTACGACGGCAACCCCGAAGCAGAACCCGGCGCCATCGTGTGTCGCGTCGCGCCGTCATTCATTCGCTTCGGCAACTTCGAGCTGCCGTCGTCACGTGAAGACGTGGCGCTGCTGCGACAACTCTTCGACTTCGTGCGCTCGCACTACTTCGCGCAGCTCGAGACGCCTGAAGCGGTGCTCAAGGAGGTCGCGGAGCGCACCGCAAGACTCATCGCCCAGTGGCAGTGCGTGGGCTTCGTGCACGGCGTGATGAACACCGACAACATGTCGGTGCTGGGGTTGACCATCGACTACGGGCCGTACGGTTGGGTCGACGACTTCGACCCGTCGTGGACTCCCAACACCACCGACGCGCAGCAGCGCCGCTACCGCTACGGCAACCAGCCGGCCATCGGGCTGTGGAACATCGAGCGGCTGGGCGTGGCGTTGCTGCCGCTGATGGGCGACGACGAGGCGAAGGTCGAGGCCGCGCTGCTCGCGTACAAGACGACGTTTGAAGCCGAAGCGTCGCGACGCTGGTGCGAGAAGCTCGGCGTGCCTGACAGCGCAGACTCGCTCGAGCTCGCGCACGGGCTCTTCGCGTGGCTCGGTGAAGTTGAAACCGACATGACGCTGTTCTTCCGCGCGCTCTCGAAGGTCATCGTCGAGCCGAAGCCCTCACGCTTCCCCGAGGTGTTGAAAGACGCGTTCTACGTGACGCCAACGGAGGCGCACCTCGCCAAAGGCCTCGCGTGGCTGCAGACGTGGTGGCAGCAGACGCGCACCTCGAAGAAGACGCCGGCGGAGCTCGCGACGCAGCTCGACGCGGTGAACCCGAAGTACGTGCTGCGCAACTGGCTCGCACAGGAAGCCATCGACGCCGCGCACCAGGGCGACGACTCGAAGGTGCTGGCGCTCTACGAGGTGATTCGTGCGCCGTTCACCGAGCAACCGGGGCGCGAGCACTACGCGCAGAAGCGGCCCGAGTGGGCGCGCAACAAGCCGGGCAGCTCCGCGTTGTCATGCAGTTCATGACGCATGGAAGTCCTGCTCGAGCTGCTCTTCTCGATTCTCGGTGACGTGCTCGTCGGCGTGGTGGCGAGCGTGTTCGACGGTCGCAGCCCGGCGCAGGTTCGCCACGCAGGTCGGCTGCTCATCTTCGTCGTGCTGGGCATGTGCGCGGGCGCGCTGAGCACGCGGTTGCTGCCGCTCGGGCTGCTGACGGGCGAGACCTTGCGGGTCGCGTGGTTGGTGCTCTCGCCGTGCATCGCGGCGGTCACGGTGTACGTCGTGCACGGTCACTTCTTTCCAAAGCTGCCGCGCATCTGGCCCGTGGTGCACGCGGCGACGTTGGCGCTCACGGTGGCCGTGTGGCGCTACGTGGCGCTCAACTGAGCCGTTGCTTCCAGTGCATCGCCACGCCACCATCGTTCCATGTCCGGAACGGTCGACCTGAACCAACTCCCGCTGTTCGTCGCGGTCGCTGACGCCGCGAGCATGTCGGAGGCCGCGCGCCGCTTGAACCTGCCGAAGTCGTCGGTGAGTCGCGGCATCGCGGCGTTGGAAGAAGCGCTCGGCGTGCAGTTGTTTCACCGCACCACGCGCCAGGTGAAGCTCACCACTGCGGGCGCGAACTTCTACGAGAAGACGTCGGCGCTGGTGGCGATGGTGCGCGACGCCACGCACAACCTGCCCGAGCAGGATGGAACGCCGTCGGGCACGTTGCGCATCACCGCGCCGCCAGACCTCGGCTTCACGTTGCTGCCCGACTTGTTCGCGCGCTTCACGTTGCGGTACCCAGAAGTGCAGCTCGACGTGCGGCTGTCGAACCGCCTCGAAGATCTCGTGGCTGAAGGCTTCGACGTCGCGCTGCGCATCTCGACGAAGTTGAAAGACTCGACGCTGGTGGCGCGCAAGCTGACGGGGCTCGACCTGCGGCTCTACGCGTCGCCGACGTACCTCTCGCGGCGCGGCACGCCAAAGACGGTCGAAGAGCTCGAGGGCCATGACTTCGTCACCTTCCGCACGCTCGCCAATGCGGTGCCGGCGAAGGTGAAGACGAAGATGCAGACCGACGACGTCTTCTTCTGTTCTCAAGCGGTGCGCGCCGGGCTTGGCATTGGCGCCATGCCTTCATTTCTGACGCGCGCCGACGTCGAGTCCGGCGCGGTGGTCGCGGTGATCCCGAAGTGGAGCCGTGAAGCAGGCTCGCTCTTCTTCGTGCACCCGCGCGCGCAACACGTGCCCAGCAAGGTGACGGCGTTCCGCGACTTTCTGCTCGAGCACCTCCGTCACCACCCGCTGTGCCCCGAAGCCGTGTGAAACCGGTGAAAGGCATGGCGCGTATGGGTACGGTCTCAGCGCTCGGCCCCATCTCGGGGCGGCGGATTACCCGGAGTCACACATGAACAAGAAGCTCATCGGCGCGGTCCTCGGTTCGCTCGTCATCGCTGCTCCCGCGTTCGCCGGCGACAAGCCTGCCGAAACCAAGAAGGCCGACGCGAAGAAGGCCGATGCCAAGGGCGGCGAGAAGTCGTGTGGCGCTGACGGCAAGAGCTGCTCGGGCATGAAGAAAGACGAGAAGAAGAGCGACGCCAAGGGCGGCGAAAAGTCGTGCGGCGGCGACAAGTCGTGTGGCGGCAAGAACTGAGTCGTCTCTTCGAAGAATGAGAACGGAGCGCTCGCACCTCACATGCGGGCGCTCGTTTTCTTTGAGGTCTCGCGCGTGGCGAACATCGAAGGCATCGGCGTGGGGTTGCGGGCCTCGTATGCGGCGGAGCTGTTGACGACCTCGCGGCGCGTCGACTGGCTCGAAATCGTGCCTGAGAATTGGATGTTCTACGGCGGCAAGCGACGCAAGCTGCTGCGTGAATTGCGCGAGCGCTACGTGATGGCGCCGCACTCGGTGAGCCTCGACATCGGTGGCTTGAGCCCGCTCGACCCGCGCTTCATCGACGGCCTGCGCGCGCTCGTCAAAGAGCTCGACGCGCCGTTCTTCAGTGACCACGTGTGCTGGTCGGCGACGCACGGCCGACCGCTGCACGACCTGCTGCCGATGCCCTTCACCAACGAAGCGGTGGCGCACGTCGGCCGACGTTCACGTGAGGCGATGACGCGCGTGGGTGCGCCGTTGGTGCTCGAGAACGCGACCTTCTACGCGCACCTGCCCGCGCGCGACGACGAGGGCCGCATGAACGAAGCGACGTTTCTGCGCGCCTGCGTCGAAGCTGGCGGCATCGAGCTGTTGCTCGACGTGAACAACGTCTACGTGAACTCGAAGAACCACGGCTTCGACGCGCGCGCGTTCATCGACTCCATGCCGATGGACAAGGTCCGCTACCTGCACCTCGCGGGGCACACCGCCCTCGACGACGTCATCATCGACACGCACATCGGGCCCATCGTCGACGACGTGTGGTCGCTCTACCGCTACACGTTGAAGCGCGCGGGCCGCCTGGTGCCGACGCTCATCGAGTGGGACCAGGAGATTCCTCCGCTCGACGAGGTGCTCGATGAAGTCGACCGCGCGCGCGCACACGCGAAAGAGGCGCTGTCGTGAAGCTCGAGCCGCTCTTCGAGACCGTCGGCGCGTACCTCGAAGGGCGCGCGGGTGAAGCCGAGACGCAGCGCGCGTTGTGGAATGGCGCGCCGTGGAGAGACGCGCATCGCCTCGCCATCTACGCGCGGTTCTGCGCGGCGCATCGCGACACGGCGACCGGTGGCGTGCATCGCGTGCTTCGCGAAGTGGCCGGTGAACGCTGGCCCGCGCTCGTCGAGGCGTACTTCGTCGCGCACCCCATGCACTCGGTGGAGCTCAACGAGAACGGCGCGAAGCTGGGCGAGTGGTTGGCGACGCGCGACGACGTGCCTGCGTGGTGGGCCGCGCTCGCCGACTTCGAGTGGTGGGAGTGGCAGACGCTCGTCGCCCCCGATGCAGACGAAGCCGACGGCCCGCTGCGAATCGCGTCGACGGTCGAGCTGCGCCCCTACGCGTGGAACTTCGTGCGCTGGCTCGACGCCGATGAACGAAGTGCAGCGCCTGACGCAGCCAACTGCCTCGTCATCTTCTGGCGCAACCGCGCCCTCGACGCGCGCCGTGACCTCGTGACCGCCGAAGAGCTCGCGGTGCTCAAAGCCGTCAACGAGGGCGCGCCGTTCGAGCGCGGCGCGACCTTCGAAGACCTGCACCGCGCCGGCATTCTGCTCACGGGCCCGCAGTGATGACGCCCAGCCCACGCACGAGCTGCTCGAGAAACGCCGCCTCGGCGTGCTGGCCGTGGAGCTTCGCGCCCAGCACGCCATCGACACGAAAGAACTGACACACGAGCGCTGACTCGAAGAAGCCGACGGAGAAGTCGTCGCCTCCCACTTCGATGAGCTGCGCGATGAAGTTGACGGCCTGCCTCGGCACGATGTCGAGGAGGTCGACCCGAAACACTTTCAGCGACGGCACGCGCGGGAACAGCAGCGAGACGTTGGCGCCCGAATCGAGCACGTGCAGCTCGTTCAACCTCGGCAACACGCGCGGGTCGGCGAGCTGCAGCGCGCTCGCAGAGTCCAACGAGAAGCGGGTCAACGACCTCAACGGCAAGTCGCGCAGCTGCTCCATTCGCAGCGACGTCGCGCGCAACGACGACAACGAGCGTATCACCGGGTGCGTGGCGATTTCGACGTCGCCCGGGCCCTCGAGGTGTTCGACCGTCGCCCAGAGTTGATGACCCGCAGCCTCGCTCGCCGGAGGGCCACGTTGCCTCAACGCGGCGCGCGACAAGAACCCGTCACGAAAGACGCGCGCTGGCTTGAGCACCCGCGCCAGCGGCCCCAACAACGCGGCGGCGTGCTGCTTGATGAAGGCCGCTTCGTCGTCGACCTGTCGCGCCATCAACGCGCCGCGCGGGTGACCTTCTTCGAGCAACACGTCGCGGAGCACCTCACGCAGCGCCACGTCGTGGGGCCGCTCGAGCACCCGCGCGAGCAGCTCGTCGTGTCTGCTCTGTGGAAAGTCCATCGCGTCGATTTCCACGAGCCGCGCTGACACCTCCGGGTCGAGCGGCGCCTGCTGAAGCTCACCGAGGTCGAGCAGCACGCGGTCGAGCAACGTGTCTTCACGGTGCGCCGCCTGCAGCGACTCCCACGCGCGTACATCGCGCACCCGACTCGCGAGCGGTTGAAGCCGAACCCAGAACGCGCGGGTGCGGGCGGGCTCGAAGGGCGGCTTCACATAGAGCCCGGCGACGAAGCGGTCGATGCGCGGGTCGGCCGGCCACGCCGCGAGCAGCTCGACGCGCGCGGCCACCACGGCGCTCACCCCCTCGGCGGCCATCGCCAGCAGCGACGACAGCTCCGAATCAACCCGCCGCGCGGCGACCTCGAGCCACGTCCTCTTGTCGACCTCCGCGCTGCAGCTCGCGCCGAGCTTCACGATGCGGTCAGCGAGCTCCACGTGCGGCGCCGCGCGCCACGCCGCGAGCAATTCGTCGAGCACCGCACTCGTCGCCGTCACGAGGCGTTCTTACAATGCGCCGCATGTCGGTTCTCCCGCTCATCCTCGCTGCTACGCAGTTCGTCATCACGCCGTCGCTCGGCAAGAAGCAGCTGCAGGTCGACGTGACGCTCGACGGGCCGGTGAACTCGCTGTGCGTCGACATGCCCGGAGCGCAGGCCGCCATCTCGGGCCTCGAGGCGGACCACGACTACGAAGGCTGCTTCACGCCGCCGAAGAAGAACCCGTTTCGCTACACCGTCGACCTCGCGGCGCTGCGCCGCATTCGCAACGACCCCGACTACGCCACCGAGCTCAATGGCAGCTGGCTGTTTCAAGACGCGGCGGTGTTGGTGCACCCTGCGCCGCTCGGCCCCAACGCGCCGCTCGAGGTGAAGTTCGTGCTGCCGAAGGGCACCACCGTCGCCACGCCGTGGGACCAACGCGCAGACGGCACCTTCACCTTCAACGGCGCGCAGCACGATGCGGGCGCGTACGTCGCGTTGGGCACGCTGCGCTCGTTGGGGCGGCTCGACCTCGAAGGTTTTTCGGCGCAGCTCACGCTGATGGAGGGGCCGAAGAAGGCGAGCGACACACAGCTGCGCGACTGGGTTCGGCACGCGCTGCATTCAATTGGCGCGTACTACCGGACGAGCCCCAGCAACGGCACGAGGCCGATTCACATCGTGCTCGCGGGCGTGAAGGGCAACGACGAAGCCGGGGTGTTCGGCTCGGTGCTGCGGCGTAAAGAGCCCTCGGTGATGCTGCTCTTCGGGGCCGACGCGAAGAGCGGCTTCGAGCGCGACTGGGTGGCGACGCACGAGCTGTTTCACCTGGGCAACCCGCCGACCGCTGGCCGCTACCCGTGGTTCATCGAGGGCTTCACCACGTACATCACCGAGCTCCTGCTCACGCGCGAAGGGGCGCAGACCGAAGCCGAGCTGTGGAAGGGCTTCGCCGAAAATTTCCGCGCGTACTGCCAGCCGTCGGGTGGCGTCTCGCTCAAGCAGGTGAGCGCAGACCTCCGCAAGAACCACGACTGGATGCGCGTGTACTGGGGCGGCGCGTGCATGGCGCTGCGCACCGACGTGGCGATTCGGCTGGCGAGCAAGAACACGAGGTCGCTCGACGACGTGCTGCGCGCGCTGCGCAGCGGTGGCGTGCTCGACGAAGACGCGCTGGTGGCGGCGCTCGACACAGCAGCCGGCAGTAAGGTCGCCTCGACGCACCTGACGTCGACGGCGCAGTTGCCCATCGAGGCGTTGCTCAAGCAGCTCGGCGTCGGAGAGAAGCTCAATGACGACGCGCAGCTCTCGGACCTTCGACACGCGCTGGGCAGCTACCAGCCGCGTTAGTCAGCGCAGCGCGTCGCGGGCGCGTCCACCGAGGAAGTACTCATGAGTTGGGCCGAGAACCGTGCAACCGCAGCGCAGTCGCCTCGTCGTAGAATCGTCGCCGTCAACAACCAGCGAACGAGCGCCTCACTCCCACCCGGGTTGCGCGCGCGCACGCCCGCCTCTGCCAACTGTCGACCTGTCTTCCACAGCGCGGCGACGAGCGCTGAACGCTGCGGCTCCGAGAGGCGGCGCAGCAGCTCCGCTTGTCGATTCAGCTGCGCGTTCGTGACGTCGAGCGGGAGCACGACTGCTGTTCTACTCAGCGCTGCTTTGCCCAGTCGATGAGGGTCTTCTTTTCAGCTTCGGTGAGCTTCGCCTCGGCGTGCAGCACCACGTAGATGCCCAGCGGCATCTCGCCCTTCTCGACCATCTCTTCGGTCTCTTCGAGCTTGTGGGCCTGACGCTTCGGCTCGTACGACGCCCACTCCGAGAAGTTGAGCTCGCGGCGGCCTTCGTCGACGTCGTGCGCCACCACCCACGAAATCGGCGCCACGTTCGAGTACCAGGGCCACACGGTCTCGTTGCTGTGGCAGTCGTAACAAGCGCGCTTGAGCAGGGCCTTCACTTCGGGGGTCGTCTGAACTTCACCGGTCACCGGCGGGTTCACCCTGTCGGGGCGCACCAGCTGCATGCCGACGAACAACACCACCAGGCCAACGAGCACCTTCTTCATGGTTCGCACGTAGTGGGGACAACCGGCGCCAGCAAGCCGTGAGAAGCGCGGCTGATGCCTCGGGCTGGAGGATCAGCTTTTGCGTTGTACCCCCCCAACCCCTCTGGTACGCGGCGCGCGATTTGAAGGACGAAAAGGACGACCCTGACGAGGGATTGTCGCCGCTGGCGAAGTCTTACCGAGCGGCAACACCGTGGCTCAATGCGGTGTGGCAATTCACCGGCTCGGCGCTCTTCGGGGTGGCGGTCGGCTACGGAGTCGACCGGTGGTTGGGGTGGTCGCCGTGGGGGCTCATCGTCGGCGGCATGGGAGGCAGCGCGGTGGGCTTCTACGCCTTCATCCGCTCGGCCAACCGCTTGATGGACGCAGGCAGGAAGAACGGAAAATAAGTGAAGTCGCTCTCCACCATGCTGCCGTTGACCCTCGCGTTGGGCGCGCTCGTCGCCGCGTTGGTCTTCGTGTTGCCGCTCGGCGACGGCCAGACGTCGTGGCTTGTCGGCGCGCTGGTCTCGGCCGTGGTGGGCGCGCTCACGTTGTCCGTGAAGTCTCTGTTGTCGACGCCCGGCCTGTCGGGTGCGGCGGCGCTCAAGGCGTTGCTCACCGCGCAGGGGCTGGCCTTCATGCTGCGGCTGGTGGCCGTGGCCATCGGCGCTTTTGCGCTCGTGCAGAACGGCCAGTCGGCCATGCCTTTCGTCATCTCTTTCTTCGTCGTCTCCCTCGCTCAGCAGGTGCTCGAAACGCGCAGCCTGCTCGCGACGCAGCCCACCAAGGTGTCCACTCCATGAAGCGGCTCGTTCTCGTTTGTCTCGCGCTGTTCTCGCTCACCGCCCTCGCGTCGTCTGACACGCACGGCGACCCCAACGCGCCCGTCGACAAGAAGAAGGAGACGGCAGACTTCATTCTTCACCACGTCGCCGACGACACGGAGTTCGAGTACGAGATTCCGTTTCCTCCGTACCACCTGCCGGCGATTCACATCGCTGACGCGTTCTCGTTCTTGAAGTTCGAGACCGTGCCCGGTGCGTGCGAAGGCCACGCGAGCCCGTCCTTCGCGAGCTTCCCGTCGCTCGAGAAGTTCATGCACGGTTGCTACGACCTGCGCCCCACCAAGGCGATTTTGATGATGTGGACGGCCTGCGCGCTGCTGCTGGGCATTCTTTTCTTCGGGCGCAAGCGTGATCAAAATGGAGTGCCGCGCGGCGTGCTGGCGCACTCGTTGGAAGCGCTGGTGCTCTTCGTGCGCGACGAAATCGCCACGCCCAACCTCGGCAAGCAGGAGTCGCCCCGCTACACGCCGTACCTCGTCTCCATCTTCTTCTTCATTCTGTCCATCAACTGGCTGGGCTTGTTCCCCGGCATGTTCACGGGCACGGGCGTCATCACGGTGACGGCGGCGCTGGCCATCACCTCGTTCATCTTCACGCAGATCGCCGGCATTCGTGCGGCGGGCCTCGGCGGTTACCTGGCGCACCTCACCGGTGGCGTGCCCGCGTTCCTCTGGCCCGTCATGGTGCCGGTCGAAGTGCTCGGGCTCTTCACCAAGCCCTTCGCGCTGTTGGTTCGTCTCTTCGCCAACATGTTGGGCGGCCACATGGTCGTCTTCTTCCTGCTCTCGCTCATCTTCGTGTGGCACCCGGGCGCGGCCGTCATTTCGTTGCCGCTGACCATCGCCATCTTCTGCCTCGAGATCTTCGTCGGCATGCTGCAGGCGTACCTGTTCACGCTGCTGACGGCGCTCTTCATTGGCCAGGGCGTGGCGATGGGCCACCACGCGCACCACGACGACGCGCACGGCGAAGCGCACCACTGATTTTTCAAGGAACCCAGGCGGGTGAAGTCAGCCCGTGTGGAGGTAGTCACTGATGGGACAGTTCAACGGCTCCCCCGAGAAGCGGGCCACACGTCACGAAAGCTGAAAAAACATGAACCTCACCTCTGCAATGCTCGCGTACCTCGGCGCCGGTTTCGGCGCTGGTCTTGCCATCATCGGCGCCGCCAACGGCATCGGTAAGCTCGCCGCCTCCGCCATGGACGGCATCGCTCGTCAGCCGTCGGCTGGTGGCGATATCCGCGGCGCGATGATCGTCGCCGCCGGCCTCATCGAAGGCGCGACGTTCTTCGCCCTCGTGATCTGCATCCTCCTGGCGCTCAAGTAATTCTCCGCTCCTCCCTCTCTCTGCAAAACAGAGAGAGGGTCGGAGAGGGGCTTCACCGTCGCACCCGTTTCACCCGCGAAAGAGACGCACCCAAAATGAACTTCCTCCTGCTGGCCAGCAACGCCTTCACCGACGTGAAGCCGGGCCTCATCATCTGGACGTGGATCACCTTCATCATCGTGGCCATCATCCTGCGGAAGTTCGCGTGGGGCCCGTTGCTCGCGGCCGTCGACAGCCGCGAAAAGAACATCACCAACGCCATCGAGAGCGCCAAGCGTGAGCGCGCCGAGGCCGAGAAGATGTTGGCCGAGCAGAAGACCGCCGTCGCCGCCGCCCGTCAGGAAGCCGCCGACGCCGTGCGCAAGACGACCGCCGACATGGAGAAGTTCCGCGAGGAGCTCATGGGCAAGGCCCGCTCCGAAGCCGAGGCCATGAAGCTCGACGCGCAGCGCGCCATCACCGAAGAGCGCGCCAAGGCCATCGTCGAAATCAAGGCCGAAGCCGTGAAGCTCAGCATCGCCATCGCCGAGAAGCTGCTCAGCGAGAAGCTCGACGACGCCAGGCACCAGGCGCTCGCGCAGCAGTTCGTCACCGACCTGGGCAAGAAGCAGACGCCCGTCGCGTAAGCGATTTTCAGGGCCTGTACGACGGCGTGCTCCGACCAGGGGCGCGCCGTTTTGCTTTGTAAATCGAGCTGCCAGACACCGCGGAATTCGCCGCCGCCGCCGCCGCCGATGATGGGGCATGACCGTTCGACTTGGGAGCCGTGGCGCTGAAGTCCGTAACCTGCAGGCCGAGCTGAAGGCCGCAGGCGTCCTCGCCGGCAAGGTCGACGGCGTCTTCGGGCAGCAGACCCTCTCCGCCGTCAAGAAGTTCCAGGCCAAACACAAGCTCGCCCAGGACGGCGTCGTAGGCCCGCGCACGTGGTCGAAGCTGCGCGCCGACGGCAAGGCGCCCTCCCCGGAGGTCTCGAAGGAGCCCGTCGGAACGCTGACCTCCGGCTACGTCAACGGTCGCAAGAAGAGCATCCGCCTGTCGTCCATCGGCAACGGCAAGAAGCTGCGCACTGACGCCGCCGCGCAGTTCAACAAGATGAAGGCCGCGGCCAGGCGCGCGGGCGTCACGCTGTCGCCCGTCTCCGGGTTCCGCAGCATGGCCGAGCAGCAGCGGCTCTACGCGCTCTACAAGGCCGGCAAGGGCAACCTCGCCGCGCCGCCCGGCTACAGCAACCACCAGGGAGGCACCGCCGTCGACGTGGCCACGGGCGGCAGCTACTCAAGCAAGGCGTACAAGTGGCTGGCGAAGAACGCCCGCCAGTACGGCTTCGTCAACGACGTGCGCGGCGAGCCCTGGCACTGGACGTACAAGCGCTGAGCTCGAGCTTCACTGCTCGAAGCACAGGAGCCGCAGCGACGACGCGCAGCTCGCGAGGTTCTCGTTGGCCCACCGGCCACCGGAGCCGACTTCTCCACCCGTCGAGCTCGTCGAGGTCCAGTCGGAGCACGTGTAGTCCGACGCGACGCCCGTCTGTAGCGTGCCTGTCCAATACCTCGGCGCTGTCGTGCTGCTTCGGCCCTGCTCGTCGTACAGCAGGCTCGCCAACGGTGACGTCGTCAGGTTCGCCTTGTTGTTGAAGGTCACCACGAAGTCGCCCGAGGCCGTCTGTTGATGCCACGGCCCTGCCTCCGCCATGCGTGAGACGGCGCTCTCCGTGCTGCTCGACAGAAACGCCTTCCACGTGCCGCCCTTGTTCGCCGCCGTCGCCGCGTTCTGGCACAGCGCATCGGCCCCGCTCAGCCCTCCCAAATCACCCGTGTACGGCACGCTGGTGACGAACAACCGCTTCCGCGTGGTTGGCAGCGGCGAGGGCCGAGGTTCGCGACGCTGCTCGAAGCACAGGAGCCGCAACGACGACGCGCAGCTCGCGAGGTTCTCGTTGGCCCACCGGCCACCGGAGCCGACTTCTCCACCCGTCGAGCTCGTCGAGGTCCAGTCGGAGCACGTGTAGTCCGACGCGACGCCCGTCTGTGACGTGCCTGTCCAATACCTCGGCGCCGTCGTGCTGCTTCGGCCCTGCTCGTCGTACAGCAGGCTCGCCAACGGTGACGTCGTCAGGTTCGCCTTGTTGTTGAAGGTCACCACGAAGTCGCCCGAGGCCGTCTGTTGATGCCACGGCCCTGCCTCCGCCATGCGTGAGACAGCGCTCTCCGTGCTGCTCGACAGAAATGCCTTCCACGTGCCGCCCTTGTTCGCCGCCGTCGCCGCGTTCTGGCACAGCGCATCGGCCCCGCTCAGCCCTCCCAAATCACCCGTGTACGGCACGCTGGTGATGAACAACCGGTGGCGCGTGTCGAGCATCGTGCCACCACCTGAACCTCCGCCCGTCGCTGAACCGCCGCCCGTCGCGCCACCGCCACCAATGAGGACCTGGCCCTCACACCTGCCGCCGCCGCACGTCTGTGCGCCGACACACACGCTGCACACCGCGCCGTCGACGCCGCACGCATCGGCCAGAACACCGGGCGCACAGACCCCGTCTTCATTGCAACACCCCAGGCAGTTCGACGGCGTGCACTGACGGCCGCACGACGGCGCGATGGCGACGAGACAACCGAGAACGAACGCAGGGAAAAATGCGCGAAGCATGGGGCTCCTAAAAATTTTCAGAACGTGGTGACGACAGAGAGCGTGGCCGAGAAGCCGAACGGCTCGAGCGCGCCCGGCAGGCCGTAGCGCCCGCCGGTGAAAGACGACGGGGCCTGTGTCCAGAACGGCAACTGGCTGCGCAACCGAAGCCCCAGCGAGAGGCTCTCGGAGAACACGTAGCGCGCGAACAACCCCAGCTGCACCGCCGGCACCGCGACGATGCTGCCCGGCGGCACCGCCAACGCCACGCCGACGCCCGCGTCGGGGCCCAGCTCGAAGGGCACCGTCGCGCCGGCCGCGCGGAGCATCTCCATCACGTCCCAGCCGAGGTGCGCGGTGAGGCTCATGAGCGCGACGAGCGCCGAGCTGCGGCTGGGGTCGGGCATCACGGTGACGTCGATTTCACCGGTGAGCAGCACGTGCCGGGTGACGTGACGGCCCAGCCCCACGGTCGCCGCGAGGCCCGGCGTGGTGACCAGCGACGACGACCAGATGCCGGCGCCGAGGTCGGCGATGAACACGGCGGTCGGAATGCGCGGCGATTCAGCCAGCGCGACGGGGGTGAGCACCTCAGGCGCGCCATTGCGCACGGGGCGGGCCGCCAACACCGGCAACGCCACGAGCAAGACGAGCGTGAAGCAGCGGCTCACTGCGCGCTCCTGTCGACCACGCCGTTCGCGGTCGAGAGCAACGTGCGCGACGCCTCGATGACGCCGGTGCGCGCGTTCGACAAGCGCAGGTGCACGAGGCTCGTGCCGCGCGCCATGCCGAGCACCTGGTACACGAGCACCTTCTCGACGTTGCGCTTCTTGGCTTCGTCGAGGAGGCACAGGTCTTCGACCACCGTACTGACGTCGGGCTTCACGACGACGTTCTTGTGCGTCTCGGTCTTGAGGTCGCGCGCGTAGTTGTGCCGGTGCCCTTCGACGAGCGCCGCCCAGCGCGAGCCGACGATGTGGTTCTCGAACACCTCGAAGGCCAGTGCGTCGTACGGGCTGTTGCGCGCGCGCTGCGCCGTCACGAGGTCGACGCGGTCACACTCGCTGTCGTCTTCGTTGGTGAGCCACAGCGTGGTGCCCGCGGGCTGCGGAGCCGCGGTCATGAAGGTGTTCAGCGCTGCGGCGAGCAGCTCACGGTCGGTGGGCCCGTTGGTGGCGGAGCGACGGGCACACCCACAAACCAACAGCACGGCGACCAGAGCGAAAGCGCGCATGGGCGGTCGTCTAAGGCGCGCTCCCCAGCGAGTAAAGCGAAGGGTTACCAGCGCGCTACGACGCGAGGCCGAGAGGAAAGCAGTCATTACGAGGCACAGCATGATGCTCTCACTTGCACTGTCGATGACGCTGGCTGGCACCTCACCGCTCGAACCTTCGCTCTACGAAACGCGCCTCTCACCGCAGCAGGGAATGCTCGTGGAGAGCCTGAAGGCCGGGCCCGGGCAACAGCTGGCGCATGGAATCAAGCTCATCGTCGGCGGCTCGATTCTCGGCACGGTGGGCGCGGCGGGCATCGTGACGGGCGCGATTCTGCTCGGCAACGCGGAGCTCAGCAGCGGCGGCGCAGAGAGCGTGTCGCGAATTCTCGGCTGGGCAGTCTTTGGCACCGGCGCGCTGTTCGCCGTCATCGGCGTGCCGCTCGTCATCGCGGGCATCATCGTCGCGGCGACCTCGCCTCTCGCGAAACGCGCGGCCGTCGGCGTCACCCGCAACGGCAACCTCGCCGTGTTCTTCTGAGGTAGTTGGGCCGCGTGCCCTTTCGCCGCATCGCGCTTGTGAATGGCGTGCTCTTCGGAGCGCTCTACGTCGCGTCGGTGCTGGCGTTCGTCTCGCTGTCAGAGGGCGTGACGGAGCGCTTCGCCGCGTTGGCCCGTGGGCCCTACCTCTGGAGCGCGGCGAGCGCTCAGCTGCGCGTCGTCCCCGCGTATGTGGTGATGGCGCTGACGGCATCGGCGCTCGCGTGGAAGCCGCTCACGTGGCTCGGCGCGCGCCGCGTGTGGGCGGTGCCCGTCGCGACGGCGCTCATCTTTCTGTTCGCGCTGGGGCCCGCGTTGACCATCGCGCCTGGGCTCTTCGACACCTTCGCGCGCAAGCTGCCGTGGCTCGACGTGTACGGGCTCTCGCGTTGGCTCGGCGTGTTGTCGGCGGTGTTCGTCGCGCTGATCAGCGTCGCGCTCCTGAGCGCAGGCCGGCTCGCTGGTGCGGTGTTGATCAGCTTCGCGGTGTTGACGAGCCCGCCACCGTCTCCGCCGCGAGCTGCGAGGGCGACGAAGAAGAACGTGCTGATCATCGCCACCGACTCATGGCGCTTCGATCGCGTGGGCGTGCACGGCGCGACACGCCGCGACCTGACCCCCAACATCGACGCGTTCGCGCGCACGGCGACAGACTTCACGAACCTCCACGTGGCGACGGCCAGCACGCTCGAGGCGTGGGTGACGCTGTTCTCGGGCCGTTACCCGCAGACGCACGGCATCCGCAGCATGTACCCGTCGCGCGAAGAGGTGGCCGCCATCGACGCCGACGCCGCGATGGTGCCGCGCGTGTTGGCGAACGCGGGCTACGACACGTTCGTCTCGAGTGACTGGGCAGGCAACTGCTTCGACCTCGTCGACCTCGGCTTCACGAAGCGGCGCGTGGGGCCGGTGCAGAACTTCGAAGCACTGCTGCTCGAGGCGACCGTGCGCGCGCACCCGCTCGTGCCGTTGTTCTTCGGTGCCGCGCCGGGCCTGGTAGGCGACGCATTGGTGCCCGGGCGCGACGCGCTCTCATCGCTCGCGCGGCCCGAAGTGCTGACCGAGCAGCTCTTCGCCGACATCGACAACAGCGTGAAGGCGCAGCGGCCATTCTTCGGCGTGCTCTTCGTGAGCCCAACGCACCTGCCGTACAACGCGCGGCACCCGTTCAACGCGAAGTACGTGGACGCGGGCTACCGCGGCGCGCATCGGTATCAAGTCGAAGTGAGCGCGCATGAGCTCATCACCACCGGCTTCGCGCCGACGCTCGCGCCCGACGTCATCGCGCACATTCGTGACCTGTACGACGGCGCCGTGAGCGACTTCGACGACACCGTGGGTCAGGTGCTGGCGGGCCTCGAGGTGCGCGGCTTGAGCGACGACACCATCGTCATCGTGACGACGGATCACGGAGAAGACCTGTACGACGAAGGCTCGACGCTCGGCCACGGCACGAACTTCTTCGGCGGAGATCAATCGACGCGCATTCCATTCTTCCTTCGTGTTCCGGGGAAAGAAGCCGCGGTGAGCAACCGCCTCTCGCGCACCATCGACGTCGCGCCGACGTTGCTCGAGCTGCTGGAGCTCCCGGTGCCTCCGTCGTTCGAGGGCTCGTCACTCACGAGCGCTCCGGCCGAGTTCGTGTACGCCGAGACCTGTTACCTGTTCTTCCCCAAGTCGAAGGCGATGACGGACCTGAGCGAGCTCGAGCGCGCGGAGCTCATTGAGCTGTCTGGTGCCGCAGACACGTTGGAGGTCGACGCGTCGTTCCGTCACAACCTGGTGCTGAAACCGGAGCTGCGCGCGCAGGTCATCGCCGCGAAGGACCGCATGATTCGCACCGAGCGATGGAAGCTCATCGAGATCCCCGCGAAGACGAGGCCGATTCGTCGGCTCTACGACGTGCTGCGGGATCCACACCAGCGCGTGAACCTCGCGGGTACGGGGCTCGCCATCGAAGACGAGCTCGCCTCGAAGCTGCGTTGAAAGCGAACTGCGACGACCGCGCAGTCAGTCCGTCTTCACTGCAGCGCATGGAGCGCTACCGATGCAGGAGAGACCATGACGAAGCCGACCATTGAAGTGCGGAGCCCCCTCACCCGAGAAGCCGTCGAGGGGTTCATCGGGGAGGACGCCGCCGAGCGGCTCGACGACGAGCTGGACGTCGTCATCAACGGGCTCCCGGTGTTCACGTGTATGGGCGATCTCCACCTCTCCGGCGACGTCGACTCGTCGGACCTGCTGGTGGGTTGCCCTGACTTCGAGCGGCCGCAGGGG
Source organism: Archangium sp. (assembly GCA_035910535.1). Classification (GTDB taxonomy): domain Bacteria; phylum Myxococcota; class Myxococcia; order Myxococcales; family Myxococcaceae; genus Archangium_A. Next base: position 95,192 of record JAMHXF010000093.1, on the reverse strand, counting down.
CAACGCTTCGTAGAGCGGGCCTTCACCGTCTTCGTGCGCGGCGACCTGACCATCGACGGCACGCTCAAGGTGAGCCAGTACCACGACGTCTACGTTCGCGGAGACCTGCGCGCCCGCAACGTGCTGAGCCACTCGGGCAACCTCGTGGTGAAGGGAACGATCACCACCGACGACGTGGTGGCGTTCGAGACCAACGAAGAGGGCGGCTTGCTGCACGGCGACTCCTGCAGCGCTTCGTTGCTCTTGCACCTCGGCAGCATGGATTGGGCTGTCGAGGCGTCAGGCCGCGTCATCGACGGCGCGGTGTGGAGCGACGCGGACTACGTCTCGTTGCTCAGCACGCTCGAGCGCCTCGGCGTCGAAGCGAAGCCAGGGAAGGCCTACGCCGGTGTAAGCGCGCTGGTCGCGGCTGGCCGCGCGCGAGAATTGGTGGACGCCGTCGCCGCGAGCTTTGAATCACGGCTCGACGCAGACTGAACCGCGGCACGTCAACGGGCTCGGGCACGGGGTCATCGCGTCGCACGCCGGGCGTCGGCAGGTCGTGCCTTCGCACACGTACGGCGCAGGGCATCCCGCGCCGCAGAGCCGCACGACGCAGTAGCCGCCCGCGCAGCGGAGCCCGCCGCCGCAGTTGAGATCACTGGTGCAGTCGCGCCGACAACCGCCCTGCGTCGCGCCGCCCCCGCACTCGGTGCCACTCGGACAGTCGCTGTCGGCGCCGCAGCCGTTGCAGATGCCGCCGGGCGCCGTCGCGGTGCAGGTCGACTGGCCCGGGCAATCGGTCGTTGCTCTGCACTGCACTTGAGCGAGCCCCGTCGAGCCGCCACCGCCGCCGGTTGCAGTGCCTCCGCCAGTCGCTGCCGTACCGCCACCAGTTGCTGCCGTGCCACCACCAGTCGCTGCCGTGCCTCCGCCAGTCGCTGCCGTGCCGCCGCCAGTCGCTGCCGTGCCGCCGCCAGTCGCTGCCGTGCCGCCGCCAGTTGCTGCCGTGCCTCCGCCAGTCGCTGCCGTGCCGCCGCCAGTCGCTGCCGTGCCGCCACCAGTCGCTGCCGTGCCGCCGCCAGTCGCTGCCGTGCCGCCGCCTGTCGCCGCCGTGCCTCCGCCTGTGACGTCACCGCCACCGCTGCCACCATCGACGACTGGCAATTCAACACCGCACGACACCGCCACCGCGCTCAACACACTGATCAACACGACACGACGAAGCATCACCACTCCAGAATCAGAACCTGAACGTCGCCGCAAACGCGGCACCATCACCACGCACCGGCATCGGGCCGACGCCCGCGAGCCGAAACGGCAACCCATTCATACCGTAGCTGTAGCGACTCGAACGGTGCTCCACGACCCAGCGCCCGGTGAGGTAACCCATCATCGAACCGACGATGACCTCCGACGCGAAGTGCGAGTCGTCGACCACGAGCAGGCTCGCCAGCGCGCCAGCGACGCCGAGCAGCAGCGCCTTGACCCACACCGGCTCGAAGTACGTCGCGTAGACACCGGCGATGGCGAACATCGTCGCCGAGTGACCCGACGGCGTGCCCGCTGGAATCGTGATGCGCGTCGGCCCGTGGTACCGGCCCGTGCCATCGCTGCCGAGCGGCGCTTCTCGCCCGGTCAGGAACTTCATCGCCACGTGGTACACCTGCACGACGAGCACGGCCTCCGTGGCGAGCGCGGCGGTCTCGAGCAACGGCCCGCCGTCTTTCGTGAGCGCGCCGATGGCGCCGAGAATCAACGGCGTGGCCATGGCGGCGCCGATGATGGCGAGGTCGGTCGGCTTGGTCCACACGTGAAACCCCACCGGTGGCGCGGGGCAGAACTGCGAATCAGGCTCCGAGTAGTCGCAGTTCACGCCGCCATACACGCGGTGGATCTCGCGCTGCAGCCGCACGTCGAGCGACAGCCCGTCGACTGGAATGCTCATGGCAATCGGCACCGCAGCGCCGAGCCCGAACGTCACGTAGTCACCTGCTTCCCAGCGCACGACGCTGGTCGGAATCGCGACGTAGTCAGCGAGCGTTCGCAGCACGAAGTCACGGAGCCACGGGCCCGCCTCCTGGCCGTGCTTGTAGCGCCAGTGGTCGCCGACGAAGACGCCGCGCGGCTCCGACGGAGGAATCTCTTCGGGCGGCGTGGCCGACATCACCAACGCCGCTGCGACCGCGAACACCATCAGAGGCCGAGCTCGCGTCGCACCTGGCCGATGGGCTTCCCACCGAAGCGCTCTTTGACCTGCGGCAGCGTGCCGAAGCTCCGCGTGTTCATGCGGTCGATGTAGAGCGTGCCGTCGAGGTGGTCGACCTCGTGCTGAAGAATGCGCGCCGGCCACCCCTTCACGCGCCACGTCTGCGCGACGCCCTTTTCGTCGAGCCCCGAGACTTCGACTTCGCGCCAGCGCTCCACGTAGCCCGCGAAGCCAGCGACCGAGAGGCAGCCTTCGAAGAAGCCGACCTTCTCTTCTCCCACCGGCGTCAGCGTGGGGTTGACGAACACGCGCACCGGCACCGGCACGCGCTCACGTTCGTCGCGCTCGAGCTGCGTGAGGCCCGCGGCGAGCTCCTGGCGGTCTTCGAGCACCAGCACGCGCCACGGCACACCGAGCTGCGGCGCAGCGAGGCCGACGCCGGGCGCGTCACGCATGGTGTCGATCATCGTGGTGATCAGCTTCTGAAACTCCGGCGTCTGGAGCTTCTCGAGCGGCACGTCTTGCGCGCGGCTGCGCAGCACAGGGTTGCCGGCCTGAACGATGTGCAGCGATTCCATGTGCTGGGCTCCAGAGGGCACCGACTTCACGCAACCACTGACGACGATTGCGCTCATCAACAAGGCGATTCGCATCGGGTGGCGAAATACGCCGAAATCGCTCGGAGAAAAGAGCTCTTTCTGTAGCGCGCGTTGACGAAGGCCCCGCACATTCCCACCTCGCGAGCGCCCGAAAACCCGGCATGCGCATTCGCGACACGGAGAAGCTGCTGAAGCAGGTGGGCTTCAACCCGGGCCGGCAAGACGGGCGCAGCAGCCCGAAGCTCGAAGCGGCGGTGGCAGCGTTTCAGACGGCGTGGGGCGTGCGCGCGACCGGCTCGCTCGACGACAAGACGGCCTCGTTGCTTCGCAAGACCGCCGCGCGCGTCGCGACGCCACCACGTGATGAATACGTGTCGGTCGGCCAGCGCTCGAGTGACATCAAGGTCATCGAGAAGCGACTGACGCGCCTTGGCTACGACGTGGGCAGCGCCGACGGCGTGTACTCGCGACAGACGGCGGCGGCGGTGAAGGCCTTCAAGGCTGATCAGGGAATGAAGGCGTCTGGCGCCATCGCCAGGAGTGGCCGTGCGCAGCTGGCTCGTGAAGTCGACGCGCTCAAGCACGCGCCCCTTCGTCGGCGCGTGAAGCCGAACGACGCGCAGGCGCGGCTCGACGTGTTGACCACCACGATGGCATCGCGGCGTCGCAGCGATGGCCTGGGCTTTGGTGAAGGCGCTGAGGGTCGCTCGGTGAAGAACGTGCAGCGCCGGCTGCGCGCGGCGGGCTTCGACCCCAAGCGGAGTGACGGCGTGTTCGACGAGCGCACGGAGGGCGCGCTCAAGAATTTCCAGGTCAAGGCAGGCCTCGAGCCCACGGGCCGCGTCACGCCCAGGACGTGGCGCGCGCTGAGCCGCAGCTTCATCATCACCGACAGCAAGGCGGCTCCGTCGCAGCGGCTGTGGGAAAAGAGCGGCGCGGTGAAGGCCACCGAGAAGCTGCTCGCGAAGTTGGGCTTCAACCCCGGCAAGGTCGACGGGCTCTTCACGCGTTCGACCGAGCGCGCGGTGAAGGCTTTTCAGGCCGCGCACGGCTTCAATCAAACGGGGAAGGTCGGAGAAAACGAGCTCGCGCGGCTGCGTGAGCTCGCGGCTCGCCCGCGCGCTTCAGCGTCGATGCAGCGGCTCGCCAACGACGCGCAGAACGTGGCGCTGAGCATGGGCGGCTACCGCTCGCAGGGCCTGTGCGCGACCGGTGTGAGCGCGGCGATTCTCAAGACGTACGGCGTGAAGGTGTGGGGCAACGGCAACCAGATTGACGACAACCTGCCGCGAGATCGCTTCCGCGAAGTGTCGCTGTCACTCGAAGAGGCGCTCAAGTTGCCGGGCGTGATTCTCACGTGGGAATCGACGGCGACTCCGTTGGGCGCCATCTACGGCCACACGGCCATCACGCTGGGTGACGGGCGCTCGTCGGCGAGCGACTTCATCGACACCAACACGCTGGGGAACAGCGCGGGCAGCTCGGGCCTGCGCGTGTTCGTGCCCATCAACTGATCAATCAGCCGACCAGCCTGGACCTCTCGAGTGTTGGTAGTTCATGCGCACGACCTGCGCCGACGCGACGTCGAGCTCGACGCAGCGGTCAGACGACGCACACAACCGGTACGCGCCGGCAGGAACCGCCAACTCGTAGAAGCCGTCGTCGTCTGACTTCGTGGTGAACAGCGGGCTCGCACCTTCGGTCACGGCGCGCTCGAACACCTGCACTTCGAAGTTCGGCGCCACCTGCACAGGGCCTGGGCCCACGTCGCTGCGCGTCGTCGTGCAACCAGCGACACCCGTCTCGAGGGCCGACGAGCGCTGCCTGCACGTCTCGACGCCGCAGGCCGACGTGAACAACGAGAGCGAAATGAGAAACGTACGTGCACTGTTCACGCGAACCGCCCAAGCGTGTCGTGCGCCTCGCGCGCGAGGTCTTCCACGATGGCGCCCATCGGCTTGATGGAGTGAATCTGCGCCACGCCCTGCCCCGCGCTCCAGATGTCCTTCCAGCGCTTCGCGCCATCGGGCGAGCGATCTGCCGTGAAGTTCTCGGGCACCGTGGCCTTCAAGAAGTTGGCGTGAATGCCCGACACCGCGTCTGTGTAGACGACGTCTTCCGGGCCCGCGTCGACGACCATCTGCTTGTACGCGTCAGCCGCGGCGCACTCGGTCGACGCGATGAAGCGCGTGCCGATGTAACAAAGCTCGGCGCCGAGGCTCAACGACGCCACCACCTGTCGCCCGTCGCTGATGCAGCCCGCCGCGAGAATCGGCACCTTCAGCTCTTCAGCGAGCCACGGCACCAACGCGTACGGAGAGATGCGCCCTGCGTGACCGCCGGCGCCCGCCGCCACCGCGATGATGGCGTCGACCCCCGCGGCGACCGCCTTCTTGCCGTGCGCGAGCGAGATGACGTCGTGAAACACGAGGCGCCCGTGCTCGTGCGCGCGCTTCGTCACGGCCGTCGGGTTGCCATAGCTGGTGAGAATCACCGGCACGCCGAACTCGAGGCAGGCCGACAGGTCTTGCTCGACGCGCTCGGGCGGCGTGAGGCCAATGGTGAGGTTGATGCCGATGGGCTTGTCGGTGCGCGCGCGGACCCACGCGAGGTCTTCGCGAAACTTCTCGGGCGTGCGCGCGTTGAGCGACGGCATGCACGCGAGAATTCCGGCCTCGGCGCCGGCCAGCAGCATCTCCTTGTTCGAGATGAGGAACATCGGAGCCGCGACGAACGGGTACTTGAGGCCCAGCTTCTTCGAGAGCGCAGTTTCGAGCTTCATGAAGCGCGCAGCCTAACCGCTCAGGCCTTCGGCGCGGGCGCTTCGATGAAGGCGCGCAGCTGCTCGACGAGGTTCACGTTGCCGCGCAGCTCGGCGGTCTGCCCCGGCGCCGACTGCAGCTTCTTCGTCGCCTCTTCGACGGTCGCCGCCGACTGCATCGGAATGGGGCTCACCAGGCTGAACCCGGCGATGAAGGTGCGCACCACGATGCCGCTGAGGCCGCGCGCCAGCACGAGCACCACGTTGCAGCGCACGTTGTTCTGAAAGCGCTTCGCCAGCTCGTCGCCGCGCTCTTTCACGCCGGGGCCCGCGTTCTTCGGCGCGCCGGTGAAGACCATCAGCACCGAGACGCTGCCGAACGTGTCGATGAGCACTTGCTCGTGCCGCGCCATCTCGTCGAGCGCCTCGAGCGTCGAGCTGTCGTGCCACACCGTGACGAGCAGCGAGTCGACGGTACCGATGCAGAGGACAGGCGACTGGTGAACGACGGTGACTGACATGGAGGTGCGGCTCATGCCGCGAAGCGCTCCGCCGCGCACGTGCCATGTCGTTACACTTGTCAGCATGTCGAAGGCCTTCACCAGCGAAGAGACGCCCGACGAAGCCGTGCTGGGGCGACCGGTACAGCGCGCGGCGCGGGGGGCAGAACGCCCGATGACGCCGGAGGGCTACCGCGCGTTGTTCACTGAACAGCAGAAGCTGCGCGACGCGCGCGCGGCGACGAAAGACGAGGCCCTGCGCGCGGTGATCGATCACAAGTTGCTGCTGCTCGCGGCGACGCTCGAAAGCGTGCGCGTGGTCGATACGCCGCCGGCCGACGGGCTGGTGCGCTTCGGCAGCACCGTGCAGCTCGAGTGGGACGACGGCCGCGCACAGACGGTGCGCCTGGTGGGCCCCGACGAGGCGAACGGCGCCGAAAAAATCAGCATCGAATCGCCCCTCGCGCGCGTGCTGCTCGAGCAGCGCGCCGGCGACGAAGTCGAGCTCGTGCGCCCGCGCGGCGTGGTGAGCGCGACCATCAGGTTGGTTCAGTAGTAGACGACGCCGTCATGCCGAAGCGTACGCGCACGAAGTCTCAACCCGAGGCATTGCTGCCGCTGCTCACGCCACGTCTGCCGCAGACCATCGACCGGCGCGCGCACTCCGGCGAGTCGATGGCGAAGCTCTTCGACCGCATCAAGCAGGGCGACGGTGAACGGCGCTCCTTCCGTGAACGCCGCGCCACGCCGCGCGTGCACGTGGGCCTCGCGCTCGAGACGAATCACGACGAGCAGACCATGCGCCTGGTGACGCACGACCTCTCGACCTTCGGCCTCTCGATCTCCGGTGGGCCCACGCCGAAGAAGGGCACCAGGTTGAGCCTCAAGCTCTTCCTCCCCGACGAGCCCACCGACCCGCTGCTGCTCGAAGGTGAAGTGCTCGGCCCGCTCGACCGTGAAGGCGGCGTGCGCGTGAAGTTCATCAAGCCCGACCTCGAGACCTCGCGACGCATTCACCGCCTCGTGAAGTGACTTCACGCTACAGTCCCGGGCCGCATGTCTCTCGAGCGCCGCCAGGCCCTGCGCGCCAACGTCGTCATCGCCGTCGAAGTGCGTGATGCCCGAGGCTTTTCTCTCCACTCCACGCGCGACATTTCGAGCGGTGGCGTCTACTTCGACAGGGCCATTCCCCACGCCGTGGGCTCCCGCGTCTCGCTGTCATTCACGATTCCCGGCGAGGCCAGGGCCATTCGTTGCGACGGCGAGGTGGTGAACGTGCCCGACAAGAAGGGCTACGGCATGGGCATTCGTTTTCTCGACATCGCGCCGGCCGACGCAGCCCGCGTCGAGGCCTTCGCGCGTTCAACGATGGAGAGTGTGTGAGGTCGATTCTTCCGCTGCTGTGTCTGGGGCTCGTCGGCTGCACTGCCACCCGCGATCGCGGCGCCGTCGACTGGGTCGGCAAGGCGCAGCTCTACAAAGCGCCCGAGGTGCAGCGGTGCGCGAAGTTCAAGGCCGGTGGCGCGCCCGCCGCGCAGTGCGCCGAAGCCAAATACCTCGGTGAAATCTACGTGCGCCGCTTGAGCACCGGAGACGAAGTGTGTCTCGAAGGTGGCTTCGGTGACCCCGCGGGCGCGGCCTGCCTGTCACGCGCGTCGGTCGTCGACACCGCGACGAATCGCATTCTGCTCGAGGTGCGCGAAGCGAAGCCCGAGTCGAAGTGGTTTCACCACGAGCAGACCCAGTTCTGGTTCGAAGAGGGCGCGCTGGTCGACCTCTACATCGCCGAACACGGTTACTGAGCGCGGCGGCGCAGCAGCAGGCCGCCCAGCGCCAGCAACGACACCACGCCGGTCGACGAGCAACCCATCGGCTCGTCGTCGCTGCCGCCGCCACCACCTGAACCGCCGCCTGAACCACCGCCCGTGCTGCCGCTGTCTCGCGCTCTCACGGTGATGGTCCTGGTGTTCACCGCGCCGTAGGGCTGCAGCGTGGCGGTGATGGTCATCGAGCCGGCCTGCGTGGCCGTGAAGCGCACGAAGATTCCGTCTTGCGTGCCGAAGTCGGCCGGGGTGAGCGTGCGCGTCTCGTCGAGGCCGCCGCCGCTGAGCTTCACGGTGACGGTGTCGGTGCCCTGCGGTTTGGCCGACACGACGATGGCCTCTTCATCACCGACTCGAATGTTCGACGCGCTCAGGCCGGGGGCGACGGCCATGACGTTGCTTTCGATTTCGATGAAGCCGCCCTCGCCGATGCGATTGCCGCAGTGGCAGGTCGCGCTCTTCGAAATGAAGACCACCGCAGCGCCGGCCTTCACGCCGGTGTCGGTGTCGACGTTCACGCTCAGGTTGCCGAAGGCGGCGCCGGTGTACGAATCAGCGCGCTCGTCGCGTTTGCCCGCGTACCAGGCGTCCGTGCCGCCGTTCACGCGGTAGTGCAGCTCCGGCGCTTCTGGCGGGCACGACAGCCCGCACTGCAGCGTCAACGTCAGCTTCGTCAGCGGCGAGCCGAACTCGTTGAAGCCCTCGAACACCGCCACCGACGTGCCTGAAATCGCCTGCGCCGTCGCAGGAACCGACACCAACGCCGCCGCCAGAAGAAGGAGTCGCATGGCGCGCACCCTAACTGACCCATCGGGGGAGTTGGAACGATGCCCCCTCGTCACGACATACTCGTGGAATGGGCTTTCTCGACCCCGTCAAACAGCTCTCACCTTCGAACCTCAAGCGCCTCGGCAACGAGCGCCTCTTCGACCTCATCGAGCGCGAGGCCATTCGCGCGCGCACCAAGGTCGACGAGCTGCAGCAGCGCTACCCGTCGGCCGGCCCGCGCGAGTTGAGCCAGCGCCTCATCGACTCCAAGAAGAGCGTGGCGGCGCTCATGGGCGGTGTCACCGGCGTGTTCGGCGTCGTCACCGTGCCCGTCGACCTCGTCGGCATGCTGTATCTCCAGCTCACGTTGCTCACGGAGGTCGCCACGGTCTTCAAGCTCTCGCTCAAGGGCGACCGTGAGCGGCAGGAGCTCGTCGACCTGCTGGGCTACGCCAACGGCATCGGCCCGGTGCAGCGCAGCACGCCCAAGGTGCTCGGCAGCCTCGCCGCCATGGCCCTGGCCCGCGGAGGCCTCAGCACCATGTCGCGCGCCATGCCGTTGGTCGCGGCGCCCATCTCCGCGTACCTCAACAATCAGCACGTACAGCAGATCGGCGAGTCGGCCGTGCGGCACTACGACGGCTGGGTTCACGCGCACGAAAAGGCACGCAAGGCCTCAGGGAACTGAAGGTTCGTGTTTGAATCTTCTGTTTGCTCAAAGTCTCTTCGGCCAGATTATCGTGGGGACTATTTCCCCAACAAAGGTTGCGAAATCGTCAGGTAGTTGGAAATATTGCGGCTCGCTCGGGGCTTAATTCCCCGACCTATGGGGCCTAACGCCCCGGAGGCCGCAAACATGTCCAAAGACCTCGCTGAGAGCTCCCCTGAAATCGGCAACGACGTGCTCGTGGTGCCCGCGAGCCCTCCCCGACCCATCGGTCGCCGAAAGAGTGACTTCGTGCAAGCCCAGACCCGCCAGACGCAGAGCGAACTGACCCCGCAGCGCGCCCTCGACCTCCTCAAGGGAGGCAACGAGCGCTTCGTGAACAACCTGCGCGCGAACCGCAACCTGCTCAGCCAGGTCAACGAGACGAGCGACGGCCAGTTCCCGTTCGCGGTGGTGCTCTCGTGCATCGACAGCCGCGTCAGCGCCGAGTTGGTCTTCGACCAGGGCCTGGGCGACATCTTCAGCGTGCGCATCGCCGGCAACTTCGTGAACGACGACATCCTCGGCAGCATGGAGTTCGGCTGCAAGGTGTCGGGCTCGAAGCTCATCATGGTGCTCGGCCACACGCGCTGCGGCGCCATCAAGGGCGCGTGCGACGACGTGCAGCTGGGCTACGTGACGGGGCTCCTCGGGAAGATCCGCCCGTCGGTGCAGGCCACGCCGTGTGACGGCGAGCGCTCGAGCAAGAACGCGCAGTTCGTCGACCAGGTGGCGTTGACCAACGTGCGCGCGACGATGAAGCACATCACCGAGCGCAGCCCAATTCTCGAGAAGATGCTGGCCGCGGGCGAAATCGCCATCGCTGGTGGCGTGTACGACGTGCAGACCGGCGAAGTCGATTTCATCTGAAGAAACGGCAGTACCTCCCATGACGACTCTTGCTTCAGTGCCGGCGCAGCGTGCGACCGGCTTCTTTGCTTCGCTCAACCGTGACCTCCCTGCGGGTGTGGTGGTCTTTCTCGTCGCGTTGCCGCTGTGTCTGGGCATCGCGCAGGCGTCCGGAGCGCCGCTGCTCTCGGGCCTCATCGCCGGCGTGGTGGGCGGCATCGTCATCACCGCCATCAGTCGCAGCGCGCTGAGCGTCAGCGGCCCTGCGGCGGGGCTGACGGCGGTGGTGTTCACCGGCATCGCCACGCTGGGCTTCCGCGCGTTCCTGCTCGCGTTGGTCATCGCCGGAGTGATGCAGCTGCTGCTCGGCGTGCTGAAGCTGGGCAGCATCGCGCACTACTTTCCGAGCGCCGTCATCAAGGGAATGTTGGCCGCCATCGGCGTGCTCATCATCTTGAAGCAGCTCCCGCACGCGGTCGGCTACGACAAGAACTGGGAAGGCGACATGCAGGGCGGCGGCGCTGCGCTCTTCGACGCGCTGCCTGCGCTCAACGCGATTACGCCCGCGGCGGTCGTCGTCGCGCTCGCGTGCTTCACGCTCTACGCGGTGTGGGGCCCGGTGCAGAAGCTGCCGGGTATGAAGTTCATTCCTCCGGCCATGGGCGCGGCGGTGCTGGGCGCCGTCGTGGTGCTGCTGTGGCCCGGTACGCCGATGGTCGCCGAGCACATGGTCGCGCTGCCGGTGTTCAATTCATTGAGCGACGTTGCCGCCGCCATTATCACGCCCGACTGGAGCGCCATCAACGACGGTCGCGTGTGGAGCACGGCGATGACCATCTGCATCGTCGCCAGCATCGAAACGCTGCTGTGCCTCGAGGCCGTCGACCGCCTGGACCCCGAGCGTCGCATCTCTCCGCCGAACCGCGAGCTCGTCGCGCAGGGCGTCGGCAACCTGTTGTCGGGCCTCATCGGCGGGCTGCCCATGACGTCGGTCATCGTGCGCAGCTCGGCCAACGTGCAGGCTGGCGGCAAGACGCGGTTGGCGGCCATGGTGCACGGCGCGCTGCTGCTGCTCTCGGTGCTCTTCCTGTCGTCTATTTTCAACCGCGTTCCGCTCGCCGCGCTGGCCGTGGTGCTGCTCGTCGTCGGCGCCAAGCTGACGCCGGTCTCTCTGTGGAAGACCATGTGGCGCGCCGGCTACACGCAGTTCATCCCCTTCGCGGTGACGGTCTTCGCGGTGGTGGCGACAGACCTGCTCAAGGGCACGCTCATCGGCCTCGTCATCGGGCTCTTCTTCGCCATTCGTCGGCAGCAGAAGAACGCCATCGAGCAGACTGCGGGCGCTGAAGAGGTCACCATTCGCTTCACCAAAGACATGACCTTCCTGCAGAAGGCGGCGCTCAAAGACACGCTGCGCCAGCTGCCTGAAGGCGCGACGGTGACGGTCGACCGGGCAGCCTGCGACTTCATCGACGACGACATCGAGGAGCTGCTGCTCGAGTTCTCGAACAACGCGTCGTCGCGCCACATCGTGCTGCACGAGACGTTGAGCGACGCGGTGAAGGCCCGCCGCGCGCTGCTCGTGCCCGGCCACTGACACTGGGCGTGCAACGCCAGCGAAATCAGCTCGTACCTGCCTGACCGCAGAGCGCTTGCTGCGCGCTGAAAGCGGGTACGCTACCGAGCCATGCCGAAGGAAAATACGTTCGTCGGTTCTCCGGACGTCGAAGTCGATGTCGATGATCCACGGCCGCAAGGCCCGCGCCCCTCGATGCCGGTGACCACCGGTATTCCTCAACGCCGAGGCACCGGGCAGATGTCGTCGGGCTTCGGTTCGGCGCAGCCTGGCCGCACGCCCGTCGCCGGTGGAGGTCAGTCGGTGGCGCGCGGCACGGCGCTGCGGCAGCCCGGCGCGCCGTCGCGACCGCCTCCCGGAGGCCGCATGCCCGCGGGTGGTTCGAACGCGCGCTTCTTCCCTCCGCAGCCGCGCTCACTGCAGGAAGCAGGGCTCTCGCAGACCATGGGCGAAGAGCTGGTGCTCAAGGCGCTCTTCTTCGCCGGTGAATTGCGCGGCGCCGACATCTGCAATCGCATCAAGCTGCCGCAGCTCATCGTCGACGAGATCATCGAAGGGCTGCGCAAACAGAAGTTCGTCGACCTCAAAGGCGGCGTGGGCCTGGGCGTCGGCAAGTCGTCGATGATCTACACGCTGACGACCTTCGCGACCGAGGTGCTCCGGCAGATCCTCGATCGCAACCGCTACAACGGCCCCGCGCCGGTGCGGCTCGAAGACTGGTTTGAAGCGGTGCAGGCCCAGACGGTGCGCGGCATGCGCGTCACCAAAGACCGCATGAAAGAGAAGTTCGGCACCAGCCTCATCGTGAAGGACTCGGTGTTCGACGGCCTGGGCCCCGCGATGAACTCGGGCAAGGCCATCTTCTTCTACGGGCCTCCCGGCAACGGCAAGACGGCGCTCTGTCAGGCGCTGGTGCGTTGCTACGAGGGCGACATCTGGGTGCCGCACGCGCTGCTCGTCGACGACTTCATCATTCGCGTCTACGACTCCAACCTCCACGAGGCGGTGCCTGACGACCCGAACGCCCCGGCCAACGACGCGCGCTGGGTGCGCTGCAAGCGGCCGCTGGTGGTCGTCGGCGGTGAGCTCACGCTCGAGACGCTCGACCTCATCTATTCGCCCGACGTGAAGTTCTACGAGGCGCCGTTTCAGCTCAAGGCCACCAACGGCATGTTGCTCATCGACGACTTCGGCCGTCAGCGCATCAGCCCCAAAGATCTGCTGAACCGGTGGATTGTCCCCCTCGAGAGCGAAATCGACTTCCTCACGCTGCACACCGGCAAGAAGCTGCAGACGCCCTTCGACGTGTTCGTCGCGTTCTCGACCAACCTCGACCCGGCCGACCTCGTCGACGACGCGTTCCTGCGGCGCGTCCGCTACAAGCTGGCGGTGCAGCCGCCCGACGAGCAGCAGTTTCACGACATCTGGGCGACGGTCTGCAACGGCAAGCGCGTGGCCTACGACGGCGACGCCATCGAGTGGTTGGTGAACACGCACTACCGGCCCACCAACCGCCCCTTCGCCGCCTGCCAGCCGCGTGACTTGCTGGGTCAGGTCATCGACATCGCGCACTACCGCGGTGAACAGCCGCAGCTCACGCCCGAGCTGCTCGACGCAGCGGCGAAGAACTACTTCGTGAAGTTCGCCAAGAAGTAGCTCAGCGGCGCCGTAGCGCGGCGAGCACCAACCACAACAACGGCAGCGCCGGCGTCACACCACACAGGCTGAACTCGGCGTCGCGGTAGGGGCGCCACTGGCACCTCGCGTCGACGCAGGCGAAGCCGTGGTCACAGTCGCGCTCGTCGAGGCACGGGTTGTTGGTGGCGTCTTCTTCTTCTTCAGAGGCGCGCTCGGCGCCCGTGCCACCGACCGACGCGTCCGGAAGCCCCGCATCGGGCAGGTCGGCGTCGGCCCACGCCGGCGCAGCGAGCAGCGCAAAGACGAGTAACCAGCGAGCCACGGAGGTGTCAGGTAGCACGCACCACGGGGAAACCACACGTTCTGGTGTAGAAGGTGCGCCGCCCATGGCGCCGCTCCCCGACGCGAAACACCTGCTCGAGTTGCTGCAACGTGCGGCCGACGAGCTCAAAGCCTCTCAGGCCGAGGCGGTGTCACTGACGCAGCAGCTCAAGGCCGCGCAGAGCGATCGCGACCGGCTCAAGGCGCAGCTCGAAGACGTCGGCACGTCGACCATTCCACCCGGCCGTGAAGTTCCGCTGCAGCCCATTCCGCTCGAGAAGTCGTCGTTGTCGCTCGCGCTCTCGCGTGACGAAAAGACGAGCGTCGGCGGCGGCAACGAGATGCTCGCGGTGCGCGTGCAAACGCTCGAGAACGAGCTCGCCGAGGTGAACGCCGAAAAGAAGGCGCTGCGTGAAAAGGTGCGCGAGCTCGAGCAGCCCAACGGCGAGCTCGAGCACGAGCTGTCGAACACCCGCCAGCAGCTCATCGTCGAGCAGGCCCGCGGCGCCGACTTGTTGACCCGCGTGAGCGCGTGGGAAGCCCGCAGCCAGGAGCTCGAGGCACAGCTCACCGCAGCAAACGCGCAGGCCGACGAAGAGCACGCACAGCTCGACGGGCTCGCAGGGCAGCTGAGCCAGTTCGACGCCGAGCTGACGAGCGAGAAAGCGAAGACGCAGGCGCTCGAAGAACAACTGCGCACGCTCGAGCAGGGCTCGTCAGACGAATCGAAGAAGCTCTTCGAAGCGACCTCGCGCATCGCGCACCTCGAGGTCGAGCTCTCGGGCCTCAAGGGCCGCCGCGACGAGCTGAACATCGAAATCGGCAAGGTCGAGAACGAGCGCAACGCCGCGCGCGCGAAGGCCAGCGAGCTCGAGAGCGCGGTCGACGAGGTCCGCGAGCAACTGCAGGCCCAGCACGCAGCGACAATGGCCGCGCAGCACACCAAGCACAGCGAGCTCGAGCAGGCCGCGGCGCGTGAAAAAGACAAACACTCCATCACCGCGCAGAAGCTCATCGAGGCGCGCGGCAAGCAGCGCGAGCTCGAAGAGGCCGTGACGAGGACCACCGCGCAGGTCGAAGAGCTGCAACGCGCCGTGCAGAGTCAGGCCGAGGCCAACGTCCGCGACACCGCCGAATTGAGCGCGCAGGTGCAGCAGTTGACCGCGCAGCTCGAGAACGCGACCGCCGAGTGGCGCCATGCCGACAAGCAATACTCGCAGCTGCACAGCGAAATGATGGTGCTGCTCGACCAACGCGACGAAGCGCGCCGCGAGCTCGAGACCATCAAGACCCGCTTCGGCATTCGCTGAAGCGGCTCGTCGGCCCGTAGAGCCGTTGCCAGATGAGCGCGCGGCCTGAAAACGCGAGCACCACCATCACCGCGTCGCTGCACCTGCGCACGGCCGGTCTTCGTCACCAGCGGCAACCCTGGCGGCGTTGCTCCCAAGCGATTCGCCAGCGAGCTCCGGCTCAGGCCTTCAGCGCGCTCAACACACCATTCAAGTGCTGGTCGACCGCGTACTCTTGGTCGATGAGCTCCACGATGACACCGCGCTCGTCGATGACGAAGGTGACGCGACGGCTGATTTTCTTGTCTTCCCACTCCACGCCGTAGAGCCGTGAGAGCACCTGCGCGTCATCGCCGATGAGGCGGAATTGCAGCTTCTCGGCGGCCCTGAACTCGCAGTTGCGGTCAGACTTGTCGGTCGACACACCAATCAACTCGCCGCCCGCCGAGACGATGCGCTCGTAGTGGTCGCGAAAATTGCGAACCTCTTCTTCGCAACGCACCGTGAACGCGCGCGGAAAGAAGAACAGCACGACCTTCTTTCGGCCCTGAAACTCCGCGAGGGAGACGGGCCCGCCGAGGCAGTCCTTCGCCTCGAACGGTGGCGCCGCGTCACCGACCTTCAAGCTGAGCGCTGTGCTTTCCATTTTTCAGCTCTGAGGAGCGGCCTTCGTCTCGAGCGCTTCGGCGACCAGCTCGGCCACGTCGCGAACCTTCACGTTCTCGCGCTGCGTGTCGGCGAGGCCGTCGCGCAACATGGTGTGGCAGAACGGGCAAGCCACGGCGACTGTGCCTTCCGCTGGGCCGCTGAACGTGCCGACCGCGCCCGGGTGCTTGTGGTCGGTTGCGCTGGGGTACGGCACCGTTTCGTCGGCCGCATGCGCGAGCGTCAACGCCACCTCGTTGGCGCGGTTGTGGTTGATGCGCGTGCCGTCGTGCTCCTCCATCCACATGCGGGCGCCGCCGGCGCCGCAGCAGAACGACTCACGCTTGCTGCGCTGCATTTCGACCACCTCGAGGCCGGGGATGGCGTTGAGCACTTCGCGGGGCGCGTCGTACACGCCGTTGTGGCGGCCGAGGTAGCAGGGGTCGTGGAAGGTGAGCTTCTCGTTCATCACCTTGCCCAACTTGATGCGCTTGCTCTGCAGCAGCTGGTTGATGAGCTCCGTGTGCGAGATGACCTGAAAGTTACCGCCGAACTCCGGGTACTCGTTCTTGATGGTGTTGAAGCAGTGCGGGCACTGCGTGACGACGGCCTTGATGCCCTTCGAGTTCCACGACTCGACGTTCATCTTGGCCATGGTCTGGTAGAGGTATTCGTTGCCACCGCGACGGGCCAATTCACCGTTGCAGGTCTCTTCTTTGCCGAGCGTCGCGAACTTCACACCGGCCTCGGTGAGGATCTTCGCGACGGCCTTGCTGACCTTCTTCATGCGGTCGTCGTAGGAGCCCGCACAGCCCACATAGAAGAGGTACTCGTATTCGCCGCCGTCGCCCCACTTGGGCAGCGGCACGTCGCCTTCCCATTCATCGCGCTTGTCCTGGCCGATGCCCCAGGGGTTGCCCTGACGCTCGACGCCTTCGAAGACGCGCTGAAGTTCCTGCGGGAAGTCGGCCTCGACCTGCACCTTGTAGCGGCGCATGTCGATGAGGCGCGGCACGTTCTCGATGAACACCGGGCACGCGGTCTCGCACCAACCGCACGTCGTGCACGCCCACACGGTCTCGGGCTTGAGCACGCCGCCTTCTGCGGCGACGAGCGGCGGCATCTCGACTTCGGCGCCGTCGAGGTCGTTCCACACGAAGCGGCCGTCTTCAGTCTTCTTTGCCGACGGCAGCTGCGTCTCGTGGTCCCAGAGGAAGTGCTTGATGCTCTGGTTGACGGCCTTGTGCGTGAGCGGCTTGCCGGTGATGTACGTCGGGCAGTGCGTCTGGCAGCGGCCGCACTCGGTGCAGGTGTTCACGTCGAGCGCGTGCTTCCACGTGAGCTCCGTGACGACCTTCGAGCCGAACTGCTCTTTTTCGAGGTCGGGCGTCGAGAGCTTCGCGCTGCTCGAGATGGTCGGTCGCTCGATGGGCGCCAGCGTCTTCAAGAAGACGTTCGGCAGCCCGACGATGACGTGGAAGTGCTTCCCGTACGGGAGGAAGTTCAGGAACACGACGACGATGAGCAGGTGCGTCCAGAAACAGAAAATGCCGAAGGTGTGCAGCGTGTGCGTGTCGACGCCGCGCAGCGCCCAACCGACGGCGGAGGTCACCGGCTCGTACGCCGACCAGGTGATGCCCTGCTCGCGGAAGTGCGACGCGCCGAAGACGAACTCGGTCACCATCAGGCCGGCGATGAAGCTGAGAATCAGCAGCGCTTCGCCCGACACCGTGAGGCGCTTGGGCTTGATGATGACGCGGAAGAAGACGAAGTACGCGATGGCGAACACCGACAGGCCCGCGATGATGTCTTTCGCGAAGAGGTACGCCTTGTAGATGAACGCGAGCGCGCCCAGGTCGGCCCAGAACGGCGCCGAGAAGTTGGTGAGCACCTCCATCGCGCTCGTCGAGTACGCCATGACGAACAGCATGATGGTGCGCGCCTGCACCGCCATGAACGCCGCGAAGATGGCCACGTGCATCAAGCCGGGCACGAACTCTTCACGGTCGACCATGCGCTTCTGGCCGAAGCCGAACTTCAGGAGCGCCATCAAGCGGTCGCCGACGCGCTCCGTGCGGTTGCCGGGCTCACGCGCCAGCACCTTGAACGTGCGCAGGCGGCCCACCATCGTCACTGCGAAGAAAGCCAACCCGCAGAACAAAAAGACCGACACGAGAATGGGGTTCATCGAGGGCTCCAAGTAACAGGAAACACGCGCGAAGCGGACTCCGTGTGACAGGCCGCGTCAATTCTTTCTGATCTTCCGCGCGGTGGTGTCTGCACACACTGGAGGGGTGCCTATGAACCGATGGTGGCTGGTGCTGCTGTTTGCGTCGTGCGGCGGCGTGCCGAGTGAAAAACCCGACGCCGGTGCGCGCGTCGACGCCGGTGTTCAAGACGCGGGGTTTGCAGACGCCGGTGTGACTGACGCTGGCGTTCCCGATGCGGGGGTCGTCGACGCAGGCGTGGCCGATGCGGGTGTCGTCGACGCTGGTGAAGTCGACGCAGGCGTCCCCGACGCCGGTGAAGTCGACGCTGGAATCTTCGACGCGGGCCTCAGCGACGCCGGAGCCGCGAGCGCGTGGCGCTTCGTGCCCATCACCGGCAGCAAGTGTGCGCGCGGTGCGCAGGCGGGCATTGGCTACAACGCCGGTGCGACCGACGAGCTCGTCATCTACCTGCAGGGTGGCGGCGCCTGCTGGAACAACGGCACCTGCCAGCCCTCGTTTCACCAGTGGGGCCCCATCTGCAACTACGGCATGAACAGCCTCTGCTTCTACGACGACTCAGGCGGTACGCAGCCGACGGCGGTGCTCGTCAGCCACCCCGACCCGTTCCCCTCTGACGGCGGCGGCAGGTTCCCCGCAGAGCTCGCGTCGGTCTCGTCGTCGCTGCTGTTCGCGCGACGCGCCGAGAACCCCGTGCGCGACGCGACCTACGTCTTCGTTCCGTACTGCACCGGAGATCTCCACGCCGGCGACGCGACGCGCACGTACTTCGTGAAGGCCGACGCCTTCGCGCAACCCGCGCCGCGCACGCACCACTTCGCCGGCGCGACGAACATGGACCTCTACCTCGCGAACCTGCGCGCCCAGCACCCCGTGGTGCAGCGCGTCTGGTTGTTCGGGGTGAGCGGCGGCGGCTACGGCGCGAGCCTGAACTTCGACCGCGTGAAGCGCGCGTTCCCGGAAGCGACGGTGCACCTGCTCGCCGACTCTGCGCCGATGCTGCAGCCCGCACATTGGAACGCCTGGGCCACCGAGTGGAACATTCAGCTGCCGCAGGCGTGCGCTGACTGCGACGGCGGCCTGCCGCGCACCATGGAGTTCGGCATCGACTCCTCGCCCAACTCACGCGTCGCACTGCTGGCCTTCGACCGCGACCCCGTCATCGCGCGCTTCTTCTATTCAGGCGGCACCACCGACTCGTGGTTGAACGCGCCGTTCGGCACGTACGCCACCAACCTCGCGCAGGTCACCGGCATGTACGACTCGAAGTTCAACGCGAGGTACTTCATTCGCCGCGAAGAGAGCCACGTGATGCTGCAGGGCTACGGCATGGTGCAGACCGACGGTGGCATCTCCGCGCCATACGTCTCGACCGACGGAGGTGCCACGCTCCGAGCGTGGATCGACGCGTGGGTCACCGGCTCCGGCAGTTGGCAAAACCAGTAGCGCACGATTCAACGCTTTCGACCCCACCCGCTCGTGTCTAGAAGGCCATCATGGCTCCGCGCGACGAAGGCCCCAACGCAGCACAACTCGGCAAGCCGCTCGATTTTCTGCGGAGCATCTGGGCGCTCGACCACGCGCTCCACGCGCGCAGCAAGGCGATGGTGAAGAAGAGCGGGCTGACCGGGCCGCAGCGCCTCGCGCTCCGCATCATCGGCACGTTCCCCAACATCAGCTCCGGTGAGCTCGCGCGCGTGCTGCACGTACACCCGTCGACGTTGACCGGCGTGTTGCAGCGCCTCGAAGGTCAGGGCCTCGTGGTGCGCACGCGTGACGCGACCGACGGGCGCCGCGCGCTGTTCGCCGCCACCAGGAGCGGAGAAAAAGCGGCAGGCCCCGTCGACTTCTCCATCGAAGGCGCGGTGAAGAAGCTGCTCAAGCGCGTCACGCAGCAAGAAGCCGAGGTCGCTCAGCGCCTCATCATCGACCTCGCCGACGAGCTGCTCGAGGGCACCGTCGCCGGCGGGCAGCGCGACGAATAAGCACGACCGATTTTTCCCCGCACGCTCGCGACCGGGCCGTCGTCCTCCCGGTATGCACCTGCGCCTCGTACCGCCGCCGAGCTCTCCGCCGCAGCACTTCGCCCGCGGTGGGCTGCTGCTCGAATGCCGCGCGCGCGTCGAGAAAGCGGCGCGCCGGGGCTTCCGCGACGACTCGTTGGTGAACCTGCGCAGCGACGTGCGGCGCCTGCCGTTGTTGGTGCAGTGCGCGCTGCGCGTGCATGACCGACGTGAGCCGCCCGGCGCGTTGATTCTCGGCGTCGACCCACCCGAAGCCCGCGAGCGAACGCAGTGGCGCTCGGTCATCGTCGCGCCATCGCAGCGCGTGGTGTTGCTGTTCTCTCCGTCGGGCACGCTGGACGCTGCGGGCACGTTGTTGAGCGCCGGCGAACCGCGCATCGCGTGGGCCTCCGACCTGGGTCGGCACGACTGGTACTGAGCGGAACAAGGCAGTCGTGGCCGACGTTCGAGTGGTGGCCAACTGTCAGCGTGTCAGTTCGTCGCGTCGTGCCGCAGCTGTGCTTTCTTGGTGACCTCTTCGATGTCTTCTGACGACGCCCGCAGCTCTTCCGCCAACGACATGACGGCGCGCCTCCCGACTTTGGTGACGCGCGACGAGCACCTCGACGAATCGGAGTTCATCGACTTCTCGATGAACACGCTCGAGCCGGAGCGACGCCAGGCCGCGGTGCAGCACCTCGATGGCTGTCAGCGTTGCCGCGAAGTGCTCGCCGAGCTGCACCGCGACGTCGGTGGCTCGACCAAAATCGCAGACCCGCTGCTGGGCCGGATGCTGGGCGAATACAAAGTCGAGCAGGCGCTCGCGCGCGGCGGCATGGGCGTGGTGTACCGGGGCGAGCACCCGATGATTGGCAAGAAGGTCGCCATCAAGGTGCTGCTGCCCGACGCCGCGGAAGACCCTGATTCCATCAACCGGTTGCTCGAAGAAGCGCGCGCCGTGAACGCGATTCGGCACCCCAACATCATCGACATTTTCAGCTTCGGTGACCTGCCCGACGGGCGGCACTACTTCATCATGGAGCTGTTGGACGGCCTGCCGCTCAACGAGGTGATGCGCGAGAAAGGCCGCTTCACGCCGGGGGAAGTCATCACCGTGCTCGACCAGGCGCTCTCGGCGCTCGGCGCGGCGCACCTGGCCGGCGTGATTCATCGCGACCTGAAGCCCGCGAACCTCTTCGTCACCACGCTGCCTGATCAGACGTGGCACGTCACCGTGCTCGACTTCGGCCTCGCCAAGCGCCTCGGGGCGTCGAGCTCGACCTCACCCAACCTCGTGATGGGTACACCGGGCTTCATGGCGCCCGAGCAGATTCGTGGGCAGTCCATCACGCCGCGCACCGACCTCTACGCGATGGGCGTGGTGGCCTGGCTGCTGCTCACCGGCGACGAGCCGTACGTCGCCGACAGCTTCGTCGACCTGATGATGAAGCACCTCGAGGAGCCGCTGCCGCCGCTGAGCAAGCTCTCGCCCGACACGCCGCCGGGGCTCGTGGCGCTCATCGAAAAGCTGCTCGCCAAGAGGCCCGACGCGCGGCCGCAGTCGGCGATGGAGGTGCGCGCCGAGCTCGCGCGGCTGCGAAAGGTCTTCGAGGGCCGCGAGACGATGCGCACGCCGGGCCCTGTGGTGGCGCTCGAGGCGCTCGTCAAACCGCACGCCCGACAGGAGCTGCAGAGCGAGCCCGAGCGCGCCGGGGTGCATCGCGCGACCGTCGAGCTCACCAACATCTCGCGCCCCAATCAGGCCGCCGTCGAGACCACGCGCATCGTACGAACGCCCGCGCCGAAGCGCCCGTCGTCCAGGCCGGTGACGCCACCGCCCACGCCGCCGAAGCGACGCACGGCGTTGTTCGCCAGCATCGGCCTCAGCGTCTTCGCGTTGCTCGCGGTCGGCGTGTGGAAGGCGTTCTCGTCACCTCCGCGGCCGCCGCCGGAGCCCGACGTCGAGACCCCTGAAGTGCTCGAGCCTGTCGCGCCGAAGCCGCGCGTCGAACCTGTCGACGTGAAGCCGCCGCCAGTGGCCATCGAAAGCCCACCCGAGGTGACGCCGAAGCCTGTCGTCACGAAACCGCCGCCTCCAAAACCTCAGCCCGCCGGGCCTTCGACGGCCAGCGTGCAGAAGAAGCTCAGCAACGCGCGCGCAGCCGCGGCGAAGCTCGAATCAGCAGCCGGGCGACGCATGATGAACCTCGAGTTGGACAAGCTCGAGACGCGCCTCAAGAAGGGCGAAGCCGCGCGCAGCATCAACGACGAACTGCAAGACGTGCTCGACAACTACGGCGGGTTGTGAGGGCCTGCGGGCCGTGACGATGCTGACGGCGCTCTTTGCTACTTCGCTGCTCGCGGCTGCGCCGGCGACGGGGCTCACGGTCTCTGCGCAGGTCGGCAAATCGAGCACGCCGGCGGCCACGTACCTCGACGCGCTCGAGCAGGAGTTCATCGCGGCGCGACTGCCCGTGCGGCGGTTCGAGCTCACGTGCGACGGCAAGCGAGAGTGTCTCGTCGACGCGGCGCGCGCGGCCGACTTGCCAGCCATCGTCGCGGTGACGCTCGCTGCAGGAAAAAAGCAGACCACCATCGACCTCGAGGCGCTGCGGGTGCGTGACGGGTCGACGGTGGGCCAGCTCACCTTCGTGGTGACGGGCCGCATGGGAGAGCCCGAGCGGGCCCAGGTGAGAGCGTTCGCGACGCAGCTCTACGAAGCGCTCGCCGCGCCCGAGCCGAAGCCCGACACCCCGCTCGCGAACGAGCCCGCATTGTTGACGCCGTCGAACCCCGTCGACCCGCTCGCGCTCACCACCCCGCCTCCGCCGCCTTCCACGCGCAGTCGTGTGCCGGCCTACCTCATGGGTGGTGGTGCCGTGGCTGGCGCCGTGACGTCGGGCGTGTTCCTCGGCCTGGCGAGCGCGTCGCGTGAAACCCTGGAGTCGACGCCGAACCCGAGCCCGTTGACGCGCGCCGAAGCAGACGGGCTCGCGGCAGCAGCGAACCGCGACTACTCGGTGTCTCTCGCGGCGGGCATCGTCGCGGGTGCGTTGGCGACGGGCGCCATCATCTGGCTGCTGACCGAGTAGACAAAACAAACGGAGGAGCGGCGCCTGGCCACTCCCCCGCGCGTGCTTCACGACGTGAACCGACTCACCCCACGTTGAGCGTGAACTTGCCGCCGTTGCGCGCGAGTTCGGCGCGCATGTCTTCGCGGAACTGACGCTGCACCGCCGCGTTGCCCACGATGCCGATGCAGCCTTCGGTGCCGGCCGAGCCACCGTCAGGGTGAATGCGGAGCAGGCGGCGCGTGCCACCGACGCGCGAGTCGTACTTGTCGCTGACCGCGAACGAGTAGCCGACGCCGCCGACGCTCATGCTGCGATCGTTGCGGCTCCAGAGGTGCGGGCGAATTTCGTACTGGCCGGCGGGCAGGCTGCCGCGCCCGTGGCCGCCCGAGCGGAAGTCGTAGGTGCGACCGTTCACCGTGATTTTGCCTTCGACCATCTGGTTGCGCTGACCGGCGCGCGTGGTGCGGTCGAACGTCGCGGTGCGGTTGGCGCCAGCGTTCGGGCGCGGGCCCGTGCCGGTATTCGTACCGGTGGTGGTGCCGGTGCCCGTCGTGGTGCCAGGCCGCGTGCCGCCATCAAACGAATCGCGCTGCAGCGCGCGCATGGTCTGCGTACCGGCCTTGCCGTCGACCTGCAGGCCGTTCGCGCGCTGGAACGCACGAACCGCCGCCGCCGTGCGCGCGCCGAACTGGCCGTCGATGCCACCGGTGTTGAAGCCCGCCGACTTGAGCTGCTGCTGGAGTTGACGAACCGAGGTGCCGCTGGAGCCGATGGCGAGGGTCATGGGGTGTGTCTCTCGAAGTGCGAAGGGTCGTTTGACCTACAAACAGGTTGTCGGAAGGACCCGGATTCCGGTTGCTTCTGTCACGCGCGGAGACACGCCTTAGAAAATCTTGCCCGGGCCGATGATCAACGCGGGCTGCGCGTCGTACGAAATCTTCAACTTCGCGGGCGGCGGCGGGCTGTCAGGCAGCACCGCAATCGCCTTCACCGCGACCGACGCGTTCTGGCGCGCGTCGATCTGCGCCTTCAACGTCGCGAGCGACGCACCCTCGAGGCTCACCACGCGCGGCAGCGACGCGAGCGCCGCCTTGTCGGCCACCTGCTGGCCATTGAACGACAACGTCACGGAGGTGATGCCCGTCTGCAGGTCGAGCTTCGAGCCCGCGCCGTCGAGGAAGTCGAGCTTCTTGATGTTGAGCTCCACCCGCTGCACCAGGTTCGCCGTCGAGCTGAGCTCGCCGATGGCCGAATAGTCAGACGCCTTGAGCACCTCGATGCTGTCGTCGAAGGTGAACTCGCAGCCGCCGGTCACCACGCGCGTCTTCACCTGCTGGTCGCCCGCGGGCAGCGTCTCGCCACACGTGAACGAGCCGAGATCCACCTCGGTTGAACCGCTCAGCGTCGGCACGCCCTTGCTCTCGTCGATGCGGAACTCAACCGGGCCGCAGGCACTCAACGCCACCACGGTCATCAACACTGCTCGTCGAAGCATGCACGTCTCCTTGCGAGGTGAACTGTCAGTGTCCCGTCACCCCGACTGAAATTCACCAGCAAAATCCAACGGGTCTGACGCGACTCGTCACGGGTTCGCAGCAATTCATGGCTCTAGCCGCTCGGATTTTCTACACTGTGCCTGCATCTAATTTCATTGGCGTCGCAACTCCGTCTCCGGCGGATGGAATCTCAGTGACAGAGTACCGACTCCTTCGAAGGACCAACGGTGCCGGCGGGCTCGTCGAAAGCTCGTGCGGCCGTGACCCGCAGGAGCGCCAGGTCTTTCTCAAGCGGCTGGCGGGGGTTGGCCCGGCGATGGCCACGAAGCTCGCCGAAGTGCAGCGCGGGTTTCGTGCGCCGCGCGTGGTGCCCGTCATCGACGTCGGCGTTGATGACGAGTCGCCGTGGCTGGTGACGGAGGGCATCGAAGGCGAGTCGCTGCGCTGGGTGATGTCGACGCTCGGCGCGGCGAAGAGCTTCATCAAGCCGCACGAGGGCCTGGCGATTGTGCAGCGCGTGGCCGAGGTGCTCGAGCCGCTGCACCAACGCGGCGTGAGCCACGGTGACCTGTGCCCGTCGACCATCTTCGTGACGGTGCGCGGTGAGGTGGTGCTGCTCGATGCAGGTGTGGCGGCGACGCTGGGCGTGCAGGGAGACCTCGGCCCGTACCGCAGTGAAATGGGCGCGCTGGCGCCGGAGCAGCTCACTGGGCCTGCGACTCCGGCCAGCGACGTCTTCCGACTCGGGCTGGTGCTGTACGAGTTGTCCATCGGGCGGCCGCTCTTCACCGGGCCTTCACCTGCGCACGTCTGCCATGCGGTGAACACCTGGCTGGGCTTGCCGCGCGACAAGGTGAAGCACGTGCCGGAGCCGTGGCTCTCGCTGCTGGTGACGATGCTCTCCATCGACCCGCGCACCCGCCCGTCGATGGAAGAAGTGACGGCGGTGCTGGCGCGCGCCGCCGAGACCAACGGCTGGAGCATGGGCGATGCCGAGGTCGCCGAGCTCTTCGCGCGCGCCGGGCAGGGGCGTGTTCCGTTCTTCAGCGAAGGCGCCGAGAGCACCGCGCTGCGCCTGACGTCGGTGATGTCGGCCACGCCCAGCGCAGGCACGCCGGCACAAGGCGCGCTCGCCACGACGCCGCCAGGCTCGGTGTTGGCGCGCGTAGCGACGAGAAAGATGACGCGCGAGGCGCTC
This sequence comes from Archangium sp., assembly GCA_035910535.1. Classification (GTDB taxonomy): domain Bacteria; phylum Myxococcota; class Myxococcia; order Myxococcales; family Myxococcaceae; genus Archangium_A. The sequence continues at coordinate 69,530 of JAMHXF010000093.1, read as the reverse complement.
GCGGCCGTTCGCCTCGAAGACGCGGCGATGGCGCCGGAGCCGAAGCCGACGGCGCCGCTCGACGTTCGCGCTGCGCAGCTGTTGCTCGAGCGCGGGGTGCTCACCACGGCGCAGCACGCACAGATGAAAGAGGCGGCCGCGCGCTTTCGCCTGACGATGACCGACGCGCTGCAGCGCCTGGGCCTCGTCGATGAAGACGCGGTGGTCGCGGTGCTCGCGGAGCTGACGCGCACGCCGGCGGTCACAGCGAAGAAGCTCGCGGAGCTCGACCCGGGCAGTGAAGCGCTCGCGCTCGTTTCAGCGGAGCTCGCGCGCAGCGCGCAGGCGTTACCGCTGGGCCTCAAGGGCGGCACGCAGCTGCTGGTCGCGATGCTCGACCCGATGAACGAAGAGGCGCTCGCGGCGCTCAAAGAATCACTGGGAGGCAAGAGCCTCGTGACGTTCCGCGCGGGACCCAAAGCGTTGGCGCAAGCCCGCATGCGGCTCTACGGCGAGCTGCCGTCGCTCGAGCTGGTGACGGGCACACCAGAGAGCGGCGCGACCTCCGAGCTGGCGACGCGCACCATCGAGGCGCTGTTTCGCCTGCAGGGCGCGCGCGGGTTTCACGCACAGGCGTTGGTGACGGTGGCGACGGCGTTGGCGAACGCGCTGGGCGTTTCAGAGAGCGGCGTGGCTGCGGTGCGCTCGGTGACCCAGGCCCTGGCGACCGCAGGGCTCGCGAGAAATCGTTCACCGTGGGAAGTGCCGAAGGTGCTCGAGCTGCAGGAGCTCATCGGCTTCGGCACCGACGCCGAGCCCTACGCTGAAGCGCTGTTCGAGTTCCCCGCGAAGATTCCGCACGATGGCGCGACGCAGGCGGTGGTGTTGACGTTCGCGTTCGCGGCGCAGGCCGGAGAACCGAAGCCGGCGGGCAGTCGGCTCGGTGGTGCGCTCAATTCATTCCGCACGCGCACGCAGGTGCCGCAAGAGTTGTTCGACGCGCTGGTGCGCGCGCTGAGCTGACGCGCGGGGAGGTTTGCGGTAGCAGCGGCCCATGCGTCTGACGTGGCTCGCGGTATTCGTCGTTGTGACCGGCTGTGACTCGAACGCGCCGGGCGTGGCGAAGATGGACTTTCGTCGCTCGGCTCCCGTCGGCGTCACCGGCGGGACGTGGGTCGCGAAGTTCGCGGGGCAGACCGTCACCGACGCGGAGCTCGCGCAGCGCTTCTCAGAAATGAACCCCTATGCGCGCGCGCGTTTTCAGACCGCCGAGCAGCGCCGCGACTACGTCGACGGCATCGCCCGCTTCGAGCTGCTCGCGCAGGAGGCCGTGAAGCGCGGGCTGCAGAATGACCCCGAGGTCGTCGAGGCCGCGCGCCGCGTGATGGTGCAGCAGCTGCTGAAGAAGGAAATCGACGAAGGCACCGGCGGCATCACCGACGCGCAAATCTCCGCCTACTACGACGCGCACAAGAGCGACTACGTGAAGCCCGCGATGGCGCGCCTCACGCACATCGCCTTCCGGCCCGAGCGCCGCGCCGACGCAGAGCGCGTGCTGGCTGAAGCGAAAGCGCTCCCGGCGCTCGACGCGGCGGCCTTCGCGAAGTTGGCGCGCGAGAACACCGACGACGCGCGCACCAAAGAGCTCGATGGCGACATGCGCTTCTTGTCTGACGAAGAGCTCGCCTCGCAGTACGGCGCAGAGCTCGCGGCCGCGGCGGCCACGCTGGTGAAGGTGGGCGACCTCGCGGAAGCGCTCGTCGAGACCCCGAAGGCGCTGCACATCATCAAGCTGCAGGGGCGCCAGCTCGCGCTCAACCTCTCGCTCGAGCAGGCGAAGCCCAGCATCGCGCAGCTGCTCGCCAACGAGTCGAAGCAGGAGCGGTTCCGCGCGTTGATGGAGCGCCTCAAGCGTGAGGCGAAGTTCGAGGTGAATGACTCGGCGCTCGCGGCGATGGTGGTCGACCCGAAGGCGCCTGCGGCCGCTCCGTCGGGCCCTGCGCCGGGGTTCATTCCGGCCCCGCCTCCGACGAAGTAGTGGTAGTTGCGGCGGGCCATGTCGCGCCTGCTGCTCATCGCCGTCGTCGCGCTGCTTGGCTGCCCACAGCAGCAAAAGCCGAAGCAAGACCCGACCGTCATCGCCACCGTGAATGGCGAGGTCATCGGCCGCGCGGAGTTCGAGCGGCTGCTGGCCCGTGAAGCGCAGGCCATGGAGGGCACCGGGCCGCGCACGCCCGAGCAGGTCGAGCCGTACAAGCAGGCGCTGCTCGAGACGCTCATCGAGCGCGCGTTGTTGCTGCAGGCGGCGCGCGCCACGAACGTCGAGGTGACGACCGAAGAGGTCGACCGCCGCGTGCTGGCGCTGTCGTCTGAATACCCGGCCGGCACGTTCGACGAAGCGCTCGCCAAGAGTCAGACCTCACGCGCGGCGTTGACGCGCAGCACCAGAGACCAGCTCACCATCGAGAAGTTGCTCGCGCAGCAGGTGCACGCGCGCGTGGCGGTGACCGAAGAGCAGATTCGTCAATACTTCGACGAGCGCGCCGCAGACTTCATGGAGCCCGAGCAGGTGCACGCGCAGCAGATCGTCGTGAAGGGCCTCGACGAAGCCAGGCGCGTGCAGCAGCAGCTGTGGCAGGGCAAGAAGTTCCCCGACCTCGCGCGGCGCTACTCGCTGTCGCCCGATGCGCGCGTCGGTGGTGACCTCGGCTTCTTCGCGCGCGGCACCATGCCTCCGGCCTTCGACGAAGTGGTCTTCAAGTTGAGCGTCGGCGGCACGAGCGAAGTGGTCTCGACGGAGTACGGCTTTCACCTCTTCCGCGTGGTCGAGAAGAAGCCGGCGCGGAAACGTGAGCTGACCGAAGTGCGCGGCGTCATCGAAGAGAAGCTGCTCGCGGGGCTGCGGTCTGAAGCACAGAAGACCTACGTCGCGGAGCTGCGCCGCAAGGCGACGGTGCTCATCAACGACGAGGTGTTGCAGTCCGTCAGCGGTCGCAGCGCGCCGGCGCAGTCAGCTGAGCCCTAGTCATCGTCATTCACGATGGACTGAATCAATTTCATCGTCTTTTACGATTGACCGACTTCGGCCACATTGCGCCGCATGATGGTCTTGATTCCCGGTGCGCCTGCCTTCACTCCTGCCCGCCTCGCCCGGCGGCTCCAGCGTATTCCCGGAGCTGCTGACGCCACCGCCCACTACGTGCACTTCGTCGACGCCGCCCGCGCGTTGACTGACCCCGAGCGCGCCACGCTTTCGCAGTTGTTGAGCTACGGCCCTCGACAAGCCGAGAGAAGCGTCGACGGCCGAACGTTCGTGGTCGTGCCCCGGCTCGGCACCGTCTCTCCGTGGTCGTCGAAGGCCACCGACATCGCGCGCAACGTCGGGCTCGAGGTGGTCAAGCGCGTCGAGCGCGGCGTGCGGTGGGTCATCGCAGGTGAAGTCGGCGCGACGCCTCCGCTGTTCGACCGCATGACCGAGTCGCTGTTGCCGTCGCTCGACGCAGCGTCAGCGATGTTCGACCGCGCGCAGCCGAAGGCGCTGACCACCATCGCCCTGGCGACGTTGAAAGAAGCGAACGCCCGCCTCGGCCTCGCGCTGGCGCCTGACGAAATCGACTACCTCGTCGAGGCCTTCACGAAGCTGGGTCGCGACCCGAGCGACGTGGAGTTGATGATGTTCGCGCAGGCGAACTCCGAGCACTGCCGCCACAAAATCTTCAATGCGAAGTTCGTCATCGACGGCGTCGAGCAGGGCGACTCGCTGTTCAAGATGATTCGAAGGTCGACTGAGGCGAGCCCGACCGGCGTGTTGAGCGCGTACAAAGACAACTCGTCGGTCATCGAAGGTGCCATCGCCGGGCGCTTCTTTTCGAACCCCGACGACGGCGTCTACGGCGCGCAGCAAGAGCCCGTGCACGTGTTGATGAAGGTCGAGACGCACAACCACCCCACTGCTGTCTCTCCGTGGGCGGGCGCGTCGACGGGCAGCGGAGGCGAGATTCGTGACGAGGGCGCGACGGGCCGGGGCTCGAAGCCGAAGGCCGGGCTCGTGGGGTTTTCGGTCTCGAACCTGAAGATTCCGGGCGCGGTGCGTGCGTGGGAGGTCGACGTGGGCAAGCCAGGGCGCATCGCGTCGGCGCTCGACATCATGCTCGACGGGCCGCTGGGTGGCGCGGCGTTCAACAACGAGTTCGGGCGCCCTGCGCTCACCGGTTACTTCCGCACGTATGAGCAACACCACGACGGCGCGGTGCGCGGGTACCACAAGCCCATCATGATCGCCGGCGGGCTCGGCAACATCCGCGCTGAACATGTGCAGAAGGGCGAGATTCAGGCGGGCGCGGCGATTGTCGTGCTCGGTGGCCCGTCGATGTTGATTGGTCTGGGCGGCAGCGCGGCGTCGTCGATGGCGTCGGGTACGTCGGCGGAGGCGCTCGATTTTGCGTCGGTGCAGCGCGACAACGCAGAGATGGAGCGCCGCTGTCAGGAGGTCATCGACCGCTGCTGGGCGCTCGGTGAAGCGAACCCCATCGTGTCGATTCACGACGTCGGCGCGGGTGGGTTGTCGAACGCGCTGCCGGAGCTGGTGCACGAGAGCCGTCGCGGCGCGCACTTCGAACTGCGGCGCGTGCCGAGCGACGAGCCGGGCATGTCTCCGCTCGAGCTGTGGTGCAACGAGAGTCAGGAGCGCTACGTGCTCGCGATTGAGGCGGCGTCGCTGCCGCGCTTCGAGGCGTTCTGTCGAAGGGAGCGCGCGCCGTTCGCGGTGTTGGGCACGTCGACGGGCGACGGGCTGCTGAAGGTCAGTGACGCGCACTTCAAGAACACGCCCATCGAGCTGCCGCTCGAGGTGTTGCTGGGAAAACCGCCGCGCATGACGCGCGACGTGAAGCGCGTGGAGTCGAAGGGCCGCGCGTTACCGACCATCGAGCTCGCAGAGGCCGTGCGCCGCGTGTTGTTGCTGCCGACGGTGGGCGACAAGTCGTTCCTGGTGACGATTGGAGACCGCTCGGTGACGGGGCTCGTCGTCAGAGACCAAATGGTGGGCCCGCTCCAGGTTCCGGTGGCCGACGTCGCGGTGACGATGTCGAGCTACGACGTGACGCACGGCGAGGCGATGGCGATGGGCGAGAGAGCTCCGCTCGCGTTGTTGAACGCCGCGGCGTCGGCGCGCATGGCGGTGGGCGAGGCGCTCACGAACCTCGCGGCGGCGCGCGTCGAGAAGCTGGGCGACGTGAAGTTGTCGGCCAACTGGATGGCGGCGGCCGGTACGCCCGGTGAAGACGCGCGGCTGTATGACGCGGTGAAGGCCGTCGGCGCGGAGCTGTGCCCGGCGCTCGGCATCGCGATTCCCGTCGGGAAAGACTCGATGTCGATGCGCACCGTGTGGGGCGACAAGTCGGTCACCTCGCCGGTGTCGCTCGTCGTCAGCGCGTTCGCGCCGGTGAGCGACGTGACGAAGACGCTGACTCCTGAATTGCAGCTCGAGGTCGGGCCGACGGAGCTGCTGTTGTTGGACGTGAGCAACGGCAAGGCGCGGCTCGGCGGGTCTGCGTTGGCGCAGGTCTTCAATGGGCTCGGCGACGAAGCGCCCGACGTCGATTCGCCGGAGGTGTTGAAGGCGTTCTTCGAGTTGGTGCAGACGCTGAATGCCGAGGGGAAGTTGCTCGCGTACCACGACAGATCGGACGGCGGCTTGTTCGTGGCCGCGGTGGAGATGGCGTTCGCCTCGAGGTGCGGAATCTCGCTCTCTCTGCCGCGGCGAGAGGGGCCGATTGCACAACTCTTCACAGAGGAACTGGGCGCGTTGATTCAGGTTCGCCTGGAAGAAGTCGATGGCGTCGTGAGGACAGCTCAGGCGCACGGCCTGACCGCGACTCGTGTCGGTGCACCTCGCAATGATGAGGTGATTTCCGTGCTGGCCCCTCTCCCCGCTTCGCAGGGAGAGGGAGTTTTGTTCTCTGCAACTCGCACTGAGCTGCGCGCGCTCTGGTCGGACACCACGTGGCGCATGCACCGCCTGCGTGACGACGAAGCCTGCGCCGACAGCGAACACGCGCTGCGCACCGACGCCACCTTCACCGGCCTCGCCGCGCACGTGTCTTTCGACACCACGCCGCGCCCCGTTCCCACCACGCGCCCGCGCGTCGCGATTCTCCGAGAGCAGGGCGTCAACGGCCACGTCGAGATGGCGCAGGCCTTCACGCACGTCGGCTTCGAGGCCGTCGACGTGCACATGAGCGACCTGCTCGAAGGCCGCTTCGACCTCTCTTCCTTCCGTGGCCTCGCGGCGTGCGGCGGCTTCTCGTACGGCGACGTGCTCGGCGCCGGCGGCGGCTGGGCGAAGTCGGTGCTCTTTCACCCGCGCGCACGAAAGGTCTTCTCCGACTTCTTCACGCGCCCCGACACCTTCTCGCTCGGCGTCTGCAACGGCTGCCAGATGCTCTCGCAGCTCAAGGAGCTCATCCCCGGCGCCGACGCGTGGCCACGCTTCGTGCGCAACCGCTCCGAACAATTCGAAGCGCGCCTCGCGCTGGTGAAGGTCGAAAAATCTCCGTCGCTCTTCTTCGCAGGCATGGAGAGCAGCGTGTTGCCCATCGCCGTCGCGCACGGTGAAGGCCAGCTCGAAGCGCAGGGCCGCGACGACTTCCACGTCTCCGCGCGCTTCGTCGACGGCAGCGGCGCGCCCACCGAGCGCTACCCGCTCAACCCCAACGGCTCGCGAGGCGGCGTCACCGCGCTCACCACCACCGACGGCCGCGCGACGATTCTCATGCCGCACCCCGAGCGCGTCATTCGCACCGCGCAGCTCTCATGGCACCCGAGGTCATGGGGCGCGCATTCGCCGTGGCAGCGCTTCTTCGAGAACGCGCGCACCTGGTGCGGTTAGGCAGCCACACTGGAAACTTCTAGGTTGGCCCAGACGTCACAGCCAAGCTGTCCACGTTTCCCTCACCCACCACGGAGCCACACCCCATGAAACGCACGTTCTTCGTCGCAGTTCTCGCGTTGTCGTCATTCGCGTTCGCGGCCGAGCCGGAGCTCAAGCCCGCACAAGAAGAAGCGAAGGAAAAGAGCGACGCGGCGCTCGCCGACTCCATCAAGGAGCTCAACGAGAAGTGCGGGACCAAGCTGACGACCGCGAAGACCGACTACGAAAACTTCAAGCAACCCGAATGGGTGAACGTCTCGCACGCAAGCTGGTGCTCGACCGCGGTCGACGCCATCGCCGCGATGTGCGCTGAGCGCCCGGCCTACAAGAAGGCCATCGGCAAGAAGCTGACGGGGGTTTCGTGCCTCTTCACCGGCGTGAAGGCCAAAGAGAAGGCCGACGGCTCGAATGACTACACGCTGCGAAACATGAGCTTCGAGAAGGGCGTCTTCATCTTCCACATCGAGAAGGACCAGTCGAACATCTACGACAACGCGCGCGCGACCCTCGAGAAGGTCCTGAACTGAAATGCGCGTCGCGCTCATCGCCGCGACGCTCCTGACGACCGCAGCGCAGGCGAAGGAGCCGGCGACCCTGGCGACACTTGAGCAGCTCGCCGCGCAGCACGCGTGGGACGAGCTGCTCGAGCGCGCCGAAGACATCGCGCCCAGCAACCGCGACGAGCGTTGGAGCACGCAGGTCACTGCGGCGGCGACCGCCGTGTTGACCAGCGGCGCTGGCGGGGTTCCTTTCGAGCGCGTAGCTCGCGCAGACCGTCTGGCCGACCGCTACCGGTTTCTTCAGTCGGCCAGCGGCTTCATCACGGCGCGCGACGCCGCCGTCGCCACGGGCGCCGAGCGCTGTATGTCGGAGACTGGCGACGCTCCATGCTGGAAGGCGCTCAAAGAGCTCGAGCCGACGCTCTCGCCCGCCGGCGCATTCTCGCTCGCGTCGGTGCTCAAGAAGAACGGGGCGTTGCCGTGGCGCGTGATGGCGCTGTTCGCGCGCGGCGTTACGGCGAAGGACGCGCCGACGTGCCGCGACGCAGCGTTGCAGTCAGCGACACTCGGCGCGCTGGAGCTGCCGGAGGGCGATGCGGCGGCGAGAGACGCGCGCGCGGTGGCCTTCGACCTCTGCTGGGCGGCGCTGCAACCGAAGCTGCGCGCTGCCATGGTCGGAGCCTCGCGCTCTCGGTTGCGGAACTCGTGCAAGGCGCTTCGTGCGCGCGGCGCGTTGACCGACATGCAGGAAGCACTCTGTCGCGACGAAGAACAATGACGCGAACGCTTCGTTGAGCGCCCTCGGAGGCCGGTGTAGGACTCGCGGCTTCACGTGAAGTCCTTCGCCCCCGTTGCCATCGCCATCGCGGTGCTTGCGCTGCTCCAGGTTGCCACCTCGGGGAGCGAGTACTTCGTGTACCTGGCGCTGCTGGTCGGCGTGAACGTGGTGCTGGCCGTCAGCCTCAACATCATCAACGGCATCACCGGGCAGTTCAGCATCGGCCACGCGGGCTTCATGGCGGTGGGCGCGTTCAGCTCGGCCATCGTCTCGCAGGCGCTCGGTGAGTACCGCATCGGCGTGTTGCCGGAGGTCGTCGAGCACCAGCTCTTCTTCGTCATCTCACTGCTGGTCGGCGGCTCGCTCGCGGGGCTCTTCGGCTTCGTCGTGGGGCTGCCGAGCTTGCGGCTCAAGGGCGACTACCTCGCCATCGTCACGCTGGGCTTCGGCGAGATCATTCTCGTGGTGGTGCGCAACACACCCTCGCTCGGCGGTGCGCTCGGGCTGTCAGGCACGCCGCAGCACACCAGCTTCTTTTCAGTCTGGTTCGCGGTCTTCATCGTGGTGCTCTTCGCGCGACGGCTGCTGGCCTCGCCGCACGGCCGCAACCTCGTCGCCATCCGTGAAGACGAAATCGCCGCTGAGGCGATGGGCGTCGACACCACCGCTTACAAAGTTCGCGCCTTCGTCGTCTCGAGCTTCTTCGCGGGCGTGGCGGGCGGTTTGTTCGCGCACTTTCAGAGCATCATCACGCCCGGTGACAGCTTCAGCTTCGTGAAGTCGATGGAGGTCGTGGTGATGATTGTCGCCGGCGGCCTCGGCAGCACGACCGGCGCCGTCGTCGCGGCCGTCTTCCTCACGCTGTTGCCCGAGGGCATGCGCGCCGTCTTCATCGCCGTGGGCGGTGACAACGCGCAGCTCGCGCAGAGCATCGACCAGCTGCGCAAGCCCGTCTTCGGGTTGTTGCTGGTGGTGATGATGCTGACGCGACCGCAAGGTCTGTTCGGCACGCACGAGGCGTGGGACTGGTTCAAGAAGAAGAAGGGCCTCACGACGTGAGCGAGCCGCTGCTCAAAGCGACGAACGTGTCGATTCGCTTCGGGGGCCTCAAGGCGCTCGCAGAGTTCAACCTGGAGATTCGCAAAGGCGACCTCCAGGGGCTCATCGGCCCCAACGGTGCGGGTAAGACGACGGCGTTCAACGTGCTCACCGGCGTGTACCTGCCGACGGAGGGCGACGTGCTGGTCGGCGGCGCGCGCGTCAACGGCAAGCGGCCACATCAAATCAACCGGCTGGGGCTCGCGCGCACGTTTCAGAACATTCGGCTCTTCAAGGAGCTGACGGTGCTCGACAACGTGCGCGTCGCCATTCAGGCCGAGCGGCGCCCGATGTTCTCGAGCGGCAATCGCGCGCTGCTGGCCCTCGAGAACTACCGTGACTGGTGGCGAGCGCTGCTGCGCACCAACACGTTCCTCGACGAAGAGGCCGGCATCGAACAGCGCGCGCGGGAGTTGCTCGGTGTGATGGGGCTCTCGAACCGCGTCGACGAGCTGGCGAAGAACCTGCCGTATGGCGAGCAGCGTCGCCTCGAGATTGCGCGCGCGTTGGGCACGAAGCCGAAGGTGCTGCTGCTCGACGAGCCGGCCGCGGGCATGAATACGCGCGAGAAGGCCGACCTGATGGTGCTCATTCGTGAGCTGCGTCAGCGCTTCGAGCTTGGAATCCTCGTCATCGAGCACGACATGAAGCTGGTGATGGGCATCTGCGAGCAGCTCACGGTGCTCGACCACGGCGAGACCATCGCGCGCGGTGAACCGGCGAAGGTGCGCGCCGACGCGAAGGTCATCGAGGCCTACCTCGGAGAGGCGCCCGCACATGTCTGAGCCCAGGCGACTCGGTGATCGCGCGCCGCGAGACGCGTGGCTCGACGTGAAAGACCTCGAGGTCAGCTACGGCGCCATCAAGGCGCTCAAGGGCGTCTCGTTGTCGGTCGGCAAAGGTGAAGCCGTCGCGCTCATCGGTGCCAACGGCGCGGGCAAGACGAGCACGCTGCGCGCCATCTCCGGCATGGTGAAGCCCGTCGCGGGCAGCATCACGCTCAAGGGCGAGAACGTGGTCGGGCTCAAGTCGAACCAGATGGTGCCGCGCGGGCTCGCGCACGCGCCTGAAGGTCGCGGCGTGTTTCCGAACCTCTCGGTGCAGGAGAACCTGGATCTCGGCGCGTACCTGCGTCGCGACAAGGACGGCATCGCGACCGATTTGAAGAAGTGCTTCGCGTATTTTCCGCGGCTCGAGGAGCGTCGCGCGCAGATGGCGGGCACGTTGTCGGGCGGCGAGCAGCAGATGCTGGCCATCGCGCGGGCGTTGATGTCGCGACCGACGTTGCTGTTGCTCGACGAGCCGTCGCTGGGGCTCGCGCCGCAGGTCACGCAGACCATCTTCAGGATTCTCCGTGAGGTGAACGCAGAGGGCATGTCGATTCTCCTCGTCGAGCAGAACGCGCACCTCGCGCTCGGGCTCGCGCAGTGGGCGTACGTGCTCGAGACCGGAGAGATCGCGATGGAAGGCACCGGTCAGGCGTTGCTCGCGAGTGAAGAGATTCGCAAGGCGTACCTGGGCGAGTGACGGCGTCACCGCGTCGACACACGTGGCCGCGAACAGCGCGAGCGGTTGCTAGAAAGCGCGCATGGCTTCGAAGAAGTGGTTGGTGCTGCTCGCAGCGACGCTGCTGACCTGTGGAACGCCGAAGAAAGAGTGTTCGAGCGCGACGTGCGCCGGGTGCTGTGACTCGGCGGGTGAATGTCAGAACGGCGTGGCGAGCAACGCGTGCGGGGTCGCTGGTGCGTTCTGCGCGACGTGCAACCCGGCAGAGAACTGCTCGCTCGGCTCGTGCGTTGACGGGGCGAGCACCGGCGGTGGTTCAGCAACTGGCGGCGGCTCGGCGACTGGCGGCGGCTCGGCGACTGGCGGCGGCTCAGCAACTGGCGGCGGTTCAGCAACTGGCGGCGGCTCAGCGACTGGCGGCGGCTCAGCGACTGGCGGCGGCCCGGCTTCGTCGACGCTGTCGCTCACGCTCAACGGAATGACCGGCGCGTTCGATCACGTTGATCACGGCGTCGAGAGCGACGGCGGCCTCTACGTCGAGGCGTACTTCGGCGCAGCTGCGGGCTGTCAGCTCATGAACAGCCCGACGCCTTCACGTACGTTGATCATCGCCAACATCAACGCGCTCTCCGGAGACGTCACCTACGCACAGGGCCTGCGCGTCACCCTGCTCGACTTCGACGGCACGCTCACCAGCGAACCCTTCGTCCGCGCCATCGACGCCACCGCGCAAGCCATCTCCGTGCAGCCGGGCCAGAACGTCACGTTCTCGATTCAAGCGACGTTCGACGGCGGCACGCTCACCGGCGAGTTCACCGCGCCGCACTGCACGGGGCTCGACGGCTGATGCGCGACTTCGAAGCCGAGAAGGCCACGCTCGAGGCCGACGACGCTCCCGAGGCAGTCGGGAAACTGCGCGCGCTGCATGAAGCGTGGGCGCGCGCGGTGCTCGAGGTCGAGCCCACCACTCCGCTCATCGAGACAGTTCGTGCAGCGCTGAATCGAGGCACGTTCGTCGCGCAAGCCGACGCGGCCGCACAGCAATTGAACAACGCCGTTCGCTGGCAATGGGTTCACGACGCGACGAACAAGAACGAGCTGAGAACGCTCCAGCTCGCGCGCGCGTGGCTGCTCATCGTGAACCCGAGCACCGTCGCTGAAGCACGCGCGCTCGCGACCGAGGTCTCTCGAGACACGCACGTCGACGAGCCGGTGCGCGAGAATGCACGACACCTGATCACCCGACTCGAGCGTTGATCAGACCTCAGTCGGGTCTCGACCGACGAACGTGTCGACCGACAACCCCACACGAAGCGCCTCGTGTTCAGGCGAGCCGAGCGTCGACAGCAGCTCTTCCGGCCCGTGAACGAAGCGCCGCATGAGCGAGGCCACCCGCGTGCGCGCCTCATCGAGCCGTGCGCGCGCGACTTCACCCGACTCGACAGCCTTCACGAGCGCGTTGATGGCCGCGCGCTGCACGTCAGCCCGGTGACACACGAGGAACGAGTCGACGCCCGCCTTCACGCCCTCCACCACCGCGCGCTCCACCGAGAAGTGCTCGCTGATGGCCTTCATCTCGAGGTCGTCGCTCACCACCACGCCTTCGAAGCCCAGCTCACGACGCAGCAGGTCCTGCATCACGGGCCGACTCATCGTCGCGGGCACCCCGGGGTCGACGGCGTCGAAGATCACGTGCGCCGTCATCACCGACGCGAGGCCGGCGTGCGCGTAGGCCGCGAACGGCAGCAGCTCGACTTCACGCAGGCGCTTCATGTCATGCGGCAACGACGGCAGGTCGTGGTGCGAGTCTTGCGACGTGTCGCCATGCCCCGGGAAGTGCTTCGCGCACGACGCCACGCCGCCCGCCTCGAGCCCACGCGCGAGCGCCACGCCGAGCCGCGCCACTTCCTTCGCGTCGCGATGAAACGAGCGATCTCCAATCACCGGGTTCGCCGGGTTGGTGTCGACGTCGATGACCGGCGCAAAGTCGACGTCGAAGCCCAGCGCGCGCACTTCGAACGCGAGCAATCGCCCCGCACGCTCGACCAGCGCCGCGTCACCCGTCAGGCCCAGTTGACGCATCGGCGGCAACGACGTGAACGGAGCCCCACGCAGCCGCGCGACACGCCCACCTTCTTGATCAACCGACGCCAGCAACGGTCGCCCCGCATGCGTCTTGAGCGCGCGCACCAGGTCAGCGACCTGCTTCGGCGACTCCACGTTGCGCTTGAAGAGAATGACGCCGCCGACCCCATCGTCGATGAGCCGCAGCACCTCCGCGTCGGGAGACGTGCCGGGGAAGCCGACGATGAAGAGACTCGCGCACTCGCGAAAAAGACTCATTCGTGGCACCCAAGCACGACGAGGTTACAAGCGCTCGCAACAGATGAAGCGCCTCCTGATTCCAGCCCTGCTCACGCTCTGCGCCTGCGCCACCACGCAGCCGTCGGGTCATCACCACGCCTTCGACGACGCCAACGCCTGGGCCGCGAGCTTCGACGACCCCGCACGCGACGCGTGGCAGAAGCCCGACGACGTCATCGCCGCGCTCGCGCTGTCGAAAGACGCCCGCGTGGCCGACATCGGCTCGGCCACCGGCTACTTCTCGGTGCGCCTCGCGCGCGCAGTGCCTGACGGCAAGGTCTACGGCCTCGACGTCGAGAGCTCGATGGTCGAGTACCTCAACGCGCGCGCCGAAAAAGAGGAGCTGACCAACCTCACTTCTCAGCTCGCGACGTTCGACAACCCGAAGATTCCCGAGCCCGTCGACCTCATCATCGTCGTGAACACGTACCACCACCTCGACGCACGCAAGGCGTACTTCGCGCGCCTCGTCGACGACCTCAAGCCGGGCGGCCGCATCGCCATCATCGACTTCACGCGCACCTCGAAGATGGGCCCACCGGCCGACATGAAGGTGCCACGTGAAGGCGTCGTCGCTGAGGTCACCGCCGCTGGCTTCAAGCTCGTCGCACAGCACGACTTCCTGCCCGAGCAGTTCTTTCTCGTCTTCAGTCGCTGACGCAGCAGTCCGTCACAGCCTCATCGCGTGGAGGCCGACGCTCGAGAGCGCCGCCGTGAAGCCACCAGGCACGACCTGCACGCGAAACGAAGACGGCTCACCGTCTCTGCGCTCGAAGACCAGGTCGTACTCGACGCTGCGCCGCCCTTTGCCCGACGGCCGCTCCACGCGCTTGATGAGGAACGCCTCGACTTCATCGAGCATCACCACGCTCGCGCCCACACACACGCGCTTCGCAGTGACGCGCAGCTTCGGCGCCGCGAAGAACATGGAGAGCACCAACGCCGGCACCACGAGCCACACCAGCCCAACGCCTCGTTGATTCCACCCGAGCACGGTCATCACCGTGCCGATGAGACAGATGAAAACCATCGCGGCCCACGGCGCAGCACGGCCTTCGTAGAGCAGCGGCTCGCGCTCGAGCGTCGCCACGGCCTCGAGGTCGGAGCTCGCCCCGACGCCCAACGCTTCGGTGCGCTCGCGCAGCCGTTCCGCAAGCAACGCACGGGCACGGCGATAACGGTCGAGCGCCTGCTCCAGCTCCGGCGCGTCACCAGCGAGGCGGTCCACCGCGTCTCGCGCGCGTTGCGTCTCAGGCGCGTCGCGGAGCGAAAGCGCACGGGCGACTCCTTCGAGCCGGCCGTGCGCGAGTGAAGCAGCGGCTGTCTCGAACTCAGCGGTGACCGACTCGAGCGTGTCGAGCGCACCTTCGAGGCGGGTACGAAGCGCAGCGAGGTCGGCCACGCGCCGACTTCATCAGTACGGGTTGCCGAAGCCCAGAATGGTGCCCATCGAGCGGGTGCGACGCCACACGCCTTCCTGGCCCGTCTGCTCGTTCTCGGTGTTGCCTTCGATGGTGCTGATGGTGCCGTTGGCGTTGACCTTCTCGACGATGCCGATGTGGTCTGCGCCGCCGTCGCCGTCCCAGTCGAAGAGCACGAGGTCGCCCGGCTGCGGGTTCGACTTGCCCTTCCAGTCGCCGCTGCGCTTGAGCTCGGCCACCACGCCGGGCGTCCACGGGTTGTTCATCTTGCCGCCCGATTGCTTCGAGACCCAGCTCGTGAAGTCGGCGCACCACGCTTCTGCGCCGCGACCGAACGCGTTCGGGTACTTGAGAATTTCGCCGCGGTTGCTGCCGGTTTCTACCTTGCCGAGCTCACCGCGCGCCACGTCGAGCAACCGCGCGCGGAACTGCGCGTCATTCGCGGGAGCCGTAGGGCCCACCGGCGCCGTCGACACCGCACCGTTGAGCGCGCGCCACGTCGCCGCGCCGACGACACCGTCAGCCTCGAGGCCCTTCGCGCGCTGAAACTTCACCACCGCCGCGCGCGTGCCCGAGCCGAACTGCCCGTCGATGGCGCCGGGGCTGTAGCCGTGCTTCTTGAGCGACTCCTGGAGCTTCTGCACGTCGGCGCCGAAGTCACCGCTTCGCAACGTGGGCTGCGCGCTCGCGGGAGCAGAAGGTGACGTCGTCGAAGCGCTGCGCAGCGCCGCCCACGTCTTCGGGCCCACCACACCGTCAGCCTCGAGGCCCTTCGAAGTCTGGAAGCGCTTCACCGCCGCCTGCGTCATCGGGCCGAAGTCGCCGTCGACCGCGCCCGTGGGCACGCCGGCCTTCTTCAAGAGGTTCTGCAGCTCGACCACCGCGGTGCCTGACGAGCCGTTGCGCAGCGTGGGAGACGACGCCGGCGTGGCGAGGCGGGGGTTCGTGCTGGAGCGGGTCGGGCTGACGGGCATGGTGATCTCCTTTGAGGCTCAACGAACTTCTGAAGTCATTCTCGCCAGTCGAATTCCCAAGTTTCTTCATGGGGTTAGATGCAGCAATTTTGACACGGCGCACATTGTAGGCCTGGTGCAACGGCGCTCCAGAACGACCACGTCTCTTGAAGAATTGTTGGGAGTTCGGCGCGCGGTGGTCAGCACCATTACGTTCGCGACACTTCATGAGTGAGACACGCGAAGCAGGGTTGAAAGACGTGCCGGTGTTGTTGTTCGCGCGCGGGTTGCTGTTGTTGACGGTGATGACGACGTTGGTCGTCGGGCTGCACTGGTACCTCGGCGTGCGGTTGATCAACGACGCGGCGATGCCGCAGCCTTTCGCGACGGGCGCGTGGGCGCTGTTGTGGACGTTCTTCGTTTCCATCTTCGCGGGCTTCATCGGCGGGCGCGTGTTGCCGCGGTCGGTGGCGAAGGTGGCGCAGTGGTTCGGCTTCGTGTGGATGGGCGCGTTCGGGCTGCTCTTCGTCAGCGTGGGCGTGAGCGACGCGTTGTTCTGGGGTTTGAGCCACGTGACGACGCTCGACCCTTCGTGGCCGACGTGGCGCGCGGTGGGCGTGCTGGTGCTGGTGCTGCCAGCGCTGGCGTGGGGCTTCTACATTTCACGCAGACCCGAGACGAAGCGCGTCACCGTCGACGTGCCCGGGCTCGACCCGTCGCTCGACGGGTTTCGCATCGCGCAGATCAGCGACGTGCACATCGGCGAGACGTTGGACCGGCGCTTCGCGCAGTTGGTGACTGATCAGGTCAACGCGTTGAACGCAGACCTCGTCGCGGTGACCGGAGACATGATCGACGGCTCGGTGCCGAAGCTGCGTGATGAAGTCGCGCCGCTCGGAGGGCTGCGCGGCAGGCACGGCGTGTTCTACGTGACGGGTAACCACGAGTACTACCACGGTGGTTCTGCGTGGGAGGGCGAGGCGCGGCGGCTTGGCTTCAACGTGCTGCACAACGAGCACCGCGTGGTGGCCGACGGCAAGCTGGTCGTCGGCGGCGTGACCGACGTCGAAGGCGCGCGGTTTTCACAAGCGCACGCGCCCGACGTGGAGGCGACGTTCGCGGCGGCGCCCGTCGGTGTGCCGCGCGTGCTGCTCGCGCACCAACCCCGGTTCGCGAAGTCAGCCGGAGCCGCGAAGGTCTCGTTGATGCTCAGCGGCCACACGCACGGCGGGCAGATTTTCCCGTTCATGTTCTTCGTGAAGCTGCAGCAGCCCGTCATCGGCGGGTTCGACGTCATCGAAGGCGTGCCGACGTACACGAGCAACGGCACCGGGTATTGGGGGCCTCCGTTTCGCATCGGCCCACGCGGTGAGGTGACGGAGATCACCTTGCGCGCTCGCTGAGCGAACGGGAAACTCGCGCACATGTTGAACGTTCAGGTTGCGGCGCCCTACACGCTCTTCCGCTTCACGGCGGACGAGTACGAACGTCTCGCTGAAGGCGGCGCGTTCATCGGGCAACGGGTGGAGTTGATTGAGGGGGTCATCGTTCGCATGAACGCGATGGGTACGCCGCACAAGTGGGCGATGGTCGAGCTGACTGAGGTGCTGACGGCGCAGGTGCGAAAGCCCTTCGCCGTGTCAGTGCAGTGTCCGCTCAGGGTCTCCATGCACTCAGAGCCCGAGCCCGACTTCGCCGTGTTCAGGCGACCCGACGATCGCGACGAAGACTTCACGGCCGTTCACGCGACGCTCGTCATCGAGGTCTCCGACTCGACGCGCGGCATCGACCTCGGCCCCAAGGCCCAGCTCTACGCGGCCGCCGGCATCGCCGAATACTGGGTGCTCGACCTTCAGAAAGAGCAGCTCGTGGTGCACCGCGAGCCCAAGCGCGACCGCTACACGGCCGTCTCGCGCCACGGCAAGACGAAGACCGTCACCAGCCTCCGCGAGCCCCGCGTGACGGTGAAGGTCGGCGACGTTCTTCGCTGAGCGCCGCGCCTTGACGGCGAGGTCGCGCAACGTGTCTCGTGCACACCGATGCAGGCCGAGACATCGCCCCTTCTCCCGCAGATGAGCCTCCTGGCGGCTGCCCGCCAGGAGCTCTGGCGGCACCTCCCTGCGTGGATGTTCTTCATCTACGGGCAGCTACTGCTCAACACCGAGCTGACCAACTTCGACCCGCCGCGCGTCGACCTCGCGTACACGGTCATCTTTCCGCTCTCGGTCTTCGTGCTGTACCAGGCGGTGCGCTTCATTCACGGCGACGCGAGCCGCCGCCTGCTGCTGGTGAGCGTGACGCTGGCCGTCGGGCTGCCGACGTTCACGTACTTCTTTCACACGCCCTCTCCGCTCGAGCACGGCACGCTGCTGCGCATCTACGAGTGGTCGAACTTCTTCTGGGCGGCGCTGTTGATGTTCAACCTCTGGTGGCACCACCGCTCACACCTGATGCTCTTCTTCGGCGTCGCCTTCCTCTACGGAATGGTGCTCGAGAACGGCGGCATCGTGCTGGGCTTCTTCCACGAGACGAACCTCACCGAGACCATGGTGAAGCCCTTCGTGGCGCCCTTCGCGACCATGGTCGGCTGGAGCGTGGTGCTCGCCATGGCGACCTTCGTCACGTGGGAGCTGCGGCTGCGCATTCCCTTCTTACGCAGGTCGGCGGTGCTCTCGGCCATCGCGCTGGGCACCTTCGCGACGTTCCTCGACTTGCAGATAGACCCCATCGCCACGGCCATCGGTTGCTGGGTGTGGCACGAGTCGTTGCCAGGCTGGTTTCACGGCGTGCCGCTGGTGAACTTCATCGCGTGGATGTGCGCGCTGGTGCCGTTCGGCTACGTGATGTTCCGCCTGCAAGACCTCCGCGGGCTCGAAGATCGCGCGCCGTGGGGCCGCAGAGATCTCGTCTCGTTGCTCAAGTGGTCGCCGGCCGGGCTCGTGCTCGCGGCGCTGGCGTTCATCACCGTGACGTTGATTCTTGAAGGCAGCGACGGCGCGAGCTGGACGCTGCTCAAGGTGTTCTCGAATCAGTTGATCATCGCCGCGCTGGGCTGATCTCGCGGCGCCGGTAGAGCCCTTCACCGACCGGCTCGAACAGCTCGGTGACGAGGGCCTTCGTCTTCGCGTTCATCTGCCATTCGCCACGCCAACCGGTGCGCAGCCACCGACAACGCGGCAGTTGTTCACGCAGCGTGCGCTGCGAGGCCTCTGCTTGAAACGCGAGCTCTGCGCTGTCGTACCGCGCACCGTTCGCGGTCGCGTCGCGCAGCTGCTGGCCATACGCGTCGACGAGCACCACAGGCTGCTTGTTCGCCAGGAGCAGCTCGAAGGCCTCGAAGGCGCAGGCCTCTCCGTCGACGGCGCGCAGCCGCTCGGTGACCTGCTGCTGCTCGACGCGCGAGGGCGGTGCACCGAACGCGCTGCGCCACCAGAGCCCCACGACGAGGAGCGGCATGAACACGACCCACCTCGAGAGCCTCCGCGACGCGCCGTCGAGCCCCACGCCGATGGCGACCACCACGAAGCACGCGAGCACCGAGTTGTATTGATTCCAGTACGCCGCAGCGCTCAGGAACCCGACGACCACCAGCGCCGCCGCACCCAACGAAGCGAAGCCGAGCCGACGCAGCGGGCTCAGCGCGATGAACGGCGCGGTGACGCACAACACCACCGTGCCCGACAGCGAGTGTGCGACGAACATCTCGTTGAGGCGCACCGAGCGCAGCAGGTCTCCATCGGGGGGCCGACGCACGTGCACGAGCAGCACCTGCTCGAACAGCTCGCGCCCGGACGTGACGAGGAACGGCGCCAACACCACGCCCAGCACCACGAAGAACGCGACGAGCACCCGACCCCACGCGCGCGGCGGCGAAGCGGCGAGCACCACCAGCACCCACAGCCCGCCCCACACCTTGAACAACACCGAGCACGAGAGCAGCGCGCCGACCAGCAACCACGAACGCTTCGTGTCGCGAAGCAGCGCGAGTGACAGCGCGGCGACTCCGGCGCAGGTCATCAGCGGTTCGAGAAAGACGCCGCGGTCTGAGACCAGCGCCTCCCACCACACAGCCCACAACAGCCCCGTGACGAACCCTGCAGCGCCACCGAGCGCGCGCGCCAGCAGCAGAATCGAAACGCCTCCGGCGACCACGCTCAGCCCACGCGCGAAGAGAAAGAGCCCCTCCGGTTCCAACCAGGTGAACGGCGCGAGCCAGAGCACCACGCCGGGCAGGTGCAGAAACGCGAAGTCGCGATACGGCATCAACCCATCGGCGAAGGCGAGCGCGGCGGCGACGTAGACCCCCTCGTCGTAGTCAGCGGGAAACCGGCCCGGCAGCGCGCGCACCAGCAGCGCAAACAACGCCGCAACTCCAGGGCCGACCCAGGGCGTCTTCACGAAGGCGGTGAGTTTCGAAAACGACAAAGGGCGGCGACGTTTACCGTCACCACCCTTCGGGGGCACTTCAAGATGTCGCCGCGCGGCTCAGCTCTGCGGCTTGGCGAGCGGCTGCCCGGCCTTCTTCCAACCCTGAATGCCGTCCGACAGCACCGCGACGTTGGTGTAGCCGTTCTCGATGGCGCGCTTGGCCGCCGCGTCAGACGACAGGCAGCGGTCATTCGAGCAATAGAAGACGAGCTTCGCGTTCTTGTCGGCGGGGAGCTCCTTCGCCTCGAAGCTGGCGCTCGACGTCAGCAACACCGCACCCGGAATGATGCCGTACTTCTCGCGCGTCTCCGGCGTGTTGGCGTCAATGGGCGTGACCTGCTTCGCCTTCTGCCACTGAGCGACTTCGGCGACGGTGGCCTTCACGGGGGCCGCAGCCTTCGCCTGGTGGGAGTCGCCTTCGCACGCGAGCGCCGCGGTGGGCACGACGAACGAGGTGGCAATGGCGATGGACATGATGATGCGCTTCATGGGGCTCTCCTTGAGTGATGGACGGGCCGCAGTAATGCGGAAGGAGCGTGGTCTGCGCAAGCCCTCAGCCCGCTTGAACCGCACGTTCGCTCAGCGCCCACACCTGCTCGGCGAGCTCCGTGTCTTGCCCGGCGCGGCTCGGCGTACCGACGCGACAGTCCTCGAGGTACGCGCCTGACTTGCCCGCGAGCTCGGGGGCTGCGGCGCCGAAGACGCTGGTCGCCGCGCCTTGAGGCACGCTCTTCATGAAGACGCCGCCGACGGCCCGGTAGATGGAGCCGAGCACGCCCATGCTGCGCGAGAGGTTGGTGTTGATGACGCCGGGGTGCAGCGAGAACGCCTCGACACCTGCGGGCAGGCGCGTGCTGAGCGCTTTGACGAACAGCACGTTGGCCAGCTTCGAATCTCCGTAGGCGCCGAACGGTGAATAGCTGGTGGGCTTCTTTTCGAGCGCGGCGAGCAGTCGTTTGCCGTCACCTCGCATGTGGAGCTTGCTCGACACGGTGACGACGCGCGCGGGCGACGACTTTCCAAGCACCGGCAACAGCGCGGTGGTGAGCGCGAAGTGCCCGAGGTGATTCGTACCGACCTGCAGCTCGAAGCCCTGCGCGGTCTGCCCTTGCGGCGTGGCCATGATGCCGGCGTTGTTCACCAACAGGTGCAGCGGGCGACCGCTCGTGAGCCACGCGGCAGAGAACGCCTTCACCGACTTCAAGTCGCCGAGGTCGAGCGCCTGCACGTCGAATTTTCCCGCAGCCTGCGGCAACGACGCGCGGAGCTGCGCGGCGAGTTCTTCACCGGCCTTCACGTTGCGCACGGCGAACACCACGTCGGCGCCGGCGAGCGCCAACACACGCGCGGTCTCGGTGCCGATGCCCGACGTCGCGCCGGTGACGATGGCCGTCTTGCCTGCGAGTGACTGCCCTTGCAGCGCCTGTTCTGCGGTCGTCTTCCACCCGAGCTTGCTCATGGGGTCAGCAGTTAGCGGCGGGCCGGCGTGTGAGGCCGTGAAGAATTGTGAACGAAGGCCGCGGCCTCGAGCAGCGCAGACATCATCGGCGTGGCGTCGGCCTTGTTCTTCCCCGCGATGTCGTAGGCCACGCCGTGATCAGGCGACGTGCGCGGCACCGGGAGCCCCAGCGTCACGTTCACCGTGCGCTCGAAGTCGAGCGTCTTGGTCGCCACGAGGCCCTGGTCGTGGAACATGGCCAACGCGACGTCGAACTTGAAGTTGCGCGCGGTCGCGAAGAGGCCGTCGGCGGCGAACGGGCCGTGCACGTCGAGGCCGCGTCGCTTCGCCTGCGCGATGGCCGGCGCGATGACCTCGCGCTCTTCGTGGCCGAGCACGCCGCCGTCACCTGCGTGCGGGTTCAGGCCACAGACGGCGATGCGCGGCGTGCGACCGAGCAGCGCGGCGAGGCCGTCGCTGAGCAGTTGGAGTTGAGAGACGAGCTTCGGCGTATTCAGCGCGGCCGAGACGTCACGCAGCGGCAGGTGATTCGTCGCCAACGCCACCGAGAGCAGCGGGCCCTTCATCAACATCATCACCTGCACGCCGAACGCGTCGGCGAGCAGCTCGGTGTGACCTGCGAAGGGAACGCCGGCGCGCGTGATGGCCTCTTTCGAGACCGGCGCCGTGCAGATGCCGTCGATGTCGCTGGCCCGCGCAGCGCCGATGGCGGCGTTCACGTACGCGAGCTGCGCCAACCCTCCGAGGCGCGTGGGCTTGCCGGGTTTTCGGTCTTTCGCGGCGAGCTGGCTGACGACGCGCAGCTGGTGCTCACCGGCGCGAATCGAAGCGTCACCGAAGAGCACCGGCGTCAGCGCGCGCTTCACCTTCGGGTTCGCGAGCGCCTTGAGCGTGACCTCCGCGCCGATGCCAGAGGGGTCGCCGAGAGAGATGCCGATGCGGGGGAGCGCCATGGGTTCAAGTTACGCGTAGCGACACACACGCACCTCATGAACATCTGCCGAACCCGACGGGAGGGCCTTCTGGGCTGGTGTTCTTCCAACCGACTGGAAGTGCACCGGCCCAGTTGCGTTCCGTTCGCTCGAAGCTCGACGCGCCAGCTCGCTTCAGGCGTGGCCGAAGCCCGTCGACACCGCTTCCTTAAAGGAAGCCCTTCACTCACAGCGCCGAAGCCGTCGAACAAGCTGCCGTCACTTCTTCTTCTTCCCAGCCGGCTTCTGCGCTTCCTGCGCCCGCTTCATCGCGGCTTCAGCGTCTTCACGCGCCTTCGCCATCATCTGCTCGCCGGCCCACACCGCCGACAACTGCAGCAGCGCCGAGTCGAACGCCTGCAACGTCGCCGCACGAATCGTCTCGCCGTCGGTCGCGGGGTTCGCTTCGGTCAACCCGTTCTTCGGCCTCGCGCCGAAGGCCGACGCGTACGCCGCGCCGACACGCTGGCCATTGTTGCGCGGCGCCGTGCCATAGCCGGTGCCCGTGGTCTGACCCAGGCGCTTGTCGCCGTCGCGGCGCTCGACCTCGACGCGCACTTCGTACGACGGGCCGGTGCGCCACAGCACCGAGACCGTCTTGATGGTGATGGTGCGAGAGACGGTGCCGTCATTCCACTTCGCCTCTTCGAAGTGCCGCCGCGCCACCGACGGCGCAAAACGCGCGAGCGCCCAGATGACGTCACGCGTGCCGCCAGCGCGGTTGCTGCCGTCGTCTTTCATCAGCGGCGTGACGTCGTCGGTGATGGTCGCCGTGTCGAAGGCGATGGAGACCGGCAGCGACAGGCGCGACGACGACATGCCCGTGAGTGGCGCCGTCAGCGGGAGATCTTCACCTTCAGGGACCGCCGTGAGGACGAGGGCGAGCAACAGTGCGTTCATGTCGGGCAGGACACCGCGACACGAAACAGTGTGCACGAAATCGTTTCGTAAACGTCAGAACTGACAACGCCCGCTCAGCTCCGCCTGAAGGCGCTCCGCGTGGCGGTCGTTCTCGACGCGGAACCACTGCCAGAGCTCGTTGAATTCCTGCGCGCGCCCCAGGCTGCAGAGCAAATCGAAGCGCGCCACCCACGAGTCATAGGCCCAGTGGCCCGTCGCGCAGCGCCGTTGGTAACTCTTGAGCAGCTCGAGCCCGCGCTCGGCCTTCGCGTTGGGAATCAGCGAACGAACGTGTGAAGCGAGGCGCTGCTCCGACGGCAAGTCGCACCCGGCGAAGTCGCGGCTCAGCTCGTCGTCGACGCTCGGCTCCGGCGGAGGCGGCGCAGCGGGCGCTTCGACCACCGGCTCCGGCGCAACCACCGGCGCGACCTTCTTCACCACCACCGGCGCGCGCGGCGGCAGCGGAGGTGCGCGCAGCACGAGCTCCGGCTGCACGTCGCCTGGCACCGGCTCTTCTTCAAGCTGCGGCGGAGGCGCCGGCTTCTGCCGCGTCACCGGCACCACCACACTCGCCACTGGGCGTGCGGGCTCGCGCACGGCCATCGTCACCGCGACGCCCGCGCCGAAAGACGTCACCACGAGCAGCACCGTCTTCAGCGTCATCGACGCGGCCTTCGCGCCCACCGCCGTCGTCACCACCGCCGCGCTCGCCACCGGCAACACCACGCCGAGCGCGCGCTCCACCCCTTCGCGCACGCGCGCTTCATCGCCGGCCGTCGGCTCGACCGCACCGAGCGCCTTCAACGCGTCGCTCGCTTCTCTCGAGAGCGGGTCCATTCAGAGTTCCTCCCGCTCGTGCTTCACGAGCGCTTCGAACTGCTGTCGCGCGGTGCGCAGGCGCGTGTACAGCGTGTTCAGGTTGACGCCCGTGGCCTCGGCCACCTCCGGCATCGTGTAGCCCTCGACGTCGACCAACAGCAGCACCTCGCGCCGCTCGTCGTCGAGCTGACTCAACAACCGCTCGACGCGCTGGCTCTTCTCTTTCGTCGCGCGCACGGCATCGGGCTGCGGCGCCTCCGAGGCCCACTGCGGCGACACTTCTTCCACCGGCCGCTGCTTGCGGCGCACGTCACTGGCCACGCGTAGCGCAATGCCCAGCAACCACGTGCGCTCCGTCGAGCGGCCTTCGAACTCGCTCCAGCGGCGCCACGCGGTCACGAAGACCTCCTGCGCGGCGTCGTCGACGAAGGCGGGGAAGACGCCCAGGCGCTGCAGCGTGCGCCACACCGTGCGGAAGTGCGCGGCGTACAGCGCTCCGAAGCGCGCAGAATCAGGGTGGGTTTGAGAAACGGCGCGAGCAGTCGCAGTCACGGCATCGCTTGAGTGGCGCGAGGCGCGTGAATCCGTGGGGCTCAGGCGCTCAAATCTTCACGTCGACGACCGCGCCGGCGCGGAGCTCCTGCACGTACTGGTCGGTGTACTTTTCCAACTGGCCACGGAGCATGCGCTCGCGCAGCTGGTCCTTCACTTCGTCCAACGGAGGCGCGGCGAGGGCCTTGCGCTCTTCCACCTTGAGCACGTGCCAGCCGAACTTGGTGCGAATGGGCTCGGAGATGCCGCCGGCCGGCAACGTGAACGCCGCGCGCTCGAAGTCGGCCATCATCACGCCGCGCTTGAAGAAGCCGAGGTCGCCACCGTCGGCCGCCGACGGGCCTTCGCTCTTCTTTTTTGCCAGTTCGCCGAAGTCGACGCCGGGCTGCTTCGCCTCGTTCATCAGCGCGAGGGCTTTGACGTGCGCCGCCTCGACCTGCTCCGGCGTGGCCTTGGCAGCGACCTGCACCAGCAGGTGCCGCGCGTGCACTTCGAACTCGCTGGCCTCGTCGTGCGACCAGCGCGCGTACTCGGCCTTCAGGTCTTCCTCTGAAATCTTCACCTTGCTGCGGACCTTGAGGTTCACCAGCTTGAGCCGCGCGAGGTGCTTGCGCATGAAGGCCTTGTAGCTGGCCAGCGTGTAGCCCTCCTGCGCGAGCAGCTGCTCGAACTGCTCGCCGGAGATGTTGTTCTGCTTCTTCACGTCGTCCATGCCGAGCTCGATTTCGGAGTCGGCGACTTCGATGTTGAGCTCCTTGACCTGGTTCTCCATCAGCTTCTCGCCGATGAGCAGGTCGACGCCCTTCTTGAGCAGCTCCTCTTTGAGCGCGGCGCGCTTCGCGGCGTCGGGCTCGGCGCGCACGCGGTTGAACTCGGGGCCGATGCGACCTTCGACTTCAGAGAGCGTGATGATGTCGTTGTTGATGACCGCGGCGACGCGGTCGACCAGCTCCGCGCGCGCGAGCGACGGCAGAACGACGAGAAGGCTGATCAGCAGGTTCTTCACGGGCGCAGGCCATACCACGAAAGGCCCGAACGATTGCGTCAGGCAACAGGCTTCTTCGCCGACACCGCGAGCGCCGCGAGGCCCAGGTGAAGCAAGGCGACGGCCACCGCAACGACTCGCGCCGTCGCGCCACAGTCACCCACCACCACGCTCGCGGTGATGGGCGGGTAGAGCACCACCAGCGCCGCTGCGACCGCGAAGGCCACCCATACGGCGCGGCGCCGCACCTGAAACGCGCGCACGCCCACGACGACGGTCAACGCCAACGACGCCACGGCACAGCCGAGGGAGATGAACTCCGAGGTGCCGATGGCCTCCGCCGCGCCGGGGCCGCTGCAGGCGATGAGCAGGTTCACGCGCTCACTCCTCTTTCTCGGCGCGCTTCTCGCCCACCGCGTCTTCGAGGCGAGACAGAAAGAAGCGCTCCGAGAAGCCCGCGAGGAAGCACGCAGCGACGAACACCGCGCCGTCGGTGGCGGTTCCACCAGCCTTGAGCAGCAGCGAAATCACCAGCCCGCTCGTCGCGCCCAGCACCGGCCGCAACAGGCTGATTTCCAACGACGCGCGCAGCTCGGGGATCGCCGAGAGCGCGGGCTTTCGCAGCACCAGCACCATGCTCATCAACGCGCCGGTCACGCCCAGCAACGCGCCGCGCAGGTGCGACGACACGTCGACGAAGAGCAGCGCCACCACCGCCGACAACAGCAGCGCGCCCACCACCAGCAGCTGCCGCCGCACGAGGTGCATCGTGAAGTGCCGGTTCTGCGCGGAGCCGTCCAGCAGCTCCATCAACGCGCGCAGGCCGTCGATGCTCACGTTCAGCGAACCGTCGTCGCGCACGAAGCCCCACGAAATCGCCTCGGCGGTGCGCAGGCGCCACCCTTTGAGCTTCTGCGTCGCCTCTTCACCGCGCGTGAGCGCCTCGAAGCGTCGCTCTTCATCAGTCATCCACGCCACGGCGATTCGTTTGGCGGCCTGCAGGTGCTCCCAGCCCACGTAGCTGCGGCCCTGACTCGCCGCCGCGTGCGAGAGCGCAAGCTCATGCTTCGCGACCTCCCCTTCATGCCCCGGAGGCGCGCGGTCGACGACCGCCTGCAGCTGCGCCAGGGCCGCGTCGAAGCGGTGCGAGTTCGGGTCTGAGAACAGCGGCCCACCGGTCTCGACCCGCATCGACTGGGCATGTGCCGTCGGTTCCAATCGCTCTTTCATGGTCACCCCCTCCACTGCGCTAACTACGCCAGAAGTCTGCACCTTTTCGAGCGGTTAACGGTGTGTAGAGATGTGGACTCCTTGATGTACCGATGGCGCTCTCTGCCGCATTGCTCGAGGTTCCGCGCGGCGTTCGCGCGCAGCCGGGGCACGCCATGTGGGTGAAGTGGGTCGCCGCCGCGCGCACCGGTGACCACGAGGGCTTCACCGCGCTGCACCGACACTTCGGGCGCATGGTGCACGCCATCGTCATCACGCGCGTGGGCGCGAGCGACGCGTCAGACCTCGTGCAAGACGTGTTTCTGCAGGTGTTCCAAAAGCTGTCGTCGCTGGAAGACGACCAGGCGTTCCCCGCGTGGCTCTCGCAGCTGGCGCGCAACCGGGCGGCGCGACATGCGCGTGACGACAAACACACCGAGCCGCTCGACGACGAGCCGCAGCTCGCCGCACCCGACCGCAGCGCCGCGCCCGACGCGAAGAAGGTGCTGCGCGCCTTGAAGACGTTGCCCGAGGCCTACGCCGAGACGCTCGCGATGCGCCTCATCGAAGGCATGACGGGGCCCGAAATCGCCGAGCGCACCGGGCTCACGCCGGGCAGCGTTCGCGTCAACCTGCACCGGGGCATGGCGCAGCTTCGCGAGAAGCTCGGCCTCACGCCCGCGGAGGTGTCGCATGACGAATGACTACCTGTGGGACAAGCGCGGCTCCGACGCTGACGTCGAGGCGCTCGAGCGCTCGTTGTCGGGGCTCGCGTACGACGGCGACGCGCCGGTGTTGCCGGTGCAGCGCGCGCCTGCGCCGTCGCCTCCGCTGCCTGCGATGAAGGTGCCTGCGTACCGCCGCGGCGCTCCGTGGATGCACGCGAAGCTGACGCCGCTCGCGCTGGCTGCGGGGTTGATGCTGGTGGGCTTCGGCGTGGCGTTCTCGGCGCTGCAGCGTGAAGCGGCGAACGTGCGCAGCGGGTGGAACCTGGTGCCAGTGCTGGTGGCGTCGGTCGACCTGTCGGAGGGCACGGTGGTCTCGCTCGAGCACCTCTCGCAGCGCAGCGTGCCGGAGCAGTTCGTGACGGCGTCGGTCGTGAAGCCTGATTCGGCGAGCTACGTGGTGGGGCAGAAGCTGCAGTTCGCGGTGGCGGCCGGCGACCCGCTGCAGTGGAGCCAGTTCGATTCAGCGCGCGCGATGGAGCACCTGGCGTCGCGCATCATGATGCGGGCGCGGGCGTTGGCGGTCGAGGTGCGCGGCACCGCCGCCGTCGGAGGGTGGATTCGGCCCAACGACCACGTCGACATCATCGGCAGCTTCAAAGACCCACAGACCAGCGAGCAGGTCGCCGTGACGCTGCTGCAGAACGTGAACGTGCTCGCGACGGGGAAGCTGACGGGAACGACGAACGTGAACCTGATTCCCGAGAGTGAGCGCTCGTATGGGCACGTGTCGTTGATGCTGCTGCCCGAAGAAGTCGAGCTGCTCGTGCTCGCGCAGGAGACTGGGAACCTGACGTTCACGCTGCGCAACGAAGACGACCTCGACGTGCTCGACGAGCGAGGGCGCGCCACCATCAACACGTTGCTGGCCGGTGAGCGCACGAAGGTGCTGCAGCAGAAGCGGTTCAACACCATTCAGGTGATTCGTGGCTCGGCGCCACCGACGACAGAGAAATGAAGCCGGCGGCACGAGTGATGCGGCGGCAAACAGCGCGTCACGGCGTCTCGGTCATCAACTCGGTACAGGCGTCGAGGTCGAAGAGCCCCAACAGCACCAGCTCTGCTTCACTGCAGGTGAAGACGCCGACAGGGCGCGGCCGCGCCAGCCCAGCGTCGCAGCGCTCGAGCCTCGGGCCGCGGTGGCGCGTCACCGACAGCTGGTGCGCCAGCGGCTCCGCCACACACAGCCAGCCATCGGAGCGGGGAATGAAGAGCTCCGACTGCTTGCAGCGCGAGGCGGGCGCGCCCGGCCCCAGGAGCGAGAACTGCCCTGAACGAATCGTCTTCTTCTCGAGGTCGAGCAGAAAGTCGGGCGGGTCTTCATGCGGCGTCGGGTCATTCGACCACCAGCCCAGCTCCCCGGCACCGCGCACCAGCGCCCACTTCCCCGACGTCGCCCAGAAAATCTCCCAGCGCCACACGCGTTGAACCTTCGGCACCACCCGGCACGTCTTCCCCAGACACACCGAGTTTCCACGCATTCGAAGTTCATCGCCCGATGGCGCCAGCACCACCGGGCCGCCCGCCGGAGCCTTCACGAGCGTCACGCGTGAGACGGCGTGAGGAAAGACGACGTGGTTGCCACACGGCGCGCGCTCCAGCTCGAGCTCGACGACGCGCTGCGCGACCTCGCGCACGTGCGCGGCCGGGCACCCATCACTGTGGAAGAACGTGCCCACGCCACCGTCGAAGGGCTGCGGCCGGTGCTGCGCGGTGAGCTGCCGCGCGGCGAGCTCCGCACCCACACCACCGTCGAGGGCGCCGAGCAACAGCAGCACCAGCCCTGTCACGGGCGCTTCCCGAGGAAGAGCACCCACGTCTCGCCGACGCGCGCCACCAGCAACGCGAAGCGCTCGTCGCGGCTCATGCGCACGGTGACCACCGGCTCGTCGCACGTGGTCTTGAACTGCGCTTCGCTCGGGCCGTAGCGAGCCCAGTGCGCGCAGCTCACGCTGGCGGGGTCGGCGCAGGCGCGCGCTTCTTCGTCGGCCAGCGTGGGCAGCGCGGCGTCACAGGCCTCGCGCTCATTCTTGAGCAACGCAGCCCAGTCAGAGCCCGCAGTGAAGCGCTCGAGGCTCGTAGGCCGCCCGTCGACGAACATGGCGTTGCTGGCGTCGTCGTACCGGTAGCGCCCGGACGGCGCCGCAGCGACGCGACGCGCACGCGCCACCACACCCGACCACCGACGCTTGTCGGGGTCGAGGCAGCGCACCGTGTCTGACGCGCCCTGCGTCACGCACAGCGAGTCGAGCGACCAGTACGCGTCGGTCTGCGGCTGTGCGGCCGGCATGGTGCCGATGCGCTTGAAGTCGCCGAGCCGAAAGTCGGCCATGCGCTCGAGCAACAGCGGGCGCGCGCTTTGGTGCCGGACCGCCGGGTTGCGAGCCAACGCCACGAGCGCGTCATCGCGAGCGAGCCAGCGCTCGTCACGCGCGTCGGCTGGCAGCGGCACCACGTCATGCCAGCGCCCGCGCTCGTCACGCTCGAGCCGCAGCGGTGCGGGCCACCGCGCGTCGCCTTCAATCACCAGCGCCGCGCCGTCGCACCGCGCCGTCGACTGGGTCCCGGGCAGCTGCAGCGTCACCTCGCCCACGGTGACGATGCGCAACTCCGAGGGCGCGCCCACCAGACCGCACGACGGAGCCACGCTGAGGAGCAGGAGGAGGAACATGCGCGCCACGGAAAAAGCACAGCACTGACGCAACGGTTAACGCTTATTCACGCTGCGGCTCCTTTGTGCATGCTCAAGGGAAAATCGCCGCTGATTGTTGGTGTCGTGCTGGCCGGGCTCGCCTTCATCGTCGGCTGGTCGGGCATGCAGAAGCAGCGCGCCGACATTCGAAAAGGCTGGAACCTGGTGCCCGTCATCGTCAGCGCGGTCGACATCTCCGAGGGCACGGTGGTGACCATGGAGATGATCAGCCAGCGCTCGATTCCCGAGCAGTTCGTGACCTCGTCGGTCGTGAAGCCTGACTCGGCGAGCTACGTGGTGGGCCAGAAGGTGATGGTCTCGCTGCAGGCTGGCGACCCGCTGCTGTGGAGCCAGTTCGAGACCTCCCGCGCCGCCGAGCGCCTCACCACCAAGGTGCTCTCACGCATGCGCGCCGTCACCATCGAAGCGCGCGCGACGTCGGCGGTGGGCGGCTGGGTGCGGCCCAATGATCACATCGACGTCATCGGCACCTTCCGCGACCCGCAGTCGAACGAACAGGTCGCGCTCACGCTGCTGCAGAACGTGGTGGTGCTCGCCACCGGCAAGCTCACCGGCAACACCAACCTCAACCTCATTCCTGAAAACGAGCGCAGCTACGGCCACGTCACGCTCATGGTGGTGCCCGAAGAAGGTGAAATTCTCACGCTCGCGCAGGAGCTCGGGAACCTCACGCTCGCGCTGCGCAACGAAGACGACATCGGCACCATCGAAGGGCGCAACCCCACGTCGGTGCGCACGCTCTTCGACGGTGAACGGCGCGCCATCAACCAGACCATTCGCCGTGAGCTCATCGAGGTCATCCGCGGCAAGGGCGCCACCAAATGATCGCGCCGCTGCTCTTCGCCACGTCGGCCTTCGTCTTGACGCTCGCGCTCTGGCCGAAGCCTCGCGCCGCCGAGCCCCCCGCCTTCGTCGAAGACCTGCGGGCCCCGAGGACACTGCATTGAGATTCGGTGCGCGCCGCTCACGGTGACGCTGACGCCGTGAGACGAAGCCGCTTCTCGCCCACCGCACCTCAAGCGAGAGTCGGCCCGTGGCGCTCTCCCGACGTACGAAGCTCTTCATCGCCGTGCCGCTGTCGTTGCCGGCGCTGCTCGTCATCGCGTGGTTCATCTTCACCGCGCACCGCGCGTGGCCGATTCCCGCAGACCATCGACCGCCGAGCAGTTGGAGCACTGCCACCGACGGTGGTCTCGCGCTGCGCTCGCTCGGCGTCTCGGGCTTCGAGCTGAGCGACGGCACCACCACCGTGCTGCTCGACCCGACGCCCACGCGGCCTGACCCGCTGCAGCTCATCACCGGCCCCATCGACGCAGACCCCGCGCTCGGCGAGAAGTGGTGCCCGAAGGCCGACTTCATCCTCGTCAACCACACGCACTTCGACCACGCGCTCGACGTAGGCGCCATCGCGGTGCGCACCGGGGCCGTCGTCGTCGGCTCGCAGAACACGGTGAACCTCGCCATCTCCCGCGGCGTCGCGCCCGAGAAGACGCGCGTCGTGAAGAACGGAGACCACTTCACGCTCGGCACCTTCACCGTCGACGTGCGCAGCTCGCGCCACACCGACATCCTCGTCTCGCAGCCCATGAGCGGCGTCATTCGCCCCGAGCCGCGCACGCTGTGGTTCTGGCAATACGCGCTCGACGAGACGCTCGCGTACCGCCTCGAAGCCAACGCCACGAGCCTTTGGTTTCACCCCACCAGCACGTGGGCGCCCGGCGAGCTCGGCGCGCTGCCGGCGAAGACGCTCATCGTCGGCGTCACCGGAGAAAAGCAGACGCCGCTCAAGGTGAAGGGCCTGCTCGACGAAGCGAAGGCGCGCCGCGTGCTGCCCACGCACTTCGACAACTTCTTTCAGCCCATCGAGCGTGGCCTCGCGCTGATGCCTGGCCTCAACCTCGAGCACGCGCGCGACCTCTTCAAGCAGGTCGACCCGTCACTCGAGTGGGGCGTCATCGACCTGAACGAGACCGTCTACCTGCCGCCAGACTGAGGCTGTATTGCGACCAATCGGTCACATCATATAGAAGGGCCACATCGTGGGACCGAACCTCATCGCCCTGGCCATTCCCGTCTTCTTCATTGGCATCGCGCTCGAGTTGGGCGTCGCGAAAGCAAAGGGGCGCAAGGTGTACCGCGCGGCCGACGCGATGGCCGACATGGGCTGCGGCATCAGCCAGCAGTTGATGAGCCTCTTCGTTTCGACGGCGACGCTGACCGCGCTCTACACGTGGGTCGAGGCGCACAAGCTCTTCACCATTCCCACCGTGTGGCTGCCGTGGGTCGCCGCGGTTCTCGGCGTGGAGTTCGCCTACTACTGGTGGCACCGGCTCTCGCACGAGGTCAACATTCTGTGGGCCGCGCACGTCGTGCATCACCACAGCGAGGACTACAACCTCGCGGTCGCGCTGCGACAGTCAGTCACCACGTGGATGACGACGTTGCCGTTCTACCTGCCGCTCGCGTTTCTCGGCGTGCCGATTCTGCACTTCGCCGTGGTGCTCGGGCTCTCGACGCTCTACCAATTCTGGATTCACACCGAGCTGGTGCCGCCGCTGGGGCGCCTCGAGAAGGTCTTCAACACGCCAGCGCTGCACCGCGTGCACCACGCCATCAACGCGGAGTACCTCGACAAGAATCACTCGGCGACGTTCGCCTTCTTCGACGTGATGTTCGGCACGTGGAAGGCCGAGACCGAGCCGTGCGTGTACGGCACCACGCGCCCCATCAACTCGTTCAACCCGCTCTGGGCGCAGGTCGAGAGCTACGCCGACTTGTTCAGGCTCGCCGCGCTCGCGCCGACGCTCAAAGACAAGTTCAAGGTGTTCTTCGCGTCGCCTGCGTGGCGCCCGGAGTGGATGGGCTCGTACGTCGCGCGTGACGTGAGCAAGAAGTACGACCCGCAGGCGCCGAAGCAGCTGGTGACGTACGCGCTGGTGCAGTGGGTGGTGTTGATCAGCGGCGTGTTCACCTTCTTGATGTGGGGCGCGCCGCTGTCGGCGCCGTCGAAGGCCGGCATCGTGGTGGTGGTGTTGATGAGCCTGGTCTCGCTGCCGTCGCTGCTCGAAGGCCGCACGTGGGCGAAGGCGCTCGAGGGCGCGCGGTTGCTCGCGTTACCCGCGCTCGCGGTGCTGCTCGTCGTCGCGCGCTGACGACGTACGTTGAGCGCGAGTGACGTTCAGGAGAACCGCAGCGACGCGATGACCTTCGCGCCCAACACCGCGGCGATGACCAACGCCGCATCAGACGCGATGCCGACGCCGAGCCCACCGGCCTCGGGAATCCGCGTGGAGATGTTCGCCGCGATGTTGCCGATGACCCACAGGGCCTGCCAGCCACCGACGGGCCCCTCGCTCGCGCCAACGCTCGAGAGCATCTGCCGCGTCAGTTGAAACGGCCGCGAGAGGTTCACGAAAGGAATGAACCACGAGCCCACCGCACCTGCCGGCGTCACGCCCAGCTGCGCCCCACGCGCGAGTGAATGCCGCGTCGCGAGGTGGAACCAGCGACACACCAGCACGATGGTCGTGATGTAGACCGGCAGGTACGCGAGCGCCGCGAGGCCAGAAAGGACGGGGAACACGCCTTCGCTCTCTTCAGCGGTCTGACCGCTGAGCAACTGCGCCGCCGCGAACACGAGCATCAGCCCGTGACACACCGCCGTCGCCCACAAGCCGTAGCGCGCGAGGTCGCCGCGGCCTTGCAGCGCCGGCAGCTCAGCGGTCACGCGCGCTGCGCAGTCGATGCAGGTGTCGTTCGACAGCAGACACGACGCGCAACAGAAGCGGCCGCAGCGCGTGCAGGTCGAAACAGACGGTACGTCGAAGTGCAACGCACAGTTGGCGGTCATCGGAGCTCCTTGCGTCGCAGTAGGAACAGGACCAGCGCGGCGAGCGCTCCGGGCCCGGCGTCACAGCCACACCCTCGCGATGCTGCGGGTTCTTCGAGTTCGGTCACAGCGCCACCATCTGCGTCGACTGTCACACCTGCCTCCATCGTCATGCACGAGCCGAACCGCAAGTCGACCTCACTCACCACGCCGAGCAGCGCAACCCGCGACGACGTCATCGTTTCTCCGGCCACTTCCACGTGAGCAACCCCATCGGAATCTCTTCACGCGGCGCGCGCACGCGACCGGCGATGTCTTCAATGAGCTTTTCCCAATCCTCGTACTGGTTGGCGACGAACTTCACGTCTTTCCCGCTCTTCAGACGAAAGACGACGTTTACGCCTTCGTTCATGTGGTTCAGCTTCATGCGCGCGAAGTAGCCGCCCAGGCCGCCCGCCACGACGGCGATGCGCAAGATGCCGAAGCGCTCCACGTCGTCCCACGACACCTCGTCGGTAAGGAACGCGCCGATGGCCTCGAGCCCGTCGCTCCGCAGCGCCACCTTCATCTTGCCCAGGCGCGAGAGCACCCAGAGCGCGACCGGAACCGTGACGCACAGAATGCAGAGCAACACGGAGACCACGATGAAGGACGTCCTGCCGTTTTTGTGAAGCGGGTACTCGGAGTTCATTCGTGCTCCAGCGCGAGCGAAGAAACGAAACGGAATACGGCGCGAGCACCACAGCACCTTCCCCTCGGGAACGCGCTCAAGAATTCACGACAGAAACCGAACGCCGGTGAGCGCCTCCGAGCGCTCCCACAACGCGCGCGCCCCTTCGAGGTCTCGCATCGACGGCCACGCCGGTTCCTTCTGCGCTGGCTCTGCCAGGCGACGCCCCGGGCCGTACACGTCGCCGCTCTTCACGTCGGCGTCGAGTGCTGCTTTCACCGTCGGCATCGCGCCGTTCGCAGCCGGTCTCGCGAACAACGTGCTCACCAACCGCGACATCACCCCCATCAACCCCGTCGGCTTCTGCTGCATGCCCGTCGCCGCGACGCCGGGGTGAACGAGCACGCTCTTCACCGCTGAGCCCTGCGCGCGCAGCCGCCGGTCGAGCTCCGCGCCGAACAACGCGTTGGAGAGTTTGCTCTGCATGTACGCAGTCAGCTGATTGAACCCGTGGCTCGCGTCGAGGTTCGTGAGGTCGAGCTTCCCCTTCTTCCCGAAGCCCGAGGACACCGTTACCACGCGCGGGTCGTCACCCTGCTCGAGCTGCGGCAACAACAACGCGGTGAGCACGAAGTGCCCGAGGTGGTTCGCGCCGAACTGCGAATACACGCCCTCCTTCGTCTTCTGCAGCGGCGCCGTGCCGATGCCCGCGTTGTTCACCAACACGTCGACCTTCTTCACGCGCGCCGCCAGCGCACGCACCGACTCCAGCTCCAGCAGGTCGACGACCTCGAGCTCGAGCTGCGCCGACGGGTGCTGCGCCAACACCTCGGCACGGGCCGCTTCGCCGCGCCTCAAGTCGCGCACGGCCATAATCACGCGCTCGCCCTTCGCCGCGAGCCCGCGCACCGCCTCGAGCCCGATTCCACTGTTCGCGCCAGTCACCAGATGAGTTCGCATAAACGGATTACTATTCCGCTTAATCCACCGCGCCACGAAAACGGATTTTCAATCCACTTGTCGCTACGCTCACCGCATGATCCAGCAGCGCGCCGACGCACGACAAAACCGCGAACACCTCCTCGCCGTCGCCCGCGCGATGACGAAGAAGAACGGAGTGCCGTCGTTCAACGAGCTCGCGCGTGAAGCCGAGGTCGGCGTGGGCACGGTGTACCGCCACTTCGCCGACGCGCAGGCGCTGCTGGCGGGCATGGCCGAAGATCAACTCAGCGGCTTCAAGGCCATCGTCGACGCCGCGAGCGCACACGAAGACCCGCTGAAAGGCGTCGAGTCGCTCTTCCGCGCGGGCGTCACGCTGGTGATGAACCACCCGGAGATCGCGAAGCTCCTGTCGGGCTCCCCTGCCGACTTCAAAGCAATGGAGAGACAGCTCGAGCGCGTGGTGACCCGCGCCCGCAAAGCGAAGGTCATTCGCAGCGAGCTCACCGTGAGCGACTTCCGTCGGTTGGTGTGCGGCGTCGAACACGCAGCACGCAGCGGAGAGAAGCCCCGCGAAGCCGCCGAGCGCTACGTGGAGTTCATTCTCGCGGGAATACGCCGGGGGTGACGAGCCGTAAGCGTTGCCTTGCTGCAGTTCAGTCCGTACAACCGCGCGCCTTCGCCACGCCTCGTTTCAGGAGTCTGCATGCGCACGAATCTGTTGGCCGCCTTCGCTTCACTCGCGCTGTTCGCTGCCTGTGAAAAGAAGAACCCCGAGACGCCGAAGCCACCGGAGCAGGCGAAGACCGACGTGAAGGCCGTCGAGGCCGACGTGATTCTGCTGGGTGAAGTCGGCTCGCTCACCGGCAGCGAAGCGGCCTTCGGCATCTCCACGCGCAACGGCATCGAGCTGGCGATTGAAGAGGCCAACGCGGCTGGCGGCGTGAAGGGCAAGAAGCTCGCGGTGCGCGTGTACGACGACCAGAGCAAACCCGAAGAGGCCGCCGCCGCCGCCACGCGCCTGGTGACGCAGGACAAGGTCGTCGCGATTCTCGGTGAAGTGGCGTCGTCGAACTCGCTGGCCATGGCGCCCAAAGCGCAGGCCGCGAAGGTGCCGATGGTCTCGCCCTCGTCGACCAACCCCAAGGTCACCGAGGTCGGCGACTACATCTTCCGCGTCTGCTTCATCGACCCGTTCCAGGGCGCGGTGATGGCGCGCTACTCGCGCGAGAACCTCAAGTTCTCGAACGTCGCCATTCTCACCGACAAGAAGAGCGCGTACTCGGAGGGCCTGACCGAGGTGTACCAGAAGCGCTTCACCGAGCTGGGCGGCAAGATTCTCGCGGTCGAGGCGTACTCGAAGGGCGACACCGACTTCCGCGCGCAGCTCACCAACATCAAGAAGTTGAAGCCGGAAGGCATCTACGTGCCCGGCTACTACCAGGACGTGGCGCTCATCGCCGAGCAGGCCAAAGAGCTCGGCCTCAAGGTGGTGTTGATGGGCGGCGATGGCTGGGACAGCGCGAAGCTCTTCGAGCTGGGCGGCGAGGCTGTCGAAGGCAGCTACGTGTCGAACCACTACTCGGCTGACGACCCGTCACCGCGCGTGCAGGAGTTCATCAAGCGCTACCAGGCGAAGTTCAACCTCGTGCCCGACTCACTCGCGGCGCTCGGCTACGACTCGGCGCGCGTCGTCATCGACGGCCTGAAGCGCGCGAGCGACTCGAGCGGCCCCGCGCTGCGCGACGCCATCGCGGCGACGAAAGACTTCCCCGGAGTCGCCGGCACCATCACCCTCGACGCGCAGCGCAACCCGGTGAAGCCGGCCGTGGTGCTGAAGGTCGAAGGCGGCAAGTTCAAGTACGTCGACACCGTCTCGCCGTAAGCGCGCCCGATGTACGAGTTCATTCAGCACCTCATCAACGGGCTGGCGGCGGGCACCATCTACGCGCTCGTCGCGCTCGGCTACACGATGGTCTACGGCGTGCTGAAGCTCATCAACTTCGCGCACGGCGACGTGATGATGGTCGGCGTGTACGTCGGCTACGCGGTCGCGTTTCTGCTGGGCCGCGAGCACCTCGGCAGCGTGTCGGGTGCGTTGCTGGTCTTCGCGGTGTCGCTCGCCGCGTGCGCTGCCTTCGGTTTTCTCGTCGAGCGCTTCGCGTACCGGCCGCTGCGCGACAAGCCTCGACTCACGGCGCTCATCACCGCCATCGGCATCAGCTTCGCGCTGAGCTACGGCTTCCAGCTGGACTTCGCGTTCTCGGTCGGCGGCCACGACCTCACCGTGCTGCCGGGCGCCGCGTCGCGCCGGTTCCCCTCCATCATCCCGCCCAAAGAGTGGCTGGTGCTGGGCGACTCCGACGTCATCATCTGGAACTGGCAGGTCATCTCGTTGCTCATCGCCGTGGGCTTGATGGGCGCGCTGCAGTGGCTGGTGTTCCGCACGCGCTTCGGCAAGGCGATGCGCGCGGTGTCACACGACCATCGCGTCGCGGGGCTGCTCGGCATTCCCGTCGACAGCATCATCGCCGGCACGTTCATGCTCGGCAGCGCGTTGGCGGCGGGCGCCGGCATTCTCTACGCCATCAAGGACAAGTCGATTCAGCCGCTCATGGGCACCATGGTGGGCCTCAAGGCCTTCGTGGCGGCGGTCATCGGCGGCATCGGCAACCTGCCCGGCGCGGTGGTGGGCGCGCTGCTGCTCGGGCTCTGTGAAGAATTCATCGTCGGCTACACGGCGTCGAGCTGGCGTGACGCAGTGGCCTTCGGGTTCCTCATCGCGGTGCTGTTGTTCAGGCCTGAGGGGCTCTTCGGTCGCGCGCAGGCCGAGAAGGTCTGACGCGGTCTACAGCTCGCGCCAGAAGGTGGCGACGAGCGCCAGCCGAGACTCCGCACGGGAGCGCCGCAGCAGGTCGGTCACGTGCGTCTCGATGGTCTTGAGCGAGCAGCCGAGCTCTTCGACCAGCGCCTTGTTCGACAACCCGCGCGTCAACCCGGCGAGCACCTCGAGCTGTCGCGGCGTGAGGCTCCAGCGACGGCCCGCTTCGTCGAGCTTCTGTTGAAACGACGTCTCGCGGCTGCGCCACACCAGCTCGTTGGCCTCGAGAAAGCGCCGCTTGTCTTCTTCGAGCGAGGCGACGACCTCACGCCAGGTCGTCGACGGCAGCGCGCGCTTGAGCCGCGACCGCACGCCTTCTGACGGCGGCAACGTGAGCCAGTAGTCGCCACCACGCTCGGTGATTTCGGCGCGCACCGGCACCGCGTCATGGCCGATGAAGGTGGGGATCGCCGCCATCGCGACCTTGAAGACCCGAAAGACCGTGCGCGAGCCGGTGAGCCCTTCGCGGAGCCGCAGCTTCAGGTGGCCGACCTCGCGCTCGTCGTAGTGCACCTCGAGCATCGGGTAGCTCGAGGGCCCCATGAGTTGATTCACGAAGCGCAGCAGCAGGCGCGGGCTGACGAAGGCCCCGAAGAGCCGCCGGGCCGACGGCGCGAGGTCGGGCAGGCGCGCGCAGAGCTCGTCGAGGCGCTCGGCCCCGAGACGATTCTCGAGGCGCTCGAGCACGGTGACGAAGTGCTCCCAGTCGAGGCGCTCGGCGCGCAGCCGCAGCTTGTGCTCGTCGAGCGGCAGCCCACGCAGCAGCTCACCGAGGCCCACGCCGCCGCGGTCAGCGAGGCGCGTCACCATCTCGACGATGTGGTTGGAAACAGAGCGGGTCTGGAGCATCGGGGGAATCCCTGATGCCACTTTCCCATGAGGCATCAGATGATCCACGTCGCTTCGTCGACGCGATCTGGAGCGGGGGGGTCGCGTCGACGGAGCTTCGGGTCACCGCGCGCGACGTGAACGTTCAGGCGAGCCGCGGTCGGCGCTCCACCCGCGCGGCTCGGCCTCGAGGCCCGGCGTTTCGTAGACGACCAGCGACGTGTCCGAGCGCGCGTAGAGCCGGCCACGAACGATGGCGATGGAGCCCTCTGCGGGCGCAGCGGTGGGGCACGAGAAGAGCTCGGCGCCGCTGCTGTCGACGGCGCGAATGTAGCCGCCGCTGACCCCGCCACCGACCCAGCCGAGGCCGCCGTCGCGCAGCAGTTGTGCGTCGGTGATGTGGGCCGTGCCACCGACCGTCGCGCTGGTGTCTGTCGACAAGTCGACGGTCGACATCACGTGCGTGCTGCGGTCGAAGAAGACGGCGCGCGAGCCGACGACCAGCGGCGCCGCCCACGTGCGCGCAGCCCCCAGCGAAGGAGAGAGGTCGCGCAGCATCATCGCGCCGTCGACGTACGCCGCACCGCGACTCGTCGAACCCAGCGCGAAGGTCTCGCCGTAGACGTGCGGCATCCACTCGATGAAGCGCGTGCGACGCAGCGCACCGCCAGGGCTCACGCGCGACAAGTCACCCGACGGAGCCCAGCAATTCGCCGACGAGGTCCACACCTCGCCGTCGCCGCTCACGCCAGTGCCGTAAAGGTGACCCTTGTGGTGCGCCTGCCAGAGCAGGCCGCCCGTCGCGCGGTCAAACACACGCACGTACGCATGGTGGTCATTGAGCCCTTCCAGAATCGGCACGCCGACCCCGCCGTCACCGACGAGCATCAACGAGAGCGACGAGAACGCCCCCCCACCGTCAGCGCGCGGCTCGAACGCGGGCAACCCCAGCGACGGCACGGCCGACCACAACAAGCGCCCGTCATCGAGGCTGCGCGCGACGAGCGCGCCGCGCACCAGCATGAAGGCGCGCCGCCCCTCGGTGTCGAGCGCGAGCTCGAGCGCGTACCGACACGACGTGCAGTCGGTGGCGATTCGCACGCGGAAGCGCTCGACGCCCGTGGGCGAAAACGAGACGAGCTCGCTGACGAGCGTGTCGACTTCTCCGGTGTCGCGCTCGAGGTACGTCTCGACGGCGTACGCGTTGCCGTCGTTGTCGACGTGGCCGCCGAACACGAAGTCGTGACCTGCGTCAGGCGTGAAGCTCCACGCGGGCGTGAGCGCCGTGGCGACAGGCCTTTCACACACGCGGTCGTTGCAAAGGCCCGCGCCGCGACACGACGTCGCTGCCGCGCACTGCGAGCCATCGGGCGCCGGCCGCGACACGCACGCACCGGAAATACACACCTGCGCGGTGCTGCAGTCATTGGGCCCACACGCGAGGCCATCGAGCGCCGGCGCGGTGCCACACCCGGTGAGCGCGTCACAGACCGAGACGCGACACGGGTCAGTCGAGGGCGCGCAGGCCGCGGCGACGTGTCGACAACCAGCTCGCGGCGAGCACGTGTCTGTCGTGCACGCGTCGCCGTCATCACAGTCGAGCGCGCGCCCCACACACACGCCCGCGCGACAGGCGCCGTCGAGCAGACACGCGTCGTCACCACCACACGCAGCGCCGTCCTTCGCGACGACCTCGACGCACGCGCCGTTGGCGACATCGAACGTGGCCACGCGACACGCCGCCGCGTCACAAGCGGGGAGCGCGTTCACTTCAGCGTGCAGTGGGAGCTCGAGCTGCGCTCCTTCGGCGCTCGCGACGAGCACGCCGTCGAACACACCCGCCGCGTCGACCAGCAGACCAATCTCTACTGAGACCGCTTCACCGCCCGCCACGCGCACCGGCGAGGCCACGTCAAAAGGCGCAGCGGCGACGAGCTGTACGTCGATGGAGCGCCGCCCGGCGTTCTGCAGCGTCACGGCAGCGGTGACGCGGTGACCAACCCACGCCGGTGGAAAATCGAGCCGCTCGGGCTGAACGCGGAGCTCGCCGTCGGCGCCCAACACCCGAGCATCACGGCAACCAGCAGCAGCCAAGAGCAGCAGCCAGCTCAGAATTCTGAAGGAGCGCATGGGCGGCGTGCTGCCTACGCAAGCTGCGGGCCGGGCGCGAGTTGGCACGAGCCGATGCGAGCCGCTATCAACCGGGGCATGTGCCGAAACATCAAGACGCTGCATCACTTCGAGCCGCCCGCGACGCCGGAAGAGATTCACGCCTCGGCGGTGCAGTTCGTTCGCAAGCTCTCGGGCATGCCGAAGCCCTCCAAGGTGAATGAGGCGGCCTTCGAGCGCGCCATTCGCAAGGTACAGGCGGCGACCGAAGAGCTGTTCGAGTCGCTCCACGTGCACGGGCCGCCGAAAGACCGCGAGACCGAAAAGGTGAAGGCGCGTGAACGTGGCCAGAAGCGCGACGCGCAAATGAGAGCGCGACTGCTCGCGAGCAACGCATGAAAACGCTGACGCCGAACCTCATCGTAGAAGCCATCGAGCCGTGCCTGCCTTTCTGGCTCGAGCGGCTGGGCTTCGAGAAGCTCGACGAAGTGCGCATGGGCGACCGCCTGGGCTTCGTGATTCTGAAGAATGGCGGCGCGCAGGTGATGCTGCAGACGTTGGCGTCAGTGCAAGACGACGTGGCGCCCATCGCCGCCGGGCCGCACCGCTCGACGCTCTACGTCGCGGTGGCGAGCCTCGCTGAAGCGAAGAAGACGCTGGGCGACTGGCCGCTCGTCGTGCCGGAGCGCACCACGTTCTACGGCGCCAGAGAGCTCATCGTCGCCGACCCGGCGGGGAACTTCGTGTTCCTCTCCGAGCACACGTGACTATCGCCATAGTCATCGAACGAGCCCCCGCCCTCAAGACCGCCGCACGCACCACGCGAGCACCACCAGGCTCACGCCGACCACGCCGAGCCCGACCTCAGGTCGCAGGTCGACCGTCCACGCCGCGACCTCCGGCGTCAGCAGCACCACCAGCGCGCTGGCGAGCGCCCAGCCCACGAGCGCGGCGACCCCACCAGCCGCCGGGCCCCAGCGTGCAGCCGACGACTGCGCCGCCGCGCGTTCGGAGCGCAGCTGACCGCGCCGCGCCGCCAACACGCGCTGCCGTGACTCGAGCTCGCGCAACGCGGCGACCTCTTCGGGCGTGCCCGACTCCAAAGAGAGCTCCGGCCCGCGCCGGTAGCTCGCCCACAGCGCGGCCACCTCACGTTGCAACCCAGCCAGGCTGTCGCTCATCGCCGCACCCCCAGCACCACCAGCGGCACGACGAGCATCGCCGCCAACCGCAGCGGGTCATCAAGCCGCGCGCCGGGCGTCGCGACCACGAGCCCCGCCGTCCACCCGAGCGCGGCGAGCGCCACGCCTGATCCACTGATCAACCCGCGCAGCACCCACGCCCACGGCGCGCGCACCGCAGGCTTCTTCTCCAACGCCGCGACCTCCCGCTCCAGCCTCGGCACTTCCCGCTCGAGCAACACGCGCCGCTGCGCCTGCGCGACCCGCGGCGCCTCTCGCCGCCGCTGCGCCAGTTCATCGCGCCGCGCGAGCCAGCCACGCAGCACCTGGGCCTCCGTCTTCAGGCTCACCCTCAACACCTGTGTCCGGTCATCCACGCGCGCAGTCATGACGCCCATCAACTGCAGTGCGCATGCCGACGACGTGAAGAGTTTGCAGCGGGCTCCAGAGTCGTTAGGAGACTCCTTCACTCTTTGCTGTCCCAACTTCCCTAGAAGCATTCGATGCAATCGTTAGAGAAAACCTGGGTCTTGTTTTCTGCGCTGCTCACGCTCCCGGCGGCGGCGGAAACGCTGACGCTCGAGCAGGCCCTGGCTCGGGCCCGTGAACGGGCGCCCGAAGTTCAACTCGCGGCCCGCATCGTCGATGAAGCGGAGGCCTCGCGCGTGGGCGCCGGCGTGTTCCTGCCCACCAACCCGCGGCTCTTCGCCGACTACCGACCGATGGTCGTCGAGCTGCCCAACCAGCCGACGGAGCCACGCCACGGCTACAACGTCGGCGTCAACGGCGACCTCGAAATCAGCGGCGCCGGCTTCGCGCGCGTCGAAGAAGCCGAGAAGCGCGTCGAAATCGCCAAAGCCGAGCTCGACTGGGAGCGCCGCCGCGCCACGGCCCGCGCGTGGGTGGCGTACATCGACGCGTTGCTCTCGCAGCAACGCCTCGACCGCATTGAAGAATCACTGGGCGTGCAGAAGCGCGTCGCCGAAGCCGCAAAGGAGCGCGTCTCGGCAGGCGTCGCCGGTGAGCCCGAGCTGACCACCGTGCTGGTGGAGGTGGCGTCGGTGGAGCGCGACCTCATCGAAGCCAAACGCCTGCAGCAGGCCACGCAGCTCGAACTGGCCAACGTGCTCGACGCCGAAGCCGGCGCGACGTGGGAGCTGAGCCCGACCTCGCTGGAGCCCAAAGACTCGCCCTCGGAGCAGTCGCTGGTCGACCGCGCGCTGCAGGAGCGCCCGGAGCTCGCGCTCGTCAAGGCGCGCCTCGCGTTGTTGGAGACCACCGAGAGCCGCCTGTCTCGTGAAGCGTTCCCCAAGCTG
This sequence comes from Archangium sp., assembly GCA_035910535.1. Lineage (GTDB taxonomy): Bacteria > Myxococcota > Myxococcia > Myxococcales > Myxococcaceae > Archangium_A. The sequence goes on along the minus strand of JAMHXF010000093.1, from coordinate 25,486 downwards.
GGCTTCAACCTCGGCGTCGACGCGGCGCCGGCCTCACCGGTGTTCGGTTACGCGGGCCTCAACATCGAGCTGCCGATTGCGCAGCGCAACCAGGGCCCGCGCGCCGTCGCCCGCGCGCAGCAGGAAACCGAGAAGGCCCGCCTGCAGGCGCAGCTGCGTCGCGTGGCGCGTGAAGTGGCGCTCGCCCGCCGCAGCTACGAGGCGCGGCGCCAGCAGGTGGTGATGTTGACGAAGCAGGCGCTGCCGGCGGCGCGCCGCACACAAGAGCTGATTGAGCAGGGTTGGCGCGCCGGCCGCTTCGACGTGTTCCGCCTCACCACGGCGACGCGCGACACCTTGCGCCTCGAGCGGGAACACATCGAAACGTTGCTGGCCGCGTGGACCGATTGGGTCGAGCTGCAGCGCACCTCCGGAGGTCTCAAAGAATGACTGCGTCCACCATGCCCCCTCCTCTCCCGGCCAATAAGAAGCGGTTGATCTACTTCGGCGTCGGCGGGGTCGTCGTCGCAGCGCTCATCGCGGTCGTGGTGCGCAACGCCACGGCGGTCGAGCCCGCGCCTGTCGCCGTCGAGCGCACCACGCCGTGGCTCGAGAGCGGCGTCATTCACTACCCGGCCGCCTTCGCCACGCGCGAAAAAATCGCCTTCGGGTCAGCCGAAGAGACCGTGCTCACGCCCAACCTCTACGTCACCGGCGAGGTGACCTGGGACGCACGTCGCGTGGCCGCCATCGGCGCGCGCATCGAGGGGCGCCTCCGCGCGGTGCACAAGTTCGAAGGTGAAGAGGTCGCGCAGGGCGAAGTGCTCGCCGAGCTCGAGAGCGTCGAGCTGGGCAAGGCGCAGGCCGAGGTGCTCAAGGCGCGCGCGCGTGAGCAGGTCGCGAAGATCGACACCGAGCGCGAACGCAAGCTGGCCGACGCGAAGATTTCCCCCGAGCGCGACGCGCAGTTCGCGCAGGCCAACCTCGAGGGCCTCGTCGCAGAGCGCGTGGCCGCAGAGAAAGGCGTCGAAGCGCTGGGCGGCACCGTGGGTGGAGAGACCGGCGTGCTCAAGCTGCGCAGCCCCATCGCCGGGCGCGTGGTCGAGCTGAAGGCGCGCCGAGGGCAGACCGTGTCACCCACCGACACCGTGCTGACGATTGCCGACCTGAAGCGCGTGTGGGTCGAGCTCACCGTGTTCGAGCGCGACGTGCCCGGCGTGCGCGAAGGCGACACCGTCGAAATCCGGCTCCCGGCCGACAAGGCGCACTCGTACACCGGCACCGTGGCCTACGTGTCTGAAGCCATCGACCGCGAGAAGCGCTCGGGCCACGTGCGCGTGGAGCTCGACAACGCCGACGGCCGCCTGCGCTCGGGCCTCTCGGTCACCGCGCTCATTCACACCTCGGGCCCGCGCGAGTCGCGCCTCACCATTCCCAAGTCGGCCGTCACCCGCATCGACGGAAAGCCCACCGTGTTCGTGGTCGCCGGCACCAACGCCGTCGAGCCGCGCGACCTGAAGCTGGGGCCTGAAGACACCGACGACGTGGCCGTCATCGAGGGCCTGAAGGCTGGCGAGAAGGTCGTCACCAGCGGCGTGCTCGCGCTCAAGGCAGAGGTCTTCCGCTGACATGTTGTCTCGTCTCGTTGCCCTGAGTGTGCAGTACCGCGCCGGTGTCGCCGGCGGTCTGCTGGTGTTGTTGATGGGTGGCGGGTTCGCGGCCGCCAAGCTGCCTATCGACGCCATGCCTGACGTCAGCACCGTGCAGGTCGCGGTGTTGACCGAAGCGCCGGGCCTCTCGCCCATCGAAGTGGAGCGCATGGTGACCGCGCCCATCGAGCTGGCCTTCAACGGCCTGCCGCGCCTCTCGGAGCTGCGCAGCGTGAGCCGCCCCGGCCTCTCGGCGGTGACGGTCGTCTTCGACGACTCGATGGACGTGTGGTTCGCGCGCCAGCTCGTCAGCGAGCGCCTCCGTGAAGTGACGGCCGACCTGCCCGCCTTCGTGCCGCCGCCGCAGCTCGCGCCGGTCTCGACGGGCCTGGGCGAAATCTACATTTTCGTGGTGCGCAGCGAGACCGGCGACCACTCGGCGATGCAGCTGCGCACGATGCTCGACTGGGAGGTCGTGCCCAAGATTCGCGCGGTGCCGGGCGTCATCGAAGTCAACCCCATGGGCGGCGAGCTCAAGCAGTACCACGTGGTCACCAGCCCCTCGAAGCTCAAGGCCTTCGGCGTCACGCTCTCGCAGCTGCAGCAGGCGCTCGAGCGCGCGTCGTCGTCAGTCGGCGCCGGCTACGTCGAGCGTCAGGGCGAGAACATTCTGGTGCGCGGCAACGGCCGCCTCGTGAACGAAGAAGACATCTCCCAGGTCATCGTGCGGGGCGGCGCTGACGGCCACGTGCTGGTGAAGCAGCTGGCAGAAGTGAAGGTCGGCTCGGCGCTGCGCTACGGCGTGACGACGCGCGACGCCGAAGGTGAGGTCGTCACCGGCACGGTGATGATGTTGCTGGGCGCCAACAGCCGCGACGTCACCGCGGCCGTGAAGGCGCGCGTCACCGAAGTACAGAAGACGCTGCCGCCCGGCGTAGTCATCGACACCATCTACGACCGCAGCGACTTCGTGAACGCCACCGTCTCGACGGTCATCAAGAACATCATCGAAGGCGCGCTGGTGGTGCTGCTGGTGCTCGCGGTGTTCCTCGGCACGGTGCGCGGCGCCATCGCGGTGGTGCTCGGTATTCCCGCGTCGATGACCATCGCGCTGTTCGGCATGCACCTCTTCGGGGTGACCGGCGACCTGATGTCGCTGGGCGCCATCGACTTTGGCTTCCTCGTCGACGGGCCCATCGTCGTGCTCGAGGCCGTCATCGCGGCGATGGCCGGGCGGCACTTCAAGAAGAAGTCGGAGGTGAGTCAGGCCTTCGTCGACTCTGCTTCTCCCGTGGCGCGCCCGGTGGCGTTCTCGGTCGCCATCATCATGCTCGTCTACATTCCGCTGCTCGCGCTGCAGGGTGTCGAAGGCAAGATGTTCCGCCCCATGGCCACCGTGATGGCGTGCGCGCTGTTCGGCGCGCTCGTCTATTCGGTCGTCTTCTTCCCCGGCGTGCTGGCGCTCTTGATGCCGCCGCCGAAGACCGAAGGCCCCAGGTGGTTGGGCGTGCTGCGCCACAAGTACGAGCAGTGGCTGCCCGGCTTCATCGAGAAGCGCTGGCCGCTGCTCGCGGTGATGAGCGTCGCGCTGGTGGTCTCGATGTACCTGCTGATGGGTCGCGGCGCCGACTTCGTGCCGCGCATTCAAGAAGGCGACATCGTCGTCACCATTCGCCGCACGCCGAGCATCGGGCTCACCGAAGCGCGGCGCCTCGACTTCGAAGCCGAGAAGGTGCTCAAGCAGTTCCCCGAGGTCATCACCACGCTGGCCTTCACCGGTCGCGCGGAGCTCGCCTTCGACCCTGTCGGCAACGACAACACCGACATGTTCGTGCGCCTCAAGCCCGAAGAAGAATGGACGAGCGCGCACGACCTCGACGAGCTGTCGGAGGTCATCAAGACGGCCATCGAGAGCCAGGTCGCCGGCACCTTCGTGTCGGTCAGCCAGCCCATCGAAGACCGCACCAACGAGCTGATTTCTGGCTCGCGCGCCGACGTGGCGATTCAAATCTTCGGCGCCGACCTCGACACGCTGGTCGAGAAGTCGAACGCCGTCGGCGAGACGGTTCGCAAGATTCAGGGCACCGGCGACGTGCGCATCGAGCGCCTGCTGGGCATGCCGAACATCGTCTTCACGCCCGACCGTGAGCGCCTCGCGCGTTACGGCGTCGAGCTCGATGACGTGTTCCGCACGCTGGAAGCAGCGCGCGTTGGCGCACGCGTCGGCGTCATCTACGAAGGCCCCAAGCGCTTCGAGGTGCGGTTGCTCTCGCCGCCGACCGAAAACACGCGCAAGGGCCTGGGTGACTTGTTCGTCGAGACCTCCGACGGCCACCAGGTCAGCCTCGACGAGCTCGGCACGCTCGAAGACACCGAAGGCCCGGCCACCGTGCGCCGCGAGAACTTCCAGCGCACGGTGCGCGTGGAAGTGAACCTCCGCGGCCGCGACCTCGCGTCGTGGGTGGCTGAAGCGCAGGCCACGGTGAACAAAGAAGTGCCGCTGCCCACCGGCTACACCGTGGCGTGGGGCGGCCAGTTCGAGAACCTCGAGCGCGCACAGCAGCGGCTCGCCATCGTCGTGCCGCTGGCGTTGCTCATCATCGTCGGCATGTTGGTGATGACCTTCGGCTCGGTGCGCGTGGCGCTCGGCGTCTTCACGCTGGTGCCGCTCGCGCTCATCGGCGGGGCCATCGGCCTGCTGGTGCGCGGCATGAACTTCTCGCTGCCCGCCGCGGTGGGCTTCATCGCGCTCGCGGGCGTCGCGGTGCTCAACGGCGTAGTGATGACGACCGACGTGAAGAAGCTGCTCGACCAGGGCAAGCCGCTCGACGATGCGCTGTTGCATGGCGCCGCACACACGCTGCGCGCCGTGCTGACGACCGCCGCCGTCGCCGCGCTCGGCTTCTTCCCCATGGCCATCAACACCGGCGCCGGCAGCGAGGTTCAGCGCCCACTGGCAACTGTCGTCATTTTCGGAATCGTCGGAGCCACGGTGCTCATGCTCGTGGTCTTCCCCGGCATTCTGAAGTTGGCGCTTTCTGCCCCAGTGACTGTTGAATCTGACGACCTGCCGCCTGCGGAGCCGGTCGCCGACGGGCGCGGTGAGCTGGAAACCGCCAAGGGGCACTGACTCTCGGGTTGCCGCGCCACGAGCTGCGCATTACCTGAAAGGCCATGTCCTCCTCGAGGGTGGGGCCGCACTGGCATGACGAGCGCCGGAAGCAGTTGCTCGCGCAGCACCCAGAAGTTCGCGCGTTGGTCGGGCACAACCCGTGGACGGCGGCGCTCATCGTCGGAATGGTGACGCTGCAGTTGTCGCTCGCGTGGGCGATGTCGACCGCACCGTATTGGGCCGTGGTGTTGCTCGCCTACGCGCTCGGGGCCTTCGTCGCGCACGGGCTCGGCGTGCTGGTGCACGACGCGGCGCACGACCTCGTGTTCGCGAGGCCGACGGCCAACCGGTGGATCGCGATGTTGGCCAACGTGCCGCTCCTCTTCCCTGCGGCGATGGACTTCCGCGAGAAGCACCTCAAGCACCACGCGCATCTCGGGGAGCCCGACGGCGCCGACACGCAGGCCCCACAGGCGTGGGACTTCCGCTTCGTCACCAACCGGCTGCGCACGTTCATCTGGCACGCGATGGGCCCGATTCTCACGCACAGCGACGCGCCTGCGCACCGCCCCTCGAAGTGGGTCTTCATCAACATCGCGGTGAACGTGGTGACGACCTCGCTCATGCTCTTCGCGTTCGGCTTCAAGGGCGTGCTGTTTCTGGGCGTCTCGGGAGTGCTCGCGTTCGGCCACCACCCGGTCGGCGTGCGGCGCTACGGCGAGCACCTCACGCTCCAGGAAAAACAGCCGACGACGTCGTATTACGGGCCGCTCAACCGCATCTCCTTCGACGTCGGGTACCACGTCGAACACCACGACCTGCCGAGCGTTCCGTGGAACCGCCTGCGCACGCTGCACGACACCGCTCCCGAGCTCTACAAACCGCTCGCCTTCGTCGGCTCGTGGACAGCGCTGTTGGCGCGCCTCACGTTCGTGAAGGGCGAGGGCCCCGAGAAGTACTTCCTCGAGCGTCGCCCCGGCGAGCAGGCGGTCGCGCAGCCTTCTGACGAAGCGCATCACGCGTAGTCGTCAGAACCCGACACGGGGAAGCCGCGCGTCGAAGGCACCTCGGCCACGACGAAGAGGTCGGCGACGAGGGCTGATGACGTCATCGAAGAGCGAGAGCCGCTCCGCCCAGTCGCCCTGACCCACGTCAATCAGGCCTTCTTGAACGCGCTCGCGTCGGGAAGGCCGCTGCCGGTCAAGTCAGCGCCCATCGCCGTCAACACACCCGAGAAGATGTCGGGCTCGTTCGAGTCATGCTTGCCGGGGAGCGCGGTGCCGGTGCGCGCGTCGAAGCCGTACGTGAGCGTCGTATTCGGGTCGACGCCACCGAGCACCGTGTTGCCTTTCACCATCGGCGAAATCATCAAGAAGCCGTTGTTCAGGTCGTGCCCGGTGCCGAAGGTCTGCACGCCGCTCGGGCGCGGGCGCGTGCGGCCGAAGTCAGTGGCGACGTAGATGAGCGTGCGGTCCCACATCGTCTCGCCGCTCGTCGCGTCGAAGGGCTCGCTCTTGAGCAGGTCAATGAGCACGTCGACGGTGCGCAGAATGCGCGCCCACATGAAGGCCTGCCCCGCGCGGTGGTCGTTGTGGCTGAAGTCGAACGCGAGCGGAGGGTTGGCGATGCCGCTGCTGCCTCCGACGGCGACGTTGAAGTCGGGCCCCAGCGTGACGGCCACCGACACGCGGTACTTGAGCAGCAGAAACGCCATCGCCGCCTGCCCCTGCACGGGGTCGGTGAAGTACTCGGGCAACACCTGGCGCACGCGCGCGCCATCGGGCGAGCTCGCCAGCCCATAGCTGGTCAACGGAAGCTGCGGCGGCAGGTTCGGCAGCACGTTCAAGTTGGTGATGAGGTCGAGCGCCTCGAGGCGCGGCGCGCTCACGGCGCGTTGCTCATTCCACCGCTTCATGGCGTCAGCGTCGGCGAAGGTCTGGCCGAACACCGACTGCGCGTCGAGGCGATTGCGCGACGCGCGCGCGAGCTCGATGACGTTCTTCGCCGGAGCCCCCTGAATGCCGCGCGAGCCATCGAGCCCCAGCGGCCACAGCGACGGGTTCACCACGGTCTCGCCGTAAACGCTGCCTGGCAGGGAGTCGTCGGTGCCGCGCTCGGCGTAGCCACCGATGCCCATGTTCACGTTGGGCAACGGGAACCCGGCGCCCCACTGCAGCGCGACACATTCCTGCAGCGTGCGGCCTCTCCACGCGGCGTTGCCGGTGAGCGCGCGCTTCTGCGCGATGGTGTGGTTGACAGACGTGCCGACCGACGTCGCCACCAGCATCTGCGCCTTGTGCTTGTTCACGAACGCGAGCTGGTCGGTGTGCACGGGAATCGGAATGCTGCCCAGCGAGCCGCTGTCGTACTTCACCGCGCGAAACGGGCTGTTCGGTACGAGCTGCACCTGCGCGTCGGCGAACGTGTTCAGCAGCGCGCCGTTGCTCGACTCAGAGCCGCGCACCGCCAACATCGCGTCGATGATGCTCGCGCCACCGGCCGCCGAGATGGTGATGAGGAACTTCGGCTTGCCGTCGAGCGCGTCGCGACGACCGCCGCGCTTCTCGAGGGCCTCGGGCGTGTCGAGCGCACCACGGCAGCCCGACAAGAAAGGCGCGAGCGCAGTCGAACCCGCACCGCACGCGGCCAGCGCCTGCATCAACTCACGACGAGAGAGTCTTCCGTTGCCTTTGAGCGACATGCGACTCCCCTTCAGTAGAAGACGGCTTCAGCCGACGAGAACACGGCGAAGCACGCCGCCTGCATCCACTGTTTTGCCGCGTCGTTCGGCTGCGCGACTTCGACGTCACGCGCGAGCTGAACGAGCTCTGCGACTTCAGCTTCGCTCGGGTCACGCAGCCACCCGCGCTGCGCGAGGTCGACGATGAGCGCACGCACGCCAGGCCCGTCGACGGCGCTCAACTTGCCGCCGCTCACCGGCACGCCCTTGAAGATGAGCGCGCCCGCGGGGTTCGACAGGTCGGCGTTGATGCGCGCCGTACACGCCGAGAGCACCACGCGCTCGACCACCAACGACGTCGTCGCGCCGGTGACAGAGGGAGGCTCGTAGAGGCCGACTCCGTATGGCTCGACGCCGCCGAGCGCCACGGGGTGCACGAAGAACGAGCAGTCGTACTGGCCCAGCTCTTTGCAGACCTGGTCAACCGTGCCGCCGAGGCCCACCGCGAGGTCGACGGTGAAGCGCTCGTTGCCCTTGAAGCGCAGCCGCCCCTTCGCCGACCTCGTGATGCCCGCGTCGAGGTCGATGGAGCCGCCACCACCACCTGCGCCACCGCCGGTCGCCGAGCCGCCGCCTGAACCACCGGCGTCAGGGAGCTCGGTGACGGCCGGGCACGCGCACAACGCGAGGCTCACCACTGCGAGGAGTTCAAGGCGCACCGTAGGCCTCCGTGCGAATGAGGTCGTGCAGCAGGCCACGCACCCGGTAGTTGTGAGTCGACTTGAGCGCGCGCCACGTGGTGACGAACTCTTCGTTCTCTTCGGCCGTCGGCGGGTGGCCCACGAGCAGCTTCCAGTAGTCGGTCGTCGTCGAGACGAGGAACGCGTCGGAGTCAGCGGCCACGCGCGCCCAGTCACGCAGCGTGGCGACGGGCTGACCGAAGAGCATGCCCGCTTCAGGCGTCTGCGAAATCGTCGACGCTTCGTTGGGGAAGAAGAGCTCGAGCCGGTTGGGGATGTAGCGGTTTGAATACTGGTTGAGGCTGATGCCGTTGTAGTTGCGGTACGGGTAGCTCAACGGGTCGAGCGTCGCGTGACATGCGGCGCAGGCCTGCGCTTGAACGCCCTTCGCGTCGTAGTCGCGCGGCTCGTTGGCCACCGAGAACAGGCCTTCCTGCTTCGCGATGTCGAGGCCCAGGTACGCGCGGTACATCTGCGAGGCGGCGTTGCGCGGCAGCGCGGTGAACATGACGAAGTACGTCAGCGTCCACGCGCTGGTCATGTTGCCGGCGCGGTGCGCCTGGTCGACAGCCTGCGACGCGAGCGCTTGCACCTTGTTGTACTGCGTCGGGTTGCTGCCGATGCGCTGCACGAAGAAGTCGGCGGTGATGACCTCGCGCACGTCGTGGTCGTCGGTGTGCGCGTACGTGAAGAGCGCGTAGTCGTCGTAGTAGTCGGCGAGCGGAATCTGCCCCTGGTCTTCACCTGACTTCAGCGAGCTGACCGGGCGAATCTTCGGGTGCGCCAGCTTCCACAGCGCGCCGTGCTTGCCGCGCCAGAAGTCGGTGGTGACGCAGCGGTCGAGCTCGGTGTCGACGAAGGCGCGACGTGCGGCGTCATCGGCGAGCGCGTCGAAGGTCTTGAGCATGGCGAACGTCGGCGAGTAGCCGCAGAAGTCGAGCAGCACCTTCCGGTACACGTAGCGAACGTCGTACTGGCAGACCTTGAACTGCGGGTTGTTGCCGCCCGCGCACGGCACGTCGTTGGGGAAGCTGCGGCGCTCTGCCGGCAACGTGCCCTTCTGAATCTCGAGCAGGTTGCTGACGTTGTCGCCGTCACTGTCGGCGCCCTCGATGGCGGCGAGTGCACCGGGCAACGCGCTGGTGAAGTCTCCGTCTGACAAGGGCCGCGCCGCCCCCGGTGCCAGCTGCGCTTCGAGCGCTTCACCGAACACGTTTCGTTGCGGCGGCGCCACGTGACAGTACGAGCACGCGGGTCTGCCGCTCACGCAGGTGGGCGACGTCGGGTAGCGCGCGCAGAACACGTCGGCCGCGGGCGGCTTGGCCCAGGCTGCAGCCGCGAGACAGACACTCAGCGCGGCGAAGACACGGTGGAGCACTCGAACCTCCCGGAAAGGGCGCAGCGGAGAGATGGACACGGTAGCCCGCGAAAACAGAAAACCGCGACGTTCGATCAATAGAAGTCGCTCTCGCGTTGATGACGCACTGCGAGAATCGCGCTCGGCCGCTTCGGGAGGATTCTTTTCAGTGCAGCAGCTCGCGCGCGAGCTTCGCGAAGGCCAACGCGGCGCGGCTCGGTGACGGCGGCAACAGCAGCCCCACCATGCGCCGTGGAACGCCCTGCAACGGCCGCGTGATGAGGTCCTTCGAAGCGACCTCCGTGCGCACCGCGAGCTCGGGCACCACCGAGACGCCGAAGTTCAGCGCCACCAGCCGCTTGAGCACCTCGAGGCTGCTCATCTCCATCGCCACGCGCGGGGTGACTTCCGCCTGCATGAACTGACGCTCGAGCCACGCGCGCGCGCCGGTGGTGCGGTCGAGCAACACCAGCGGGTGCTTCGCCAGCTCGTTGAGCCGCACGCGCGTCTTCTTGCCCAGCGCGTGGCCCCTCGGCGCGATGACGACGTCATGCTGCGGCGCGAGCGGCACCTGCTTGAGCTTCGCAAACAACGAGCTCCCCGGCGCGAGCGGAAACGAGACGATGGCGAGGTCAATTTCCCGCGCCGCCACGCGCTCCGCCAACGCAGGCGACGGGCGATTGTCGAGCCGCAGCTCCACCGCAGGGTACGCGCGACGAAACGCCGCGAACACCGGCGGCAACAGGTGCGTCGCCAACGTGTCGCTCGCGCCCAGCACCAACGAGCCGCTCGCGACCGTGCCCAGGTGCTGCAACGCCAGCCGCGAGGCCTCGAGCGCGTCGAGCACCGCACGTGCGCTCGTCGCCAACGACTGGCCCGCTTCCGTCAGCCGCAGCTTCCGGCTCGAGCGGTCGAACAGCGGCTCGCCGACGTCGGCTTCGAGCGCGGCGATGTGCTGACTGACTGACGACTGCGGCAGCCCCAGCACGCGCCCTGCGGCAGAGAACCCGCCATGCCGCACGACCGCGTCGAAGAGAGACAGCCGGTCACTGCGCAGCTCGGGCTTCATGAGGGGCGTTGTACCCGAGCACCGCGAAGCGCGTCACGGCTCGACGGGGCTGCTGCTGTTCTGCGGTTGTCGCGCGGCGCGGGGAAGAATGTCGGCCGCGTTGTTCTGCGTGTCGCGCCCGTTGCCCGCGTTCGCTTCGCTGCCAGTCATCGTCGCCTCGGTCGACGTGGCTGACGCCTTCCGCTCGAGCGACGCGCCGGTGTACGGGCTGCTGCTGCCCCACGCGCCGACCACGCTCGGCGCGCCTTCACACGTGGCGCCGACGCCGTAGCCCACGACGTCGCTGAGCAACGGGCTCGATGACGGCGTCATCGTCGTGGCGCCGGGCAACGCGAGGCGAACTGCGCCAATGCCGCTGCTCAACCCGATGGCCTTCGTGGTGCCCGCGCCGCTGAGCACGACGAAGTCAGGCGTCGCAGCGCCGGTGTAGTTGCCGCCGCTGCCGCCCCCCGACGTGCGCGAAGTAACCAAATAGAAGCCGCGCGCGGGAATCGAGGCGCCTGCCGGCAACACGCTGATGGCCGCCGGCGTGTTGCTCGATGGCACGTACTGCAGCAGCCACCCGGCGATTGAAACGGGCTGGGCCGACGCGTTGAAGAGCTCGATGAACTCGTCATCGGCGCCGTCAGGGCCAGCCGCCGCGAGCTCGGAGATGACGATGTCACAGACGTCGCCGCGACCGTCTCCATCGGCGTCGACCTGATTGCCGGGCAACGTCGGGCAGTTGTCGCACGCGTCGCCGAAGAGGTCGCCGTCAGCGTTGGCCTGCGAGGTGTTCGCCACGCTCGCGCAGTTGTCGCAGACGTCGCCCCTGCCATCACCGTCGCCGTCGAGCTGGTTGACGTTGGCGACGGTCGCGCAGTTGTCACACGCGTCGCCGCGACCATCTCCGTCGGTGTCGAGCTGTGACGGGTTGGCCGTCGTCACGCAGTTGTCGCAGGCGTCACCCTTTCCGTCTGCGTCAGTGTCGAGCTGGTTCGGGTTGGCGACGTTGACGCAATTGTCGGTGGCGTTGGGCACGTTGTCGTTGTCGCTGTCGTTGTCACACGCGTCACCGAGGCCGTCGTTGTCGGCGTCGGCCTGCGTGGGGTTGGCGACGTTGGCGCAGTTGTCACACGCGTCGCCGTGGCCATCGCCGTCGGAGTCGGTCTGCGGTGCGCCGGGCGTCGCGGGGCAGTTGTCGCACGCGTTGCCGACGCCATCGCCGTCGCCGTCGAGCTGCGTGGGGTTGGCGATGTTCGGGCAGTTGTCACACGGGTTGGCGACGCCGTCTGAATCAGGGTCGACCTGGCTGGCGACACACGCGACGCCATCGCCCGCGGCATTGCACGCCGTGACGCCACAGCCCGGGCCGCTCAACGTGCAGCGCACCTCGAGGCCGGTGACGTCAGGCAAGCCACACGCGTTGCAGTTGTTGCGAGCCGGGCCGCCGCACACCGTACCGGTGCCTGCCGCGTTGCAGCGCAGCGTGCCTGAGCAACCGCCGGCGCTGCACGACTCGCCGACGCCGGTGACGGGCTCGAGGCCGCACACGCCGCAGTTGTTCTTCTGAGGAAAGACACACGTCGTCGCTGTGCCACCGTCGCCGCAGGCCGTGGTGCCGGCACAGCCGTTGTCGCCGACACACGCCGCGTTGAGCCCCGTCACGTCGGCCGCGCCGCACGCGCCACAGTTGTTGAGCCGCCCGCCGCTGCACGTCAGCGCTTCGCGACCGGCGCAGGCCCACACACCACACGGCAGGCACGCTTCGCCCGGCGCGTTCGCCAGCTGCGTGCAACCGCCACACGCGTTGGTGACACCTTCGTCGACGTCTCCGTCGCAGTCGTTGTCGTTGCCGTCACACAGCTCGGGTTGCGGCACTGCTTCATTCGTGCACGTACCGAGCGTGCCCGACGCACCGCACAGCGCCGTGCCAGCGCGACATGCGCCCGTGCCCTGCGTACCTGGCGCGCCCGTGTAGCAAGGGTAGCTCTTGCCCGGTTCGCACTCGCCGGGGCCTCTGCCGCACGCGGTCGAGAGCGCGAGGAAGAGCAGCGGGGCAAGACGCACGGACGGAGGCACGACGTGAGATCCGCACAGCATCAAAGGAGGCGCAAGTAACGGGCTCGTCTCGGCTACCCTGTGAGCCTCGGTGGTGACGCCCGAAGCGCCAGCGAAGTTGATGAAGTTGCCGACCATCGAGGCGCTGCTCTCGGTGGCGCGTGGTCGTGTGTCTGCGAACGCCGTCATGCAGCTCGCTGACCTCGGGCTCTACCTCGACGGAGAGCCCGAGCCGACGCTGGAGGCCGAGAAGTGGGCGCGCGCGGTGAAGGTGCTGGGCTCCGACCTCTTCCCCGAGCTCGAGGCGCTGGAGGCGCACCGTCGCATCGCGCACCTGGTGCTCGAGTCCTTCACCACCACGCTGGTCGGCAAGGTGATGGTGACCGTGGGCCGCATGATTGGGCGCGAGCGCTCGCTGCACCGGCTCACGCACAACTTCCGCACCGGCACGAACTTCATCGAGTGCCGCATCACCCCGCGCGTCGACGGCGTATGCAAGGTGTGGATCAACGACGTCAGCGACGTACCGGGCTTCTACCTGGGCATGCTCGAGTTCCGCACCGTCAACGCCGGGCCGCTCGCAGACCGCGTTGAAGTCGTCTCGCGTGAAGGCACGGCCTGCACGTTTCGTCTCGTGCAGGCCGGCGCCCGAATCACCTCGGGTTGACGCGCAGCGCACCGGCGCCAGTGGTCTGAATCAGCAGGTAGACCTGCCCGACGGCGTCCGTCGCGACGAAGACGTTGGCGAAGCTGCCGGGCGCGAGCACCGGGAGGTCGAACGCGATGTCGATGGTGCCGTTGGACTCGGCGTCGAAGCCCACCGTGTACGACGACGACGCGAGGTCGAGCGCGCCCTTCGTCTCGCCGAAGCCGATGTTGGGCACGAGCAGCGTGTTGCCGGTGGGCTTCACGGCGTAGACGTCGCCGCGCGTGACGGTGGTCGCCGCGTGCGTGATGCGGAGGCGGATGTCGGTGTTCGTATTGAGCCCGCTCGCGTCGTCTTCGAGCAGCGCAGCGGTGATGGAGGCGAGGTCTCCATAGGCGAGCGCGGTGTAGCTGCGGCCGGGCAACAACTTCACGCCCGGCACGTTCAACACCGCGCTGCCGATGGGCGCGCCCGTCGCGGTGACCGCGAGCGCGTAGGCGCCACTGCTCACTTCGAGCGCCGTGGTGGTCACCGCGTAGGCGAGGTTGGTCACCACCTTCGCGCCGTTGGCGTACACGTCGACGGCGGGCGCGTTGCGAGAGAGATGAACGACGCGGAGCTTCGAGGTCGACGGCTCCACGCGCGCGATGGTCCCGTCACCGAGCTGTGCGAGCGCGAACACCGAACCCTGCGCGTCTTGTGTGACGAAGACGTTGGCCGTGGTGCCACCGGGGAGGTTCGGCAGCTCGAAGTACAGGTCGGCGTTCGCGTCGTCATTCACGTCGACACCCAGCGTGTACGCGCCAGCAGGCAGCTCGAGCGCCGCAGACACCTGGCCGAAGCTCACGTCACTCACCACCGGGCTCGTGGTGCCATCGGCCGCCAACGAGAGCACGTCGACCTGACCGACCCCCGGAGCGGCGTGAATGGCGCGCACCTTGATGCTCGCGCCGGTGGGCGCCTCGGCGTCTTCGATGAGCAACGCTTTGAGGCTCGCGACCGCGTCGTAGGCGACGGCCGTGTAGCGCTTTCCGGCCGCGAACTGCGCCGAAGGCACCGTGAGCACCGCGCCCGCCGCCGTGCCGTCGGCCGAGACCTCGAGGCGATGCGCGCCCGCCGACAGCGACGCGTACGGCGTGCTCTGCGTGAAGGAGATGCGCTGGTACCCCTCGGGCTTCGCACCGTCGACGAACGCCTCGACGGCCGGTGCGCCAGGGCTCAAGTGCAGCACCCGGAGCTGCGCGAAGAGCGGCGTGAGACGAGGCGTCGTCGAGCCCTGCAGCTGCGCGAGCAGAAACGGAGCGCCGGAAGCATCGAGCACCGCGAAGACGTTGACGACGGCGCCACGCGGCAAGGCAGGCACGTCGAACAGCAGGTCAGGCGATTGATCAGCGTCGACATCGAGCCCGACGACGAACGGTTGATCAGGCACGTCGACCGGCGCTGCGGGCGCGCCATAGCGGAGGTTCGGCGCGACTGAGACTGGCGCACCGGTCGCGGGCACCTGAAACACGTTCACCGCACCAACGCCGTCGGCCGCGTGAATAACGCGCAGACGAACGCTGCCGCTCGCGAGCCCGCGCGTGTCGTTCTCGACCACGTTGAGCTGAAGGTTCGCCAACTTGCCGAACGCGAACGCCGTGTAGTCGCGGTCTTGCTCGAAGAGCACGTCGCTCGCCGTCGCCACCGCGCTGGCGCTCGCTGCAGCCGTCACACGAAAAGCACCGCGGCCAGCAGGCACCTTCTTCACGTCGGAGCCCGATGCAAACGCGAGCTGCTTCACCGCCGCTGCTTCATCATTCACGTACGCATCGATGGCTGGCGCGTCGGGGCTCAGATGAACGACGCGAACACGGGCCGTCGACGTGGCGCCACCATCGGGCATCGCCTCAGGAGCACCGCATGAAAACACGACGACAGACGTCAGACCGAGCAGACGGGAAACCGCGCGCATAGATGTCCTTTTCGAGGGGAGAGGACCGGCGAAAACCAACCGGTCGCCTCCTTCGTATGCGGCGCCCCGAATCGTGTTTCGGCTCAAACGACTTTTCGACGTGCGAAGTTCGCTGGCGCGTGAAGGCTGGCGTTCAACTCATCGTGGCGTACAAGTTCGCGCGCGCCGTCGCCGCTGCGGTGGCTGCGCTCGCGCTCTGCGTGGTCGACCCGTCAACGCTCTCAACATTCGTCGACACGCTGCACGCGCACCTCACCAGTCACCTCGCGTTGCTCGTGTCGTCGGCGGTGACGTCGGCACTGGCGCCTCCACACCTCGCGCTGGTCGCCGGCGCGCTCGGCCTCGACGCGGTGGTGTGCTTCGTCGAAGGCTGGTCGCTGTGGAAAGAGAAGCGCTGGGGCCCGTGGTTCGTCGCGGCCGCAGCGACGGTGCTCGTGCCGTTCGAAGTCACCGCCATCGTCCAACACGTCAGCGCGGTGCGTGTCATCGCCTTGCTGCTCAACGTGGCCATCGTCATCTATCTCTTCATGCGCGCGAAGCGCTGAGCCTCGCCAGGACCCCATGCGCCTCGTCACCCGCCTCACCGTCGCGTTCCTCGCCGTCGTCATCCTGATGCTCGCGTTGCATGAGCTCCGCCAGTTCGACGAAGCGCGGGCCGACTTCGAGCGCGACATGGACCGCACCCATTTTCTCGTGGCCACCACGCTGGCCGACTCGGTGGAGCTGCTCGCGCCACGTGAAGGGCTCGAGGCCGCGCGGCGCATGGTCGAGCAGACGAGCGAACGTCACGATGGCGACGTGCGCATTCGCTGGGTCTGCCTGGCAGGCCACGTCGACACGCCGCCCGCCCCTGTCGACTGCGCCACGCTCGCGCTCGGGAAGCCGCAGTCGACCACGCGTGAAGTCACGGCCGGTGAGGTGCGCCGCTTCACGCTCGCGCCGGTGCGCCTCGGTGAAGCGGCCGCCGGAGCCATCGAGGTGTCGGAGCCGCCAGCGCATGAAGGTGACTGGGTTCGTCAGCACTTCAACGACGCGCTGCTGTTGGCGGTGATGACCGCTGGCGGCATGGCGCTGGCCGCCTTCGTGCTCGGCTGGTGGCTCGTCGCGCGGCGCACCCGCGCGTTGATGGAGAAGGCCCGCGCCGTCGGCCGCGGAGAGCTGGAGCCCGACCTGAAGCTCCCGGGGCAAGACGAGCTCTCGCAGCTCGCCACTGAGATGAACGCCATGTGTCGCCACCTCGGCGCAGCGCGAGAAGCGACGAGCCGGGAGACCGCCGCGCGCCTCGCCGCCGTCGAACAACTGCGCCGCGCCGACAAGCTCGTCAGCGTCGGCCGCCTCGCGTCAGGGCTCGCGCATGAGCTCGGCACGCCGCTCAACGTCATCGAAGCGCGGGCGGGCCTCATCGTCGAAGACACCGAGAGCAACACACCCGCCCAGTCGTCGGCGCGCGTCATCATTCAGTGCACCGAGCAGGTCACCAAGCTCGTGCGCCAGCTGCTCGACTTCGCGCGCCCACGACAGCTCGAGCGCCGCGTCTTTCAAGTCGACGCCCTCGCCCGCACCGTCATCGAGCTCGTGGAGCCGCTCGCCACACGCAGAGGCGTGGAGCTGAAGGTCGAAGACACCACGGCGCTACGCACCGAAGGCGACGAAGGACTGCTGCAGCAGGCGCTCACCAACGTGGTCGTCAACGCGCTGCACGCGTGCAGCACCGGCGGGCACGTTCGCGTCAGCACCGGCCTCGTCACCGCGCGCGAAAAACAATGGAGCACACTGTCGGTGACCGACGACGGCAGCGGCATGTCGGAAGAGGTCCGCACGCGCCTGCTCGAGCCCTTCTTCACCACCAAGGCCGTCGGCGAGGGCACCGGCCTCGGCCTGCCCATCACCGCGAGCATTCTCGAAGACCACGGCGGCTTCCTCGGCGTCGAGAGCGCGCCAGGCCGCGGCAGCACGCTCACGCTCCACCTCCCCTTCGTGCCATGAGGAAGTCATGAGCGGCAGAGTGCTTCTCGTCGACGACGACGCCAACCTCACCTCCACGCTGGAGCTCGGGCTCTCGCAGCGCGGCTACCGCGTGGTGACGGCACAGCGCGCCGAGGTCGCGCTCACGCAGCTCAACGCCGAAGACGTCGACGTGGTGTTGACCGACTTGAACATGCCGGGCCTCGGCGGCCTCGAGTTCGCAGAGCGCGTCGCGCAGAGCCACCCCGACACGCCGCTCATCGTGCTCACCGGCTTCGGCAGCTACGAGACCGCGGTCGCCGCCATTCGCGCCGGCGCATACGACTTTCTCTCGAAGCCCGCGAAGCTCGACAGCATCGTCATCGCGCTCGAGCGCGCAGTGCAGCACCGCAACCTGCGTCGTGAAGTGGCGCGGCTCCGCACTGAAGTCGGCAATGGCACGCGGCTCGAAGGCCTGGTGGTCGCGAGCGCCGCCATGCAGCGCGCCGTCGACCTGGTGGGTCGTGTCTCATCGAGCCAGAGCTCGGTGCTCATCACCGGCGAATCGGGCACCGGCAAAGAAGTGCTCGCGCGCGCCATTCACACGCGCAGTGGGCGCAGCGGCCCATTCGTCGCCATCAACTGCGCGGCGATGCCCGAGACGCTCCTCGAGAGCGAGCTCTTCGGCCACGTGCGCGGCGCGTTCACCGACGCCCGGGAGGCGCGCGTCGGGCTCTTCACCGAAGCCAACGGCGGCACCTTGTTGCTCGACGAAATCGGCGACATGCCGCTGGGCCTGCAGCCCAAGTTGCTGCGTGTGCTGCAGGAAAGAAAGGTGCGGCCACTGGGCGCGCGCGCCGAGCACGCCATCGACGTGCGCATCATCGCGGCCACCAACCGCGACCTCGAGGCGCGCATCGAGAAGGGCGAGTTCCGCGAAGACCTCTTCTTCCGCATCAACGTGGTGCACGTGCCGCTGCCGCCGCTGCGGGAGCGCCTGGCCGACATCCTCCCGCTCGCTCAACGCTTCCTCGCGGAGTTCAGCGCGCGGGCCGGCAAGGCCATCAAGGGGCTCTCGGCACCGGCGGCGGCGCGGCTGCTCGCGTGGGACTGGCCCGGCAACGTGCGCGAGCTCTCGAACTGCATGGAGCGCGCGGTGGCGCTGACGCGCTTCGATGAAATCGGCGTCGACGACCTGCCCGAGAAGCTGCTGCAAGACAGGCCTGCGCGCGTCGTGGTGTCTGCGAATGACCCCAGCGAGCTGGTGACGCTCGAAGAGCTCGAGAAGCGCTACATCTTGCGCGTGCTCGAAGCGCAGCAGGGCAACAAGACGGCCGCCGCGCGCACGTTGGGCATCGAACGCAAGACGCTGTATCGAAAGTTGGAAAGCTGGGGCGTGGGTGGCAAAGACTGACGCATGAACAAACTCACGTGGGTCGTGGTGCTGGGCGTCGTCGTCACGGGTTGTCGTCACCGACCGGAGCTGACCGTCGAAGGGCCGGGCATGAATCGCAAGCGCGAGGCGAGCCTCTACGTCAACGCGCAGGGCGAGCTTCAGTGCCCCAAGCAGCAGCTCAACGCGCGCTTCGTGAACTCGCTCGAAGGCAACGTTCACGCATACCAGGTCGATGGCTGCGGCAAGTCGATGCAGGCGCTGCTGCACTGCGTGGCCGGCGTCTGCAACTGGCTCGAGGTCCCCGAGAAGCGCGCGTCGCTCGACCTGCAGTGCCCGCGAGAGCAAATCACCCGGCAGTACCTCGCCAGCGGCACGTTCGGAATGCTCGGCTGCGGCCGCAGCATCACGTACCACTACATCGGCGGTCGCCTCGTGGTCGACACGCGCTCGAACCTCAACAACACGCCGCCGCCTCCGCCTGCCGCACCGCCGGCGACACCGTAAGAGCACACCTAGCGAGCCAGCGCGCTGCGAGGTTCGGCCGGGAGCAGCGCGACGCCAACCAACGCCGCGCCGATGACGACATGAAGCACGTCATCGACGCGCGTCCACCGGAAGAGCGACTCGGGCCACCAGTGCATGAAGCTCGCGAGCGCCTGGTACAGGTCGATGAGCCCGAAACCGAAGTTGAAGGCCTTCGCTGCTGACGGTTGCTTCGAGAGCGCGCAGCCGAGGCCGATGAAGCCGAAGACGAGGTGGAAGACGTTGTAGGCCGGCGCTCCACTCGTCAACGCGGCGTCGGCGGGCACCACGAAGCCGACGATGCCGACGAGCACCAGCACCACAGAGAAGACGCGCGTCACGGTGAGACTGATGGTCACGGTGCCCACGTACGCGTCGCACCGTTTTCCGGTTTTCGTGGCGTAGCCTGCGCGCATGGCCGCCCGACGAGACGAGCTCGACGCGTTGCTCAGTGACCTCCGCACGCTGAGTGCGCCGCGGCTCGAAGCGCGGCTGCGTGCGCTGACGTCATTCACGCCAGACCCACGCATCGCTGCGGCGGCGGTGGCGCTGTTGAACGACTTCCCCTTTCGGTCTCGCGAGCAACTGGGCGCGGCAGCGGTGGCCACCGGGCTCGCGTTGCTGCACGGCGTGAACGCCCGCAGCCTCGTGGCGACGGTGAAGGTCGAGAGCGAGCGCACGGGGGCGTGGCGTGCGGCCGTCGTCCCTGCGCTCGTCAAGGCGCTGGGCACACCGACGAAGGCCGCGCCGCCGGCAGCGCTCGACGGTTTCACCGAAGGCCCAGCGACGAAGGTGGCGGAGCGCGCCTCGGCGCTCATCGACTGCACGCGCGACGCACGCATCGGCGACGCAGCGGCCGCGTTGCTGCACCGCGCACCCATCAAGGCGACGGTAGAGCACCCGTACTTCACCATCGCGGCGCTGCTCTTGTCGGTGCACGGCGAGCCGAAACACCGGGCCATCGTGCAGCGCTTCGTCGCGCAGGTGCCCGCCCTGGGCTGGCTCGAGCAGACCCTGCCGACTGACGACGCCGTCGCGCCGCATGAAGCACCCGGGGCCGAGTCGGAAGCGTCGCTGCTCCGCTTCATCGCCGAAGACCCGAGCGACGACGCGCGCGTCGCCGTCTTCACCGACTGGTTGCTCGAGCACAGCGACCCGCGCGGTGAGTTCAATGCACTGCAACGTGGCTCGCCTGAGTCGCGACGCATTGCTCAGCTACAGAAGAAGCACGAGAAGCAGTGGCTGCGTTCGCTCGCACGTGGCGCGCTGCGAGGCACGGCGGTGTTCCGGAACGGCGTGCTGCGTGAGGTCCACATCTCAGCGTGGAAGCCGGCAGACCTTCCGCTGTCTGACGAACCTGTCCTGGCGACGCTGCAGTCGCTGGAGCTCGACGGTGGCTCCAACCTGCCGCTCGCCGACGTGCTGCGCTCGCCGATGCTCAAGTCGCTTCGCTCGCTGACCGCGAAGACCACGCTGCTCACCACGGCACCGGCGACGATGCTGAACGCGCTGACCTCTCTCGGCGTGCTGCACGAGAGAGACGTGTCACTCGAAGTACTCGCGTCGTGCCCGAACGTGAAGCGGCTCATGCTGCGCGAAGGCAACTGGGCCGACGTGAAGCTGGTGACGCCGCACCTCTCGCGCCTGACGCACCTCGAGGTCGAGACGCACGAGCCTGCGAAGTGGTTCGCGGTGGCGAAGCAGATCGCAGAGCTCGACGTGTGGCCAGCGTGGGCGCGCAGCTCGGCCGAAGGCAAACGTCGCGCGCGCTTTCACTTCGAGCGGGGGCAGCTCACGAAGGTCGACGCGCAGACGACGCCTGACGCAACGGCGCTCGAGCTGTGGTTGTTCGAGCCGCTCGAGTCACTGCACCCGGCGCAACGTCACGGCGCCACGCTGGACGCCGAGCTGCCCGCCGCAGCGACGCAGCGCTTCACGTCGCTCTGCGGTTGAGGCTCCACTTGAGCACCGGCGGCGTCAGCATGGTGGTGACGATGACCATCACCACCACCGCCGAGAAGACCTTCTCGTCGATGACACGCTCGCCCTTCACGGTGAGCTGACTGCCGATGCTCGCGAAGATGAGCCCCACTTCGCCGCGCGGCACCATGCCGACGCCGATGCTCAGGCGGTCGAGCCCCTTGCCGAGCGCGCCGAGCCCCGACACGAGCTTGCCGCCGATGGCGACGACGGTGAGCGCCGCCGCCAGCGACAACACGCCGGGCGCGGTGAAGGACTGCAGGTCGGTGCGCATGCCCATGAGCACGAAGAAAATCGGCACCAGAAAGTTCGAGAGCGGGTGCACCAACTGCTCGAGCGTGTGGTGCTCCTTCGTCTTGAGCTCCGCGTAGTGCACATCTTCGAGAATGAGCCCCGCCGCGAACGCGCCGACGATGGGCGCCAGCCCGATGAAGTCAGCGAGCCACGCGAGGCCGAAGCAGAACGCCAACGCGAACGCGAGCAGCACCATGCCGGCGCGCAGACGAGAGGCGAACTTGAACATGCGCGGCGAGAGCCAGATGCCAATCACCAACGACAGCACGAGAAACGCGACGGCCTTGCCGAGCGTGACGGCCACCTCGCTCAGCGCGAGCTCGCTGCCCCGGTCTGCGGCGCCGATGACGCCGGTGACGACCGCGAGAATGACGAGCCCCAGCACGTCGTCGATGACGGCCGCGCCGAGAATGACGCGCGACTCGGGGAGCTGGTTCTTCTCGAGGTCTT
This sequence comes from Archangium sp., assembly GCA_035910535.1. Lineage (GTDB taxonomy): Bacteria > Myxococcota > Myxococcia > Myxococcales > Myxococcaceae > Archangium_A. The sequence goes on along the minus strand of JAMHXF010000093.1, from coordinate 3,674 downwards.
TCAACACGCGCGCGGTGATGCCCACCGACGTCGCTGTCAACGTCGCGCCGATGAAGAGCGCGACATAGGTGCTCGCCTCCGGCAGCAGCGCGCGCGTCACCAGGTAACCGACCGCGAACGGCACCACCACGCCGATGACGGCCACCAACAGCGCCGAGACGCCGACCTTCATCATCTGGCTGACGGTGCTCTCGAGGCCGACCTCGAAGAGCAGAATGATGACCCCGACGCGCGCGAACATGTCGACGAAGGTGTCTTGCGCCATGGGCTCGAACCACGCGAGGCCGAGCAGCGACAGGTTGCCCAGCAGCACACCGACCAGCAGCTCTCCCAGCACCGCTGGTTGCTTGAAGCGCACGGCGAAGTGGCCGCCGAGCTTCGCCGACAACAACATCACCGCGAGCGAGAGCACCACCGGCGCCGCAGGGTCTCCGTGACCTGAGCCGCTCGCGAACGACGGCACCGCCGCCACCGCGAAGGCGACCGCCAACAACCGTGTGACGAGGCGTGGTGAGAAAGGCATGGCACCGCTTGTCGCTACGCTGACGGCGCGGGGCAATAGAAACCGGCATACATTCGCGCGCCATGAAGCGAGTCATTCCTCTGCTGGTGCTGGCGTCGTCGTGCTCCATCGTGAAGTCCGCGCAGGTTCGCGACGACTGGAAGCAGGGCGACGCGAACTCGGTGAAACGCCTGGCCGTCGTGGTGCAACCGCTGCCTGATTCGCAGGCGAAGGCCGGTGAAGCGTGGGCCCGCATCGCGCGCCGCTACGTGAATCAGAAGCGCGACTTCCTCGTAAAGAAGGAGCTCGCGCAGGTCGAAGCCGTGCAACTCGCCGACGTGTGCGGCGGTGAAGACGCCATCGAAGGCGTGCTGTTTCTGAAGCCCACGGTGAAGGCGCAGGGCGAGGGTTTTGAAATCGAGGTCGCCGGCGCGCTCGCGCGGTGCAGCGATGGCCGCGAAGCGTGGTCAGGCACGGCGGCCGGCAGCTTCCCCGCGAAAGACCCGTTGCTCGTCGAGGTGACGAACATCTACGCGCAGGAGTTCGGCGAAGAGGTCTCGCGCTACGTACCGCCGGCGCTCAACGTGCTGCGCCCGCTGCTCGACACGCTGCCGCAGCCGGTGCTGACAGACAGCGACGTCGACGAGAAGCTCACGCTCGACTGAATGAGCCCGACAGGTGCGGTTTCTCGCGCCGCTCATCGAACAAAGTGAAGTCGTCACCGCGCCGCTCCAGCACCAGCTTCGCGGGCAGAAACACCGGCAGCTTGAACTGCACGTCGAGCGTCTTGCACTCCGGCAGCTCCGCCGCGCAGCGCGCGAGGCTCCACATGCCGTGCGCAATCGCGCGCTTGAAGCCGAACAGCTTCGCCGTGGTGTTCCACAAGTGAATCGGGTTCACGTCGCCCGCATGCGGCCCGTAGCGACGGCCGATGTCTGCAGGCGCGTCGAAGAGGAACGTCGCGTCAGCGGCCGGGCGCAGCGTCTTTTCGGCCACCGGCTTCGCGGCCGCGCGCTTCGGCCCACGCGCGAGAAACGTCATCGTCTCGCGCCACGGCACGTCCGAGCCCTCGCGCCACTCGGTGTGGAGGTCGAACTCCTGCCCACGCTCGGTCTCGCGGTGCCCTTCGAGCCACGCGACCAGCTCCCCTGACGAGGAGGTCGTCAACGGAGCGCGCTGCTCGATGCGATTGGCGACGTGCACGAGGCCCAGCAAGCGCACCGGAAATTCTCGCGACGCAAGCATCGCCAGGTGCAGCCCGCTCGCCAGCACGTGCGGGTACGTCACCGGCACCGCGTCCCCGTGAAAGCCACACAGCGCCCGGTACTTCTCGAGGTGTACCGCGTCGATGCGCGCGCGCCGCAGCGAGCCGTCGATGCGCGGCACGCGGCCACCCTCACGGAGGCGCGCGGGCTTCTGCGCGACCAGCACGCGCGGGTACAGGTTCCAGAACGAAGGCGAGGCGTCGAAGTGCAGTGACATCGACTCGTCGCATACACCGGTCGGTCGGCCATTCAACGTGCTCGCGAAACGACATGCGCCGTGGAAGCGTATGCGCCGTGAAGCGAGCGATTCTCGTTCTGTTGGTGCTGCTGGTGTTGGCCGCGCTGGGTGTCGGCGGGTACGTGTTCCGGCTCGATTCTCTAGCCGTCGCGCCGGGCCCGGGCGTCGAAGACGTCGAGTTCGAGGTGCCGCGCGGCGCGAACGCGCGCAGCATCGGCACGCAGCTGCAGAAGCTCGCGCTCGTGCCCGACCCGACGGTGTTCCGCTACGTGGTGTGGAAGCGCGGCGGGCTCGCGCTCAAGGCCGGCAAGTTCAGGTTGGCGCGCTCGCTCTCGCCCATGGAGGTCGCCGCGGCGCTCGAGAAACCACCGCTCGCGGAGGACGAGGCCTTCGTGGTGCTCGAAGGTTGGCGGCTGCGTGACGTCGACGAGGCGCTCGTCGCTGCGGGCCGCGCGCTGCCGGGCGAATACCTCAAGGCCGCGTCGTCGGCCGAGGGCTACACCGCGCCCTTCCCGCTCCCGAAGGGCACGCTCGAGGGCTACCTGTACCCGGAGACGTACCAACTGCCGAAGGGCCGCATCGACTGTCGACAGCTCGTGCAGAAGCAGTTGGAGCTCTTCACCTCGCGCATTTATTCGCCCTACGAAGCCGACGTGAAGGCGCAGACGCACACGCTGCATGAGCTGGTGACGATGGCCTCCATGCTCGAGCGTGAAGAGCCGACGCCGTCGAACCGGCCGCTCGTCGCCGGCATTCTGTGGAAGCGCATCGACAAGGGGTGGGCGCTGGGGGTCGACGCCACCAGCCGCTACGAGTTGGAGAAGTGGAATGACCGCGTCGCGTTCCTCGCGCGCTTGAGAGACCAGAAAGACGCGTACAACACGCGCTACCGCAAAGGCCTGCCGCCGACGCCGATTGGTGCGTGCACGACCGCGTCCTTCGAAGCCGCGCTCAAGCCGACGGCGAGCGAGTTCCTGTATTACCTGCACGATTCGCAGCGCATCTTGCGCCCGTCGCGCGACGCCGACGAGCACGAGGCCGCGCGCAAGAAGTACGACGTGTACTGAGTCACGGCGCGCCGAAGCGCACAGGCACCGAGAAGCACCGCGAGGCCGCTTCAGCAGGCAGCGGCGTCGCTTGCGCCAACACACACCCCTGCGCCGCAGCGTCGAGCAGTGACGCCCCCGATGATTCGCGAATCGCCGCGTCGATGACGGCGCCTTGCGGGCCCGCGCAGAACGAGAGCTTCACCGTGCCGCGTTGGCGGAAGCGGCGCGCGGCGGCCGGGTAGCAACGTTCGGCAGCGGCGGTAAGCCGGGCGTGAACGAGCGCGTCGACGTCGAGCTGCGCGGGCGCCGCTTCACCACCCGACGAGCGCTCCGCTTCCTGAAACGCGGGCGCGGCTTCAAGGGCGGGCTCGAACTCAGCAGGTGCTGCGAGCGCCGCGACCTCAGCAACCGGTGCGGTCGCCGTCGCGACGGGCGCGCGACTTCGTTTGACGGGTGCCGGCCTGGCCGGCCCTTCACCTTGAGCCGCGGCCTGTTGCGGAGCGCGAACTTCGACGACGTCGATTGAGACTGGCGACGACACGCGAGCCGGCGCACGAACGACTTCGGCGCTCGAGAACCACCACAGCACCAACGCATGCGCGCCCACCGAGACCGCGAGC